>UCHV01000026.1 GCA_900472395.1 Hyphomicrobiales bacterium
AAAGCGGGTGTTTTTTGAAAAGCTCAGATCGCCAAGGGATGACTCTGTCTTATCATCCCGAAAGACGGCAGTCATCGCGCACAAAAATGCCCGCCGGTCAGGGCGGGCATCGCAATTTCAGTTCAGGCAAACCTCACTCGGCCGCAGTCTTGCTGTCGTCGGTCAACAGTCCGCTGGTCTTCAGCAGCGAGGCAAACCGGCCGCCCTTTTCGCTGAGTTCGTCGAATGTGCCCATTTCGGCAATGCGGCCCTGTTCGAGGAAGATCACCTTGTCGGCGTCGCGAACGGTTGAAAGACGGTGGGCGATGATGAAGGTGGTGCGATTTTCGCGCAGCCGGTCGATAGCGTCCTTCACCCGCGCTTCCGTTTCCACGTCGAGCGCACTGGTCGCCTCGTCCAGAACGAGGATCGGCGCATTCTTCAGGATGGCGCGGGCAATGGCGATACGCTGGCGTTCGCCGCCGGATAGACGGTTGCCGCGTTCGCCGACCGACGTGTCGAAGCCGGTCAGGCGTGTCTGGATGAAATCGGCCGCGGCTGCCGCTTCCGCAGCCGCAATGATTTCGTCATCGGTCGCGCCTTCGCGGCCCAGCCGGATGTTTTCGCTGATCGAACGGTTGAGCAGGCCGGCGTCCTGGAAAACGGTGGCGATGGAGTTGCGCAACGATTTCCGGGTCACGGTCGAAATATCGGTGCCATCGACGAAAATCTTGCCGGTATCGGGCTCGTAGACCCGCTGCAGAAGATTGACCAGCGTCGTTTTGCCGGCACCTGTCGGGCCGACAATCGCAACCGTCTCACCGGCATTGGCGACGAAGGAAACGTCGTGGACACCCTGGGCCGTACCGCCGAAGGCAAAATTGATGTTGCGGAATTCCACCTTGCCACGCACCGAACCCAGCTCGGCAAGACCTGCAGGCTCCTCGCGCTCCTCGACGGAGTCTTCCAGAACGAAGAAGTCGTCCAGTTTCGCGCGGGCCTCGAAGATCTGGGTGGCGAACTGGCGCAACTGGTCCAGACGGCCGATCAGAAGGTTCGCAAAACCGATAAAGGCGATGACGTCGCCGATCTTCAGTTCACCCTTCTGCACCAGCGCGGTACCGATGACGAGAATGATGCCCATGGAAACGGTCGAGGCGGTGCGGTTCAAGGCACCGGCCAACGCCCACCAGTCGAGAACCGGATATTGGGCGGCGAGCAGGTTCTTGGTGTAATCGCGAAGCGCCCGGGTTTCCTGCTCGATGCGGTTATAGCTATGCACGACCGAGACGTTGCTGATCGAATCGCTGACGTGGGAAAACACGTTGTGATAATGGCTTTCCACGGAGGCCTGGCCCTCCTTGGTGCGCTTCATCACCATGCGGCCGATGAACCAGTAGATGATGCTGAGTGCAAACAGCACGAGACTGAGGCGCCAGTCCATGGAAACGGCTGTCGGGATCAGCAGCGCAACCGCAACGGCGGTCGCCAGATGCGTGCGCATGAATTCCAGCCAGAGGCCGAAAAGCGTTTCTGCGGCGCGCAGCAGCGTGTGCAGCGCATTGGATGTGCCGCGCTTGTGATGCCAGGCAAGCGGCATGGAAATGATGCGGCCGAAGGCCTCGGTCAAAAGGGTGGCGCGGCGGCCATGCGCCAGCCGGTCGGCTTCACGCGCGACCAGCACATAGGCGACCGTATTGAACAGGCCAAAACCCGCCCACATCAGAAGGATCGGCGTCACCGGGCTGTTGGAAGAGATCGCGTCCACGATCCGGCCGAACAGAATCGGCTCGATAATGGTCACGGCGGCAAGCACCACGTTGGCGATCACGACGACCGCCACCTTGAAGCGGTTTGCTCCAAGATATTTCAGTGCTCTCCAATAGATCTGCAGCAGGCTCAATGCGTCATCCTCTGATGATGTTCAAAGCTTTTCTAGTGCAACCAACCTGTATCGGCGCTGAACGGCCGGAGATAGCGCGTGACGCTTTCACGACCAGTCAAGACACTGTTTTTGCGAAAAAGATCACTGCGAAACAATTTGTGGAAAGCGATTCGTTGTGGATGGAACAAAAATGGCAGCCATCACGTTGTCGCGGTCACGAAGCAAACTAATTTGTGTCGGAGAACTGCAATGCTTGGTACGATCCTCCTCGTTGTCCTAATCCTGCTTTTGATTGGTGCCCTGCCGAACTGGGGTCACAGCCGTAGTTGGGGTTACGGTCCGTCCGGCGGCTTGGGCCTCGTTGTTCTAATCTTGATCATCCTGCTTCTGATGGGCAGGATTTAACGAGCGGGGGGACCCCGCGTTTTTGGGAAGGAAGTCGTTATGAAGAAAATTGTTCTCGTCGCAGCCATGGTCGGCGCTCTCGCATCCTGCACCTCGACCGAAAAGGGCACTGCCATCGGTGCAGGTTCCGGCGCGCTGATCGGTGGCGCTGTCACCAACAGCTGGGGTGGTGCAGCCGTTGGCGCAGTTGCCGGTGGTCTGGTCGGTGCCGCAATCGGCGAATCGCAGAAGCGTCAGGGCTACTGCGTGTATCGCGATCGTTACGGCCGCACCTACGAAGCTCGTTGCCGCTAATCTAACGGCTTGAACTTCCGGAAAACCGGCGTGGAGATCGAAAATCTCCGCGCCGGTTTTCTTTTGTCCATGTCTTATGGGGAAGGCGGGTCTCAGGCGAAAAACTGCCCGCCATTGGCGCTGAATGTGGAGCCGGTGATGAAGCTGGAATCGTCGGATGCCAGAAACACCACGCAGCGGGCGATCTCTTCCGGCGTCCCGAGGCGGCCGATCGGGATCTGCGGAATGACCTTTTCGCGCAGCACATCCGGGGGCATCGCCATCACCATTTCCGTGCCGATATAGCCGGGGCAGATGGCATTGACGGTGATGTTTCGGCCGGCACCCTCTTGCGCCAGTGCCTTGGTGAACCCGAGATCACCGGCCTTGGCGGCGGAATAATTCACCTGACCCGCCTGTCCCCGCTGGCCGTTGATCGAGGAAATACTGATCACCCGCCCGAAATTGCGCTCGCGCATGCCGGGCCAGACCGGATGCGTCATGTTGAACAGGCCGGTCAGATTGGTGGCGATGACCGCGTTCCACATGTCCGGCGTCGTTTTGTGGAACATGGCATCGCGGGTGATGCCGGCATTGTTGACCAGCACTTCGATGGGGCCAAGACGTGCCTCGACCTCGGCAATGCCCGCCACGCAGGCATCGTAGTCACGCACATCCCAGCGAAAGACAGGTATGCCGGTCTTTTCGTGAAAGGCGGTCGCCCGTTCGACATTGCCGCCGTAATTGGCTGCCACCCGGTAGCCGGCCGTCTGCAAGGCGGTGGAGATCGCCGCGCCGATGCCGCGCGTGCCCCCCGAAACCAAGGCCACTCTGGTCATTCGGCGCCTCCCATCATCTGAACAGGCATAGCTGCCAGCCTGCCGTTATCGGCTTTATCTCACATCGCTTCAAGGCACATGGCAACACCCATGCCGCCACCAATACACAAGGTCGCCAGTCCCTTTGCCGCCTTTCGGCGCTTCATCTCGAACAGCAGCGTATTGAGCACCCGCGCGCCGGATGCGCCGATCGGGTGGCCGATGGCGATTGCTCCACCATTGACGTTGACGATGGCCGGGTCCCAGCCAAGCTCGCGGTTTACGGCGCAGGCCTGCGCCGCAAAAGCTTCATTGGCTTCCACCAGGTCGAGATCTGCAATCGACCATCCGGCCTTCGTGAGCGCTTTGCGCGATGCCGGGATCGGTCCAGTACCCATGACCTGCGGATCGACGCCGGCAGTGGCCCAGGAGGCGATACGGGCAAGCGGCGTCAGGCCGCGTCGTGCCGCTTCCGCCTCGGTCATCAAAACCACGGCCGCAGCGCCGTCATTGAGGCCGGAGGCATTGCCGGCGGTCACCGTGCCGTCCTTGTCGAAGGCAGGCCGCAGCTTCGCCACCATGTCCAGCGTGGCGTCGATGCGGATATATTCGTCGCTGTCGACGGTCACATCGCCTTTTCGCGTCTTCAGGACAAAGGGTACGATCTCGTCGTCAAAACGCCCGGCTTTCTGCGCCGCCTCGGCCTTGTTTTGCGAAGCGACGGCAAACTGGTCCTGTTCGTCACGCGAAAGCTGCCACTGGCGGGCAATGTTTTCCGCGGTGATGCCCATATGGTAGCCGTAAAAGGCGTCAGTCAGGCCATCGGTGATCATGGTATCGATCATCTTCATGTCGCCCATTTTCGTGCCGCTGCGCAGGTTTGCGCAATGCGGCGCCATCGACATGGATTCCTGACCTCCCGCCACAACGATTGCGGCATCGCCGGTGGCGATCTGCTGCATGCCCAGCGCCACGGCGCGAAGACCGGAACCGCAGAGCTGGTTTACACCCCAGGCCGTGGTTTCCTTCGGTGTGCCTGCCTTCATCGCCGCCTGCCGTGCCGGGTTCTGTCCCTCGCCGGCGGCAAGCACCTGGCCGAGGATGACTTCGTCCACTTCGCCCGCATCGATGCCGGCCCGTTCCAAGGCGCCGCGAATGGCGGTTGCACCCAGTTCATGGGCGGGCACGGTCGAAAACGCTCCGTTGAAGGCGCCAACGGCGGTGCGGGCAGCAGAAGCGATCACGATCGATGGCAGGCTCATGGAATATCTCCTCGGTATCGTCATGGTTGGCGCGAGACTGGCAAAGGTCATGCGCCAAGTCAAACGGGATCGCTGCGTGCCGCTGTCGCGATATCGGTTGCTAATATGCCTTTGTTTTCTGGTCTGTCTGCCGTCGCCGCAGCGCACAAAAATACGTTGTCACTGCAACCGGTTTGGGCGTAGTGTTTCGGTGGGAGAGGAAACCCGCATAACAAAACGATGTTAAGGGGACGAGGAGGAAAATATGGCGAAGAATGAAGGCCAAGTTGTCATCAAGAAATATGCCAACAGACGCCTCTATAACACCGGTACCAGCACCTATGTAACGCTGGAAGATCTCGCCAAGATGGTCAAGAAGGGTGAGGAATTCCTGGTTCAGGATGCCAAGACCGGCGAGGATATTACCCATTCCGTACTAACGCAGATTATTTTCGAGCAGGAATCCAAAACCGGCAACACGCTTCTGCCGGTCTCATTCCTGCGCCAGCTGATCACCTATTACGGCGACCAGATGCAGATGGTCGTGCCGACCTTTCTCGAGCATTCGATGAAGACGTTTGCGGATCAGCAGGCGCAGATGCGCGAGCACATGACCCGCACGTTCGGCGAAACGCCTTTGGCGAAAAACCTGCAGGCGCCGATGCAGTTGATGGAAGAACAGGTGCGCCGCAACACGGAAATGTTCCGTCAGGCGGTGCAGATGTTCACACCGTTCACAGCGCAGCAGGCAGAGGCGCCGCGCGAACCGCGCAAGCCGGCCGATGCCAAGGATATCGACGAACTGAAGGAACAGCTGCGTTCGCTGCAGACGCGTCTGGACAGCCTGACATGATCTGTCTGTGACCATTCACGAAGAGTGCAGACAACAAAAAAAGCCCGGTCGCGAGACCGGGCTTTTTTGAATGACTTCCGTCGAACAAGCTTATGCGCTTTCCTTCGGGGTCAGAACCTGGCGACCGCGGTACATGCCGGTCTTCAGGTCGATGTGGTGCGGGCGACGAAGTTCGCCAGAGTTCTTGTCCTCGACGAACGTCGGGGTTGCCAGCGCGTCGGTGGAGCGGCGCATGCCGCGCTTGGACCGGCTAACTTTTCTCTTCGGTACTGCCATTTTAAGTACTCCAATTGACGTGCAGACTATAATCCCCGGCCGAGAAATCAGGCCGAATGGACGTGTCTGGAACTCGGAAATTGGGGCGGCTTATACATGCGGTATCCGCCTTTGACCAGTCCCCACAGCGATTTTCGAGTCGATTTTTGAGATTCGCCCAATATCGCCTCCGCTCAGGCCTCGTCCTCGGGGACGATCCAGCTTTCTGCCTTGGCCGCGGTTTCCCAGCTTTGCCATGCGGGCATCGCCTTCATCGCATTCATATAGGCGCGCGCATCGTCGTCAACGGCAAGCTCGTAGACATCCAGGCGGTTGACAACGGGCGCATACATCGCGTCGGCGGCAGAAAAGGCTCCGAACAGGAAAGGCCCGCCCGAACGCCCGCGCATCTCCCGCCAGATCGTGGTGATGCGCTTCACGTCGCCTGCAACGGCCTTGGTCGTTTCGGCGTCCAGATCGATTGCGGCGCGCGGGCGGCGCATGTTCATCGGGCAGGCATTGCGCAAGCCACGGAAGCCGGAGATCATCTCCATGGAGATTGCGCGCGCCATCGCCCGGTCGCCGGGATCTTCCGGCCAGAAGTGCTTTTCGGGATAAAGTTCGGCGACATATTCGATGATTGCCAGAGATTCCCACACCCGCAGCCGCCCATGGTGAAGGACGGGTACTTTTGCTGTCGGAGAGATTTCGGCAAAACGCGGATTGCCGGCCGGCATGTCGAACGGGATGAGTGTTTCCTCGAACGGAATGTCGAAAGCCGTCAGGGCTATCCAAGGGCGAAATGACCAGGAAGAATAGTTCTTGTTGCCGATGTAAAGCGTCAGGGCATCCATGCTGCGATCTCCATTTGCCGTGGGATTGCAACGTAACGAGGTGATGCCAGCGTGACCAACGAAATCCTGAGAACCTATCTATAAAGACAGGTGATGTAATCGCCGGCGCTCTGCGCACGGCGTTCGACGACCGAGGCAATCCGTTGCATTCCACGGCTTGGCTTGCTGGCGACGCGTGTAAGCGGATTGGGAAGCGAGGCTGCCAGAAGTGCAGCCTGGCGTCTGCTGAGTTTCGAGGGGGGTGTCTTGAAATGCAGACGGGCAGCGGCACCGGCGCCATAGGTCTGCGGTCCCATTTCGGCGACGTTCAGGTAGATTTCCATCATCCGCTCTTTCGACCAGATGAAATCCGCCCACATTGCCAGCGGCATTTCGAGGCCTTTGCGCAGGAAGGACCGTCCGTTCCACAGGAACAGGTTCTTCACGGTCTGCATGGGGATCGTGCTGGCGCCGCGGGTGGATGAGCCGTCCAGCGCATCCTGCACCACGCCACGCATCTGGTTCCAGTCGACACCGCCATGGGCGCAGAACTGGCCGTCTTCGGACATCATCACCGAGCGCACCAAGGCCGGCGAAATATCCTCGAAATATGTCCATTGCCGATCGTATCCGCGCAGCATGGCCAGATCGGCGATCATCAGCGTCGAGACAGGACGAACAAATGGAATGGCGTAAAGAAGGACGAGAAAATAGGGCAGGACCAGAAATGCGGCGATGGCCAAGGCCACCCGTCGAACAACGGAATTGGAAAGCATGCGCCCGTGACGGGATCGCGCCACTGGCTTCTCCTCTTCCATATCAGGCTGCTCGGCCGGGCTTATGTCCAAGATCGCACTCATTTGTCGCCTCCTGCCCGTTCTAGCGTTCAAGCCTCGCAAAAACCAGCCGCTTGAGCGGCCCATGCCCGCAAAACTGACGGTGGCGGGATTATTCGTTGCCAGAAGTTTTGCCTCATGCCAGATAACGCCCATGAGCTTAGAAACCATCCAGTCCGTCCCGGCATTTGAAACTCGCCTGCGTAACAGTGCGGCAGAAACGCAGGCAGCGCTTGTTGCCATGCTGGGGGATGCAGTCCTGACGGACGAAACGGCGCGGCCGCCTCGGCTTCTGGCCGCCATGCGTCACGGCACGCTGAACGGCGGCAAACGCCTGCGCCCCTTTCTTGTGCGGGAAACGGCGGCCATGTTGGGCGGCAATGCCTCTGCTGCCCTTCGCATCGGCGTTGCACTGGAATGCCTGCATTGTTATTCGCTGATCCATGACGACCTGCCGGCCATGGACGACGACGATCTACGTCGCGGCCAGCCGACCGTGCACAAGGCCTACGATGAGGCCACTGCGATTTTGGCCGGCGATGCGCTGCTAACCTACGCGTTCGACATCATCACGGCTCCGAAAACGGATCTTTCCGACCGCCAGAAGATAGAGCTTGTACTCTCCCTGTCGCGCGCAGCCGGTATGGGCGGCATGGTCGGCGGTCAGGTTCTCGATATCGAAGCTGAAAAAACAGCGCCCGACGAGGCGGCTATCGTCCAGCTGCAGGCGATGAAGACGGGCGCTCTCCTGCGTTTTGCATGCGAGGCCGGCGCGATTGCCGCCGGTGCCAGCGAAGCCGACCGGCAGAGGCTGCGCAAGTTCGGTGAAATCATCGGGCTTTCTTTTCAGCTTGCCGACGATCTTCTCGATATTACCTCCGATGCCGCCACACTCGGCAAGGCGACCGGCAAGGATGCAGGCCGCGGCAAGGGCACGCTTGTTGCCCTGCACGGCATCGAATGGGCGGAACAGCGCCTGAATGCACTGACGCAAGAGGCCGAAAACCTGCTCTCGCCCTATGAGGAAAAGGCTGACATATTGCGGGAGGCCGCGCGCTTCATCGCCGACCGCAAGAACTGAGGTTCGGGGCCAGGCACGCTCCCCGACCTGCCGGGGAGGACCGCATGCCGGACGTTTTCAGCTACCTGCCTTATATCTGGCCGGCCTATGTGGCCTATCTGATTGCCGTCCTCAGTCCCGGTCCGGCCAATTTTGCCATCATCGGCACTGCAATTTCGCAGGGGCGGCGCGCCGGCATCATCATGGCCCTCGGCATCTTTTGCGGTTCGCTGACCTGGGCGTGTTCCGCCGCCCTTGGCCTTGCAGCCCTGCTGCGCACCTATGCGATTGCGCTTGAGATCATGAAAGTGCTGGGCGGGCTTTACCTGATCTATCTCGCCTGGAAGGCATATAAGTCAGCTCGCAAGCCGGATGCGGAGATGGCGGTGAATGCTGCCAGGGTGAACTACACGGCAAAACAGCTATGGCTGCGCGGTTATGCGATCCACGTCACCAATCCGAAGGCGATTTTCGGCTGGCTGGCAATCATCTCGCTCGGTCTTCCGGCCAATGCACCGCCTTCGGCAATCATGCTGATCGTCGGCATCTGCTGCACGTCGAGTTTTCTGATTTTTATGGGTTACGCATTGCTGTTTTCGACGCGGCATGCGCTGCGCGTCTACAAGTCCGGACGGCGCTGGATCGAAGGCACGATGGCCGTCTTTTATAGTGTGGCGGGCATCAAGCTGCTGACCAGCCGCATCTGAGATGTGCCGCAAAACGGAAACAGCCCCGCATTTCTGGTGGATGCGAGGCTGTCGATCTCTTGTTGATATACCGTCAGGTGATCAGTTCTGTTCGATCGGCGCAATTGCCACTTCGACGCGGCGGTTCTGAGCGCGGCCGTCCGGCGTTGCATTGGTGGCGATCGGCTGAGACGGGCCAAAACCCATGGTCGAGATACGGCGCTGATCGACGCCACGGCCGCCGAGATAATTGGCAACCGAAGCGGCACGGCGTTCCGACAGGCCCTGATTGTGCTGCAGGCTGCCGGTCGAATCGGTGTGGCCGTTGACGTCGATATAGGTCTTGCCGAATTTGTTGAGCACGAGTGCGACCGAATCCAGCGTCCGGTAGAACGGCGGGATCACCTGATCCTGATCGGTGGCAAAAGTGATGTTGGACGGCATGTTGAGGATGATGCGGTCGCCCTGACGGGTGACGGATACACCGGTGCCCTGCAGCTCGCGGCGCAGTTCGGCTTCCTGATTGTCCATATAATTGCCGATAGCACCGCCGGCCAGGCCGCCGATGGCTGCGCCGATCAGCGCATTGCGGCCCTTGTTGCCGCCACCGATCACAAGTCCGCCGAGTGCGCCGAGACCGGCGCCGATGGCAGCGCCTCCGGCGGTGTTCGACATCTTCTGCTCACCGGTATACGGGTCTGTGGTGGTGCAAGCGGAAAGAAACGTCGCGGCAAGCGCGGCGATGGCAAATTTCTTGAGCATTCGAATCGTTGTCCCCGTCGTCTGAGATGGTTTTCCCTTTACCACAAAATACGGCGAACGACGAAACAACGGATAAGTGATCGGTTGTCGCTGAAGCTTGGGCCTCAACGTCAATCACAACCCTGCAATTTCAGGGCTTACTCCGCGGCCGTCTTCTGGCCGAAACGGTTCTCGATATATTCGATCACCAGTTTTTCGAAGTCTCCGGCGATATTCGGCCCGCGCAACGTCATCGCCTTCTTGCCGTCGATGAAGATAGGTGCGGCCGGGGTTTCGCCGGTGCCGGGTAGCGAGATGCCGATATCGGCATGTTTGCTTTCGCCCGGTCCATTGACGATGCAGCCCATGACCGCAACGTTCAGCGCCTCGACGCCGGGATATTTTTCGCGCCAGATCGGCATGTTCTTGCGAATGTCGTTCTGGATGTTCTGGGCCAGTTCCTGGAACACGGTCGAGGTGGTTCGACCGCAGCCGGGACACGCCGCGACGACCGGAATGAACTGGCGAAAACCCATGACCTGCAGAATTTCCTGGGCAACCTGCACTTCCTTGGTGCGGTCGCCGTTCGGCTCCGGCGTCAGGGAAACGCGGATCGTGTCGCCGATGCCGTGCTGCAGCACATAGCCCATGGCGGCAGAGGAGGCGACGATGCCCTTGGAGCCCATGCCGGCTTCGGTAAGGCCGAGATGCAGTGCGTGATTGGAGCGTTCCGCCAGCATCGAATAACAGGCGATCAGATCCTGAACCTGGCTGACCTTTGCCGACAGGATGATGCGGTTGCGCGGCAGGCCGATCGATTCGGCAAGCTCGGCAGAAATAAGCGCCGACTGCACGATCGCTTCGTGCATGACCTGACGCGCGGACAGCGGCGAACCCTGCTCGGAATTGCGGTCCATGAGCGTTGTCAAGAGATCCTGATCGAGCGAACCCCAGTTGACGCCGATGCGAACCGGCTTGTCGTAGCGGATCGCCATCTCGATGATATCGGCGAACTGCTTGTCCTTCTTGTCCTTGAAACCGACATTGCCCGGATTGATGCGGTACTTCGCCAGCGCTTCGGCACAGGCCGGATGATCGGCCAAGAGCTTATGGCCGATATAATGGAAGTCGCCGACGAGTGGCACGTCGAGGCCGAGACGCAGCAGGCGTTCGCGCACCTTTGGCACAGCGGCAGCACTTTCGTCGCGGTCGACGGTGATACGCACGATTTCCGAGCCGGCCTTGTAGAGGGCCGCGACCTGCGCGACCGTCGCATCGACATCGGCCGTGTCGGTATTGGTCATGGACTGGACGACAACGGGCGCGCCGCCGCCGACGATCACGCCACCAACATCGACGGCAACAGTGGCGCGACGGGGTTTTGGATCATAATCGATGGGTGAGGACATCAAACGTCTCGGTACCTTGGCTGTTGGACCACTCAGGTGGATCATGGCATGCGCCTTGTCAACCTGCGAGGGCGTCACTTTACTCCGTTCGGCGCCTCTCCGCGAGCCTTCCCGTTGCGTCAGTGATGTGCATTATCCGCATGGCGGGCCAGCGACGAGAAGGCCATCGCAACAACGATCAGCACCGAAAGCCCGACAAAAATGATGCCAAGCCCGGTATGTCGCGCAATGAAGCCGATCGCCGACGGGGCGACCAAAATGCCGGAATATCCCATCGTCGTGACGATCGAGAGGCCAACGCCGGCCGCCATGCCCGGAAGATTTCCGGCGGCGGAAAAGGCGATCGGCACGATGTTGGAAATGCCGATGCCGCACAGCGCAAAACCGACGATGGCGATGGTCGAATTTCCGGCCAGCCCGATGGTCATCAGGCCGATAACGGCGATGGCAGCGCAGCCGCGCAGGGTTTTCACCGCGCCAAAACGGTCGCGGATCAGATCGCCGGCAAACCGCATCACCGCCATGGTCAGCGAGAAGGCGGCAAAGGCAAAACCCGAAAGCGTGGTGGACGCGCCGAGCTCGTTGCGCATGTAGAGTGCGCCCCAATCGAGGATCGCGCCTTCCGGGATCATGCAGAACAGCGCAAGAATGCCGATCAGCCAGGGCAGGGGGGATTTGGGAAGCCCGCGCGGACGGCTCGATGCGTCTTCGTCCGGATGCGGCGCGTCGTGAAACACCAGCGGCCAGGCGGCGGCAAGCATGATGGCGGCGGCAAGCGTTGCCAGAATGGCGTGAGGGCCGACGCCGAAATGATCGATGAGAAAGCCGCCGGTCGATGCGCCGATCAGGCCTCCAAGGCTCCAGAAGGCATGGCAGGATGACATGATGGCGCGACGCATATGCCGCTCCACCGAAACGGCATTGGCATTCATTGCCACATCCATGGCACCGACCAGTCCGCCGAACAGGAAAATGGCAATGCCGGCAGTCCAGATGTTGTAGACATAGGTAAGATAAAGCAGGCAAGGCGTCAGCAGCACCGCCACGGTGCGGGTAACGAGGCTTGAACCGAAGCGGGCGATCTGACTGCCGGCAATCGGCATCATCACCAGCGAACCGAGGCCGAAAATCAGGATCATGATGCCGAGTTTTGCTTCGTCGAGACCCAGCCTTGATGCGAATTCAGGGATTTTCGGCGCCCAGGCGCCGATCAGGAAACCGTTCATCAGGAATAGAAGGGCAACGCCGACCCGTTCTCGGGTCACCGCAGGTTTGCCGACCCGCGAATTGGTGTTTTGCGCTTTCGTGTCCATCCGTCCTCCCAAACAGCATGTGCAGATTATCGTATCGCGGGCAAAGCAGAATCCCGATTGCATTCCTTCTGAAATATCCTAAAGCGCAGAGCCTGCAACCATGCGAGGCGCCAACGGGCGTAATCCTTTGAAATCCAGCACAGCCAGCGGCATTCTTTTCGTCAGCCTGTCCTATTTCGTGTTCACTCTGCACGATGCGGTGGTCAAACTTCTGGTCGCCGATGTCAGCGTCTGGCAGATCCTGTTCTTTCGCAGCACAACAATCCTGATTGCGTGCCTGATCATCGGCGGGCGCGGGTTTGTCGGGCGGGTCATCCGCACGCCGGTCATGAAGCCGATGGCGGTGCGAAGCGTCTTTTTGCTGGGCGCGTGGTTCGCCTATTACACTGCGGCGAAATCGCTTCAGCTCGCCGAACTCACCACCATTTATTATGCGGCACCTGTGGTCGCGACGCTGCTGGCCATTCCGATCCTGCATGAAAAAGTGCCGCCGGTGCGCTGGGCGGCGATCATTCTCGGTTTCGTCGGTGTGCTGATCGCGGCCAATCCCGTGGGGCTGACGATTTCCTGGCCCGTTGGCCTGGCGCTTCTGGCCGCAATCCTTTGGGCCGGTGCCAGCGTATTGTTGCGCAAGACGGCGATGAACGAATCGACGCTGGTACAGATGACAATCACCAATGCCTTTTTCGTGCTGATGACCTTTGTGATGGCGATCTATCACTGGAAGGCAATCGATCTATCGAGTGGCGCGCTGCTCCTACTTGTTGGTCTTTTCGGCGGCGCAGCGCAGGCGGCCTTGTTCGAGGCCATGCGCCGAGCGCCTGTCTCGGTTCTGGCGCCGTTCGAATATTCCTCGCTGATCTGGGCTTTTGTGCTGGGTTACGTCATCTGGCAGGATGTGCCGGCAAGCAATGTGGCCTTCGGCGCCTTGCTGATCTTTTGCGCGGGCCTGCTCATTGTTTCGTCGGAACGTCTCGCGGCCCGCCGCTATCGCCTCGGCAAGCCGGACGGGGCAACGGACGCCTGAATTTTCCTCAGGCGTCCGGTATTCATCAAATCAGCTGCCGTAAACGATCAGCAGATCCTTGGCGTCGATCTGGTCGCCGGCCTTCACCAGAACTTCCGAAATCGTGCCGTCTTTTTCCGCATGCAGTGCCGTTTCCATCTTCATCGCTTCGATGGAAAGCAACACGTCGCCGGCCTGAACCGTCTGACCGGCTGAGACCGCAACGGTCGAAACCACACCCGGCATCGGCGCGCCGAGATGGGCGGCATTGCCGGCCTCGGCCTTGCGGCGGACAGCGCTGGCTGAGGTGCGGTTGCGATCCGGCACCTTGATACGGCGCGGCTGGCCGTTCAGCTCGAAGAACACCGTCACCATGCCTTGTGCATCCGGTGCGCTGGCGGCCTGGTTGACGATGACCAGCGTCTTGCCCTTTTCGATGTCCGCCAGCAGTTCCTCGCCATCCGCCATGCCGTAGAAATAGGCGTGCGTCGGAAGAACCGAGACCGGACCATAGGTGTCGGTGGCCAGCGCGAAGTCGGTGAAGACTTTCGGATACATCAAGTAGGAGGCGAACTCGAAATCGTCGACCTTGCGTTCCAGCTTGGTCTCGATGTCGCGGCGCTCCTTTTCGAGATCGGCAGGGGCCAGAAGAGAGCCGGGGACTTCGGTATAAGGCTTGTCGCCCTTCAGCGCCTTTTTCTGGATGCCTTCCGGCCATCCGCCCGGAGGCTGGCCGAGATCGCCCTTCAGCATGGCGACGACCGAATCCGGGAAGGCGATATCCTTGGCCGGGTTTTCGACGTCTGCAACGGTTAAATCCTGGGACACCATCATCAGCGCCATGTCGCCTACCACCTTGGAGGACGGCGTCACCTTGACGATATCGCCGAACATCTGGTTCACGTCGGCATAGGTCTGGGCGACCTTGTGCCATTTGGTTTCCAGACCCAGCGAACGGGCCTGTTCCTTGAGGTTGGTGAACTGGCCACCCGGCATTTCGTGCAGGTAGACTTCCGAAGCCGGACCCTTCAGGTCGCTTTCGAAGGCGGCGTACTGGCCGCGCACCGCTTCCCAGTAGAACGAGATTTTTCGGATCCATTCGGGATCGAGGCCCGGATCACGCTCGGTACCTGACAGTGCCTCGACGATCGAGCCGAGGCAGGGCTGTGACGTATTGCCGGACAGTGCATCCATTGCCGCATCGACGACATCGACACCTGCTTCCACGGCGGCCAGCACGGTGGCGGCCGAAATGCCGGACGTATCATGCGTGTGGAAATGGATCGGCAGAGAGGTTTCCTGGCGCAGCGCCGTAAACAACGTGCGGGCAGCGGCCGGTTTCAACAGGCCGGCCATGTCCTTGACGGCGATGATATGGGCGCCGGCCTTTTCCAGTTCCTGTGCCAGTGCGACATAATATTTGAGGTCGTATTTCGGGCGGGCCGAATTGGTCAGATCGCCGGTATAGCAGATCGCCGCCTCGCAGAGCTTGTTCTCTTCCTGCACCGCATCCATGGATACGCGCATGTTGTCGACCCAGTTCAGGCAGTCGAACACGCGGAAAAGATCGATGCCGCCCTTGGCTGCCTGCCGGACGAAATATTTGACCACATTGTCGGGGTAATTTTTGTAACCGACGCCGTTGGCGCCGCGCAGAAGCATCTGCAGAAGCAGGTTCGGCGCGCCGTCGCGAATAAGGTCGAGCCGCTCCCACGGGTCTTCGGTGAGGAAACGCATCGACACGTCGAAGGTGGCGCCGCCCCAGCATTCCAGCGAAAACAGATTGGGCAGCGCGCGGGCATAAACGTCTGCGACCCTGGCGATGTCATGGGTGCGCATGCGGGTAGCCAGCAGCGATTGGTGGCCGTCACGCATGGTCGTGTCGGTGATGAGCACGCGATTTTGGGCGCGCACCCATTCGGCAAACTTTTTCGGGCCGAGTTCGTCGAGTTTTTGCCTCGTGCCGTTCTGGATTGCGCCATCGACGTACGGAAGGACCGGTTTTGCGGTGTTTTCCGAAGGCTCCGGTCTGCCCTTGGTTTCCGGGTGACCGTTGACGGTGACATCGGCGAGATAGGTCAGCAGTTTCGTTGCGCGGTCCTGGCGCTTCACCTGCGCAAACAGTTCCGGCGTCGTGTCGATGAACCGCGTCGTGTATGAGTTGTTGCGGAATTTCTCGTGGCCGATAATGGCTTCGAGGAAGGTCAGGTTGGTGGCGACACCGCGGATACGGAACTCGCGAAGCGCGCGGTCCATGCGGGTGATGGCTTCCAGCGGCTGCGGTGCCCAGGCAGTGACCTTGACGAGCAGCGGATCATAATACCGGGTGATGATCGCGCCGGTATAGGACGTTCCGCCATCGAGACGAATGCCGAAACCGGAAGCCGAACGGTAGGCGGTGATACGGCCGTAATCGGGGATAAAATTCTGTTCCGGGTCTTCGGTGGTGATACGGCACTGCAGGGCATGGCCGTTGAGACGGATATCTTCCTGTGCCGCCACGCCCGATTCCGGCGTGCCGATTGCAGCGCCGTCGAGAATGTGAATCTGCGCCTTCACTATGTCGATGCCGGTCACGACTTCGGTGACCGTGTGCTCGACCTGGATGCGCGGGTTCACCTCGATGAAGTAGAATTTGCCGGTCTCGGCATCCATCAGGTATTCGACGGTGCCTGCGCCGACATAATTCGTGGCCTTGGCGATCTTCAGCGAATAGTTCGCGAGTTCCTGCCGTTGCGCCTCGGAAAGATAAGGTGCAGGCGCGCGTTCGACCACCTTCTGGTTACGGCGCTGGATGGAACAATCGCGTTCGAACAGATGCACGACATTGCCATGCGTGTCGCCCAGAACCTGGCTTTCGACGTGGCGGGCACGTTCGACCAGCTTTTCCAGATAGACCTCGTCCTTGCCGAAGGCGGCTTTCGCCTCGCGCTTGGCTTCCACGACTTCCTTGGCGAGATCCTTCGGGTCACGGATGGCACGCATGCCGCGACCGCCACCGCCCCAGGAGGCCTTCAGCATGACCGGATAACCGATCTCTTCGGCCATTTTTGCGACCTGTGCCATGTCGTCGGGCAGCGGATCGGTGGCCGGTACGACCGGAACTCCGACCGATATGGCCAGATTGCGGGCGGCGACCTTGTTGCCGAGCTGGCGCATCGTATCGGGGCGTGGGCCGATGAAGATGATGCCGGCGGCATCGCAGGCATCGACGAATTCCGGACTTTCCGACAACAGGCCGTAGCCCGGATGGATGGCATCGGCACCGGAAAGCTTGGCGACCCTTATCACTTCCGGGATCGACAGATAGCTCTCGATCGGACCCAGGTCCTTTTCCAGATGCGGACCGCGGCCGACCTGATAACTTTCGTCGGCTTTGAAGCGATGCAGCGAGAGTTTGTCTTCTTCCGCCCAGATGGCGACGGTTTTGATCCCGAGTTCGTTTGCTGCGCGAAAAACGCGGATGGCAATTTCGGATCGGTTGGCAACAAGAATTTTCGAGATCGGCAAGACTGTCTCCCATTCGTACTTGCGATATGCTGCAAGGGCGAGACGAGCACTAATATCCTGCCGGATCAAGTCCAATCTATCGCTGAACGGTCCTCTATGGCCCCGTCACGAAACGAGGCCGAGGCGAAATGCGATGGCGACCACATGCTGCCGGTTGCTGGCCTCGAACTTTTCCTGAATGGCGTTGATGTACCAATCGACGGTGTGGTTCGAAATGGTCAGTGCTTTGGCAATTTCGTGGGACGTCATGCCTTCGGCAAGCAGGTGCAGCACTTCCGTTTCGCGGCGGGTCAGCGTTGTCTCGACCGACTTTATCGGCTCGAAATTCGATGCCTGCCCGCCGATTTCGAGTGTGCGCCAGAACATCTTCTTTGCGGCGGCATCGAACATCGTCATTTCAGTCGGCGAAAGTTCGACGATCTGGCCGCCGATGCTGACGTGACCGAGCAGACCGTTCCGACCGTGTATCGGGAACGTGTAGCCATCGTTCAGGCCGGTGCGGGAAGCATCCTGCATCATGCGCTGGATGCGCTTGCGATTGGGGTCGCTCCTGAACATGCTGATGGCTTCGCGCCAGCGGAACGGCCGTTGCGCCACGGCCAGCATCCGGATCGTTGGATCGACCATGCCGAACTTCTTGGCGGCATAGGTTTCCTGCCAGCCTTCCGGCCAGCGCCCACACACGACGGTACTGTCGAGATATCCCAGCGACTTGGATTTCATCCAGACGCCAAAATAGCCGAACCCGTAATTTTTCAGGACCGCCTCGAACTCCGTTGCCAGCTCTGTCTGAGTCTTGGCCTCGGGAGCCAAGACCAAAAATTGTAAAATCGAGTGAACCGTCACTCTAGCCCCCCGGCAACGAAAAAATTGCTACGCCTGTTTTCAGTCAATTCCGTTGGTTTAACTAACTGATGATTCATAGTCAGTATCGTTTCTTAGCAATGGATAAAGGATGGAACGTGAAATCTTGCATATAATTAAGAGTGTGAATCGCATTTAGTTGCTCACTGTCTACTTTAAAAATAAGTTTTTTGTCAGTGGCCATGGAACGAAAGCAGAATCCGCCGAGTCAGTGATTCGTCGCCCTTTCGTTCGCATCCTGTTCCAACCTTCGGAAAAGACTCGCTCTTTCGTATCAAGCGCGCTTCAACTCTTTGCGTTCATCGCTTCGTTGCGAGAAACGGCTTGCCTTTGGCTGTCACTATCGCCATCTGTGGCGAAGCCGCTGGCGGTTGTGACCGTAAGCGAAGTCATTTTTAGTGCGGACTTTTGTCTTGAATGTTCAGCCCATGATATTGAGCGGCCGCGGTGTCACCGCGGTTCTCGGACCAACCAATACCGGCAAGACGCATTTTGCGATTGAGCGCATGGTGGCGCACGGCTCGGGGGTGATCGGACTGCCGCTTCGCCTGCTGGCGCGCGAGGTCTATGGCCGGCTGGTGGAAAAGGTTGGCCATCACAATGTTGCGCTCATCACCGGCGAGGAAAAGATCACGCCGCATATGGCGCGTTTTTCCGTCTGTACCGTCGAAGCGATGCCGCGTGAAACAAAGGCCGCTTTCGTTGCCATCGATGAGGTTCAGCTGGCCGGCGATCTTGAGCGCGGTCACATCTTTACCGATCGTCTGCTGCATCTGCGCGGCCGCGAGGAGACGCTTCTGCTCGGTGCTGCCACCATGCGGCCGATTCTGGAGAAATTGCTGCCGGGCATCACCGTTGTCGAGCGGCCGCGTTTGTCGCAACTTTTCTATTCCGGTCAGAAAAAGATCACCCGCCTGCCGCAGCGCACGGCCATCGTCGCCTTTTCGGCTGATGAGGTTTATGCGATTGCCGAACTGATCCGGCGCCAGCGTGGCGGCGCCGCGGTCGTGCTCGGTGCGCTCAGCCCGCGCACCCGCAATGCCCAGGTCGGGCTCTATCAGTCCGGTGATGTCGAATATCTGGTGGCGACCGATGCTATCGGCATGGGTTTGAACCTCGATGTCGATCATGTTGCCTTCGCGCAAGACCGCAAATTCGATGGTTACCAGTTCCGCAATCTCAATCCCTCCGAAATGGCGCAGATTGCCGGCCGTGCGGGTCGTCACCTGCGCGATGGCACGTTTGGCGTAACAGGTCAGGTGCAGCCGTTCGACGAAGAACTGGTCGAACGCATCGAAAGCCACCAGTTCGACAGTGTTAAAGTGCTGCAATGGCGTTCCAAGCAACTGGACTTCTCGTCGCTGCGCGACTTGCGCAACAGTCTCGATGCTTCTCCTGCCGTCCATGGTCTGACCCGCGCATTGCCGGCAACCGACAGTCAGGCGCTGGACCATTTGTCGCGCTATCCCGAGATCAAGGATCTGGTGACGACACCTCAGCGTGTGGAAACGCTGTGGGACGCCTGCGCACTGCCGGACTATCGTCGAATTGCGCCTGCGCATCACGCGGACCTCATTTCGACGCTTTTTTCCGATCTGGTACGTCACGGCGCGGTCAATGAAGATTTCATGGCCGAACAGGTGAAAAGGGCGGACCGAACCGAAGGCGAAATCGACACGCTTTCGGCGCGAATCGCCCAGATCAGAACCTGGACCTATGTTTCAAATCGCCCGGGTTGGTTGGCGCATCCGACACACTGGCAAGAAAAGACACGGGAAATCGAGGATAGGTTGTCGGACGCGCTACATGAAAGGTTGACGAAACGCTTTGTTGATCGCAGGACATCTGTGCTCATGAAGCGCCTGAGAGAGAATGCGATGCTGGAAGCAGAAATTAGTGTAAATGGCGATGTGTTCGTCGAGGGACATCACGTCGGACAACTTGCCGGTTTTCGGTTTACCGCCGTCTCGGGGACGGAAGGACCGGATGCCAAGGCCGTACAGACTGCCGCGCAAAAAGCGCTGGCGCTTGAATTCGAGGCTCGTGCCGCGCGTCTTTACGCAAGCGGCAATGGCGACCTTGCGCTTGGCTCGGACGGTTTTGTCCGTTGGCTCGGCGATCCGGTTGCTCGCCTTGCGGAAAGCGACCACGTCATGCGCCCGCGCGTCATCCTGCTTTCCGATGAGCAGCTGACCGGTAACGCGCGTGATCACGCCGCTGCCCGTATCGAACGTTTCGTCAATCATCATATTGCCACGGTCCTGAAGCCGCTCGACGATCTGTCGCGCGCCGAAGACCTGCAGGGTATTGCCAAGGGTCTGGCTTTCCAGATCGTCGAAAATCTCGGCGTGCTGTTCCGCCGCGACGTTGCCGACGACGTCAAGTCGCTGGATCAGGAAGGCCGCGCCTCGATGCGCCGTTACGGCGTGCGTTTCGGCGCCTACCACATTTTTATGCCCGCGCTGCTGAAGCCGGCTCCAGCCGAGCTCATCACGCTTCTCTGGTCGCTCAAGAACGATGGCCTCGACAAGCCGGGTTACGGCGAGCTTATTCCGGCGCTGGCCGCTGGCCGCACCTCGGTCGTGGCTGATGCTACCTATGAGCGGATGTTCTACCGCCTTGCCGGTTTCCGTTTCCTCGGAAAACGTGCCGTACGCATCGACATCCTGGAGCGTCTTGCCGACCTCATCCGTCCGCTCCTGCAGTGGAAGCCGGGTCAGCCGCGCCCGGAAGGCGCCTATGACGGTCGCCGCTTCACCACGACGACGGCCATGCTTTCCATCCTCGGCGCTACCGCCGACGACATGGAAGAAATCCTCAAGGGTCTCGGTTATCGCGCTGATGCCGTGAAGGCGGAAGAAGCCGCAGCCTTCCTTGCCGGCGAAGATGCGAAATCGGCCGCTGCGCCGGTTTCTGCTGCCGAGCCTGCTGCTGAAGCCGTTGTTTCTGAAGAGGCTGCAGCTGTTTCCGAAGCTGAAAACGAAAGTGCGCCGGCGGAAACATCGCAGGCGGAAGCGGGTGCGGAAGCCGTCGAGCCTTCGCCGGAAGTCTCTGCCGAGACGCCTGCCGCCGACACCGAAGAGCCGAAGCCGGTTCTCCTGTGGCGTCCGGGTGGCGGTCGCAGCGAACAACAGCGTGGCGGTCGTCCGCAGGGCGAACGCCGTGGCCATGGTCATCAGAACCGCGGTGGCGAAAGCCAGGGTGCGGGCGAAGGCCAGCAGCGTCGCGACAACCGTCGTGGTGGCGAAGGCCGCAACAACGAAGGTCGTGGCGAACAGGAAGCCCGTGGCCGTGACGGTGGCAAGCCGAACCGTGGCGACCGCCGTCCCGACAATCGCGGTGGCGATCGCCCGCCGCGTGGCGACCGTTCGGATCGCAACGACCGTAACGACCGTAACAAGTCGCAGCAACCGGCCCGTTTCGAAGCCCGTCCGCCGCGCAAGGAAAAACCGCTCGATCCGGATTCACCTTTCGCAAAGCTGGCTGCTCTCAAGGAGCAGCTGAAGAAGTGACGCCATGAGTGAAAAGCCATCTGGAGATCTGCGTCAGCGCATCGACAAGTGGCTTTTCTTCACGCGCATGGTGAAGTCGCGTTCGCTGGCGCAGGCGCTTCTGAATTCCGGTCATGTGCGTGTGAACGGTCTTGCGATCCGCAAGTCCAGTTTCGAGGTGAAGGCCGGCGACAAGGTCGAGCTTTCGCTCGAACGGCGTGACCTTATCCTGATCGTCAAGGCGGCAGGCGAGCGCCGTGGTCCTTTCGAAGAGGCCCGGCAGCTTTACGAGGACCTGACGCCACCACGCGCGGAAACTGAACGCCTGAACATGTTCGAGCAGGCGCAGCGCGTGCCCGGCAGCGGCCGTCCGACAAAAAAGGAACGCCGCGAAACCGACCGGCTTTTTCCCGGTGTCGGCGGGCCCGACGCCGATTGGCAGGACGATTAGAACAAACCTCCCACTGTCGGCGTTTTTTTCGAAAAGCTTGTCCTTGCTAAGCGGCGTCAAAGGCTTTACCTGACGTTCGAAACAGCCGGATAGCCCGCCTCTGTCGTTCCAGCGGTCGCGTTGTCCTCGTCCGGCCCACGGGGGCTCGACCTTTCCCGATATCGGGTTCCTGACCAACGCGTTGATCTGGAGTGCCTCATGACTTACGTCGTGACCGATAACTGCATCCGCTGCAAATATACCGACTGTGTCGAAGTCTGCCCGGTCGATTGTTTTTATGAAGGCGAGAATTTCCTCGTCATCCATCCCGATGAGTGCATCGATTGCGGCGTCTGTGAACCGGAATGTCCCGCCGAGGCCATCAAGCCCGACACCGAACCTGGCCTCGACAAGTGGCTGACGCTCAATTCGGAATATGCACAGGTCTGGCCGAACATCACGATCAAGCGTGATGCCATGCCCGAGGCCAAGGAAATGGATGGCGTTCCGAACAAATTCGAGCAGTTCTTTTCTGTCGAGCCGGGTTCCGGAGATTGATTCTACAGGCAATTCGACGGCGCTCCTGCCGCCGTCGGTCTTGTAAAATGGCGTGTAAATGAGCAATGTCGTTTGGCATTGCATAACCTTCTCGAAGTGATTCGCGCGTTGTTTCTTCGCAACGGCGAAACCAAATCATTGATTTCCGCCTATTTTTGTGGTAGACAACCAACACTGTTCCACAAAGCGGCATGCGTGTGCCCTAAAAACATCACGAAAACAACACGTCCCTTTCGCGCGATCCCGTGAATTCCTGCAAGTCCGGGTGTCGATCGCTAATCGTGATCCTGTTGTTTTTTTCGCACGCGCTTCAAGCGGCGCAGTAATGGAGTCACCCGACGGTTTCCCCCGTCTCATCCGGGCCTGACTGACCCGGCCCCGGCACGAATGCCGGGAGCGTAACAGGGAGTGTATTGTAAGAATGACGACCCAGCAGAAAAAATCTTCAGCGCGCCACGGCTTCAAGACAGGTGAATCCATCGTCTATCCGGCGCATGGAGTGGGCACTATTTCCGCGATTGAAGAACAGGAAGTTGCGGGCATGACGCTCGAGCTTTTTGTAATCGACTTCGAAAAGGACAAGATGCGCCTCAAGGTGCCGGTCGCCAAGGCTGTCAGCATCGGTATGCGCAAGCTTTCCGAGACCGATTTCGTCGAACGGGCATTGAAGGTCGTCCAGGGCAAGGCCCGCGTCAAGCGTACCATGTGGTCACGTCGCGCCCAGGAATATGATGCCAAGATCAATTCCGGCGATCTGATCTCGATCGCCGAAGTCGTTCGCGATCTCTTCCGCGCTGAAAACCAGCCGGAACAATCCTATTCCGAGCGTCAGCTTTACGAAGCTGCTCTTGATCGCATGGCCCGTGAAATCGCTGCCGTGAACAAGATGTCGGACACTGAAGCCGTTCGCCTCATCGAGACCAACCTTGCAAAGGGTCCGAAGCGCGGCAAGTCGATCGAAGAAGACGACGCTCAGGAAGAAGAAGCTGCCTGATCCAGGCTGCATTGATGTGAATAAAAAAACCCGGCTCAGCCGGGTTTTTTATTGGAACCATTTGGTTTCCCGCGCGTTACCCCGCCGGAACGGCGCTTTGATGTCTGAACGACCGAGCGCAGTTTTCATCCACGGGGGACATGGCGTGAGCTGCGTATCCCTTACGACGAGCGACAAAACGAGGGGGCCACGACACCACAATCTCACGTCGAAAAGCCGCATTTGAGGGTTTTAAAGCCCGAATCTGCAGGTTTCGTGAAATTGCGATGTCCTTGCCGGATCAACTTGTTTCAAGGAGACCGTGATGAATGCCATGTCCGCAGACCGCAATATGATCAAGATTGCCATGTCGGCACCTTATCTGGCCCGCGAGGAGGAAAGAGACCTCGCCGTGCGCTGGAAGGACGATCAGGATCAGGACGCCCGCAACCAGATTGCGCTTGCCCATATGCGTCTCGTCATCGCCATGGCATCGAAGTTCCGCGGCTTCGGGCTTCCCATGAGCGACCTCGTACAAGAAGGCTATGTAGGGCTGCTTGAAGCGGCGGCAAGGTTTGAGCCTGCGCGCGATGTTCGTTTCTCGACCTATGCCAGCTGGTGGATCCGCGCGTCCATGCAGGATTATATCCTGCGCAATTGGTCGATCGTGCGAGGCGGCACCAGTTCCGCCCAGAAGGCGCTGTTCTTCAACCTGCGCCGCCTGCGCGCAAAACTTGCCCGCGGTGACAGCAATCTCACTGCCCAGGCCATCCACGAGGAAATCGCCGTGGCGCTCGGCGTCAGCGTCGCCGACGTCCAGACCATGGATGCGCGACTTTCCGGTAACGACGCATCGCTGCAGGCGCCCTCGATTGCAGGCGATGCCGATAGTGGCGAACGGCTCGACATGCTGGAAAGCAACGAACCGCTGCCCGACGAACAGGTTTCCGGCATGATCGATGGCGAACGCCGCCTGAAATGGCTGCAGGGTGCTCTCACCAAGCTTAACGACCGTGAAAAGAAGATCATACGCGCCCGACGCCTGACCGACGAGGGTGCGACACTGGAAGCGCTCGGCGCGGAACTCGGCATTTCCAAGGAACGCGTTCGCCAGATCGAAAGCCGTGCGATCGAAAAGCTGAAGTCGGCTCTCGTGACCATGAATCCCCAGATGGCGGCGGTGGTTTCCTGAACCGCTGATCCGACCTGATCGGTGCAACAATACAAAAAGCCTCCAGGCGGTTCGCCTGGAGGCTTTTCTTATGACATTGCGGTTGCCGATCGGCCCGCGTTTCAGGCTGCAACTATTCTGAAATGATCTTTACCTTCTGGCCCGGCGAAAGGGTCGCGCTGGCAGGCAGCGCGTTGATGAGCTTGAACAGATCGAGTTTTCTGTCCGTTCCCATCATCCGGGCGGCCAGGCTCGTAATGGTATCGTTGGCGCCAACGGTGACCACGTGGACGCGCAGCGGCTTCAGGCTGGCGATCTCCTGTGGCGTCATCCGGCGGAAGCTCTGGCGTAGCGTGTCGGCCGTGGTCTGCAGGCTGGCGCTGCCCTTGGGAACTGCAGTCAGGAAACGAAAGATCTGCTTTTCGATGCGCACGACGGTCACATCGAAATCCCAGCGCTCGGCGCTGGCACGTGCGGTTGCCGCCGGCAGGCCGTTGACGGTGGTTTCGCGCACCGTTTCGGGCAGCAGGCCTGCAACCCAGCCGCTGGTCATGTAGTTCGTCAGGCTGTCGGTATCGCCAGCGGCCACGCCATCGAAACGGATCGCGGTTTCGTTTGGCCCGGTGGCGAGAACGGCCTCGACCTTGTTGTCTATCCGGAAACCCTCGGGCACATCGAACCGAATGCCCAGCTTGCCGTGCATGAAGGTTTCGTTGCGGACATAACCTTCATCCGGGCTGTCGCCGTAAAGCAGGCCATCGATACCGGCGAGGAAATAATCGCGACCACGGTCTCCAACGGTGCCTTCCTGCCCAAAATTGCGAGCGTGCTGGCGCGCCAGCTCCACGCGTTGTGGCGCGTTCGGATGGCTGGACAGGAAGTCGAGGCTCTGGTCCGTGTCGGGATCCACCGCGGAGAAGCGGGCATAGGCCGCCATGGAATCGAGGAAGCGCGGCGAGGCATAAGGATCGTAACCGGCTTCGCCCAGCATGCGCACACCGATCACGTCGGCCTGCAGTTCCTGCTGGCGAGAGAAGGCGGCCAGCCGCAGCTTGCCGCGGGCGAGCGCCGCCTTGCCGGCAAGATCGCTGGAGAGAACCTCGGCGACGACGCGGCTGGCGATCACTTCCGCCTCTTCGCGCTTCTGTCGTTCAATGCCATGGTTGGCTGTCACGTGGCCCATTTCGTGGGATAATACGGCTGCCACTTCCGAAGCGTCGTTGGCGAGCGCCAGCAGGCCGCGCGTTACGTAGAGATAACCGCCAGGCAGCGCAAAGGCGTTGATGGCAGGTGAGTTGAGGATCGTGATGCGGAAGGACTGGTTCGGATTTTCCGAAACTGCCGTCAGGGCGCCGGCGATGCGGGCCACAAGTCTTTCCGTCTTCGCATCGTGATATTCGCCGCCATAGCTCGCGACGATACGAGGGTGTTCGCGCGCCCCCATCTGTGCGCGCGGATCGTTCTTCTGCACCTCATCGACAATCTGCGGGTTGGCAGAAGGGGAAACATTTGCCTGATAGGTCTGATCGAGAATGGACTGGCAACCGGACAATGCGGTGGCTCCGGCCAGAAGCAGACACAGCGCCGTGTTGCGCAGGCGGCGAGGTGCCGCGACAGGCGCATCGATGCCTGTTCGGGTGGCATTGCCTGCCGTCATGTCTCTTGCCGCCTTGCGAACCGTCATTTGCTCAAGCCTGTAGTAGCCGGTGCCCGTGTTGGATCCCCACTGTGACCCAATGAACGAAACCTGCCAAACGTCATATTCCACTTAGCTGATTTTGCGTGCTGCATGCACCAATGTCCAAGGAAATAGAAAGAAGACAAGCTTTTGCAAGTTATTATCAATCCGTTATGGTTCGGAAAGCGGACTTTGCATCAGCCCACGTCCAAATTGTGGCGCGCCTGTTGACGCTTTTTCACAAGTCGAGGAATTCCGTGAGGCCGGGCACGTCGCGGCGCATCAAAAACACTTCGATTTCCGCCTGTAAAGTGACCTCGCCGTGATCGATGAACAGCGCGTGATCCGCCAACTGGCGTACTTCGCCGGCATCGTGCGTAACGATTGCAATCGTATTGCCAGTCTCACGATGCAGGTCGAGCAGAAGTGCCGCCATGGTCTGGCGCAGGCCGGGATCGAGCGCTGCAAACGGCTCATCCAGTAGCAAGACGGGACGCTGACGCACCAGCGCCCGCGCAAAGGCAGCTCGTTGCCGTTCGCCACCGGAAAGCGTTCCCGGTGTTCGTTTTTCATAACCGCCCAGACCGACGCGCGTGAGCGCCTGGCTGATCCGCTTCCTGTCATCCGCAGACAGTTTCAGTGCGGGATGGATGCCCAGACCGATATTGGTGAAAAGGTCGAGATGGGCAAACAGGTTGTTATCCTGAAACACCAGCGAGACCGGGCGTTCGGACGGATGAAGAGCGGCGACATTCCGTTTTCCAATCATCACCCTGCCGCTTTCCGGCATCTCGAAGCCGGCAATCAGGTTGAGCAACGTCGATTTTCCGGAACCGGACGGCCCGGTAATGGCGGTGATCGCACCTGCCGGCAGTTCACAGTCGAAACGGAATTGTTGCGCGCCGAGCGTCAGGCCCACGTTCTGCAATCGAATGCCGGATGGATCGCTGGCTGTCATTGTTGTCCGTCTTTTCCGACACGGTGTCCGGCAGTGCCCGCGACGGTCAGTGCCAGGCACAGAATGGCCAATATGAATGCAAGCCCGTCTGCATCAGCGGTACGATAACTGCCCAGCCGGCTATAGACCAGCCACGGCAAGGTGACGAGTTCCTCCGATCCGAACAGCGCGACCGCGCCGAGATCACCGAGAGAAAGCGCCATTGCGAAGGAAAGGGCGGTAGCAATCGGAGAGATCAGCACCGGCAGGTCGATCAACCGCAGCCGCGCAAAACCGAAAATGCCCAGATTGGCGGCCTGCCGGGCCGTCCTTTGTCTGTGTGTTGCAAAGGCCGGTGCCATAACGCGCATGACGAAGGGCAAAGCGGTCATGGCATTGATCATCACCACCAGCAGCGGCGCAAAGCTTGCGACATCCCCGTAGGGTCGCAGCAAAAGAAACCAGCCGGTACCGATGACGACAGGCGGCACCAGCAGCACGAGGGACGACAGGCTGGCGAGCAGGGTGGAAAAGCCCCGCGCGGTGATGCCGGGCCCGCGGGCATCGGCAATGGCCGCGCGGGCGTTGATGATGGCGGTTGCTGCCGTCAGCGATATCACACCCGCAAGAAAGGCGATCCACAGGCTTGTCCATGCCGCTTTCCAGAAGATCGCGCTTGTGAGGAGCCGAACAAGATCGGCCCTTATCCCTGCAAGTGCGATGGAAATCAGTGGAAGGCAAAGGAAGGCGACGGCAAGGATCACGATCGTCCCATCCCAGACCCGCATGCCAAGATCGCTGCCGTCAAAACGCCGCGCCGCGCGTCCTGTTGCGGCGCTGTCATTTTTCGGTGTCGGCAATAGCGCCATCAGCGCCAGGATTGTCGCGGTGACCGCGATCTGCAGCAGTGCCAGCGAGATCGCCCGCCCGGGATCGAAATCGAAACGCAGGGACTGGTAGATCGCAACTTCCAACGTGGTTGCCGCCGGCCCGCCGCCGAGAACCAGCACGAGAGTGAAACTGGTGGCGCAGAGCATGAACACCAGTCCGGTTATTCCGGCAAGTAACGGTTTCACCGCCGGCCATTCGACAAAACGGAAGATGGAGCGCGCGGGCAGGCCGAGGCTCGCCGACAGCCGCCAATAATCCGGCGGCAGTCGCTCCAGCCCGGCCAGCAAAAGCCGGCAGGCCAGCGGCAGGTTGAAGAACACATGTGCAATCAAGATGCCGCTCAGGCCGTAGATGCTGACCGGTTCACTCAATCCGATGGTCGCCAATGCGGAGTTCAGAACGCCGGTACGGCCCCATATGCCGATCAGCCCGAGCGCACCGATCAGTACCGGCAGGCCCATCGGCACGGCCATCAACCGGATGATCCAGATCCGGCCGGGAAAATTTGGCTGCCGGGCCAGCGCCAGGGCCACCGGCAGTGCCAGCGCCACCGACAACAGGGTGGAAAGACCCGCCTGCAGCAATGTGAAGCGCAGAATTCGCCAGACATAGGCATCGAAAAACGGCCGGTCGCTTTCGCCGCTATTGAAGGAGAGAAGTGCAAACACGGCAAGGGCGATGAACACGACGATGCCGGCGAAAACCAGTCCGCCGCCGGCATATCCGCGTTGTCGCTCAGCCCGTGTCAGCATGGCATCAGTTCACGCTCATGGCGGCCAGCCATTCGTCGATCCAGGCACGGCGGTTTTTCGCCACCCGGGCCGGGTCCATCAGAAACGTCTTTGCCGGTTTCGCCAGCTTGTCGAACGCCTCCGGCAGGGGTTTTTCGGTTGGAGCCGCCGGCATCATCCAGTTGGTGGTGGCGATTTCGTCCTGAAAGGCCGGCGTCACCATGAAGCTCAGGAACTGTTGCGCCAGTTCCCTGTTCGGCGCGTTTTTCAGAAGGCCGGCCACTTCGATCTGGATGTAATGACCTTCCTCGAAGCTTGCTGCCTGATAACGGTCGGTTTTCTCCTCGACCATGTGATAGGCAGGCGAGGTGGTGTAGGAAAGCACCATCGGCACTTCGCCTTTGGTGAACATGCCATAGGCTTCAGACCAGCCGGGCGTCACCGTCAGAACGCGCTTCTTCAACTGCGACCAGGCCTCCGGCGCCTTGTCGCCATAAACCGATTTCACCCACAGAAGCAGGCCAAGGCCCGGCGTGGAAGTTCGCGGATCTTCTATGACGATTTTCTGGGATGGGTCGCCCTCCACCAGTTCCTTCAAACTTTTCGGCGGGTTCTTGACGGTCTGCGTATCGTAGACGACGGCAAAATGGCCGTAGTCGTAGGGTACAAAGATATCGTCTCGATATCCGCCTGGAACGGTCAGTTTCGCCGTGTCGACGCCGCTCTTTTCGAAAAGACCGGTATCGATCGCTTCCTTGACGAGATTGGTATCGAGACCGAGCGCGACATCGGCCTTGGCGCCGGCTCCCTCGAGCTTCAAACGCGTCAACAACGCCACGCCATCCGCGACGGCGACAAAATTCACCTTGCAGTCGCAGGTCGCCTCAAAAGCTGCCTTCACTTTCGGGCCGGGGCCCCATTCGGCAACGAAGCTCTCATAGGTGTAGACGGTGAGTGTCTTTTTTTCCTGCGCATGGGCAGGCAGTACGACGGAAAATACGGCAGCCATGGCTGCAGCCAGCAAGGTATTCGTCATGCGCATCGGCGCCTCCTCAATTCGACAATAGGGGAATAGGCGCTGATGATGAGCCGTCTAATCCCTCCGCCGGTGTTAGCCGGATCAGGTTCCGCGGGTTGGCAAAAGCCTCTCAGCCGCATGATCGTGCGGCACCCCGTTAGAGCGGTGAAAGATGTAGTCGTCGCCTGCAATCTTGGCAAGCGTTCAGAAAAAATGGTGACCGGCGGTCAGTGTTTGGTCTGGCGAAACACGTGAAGTTCACGCGGCACCGCCGCGATGCCGCCGGTGCGGCTGGCAATCGCGTAATTGATCGACTGTTCGAGCACATCGGGCATTGCCGGCTTGGTCAGTACCCCGAGCGTACCTTCCACACCATCATCGACATCTTCAGGGTTGGCCGTCATGAAGATGACCGTAATGCCGTATTCCTCGGCCAGCTGGCGGGCAATATCGGGGCCTGTAGGGCCATCGGACAGATTGATGTCGACCAATGCAATGTCGGAGGAAGCGGCCAGCGCCATGGCATGCTTGCGCCCGCTGGCAAAACCGGACACTTCAAGACCCATGGCCTCAATCGTTTCAGCCACGTCGAGCGCAATGAGGAATTCGTCCTCAACGATCATAACCCGTTGAATCATTTGCTTGCTCGCCATTCGGCGAAACGCAGAACCCGCCGACATGGAACGTCCCCTCGTTGAACTCGAAACACGTCTCCGCAGTCTCACTCTTGCCTGAGCGAGCATGCGGATTACATGACGAACGTCCAGCAAACGCTAATGTTCCGCTGCGCCACAGACTTTTTCTTGGCGTCAAGATATTGTTAATCCTAACGTTTTGTTAACGTTAGCTTTCCAGTTCCTCGCGGAGCATCTCGAGTTCCAGCCATTCCTCTTCCATTTTTGCCTGTTTTTCCCGCAATGCGGCCGCTTGTTCCGCAAGCTTTGCAAACGCTTTCGGGTCTTTGGAAAACAGGTTTGGATCGGCCATGGCCTGGTCGTGCTTGGCGATATCGGCCTCGGTCCTGGCGATTTCCTTGGGCAGGTTTTCAAGCGCGAATTTCTGCTTGAAGGACAGTTTGCCCTTCGACTTGCCGGGATCGGCCGCAGCGGATGATGCTGCGGGGGCGGTTTCGGATTTCGCCTTTTCCGCCTTGCGCTTCTCGTCGGCTGCGCCCTTTCGCTGCGCCAGCATGTCAGTGTAGCCGCCGGCATATTCGATCCAGCGACCATCCGGCATGTCCGGGCTGGCCGGAGCGATGGTCGAGGTCACGGTGCGATCGAGAAAATCACGGTCGTGGCTGACGAGAATGACGGTGCCGTTGTAACCGGCCACGATTTCCTGCAGCAGATCCAGCGTTTCGATGTCGAGATCGTTGGTCGGTTCGTCCAATATAAGCAGGTTCGACGGCTTGGCCAACATGCGGGCCAGCATCAGGCGGGCACGTTCGCCACCGGAAAGGTTCTTGATCGGCGTGCGGATCTGTTCCGGCTGGAACAGGAAATCCTTCATGTAGCCTGCCACATGGCGCTGTTCGCCGTTTACCAGCAGCGTCTCGCCGCGGCCGTCCGTCAGGTAATGCGACAGCGTGTCTTCCGGGTCGAGGTCTTCGCGTTTCTGGTCCAGCGTTGCGATTTCCAGATTGGTGCCAAGCTTGATCCAGCCTTCATCCGGCTTCAACTGGCCGGTCAGCATTTTCAGAAGCGTCGTTTTGCCGGCGCCGTTCGGACCGACCAGGCCGATGCGGTCCCCGCGATGCACGCGGATCGAAAACGGCGCGACGATCGGCTTGTCATATGTCTTGGTGATGTTTTCGGCTTCCACCACCAGTTTGCCGGATTCGCGGCCTTCGGCGACCGAAGCCTGTACCGAACCCTGCGGTCCCTTGTGGCCGCGAAATTCGGCGCGCATGGCCTGCAATTCGCCGACACGGCGCATGTTGCGCTTGCGGCGCGCGGTCACGCCATAACGCATCCAGTGTTCTTCGCGCTCGATCGCCTTGCCGAGCTTGTGCTGCTCGACCTCTTCCTCTTCCAGAACCTGATCGCGCCAGGCTTCAAAATGGCCAAAACCGCGCGACAGGCGGCGCGAGGTGCCGCGATCCAGCCAGACGGTGGCGTTCGACACCTTTTCGAGGAAACGACGGTCGTGGCTGATGACGACAAGCGCGCTGCGGGACTTGCGCAGCTCGTCTTCCAGCCACTCGATGGTCGGCAGGTCGAGATGGTTGGTCGGTTCGTCCAGCATCAGGATATCCGGTTCCGGCGCCATCACGCGGGCAAGCGCTGCACGGCGCGCCTCACCACCGGAAAGACGGGACGGCTCCTCCTCACCGGTCAGGCCCAGATGTTCCAGCAGATAGGTGACGCGGTATGGATCGTCGCCCGGTCCAAGGCCCGATTCGGCATAGGCCTGCACGGTCGTATAGGTGCCGAAATCCGGAGCCTGTTCGAGATAACGGATGGTGGCGGACGGATGACGGAACACCTCCCCCGACTGCGCTTCCACCAGACCGGCGGCGATCTTCATAAGCGTCGATTTGCCCGAGCCGTTACGGCCGACAAGGCAGATGCGGTCGCCCGGCTCCACCTGCAGGTTGGCACCGTTCAGAAGGGGTGCGCCGCCGAAGGTCAGAAGGATATCGTCCAGTTTCAGAATGGGAGGTGCCATGGTTCAGGCTCCGGTTAGATCATAGGGGCGGGCGAGCACGATTGCCCTGCCGGCTTTAAGAGAAAATTCCACATTGCCTTCGGCGACGTTGGAAACGGTGCGCGAGGAGCCGAAGGGAAGCGAGAAGTCGTTGAGCGGGTAACGCACGTTGCGGATATCGAGACCTTCCAGATCGGAGAAGCCGAGAACCGAAAACAGCGAATTTTGCGGCAGATCCATGGACCTTGTGCCCGGCAGCAGCGGCACGGCTTCCTCGTCTCCGGAGGTCAGCAGCACATCCAGCCCGCGTTCTGCAAGGCTGACGGCATGCAGCAGGTGTTGCAGGGCGTGATCCGAGCGTTCGCCGGCAAGCGCGCCGGCAAAGATCAGTCGGGTCGCTCCGCGCGCAATCGCTTCCGCCGTGGCAATCTCGCCATCGGTCTCGTTCTTGGCCGGCGGAAACGGTTGGCGCTCCACCTGAGGCCATTGCGCCAGAAGCGCGTCGTCAGAAGAGTCGAAATCACCCACCCACAGTTCCGGTTCAAGCCCGAGCGCTTGCGCATGCCGCATGCCGCTATCGGCCGCAACAACGCGGCTGCCGGCCAGCATTTTGCGCACGCGGTCAGTTACATTAAGCGGGCCGCCGAGAAGGATGGTGAAGGTCGTTGGTGTCATCGGCATTGCCCATAGCGCAAACCGGTGGAAAAGGGAAAGCGTGACACCGGCTTCCTGCAAATTTCATGGGGTGAAGGGAATATCCGCACTCTGTCGTCTGGAAGCAAAATGGTGCTCCCATTGACGCCAACGCTGGCAAGGATTATCTGATATACAGAACTTCGTGGTGATTTGGCCGGCCGGCTTGCAGCCACGTTAAAAAAGTCGCTAAAGGGCCGCGAGGAATAGGTACTCCCCACGGACCGGTTTGCGATTTTTTGCGGCCGGTTTTCTGTTTTGTGGGTTCCGACATGCCGATCAAGATTCCCGATACCTTGCCTGCCTTCACGACCCTGGTTCAGGAAGGCGTGCGCGTGATGACCGAGACCGCCGCCGTGCGGCAGGACATCCGCCCCCTGCAGATCGGCTTGCTCAACCTCATGCCGAACAAGATCAAGACCGAGATCCAGATGGCGCGCCTTGTCGGCGCCTCGCCTCTGCAGGTTCAGTTCTCGCTCATCCGCATCGGCGGCCACAAGGCCAAGAACACGTCGGAAGAACACCTTCTGTCCTTCTACGAAACCTGGGACGAGGTGAAGGATCGCAAGTTCGACGGCTTCATCATCACCGGCGCGCCGGTGGAATTGCTACCCTACGAGGACGTCACCTATTGGGACGAACTGAAGCAGATCCTCGACTGGACGCATACCAATGTCCATTCGACACTGAATGTCTGCTGGGGCGCGATGGCGGCGATTTACCATTTCCACGGCGTGCCCAAACACGAGCTCAAGGAAAAGGCGTTCGGGGTCTATCGCCACCGCAATCTCGCGCCGGCCTCGGTTTATCTCAACGGCTTTTCCGATGATTTCCAGGTGCCGGTATCACGCTGGACGGAAGTGCGCCGCGAGGACATCGCAAAAATCCCGGATCTGGAAATCCTGATGGAATCCGAAGAGATGGGCGTCTGCCTGGTGCATGAGCAAAAGGGCAACCGGCTCTACATGTTCAACCATGTGGAATACGATTCCACCTCGCTTGCCGACGAGTATTTCCGCGATGTCGATGCCGGCATCCCGATCAAGATGCCGCATGACTATTTCCCCCATAATGATGCGGAGCTTACGCCGCAGAACCGCTGGCGCAGCCATGCGCATCTGTTCTTCGGCAACTGGATCAACGAAATGTACCAGACCACGACCTACGATCTCGAAGAGATCGGTACGGGCCGCGATTGATCGGCAGGCCTTGCGACGGAAACATTCTGTCGCAAGACTTTCATGACGGCGAGCATGCGTAACCCGTTGCTAAAGCAACCCAAATGAGAGAGGTTGCTGTCTCGGGTTGAGGGAGCAGGGATCATGGTTGCAGGGGAACGCGAGGTTTTCGGTCATACGCCGAAGGGGGAAACCGTCCATCGGGTGACGATATCGGGCGGTGGGCTAACAGCCAAGGTTCTGACCTGGGGTTCGGTTATCCAGGATCTGCGCTTGGAAGGCCATGAGGCACCGCTCGTGCTCGGCCTCAAGAGCTTCGACGAATATCTGCGCCATTCGCCCTATTTCGGCGCCACGCCCGGCCGCGTTGCCAATCGCATCAGCGCCGGACGTTTTTCGCTGGACGGCGAAGAACATCAGCTGGAACTCAACGAAAATGGCCTCGGCCACCTGCATGGCGGCAGCGATGGCATTGCCAAACGCAACTGGACGATTGTGGATGTCGCCGCCGACCGTATCGTGCTGTCCATAATCGATGCCGATGGCCGGGGCGGTTATCCCGGCAATTGCACCATCACCGCCACCTATCATTTGAAAGAGGATGGCGTACTCTCCGTCGTCTATGAGGCGACCACCGACAAAGCCACCATCTGCAATGTCTGCCAGCATTCCTATTTCAACCTGGATGGCAGCGACACGATCCTCGATCACCAGATCATGCTGGCCGCCGATCATTACCTGCAGGTCGATGACCTGCTTATGCCGACGGGTTCGCTGATCCCGGTTGCCGGTACCGATTTCGATTTTCGCGAAATGCGACCGATCCGCCGTGAAGTTGAAAGCCAGCAGGTGCCTTACGATCACAATTTCTGCCTTTCCACGGAGCGGGTGGAAAAACGCAGCGTGGCGCTCGTGCGCAGTCTCAATTCCGGCGTGACGATGGAAGTGCGTACCACGGAGCCCGGTGTGCAGTTTTATGCCGGCGTCAAGCTGCATGTGCCGGTGTCCGGTATTGGTGGGCGGCCTTATGATTATTACAGCGGTTTCTGCCTTGAAACCCAGGTCTGGCCGGATGCCGCCAACCATCCGCGGTTCCCGAGTGCCATGCTGAGACCGGGCGAAAAGTTGCGGCAGGAAACCGATTACGTCTTTTCCCGTAGCTGATGTTTATTGGAAAAAGGTCAGGAGCAGATAGATCATGCTCTTGACCATGGCGTAAACGACGCCGGCCACCACGCCCAGCGAGACCACGCCGACCGCAGCGCCTGCGATCGTCCAGATGCCGTCCTTTTCCAGTATGCCGAACGCGATGATGCAGAGCGCCAGCGCCGGCAGCATGTTGCCGAGCGGGATGGGCAGCGCCAGCACGAGCGCAAGGATCAGGCAGAGGCCGCCTAAAAGCCGCTCGGCCAGTGGTGTTGCAAACACCTTCATTCGTGGCCGGAGCATGCGTTCTGCCTTGACGATCCATGGCTGTGTCCTGGCCATCATCGTCGCAAAGTCGGTTCGGGCCATCGAGCGGTCGGCAATCAGCCGCGGCAACCAGGGTTTCATTCCCAGCATCAGTTGAGCCGTCAGAAAGATCAGCGGTATTCCCAGAATGGACGAGGTGCCGGGCGGAGTGGGAAAACAGTTCGGTACCGCAAACACGAAGATCAACGCGGCAATGGCACGGTCGTCCATGCTGGCAAGAATATCGCTGAGAGAAACGCGCTCGCGGTTTTCGTCATCCGCAAGATTTGCAAGGATTTCGGAAAAACGCAGTGCCTGCGGCGCTGCGTCACCATCGGCGGCGGGGTGAAATCTGTCGTCTGAGGCCATCGGATCCAGAGATAATGCTATTGCGGCCGATACGTGGCTTCTAGGCGAAAGAGGTAACAGAAAAAAGAAATGGCCGCGCTGGGCGCGGCCATTCGTCATTCACGTCGGCACGGATCAGAATTCCATGTCATCGCCGCCGTCATCCATTCCGGTGTCGGCGTCTTCCGCGGGTTGTTCCTGTGCGGGCGCAGGCGTTTGTGCAGCCTGCGCCTCGTTGCCGCCCATCATGCCGGCAATGGCATTGCCGAGCAGCACGCCGCCGGCCACACCCATGGCCGTCTGAGCCGCACCTGCCAGAAAACCGCCGCCACCCATGGGACCGCGCTGCGTTGTGCCCGAACGGCCCCATGGGCCGCTCGGCTGCCCAGCCTGCTGTCCGTCCGGCTGGCTGTTCGGGTCGGCATAGGCGTTCTGGGCATGACCCTGATTGCCGTAAGCCGCCGAAGCCGCAGGTGGAGCGCCGCGATAGGCGGCACTGCTTGCCGGCTGCTGGCGTGGCTGGCTGTTGCTGCTGAACATGCTGGAGAAGAAACCTCCGCCGCCGGCCGGACGTGCCGAGGCCTGGTATTCCAGTTCCTCGATCCGACGTTGGGCAGCTTCGAGCGCCTGTTCCTGCACGACGATGGTCTGTGCCATGAAATAGGGCGCTGCCGGCTGCGATGCGACACGCTGGTTGATGAAGGTTTCGGCCTCGCCGTCGCGCGCTCCGGTCTGGCCTTCAACCTGCTTCAGTTTACCGAACAGGCCGTCGATTGCTTGGCGGTCGTTCTGGTCCATGAAGGATACTCCTTGTGTTCAGTCTGTCTTATTCTTCGCGCTGGCCGGTAAAATTGAGCAGCAGCTGGAAGATGTTGACGAAGTTCAGGTAGAGCGACAGCGCGCCCATGACGGCCATCTTCTGCTGGCTCTCCTGGTCGAAGTTTTCGGCATACTGTTCCTTGATGTTCTGCGTGTCCCACATGGTCAGGCCGAGGAAGACGATGATACCGATGACCGAGACGGCGAACTGCAGGGCGCTGGAGCCGAGGAAGATGTTGACGATCGAAGCGATCATCACGCCGATCAGGCCCATGATCATGAACGAGCCGAGCTTGGTGAGGTCACGCTTGGTGACGTAACCGTAGAGGCTGGTCGCGCCGAACATGGTGGCGGCGATGAAGAAGGTGCGGGCGATGCTGGCGCCGGTGAACACGAGGAACACGGAAGCGAGCGAAAGACCCATCACGGCGCAGAAGATCCAGAAGGTCATCTGGGCGGAAGCCGCCGACATGGACTGGATTTTGAACGAGAAGAAGAACACGAAGGCGAGCGGCGCCAGCATTACCACCCACTTGAGCGGGGTGGAGAAGATCGGCACGTACAGCGCCGGCGTGGTGCCGACGATGAAGGCGACGATACCGGTGATGACCAGGCCGAGACCCATGTAATTGTAGATGCGCAGCATATGCTGGCGCAGGCCCTCGTCGAAATCCGCGCGGGACTGGACGGAGGAATTATAGCCGAAGCGGGGCGTATTCATCAGATTGCTCCTCTTGTGATTTTAATAAAGCGTGTCGGCGAGGGCTTGCGCCTCGTCCTTCAACTGGTTGGCGTTTTGGGTTTCCGAAACGAGCGCGTAGGCGACTTCGCCGATCTGCCAGTAGGAAGCCTGAACGCCGGCGGATTTGGTCAATGTTGCCTGCTGCACGGCAAAACTGCCGGGGCGCACGGCAAACAACGACAGTCGTTCGCGGCCATCACGCAGGATCGTCACTTCGACGCTGGGGCCAAAGGCGGATGGAAAGATCTGCACGTCCTTCACCTGCCAGTCGTCCGGAATCTCCGGCATGACGATGGCCGTGGCGGAACGGATGCCGGCGGCATCGTAATTGGCCGCTTCCAGCTGCGATGGCATGGTTTCGCGCAGTTTCGACGTCGTGTGCGCACCGATGGCCGCATCGACGAAGCTTGGAACCGGCGTAGACGCTTCGACCGTGCTGGGCGCGAAAGGGCCGATCGTGCTGTTGGCAAACCAGCCTGCACACAGAAGCAGGCCGACGGCTGCGACGCGCTGGAGCGAATAGAAAATCCGGTGACGCGAAAGCGCGCCTTGCAGGCGGCGGGCTGCCTCTCGGGTTTCCGGGCGGCCATGCGTCGGCGCTTTTGCCAGCGCCAGTCGCAATTCACCACGGATGGAAAGGTCCGCCATCACCTTGGCGGCGATATCCGGGTGTTCGGAAAGATGGGCTTCCACCTCGATCCGGCGCGCGGTGTCGAGCTGGTCGTCCACATAGGCGTCGATATCGGTGGGCAGGATCGGGTCAACGGGTTTCATCGCGTCCGCCTCCAATGATCTTCAGGTGATTGGGTGTTCCGCCGCGTCGGCCTTCCTCGAAGGCGCGCAGCTTTTCACGCGCGCGGGAAATTCGAGACATCAACGTGCCGACGGGAATGGACAGCGCTGTCGCGGCTTCCTGATAGGAAAGGCCTTCTATCGCCACGAGATGCAACGCATCGCGCTGTTCGTCCGGCAGCGCGTGGAATGCCTCGCGCAACTGTTTCAGGCGGATCGAATGGTTTGGGTCCGTCTGTTCGACGGTATCGACCAGATAGGCCGCATCGTCGTGGCGGCGGTCGAGCGATTTTGCCCGGCGCAGGCGGTCGATATGGGTGTTGTGTACGATCGACAGCAGCCAGTTGCGCAGGTTGCCGCCGGTGCGGAAGGTCGCCTTGCGCTCATAGGCACGCACCAGCGCGTCATGCACCAGATCCTCGGCATCGTCCGGATGGCGAACAAGCGAGCGCGCGTAACGGCGCAAGCTCGAAAGCTGTGCCAGAACGTCGAAAGGCTGTCGTTTGTTGCTCATGACCGAATATACGCAAGCCGGGCGTCGTTTATTCCGCTCGGACCAAAATTTTTTCGGCGTAGAACCCACGCAGCTAAAGCGAAGCCGTTTCCGGTCTGGTCATGTCATGGGAAGTGATCTGAAGAAAAATGGAGCGGGTGAAGCGATTCGAACGCTCGACCCTAACCTTGGCAAGGTTATGCTCTACCCCTGAGCTACACCCGCTCATTATCCACCGGTCCGGGGTAGTTATGCTGGAACCGTGGGCCGCATCGCTGCGACGAGGCGGTGTATCGCTCAAACCATTTTCAAATGCAACACCTTTGTGACGAGGTGGACGCATTTTTTCTGACGGTGTTTGTGGAAAAGATACCAACGCCGAATGCGCGCACGGCCGCAAACGCCAAGCGGTTGAGGCGCTGCGTAGCGCATCATTTCGCGTATTTTTATATCGCAAGTAGAGAAATGGAGCGGGTGAAGCGATTCGAACGCTCGACCCTAACCTTGGCAAGGTTATGCTCTACCCCTGAGCTACACCCGCTCATTATCCACCGGTCCGGGGTAGTTATGCTGGAACCGTGGGCCGCATCGCTGCGACGAGGCGGTGTATCGCTCAAACCGTTTTCAAATGCAACAGGGAAATTGCTCGCATGCGAAGAAAATCGAGAGGTGATCGATAAAAGGCCGGTCTGCGGGCGGACAAGCGGTCATCGCCGGTCTGAACATGCCGTTTGCAGCCCTTGTTGCCGGCACAAGCGCTGTCTAATGTCGCTGCAACACGCAAATGGAACCCGCAAGAGATGACCGAGACCGTTGATCCCACAGTGCTGCCCGCAACCGCCGCCGATCTTTTCAGCTTTCTGGATAATCTCGGTATCGCACATGCGACCAAAACCCATGCACCGGTGTTCACCGTTTCGGAATCGGAAAGCCTGCGTGACGAAATTCCCGGTGCTCACACCAAAAACCTCTTCGTGAAGGACAAGAAGGACCAGTATTTTGTCGTGACCGTCGAAGAGCGGGCCGAAGTGGACCTGAAGACCATTCACAAGGTCATCGGTGCGTCCAGTCGAGTGTCTTTCGGAAAGCCGGAAAAGATGATCGAGTTTCTGGGTGTCGTGCCCGGCTCGGTCACGGTGTTTGCAGCGTTCAACGACAAGGACAAGAACGTGACTTTTGTCGTCGACGAGGCGCTGATGGAACATGACATCATCAATGGTCACCCGCTGTCCAACGATGCCACGACGTCTGTTTCGACTACAGATCTCATCCGCTTCTTCAAGGCGACGGGGCATGAGCCGCTTGTCTTGAAAGTAACGGGCTGACATACGATCTTTTCCGTCTACATATAGAAGAAATCAGACACCTTGCTGGGAGACCATCATGAGCGACACGAACAATCCTTATGGCGGCAGCCAGTACGGCGGCGGCTCCTATGGCGGCCAGTCTTATGGTGGTGGCACCTCGGTTTCCTATGGTGGTTCGCCCGCCGCACCGGCACCTGCTGCCGCAGCGCCGGTGGCCGCTGCATCCGCGCCCGCACCGGTTGGTGATGTGATCGTCGATACGACGACGGCTGGTTTCACCAGGGATGTTCTGGAAGAGTCCCGTATCCGTCCGGTGCTGGTCGATTTCTGGGCGCCGTGGTGCGGTCCGTGCAAGCAGTTGACACCCGTCATCGAAAAAGTGGTCAATGACGCCGGCGGTGCCGTCCGTCTGGCCAAGATGAACATCGACGATCATCCGTCCATTCCCGGCCAGCTCGGCATCCAGTCCATTCCGGCCGTCATTGCCTTTGTCGATGGCCGTCCGGTCGATGGTTTCATGGGCGCGGTGCCGGAAAGCCAGGTGCGCGAATTCGTCGAAAAGCTCGCAGGCCCTCCCGGCGCCGATCAGGCCGCCGAAATCGAGGCTGTGTTGAGCGAAGCAGAAGGTCTACTGGCTGCAGGCCAGGTGCAGGAAGCAGCCCAGCTTTACGGCGCGGTTCTGCAGGCAGATCAGGAAAACGCAAAGGCTGCCGCCGGCATGATGCAGTGCCTGATCGCGCTGGGTGAAACCGCGCGTGCGTCGCAGATGCTCGCCTCGCTGCCGGAAGAAATGGTCAACGACCCGGCTATCCAGGCGGTAAAGACGAAGCTCGAGCAGATCGAGGAAGCCCGCAAGCTTGGTGATCCGGTGGCGCTGGAGCAGGCGATTTCCGCCAATCCGGATGATCACGAAGCGCGCATGAACCTCGCAAAAATCCTCAATGTGCAGGGAGAGCGTGAAGCTGCGGCTGAACACCTGCTCACCATCATGCGCAAGGATCGCACTTTCGACGAGGATGGGGCCCGTCGCCAGCTTCTGCAGTTCTTCGAAGTCTGGGGTCCGAAGGATCCGGCCACCATCTCGGCGCGTCGCCGTCTGTCGTCCATTCTGTTTTCCTGAACGGATAGGCTTGCGTTTCGGCATGATCGCCCCACATTACCCGTGAGGCGGTCAGCCGGCATGAAACAGGGCCGCGGGAGGGATCGCCGGAACTTCCGGAGGTTAGGCATGCATGTTGGCAACGCGCGATATCTGAAACTCGAGGATATTCCCGAAAAAATCCCGGTTTTCCCCCTGACGGGCGCACTGCTTCTGCCCGGCGGCCAATTGCCCCTCAATATTTTCGAGCCGCGTTATCTCGCCATGTTCGATCAGGCAATTTCCGGCAATCGCCTTATCGGCATGGTTCAGCCTGCCATGGGAGAACACGAGGGCGAGGAAAGTGCCCGATCCGCACTCAGCCATATCGGCTGCGTAGGGCGTATCACGTCCTTCGGCGAGACGGGCGACGGCCGCTACATCACCTCACTCAGCGGCATTTGCCGTTTTCGGCTGATCGAGGAAATCGGTGATGGCCATCCATTTCGCACCTTCAAGATTTCACCCTTTCTGTCAGACCTGACGGACGATGACGAGGCTTCCGTCGATCGCGAAGCGTTGTTGCGGGTGTTTCGCGCCTATCTCGATGCGAACAAGCTGGAAGCGGACTGGGAAAGCGTGGAACGTGCCGGAAATCGCACGCTGGTCAACTCGCTGTCGATGATGTCCCCTTTCGGCCCTGCCGAAAAACAGGCATTGCTGGAGGCTCCGGACCTGAAGTCCCGCGCCGAAACGTTGATCGCCATCACCGAGATCCTTTTGGCGCGCGGCTTCGGTGAAACCGAGACAATGCTGCAATAGGCGCGATGATGGACGAAAAACTGAGCAAGGTTAATCCAAAGCTCCTGGAACTGCTGGTATGCCCGCTGACAAAGGGTCGGCTGGTATTCCAGCGTGATACCAACGAGCTTGTTTCGGAAGGGGCGCGGCTCGCTTATCCGATCCGCGACGGTATTCCGATCATGCTCGTCTCCGAAGCGCGCAAGCTCGAAGATTGACGGCTTCGCTTAGATGGCTTGTCCAGCCAAGAGGCGCGGTCCGCCCTTTTCCGCCGTGCCGGCGGCTTCACCGATGAAATAGGATTTGACGCCCGGCAGTCGCTCGACAATGCCGAGGCCCAGATCACGGGCGATGCGGATTGGGCCGACATCGTTGGAGAACAGCCGGTTCAACACATCGGTCGTCACGCCCATTCGGAACGTATCGAAGCGGCGCCAGGACTGGTAGCGCTCCAGCACGTTGAGCGAGCCGATATCGAGGCCAAGCCGGTCTGCCTCGACCACGGTTTCCGCGAGGGCCGCGACATCCTTGAAGCCGAGATTGAGGCCCTGGCCGGAAATCGGGTGAATGCCGTGTGCCGCATCGCCCGCCAGCGCAAACCGCTGCGCCACGAAGGCGCGTGACAGGGTGAGGCCGAGAGGGAAGGCCTTGCGCCCACCAAGAACACGCAGTTCACCCAGCTTGTGGCCAAAGCGTCTCTGCAATTCTTCTTCGAAAACCAGATCGTCGGAAGCGACCAGCCGATCCGCGTCGGCCGTGCGTTCGGTCCAGACCAGAGACGAACGATTGCCGGTAAGCGGTAGAATCGCAAACGGGCCGGATGGCAAAAAGTGTTCCTCGGCCACGCCGTCATGCGGACGCTCGTGCTCGACTGTCGTGACGATGCCGGACTGATCGTATTTCCAATTCACCGTCTTGATGCCGGCCATGTCGCGCAGTTTCGAGCGCACACCGTCGCAGGCGACGAGAAGGCGGGTTTCGACCGTCGAGCCATCCGAAAGTGAAAGTGTCGTTGCCGTGTTGCCGGTCACGAAGCCGGTGCCGGAAACGCCGTGGCGAATGGTGATGCCAAGCCGGCCGCAGGCATTGCGCAGTGCCCGTACCATCGAGACATTAGGGATCATGTGGGCGAATGGCCGACCTTCCTCCACGTCACCATCGAAGGTGAGGAAAACCGGGCGGACGGGATCGGATGTGCGTGAATCGGTGACGATCATGCGGTTGATCGGCTGCGCATCCGGCAAAATTTCCTGCCAGGCGCCAAAAACGTCGAGCATGCGGCTGGCGGCGGCGATCACGGCAGAGGCGCGTTCGTCTTTCTCCCATATGCCTTCGGGTGCCGCCTCGATCACCTCGACGGCGAGATGCGGCGCTGCCTGCTTGACGGCCACCGCGGCGCTGAGGCCCACATAGCCGCCTCCGACGATCAGCATGTCCAGCATTTGAGCCTCCGTTCGCTATTGCATTTTATGGTCTATATAGAGCATGCCTCTCCGGCTTCCTATCACCGGGACTGATCAAAATGCCGCATAACGACGATTCCACGCGCTCCGCCATGGATGGCCTTCTCGCCACGCTCGATCTCGAAAAGCTCGAGGAAAACCTGTTTCGCGGCAAAAGCCCCAAGGTTGGCTGGCAGCGTGTTTTTGGCGGGCAGGTGATCGCGCAGGCGCTTGTCGCCGCGCAGCGCACCGTGGATGCGGATCGTTTCACCCATTCGCTGCACGCCTATTTCCTGCGTCCCGGCGATCCGGCTGTGCCGATCGTCTATCAGGTGGAGCGCATGCGGGATGGCTCCAGTTTCACCACCCGCAGCGTCGTCGCCGTCCAGCATGGGCATCCAATCTTTACCATGACGGTGTCGTTCCAGATCGATGAACCCGGTTTCGATCACCAGATCGCCATGCCCGATGTTCCTCCGCCGGAGCAGCTTTTGGGTGAAGAAGAGTTCCAGGCGCAGGTACTCACTCATGCGCCTGAAGCCATCCGTCGCTACTGGAGCCAGAAACGGCCGGTCGAATTTCGCCCCACCTCGCTGCGTCATTACATGACGCGCGAAAAACTCGATCCCGAGCAGCATGTCTGGGTGCGCACCACCGGTGCCGTGCCGGAAGATCGCGGCACGCAGGCGGCAGTGCTTGCCTATCTGTCCGACATGACTTTGCTCGATACTTCGCTTTATGCGCATGGCTCGACGATCTTCGATCCCGGCATTCAGGCGGCCAGCATCGACCACGCCATGTGGTTCCATCGTCCCGTCGCGTTCGATGACTGGTTGCTCTACACGCAGGACAGCCCGAATGCGCGCGGTGCCCGCGGAATGACCCGCGGCAGCATTTTTACGCGTTCCGGCGTACTGGTGGCATCGGTGGCACAGGAAGGCCTGATTCGCAAACGGGCAAATGACTAATATTTAGACGTTGGAAAAATTCCGCTAAAAAATTGAGCATTATTCTGGCCGCTGAGCTCCTCGAGCTTGGCGGCATTTTATTTTGATGTTTAATTTCAGAATCTTAGCTCTCATTTCGAAACTGGCACGCGCCTTGAATGGTGTCTGTCAGTCGATGCGCCTGATCAGCCCGTCGATCAGGGAACATCGGCCATTCGCCGACATAACGAAGGATGGGAAACCACATGAAAATCGTGATGGCCATTATCAAGCCGTTCAAGCTCGATGAAGTGCGTGAAGCGCTCACGGCTGTCGGTATTCAGGGCCTGACCGTGACCGAGGTCAAGGGTTACGGTCGCCAGAAGGGACATACGGAAATCTATCGCGGCACCGAATATGCCGTCAGCTTCCTGCCGAAGCTGAAGATCGAAATCGCAGTCGCGGCCGATGTCGTCGAAAAGGCCGTCGAAGCGATCGCATCTGCCGCCAAGACCGGCCAGATCGGCGACGGCAAGATCTTTGTCTATTCGATCGAACAGGCCGTGCGCATCCGCACCGGCGAAACCAGCACAGAAGCGCTTTAAGCAGGGCGGTCAGGGGAGTTTTCAAGCTATGTCGTTTACCAAAGTTTCTACCCTTGGACGTTTGGGGGCAGCCGCAACGGCGTTTCTCGCTCCGGCTGTTGCCCTTGCGCAGGAAGCAGCGGCACCTGCTGCAGCCGCCGCTGCCGCAACGCCTGTTCCGGACAAGGCCGATACAGCCTTCATGTTCATTGCCACGCTTCTCGTGTTCTTCATGATCATGCCGGGCATCGCACTGTTTTACGGCGGTCTCGTGCGCACCAAGAACATGCTGTCGGTACTGATGCAGTGCACGGTCGTTGCCGCAGCCGTCATGCTGATCTGGGTGACCTACGGTTATTCCTTCGCCTTTGGCGGCAGCACCTCTGCCTTCTGGGGCGGCACGGCAAAGATGTTCCTCTCGGGCGTCACGGTCGATTCGACCGCTGCAACCTTCACTGACGGCGTCGTCATCCCGGAATTCATCTTCGTGATGTTCCAGATGACCTTTGCGGCGCTGACTCCGGCCCTCATCGTCGGCGCATTTGCCGAGCGTATCAAGTTCTCGGCCGTGGTGCTGTTTTGCGTGCTCTGGGTCACTTTCGTCTATTTCCCGATCGCCCACATGGTCTGGGATGCCAACGGCCTGATCTTCGGCTGGGGCGCGCTTGATTTCGCAGGCGGCACGGTCGTGCACATCAATGCGGGTCTTGCAGGTCTGATCGGCGCGATCATGGTCGGCAAGCGTACCGGCTTCGGCAAGGACATGATGGCGCCTCACTCGATGACACTGACGCTCGTCGGTGCCGCCATGCTGTGGTTCGGCTGGTTCGGTTTCAACGCCGGTTCCAACCTCGAAGCGTCCGGCGGTGCGATGCTCGCAACCGTCAACACCTTCGTTGCCACCGCAGCTGCCATCGTGTCGTGGTGCGTCGTAGAAACCTTTACCCGCGGCAAGGCTTCGCTGCTCGGTGCCGTTTCGGGCATGATCGCCGGGCTTGTCGCCATCACGCCGGCTGCCGGCATTGCCGGTCCGATGGGCGCCATCGTCATGGGGCTTCTCGTTTCGCCGCTTTGCTACTTCTTCGTCGCCGTCGTGAAGAACAAGTTCGGTTACGACGATACGGCTGACGTTTTCGGCGTTCACGGTATCGGCGGCCTCTTCGGCGCGCTGGCGACCGGCATCTTCGCATCGTCGTCGCTCGGCGGCGTTGGTTATGCCGAAGGCGTCACCATGGGCGGCCAGTTCATGACGCAGCTTTATGCCGTCCTCGTCACCATCGCATGGTGCGGTATCGGCTCCTTCGTCCTCTACAAGATCGTCGATCTGATCGTCGGCCTGCGTGTGACGGTCGAAGCCGAACGCGAAGGTCTCGATCTCGCGTCGCATGGCGAAGCTGCCTATCACAACTGATCGGTTTTCGCGCGGCAGACCGCTACTGTCGCGCGGATTTCACATGTCTGATGCTGTCGAAAAGGCCCGGGACAAAACGTTCCGGGCCTTTTTGCTGGGGTAAATTTTACCCTTACAGGCGTGGTTAAAGCTGCGTTAACCTGCTTTCGTTAGCCTGTTCTCATCTGGGCGCATTGCGTGTCGGGCCGCCGATTCGAACGCCATGCCCAAAACTGGTTACAGGCTGGTGATAATGAGCAGAAGCAATTCGGCAGCCATGGCGCATCGTTCGACGCGCCTCGTGCTTACCGCTTTCGTCATGCGTCAGATTCTGGCGCTTCTTGGTTTCGGGATTTTTCTCGGGCTCGCGCTGGCTATTGCCGCGCTGGCAACGTGGAACGTTGCCGATCCGAGCTTCTCCTATGCCACCGATAATGAGCCGACGAACCTTCTCGGGTCTGCGGGCGCTGCCTTCGCCGACATGATGATGCAGTTTCTCGGGCTTGCCAGTGTACTGGCTCTCCTGCCGATCCTTGCCTGGGCGATGGCGCTGATCACCGGCCGCCATATCGACCGTCTTCCGGCTCGCATCGCTGCCTGGTTCGGCGCCGCCCTTGCTGGTGCTGCCACGCTCGGCTGTTTTCCCGCTCCGCTCACCTGGCCGATCCCCAACGGCATCGGCGGTGTGCTGGGTGACATGATCCTGCGTTTCCCCGCCCTTTTCGTGGGGGCCTATCCGACAGGCATGCTCGCCACCATTCTCGGCTGCATCTTTGCCGTGCCGACCGCATGGCTGATGTTCTTTTCCTCGGGCCTGATCGGGCAGCGCGAAGCTGTGGAGATCGACGAGGACGACATTCCGGAGCCGCCGCGCCGCAATGCAGCGCAGGATGACGATGAGGATGAAGAAGGCGGATTTGGCGGTTTCCTCGCCTTCGGCGCGCTTGCCCACTACTGGTACACCGCCCAAGCCCAGTTCCGTCGTCTCTTCGGCATCAAGTCGCGGTCGCGGATGAGCGGCCCGCATGAACAGCCTTATGACTTCAACGACGATGAATTCGGCGGCCTCAACGAACCGGTGCGCGCCAAGGCGATGAACCGTGGCGATCGCCGCGAGCCTTCCATGGATGGCGGCGAGTTTGCCAACCGTACAATGGCGCGCCGCGCCATCGCCGCGCCGCCCATGGCGCAGGATGACGACGACGAATATGATGATGACGTCGGCATGCGCCGCCCGGCCGGCATTCTGCCGGATGACGACGCGTTCGTTTCAGGCACACGCGGCCGCGGCAACAATCCGCGCGTAACGCCGGCAGCCGCCCCGCCAAAGCCGAGTGCACGCGTCGGCCGCGAGGCGCAGTCTTCCTTCATCGATCCCGAAGGTTTCCAGCTGCCGTCCGTCCACCTTCTCACCGAACCGAAGGCCGTTGCCCGCGATGCCTCGTTGTCTGCCGATGCGCTCGAGCAGAATGCCCGCATGCTGGAAGGCGTGTTGGAAGATTTCGGCGTCAAGGGCGAGATCATCCATGTCCGTCCGGGTCCGGTCGTCACGCTTTACGAACTAGAGCCGGCGCCCGGCATCAAGTCGTCCCGCGTCATCGGTCTTGCCGACGATATCGCCCGCTCGATGAGCGCGATCGCCGCCCGTGTCGCCGTCGTGCCCGGCCGCAATGCGATCGGTATCGAGCTGCCGAATTCCACCCGCGAAACCGTCTATCTGCGCGAAATGATCGGCAGCCGCGATTTCGAGGGCAGCAAGGCCAAGCTCGCCATGGCGCTTGGCAAGACGATCGGCGGCGAACCGGTCATCGCCGATCTCGCCAAGATGCCGCATCTTCTCGTCGCCGGCACCACCGGTTCGGGTAAGTCGGTCGCCATCAATACCATGATCCTGTCGCTGCTTTACCGACACAGCCCGGAAAAATGCCGCCTGATCATGATCGATCCAAAAATGCTGGAACTGTCGATCTATGACGGCATCCCGCATCTTCTGTCGCCTGTCGTCACCGATCCGAAAAAGGCCGTCGTCGCGCTCAAATGGACCGTCCGCGAGATGGAAGAGCGCTACAAGAAGATGTCGAAGATCGGTGTGCGCAATATCGACGGCTTCAACACCCGTGTCGAGCAGGCGCTCGCCAAGGGTGAAGTGCTCACCCGCACCGTGCAGACGGGCTTTGACCGCCAGACGGGCGAGGCGATGTACGAGACGGAAGAGTTCGATCTGAAGCCTCTGCCCTATATCGTCGTTGTCATCGACGAAATGGCCGACCTGATGATGGTGGCCGGCAAGGATATCGAAGGCGCAGTCCAGCGTCTGGCGCAGATGGCACGTGCTGCCGGCATCCATGTCATCATGGCAACGCAGCGTCCGTCCGTCGATGTCATCACCGGCACGATCAAGGCCAACTTCCCGACGCGCATCTCCTTCCAGGTCACGTCGAAGATCGACAGTCGCACCATTCTGGGTGAACAGGGGGCAGAACAGCTGCTCGGCATGGGCGACATGCTCTATATGGCCGGTGGCGGCCGCATCCAGCGTGTCCATGGTCCTTTCGTGTCGGATAACGAAGTCGAGGAAATCGTCTCCTACTTGAAAAGCCAGGGTTCGCCCCAATATCTCGAAGCAATTACGGCAGACGACGAGGATGACGACGAAGGCGGCCCGGGCGGCACATCCAATCTCTCGGATTCGGATGACCCTTACGATCAGGCAGTGGCAATCGTGTTGCGTGACGGCAAGGCATCGACGTCCTATATCCAGCGTCGGCTGGGCATCGGTTACAACCGCGCTGCGTCGCTGATCGAGCGGATGGAGCAGGAAGGGCTGATCGGCCCGGCCAACCACGCCGGCAAACGCGAGATACTGGTGCCGACAGAGAACGATATTCTCGATCGGTAACCGCGCTGTGATAAGGCGCGGCCATCAAGCCGCCGCCTTTCACGGTGAGGAAGAGACTGAAGGAGAATACCGAATGACAGTGAAGACCATGCCGCAGATCCTGACGCCCTCCCTCAGCCGCCGCGGTTTCGTAACCGGCGTCACGGCCATGGCTTTTGGCAGTCTCACCGGCCTTCCCGCACTAGCGCAGGGAAATGCTTCGGCGCAGAAGATCGCCGATCACTTTTCCTCCGTCAAAACCATGATGGGCGAGTTCGTGCAGTTCGGCCCGCGCGGCGAACAGACCGGCGGCAAGTTCTTCATCGAACGTCCCGGCAAGCTGCGTTTCAATTTCGAGGATCCATCGCCGATCCGCGTCATTGCCGACGGCAAGAATGTCGTGATCGGCAATCTCAAGCTGAAGACCTGGGATATCTATCCCCTGTCCAAGACACCGCTCAGCCTGCTTCTGTCGGACAAGATCGACCTGCAGAACCAGACCGTGCGCGACGTCAAGGAAGAGTCTGATCTCATCACCATCGTGCTTGGCAACAAGAGTATCTTTGGCGACAGCACCATCACCATGATGTTCGATCCAAAGACCTACGATCTGCGCCAGTGGACCATTACCGACCTTCAGAACAAGGAAACCTCGGTGATGATCTACAACGTGCAGAACGGCACGCAGTTCGACGACAAGGTGTTCCAGATCGATTACCAGGCCGTTCACCGCCGATAAGCTGTTCATGGGCAGACGAGATTTCGAAAGGTCGCCGAAATGGTGGCCTTTCTGCTTTTCAGCACATCGGAAATTGCCTAGACCCTTGGCCATCAGCAGGGGACTTTCCGCATGTCATTTTCCATCACCACCTGGAACATCAACTCGGTGCGGTTGCGCATGCCGATCGTCGAACAGTTCATCGTTCGCCACCAGCCTGACATTCTCTGCCTGCAGGAGATCAAGTGTCAGGAGCCGGAATTCCCGCTCGCTCCCCTGAAAGCGCTCGGTTACGAGCACATCATCATCCACGGCCAGAAGGGTTATCACGGCGTGGCAATTGCCTCGCGTATCCCGCTGTCGGAAGATCATCGTCAGAATTATTGCAATGTCGGCGATGCCCGTCATATCTCGGCGATCTTCGAGCGCGGTTCGCGCCGCATCCGCCTGCATAATTTCTACGTCCCCGCCGGTGGTGACGAGCCGGATCGCACCATCAATCCGAAGTTTGGCCACAAGCTCGATTTCCTCGAAGAAATGAAAGTGCTGAAGGCAGATACGCCGGGCGTCTCGTCAATTCTCGTCGGCGATCTCAACATCGCGCCGCTGGAGCACGACGTCTGGTCGCACAAGCAGCTTCTGAAGATCGTCAGCCATACACCGGTGGAAACCGACGGCATGAAGGACGTCATCGCCAAGGGCGGCTGGCTGGACCTGATGCGCCAATACACGCCGGAGCCGGAAAAGATCTACACATGGTGGAGCTACCGCGCAAAGGATTGGGAAGCCGCCAACAAGGGCCGCCGACTCGATCATATCTGGTCGTCGCCGGAGCTTGGTCCGTTTCTGGAAAAGATCGAGGTTCTGAAGGAAGCCCGCGGCTGGAACCAGCCATCGGACCACGTGCCGGTGACGGCAACGTTCAAGTTCTGAGGCGAAGAGGGCCGGGCCTGAACACAGGCCTCGGCGAGACGAAGCTCCGTTCTTACAGGAACTTGCTTTCCATGGCCGTTGCCGCCTGCGCCATGCGCATCAGGTTTTCGCGGATGCGGGCCTGAAGAAGCTGCGCGGCGCGGGGATATTCTTCTAGCAGGCGATGGAACAGGGTGCGCGTCACCTTCATCACGTCGCTGTCCTGCAGCGCGATCGCCGTATATTTGCGTTCCACCATGGTGACCAAGGCCAGTTCGGAAAGCAGCGTGCCGGACCCCACTTCCTTTTCCGCCTGCATATGGCCGTCACGTCCCAGGGTGGAGAGCTGAAAGCGCCCGCTGGCAATCACGAAGGCGCATTCGGCTGGAGAATGTTCGCGAAAAAGCGCCTGGCCTTCGCCGATCGTGCGGCGTTCGGCACCGAAAGCGATCAGCCGCAGCTGGTCGCCATCCATCTGTGAAAACAATGGCACCTGCGAAAGCAGGCGAATGTCGTCGGCAAGTGCCATTGTCGTTCAGTCCTTACGGTACGATCTTGTAGCCGCCGTTTTCCGTCACGAGGATTTCCGCGTTGGACGGGTCGCGCTCGATCTTCTGGCGCAGGCGGTAGACATGGGTTTCCAGCGTGTGGGTGGTGACGCCGGAATTGTAACCCCAGACCTCTTCCAGCAGCACGTCTCTGGTAACCACCTTCTGACCGGCGCGGTAAAGGTAACGGATGATAGCCGCTTCCTTTTCGGTCAGGCGGATTTTTTTGCCGTCATCGGTGGTCAGCAGCTTCTGGCTGGGCTTGAACACGTAGGGGCCAACCGTGAAGGTGGCATCCTCGCTCTGCTCATACTGGCGCAGCTGGCCGCGGATGCGAGCAAGCAGAACAGCGAAGCGGAACGGCTTCGTCACATAATCGTTGGCTCCGGCTTCGAGACCCAGAATGGTGTCGCTGTCGGTGTCGTGGCCGGTCAGCATGATGATCGGTGCCTTGAAGCCACCCTTGCGAAGCAGTTTCACCGCTTCACGGCCATCCATGTCCGGCAGCCCGACATCCATGATCAGCAGGTCGATCTGGCCAGCCTTGGCCGTCTGCATCGCCTTGGTGGCGTTGCTTTCCTGCATGATGTTAAATTCTTCGTAAAATGACAGCTGCTCGACCAGTGTTTCGCGCAGGTCGTTGTCATCATCGACCAGAAGGATGGTGCGTGCTGCCATGTAGAACTTGCCTCTTTGTTGTCGCGGGCCATACGGATGGTGCGCGGCCGACTGTTTCGGGCACTTGATGTAAGTGTTAGCTTGCTATGAATTCAAATAAAATCATGAGCAAAGCAAAAACTTGTGAGGAAAATGAGAGCCAAGCCCGAAAAGAAAAGGGGGCTGTCGACAATTGTCGTGCGCCAGGCACCCGGAAAGCGTTCGCGCGCGCTCGTTCAGGCGGGGCCGGTCACCTTCGAGGCAGCCATCGGACGTTCCGGTCGCACCGGGTTGAAGCGGGAAGGGGATGGCGCGACACCGATTGCATCCATGCCCGTTCTCTGCGGTTTTGTGCGGGGCGACCGGGTGCGTGCACTACCGACGGCGCTGCCCATGCGCCGCATCCGCGCCGACATGCTTTGGTGCGATCAGCCGCAGCATCCGAGTTACAACAGGCTGGTAAAAGCGCCGTTCAAGCCCAGCCATGAGGAAATGAGGCGGGAGGACGGACTATACGATGTCTGCCTCGTGCTGGATTGGAATGTTTCTTGCCGCAGCCGTAACCGCGGTTCGGCGATCTTCTTTCACCTGATCCGGCCGGGTTATCAGCCAACGGCAGGATGCGTGGCGGTGAGCCTGCAGGATATGCGCCGGCTGTTGCGGGTGATCCGCAAGGGAACGGTGGTGAAGGTGGTGGGGTAGGGAGGGGCGCTTTGCACCCCTCCCACGAAGTCAGGTTATTTCCAGTCGCGGATATCGACAAAATGACCGGCAATCGCCGCCGCCGCTGCCATCGCAGGCGAAACGAGATGTGTGCGGCCCTTGTAACCCTGCCGTCCCTCGAAATTGCGGTTCGAGGTAGAGGCGCAGCGCTCATATGGGTTCAGGCGGTCATCGTTCATGGCAAGGCACATGGAGCAGCCCGGTTCGCGCCACTCGAAACCGGCATCCTTGAAGATCGTGTCGAGGCCTTCGGCTTCCGCCTGTTCCTTGACGAGACCGGAGCCGGGCACAATCATGGCGTTGACGGTGGAGGCAACCTTCTTGCCCTCGACCATGGCGGCCGCTGCGCGAAGATCCTCGATACGGCCATTGGTGCAGGAGCCGATGAAGACGCGGTCGACGGTAATGTCGGTCATCTTCTGGCCGGGCTTCAGGCCCATATATTCCAAGGCACGCCATTTCGAGGTGCGCTTGTTTTCTTCCTGAATGTCGTCCGGGTTCGGCACAATGCCTTCCACCGAGATGACGTCTTCCGGCGAGGAACCCCAGGAGACGATCGGAGGCAGATTGGCGCCATCAAGCACGATTACCTTGTCGTAATGCGCGCCTTCGTCGCTGTGCAGCGTCTTCCAGTAATCGATCGCCATATCGAGTGCTGCACCTTTTGGCGCGCGCGGTTTGCCCTTGATGTATTCGAACGTGGTTTCGTCCGGCGCGATCAGGCCGGCGCGGGCGCCGCCTTCGATCGTCATGTTGCAGACCGTCATGCGGCCTTCCATGGAGAGCGAACGGATCGCCTCGCCGGCAAACTCGACCACGTGGCCGGTGCCGCCGGCGGTGCCGATCTCGCCGATGATGGCGAGAATGACGTCCTTGGCGGTCACACCTTCGGGCAGTTTGCCATCGACACGCACCAGCATGTTCTTGGCCTTTTTCTGCACCAGTGTCTGGGTGGCGAGAACATGCTCGACCTCGGATGTGCCGATGCCATGTGCCAGCGCGCCGAATGCGCCATGCGTGGACGTGTGGCTGTCACCACAGACGATGGTCATGCCCGGCAGGGTAAAACCCTGCTCGGGGCCGACGATGTGCACGATGCCTTGGCGGACATCCTTTTCCGAATAATATTCGACACCGAAATCGGCAGCATTCTGGGCGAGCGCCTCCACCTGGATGCGGCTTTCCTCGTTCTTGATGCCGAGGTGGCGGTCGGCCGTGGTCGGCACGTTATGGTCGACGACGGCGAGCGTACGCTCCGGGGAGCGTACCTTGCGGCCGGCCATGCGCAGGCCTTCGAAAGCCTGTGGCGACGTCACTTCGTGAACGAGGTGACGATCGATGTAGAGAAGACAGGTTCCGTTTTCTTCCGATACGACGTGGTCGTCCCAGATCTTGTCATAGAGGGTACGCGGTGCGCTCATGGCTGACATCCATTTCAAATGGTCATGTTTTGAAGACGGGAAATGCGGGCGGAAAAATCCGCCGAGCCGGGCATGTCGGCCCGGTCAGCTAAGTCGGCTGCAAAGCGCCCCGGAGACACGCGCGAAGAAACGTGCCGGTAGACGCTTGTGGTCCTGCAGCACGACAATCTGTTTCGCGAGACATCCGAATTTCGATCCCATGGTGGCTTATATAGCAGTTCAATGAAATGTCGGCAATCGGCTGCGTGACGCTGTGATGACGGATACTTGTGCCGTTGCCGATCGGCGTCAGTAGCTGCGCTCTCTCGGCACGCACTGGCGGCGCGGCCCGTCATCAAACGGCTGGTACGAATTGTCTTCGGCACGGTAGGAACGGTATTGCGCAAAACACCAGGCGGTATCGACACTGCCGGAAGCGGCGATCATCTGCGGTTCTTCCGCCGCCACCGTCTGCCCGGTCATGGTGTCCTCAACGGTCTCCGGCGGCAGGGCGCCTTCACCCATGCCCGACGCATCCGCGACAGCCATGCCGCCTTCATGTGGCGACTGGCACTGCTGACGTTCCGGCGCATCGAACGGCTGATAGCTGTTGTCTTCGATGCGGTAGGATCGGTATTGGGCAAAACACCAGTCGATATGCGCGGCACTCAATTCGATCATGCCGTTGTCCGTTTGCGCGCCCATTGGCGGCATGTCGGCCCCCTGCATCATCGGATCATCATTCTGTGACGAAGCGATCTCAAGCCGATCTGCCGACCGTTGCGGCGGCACCGCGTTCGCTACGCTGTTGATTTCACCGCCGAGCGGATTTTCCTGCGCAGGGACATCTATTGCTGCAATCAGCGCTGGGAGCCGTTCAAGCGCCTGCGCGCTGCGATCGATGGCGACCGGTTTGTCGGTCCACAGCGGCGCATCCATATGGGCAAAGTGATGCGGCGTGTAATCGGTGATGACGAAGGAGGCTGCGTAAACCGCGCCGATCACCCCGGCGACACCCAGGGTGAGGCAGGTTGCGAGTTTCAGGGAAACGCTGACGATCGGCTTCACGGGAAAAGCTCCGGTTGGCAATCCAGAGCGAAAAATGCGGGAGCCGCCCAAAGAGTTCCCGCCAGACGCGGGCTCGGCCGCAATTTTTAAGATTTGTTATTGCGACAACGAAAAAAGGCGGCCCGAAGACCGCCTTTTCATCATGCCGTAACGGCAATTCTTATTCAGCAGAAGCTTCTGCTGCCTTTGCAGCTGCTGCTTCTTCTGCAGCCTTGGCTTCAGCGGCTTCCTGAGCTGCCTTTTCGGCGGCCAGTGCCTGTGCTGCTGCTACCTTTTCGGCTTCCAGACGTGCCTTTTCCTCGGCAGCTGCGGCGCGTTCAGCGTCGTTCAGCTTGCGAGCGCGCGTACCGGTGTTTTCAACGATACGAGCTGACTTGCCGCGACGATCGCGCAGGTAGTACAGCTTGGCGCGACGGACCTTACCGCGGCGAACGATTTCGACGCCTTCGACCAGCGGCGAATAAACCGGGAATACGCGCTCGACGCCTTCACCGTAGGAAATCTTGCGAACCGTGAAGCTCTCGTTGATGCCGCCGCCCGAACGAGCGATGCAGACGCCTTCGTAAGCCTGAATACGGGTACGGGTACCTTCCGTCACGCGGACGTTGACGCGAAGGGTGTCGCCGGCTTCAAAGGCGGGAAGCTTGCGCTTGGCTTCGATCTTGGCGGCCTGTTCGGCCTCAAGCTGCTGGATGATGTTCATCGATATAACCTCTAGTTTTTCTGAAACAGCCAGAGCGCTCGATGATCATCCTCTGGCCTCGACCTTCAAAAGGTCATTGCCTCGGGATCAGCCTTTTCGGCAGAGCGGGTTCGCCATTCTTTGCTTATCGGTTACGGGCATTTGCCCATGTCCGAGCGCGCCAATACACCAAAGGGACGCGCTTGTCATCCCGTCTGCTGCGTTTTTATGACGGAAAGGCAGCGTTTCCGGCGCGCGATGCGCCAGCCGAAGCACGATGTCAGTCCAGCAAATCAGGCCGGCGTTCCTTGGTCAGCTTCCGTGCCTGTTCCTGCCGCCACTTTTCGATGGCTGCGTGATTGCCGGATGTGAGAACAGCCGGAATTTCCCGGCCCTCGAAAACCGGCGGGCGCGTGTAATGCGGGTGCTCCAGCATGCCCGTCTCAAAACTTTCATGGGTACCGGACAGGACATTGCCCATCACGCCCGGCAGGATGCGCACAACGGCATCGAGCAGGATCAGCGCCGCCGGCTCGCCACCGGAGAGAATATAGTCGCCAATCGAGACTTCCTCGAGTTCGCGGCCATCGATCACCCGCTGGTCCACACCTTCGAAACGACCGCAGACGATGACCACGCCTTCACCGGCCGCCAGTTCGCGCACGCGCGCCTGCGTCAGCGGTTTGCCGCGCGGGCTCATCAGCAGGCGGGGGCGGTTGTCACCCTTGTCTTTGGCCGCGACCGAGTCGATCGCCTTCGCCAGAATGTCGGGTTTCAGCACCATGCCGGCGCCGCCGCCGGCCGGCGTATCGTCGACAGTGCGATGTTTATCCTCCGCAAAATCGCGGATCTGCACGGCCTCTACCGACCATTCGCCGCGTGCGGCGGCCTTGCCGGCGAGCGACGTGCCGAGATGGCCCGGAAACATTTCGGGATAAAGCGTCAGGATGGTGGCGCGAAAGGTCATCTTATCAGTTGCCGCCGGGAAAGCCGTCCTGGCCCTTGCCCTCATTGGGGTCCTCGATCAGGCCCGCCGCCATCGGATCGATGAGAAGGCGACCGTTTTCGAGATCGATTTCCAGCACGGCGGCTTCGGAGAAGGGGATCAGGGCAGGACGACGGCCCGGGCCCTTCAGCTCCAGCAGGTCACCGGCGCCGAAATCGTGAACCGAGGTCACCTTGCCGTAGCTTTTGCCTTCGGCATCGACAGCTTCGAGGCCTTCGAGATCGGCATAATAAAATTCGTCTTCTTCCAGTTCGTCGTCCGGCAGATTGTCGCGGTCGATGAACAGTTCCAGGCCGTTCAGCGCTTCGGCCGCATTGCGGTCGTTGATGCCGCGGAACCGCACGATCACGACGGTCTTGGCTTCGCGCAGATCGAGGATCTCGAACACGCGGCCATCGGCGCTATGCAGGTTGCCATAATCGCCGATCGACATCGGATCTTCGGTAAAGGTGCGCACGCGCACTTCGCCGCGCAGGCCCTGGGCCGCGCCTATAGTGGCCATCAGGATTGGGTTTTCAAGCTTGGCCATACGGGCGTGCCGATCCTTCGTGTCGTTTCCGGTCTTTTACGGCTGTGGCCCCTGTCGGGCAAGCGCCGTTTGGCAATGCCGATCTGCAAATGGAAACGGGCGGCATGTTGCCATGCCACCCGTGACTTTCTTAACCTTGCGGTCGGAAAAGATTATTCAGCAGAAGCGGCGGCTTCGGCAGCAGCTGCCTTGGCGTCTTCGATCTTCTGAGCCTTTTCAGCGGCGCGCTCGGTTGCCTTCTTGCCCGGCTTTGCCTTTTCCGGGTTGTTCTTGGCTTCGCGGGTCGCGATATTGGCGTCGGCCAGGAAGCGCAGAACGCGGTCGGTCGGCTGTGCACCGTTGGCGATCCAATGCTGGATGCGCTCGGCGTTCAGTTCGATACGGGCCGGGTTGTCCTTGGCCAGCATCGGGTTCCAGGAACCGAGCTTCTCCAGGAAGCGGCCGTCGCGCGGCGAACGGGCGTCAGCCAGAACAACCGTGTAGTAAGGACGCTTCTTGGAACCACCGCGGGCCAGACGAATCTTCAGGGACATTTTTATTCTCCTAGGTTTGGGCCGCCATCCGGCGGGCCGTGTCTCAATAGTTGGTTATGCAGTCTCTTTGGTGCCGCCATGTTTGGCGGCAATCGCTTCATGGTGCCTGATGACTTCCTTGATGACGAAGTTCAGGAACTTTTCCGCGAAATCCGGGTCCAGATTGGCATCCTTCGCCAGCTGACGAAGGCGTTCGATCTGGAATTCTTCACGCGCCGGGTCGGCCGGCGGCAAATCGTACTGAGCCTTGAGGTGGCCCACTTCCTTGGTGCAGCGAAAACGTTCGGCCAGCATATGCACCAGCGCCGCGTCGATATTGTCGATCGACTGGCGGTAGCTCAAAAGCTTTGCCTTCACTTGCGGGTCAACCATTTACGCGCTCCCTCTTATTTCTTCTTGCCCGGCAGACCCGGCAGGCCCGGGAAACCACCGAGACCCGGCAGGCCGCCGCCGCCCAGACCCGGCATTCCGCCACCCGGCAGACCCGGCATGCCGCCCGGCTTCAAGCCGGCAGCTTCGGCCTGCTTCTGAAGGGCTTCGAGCTGTTTCGGGTCAAGCTTGGAAAGGTCGGGCATGCCGCCCATACCGCCCATTCCACCCATGCCCATCTTGGAGGCAAGGCCGCCCATCATCTGCTTCATCATGCCGCCCTTGCCCTTGCCGCCCATCATTTTCATCATGTCGGCCATCTGGCGGTGCATTTTCAGAAGCTTGTTGATTTCCGCCGCATCCGTGCCGGAACCGGCGGCGATGCGCTTTTTGCGGGAATGTTTCAGCATGTCCGGGTTGGCGCGCTCGGCCTTGGTCATCGAACCGATGATGGCGATCTGGCGGTCGAACATCTTGTCGTTCATGCCCGATGCGGCGAGCTTGTCCTTCATGCCGGCCATTCCCGGCATCATGCCCATGATGCCGCCCATGCCGCCGAGCGATTTCATCTGGCGCAGCTGGTCTGCAAGGTCGTTGAGGTCGAATTTGCCCTTGGCCATCTTGGCGGCCATGGCAGCCGCCTTTTCGGCGTCGATGTTTTCGGCGGCCTTTTCGACCAGCGAAACGATGTCGCCCATGCCGAGAATACGGTCGGCAATACGGCGGGGATGGAATTCCTCCATCTCCGTCATCTTTTCGCCGACACCGATCAACTTGATCGGCTTGCCGGTGACGGCTCGCATCGAAAGCGCTGCACCGCCACGGCCATCGCCGTCCATGCGGGTCAGAACGAGGCCGGTAATTCCGACGCGTTCATCGAAATTGCGCGCCAGATTGACGGCGTCCTGACCGGTCAGACTGTCGGCCACCAGCAGGATTTCATGCGGATTGGACTTGCGCTTGATCTCGGCCATTTCGGCCATCAGCGGTTCGTCGATATGCGTGCGGCCTGCGGTGTCGAGAATGACGACGTCATGACCGCCGAGTTTTGCGGCCTGTACGGCGCGCGCGGCAATATCGGTCGGCGACTGGCCGGCGATGATCGGCAGCGTATCGACGCCAGTCTGTACGCCCAACTGGCGCAACTGTTCCTGGGCTGCCGGACGACGCGTATCGAGCGACGCCATCAGCACTTTTTTCTTTTCGCGCTCGGTCAGGCGCTTGGCGATCTTGCCGGTCGTGGTCGTCTTACCAGACCCTTGCAGACCGACCATCATGATGACGACGGGGGCGGCGGCGTGCAAGCTGATGCCGACGCCTTCCGAACCCAGCATCTCGACCAGTTCGTCATGAACGATCTTGACGACCATCTGGCCGGGCTTGATGGATTTCAGAACTTCGGCGCCAACGGCCTTTTCACGCACCTTGTCGGTGAAGGCGCGGACCACTTCGAGCGCGACGTCGGCTTCCAGAAGCGCACGGCGAACCTCGCGCAGGGCTGCGGAAACATCCGCCTCGCTCAACGCGCCACGGCCGGTCAGTCCATTCAGAATGGAGCCAAGACGGTCCTGCAGGTTCTCAAACATCGCAACTTCCTTCTTCGTTTCCGGGTGCCCGGAAACGTCGGGTCTTTTACCGCTGAAAACAAGACGTCAAGGCGCGCGCATAGCCAAAAAGCACCCGAGGGCGCAACGCGCTGTCGGGTGTTGACCTCCGGGCTCAGTATGTCGGCCCCGGTCGGCGGCTCCAAGTCGTGACTTGTCAGCAGATTGTCGGGCTTAAACAGGAAATGGGGTAAAGAGTCAAGGGAAGTGGCGGATATGCAAGGTGAAAGACGGGCCGCTGCAGCTCAAGCGGTCCGTAAACTTTACTTTTTGGCGTATCGTGTGGCGTATTCAGCCTTGTATTTGCCGATGCCATCCGTCCAGCGGCTGACAGCCTCGGAATTGCCCGCCATGCTCTTTTCTCGCAGCTGGCCGATCCAGTAGGCGCCGTCCTGGCTGTATTCGAAAACGGTCAGCCCGTGTTCCTCCAAAACCTTCTGCGGATCGATGCCGGCATCTGTGGCGGCCTCCATATGGCCGGTGACGCGGGCATAATCGTCGAAGCTTTCGAGCTTGCGCTTCGTCTCCTGCGTGCTTGCGGCAAAACGGCCGGCATTCAAGTTGCTAAAGGCCTCGCCGTAATAGGTGATCAGCTTGAATTCCTTGTCGTCCTTCAGGGCTTTCGTGAAGGTTTCATTGATCTGGTCGAACTGGCCCTTGTCGATCGAGAGCGTCTTGAAAACCTCGTCCTCGTTCGTCTTGTTTGAAATACGAGCGGCAGCGGAAGCCCATTCCTCGAATGTCACACCATGGACCGGGGGCGGCACGTCCTGTGCTGAGGCGGTGAATGCGCAGAGCGACAGTGCGCCGGCGACAGCCAGTGTTCTCAAAAATTTCATCGTTCATCCAATCCGATTGCTGCGCCTTTATTTGCGCTTCGTCACAATGCCGGGCGTAAATAGGCGCGCGAGCGCCAGTGCCAAGGTTCTGCTGTCGATTGCAGGAATATTCAGAAAGGCTATATTGAATATTCAGAAAGCTGCTGCGGAAAGAATTGCCATGTCCCTTTATATTCGTGATCCGAAGGTCAACGCGCTGGCCGATGAAGTCATGCGCCAACTGGGCACGAAGACCAAGACGGAAGCTGTGCGTGTCGCGCTGGAGAGAGTTCTGAATGAGGCTGACGGGAAACTCACCGTTGAGGAACGTGTCAGGCGTATTCAGGAGCGGTACGCTGCGTTAGGCCCCACGAATCCGGATTTCGATGAAAAGGCGTTCATGGACGAGATGTGGGAGATCTGATGTTTATCGATGCCTCTGCAATCGTTGCGATCATCAGCCAGGAAAAAGAAGCAGCCCAATTACTTGAAAAGATCCATGCTGCGCAGCTTCCAATCCATTATTCATCACTGGTTGTCTTCGAGGCAGTGATTGCGCTTGCGCGTAAAAAGAAGATTTCTCTTTATGGAGAAAATTCTTCCACACCTGCCGGTCTCATCGGAGACACAAGACAGCTTGTTGTCGATTTCCTCGATCAGATAGGTGCGACCGAAATCGATATTCCTATCGGCCTCCACGATATCGCACTGGATGCGGCAAAGACTTACGGCCGTTTTGTCGGCCATCCGGCAAAACTCAACTTCGGAGATTGCTTTACCTACGCCGCCGCGAAAACACTGAAATCGCCGCTTCTTTTCGTCGGCGAGGATTTTGCACTGACCGATATCGAAGCTGCCTGAGAGCTCTCCTTGAAAAAACTCCTGATCGGCCTGACTTCATGAACCGTCGCAATTTTTTCAAATGGACCGGTCTTGCTGCCATGGCAGCGCTTGCCGGCGGGTTCACGGCTAGGAGCGCCATGGCTGGCAACAAATATTATACGGGTCCCGTCTCGGATCATTTCGACGGCACGCATTTCTTCAATCCCAATGGTGAGGAGCCGGCAGGCACGCTTGATCTCCTGCGCTGGAAGCTCGGCAACGGCAATATTCCCTGGCCCGACACCTTTGCCAGTCCGTTTCCGCAGGCCATTCCGGAAACCCGCGTCAACGGCGATCGTCTCGTCGTCACCATGGTCGGCCATGCCTCCATGCTGATCCAGGTCTCTGGTCTCAATATCCTTACCGATCCCGTGTGGTCCGAGCGCACCAGCCCGTTTACCTGGACCGGACCGAAACGTATCAATCCGCCGGGCATCCGCATCGGCGATCTGCCGCCGATCGACATCGTGCTCGTTACCCACAATCACTACGACCACCTCGATCTTGAAACGCTGTGGGTGCTGCAGGGTCGTGACAGACCGCATTTCATCACCCCGCTCGGCAATGACGTTATCATCCGCGCACGCGTCCCTGATGCGAAAATCATGGTGATGGATTGGGGTGGACAGGAGGAAGTGGCGCCCGGCGTCACCTTCCATTGCGAGCCCTGTCATCACTGGTCGGCGCGGGGGCTGAATGATCGCCGGCAGGCGCTCTGGGCCGCCTTCGTGTTCGAAACGCCGACCGGAAAAATCTATCACATCGGCGATACGGGCTTTCACGGCGGCATCAATTATCGCACGGCGAGGGAGAAGCACGGCGGTTTTCGCCTCGCCAACCTGCCGTTTGGCGCCTACGAGCCGCGCTGGTTCATGAAGGCTCAGCACCAGAACCCGGCAGAAGCGGTTGAAGGCATGTTGCTTTGTGGTGCCGCCTTTGTTGCCGGGCATCATTGGGGCACGGTGAAACTCACCAACGAAGGTATCGAGCAGCCGGTGGAGGCGCTTCACGCCGCGCTCGATACGCAAAAGATTTCCCGCGAGCGTTTTCGCCCCATGCGGCCGGGCGAGGTTTTCGAGGTGCCGGTGTCGGTTTCCGCCTCCAACCCCACTTGACGAACCCCATGCCGATTTGCTTCAAGCGGAAACTTGAGTACGAGGGAAAAGAATGCTGATCGAGCTTGAACGCCCGGCCGAATCCACCCGCATCCAGCGACTGAAAAGCCTGACGACGGGAACACATGACACACTCGACAAACGCATCATGCAGGCCGAGCCTTTCGCCAGTCGCGAGCGTTATGCGCAGTTTCTCGAGGTGCAGCATCATTTCCATGCGGATGTCGCTCCGCTCTACGCCTCTGCAGAACTGAACGTGAAGCTTCCGGGCCTTGCCGATCGTTGCCGCGCACAAGCGGTGCGTCAGGATATCATCGATCTCGGTGGCATTGCCGAAACACTGGTGAGCACCACCGGACCTTTGAGCCCGGCCGCTGCACTCGGTTGGGTCTATGTTGCAGAAGGTTCCAATCTCGGTGCCGCCTTCCTGCGTAAGGAAGCCGCTAAGCTGGATCTGTCCGATGATTTCGGCGCTCGACACCTTGCCGGCCACCCGGAAGGACGCGGTCTGCATTGGCGTAATTTTGTGTCGGCGTACAATGATCTGCCGCTTTCGGAGGCGGAAGAGATCGAAGCCGCAGAAGGCGCCAAGGCTGCATTCCGTCGTGTGCATGGGCTGGTTGAACGGATTTTCGGATAAGCGTCCAACCATCCGCCACCACTGGTAATTCCGAGCGCTTTCGGCCATATACGCCTTAAAGACAGGGCATGGCGCCCGGGAATGGATCAGCATCATGGCAGGACAGGTCGAATTCGCGCGTATGAACGGGCTTGGCAACAAGATCCTCGTTGTCGATATGCGCGGCCGTGCCGACGTTGTCACGCCCCAGGCCGCGATTGCACTCAATGCCGATCCCGCCACGCAGTTCGACCAGATCATGGCCATCCATGATCCGAAGGCCGACGGTACCGACGCCTGGATCGATATTCTCAACTGCGATGGCACCAAGGCGCAGGCCTGCGGTAACGGCACGCGTTGCGTGGTGCAGGCGCTTAGCTCCGAGACAGGCCGCAAGACTTTTACATTCCAGACGGTCGCCGGAATTCTGAACGCCGAAGAGCACGCCGACGGCACGATCTCGGTCGATATGGGAAAGCCGGTTTTCGCCTCGGATAAAATCCCGCTTGCGGAAGAGTTTTTCGATACCAGCCGTATCGAACTGCAGATCGGTCCGATCGATGCGCCGGTTCTGCATTCGCCCTCGGCCATGTCCATGGGCAATCCGCATGCGATCTTCTGGGTCGATCAGGACCCGATGACATTCGATCTCGAGCGTTTTGGCCCGATGCTGGAAAACCATCCGATGTTTCCGGAAAAAGCCAATATCACGCTGGCACAGGTCACATCCGACAGATCCTTGCGCACCCGTACCTGGGAACGCGGCGCCGGATTGACGCTTGCCTGCGGCTCGGCCGCCTGTGCCGCTGGTGTGTCGGCCGCTCGCACCGGCCGCACCGGCCGCTCTGTGACGATAGATGTCGCCTCTGCGCCCAGCCGCCAGCCGCTCGTCATCGAATGGCGTGACGACGATCACGTCGTCATGACTGGTCCCGCAGAATGGGAATGGTCCGGCAAGGTCGATCCCATCACCGGTGTTTTTGCGCGCGATGAGGAATCTGAGGCGAGGGCGAATTGAGCGGCGTCGAGGTCATAACCTTCGGCTGTCGGCTGAACACCTATGAATCGGAAGTGATGCGCGCCGAAGCCGAAAAGGCTGGGCTCAACAATGCGGTTCTGGTCAATACCTGTGCCGTGACAGGTGAAGCGGTGCGCCAGGCGCGCCAAGCCATCCGCCGTGTCCGCCGCGAAAATCCGCATGCCCGCATCATCGTCACCGGCTGCGCCGCGCAGACGGAAAAGCAGACCTTTGCCGATATGGCCGAGGTCGACATGGTGCTCGGCAACGAGGAAAAGCTGAAAAGCACATCCTATCGCGCCCTGCCGGATTTCGGCGTCTCGGCGACAGAAAAGCTGCGCGTCAACGATATCATGAGCGTCAAGGCCACCGCGCCGCAGATGATCAAACATATCGATGGCCATGTGCGCGCCTTCATCCAAGTGCAGAACGGCTGCGATCATCGCTGCACCTTCTGCATCATCCCTTATGGTCGCGGCAATTCGCGCTCGGTCCCCATGGGGGCCGTGGTCGAGCAGGCGCGAAAACTGACGGAAAGCGGTTACCGCGAAATCGTGCTGACCGGTGTCGATGCCACCAGCTATGGCGGTGATCTGCCGGGCAATCCCACACTCGGTTATCTCGCAAAAACGCTGCTGAAGCAGGTGCCTGAAATCCTGCGCCTGCGCCTGTCGTCGATCGACAGTATCGAGGCTGACGATCATCTTTGGGATCTGATTGCCGACGAACCGCGTTTCATGCCGCATCTGCATCTGTCACTGCAGCACGGCGACGACATGATTTTAAAACGGATGAAACGCCGTCATAGCCGCGCCGATGCGCTGGCCTTTACCGAACAGGCTCGCCGGCTGCGCCCGGATATCGCCTTCGGGGCAGATATGATCGCCGGTTTCCCGACGGAAACGGAAGAGATGTTCGAAGGTGCGGCGACGCTTGCCGAAGAGGCCGGTATCTCCTTCCTGCATGTCTTTCCCTACAGCCCGCGCCCGGGAACGCCCGCCGCCCGCATGCCGCAGGTGGATCGCGCCCTGGTCAAGGAGCGTGCCGCAAGGCTGCGCGCCCGTGGCGAGGCGCTGCATCGCGCCCATCTCGATCGTATGGTCGGTACCGAGCAAACCGTCATCGTTGAAAACAACGGTATGGCGCATACGGAAAACTTTTCGCTGGTTGCAGCCCCAACGCTTATTCCCCGCGACTTCAAGCGCGTTATGATAACAGGGCATAACGGCAAACATCTCGACATGACCGTCGTGGCCGATGCTCGCCATGAGCAGGCGGCCTGACCGGAACGGATATTTTTTAAATGGTAAGCTTCATCAGACGCGTTTTCACCTTTGGCGACAAGCCGGTGGAAAAACAGGCTCCGCAAGATGCACCCGATCAGGTGGTCGATGCCGCCGTTCAGGCCGAACTGGAGCCGAAACCGCGCGATGAGGATTTGCCGGTTGCCGCCGATCCGGTGGCGAAGGTGGAAATCGAGACGGCGGGTGGACCATCTGCCGATAGGGTGGAAGCGGTTGAGGAAGAGCCTGCCGCGATCCTTCCGGGTGTCGAGGAAACGTCCGATCTCGGTGTCGTGCCTTTGTCCTTGCTGGAAGCGGAAGCTGCGGCGGAAACCGCGGCTGTTGAGGGTGCGGATCTACCCCCCTCTGCCCTGCCGGGCATCTCCCCCACAGGGGGGGAGATCACGGATGCGCCGGTCTCGGCCCCGTCGGACCGGAGCTTCACAGGCACCGAAGTTGAGGGTGATACGGCATCCATCGCCGAATCTTTGAAACAGGCTGATGATGAGGCCGCAACCACCGCCGAGGAACCCGAGGCCGTTTCCGCGTCCGCGACATCTGCCGTAGAGCAGGAAGCGAACCCCTTGCCGATCTCCCCCCTTGAGGGGGAGATGTCCGGCAGGACAGAGGGGGGTGTTTCCACACCCGCCGACATCAACGAAGAACCACCGGCAGCGACGAGCGCCCGCAGCGAAAGCGAAGGGCCGGCTGACGTCGCCCCAGTCCTGCCAAAAGGTTTTTCCACGGCCAAGCCGGAAGCCGAACCGGTTGCTGTTGTCGCCCCGGCAAAGCTCACATGGTTTCAGCGCCTGCGTGCCGGCCTTGCGCGCACCTCGTCGCAACTCACCGGCCAGATCTCTGCGCTCTTCACCAAGCGCAAGCTCGATGAGCAGACGCTGGAAGAACTGGAAGACCTGCTGATCCAGGCCGATCTCGGCGTCGAAACCGCCATGCGCATTACCGACACGCTGTCATCGGAGCGTTATGGCAAGGATGTGACGGGCGAAGATGTATCGCGCATCATGTCGGCTGAAATCACCAAGGTGCTGACGCCGGTCGCCAAACCGCTGCAACTCGATCTCGATCACAAGCCACACGTCATCCTCGTCGTCGGCGTCAACGGCACCGGCAAGACCACGACAATCGGCAAGCTTGCCGCCAAACTTTCCGGCTCGGGCCTGAAAGTCATGCTCGCCGCCGGCGACACTTTTCGCGCAGCGGCAATCGAGCAGCTGAAGATCTGGGCCGATCGTACCGGTTCGCAATTTATCGGCACCAAGCTCGGGGCGGATGCGGCGGGTCTCGCCTATGACGCATTCGAACAGGCGCGCGCCAACAAGTCGGACGTGTTGATCATCGATACCGCCGGCCGCCTGCAAAACCGTACGGAGTTGATGGCGGAACTGGAAAAGATCGTGCGCGTTCTGAACAAGCTCGATCCCGATGCGCCGCACACCGTGCTGCAGACACTCGACGCCACCACCGGCCAGAACGCCATGAACCAAGTCGAGATTTTCCGCAATGTCGCAGGTGTCAGCGGTCTGATCATGACCAAGCTCGACGGCACGGCGCGCGGCGGCATCCTCGTTGCCATCGCGGCAAAGCACAAATTGCCTGTCTATTTCATCGGTGTCGGTGAGGGGGTAGACGATCTGGAGCCGTTCGAGGCACAGGATTTCGCACATGCCATTGCCGGCCTGACGCATTGATGCCACGAAGAACGTGTCTGGCTTAGCCAGCACAACCTGTTTGACGCTTTTAGCCTTAAGAAGTTGGATCCCATGCAGATCGAAAGCGACACCACGCCGACCAAGGAAGAGAAGCAGCATCCCGGCCTCAAGCTGGCGCTGGAAATCGGGCCTTTGCTGGTGTTCTTCTTCGGAAACCTGCGTGGCGAATGGCTGGCGGAAAAGTTTCCGGCACTGACGGCAATCGGCGGCCCGCTGCTGATCGCGACCGCGCTGTTCATGGTTGCCACGGTCGCGTCGCTGATCGTCTCGAAAATCGTCTTCAAGCACCTGCCGGTCATGCCCTTCGTCTCGGGCGTCGTCGTCATGGTGTTCGGTGGCCTATCGATCTGGCTGCAGGACGAAACCTTCATCAAGATGAAGCCGACCATCGTCAACACGCTCTTCGGCGTCGTCCTGCTCGGCGGTCTCCTGTTCGGCAAGTCGCTGCTGGGCTATGTCTTCAATGCCGCTTTCCGTCTTGATGAAGAAGGCTGGAGAAAGCTGACCTTGCGCTGGGGTATCTTTTTCCTGTTCCTCGCCGTCATCAACGAAATCGTGTGGCGTAATTTCTCAGATCAGTTCTGGGTCAATTTCAAGGTTTGGGGCACGATGCCGATCACCATCGCCTTCACCCTTTCGCAGATGCCGCTGATCATGCGCCACACAGTCGAAGACACGGCGACGGATAACGGCAAGTGACGACGTTTGGCGTTTCCGAACCGGGTTTGCAGTCGCGACGCTGGCTTATCGGCGCACTGGTTCTGTTCATCGCGCAGATCGCCATCCTGTATTTCATGGGCCGGATCCCGATCTGCGAATGCGGCTACGTAAAACTGTTCGAACCGGGCGTGAATTCTCCCGGCAATTCACAGCACATAGCTGACTGGTACACGCCGTCGCACATCATCCACGGCTTCCTGTTCTATGGCCTTGGCTGGCTGGTTCTTCGCCGCGCACCTCTGTCGGCGCGTTTTTCTCTGGCGGTGCTGATCGAGGCGGCGTGGGAAATTCTCGAAAACTCGCCCATCATCATCGACCGTTACCGCACCGCCACCATGGCGCTCGGTTATAACGGCGACAGCATTTTGAACTCGGCCATGGACACGGTATCGATGGCAGCGGGGTTCTTCGTTGCCGCGCGCCTGCCGGTGTGGGTGACGTTGCTGATTGCGATATTCTTCGAATTCCTGACAGGTTATCTTATCCGTGACAATCTGACACTGAACGTTTTGATGCTTGTTTGGCCGGTGGATGCCGTTCGGGAATGGCAATCCGCTCTTGCAGGATGATGATCTGCGTTTTGCCAATCAGAATTCGTTAACAATCGCATCATAGAACCGGAATGTCAGTTCATGAGGGGATGCACCCCTCGAGCCGCGTCGCGAGGACGGCATGGAATCCCAGGATAATTTCGCCTACCTGTTGCCCTTCATCTTCCTGACCTTTGGTCTGGTGTTTTTCGGGGTGGCGCGGTTGGGAGACAGCAGTGCGCCCGCCTGGGGTTTCGGCTATGTCGCCGCGGCTCTGGGTTTTTCCACGCCCATGCTGCTCGGTTTTCTACCGCCACGGGGGCAGGCCATTCTGGCAAATGCCTTTTTCTTCACGGCTTTTTATCTCTATGGCGAAGCGCTGCTTTTGCGTTTCCGGCGCCCGCGATTGCGCAAGCTGCGCATGGCCCTGTGGGGGCTGGGCATGGCATTGGTCGCTTATTTCATTCTTCACGTGGGCAGCCCGCGTGGCGAGCTTCTGACGAGCGATGCCATCAGTGTTCTTCTGCTGGCCCTGCCGCTGGCGGCAATCGTTCGCGATCTACATCGCCCCATCGATATGGCTCTGTTTGGGATCGTCGGGCTGGTGTTTCTGGAGACGCTCGTCCGTCTGGTCACGATGATCGTCTTCTCCGCCAATCAGTCCGACATGGGTTTCGAGCATTTTCTGGCGTCCGATTACGCATTCTTCATGCAGGTCGGAGCAAGCATTCTCGGCTTCCTGATGGCGCTTACGGCGCTTGCAGCCACCGTTCTCGATGTCATCGGTGGTCACCAGAACGCAGCGCATCGTGATCCGCTGACCGATGCGCTCAATCGCCGAGGCTTCGATCGTGCCGTTGCGGATCTCGGTGAGGGGGCGGAGCGCGGCGTCATCATCTGCAGCGATGTCGATCATTTCAAACGCGTCAATGACGATTACGGTCATGCGGCCGGTGATGTTGTCATCACGCTGCTGGTCGAACTGTTTCGCCGCCAGCTGCCGGAAGGCGCGCTGATTGCCCGTTTTGGCGGCGAGGAGTTCGTAGCCTTTCTGCCGGGGATGTCGCTGACTGAAGGTGGAGTGCACGCGGAAGTGATCTGTCACGCCTTTGCCAGTCGCCGATGGGAGACGACCGGCATCCGCCGCACGGTGACCGCAAGTTTTGGCGTTGCAGCCGTCACACGCAACGACCATTCGGTGCATGATGCGATATCTCGCGCCGATTCCTGTCTTTATGCTGCGAAGGAAACCGGCCGGAACCGCGTCGTCATCGAAGGCCGGCAGCGGCCCGAGCCGACGGCGGCAACCATTCATAACTTTTCGGCGGCCTAGAATATAGGCGGCCAACCGCCTACGATTTCGTGAGTGCCTTTTCCATCGCCGGCAGCAGGCCATTGGTCAGGCTTTGGCTGTCGAAGGGGCCGACCTTCTTGTAGAGGATCGTGCCGTCGGGACCGACGAGGTAACTTTCCGGAATGCCGTAGACGCCCCAGTCTATTGCAGCCTTGCCGTTCGGATCGACACCGATCGCCTTGTAGGGATTGCCGAGTTCGCCCAGGAAACGCAGGGCGTTGTCGTTGCGGTCCTTGTAGTTGATACCGACGATATTCAGTCGGCCTTCCTGCGCCAGACTTTTCAGTATCGGATGTTCCTGCCGGCAGGGTACGCACCACGAGGCAAATACGTTGACCAGCGTCAGCTTGCCCTTGATCGCTTCATCGGTCAGCGCCGGAAGGCCCACGCCTTCAAGGGGGGGCATGGCAAGTGATGGCGCCTTCTGGCCCAGCAATGCGGATGGGATGGCAGACACGTCGCGACCGTTGACGTCCTGATCGTACAGCATCTTTCCGGCAACGAGCGCGAACCCGGCAAAAACGACAAGTGGGATCAGGGCCAGCGCATATCGGCCCGAACCGCGGTGTTGGCCCTCCGGCGCTTTCTTTTCACGGGAGGTACTCATGCCTTTTCGCCCTCGGATTTAGGTGCCGAGCGGCGGCGTATGCCCGACGCTTCCAGTTCCGCGAGTTCGCGTTTGCGGGCGTGGCCGTCGAGCCAGACCCAGACGATAAGACAGAGGCTGATCAGCGCCGCGATGCCGTAGGACATGGCGATGTAGAAACCGTGGGTCATGTCAAACACCCTTTTCCAAAGTCTGGCCGGCCATGCGTGCGGCCATCCGCCTTTGCGCACTCACGCGGCGGCGCCAGATCTCGTTGCGCATGGCAGCCACATGCAGCGTGAAGAACAGCATGGTGAAGGCGATAGCCATGATCAGCAATGGCCACAGGAAGGTGCTGTCGATGGTCGAGCCACCCATGCGGATGACGCTTGCCGGCTGGTGCAGCGTGTTCCACCAGTCGACGGAGAATTTGATGATCGGGATATTGACGAAACCGACTAGGATCAGCACCGAGGAAACACGGGCGGCCTTGCCCGGATCGTCCATGGCGCGGTTGAGCGCGATCAGGCCGAGATACATCAGGAACAGCACGAAAACGGAGGTGAGGCGCGCATCCCACACCCACCATGTGCCCCACATCGGTTTGCCCCAAAGCGAGCCGGTGGCAAGTGCGATCAGCGTGAAGGCGGCGCCGAGAGGGGCTGCGGCCTTGTGGGAAACGTCGGCCAGCGGATGGCGCCAGACCAGCGTGCCGATGGCGGAAGCCGCCATCACCGAATAACACATCATCGACAACCAGGCGGCCGGCACATGCACATACATGATGCGCACCGTCATGCCCTGCTGGTAATCGCCTTCGCCGGCAAAGCTCAAGTAAAGGCCGATCGCGAACAGGACGGCGGTGATGCCGGCCATCCAGGGAAGAATACGCGACGCCAGGCCCAAAAACCGCGTCGGGTTGGCGAGATCTGTCAACTTGGTCAAAACGGCAATCTGGGGCATGGGGCTTTCTACTTGATGGCGCGGGCCGTAGCTTTGCTTCTAGTCAATCGCCGGCGTTTCTCAATGCCAAGGCTGCACCGAGGGGCCCAAGAACGGCAAAAAACATCGTGATTGCCACCAATATCAGGAATGGCGGCATGAAGGGAGCGGGGTCCTGCACGGCGGCATAGGATGCGCTGACGCCAAAGATCAGGACGGGGATCGCCAGCGGCAGTACAAGAATGGAGACCAGAAGACCGCCGCGGGGCAGCGCAACCGCCACGGCTGCACCGACTGCGCCGATAAAGGTCAGGGCCGGTGTGCCGACCAGAAGTGTCAACATGGTCGCGCCGATCGCCACCTCGTCCATGTTCATGAACAGGCCGAGAAGCGGAGAGGCGATCACCAGCGGCAGGCCGTTGCCCAGCCAGTGCGCAAGGCATTTGACCAGCACGGTCAGCGCCAGCGGATGTTCCTGCATCAGCAGAAGATCGAGCGAGCCATCCTCGCGATCGGTCTGGAACATGCGGTCGAGGCCGAGCAGCGCCGAAAGAAGTGCGCCTATCCAGACGATGGCCGGGCCGATGCGCGAGAGGAGATTGAGGTCAGGTCCGACGCCAAAGGGAATGACGGCAACGACGGTGGTAAAAAACAGCACGCCTATCAGTGCGCCGCCACCGGCACGGACGGAAAGTTTGAGGTCACGGAAAAGGAGGGCGATCACCACATGCTCTCCATCACACCGGCAAAGCCCGTCATCTTCAATTCCTGTGCATTCTCCAGCCCGAGCGGCTGATGTGTTGCCGCCAGCACGATACCGCCTTGAGCGAGATGGTCCGTGATCAGGGCTGTGAACACGCTTTCGGCACTCACATCCAGTGCAGCCGTCGGCTCATCCAATATCCACACCGGACGCCATGCGACCAGCAGTTTGGCGAATGCCATGCGTCGTTGCTGGCCGGCGGAAAGATAACCGAAGGGTAGATGCGCGATGCCGCCCAGCCCGACGGCTTCTGCCGCGTCCGCTATCGTCATTCCCCGCCCGCCGGAAAAGTCGCCGAAGAAGTCCTGCCAGAATTCGAGATTTTCTCGGACCGATAACTCCGCTTTCATGGCATTGCGATGGCCCAGGTAGTGGCATGCTTCCGATGCCCGTGTGCCGGTCTCGGCCTCATCCGATTCCCATGTCACGCGTCCGCTTTCCGGGCGCAGCAATCCGGCGACCGCCCGCAGCAGCGTGGATTTGCCCGACCCGTTGCGACCGGTCAGGATGAGGCTTTCGCCGGTGCCGAGTGAAAAGGAGATGTCCTTGAAGATCAGGTCTTCTCCGCGCCTGGCGCTCAGGGCTTCTACCGTCAGTCGCATCTGCGGGCTTTCATTGTGTTTCATCATCTAGCCGCAAAAAATCTGCCGTGACCTGCGACAAAGGGTCTGGAAGGCTTCTTAGAAACTATCTATATACATGGCAACCACGCCAGCGGCCGGCGTGATTTCCACTCAGCGCCGGACCTGAAGACCATAAATCTTCTCGTGCGGACAGCGGAAATGGCCGCACCCGCATCCTTAGTGCATTTCAAAGTGCATAGGCGTCCGCACGCGCGTGTTGGCTCTTGATAAAAGCGGGGTTGTTTTCCGTGACGAAATCTATCGATAGCTTTCAATGTCGTTCCGTCCTTACTGTAGGCGGTAAGGACTATGTCTATTTCAGCCTGCCCAAGGCCGAGGCGAACGGTTTGCCGGGTGTTTCCAGGCTGCCCTTTTCCATGAAGGTGCTCTTGGAAAACCTGCTGCGTTTCGAAGACGGCCAGTCCGTGACGAAAGAGCAGATCCTCTCCGTTGCCGAATGGCTGAACAACAAGGGCCTGACAGAGGCTGAAATCGCCTATCGTCCTGCCCGCGTCCTGATGCAGGACTTTACCGGTGTTCCAGCGGTCGTCGACCTTGCCGCTATGCGTGACGGCATCAAGTCGCTCGGTGGCGATCCTGAAAAGATCAACCCGCTCGTTCCCGTCGACCTCGTCATCGACCACTCGGTGATCGTCGACGAATTCGGCACGCCGACAGCCTTTGCCCGCAACGTGGAACTGGAATACCAGCGCAACGGCGAACGTTACCGCTTCCTCAAATGGGGGCAGCAGGCGTTCAAGAATTTTCGCGTCGTGCCTCCGGGCACCGGCATCTGCCACCAGGTGAATTTCGAATATCTCGGCCAGACCGTCTGGACCAACGAGGAAGACGGCGAAGTCACCGCCTATCCCGACACCTGTGTAGGCACCGATAGCCACACGACGATGATCAACGGTCTCGGCGTTCTCGGCTGGGGTGTGGGGGGCATCGAAGCCGAAGCGTCCATGCTCGGCCAGCCGGTCTCCATGCTTCTGCCTGAGGTCATCGGCTTCAAGCTGACCGGCAAGCTGAAGGAAGGCGTCACCGCGACCGACCTCGTATTGACCGTTGTGCAGATGCTGCGCAAGAAGGGCGTCGTCTCGAAATTCGTCGAATTTTTCGGCCCGGGCATGGACAACATGCCGGTCGCCGACCGTGCGACCATCGGCAATATGGGCCCGGAATACGGCGCGACCTGTGGCTTCTTCCCGGTAGACGCAGAAACCGTCAACTATCTCAACATGTCCGGCCGCACCAAGGAGCGCATCGCGCTCGTTGAAGCCTATTCGAAGGCTCAAGGCATGTGGCGTGACGATGACGGTTCCGATCTGGTGTTCACCGACACGCTGGAACTCGATCTCGGCGACGTCGTGCCATCGATGGCGGGTCCAAAGCGCCCAGAAGGCCGTATTCCGCTGGAAAACATCGCTTCCGGTTTCGCCGGTTCGATGGACACCGAATACAAGAAGCCGGGCCAACTGGAAAACCGCTATGCGGTCGAAGGCACCGATTTCGATCTCGGCCATGGCGACGTGGCGATTGCCGCCATCACCTCCTGCACCAACACCTCTAACCCCTCGGTTCTGATCGCTGCCGGCCTTCTCGCCCGCAACGCTGTTGCGAAAGGTTTGAAGACTGCGCCATGGGTGAAGACGTCGCTTGCACCCGGATCTCAGGTCGTTGGCGAATACCTCGCCAAATCCGGCCTGCAGACCGATCTCGATGCACTCGGCTTCAATCTCGTCGGTTTCGGTTGCACGACCTGCATCGGCAATTCCGGGCCGCTGCCGGCACCGATCTCCAAGACGATCAACGACAAGGGTTTGATCGTGTCAGGTGTACTGTCAGGCAACCGTAACTTCGAAGGTCGTATTTCTCCCGACGTGCAGGCCAATTATCTGGCTTCGCCGCCGCTCGTCGTCGCTTATGCGCTGGCCGGCACGGTGCAGAAGGACCTGACCACCGAACCGCTCGGTCTCGACCGGGACGGCAATCCGGTCTTCCTCAAGGATGTCTGGCCGACCTCTGCCGAAGTGCAGGAGTTCATCCAGAAATACGTCACCCGCGAGCTGTTCGAATCAAAATATGCGGATGTCTTCAAGGGCGACGAAAACTGGCAGGCCGTGCAGATCCCGGAAGGTGATACCTATGCCTGGGACAACAACTCGACCTATGTGCAGAACCCGCCTTATTTCGTCGGCATGGGCAAGACAGGCTCCGGCCTGAAGAACATCAAGGGCGCCCGCGTTCTCGGTCTCTTTGGCGACAAGATCACCACCGACCACATCTCTCCGGCCGGTTCGATCAAGGCGTCTTCTCCGGCAGGTGCGTATCTCACGGAGAACGGCGTCGCGGTTGCCGACTTCAACCAGTACGGCACGCGCCGCGGCAATCACGAAGTGATGATGCGCGGCACCTTCGCCAATATCCGCATCCGCAATCACATGCTTGGGCCCAACGGCAAGGAAGGTGGCTACACCATCCACTATCCGTCCAAGGAAGAGATGTCGATCTACGACGCCGCCATGAAGTACAAGGACGAAGGCACACCTCTCGTCATCTTCGCCGGCGTCGAATACGGCAACGGTTCGTCGCGTGACTGGGCTGCCAAGGGCACCAACCTGCTTGGCGTCAAGGCTGTTATCGCCCAGTCCTTCGAGCGTATCCACCGCTCGAACCTGGTCGGCATGGGCGTCGTTCCCTTCACCTTCGAGGAAGGCACGACATGGGCCTCGCTCAACCTCAAGGGTGACGAGACGGTCACCATCGAGGGCCTCGAAGGCGATATCAAGCCGCGTGAATGGAAGATCGCCAAGATCACCTACGCCGACGGCACGGAGAAGGACGTCAAGATCCTCTGCCGCATCGATACACTTGATGAAGTCATCTACATGAACAACGGCGGCATTCTGCAGACAGTTCTTCGCGATCTCGCTGCCTGACCGATACAACGCCCGCCGGTTGATCCGGCGGGCGTTTTTCATTCCTTTTGCCCGCCACGTATCGCATTCTCAGGTCCCCGCTTGTCCCTCATCATTTTTATCGGAATGGCAGTCACCGTCTTTTTGACGTCGTTGCTGTCCGGCATTTTCGGCATGGCGGGCGGACTGATCCTGCTCTGGGTTCTGCTCTTTCTCTACCCGGTCGGCACCGCGATTGCGATCCAGGGCGTCATCCAGATGGTATCGAACGGCTCGCGGGCATGGTTTTCCCGCGCCTATATCGACTGGAGGATTCTTTCCATCCTGTGTTCCGGCGTCGCGGTTTCCGCGCTTGTCCTGTTCATCACCAGTTACACGCCGAGCCTCATGGTGGTGCTGATCGGTGTCGGTTTGATGCCTATCCTCGTCTGGTTGCCGGTGAACAAGCTGCAACTCGACGCTTCACGGCCATCGCATGCCTTTCTGGCAGGACTGCTTTCCGGTGGAATGACCATCAGCGTCGGTGTGGCTGGCCCGACCGTGGATATCTTCTTCATCCGCACCGAAATGGATCGCCGCAAGGTTATCGCCACGAAAGCGTCCATTCAGACGCTTTCGCATCTGGCCAAGATTGTCTTCTATTGGGAGGCTGCGTCGCAGTTGCCGACGGTCGATGCGATTGCGGTTCTGATCGCCGCCCCCATCGCCATTCTCGGGGCGCGTGCCGGTAACGGCATCCTGCAGAAAATGACCGACGCCAATTTTCGAAGCTGGACACGCTGGGTCGTTACAGCCGTCGGCGCGGTCTACTTGTGCCAGGGCTTGCTGAAACTGGTTTGACGTGCGTCATTTTTTCAGCAATTCATGGCAAATCACAGGAAACATGACAGGGAAGCCGATCACGTGTCTGGTCCTCACCCTGTTGTGACTTCCGTTTGACCGGATGGATTGAGTATTTTGGAGCATGAGATGTGCGTGGCCGTTCCCTCATCGCTGCGATAGCCGGCTCGCCAGAGGATTATATTCGATGTTTCCGACTGTCCGTAGTGCCGCGTTTCTGATCGGCCTGTTTTCAACCGGTCTGGCCCATGCCGGCGATATTGCGGAACCCAAGGGTGTCGTGGAGTTGTTCACCTCGCAGGGCTGCGCGTCCTGCCCGCCGGCCGATGCCGCCTTCAAGAAACTTGTCGAGCAGGGCGATATCATCGCGCTTTCCTATCATGTCGACTACTGGAATTATCTCGGCTGGACAGACACGCTGAGTTCCAAGGAGAATACGGAGCGGCAATACGGTTATGCCCACGCTTTCGGGCGTAGTGGTGTCTACACGCCGCAAGCTGTCGTGAACGGCCGTGATCATCTCATCGGAACCGACATCGCCGCCATCAATCAGAAGATGGATGGCATGAAGACGGCCGGCGAGGGGCTGACCGTGCCGGTGAAAGCCGCCATGAACGGCGAAGAGATCGACATCAACATCGGTCCTGGCACCGGCAAGGCCGATATCGTCATTGCCTACTTCACCAAGAAGGAAAAGGTCGAAGTCCAGAAGGGCGAAAATACCGGCAAGCAGATGGAATACTGGCACGCCGTCTATGATGTGCAGACCGTCGGCATGTGGGATGGCAAGGAAATGAAGATCACCGTTCCCGCCCGCACGATGGGTAAAAGCAAGAAGGACGGCTGCGCCATCCTCCTGCAGTCATCGAAGCCGGGTGGTGAACCTGCCGCGATCGTCGGCGCAACGGTTCTGATGGCCGGTCGCAAGCGCGACTGACTTTTTCACCTTTGAAACCCTCGTAAAAAGGCCCGGCTGACTGTGTCTTGGCGGAGAGATGTTGGCCGCCCGATCCGAGGCGTTGGGGGGCTGGGGGTAAGGGTCAGCGCTCCGGATCGGGCCTTGTTTGACGCAGAGGCGTCAACCAACAAAGCCAATCTCGCCTTGGATTCGGGCACTGTTTTGACCGAAATGCGGCGAGAAAAATAACCTTGTCGGTTTGCATCTTTCGGTTTTATCGGGTGTCCTGCCGCTCAACCGACCAAGGCTTGCATTTTATTGTTGCTGAGGCACACTGTCATATCTCTGCAATAGTCGATCTGGAGCCGTGATGACTGATCAGCCGGATTTGCCGAGGGGATCAAAGCCCGAGGAAAGCACCGTCATTGTCGATCTCAACCAGTACAGACAGAACAAGGATCCGCTTCCGGTAACCTTCCACCGACGTGAACTCGATGCCATTCTGTGGATTTACGGGCGCATGGTGGGTGAGGGCGAATGGAAGGATTACGCCATCGATCACACCCGGGAAAAGGCGGTGTTTTCAGTCTTCAAGCGATCAGGTGAAATGCCGCTGTTCCGCATCGAGAAAAACCCCAGGCTTGCTGCCAAACAGGGCGCGTATTCTGTCGTGAACACGCATGGCACGATCCTCAAGCGCGGACATGAACTGCCTCAGGTCCTCAAGATCTTCGAAAAGGTATTGAAGCTGGTGGACTGACCCGCTCATTCGCTGAACAGCGAGCCCGGATAAGTTCGGGCATCCGGCGCTGTTGTGGTGCCTTCGCCAAGTGCGATCTGCATCAGGGCTGTGTCCAGCCATTTGCCATGCTTGAAGCCCGTGCCTTTCATGGTTCCCGTCAGTTCGAAGCCAAGACTTTTATGGACTGCGACGGAAGCCGGGCTGGCGCCGCCGATGACGGCTACCATCTGGCGAAAACCGAGCGCTTCGCATCGCACGACAAGCTCTTTCAGAAGCGCTTTTCCGACGCCTTTGCCGCGAGCGTCGGGTGAGAGATAGATCGAATCCTCCACCATCCAACGATAGGCGGGACGTGTACGGAAAGCCGAGGCATAGGCATAACCGAGCAGCGATCCATCCTCTGCTTCTGCGGCGATGTACGGATATCCCTTGTCCCTTATGCTCTGAAAGCGGGTGGCCATCTCCGCCTCATCGGGCGGAACGATCTCGTAGCTTGCCGTGCCGTTCACGACACTGTCACGGTATATGTCGGTAACGGCGGCGAGATCGGCAGGTGTGGCATCGCGGAGGCGAAAGGTCATGGCAGGGAATTCGCACTGAAGGGGTACCCAAGCAAGCCTATGTCGGGGGCAAGGTGCAGGCAACAAAAAAGGCGGCTGAAATGCCGCCTTTTCCGTTTTGTTTCAGCCGGCTGCTTAGTCGCGGTTGCCCATGAAGCGAAGCAGGAACAGGAACAGGTTGATGAAGTCGAGATACAGGTTCAGCGCACCCATGATAGCCATGCGGCCGGTGGTCGCGTCGTCATGGCCCTCGTAATACATTTCCTTGATCTTCTGCGTATCGTAGGCGGTGAGGCCTGCAAATATCAGTACGCCGATTGCGGAAATGGCGAAGCCGAGCGCGGAAGATGCCAGGAAGATATTGACGATCGAGGCAATGATCAGACCGAACAGACCCATGATCAGGAACGACCCAATCGCCGACAGGTCCTTCTTGGTGGTGTAGCCGTAGAGCGACAGCGCACCGAAGGAAGCGGCGGTGACGAAGAAGGTCTGAACAATGCTCTGCCCGGTATAGACCAGGAAGATCGTCGACAGCGACAGGCCCATCAGCGCCGCATAGATCCAGAACGTCGTCTGCGCTGCAGATACGCTCATCTTGTGGATGCGGAAGCTGAGGAAGAACACGAGTGCGACCGGGGCAAGCATCACGACCCAGCGAAGCGGCGAGCCGTAGATGGCCTGCGCGAAGGCGGGGCTGTTGAGTGCGGCGGTATAGGTGCCGTAGGCAGCCAGGCCGGTGATCGCAAGACCGAGCGCCATCAGGTTATAAACCTTCAGCATATGGGCGCGCAGGCCCTGATCGATCATCGCGCCCGACTGTACGCCGCCGCGTGCCATGCGGTCTTGGTAGTTGTGCGGATCAGCCATGGTTTCCTCTCAAAAGCTCCGAGATATTCTCGGTGTGCGGGCAAAATCCCGGTCGCCGCTGCGGAGCTCCAGCAAGCATGAGGAGAATATGCTGGTAGTTGCGTTGTCATTCAAGGCTTTGAAAGCCGAATCCTGAAAGTGAAGAGAATTTAATGCGTGGGGCCCGACGAGCGTCAGGTCAGGCATCAGAGTTCGCGCAATACGGGTGCCGCTTTTTGTCCCAGAATGCGCCAGGTGCCGGCAAGCCCGATGCCGACGGTCAGCACCAGCGCAATCACCAGCGTCAGCACCGCCACGTCAGGCATGAAGGTTGATTGCAGGCGCATGATCTTTGCCACGACATACCAGGCGGCGCCGGTGCCGGCGAAGAGGGCAAAAACCGCGGTTGCCGTTCCGAGGATCATGTATTCGTAACTGAAGGCGCGGATGAGCATGGAACGCGTGCCGCCGAGTGTCTTGAGAATGACGGCGTCATGGGTACGGGCACGGTTGCCGGCGGCAAGCGCACCGGCCAGAACCAGCACCGAAGCGATCAGCGCGACGGCAGCCGCCGCGCGGATGGCGGTCGCCAACTGGCCGACCAGCTGATCGACGATATCGATTGCGTCTTTCACGCGAACGCTGGTGATGGTCGGAAAGGCGTTGGTAACGGCCTTCAGGATCGCGGCCTCCGCCTGCGGCGATGCGCCGGCATCGGTCAGCGTCGCCAGCCAGGCGTGCGGTGCGCCTCTGAACGTGTTGGGCGAAAAGACCATGACGAAATTGATCGACAGCGATTCCCACTCGATTTTGCGGAAATTGGCGATCCTGGCAGTGATGTTGCGGCCGAGCACATTGACAGTGACGGTGTCGCCGATCTTCAGCCCCAGTTCGCCTGCCTCTTCTGCAGAGAAGGAGACGAGCGGCTCGCCGCTATAGTCCGAGGGCCACCATTCGCCGTCCACCAGTTTCGAACCGGCAGGCAAGGTGGCGTCATAGGTAATGCCACGGTCGCCGCGAAGAACCCAGCGCCCCGCCGCTGGCACGTTCATTTTTGCAACGTCTTCGCCGTTAAAGGCGAGAATGCGCCCTCGCAGCATCGGCACTTCGGTGATGGTGCCTTGGGGCGATTGCTGCTTCAGGATGTCGACAAAACCTTCGCGTTCGCCGCTCTGGATGTCGACGAAGAAGAAGTTGGGCGCGTTCTGAGTCATCGTGCCGTTGAGCTGCCGACGGAGATTGCCATCGATCAGCGTCAGGGTAACGAGCAGAGCCAGTCCAAGACCAAGCGAAAGAACGACCGATGGGGTGAGGGCACCCGGACGATGGATGTTGCCGATGGCGAGCCGCAGCGCCGGCGAGGCGACGCGCGGGCAGCGGCGCGCAAGTGCTGCGATGGCGCTTGCCACCATACGCAGCAATACGAAGGCGGCAGCGACCGCGCCCAGGAAGACGGATGCGATGAAGCGGTCCTCGGCGGCGAATATTGCCAATGCAGCAAGTGCCATCAATGCCACGCCGCCGGCAGCAAGATATGGCCATGAGGGCAGGCGGGCCTGCTCAAAGCCCTGTTCCCGGAAGAGGGCGGTGGCCGGCACTTCGCGGGCATGACCGAGCGGCAATATGGCGAAAGCAAAGGTCGTCAGAAGGCCGAACAGCGCCGCGAGGCCGAGAGCGGACGGATAAAGCGTCACTTCGGAAGGAACCGGCAAGGCGCCTTCAAGAAAACGCAGCGCGATGAACGGCGCAACCGCCCCTATTGCAAGGCCGATGGCTATGCCGACACCGCCGAGGATGAGGATCTGAAAAAGATAGGTGATGGTAACGACGAACGCCGGAGCACCAAGGCATTTCAGCGTGGCGATGGTCGTGCGTTTGCTGTCGAGAAACGCGCGTACCGCGTTGGCGACACCGACACCGCCGACGATCAGGGCGGTAAGGCCGACGAGCGTCAGGAATTGCGAAAAGCGATCGACGTTTTCGGTAAGCGACGGCGCGGCGCGGTCACTGCTCCGCACCGACCAGCCGGCGCTAGGGAACTCTTTGTTGGCGCTGGCGACAACAGCCTTGCTGGTGGTCGGGTCTGCCAGCTTGATGCGATAGGCATGTTCGACAAGGCTGCCGGTGGTGATCAGGCCGGATGCGACCAGCGCATCGCGAGCGATCAGCAGGCGCGGAGCGAAACCGAAACCCTCGGAAACGGCATCCGGTTCGGTGACGATCGTGCCCTTGATCTTTATACGGGCATTGCCAAGCAGCACTTCGTCGCCAACGGATATGCCAAGGCGATCGAGAAGCAGCGGAGCGGCGATTGCACCATAAACGCTGTCTTCGTGAGTGAGAAGGTTGGTGATCGGCATGTCCGGCTCGGTCTTCAATTTACCGTAGAGCGGATAAATACCATCGACAGCCTTCACCTCGGCCAGCGTCTGGTCCGAACCGTCCGGCAGTCGCGCCATAGAACGGAGATTGGTGGAAACCGATACCGTGCCGAGGCCATTGAGGAAGGTGCGTTCCTCCTCGCTTGCTTCGCGATTGTTCAGTTCGAACCGGACGTCGCCGGCAAGCAGGCTCTGGCCCTGGGTGGCGATGGCACCGGTAATGGCGCGCGATACGGAATTGACGGAAGCGATGGCGCCCGTGCCGAGCGCGATACATGCCAGAAAGATATAAAAGCCCGAAAGGCCACCGCGCATTTCGCGCAATGCGAGACGCAGGGCGATCGACAGGCGGGCGGACGTGCTGTTTCTCATGCGCGGATCGCTTCGCCGACGGTGGCTGCGGCGCCTTCCGCGACGATCTCGCCCGAGCGGACGCGGATCTGGCGTGAGCAGCGTGCGGCAAGCGCATTGTCGTGCGTAACGAGCAGCATTGTCATGCCACGTTCGGCCTGTTTGCAAAACAGGAGGTCGGCGATCTGACGCCCGGTTTCTGTATCGAGGTTGCCGGTGGGTTCATCGGCGATCAGGACCGAAGGCGAGGGGGCGAGCGCCCGGGCAATCGCCACGCGCTGTTGCTCGCCACCGGAAAGCTGGCCGGGATAATGATTGAGGCGTTCGCCAAGACCAACTGCGATCAATTCCTGCCGGGCAATCTCGAAGGGGTTTGCAACATTGGCAAGTTCCAGCGGCACGGCGACGTTTTCAATTGCAGTCATGTTGGCAATCAGGTGAAACGACTGGAAAACGATACCGATATTGCGACCACGGAAATCCGCCAGACCATCCTCGGAAAGTTTGTGGAGAGGCGTGTTGAGGATGACGATCTCACCGCTGTCGAGCCGCTCCAGGCCGGCCAGTACCATGAGCAGCGTGGATTTTCCGGAGCCGGAGGGGCCGACGATGCCGACCGCTTCGCCGCGGCCGATCTGCAGGTCTATACCCTTCAACACATGCACGGATGCTGCGGCGCTGCCGAGGGTGAGATCAGCCTTCTTCAGCTCGATGATGGTTTTAGTCACGCGCAGGCGTCCTATATTGGCATGTGAACGGCAGTAATCGGGATGTCGGCTGAGGCCGGCGAACAGGTCGGCAATCTAGGAAGGTCTTCATGGGATTGAAAGCGCTCGCACTTCACTTCGTCGTCATAACCACCCTGTCGCTGCCGGCCCTTTCCGCGGGCGCGCAAGGTTCTGCGCCGGCCCGGACCGTCCAGCTTGTCGGTTTTGGTGACAGCCTGATGGCCGGTTATCAACTGCCGCCGAACGAATCCTACACGGCACAACTTGAAACCGCCCTGAAGGAAAAGGGGATGGAGGTGACGATCACGAATGCCGGCGTTTCCGGTGATACGACCTCTGGCGGTCTGTCACGGATCGACTGGTCGGTTCCTGACGGAACGCAGGGTGTAATCGTTGAACTGGGAGCGAATGACGCATTGCGCGGCATCTCGCCGGAACAGAGCGAAAAGAACCTCGATGCCATGCTGGCACGGTTGAAGGAGCGAAACATTCCGGTCGTTCTGGCGGGCATGCTGGCGCCCCCCAACATGGGCAGCGAATATGCAGAGCGTTTCAATCCGATCTATAAGAAATTGTCACAGAAATACGACGTGCCACTCTATCCGTTTTTCCTCGATGGCGTGGCCGCGCAGCAATCGCTGCAATTGTCGGATGGCATGCACCCGAATGCGGACGGCGTGAAAGTGATGGTCGAGCGCTCGCTGCCGGTTATGCAGGACTTTGTTCGCTCTATTCTAATGGAGAAGAAATAGTAGCTTGCACGAAACCGCCATGCGTGTTCCGCTGTTATCAGATCCGAGAGATTCGAGGAGGTCCCCATGCCGAGACTTTTCACCGCCCTCGAGATACCGCGCAATGTCGCGATGAGCCTTTCCCTGCTGCGGGGCGGAATACCCGGGGCCCGCTGGATCGATGTGGAGAATTACCACATCACTCTTCGTTTTATCGGTGATGTCGATAATCGCATGGCCGACGAGATCGTCGACCGGCTCGACCGGATCGACCGCCAGGAATTCCCGGTCAGCATCAACGGCATCGGCTCTTTCGGTTCGAAGAAACCGCATTCGGTCTGGGCCGGTGTAACGCCCTCGGCGGAAATGGCGGCGCTTCAGGGAGAGATCGAACGTATCTGCCAGCGCATCGGCCTGCCGGCAGAGCCACGGAAATTCATGCCGCACGTGACCTTGGGGCGGTTGAAATCCTGCCGTCTCGACGATGTCGTGCATTATCTGGGCGGTCGCGGCAATTTCCACGCCATGCCATTCACGGCCACTCGCTTCGTGCTTCTTTCATCGAAGGAGTCGGTCGGTGGCGGCCCTTATGTGACCGAAGAAATCTTTCCGCTGAACGAAGCCTGGGGGGCGGCGAATAGCGGCGGTGAGGTTTACGAAACGAGCCGATACTGAAAAATCGATTTCGCAGGTGCATGATGCGACCCCAGAAACTCGACACGCAATCCATTGAAAACGAGCTTGCCAAGCTTTCGGGCTGGACATTGCGTGAGGATGGCAAGGCCATGCTCAAGACGTTCAAGTTCAAGAATTTCAGCGAGGCCTTCGGTTTCATGACGCAATGCGCTCTTGCCGCCGAGAAGCTCGACCATCACCCGGAATGGTTCAACGTCTATGCCAGGGTCGAGGTTACGCTTTCCACGCATGATGCGGGAGGATTGACCGAACTCGACTTCAAGCTTGCGCATCGGATGGACAAGGCTGGGGGGTGAGATTGAACCATCGCCGGCGCATCGCCATATAGGGCGACTGAGCCCGGGTTCGCTTCGGAGATGCGTTGATGGATGATGTGAAAATCGGTGAAATTCTTTTGCCTGGCGACGAGGATACCCAGAACCGTCGCGAAACGCAGGTGAAGACCAAATTCTGGCCGACACTTCGAAAAGCCGCTCGCCATGTGCCGTTCTCACGCGATGTCGTTGCTGCCTTCTATTGCGCTACCGATCCCCAAACTCCGGCGCGCGCCAAAGGCGTTCTTCTGGCAGCGCTTGGCTATTTCGTGTTGCCAATCGATATCATTCCGGATTTTCTCGTCATTGCCGGTTTCACCGACGATGTCGCGGTTCTGGCTGCAGCCCTGAAAATGATCAGCGTCCACATCAAGGACGAACATTACGATGCAGCAGATCGGGCGCTTGCCGATCAGCCGGATATGGCCGCCGCCGCCAATCCCCAGTCATAAGCCTGATCAGGACAACGAAGCGTCCTGAGAGCCAAGCGCCTTGCGCAGGTGCTCGAAGGCGAGGCGTATGCGCGACTTGACGGTTCCAAGCGGAAGGCCGGTGCAGGCAGCGATCTCGCTGTGCGAATAGCCGAGGAAAAACGAAGCACGCACCAGTTCCATCTGTTCACCGGGAATGCGGGTCAGAGCCTCACGCACGCGCGCCTCACGCTCTTCGCTTTCCAGCATCGTTTCCATGCCGGGCACGTCATCGATCTGAAGCAGCGGTTCCTTGCCGTCGATCATGCGGGTCTTGGTGCGCCGTTCGAAGTCGATATGGCGGTTGCGGGCGATACGGAAAAGCCAGGTGGACAGCGACGATCTGGCCGGATCGTAGAGTTCGGCGCGGTGCCAGAGAACCGTCATCACTTCCTGGACGATCTCCTCCGCTTCCTCGTTGGGAAGGCCGCGGCGATGCAGCCAGTAATTCAGGCGCGGCGCAAAATGGTCGAACAGCTGACGGAAGGCAAGCTGGTCGCGGCGATCCGCAACAGCCTGGGCCAAAGCGGCGAAGCGATCTTTATGGTCACCGTCGCTGAGCACGTCATGGGTCATTCATCAAATATCCGCGGCATACGGGGCTATTCTAATGTCAAAACAGCGTATTGGAAGAGGACAAACTCTCGCCCCATTCCTTGTGTCAGTAAATTATCGGGGGCGCACAGGCCCGCAATCAAACTTCGAGCATAACCAAGTCATGTCGTGGTTAAAACCCGGTTGGAACAGGGATGCTTTGGGGCCTGAGGCGGTGCATCTTCTCGCCTTTACAGACCGGCCTTCACGGTTTGGTAACCAGAATTTGGTCAAAATAGAGTGATCGCGACCGTGCCCGTAAGGGTTTCCGGTCGACCGCTAAAAGAGAAAATTGGCAGGAAACCCATGTTTGCAAGACAGATTGCCATCGCGCTGAGCCTTATGCTGGCGGGCACGAGCATTGCCGCCGCGCAGGCGCCGAACCGTATCCAGCAGTTCAAGGCATGGGGGGCCTATTCCTACAAGCAGGGCAATGCCAACGTCTGCTACGTCCTTTCCGTGCCGACCACCAAGGAACCGGCTTCAGTCGATCACGGCGATATCTTCTTCATCGTTTCGCAGCGTCCGGGCCAGAACATTTCCTATGAGCCGCAGGCGATGGTGGGTTACACCCTGCAGGCAAACTCCAAGGTCACCGTCACCATCGATGGTAAGAACTTCGTGATGTTCACCAAGGAAAAAGCTGCCTGGGTCGAGAACGCTGCCGAAGAACCTGCTCTGGTCGCTGCCATGAAGACCGGCACGAACATGAGCGTCAGCGCCGTGTCGGGCCGCGGCACCAAGACTTCCTATGCCTACTCGCTGGCCGGTATTTCCGCCGCCCTGAAGCAGATCGAAACCTGCAAGTAAGCAATTCCGTCAAGAACGGAATAAAAGGCTGGTCCCGCGACCGGCCTTTTGTGTTTTCGAAGACAGGTGACGTGGCGGCATTTTAGTGATAAAGCCCGCCTCAACAAGGTCGGGCCGAATGGTGCCGCGACCGTTATTGGTTTCACGAACAGACATGCCTCGTCTTATCCGCCGGTTTCGCGGTGGCGCTGGTCATGTGCTCGAACGGGATAGAACATGTCAGTCACAGAGGTTTTTGCGCCAGGCGTCGTCGCCAAGAAGCCGCTCGTTGCAAACCCGGATCTTTTGGGCTCGAAGCCTTCGTTGATCGGATTGTCGCGTGAACAGATGGGCGCGGCCCTGAAGGAAAAGGGCATTCCTGAAAAGCAGGTGCGCATGCGCGTCAGCCAGTTGTGGCACTGGCTTTATATTCGCGGCGTATCCGATTTCGATGCGATGACCAATGTCGCCAAGGACATGCGCGAAATGCTGAAGGCGCATTTCACCATCGCCCGTCCTGAAATCGTCGAGGAACAGATATCCAACGACGGTACCCGCAAGTGGCTCCTGCGCTTTCCGCCGCGCGGCGCCGGGCGCCCGGTCGAAATCGAAACCGTCTATATTCCGGAAGAAGGCCGCGGCACTCTGTGCATTTCCAGCCAGGTCGGCTGCACGCTGACCTGTTCCTTCTGTCATACCGGAACGCAGCGTCTCGTGCGCAATCTGACGGCCGAGGAAATACTGAGCCAGCTTCTTCTGGCGCGTGACCGGCTGGGCGACTTTCCCGGTGCCGATACACCCCCAGGCGCTTTTGTGCCGACCGGTGATCGCAAGGTCACCAACATCGTCATGATGGGCATGGGCGAACCGCTCTACAATTTCGACAACGTCAAGACGGCGCTGCTGATCGCCACCGATGGCGACGGTCTGTCGCTCTCGAAGCGTCGCGTAACGCTTTCGACTTCCGGTGTCGTGCCGGAAATCTTCCGCACCGGTGACGAAATCGGCGTCATGCTGGCCATCTCGCTGCACGCCGTGCGTGACGAGCTGCGTGACATGCTGGTGCCGATCAACAAGAAATATCCGCTGAAGGAGCTGATCGACGCCTGCCGCAACTATCCCGGCCTGTCGAATGCCCGGCGCATCACCTTCGAATATGTGATGCTGAAGGACGTCAACGACAGCCTGGAAGATGCCAAGGCGATGGTCCAGTTGTTGAAGGGTGTGCCGGCCAAGATCAACCTGATCCCGTTCAACCCATGGCCGGGAACGAACTATCAGTGCTCCGACTGGGCGACGATCGAGAAATTTGCCGATTTCATCAATCAGGCCGGTTACGCCTCGCCTATCCGCACGCCGCGTGGGCGTGACATCCTTGCCGCCTGCGGTCAGCTGAAATCGGAATCGGAGCGCATGCGCAAGACCGATCGTCTCGCCTTCGAAGCGATGATGATTGCCGGTCACGGTGAGGACGATTAATCCATCGTCTTCACCTGTCATACCCAGGTCTTTATTGATTTCGCGCGCGGGGCTTCATAAGAAGCGCGACAGATAATCTGCTCGGAGGAACCCATGCGCACTTTCATTCTCGCCCTTGCTGCGGCGACCGCTCTCGTTTTGCCTGCCAAGGCCGCCGATGTCACCGTTGCGGTGACCGCGATCGTCGAACACCCGGCGCTCGATGCCGCCCGTGACGGCGTCAAGGAAGCGCTGGCGGAAGCCGGTTACAAGGAAGGAGAGAACCTCAAGTTTCTCTACGAGTCCGCGCAGGGCAACCCCGGCACGGCCGCGCAGATCGCCCGCCAGTTCGTCGGTGACGAGCCGACCGTGATCGTGCCGATCTCGACCCCTTCGGCTCAGGCCGTGGTTTCCGCCACCCGCGATATCCCGGTCGTCTTCACCGCCGTGTCCGATCCGGTCGGCGCGCAGCTCGTCAAGGACATGGCCAAGCCCGGCCGTAACGTCACCGGCCTTTCCGACATGTCGCCGGTTTCCGAGCACATCAAGATGATCAAGGAAATCTCTCCGAAGGCCAAGTCTATCGGCTTTCTTTACAATACGGCTGAGACCAACTCCGTATCGATCCTCGCTGCTCTCAAGGAAGAGGCTGCCAAGAACGACATGACCGTGATCGAATCCGTCGCCACCAAGTCGGCGGAAGTGCAGGGCGCTGCCCGCGCTCTGGTCGGCCGCGCCGATGTTTTCTACATCCCGACCGACAATACGATCGTTTCGGCTTTTGAGGCTGCCGTTGGTGTGGCCGAAGAAGCGAAGATCCCGCTTTACGCCGCCGATACCGGCTCTGTCGATCGCGGTGCCGTTGCCGCTCTCGGCTTCAACTATTTCGACGTGGGCAAGCAGACCGGCGCAATCGTCGTTCGCATCCTCAAGGGTGAAGCGCCTGGCGACATTCCGGTCAACGTTGCCGCCGGTACCGATCTCGTCATCAACAAGGGTGCAGCGACCCGTATGGGCGTCACCCTGCCGGACGCCATCGTATCGCGCGCCACGCGCACCGTCGAATAAGACGATCATTTCTTAACGCATCGGGCGGCGGCTTTCGCCGTCCGGTGTGATCGACGACCAACCGGCGCAACAAGCCCGGGCAAACGAGGGGAGCACGAAAGGTGCTTAGTCAGATCGCCTTCTGGGGCGCAGTGGAACTTGGGCTGGTTTTCGCCTTCGTTGCCATCGGTGTGTTTCTCGCCTTTCGGGTGCTCGATTTTCCCGACCTGACCGTCGACGGTTCGTTTCCTCTCGGTGCGGCTGTTGCCGCGGTGCTGATCACGGTCGGCATCAATCCATGGCTTGCCGCTGCTGCCGCAATGGTTGCCGGCGCGGGGGCGGGCATGGTGACGGCTTTCCTCAATGTGCGTTTCCGTATCTTGAACCTGCTCGCCTCGATCTTGACCATGATCGCGCTTTTTTCCGTCAACCTTCGGGTGATGGGAAAGCCGAACGTGGCGCTGATCAATGCCGATACGATGCTCAGCCCGTTTTTCGGTCTCGGTCTGCGTGAAGTTTACGTCCGCCCGCTGTTCGTCGGTGTGCTGGTCGTCATCGCCGTCATTGCGGTCTGGCGTTTTCTGGAAAGCGATGCCGGTCTTGCCATGCGCGCGACCGGCGCCAATCCGCGCATGTCGCGCGCGCAGGGCATCGATACGGGCTGGCAGGTTTATCTCGGTCTGGCGCTGTCCAACGCCATGGTAGCCCTCGGTGGTGCTTTGTTTGCGCAGACCAATGGTTTTGCCGATGTCACCTCGGGTGTCGGCACCATCGTTGTCGGCCTGGCGGCCGTGATCATCGGCGAAACCCTGTTCGGGGCGCGTGGCATTCTGCTGGCACTGATCGGCTGCGTGGTTGGCTCGATCCTCTATCGCATCGCCATCCAGGTCGCCTTGTCGACGGATGCGCTGGGCCTGAAAGCCTCCGACCTCAATCTCGTTACCGCCGTTCTGGTGGCCGTGGCACTCGTTCTGCCGCGCTTGCGCCGGGGAGCCTCGTCGTGATCGATCTCAGCAATATCCATGTTACCTTCGGCAAGGGCACCCCGCTGCAGAAGGAGGCGCTGAAGGGCGTCAACCTGACGATCGAGGAAGGCTCGTTCGTCACCGTCATCGGTTCCAACGGTGCCGGTAAATCGACGCTGCTCGGCGTTCTTGCCGGCGATGTCATGGCGAGTGAAGGCAAGGTCATGATCGGCAAGACCGATGTGACGCGCAAATCGACATCCGCTCGCGCCGGCCTTGTTGCCCGCGTGTTTCAGGATCCGCTGACCGGCAGTTGCGGCTCCTTGTCCATCGAGGAAAACCTCGCGCTTGCCGCCCGCCGTGGCGAACGCCGCGGACTGCGCTCGGCGCTCGGCCCGCGCCGCCGCGAGCTTTTCCGCGACCGCATCTCCGAACTCAATCTCGGCCTCGAAAACCGCATGAAGGACCGCATGGACCTTTTGTCCGGGGGGCAGCGCCAGGCCGTATCTCTGGTGATGTCGACGCTTTCGGGTTCTGAAGTGCTGCTTCTCGATGAACATACCGCGGCGCTCGATCCGGGCATGGCCGAGTTCATCATGAAGCTTACCCAGCGTTTCGTGTCCGAGCGCAAATTGACAACGCTGATGGTGACGCATTCCATGCGGCAGGCGCTGGATTTCGGTCACCGCACGATCATGCTGCATGGCGGCGAAATCATCCTCGATGTCAGTGGTGACAGCCGCAAGGACCTGCAGGTCGAGGACCTGATTGCGATGTTCCGCAAGATGCGTGGTGAAACGCTGGATGACGATGCGTTGCTGATCGGCTGAAGCCGTTTTGCTTTTTCGCAGTCTGACTGTCGCCCCGAGACCGGCTCCGGTTTTCGGGGCGTTTTTTTACCGTGCCTGCGTCAGGAGAATTTTGGCTGCGAAAACGGAAAACACGCCGGCAAAGGTGTAATCCATGCCGCGCAGCACCTTTGGATTGGCTTGCAGCCAGCCCGCGAGCTTGTCGGCGGCAAGAACCGCCGCGATATTGACCGGCATACATATGACGATGAAATAGATGCCGAAGAAGATCAGCTTGCCCGTCACATGCGGATCGCCGGCGGTGACGAACTGCGGCAGGAAGGTCATGAAAAATATGATGACCTTGGGATTGAGGATATTGACCCAGAAGCCGACCGAGATGTTGGCAAGCGGGCTGCTTTCCGCCTTTTCCACCCTCTCTACCGAAAGCGATGAACCGAAGCGGATCGCCTGGATCGCCAGCCACAAGAGATAGGCGGCCCCACCGGTCTTGAGGAAAAAGAAGGCCGTCGGCGAGGCCGTGATCAGCGCCGAAATGCCGAAGGCGACCAGCAGCGTATGGCAGACCACCCCAAGACTGGTGCCGAACACCACGAACATTGCCGGCTTGCGGCCCTGGCCGAGCGCGCGGCTGATGGACAGGGTCATGTCCGGGCCGGGGGTCAATGCGAGAAGCAGGCCTGCGGCGGTGAAGGCAAGCAGGGTGGCAATGCTGGGCAGGAAATCCATGGGCGCACTCGAAAGCCGGATCGTCGATAAGCTTGTGTATCCGGCTTTTCAGTCGCTGCCAATGGATTAGCGTTTGGCGATGAATTCCTTCGAAGTCTGCGCGTATTCGGGATGCCAGCGCGACAGGGGCGGGCGGTTTTCGATGATATCGCCGATTGCCCATGCCATGCGACGCTCGTCGGTTAAACGATCGACGTCGTTATCGGGGCAAAGGATGTAAAAATCACCGCGCTCGATGCTGCGCAGCATGAATTCCACGGTCTGTTCCGACGTCCAGGCTCCTTCCGGCTTTTCCGTGCGCCCACCGGCGGCGAGCGGTGTAAAAACGAAACCGGGGATCAGAAGGTGGGCCTCGACATTGCATTCCGGCGTGTTACGCAACTCGTGCTGAAGAGCCTCGGTAAAGGCTTTTACGCCAGCCTTCGAAACGTTGTAGGCCGGATCGCCCGGCGGGGTGGTGATGCCCTGCTTGGAGCCGGTATTGATGATCAGTGCCGGTTCGCTATGCGCCATCATGCCGGGACCGAACACACGGCTGCCGTTGACGACGCCCATGAGGTTGACGGCAATAACGTTGTCCCAGTTTGTCTGCGGGCCGAAAATGCTGCTGCCGGGCTGGATGCCGGCATTGTTCATCAGCACGTGAACGCGGCCAAACCGCTGAATGACGGCACGTTCCAGTGCCTGCAATTGGTCGATGCGGGGGACATCGGCGGGGATTGCCACGACATCTGCCGCGCCGTCTTCGGCCAGAACGATGACCTCACGTGTCGCTTCGGCAAGCCGGTCGCCTTCGAGATCGACGAGAACGACGCAGAGGCCAAGGCGGGCAAATTCCTTGGCGGCGGCAAGGCCGATGCCGGAAGCGGCGCCGGTGACGACGGCAACATTGTCCTTCTTCAGAGCGGGATGAGTAACGGCCATGAAAAGTTTCCTCTATGACGCTGCTGTTCAAAGGTTCGCCGCCATATGGTACGCTCCCGCCCATCCGTCAACGTGACGGGACCGCGGTAGAAATCGTAGGCGTTCCCTGTCCTTCGTCAGTGGATCAACGTCTCCCGTCAACTCTGACGCCGTTTTACGGGCTTTCCCTTGCGTGGCCCACGAAACTCGCTAAAAAGTTCTGCGATCCTATTCGGCGGCCCTTACCAAAGCCGTCACCACCACAGACGGATAATTTCAACATGGCTCTCCCCAAAGACGTAAAGAAGGTCGTTCTCGCCTATTCCGGCGGTCTCGACACCTCGATCATCCTGAAATGGCTCCAGACCGAACTGAATGCTGAAGTTGTGACCTTCACGGCCGACCTCGGTCAGGGAGAAGAGCTCGAGCCGGCCCGCAAGAAGGCCGAGATGCTCGGCATCAAGGAAATCTATGTCGAGGACGTCCGCGAAGAGTTCGTGCGCGATTTCGTTTTCCCGATGTTCCGCGCCAATGCCGTTTACGAAGGCGTCTACCTGCTCGGGACCTCGATCGCTCGCCCGCTGATTTCCAAGCACCTGATCGACATCGCCAAGAAGACCGGTGCCGACGCAATCGCCCATGGCGCCACAGGCAAGGGCAACGATCAGGTTCGTTTCGAACTGTCTGCCTATGCGCTGAACCCGGACATCAAGATCATCGCTCCGTGGCGCGACTGGTCGTTCAAGAGCCGCACGGATCTCCTGAACTTCGCCGAACAGCACCAGATCCCGGTCGCCAAGGACAAGAAGGGCGAAGCGCCGTTCTCGGTCGACGCCAACCTTCTGCATTCCTCCTCCGAGGGCAAGGTTCTGGAAGACCCGGCTGTCGAGGCGCCCGAATACGTGCACATGCGCACGATCTCGCCTGAAGCTGCCCCGGACAAGGCGACTGTCATCAAGGTCGGCTTCCGCAAGGGTGATGCCTGCTCGATCAATGGTGTCGAAATGTCGCCGGCAACCCTGCTGGCAGCCCTCAACAACTACGGTCGCGACAATGGTATCGGTCGTCTCGATCTCGTTGAAAACCGTTTTGTCGGCATGAAGTCGCGCGGCGTTTACGAAACGCCCGGCGGCACGATCCTCTTGGCCGCTCACCGCGCAATCGAATCCATCACCCTTGACCGTGGCGCTGCCCACCTCAAGGACGAGATCATGCCGCGTTACGCCGAGCTGATCTATTACGGCTTCTGGTTCTCGCCGGAGCGCGAAATGCTGCAAGCCCTGATCGACAAGAGCCAGGAGCATGTCGAAGGCGAAGTGACGCTGAAGCTCTACAAGGGCAACGTCATAGTCATCGGACGCGAGAGCGACAAGTCGCTTTATTCGGACACGCTGGTCACTTTCGAAGACGACCAGGGCGCCTACGACCAGAAGGACGCGGCCGGCTTCATCAAGCTGAACGCTCTTCGCCTGCGCACGCTCGGCAAGCGCAACAAGTAATTTTCGGCGGCTGATGCCGCTGATTGAATGATTGAAAACCCGTCCTCGCCTCCGGCAGGGCGGGTTTTCTCATTTCAGGCTTTCAATGCTGCCGGGCAAGCGCCAGATAACCGAGGTAACCGGCAATGGCGATCAGTTCCATCGTCGGGATGACGATGCTGAAGGCAAAGACGGGTGAGCCGATTGCGGCCGCCGCAACACCGCCGGCGAAACCGAAACTCATCTGGATGAAGCCCATCAACGCCGATGCCGAACCGGCGATATGCGGGAAAGGCGCCAAAGCCATGGTCACCACCTGCGGAGTGATGAAGGCGAGCCCAAACGTGCAGATGGCAACCGGGCCCATGATCGAAATCAGGGTTGCCGGAAGAAGGTTGTTCCAGCTGAGCATAAGCAGTGCGCCGATGCCGATAAAGGCAAGGCCGAGCCTGACGGCGCCGGTGCCGCCGATCCGGTTGGAAACCTGCTTCAACGTCAGTGAACCGGCAAAATAGGCACCCGACTGCATCAGCATGGCAAGCCCGAACTGTGTTGGTGTGAGCCCTACTGCGCCGATCAACACGAAAGGCAGCATGGTCGATTGCGCATAGAGCGCCCCAACGGAACCGCCGAGAATGAGCGCGGTGGCGATAAAACGGGGCTCGGACAGGGTTTCCCGGTAGCCGGCGATCAGACGTGCGGGGCGCATGCGGCTGCGGTCGGGTACCGTGGTTTCGCACAGCAGAAAGAAAACGCTGGCGACGATGCCGACGCCGAATACCACCATCAGCACGAAGACGGACTCCCAACCGAAGGCCGCAAGTGACAACCCACCGATGGTCGGACCCATGGCCGGGCCAATCGCCACCATAATGCCGACGAGGTTCATAATGCGGGCGGCCTCGCCACCGGTAAACAGATCACGGACGATTGCGCGCGCAACGGTCACCCCCACAGATGCGCCGATGCCCTGGATCAGGCGGCCGATCAGCAGCGCCTCCACCGAAGTGGCAAAGACGGAAATCAGTGCGCCGATCAGATATATGGCCATGAAGGAGAGCGTGGCCTTGCGCCGACCAAATGCGTCGGAGGCCGGTCCTGCCAGCAATTGCGCCAATGCGAAGCCTCCGAAATAGAAGGACAGGCTAAGCTTGATGGCCGCCTCCGTGGTGCCGAAGGCCCGTACCATTTCAGGCATGGCGGGTGTGGATATCGCCATGGAAATCGGGCCGATAGCCGTTAGGACGGCACCGAAAATCGCCACCCGCCGCTCGCTCATGAGGGGCTGTACCGGTGGCGGGGCAGTGGATGTCATGAGCGTATTCGATCCTGGGCTGGTGGCTTTAAGGCGTTTCCGCCAGGAGGTTGTCGTGTACCGTTTCCAGAACGCGCATGAAAACGGCAATATCCGTTTCAGCCAGGCCAATGGTGGCCTGTGCAATCAACTGGTCCAGTTCGTGGCGGATACGCTTGATCAGGTCATGCGATTTTGGTGTCAGAACGACCTGTTTGGCACGGCGATCCGTCGGGTCCGGCTGGCGTTCGATCAATCCGGCCGCCTGGAGTTTGTCGAGAAAAGCGCAGACCGTCATCGGCTCGATGCCCATCCGGGCTGCGATGTCGAGTTGACGGCCATCTTTCAGGATTTCGACATTCAGAAGCGTGCGAGCTTCCGCAGGCGTTACTTCAAGGCCGGCCTGCTCGATACGCCGCTCGAAAGCGGCGCGCAGCACGCGTGCGCTGTCGGAAATCAGGAAGGTGAGTGTATCGGTGTCCTGCTTTTGGTCCATGGATCCTGCTGCCGAGTTCCAGCGAACCCTTACCGATTTATGCCGCCAAGGAAAACCGAAAAGCCGGTGAAGCAAGCTCTTTCAGCAATTTGAGGTATCAGGGATACGTGCCTGCCCTCCCAATCTGTCTGACATTCTCCTATGTAGTAATCGAGTGACGTTATCGATTCATAGGAAAAGCGCGCATGGCGATCGAACCGCAAATCAATCCTGCTCTTGTCGACTGGAACGGCCCGAACGGTCTGCCGAAATTCGAACTGGTAAAGGACGAGGATTTTGCCGCTGCCTTCGATGCGGCACTTTCCGCACATGAAGCCGAGATCGACACAATTGCAGATAATTCGGCAACGCCCACGTTCGAGAATACCATCGTAGCGCTCGAAATCGCCGGTGATGCTCTTTCGCGCGTTTCGGCGCTGTTCTGGTACAAGGCCGGTGCGCATACCAATGAAAACATTCAGGCGCTGGAACGCGAAATCGCGCCGAAAATGTCGCGGCATTATTCGAAGATCGGCATGAACGCGGCACTGTTTGCCCGGGTCGATTCACTGTGGGATGCCCGCTCGACACTGGATCTCGATCTCGAGCAGACACGCGTACTCGAGCGGCATTGGAAAGGTTTCGTGAAGGCCGGTGCCAAACTGTCGAAGGATGATCAGCAACGCCTTGCAAAGATCAACGAGACGCTGGCAGGCCTCGGTGCAAGCTTTGGCCAGAATGTGCTGGCGGATGAAAAGGACTGGTCGCTGATCCTGACGGATGAGGCCGATCTTGCCGGCTTGCCAGCCTTCCTGCGCGACGCGATGGCATCGGCTGCCGAGGATCGCGGCTCGTCGGGTGCCTATGCCGTGACCCTCTCCCGCTCGATCATCGAGCCCTTCCTGACATTTTCCGAACGTCGGGACCTGCGGGAACAGGCTTTTGCGGCATGGACGGCGCGCGGACGCAATGGCGGTGCGACGGACAATATCGGCATCGTCAGGCAAACGCTGGCGTTGCGCTCCGAAAAGGCGAAGCTTCTGGGTTACGCCGATTTTGCAGCCTTCAAGCTCGACAACACGATGGCCAAGACTGCCGAGGCCGTAAATGGCCTGCTGCATCAGGTCTGGGAAAAGGCGCGCGCCAAGGCGTTGGAAGAAGAGGCCAGCCTTGCCGGGCTGATTGCGGAAGACGGCAAGAACCATCCGGTCATGCCGTGGGACTGGCGCTTTTATGCGGAAAAGCTGCGCGAGCGCATGTTCGATTTCTCTGAATCGGAACTGAAGCCCTATCTGCAACTCGAAAAGATCATCGAGGCCTGCTTCGATGTCGCCAAGCGCCTGTTCGGTGTGGATATCAAAGAGGTAGGCGGTATCGCCGCCTATCATCCCGATGTCCGGGTATTCGAGGTACGTGACGAAGCCGGCGCGCTGAAGGCGATGTTCCTCGGTGACTATTTTGCCCGTTCATCCAAGCGCTCCGGCGCGTGGATGAGTTCGTTCCAGTCGCAGCATAAGCTGCCCCTGAAGAACGGTGCGGAAGGCGAACTGCCGATCATTTATAACGTCTGCAATTTCGCAAAACCTGCCGCCGGCAAGCCTGCCCTCCTGTCGCTGGATGATGCGCGAACCCTATTCCACGAGTTTGGCCATGCTCTCCATGGCATGTTGTCCAATGTCACCTATCCGTCGGTGTCGGGCACCGGCGTGTCGCGCGACTTCGTAGAGTTGCCGTCGCAGCTTTACGAACATTGGCTGACAGTGCCGGAAATCCTCGAAAAATACGCCGTGCATCACGAGACCGGCAAGCCGATGCCGAAGGCGCTGCTTGAGAAGGTTCTGGCGGCCAGCACATTCAATGCCGGTTTTGCAACGGTGGAGTTCACTTCGTCGGCGCTGGTCGACATGGCGTTCCATACCCGCGGTCCGGTCGAGGATCCCCTCGCGGTTCAGGCCGAGGTGCTGGACGAACTCGGCATGCCTGCCTCTGTCGTCATGCGCCATGCGACACCGCACTTCCAGCATGTGTTCGCAGGTGATGGTTATTCGGCCGGTTATTACTCCTACATGTGGTCGGAAGTGCTGGATGCAGACGCCTTTGCCGCATTCGAGGAAACCGGCAATGCGTTCGATCCGGTCATGGCGCGCAAGCTGAAGAACAACATCTATTCTGTCGGCGGCGCCATCGACCCGGAAGATACCTACAAGGCCTTCCGGGGCAAGTTGCCGGATCCGACTGCGATGTTGAAGAAAAAGGGACTTGCCGTGATGGCTGAACTTTCAGGGAGCGATGGCTGAGAGTTCGCGCATGAATTGTCATTGATTCTTTGCAGGAAGCCGTTAGGGGGAGGGGAAAATCTTCGCCCCCTTTCGCAAACGGGAAAAACAGGGTAAGAGCGCGCCAACGAAATTGGCGCCTCCTCCCGATTGTCGCGCCCCAACTTCAGAGAACCCCAAATATGGCACTTCGCAACATCGCGATCATCGCGCACGTTGACCATGGTAAAACGACGCTTGTTGACGAGCTCTTGAAGCAGTCCGGTTCGTTCCGCGAAAACCAGCGTGTTGCGGAACGCGTCATGGACTCGAACGACCTCGAAAAGGAACGCGGCATCACCATTCTCGCGAAGGCGACTTCGGTTGAGTGGAAGGGCGTTCGCGTCAACATCGTCGACACCCCCGGCCACGCCGACTTCGGCGGCGAAGTCGAGCGCATTCTCTCGATGGTGGACGGCGCGATCGTTCTGGTCGACTCGTCGGAAGGCCCGATGCCGCAGACCAAATTCGTGGTCGGCAAGGCACTGAAGGTCGGTCTTCGCCCGATCGTCGCGATCAACAAGATCGACCGTCCGGACGGTCGCCACGAAGAAGTCATCAACGAAGTTTTCGACCTGTTCGCAAACCTCGACGCAACCGACGAACAGCTCGACTTCCCGATCCTCTACGGTTCGGGTCGTGACGGCTGGATGAACGTTAACCCGGAAGGCCCGAAGGACGAAGGTCTGGCACCGCTGCTCGACCTCGTGCTCAAGCATGTTCCGGAGCCGAAGGTCGAAGAAGGTCCGTTCCGCATGATCGGTACGCTTCTCGAAGCCAACCCGTTCCTCGGCCGTATCATCACCGGTCGCGTTGCTTCCGGCTCGATCAAGCCGAACCAGGCCGTGAAGGTTCTGTCGCAGGACGGCAAGACGGTTGAAACCGGCCGTATCTCCAAGATCCTCGCATTCCGCGGTATCGAGCGTCAGCCGATCGAAGAAGCCGTTGCCGGTGACATCGTCGCTATCGCCGGTCTCTCCAAGGGCACCGTTGCCGACACGTTCTGCGATCCGTCGATCACGGACGCCATGCAGGCCCAGCCGATCGATCCGCCGACCGTCACCATGTCCTTCATCGTCAACGATAGCCCGCTCGCCGGCACCGAAGGCGACAAGGTTACCTCGCGCGTCATCCGTGACCGTCTTTACAAGGAAGCTGAAGGCAATGTCGCTCTGAAGATCGAAGAAGCCGAAGGCAAGGATTCGTTCTACGTATCCGGCCGTGGCGAACTTCAGCTCGCCGTTCTGATCGAAACCATGCGCCGTGAAGGCTTTGAGCTTGCCGTATCGCGTCCGCGCGTCGTCATGCACAAGGACGAGAACGGCCAGACCATGGAGCCGATCGAAGAAGTCGTCATCGACGTCGATGAAGAACATTCCGGCGTCGTCGTTCAGAAGATGTCCGAGCGCAAGGCCGAGATGACCGAACTGCGTCCTTCGGGCGGCAGCCGCGTTCGTCTGAAGTTCCTGGCCCCGACCCGTGGCCTCATCGGCTACCAGTCGGAACTTTTGACCGACACGCGCGGTACGGCGATCATGAACCGCCTGTTCAACGACTATCAGCCTTACAAGGGTGAAATCACCGGTCGTACCAACGGCGTTCTGTTGTCCAACCAGTCGGGTGAAGCCGTCGCCTATGCGATGTTCAACCTGGAAGACCGTGGCCCGATGATCATCGAGCCGGGCGACAAGGTCTATATGGGCATGATCATCGGTATCCATACCCGTGACAACGACCTCGAAGTCAACGTTCTCAAGGGCAAGCAGCTGACGAACATCCGTTCGGCCGGCAAGGACGAAGCCGTTCGCCTGACCCCGCCGATCCGCATGACGCTCGACCGCGCTCTCTCCTGGATCCAGGACGACGAGTTGATGGAAGTCACGCCGAAGTCGATCCGCCTGCGCAAGATCTACCTCGACGCCAACGACCGCAAGCGCTTCGACAAGTCGAAGGCGGCTCTCTGAGCGACGTCTGAAACGAAGATAAAGAAACCCGGCCTCAGTGCCGGGTTTTTTAATGTGCTTTACTTTGGAGCAGGCTTGTCGCGGCTGTTAAAAAAGCGTTAACCTTCCGCCAAGTTCAATACCCGATTAGCCTGTGGGCAAGCCGAGCCGGAGTCGCTGCCGGGATTGGCGAATCAGCCCCGGCGGGACCAGAGTGGCGTTATGAAGACGTTATCCATAGATGTGCGGCGAGCAGAGCCCAACGATGCCCGGGAAATCTCCGAGGTTCACAGGGCTGCTTGGGCTCAGGCCTATACAGGGCTCATCCCCCACAAGCCGCTTACGCAGATGCTGGAGCGTCGCAACGAAGGTTGGTGGCGCAAGGCGGCGCGCGGACCCGCAACGCTGCTGGTGCTCGATGTGGCCGGAACGATTGCCGGTTATGCAACCGTCGGCCTCAACCGCGCCAAGGCATTGCCGCAGGATGGCGAAATCTACGAGATATACCTTCGTCCCGAATATCAGGGCATAGGGCTTGGGCGTCGTCTATTCGGCGAAACACGCCGGTTGTTGAAATCGCTCGGTTGCAACGGTCTCGTGGTATGGTGCCTGGAAGACAGTGAAAATGCGACACAATTCTTCCGCCGTCATGGCGGCAACGACCTTGCCGAAGGCATGGAAGACTTCGACGGCGCGCATTTGCGCAAGATCGGTTTTGTCTGGCCGTAAAACGGTTTAAAACCGCACCTGTTTCCGAGTGATGCTCGGATCGGATGGTAAATGGCAGGTTGCCATGCACCCGAAATCCCGATATCCAAATCCTCGAATGTTCAACATTATCGAGGATTAGAATGCGTATCGACGCCATTTCCATCGGCAAAAATCCGCCTGAAGACGTCAATGTCATCGTTGAAGTGCCGGTCGGCGGTCAGCCGATCAAGTACGAGATGGACAAGGATGCAGGCGCGCTGGTCGTGGATCGCTTCCTCTACACCCCGATGACCTATCCGGGCAATTACGGCTTCGTACCGCACACGCTGTCGGAAGACGGTGACCCGATCGACGTGCTGATCTGCAACACGCGTCCGCTGGTTCCGGGCTGCGTCATCAATGTGCGCCCGATCGGCGTGATGATCATGGAAGACGACGGTGGCAAGGATGAAAAGATCATCGCCGTTCCGTCGCCCAAGCTGACGCGTCGTTACGACAAGATCCAGAACTACACCGACATGCCGGAAATCACGCTCAAGCAGATCGAGCATTTCTTCGAGCACTACAAGGATCTGGAGCCCGGCAAGTGGGTGAAGATCGGCGGCTGGCAGGGCGTGGACGTCGCCAAGAAGCTGATCGTCGAAGCAATCGAACGTTACAAGGCTGAGGGTTAAGTCTCAGGCTGCGGCCAGAGCCTTCAGCTTTTCCGACAAATCCTCCGGGTCGCCCTCGATCCGGAGGATTTTTTTGCGCGCCGTTTCGCCGGAGATGAAGCTGATGGCGCTTTTCGCCACGCGCAGTTTCTTGGAAAGCAGCGCGACCAGAGCCTTGTTGGCCTTGCCGTTCTCAGGAACCGCGCAAACCCGCGCTTTGAGAAACGTGTCGCCTTCGGCATCGCTTTCGATACCGTCAATACAATCGCGGCCCCCGTTCGGCGTCAGCCGGACCGAGAGCCGCAGATGATTTTCATGGATGTTGAAAGGCTCTTTCAAGCCGGGTCTCTTACGATACGAGCGAAAGAAGAGCCGGTGCGATCGGGTTGGCGATGATCATCTGCAGGAAGTAGATGAGCAGGATCAGCACGATCGGCGAGATATCGATACCGCCGAGATTGGGCATCACGCGGCGGATCGGACGCAGAACCGGTTCGGTGACGTTATACAGAAACGACCCGATCGAATTGACGAACTGGTTGCGTGAATTGATGACGTTGAACGCATAGAGCCAGGAAAAGATGGCGCTGGCGATAAGGATGTAGACGAACAGCGTCAGTGCCATCTGAATGACTTGGATCAGAGCGATAATAATGCCCGCCATCGAGTTCTCCATTTCGTGGTTGACAGACATGTAGACATTGGAGACTTAACGAGCAAGTGCCGCGCCGTTGCCTGCGATGAAACATGTTTAACGGGCGTTCGTGACAGCCTTGCCGGAATGTCGGCCTTCTGAAAGTGCGTTACTCATGAGCATCTCGACTTCGGGAGACCGTTTTGCCGCTTTTCGGCATCGCTCCTATGCCCTGTTCTTCTCGTCGCGTTTTCTGGCCGCCTTTGCCATTCAGATCGTCAGTGTCTCTGTCGGCTGGCAAATGTACGAGGTGACGCGCAATACGCTTTATCTTGGCCTGATCGGCCTCGTGCAGTTTCTGCCGGCTCTGCTGCTGATCCTCGTCACCGGTTCGGTGGCGGATCGCTATAATCGCCGGATCATCGTTTCTGCCTGCATGGCGCTGGCTGCGATTTCCGCTGCGGCGCTGCTCGGCCTGACCCTGGCAGGCGCATTCGAGCCTCTGCCGGTGTTTATCATTCTGGTATTGTTCGGCATCGAGCGCGCCTTCATGGGACCGGCCGTCCAGTCGCTTGCGCCCAATCTCGTGCCGGAAAAGGATCTCGCCAACGCCATCGCATGGAATTCCTCCTCGTGGCAGACGGCATCGATCATCGGCCCGGTGGCTGGCGGTCTGCTTTACGGGCTTGGCGCGTCGGTCGCTTATTCCGTGGCGCTTGCCATGTTCGTGCTTGGCGCGCTTCTGGTTTCCATCATCCCGAAACCGGCGCAGCGTACATCTTCCAAAGCGACAAGCTGGACTGAAATTCTCGCAGGCTTCAGCTTCATTGCGCGCGAAAAGGTCGTTCTGGGCGCGATCTCGCTTGATTTGTTTGCCGTGCTTCTCGGCGGCGCCGTCGCGCTCATGCCGGTTTTTGCCACGGATGTTCTGGCGCTTGGTCCGCTCGGTCTTGGCCTCTTGCGCTCGGCACCGGGCGTGGGTGCCATCATCGTGGCGATCTGGCTGGCGTTTCGTCCGATCCAGCATCACGCCGGTGTTGCCATGTTTGTCGGTGTTGCCTTGTTCGGTCTCGGCACTGCTGTGTTTGGCCTGTCGCAAACGCCCTGGATCTCGATCATGGCTCTTGCCGTCATGGGGGCTGCCGACATGATTTCCGTTTATGTGCGCGAAACGCTGATTGCCTTGTGGACGCCAGACGAGGTGCGTGGCCGTGTGAACGCCGTCAACAGCGTGTTCATCGGCGCATCCAACGAGCTTGGCGAATTCCGGGCAGGCACGATGGCGCATGTCATCGGTGCGGTTCCGGCCGTCGTCATCGGCGGTTTCGGCACGCTGGCGGTGGCGGTGATCTGGTCGCTCGGTTTTCCGCAGCTGCGCAAGATCGACAGCCTGCAGGCACCGGACCGCACGCAGCGATAACGTTCAGGCGTTTGCCGATTTCGGAGCCGGGCTGTATTTTGGCAGTTCTGCCTCAAGCTTGTTGGGCTGGAAGATCAGGTCCAGATAGTTCCATAGCCATTCCTTCAATGGCTGGTCGAACAGCATGCGGCCTTCCAGATGCCGGCTGCCGACCTGCGCGTTCGGCATGGCGAAACGCTCGGCGCCATGCACGACCCAACGCTGCATCATGGCGCGGGTCAGTTCCGCATGGAATTGCACACCCCAGGCATTGTCGCCGTAGCGGATGGCCTGGTGCGGATAGGCATCGCCTTCGGCCAGAAGCTGGGCGCCGCGCGGTACGTCAAAACCTTCGCGGTGAAAATGGTAGACCATCTTCGGCCAGTGCATGAGCAGACGGCCGTGTTCGGTCGGGCGGATCGGATACCAGCCGATCTCCGTCAATCCCTGTTTATCTGCATGTACCTTGCCGCCGAGATGGCGCACGAGCATCTGTGCGCCCAGGCAAATACCGAGATATGGCTTGTTTTCCTTAAGCGGTATCTTGATCCAGTCGATCTCGGCCCGGACGAAATCATGCTCGTCGTTTGCGCTCATCGGCCCGCCGAAAACGACCGCGCCTGAATGATCGACAAGCGTTGCGGGCAGGTTATCGCCAAGCGCCGGGCGACGGATATCGAGCGGATAACCCTTTTCCACCAACATCTGTCCGACGCGCCCGGGCGAAGAGCGTTCCTGATGCAGGACAACGAGAACAGGTGGTTTGCTGGCAGGGCGAACAGGCGAAACGATCATGCGTCAGTCCTCGGTCTCCTCGGCAAGGTTTTCCGATTTCGCACGTGAGGCCGCTTGCTGGCGCAACAAGACGCGGTCGCGCGATGAAACGCCCAGCAGATCGGCAACCCGCCAGATCACGTGATCTTCCATCTCGCTGCGGTCGCCGTCGGCATAAACCAGATCCCAGAGAATGCCGAGCAGTTCGGTGCATTTTTCTGGTGTGAGGTGGCGTTTCAGGTCGGAGGTGAAGCGAAAATAATCGACCGCTTCGAGCCCGGCTTCCTGGCCGGCCTCGATCAAAGTTTCCAGCTGGCCGCTGCTCAGACCGTAATGCTGGCCGAGCAGGTCTTTCAACCGCTGCATTTCCGCTTTCGAGACTTGCCCGTCCGCTTCCATTACCTGGAAACAAAGGGCTGCAAAAGCGACACGCGGATCATCGCTGGCAAATTCGTTTTCGGGACGACCGGTGGTCAGGTTGTGAAGAAAGGCCTGAATGCGATCCAGCATCAAAATAGCCTCAGCCGGGTAGGCGCTTCGGCGCTGGCAGTCTGATCTTTCACACCCGGATCATCCGGTGGGCGCCCATTGAAGGGATCAGCTTCGGCCTTTGCGTCTGCCTTGGCTTCATCCGCTTTTGTGGAAGTGGGCTTCACCGGTTCCGTGTTGTCTGTCTTGACGACTGCCAGCGGTGCAGGCTTGGCGGCTTCTGCCGGCTTTGGCGTGGCGACGGTTTCCGCAACGACGGTTCTTTCCTCCGCCTTTACAACGGGGGCTGAAACCGGCTGGGCAACGGCGGGAAGGTTGGAGATTGCGGTTTCCGCCAGACGGCCTTCTTCAATCGGGCCTTCCAGCTGGCCGAACGGCGCTTTCCATTCGAACGCATCGAGGCGTCCGGTCGTTGGGGAAACCGGCAGCCATTGATCGGAAACGAAGCCATCGGCCACCCAGGAAGGATCGCGCGGGGCGCGCAATGCCTGACCCAACCAGTGGCGGACACGGCCCTGATCGCCGGTTTCCGCTTCCTCGATATCGGCAAGCAGAAGATAAACGCCTTCGCGAGAATCCATACGGGCGGCAGCTTCGGCCTTGGCGCGTGCCTTTGCGAAATCCCGGGCATCAAGCGCTGCGCGTGCGACGGCGATCAGCGATTCCACATTGTTCGGCCGCAGGCCCTCAAGCTTTTCGGCGCGTTTCAGGCGGTCGCCGGTGCTGTCGCCGCTGCGGGCGCGGACATAAGCTTCGGCCACTTCCGGATGAGGTTCGATCTTCCAGAGGCTTTCGAGCACGGAGGCCGCCTTGCGCGGATTGTTTTCGCGGGCATAGGCTTTTGCGGCGATCACACCGGCCGGCACCAGATCCTTGGCAAGTTTCAACGCTGCCGTCGCATCATCCCGCGCACCGCGTGGATCGCCTTCCAGGCGTTCATTGGCCTTGGCGGTCAGAAGTACGGCCTTCATGCGGTCTGCCTTGTCACGTTCGATGACACCGGCGGCGCGTTGCTGATCGAGAAGACGGATCGCGTCATCCCAACGTCCGGCCTGACAGCGATATTCAAGCGTCGCTTGTGCCGCCCATGGCAGGTAAGGCGCGTTTTCGGCAGCACGTTCGGCATATTGGCGGGCAGCTTCGTCGGCTCCCAGGCGACGAGCTTCCATGTAAAGGCCCCGCAGGCCGATTTCACGGGTTTCCGGGTCGTGCGACATGGATTCGAAGATCGAACGGGCCTCGTCGTGCTTGCCTTCGATCAGAGCCGTCTGCGCTTCGAGAAGCAGGATCAGCGGTTCCTGATCGGCGCGGATGAGGCTGCGGCTGCGCAGGCTCATCTTGCGGGCAAGCGTCGAATTTCCGGCGCCGGCAGCGATAAGGCCGGTGGAAAGCGCCTGATAACCGCGGTCACGCTTGCGGGCACGAAAATGCCGCTGAACCAGATGCGGCGAACTCAAGATGATGCGAACCAGCCAGCCGATGAACATCATGGCGGCGACAATGGCGACCAGCAGGGTGGCGGCTACCATCAGGCTGGTTTCGATCAGCTGGCCTTGCCATGTGATGGAGAGCAGGCCCGGGCGATCAGCGAGCCAGGAAAAGCTCCAGCCGAGACCGAGAACGATGATGGCGAATATGAACAAACGGATCATCGATGAACCTCAGCCTGCATTGCTGGCGCCCGAGATGGCGCGGTTGAGCGTGTTGTCGACAAGGCCATCGACTTCGATACGGGCATCAAGCGTCTGCTTGTAGGCGACCGAGGCATCCTTGGCCGGTTGCGGCAGTGCATCCCATTCCGTGCTGGCGCCCTTGAGATCGCCTTTACGCAGCTTGTCTTCAATGCGCGCAACGATGGCTTCAGGCGTATCGCCCTCGACATCGCCGACCGGCCGAACCTTCACCATCTGCATCGCGCTGGAGATTAGTCGGCTACCGACACCGGCCTGCTGGTCGGTTTCATGAGCCGCGTTGAGGATGGCGTCTGCCGTCTGCGAAAATTTCTGGACGAGATCGGAGGCGGATGGCACTCCGACCTGCGCGAACTTTTCAAGCGTCTGAACCACTGGATCATTGCCGGCGATGCCGGAAAAGGTCTGCAGCTCGCCGGTGAAAGGACCGCCGCGATCGATCGCGGTCTTCAGGGCGGAAGCGGCGAGCGCCTTTGCGACGGCCTCCTCGCGGCCGGGTTGATCGACCTTGGTTTCCAAGGCGGCGAGGCGCTCTGTCAGCGCATCGGAGGCTGCCGCAGTCGAGCCGGCTTCTGCGATCCTGCTTTCCAGAGCGGCGAGGCGCTCGGTGATTTCGACGCCAACTGCGCCGCTATTGCCAGCCGGAGCCGATGCTTTGAGAGCATCTATGGCGGCGGTGCTGGATGCGAGTTGCCGGTTGAGGCCGTCGATCTGCTGCTGCAGGGCGGCGGTTTCATCCGAGCGGCTGCTGGCAGATCCTGGGATGACGCCCGCGTAAAACATGCTGCCGGCCAGTGCTAAAGCGATGATGCCGCCCAAAATGCCGGCTGCGACCAGCGATGATGTGGCAGGCGACTGGCGAGCAGGTGCGTTGGTTGTTGAGGCCGATGCGTTGCCGGTTTTGGTTTCGGCTGGTTTCGATTGCGGATCGGGCTTTGTGGACGTCGCACCGGTCGCGCTGCTTGTGTTTGCAGCGTTCGCCCCAAAGGGTTTGGGAGCCGCTGTAGCCGTGGAGCCACCGATCGGGCCGGAGCTCTTCGTATTGTTGCCGGTTGCCGCGCTGCTTGCAGACGAAACCGTTGGCTCCGGCGTTGGCATTGATGTGGGGGCACTCGTGCCGGGACCGGTGCCCGTAGCGGCCTTGGATGTTTCGGCTGGCTTGGTCGCTTCTGGTTTGTTTGTCACGGCGCCCACTGCCGCCACCGGTTTGACGTCTGCGGTTTTGGCAGCTGCCACCGGCTTTTCTGTTGAAGGTTCCGGCTTGTCTGATTCAGCCTTGGATGCTGCCGTGTTTTTCGTATCTGCCTTGGCGTCGTTTTGTGCCGCCGCCATCGGCGTGTCGCTGTCATCGCTGCGCACAGGTGTCGCAATCGTGCTGACGTCTTCGGCCGCAAGATCGATCGTGACGGGAGACTTGTCCGATTTGGAGCGGCGGGGGGGCTTGTCCGAAACCATGGCAACCTCATTTCTTGGCATAGAGGATAAAAGTAGACAGCGGGGCGAGCGAAGGGAAGGGGCCAATCCCGATTTAGGTGCCGCCGGGTTCCTTGTTATCGGCCGTGATGGTTAGAGAAGTGCCAGCAGGCTGGCTTCGTCTGGCCTCTCTGCCACTTTCACGCGATCCCGCAATGCGGGCGGCACGATTTCTGAGACACGAGCGCTGAGGCAGGCGATCAGGCAGGGCACAAAAGCCGTGAGATTTTGCGTGATCAACGGAAGCTCGAAGAACAGCCGGGCCGTTTCCCGCGAGTGGAAAAGAATGGCGCCGGGCGGGTGTTTGATCAGATCGAGAATTTCGTCCTGTGACGGCGCGAGCGGCACCATCTCGTAGCACTCCGCGACTGTCAGCGGGATGCCGGCTGCCGTAAGTGCCTTTTCGAAGGTCGGCGACCTTGGTCGCCCCGTGAAATAGACGACTTCAGGCGGAGCGTGCTGCGCGATAAGAGCCGCCAGCGATGCGCCGTCGCCATCGGCAACGAGGATATTTTTGAAACCTGCCTCGCCTGCTGCGGCGGCCGTCTTGCGGCCGACTGCAAAAAGCGATGCGTTCAGGTGCGAGGAGATGTCAAAACGGCAGATGGCTCGCAATGCTTCCGCACTGGTGACGGCTATGGCCGGATAGGTGCGCGACAGAGCCGTCCTGACCTGATCTTGCAGGTGTCGCGCTTCACTCAGCGGCAAGAGCTGCGGTTCGTGCCCCATGCCGCGAAGTTCTGCGGCGGTGGCCTGCGCCCTGTCCAGAGGTCGCGTTACCACCACCCGCATCTCATCAGCTCCAGCTGGCGAAAAAGCCGGGTCCGGCTGCCGTGCGCACCGTCTCACCGGCTTGCTTGCCGAGCCTGACTGCCTCCGAACGCAGCCCGTCAATGCTGATGGCGTGTTCCTGGGTGCCATCCGGTGTCAGGATCAGCCCGGAAAATTTCAGGTGTTCGCCGTCGAGGATCGTGTAACCGGCGATCGGTGTGCGGCAGGAACCGTCGAGAACTTCCAGGAAGGCGCGCTCGCAGGAAACCGCGTCATAGGTCGGCTTGTGGTTGATGCCTTCAAGCAGGTCCAGAACGCGGCGATCACCGATGCGACTTTCGATGCAGATCGCGCCTTGAGCCGGGGCGGGCGGAAATTCCGTGGGATCGAGAAGCTCGGTGATCACATCCTCGCGACCGAGGCGTTTCAGCCCGGCCAAAGCCAGAAGTGTGGCATCCACCTCGCCTTCATTGAGCTTGCGCAGGCGGGTTTCCACCGAACCGCGGAAAACGATGACTTCGATATCCGGGCGCATGCGGCGGATCAGCGCCTGGCGGCGCAGCGAGGCTGAACCGACGATGGCGCGGTCGGGCAGAGCTGCCAGGCTCGGCGCGGTGCGGCCGACAACGGCATCACGAAAATCCTCGCGCGGCAGATAGGCGGAAATTTCAAGGCCTTCCGGCAACCATGTCGGCATGTCTTTCGAAGAATGGACGGCGAAATCCAGTTCACCGGAAAGGAGCTGCTGTTCCAGTTCCTCCGTGAAAAGGCCCTTGCCGCCGATCTCGCTCAAGGCGCGATCGGTAATACGGTCGCCCTTGGTCGAAAGCACGACGACCTCGAACATTTCCTCTGGCAGGCCATGGGCCTCCATCAGCCGGGAGCGGGTCTCGGCAGCCTGAGCGAGCGCAAGCGGGCTGCCGCGCGTGCCGATCCGGAAAGGTTTTGTTTGCATCCGCAGTCATCCATTGTTAGGCGGTAGCTTCGTAACCGGCTTCTAGCCCTATCGCAATCAATCCGACAGACCCATGGCACCGTTTCTGCGTATTCTCGGCATCGAAACCAGCTGCGACGAGACCGCCGCGGCGGTGGTCGCGCGTCACGACGACGGGCGTGGTGAAATCCTCTCCGACGTTGTTTTCTCGCAGCTTGAGGAGCACAGCGCCTATGGCGGCGTGGTGCCGGAGATCGCCGCACGCGCCCATGTCGAGGCCGTCGATGGACTGATCGATGAGGCGCTTGCCCGCGCCAATCTGTCGCTATCCGATATCGATGCGATTGCCGCAACGTCGGGCCCGGGCCTGATCGGCGGCCTGCTGGTCGGGTTGATGACTGGCAAGGCGCTTGCGCTTGCCACCGGCAAGCCGCTTTATGCGATCAACCATCTCGAAGGCCATGCGCTGACGGCGCGACTGACGGATGGTTTGAGCTTTCCCTACCTGATGCTGCTCGTGTCCGGCGGCCATACCCAGCTTATCCTGGTCAAGGGTGTCGGCGAATACGAACGCTGGGGCACGACGATCGATGACGCGCTTGGCGAAGCTTTCGACAAGACGGCAAAACTTCTCGGCCTGCCTTATCCGGGCGGTCCGGCTGTCGAGAAAGCCGCCTTGACCGGCAATGCGGATCGATTTGTTCTGCCGCGCCCGCTGGTCGGCGAAGCGCGCCTCGACTTTTCCTTTTCCGGCCTGAAGACTGCCGTGCGGCAGGCTGCAACCGAGATTGCACCGCTCTCCGATCAGGATGTGGCCGATATCTGCGCCTCGTTCCAGAAGGCGATTTCTCGGACCCTGCGCGATCGTATCGGCCGTGGACTTGCACGCTTCACGGCGGAATATCCTGATGTCGATGAGCCGGCACTTGTCGTGGCGGGCGGCGTTGCCGCCAACCAGGAAATTCGCCGCACCTTGCAGACGCTTTGCTCCGAACACCGCTTCAATTTCATTGCGCCGCCGATGAACCTGTGCACCGACAATGCCTCGATGATCGCATGGGCCGGGCTTGAGCGCATGGCCAATGACGTTTCCCCCGACACGATGGAAGTGGCGCCGCGTTCACGCTGGCCGCTCGATCAGCAAGCGCAAACGCTGCTTGGTTCCGGCAAGAGAGGGGCAAAGGCATGACTGATCGCCAGAAGATCGCCGTCATTGGCGCCGGTGCCTTCGGTACGGCGCTTGCCACCGTGATGGCGCTGGATGGTCGATCCCATGTGACGCTTGTTGGGCGCGATCTGGCATTGATGGCCGACCTGCGTGACGACCGTATACATGACGCGGCCTTGCCGGGCGTGCCCTTGCCCGACAATCTTCAGTTTTCTGCCGAGCCGGACGCTCTGGAACAGGCGGATCTCGTTCTGTTTGCCATGCCGGCGCAGGCCCATGATGCCGCTGCGCATTATTACGGTCCCTATCTGCGCGGCGATGTCGTGGTCGTCACCTGCGCCAAGGGTATCGAGCGTTCGAGTGGCCGTCTGTTGACTGACGTGCTGAAGGCATCCTTGCCGAACAATACCGTCGCCGTTCTATCCGGCCCCGGGTTTGCCGCGGATATTGCGCGTGGCCTGCCGACGGCCATGTCCATTGCTGCGGAAGACTTGAGCGTTGCCGAGCATCTGGCGCAGACCATATCAAGCCCGACCTTTCGGCTTTACGCCTCATCCGACCGCATCGGTGTTCAGCTTGGCGGTGCCTTGAAAAACGTGCTGGCGATTGCCTGCGGTGTCGTTGAGGGTGCGGGTCTTGGAGATAGTGCCCGTGCGGCATTGATTGCGCGCGGGCTTGCGGAAATGTCGCGTCTGGTCGTGGCGCTCGGCGGTTCGGCCGATACCGTTCGCGGGCTTTCCGGCTTGGGTGATCTTGTGCTGACGGCCACCAGCCACCAGTCGCGCAATCTGCGTTTCGGCATCGCGCTCGGCGAAGGCGTTCCGGCGGATGTGGCTGCGGGCGGTCTGGTCGAAGGTGCGCATACCGCTTCGGTTGCCGTTCGGCTGGCGCGCAAGAACGGTATCGAAATGCCGGTGGCGGAAGCGGTAGCGGCCATCATCGATGGTCGCCTCGGCGTTCGCGCTGCCATGGAAGCGTTGATGACGCGGCCGATTACCACGGAATAATTTCAATCGTCACGGGAGTTCTCACATGCCTCTCTTTTCCTTTCTCTGCACCGACAAGCCGAATTCGCTGGAATTGCGCATGGCCACGCGTCCGCCGCATGTGGAGCACCTGACCGCGCTCAACGAAAAGGGTATCCTGAAAATGGCAGGTCCGTTTCTCGATGCAGATGGCAAGCCGAATGGCAGCCTCGTAATCGTCGAGACCGCGACAATCGAAGAAGCCAGGGCACTGGCCGATGCCGATCCTTACGCAAAGGCCGGCCTGTTCGAAAAGGTCGAAGTGAAACCGTTCAACTGGGTTTTCAACCCGCCGAAGGCTTGATCATACATGGCTTACTGGCTTTTCAAATCCGAACCCGATGTCTGGTCATGGGAGCAGCAGAAGGCCAAGGGCGCTGCCGGCGAAGAATGGACCGGTGTGCGCAACTATCAGGCCCGCAACAACATGCGGGCCATGAAGATCGGCGACAAGGGTTTCTTCTACCACTCCAACGAGGGGCTTGAGATCGTCGGTATCGTCGAGGTCTGCGCGCTGTCGCACCCCGATTCGTCGGCCAAGGGCGATCCCAAATGGGATTGCGTCGATATCCGCGCCGTCACCGATGTGCCGAAGCCGATCACGCTCAAGGACGTGAAGGCAAACCCGAAGTTCGAAAAGATGTCGCTGGTGACATCGATGCGGCTTTCGGTTCAGCCGGTCACCGATGAGGAATATTTCGAGATCTGCCGCCTCGGCGGTGTCGACAATCCGCCCAAGTCGCCGGACTGACCCGAAGGGTGGATGCGGCGTGAAGACCGATCCGAAAAACTTCATTCTGGCCAATACCGATCTCATGCGCCCGCCGCATGTGCCGGAAGTGCAGCTGCATCTGGCAAGCGAGGCGCATGAGCTTTGGTTGAAGACCGAGGACGAGTTGCAGGAGATCGGCCTGCCGCCGCCTTTCTGGGCGTTTGCCTGGGCGGGTGGCCAGGGGCTGGCCCGGCATGTTCTCGACCACCCGGAACTTGTTGCCGGCAAACGTGTGCTGGATTTCGCCACCGGTTCCGGCCTGGTGGCGATTGCGGCGGCGAAGGCGGGGGCGGCTCAGGTGATCGCCGCCGATATCGATCCATGGGTTGAGACTGCTGTTGCTCTCAACGCTGCCGCCAACGATGTCGCACTTGCCTTCACGCGAGAAAACCTGGTCGGACAAAAGGTCGAGGCCGATATCATTCTGGCCGGAGATGTCTTTTACGACCGGGATTTTGCCGAGGCACTGCTGCCTTGGTTCAAGCAACTATCGGGGCAAGGCAAACAGGTTGTGGTCGGCGATCCCGGTCGCAGTTATTGCCCGAAGGACAATCTTTCGGCGCTGGCGACCTATGACGTGCCGGTCACTCGCGCTCTGGAAGATAGCGAGGTGAAACGAACCACCGTCTGGCGGTTCGTCTGAAGTCACGCGGCAAAAGTCAGCGGTCTCCGCGGATCACGCAGACGCCGGATTCGATAACGCAGCCGTTACGCGGCGCAAAAGCGTCATTGTAGGCAACGGCATCGACATCGATGATTTTGGCTTTTGGCGCCAGAATGACGGTGGATTTCGTCTTTCGGTATCTGCTCTTGAATTCACGATTGTCGATGAAAGTGCCGATAATGAAGAGCGAAGGATAGGAGCGCCTGATGGCGTAGTGTCCAGTGCGATCCTCGCCACTATGGGAACGAACAGCGAAATTGTTGCCAAGCGGTCCATTACCGCTTCCCAAAGACCGGTCGCCGGCATTGGCGAATGGTGCAGTGCACACAAACAGAAGAGCGGCGGCGATCATGCCGCAGCGGATGCTTTTCGCCATCATGGCGGTTCCTCCGGACGCATTACGGTTAACCAATGGTTAACACATGCGTTGAGAGAAAGCGCCACTGCTTTTTCAGAGGGCGTGAAAACTGACTGAAATGGTTAACTTTGCCGACAGATGGTATTGCCCGCGGCCGTACTGCGCCCCAATCGATTAAATTCGGAATCGCTCTGAAATATGCTTGTCGTCGTGGCAATGGGCGATTAAAGCATCGCATGATGCAATGCACATTTCTTCGGCATCGTGCATTGCCGGGAAAGCGCCAGGAGGTATGGGCGCACCCCGTGTATACGCCGCGAGGATATGATGGCGAATGTGACGAATAAGCGGCCCCTGTCGCCGCACCTGCAAATCTACAAGCCCATTCCCACTATGGTTATGTCGATCGTTCACCGTATTACCGGTGGAGCACTGGCTGTGGGAACCATTATTTTGGCATGGTGGCTAATTGCCGCAGCCTCGGGCAAGCCGTATTTCGACTGGATCAACTGGTTGCTCGGCACCTGGATCGGCCTTCTCGTGCTGTTCGGCTACACATGGGCGCTGGTTCACCACATGCTCGGCGGCATGCGCCACTTCATGTGGGACATGGGTCACGGCTTCGACAAGCACTTCACCACCAAGCTGGCAATTGCCCTGCCGATCGTTTCGATCTGTCTCACCGTGGTGATCTGGATCGTCGGTCTGGCGATCTGAGGGGATAAATCATGGATATGCGTACGCCTCTCGGCAAAGTTCGCGGTCTCGGTTCTGCCAAGGCAGGCACCGAACATTTCTGGGTGCAGCGGATGTCTGCCGTGGCCATGGTGCCGCTGGCCATCTTCTTCATCATCTTCCTGATCCGCTATGCGGGTGCGCCTTACGAGGAAGTGGTCGGCGCTCTGTCGAACCCGATCGTCGCCGTGCTGTTCGGCATGATGATCATTGCCGGTCTCGTGCACATGCGCATCGGTGTGCAGGAAATCATCGTCGACTATGTCCATCATGAAGGGCTGAAGTTCCTCGTGATGATGCTCAATACATTTTTTGCAATGCTGATCGGTGGTCTCTGTCTTTTCGCCGTTCTGAAAATTGCGTTCGTAGGATAACCCGCCATGGCATCCGTTACACCTATCGCCCCATCGGCTTCTCAGAACGGCAAAGCATATACCTATGTCGACCATTCCTATGACGTGATCGTCGTCGGCGCCGGTGGCGCCGGCCTGCGCGCCACGCTCGGCATGGCTGAACAGGGTTTCAAGACCGCCTGCATCACCAAGGTTTTCCCGACCCGTTCGCACACCGTCGCGGCTCAGGGCGGTATCGCCGCTTCGCTGCAGAACATGACGCCGGACAGCTGGCAGTGGCACCTTTACGACACCGTCAAGGGGTCCGACTGGCTCGGCGATGTCGATGCCATGCAGTACATGGTCATGGAAGCGCCAAAGGCCGTTTACGAACTCGAGCATTACGGCGTGCCGTTCTCGCGTAACGAGGAAGGCAAGATCTACCAGCGCCCGTTCGGCGGCCACATGCAGAATTTTGGCGCCGGTCCGCCGGTGCAGCGCACTTGCGCTGCCGCCGACCGTACCGGTCACGCCATCCTGCACACGCTGTATGGCCAGTCGCTGCGCAACAATGCCGAATTCTTCATCGAATATTTCGCGCTCGACCTGATCATGTCGGACGATGGCAGCCGCTGCGAAGGCGTCGTTGCCTGGAACCTCGATGACGGCACGATTCATCGTTTCGCCGCCAAGATGGTGGTTCTGGCGACCGGCGGTTATGGCCGCGCCTATTTCTCGGCAACGTCTGCCCATACCTGCACCGGTGATGGTGGCGGCATGGTGGCACGCGCCGGCCTGCCGATGCAGGACATGGAATTCGTTCAGTTCCACCCGACCGGCATTTACGGTTCAGGCTGCCTGATCACCGAAGGTGCGCGCGGCGAAGGCGGTTATCTCGTCAACTCCGAAGGCGAGCGCTTCATGGAGCGTTATGCTCCGTCTGCTAAAGACCTTGCCTCGCGTGACGTGGTTTCGCGCTGCATGACGATGGAAATCCGTGAAGGTCGCGGCGTCGGCAAGAACAAGGATCACATCTTCCTGCATCTCGACCACCTCGATCCGGCCGTTCTGCACGAACGTCTGCCGGGCATTTCCGAGAGCGCCAAGATTTTTGCGGGCGTCGATGTGACGCGCGAGCCGATCCCGGTTCTGCCGACGGTTCACTACAATATGGGCGGCATTCCGACCAACTATTGGGGTGAAGTGCTCAATGCCGACAGCAACAATCCGGAACGCATCCTGCCCGGCCTGATGGCCGTGGGTGAAGCCGGTTGCGCCTCGGTTCACGGTGCAAACCGTCTTGGCTCCAACTCGCTGATCGACCTTGTTGTCTTCGGCCGTGCCGCCGCCATCCGCGCCGGTCAGGTCATCGACCGTGCCTCGCCGATCCCGGCGCTCAACACAGCCGCATGCGACAAGATCATGGACCGTTTCGACGGTCTGCGTCATGCCTCCGGCGGCACGCCGACGGCGGTTCTTCGCGACCGCATGCAGCGTACCATGCAGGACGACGCTGCCGTGTTCCGCACCCAGGAATCGCTCGAATCCGGCTGTCGCCGCATGAGCCAGATCTGGGGCGAGATGAAGGACGTGAAGGTCACCGACCGTTCGATGATCTGGAACTCCGACCTCGTCGAGACGTTGGAACTGCACAACCTGATGGCCAACGCCATCACCACGGTCTACGGCGCGGAAGCCCGCAAGGAAAGCCGTGGATCACACGCGCGCGAAGACTATACCGAGGGTGCATTTGCCGGCCGTGACGACGTCAACTGGCGCAAACACACGCTCGCCTGGGTCAATGAAACAGGTGACGTCAAGCTCGACTATCGCCCGGTCCATACCGACCTGATCGCCGACGGCATCGATCCTTACAAGATCGAGCCCAAGGCGCGTGTGTATTGATTTGAGGGAACTGGACCATGGTTGAACTCGCTCTCCCCAAAAATTCCCAGATGACCGAAGGCAAGGTCTGGCCGAAGCCGGAAGGTGCCCAGAACGTTCGGGAATACCGCATCTATCGCTGGAACCCGGATGACGGCCAGAACCCGCGTATCGATACCTATTATATCGATATCGATGACTGCGGCCCGATGGTGCTCGACGGTCTCCTGTATATCAAGAACAAGATCGACCCGACGCTGACGTTGCGCCGTTCCTGTCGCGAAGGCATTTGCGGCTCCTGCGCGATGAACATCGACGGCACCAACACGCTCGCCTGCACCAAGGGCATGGAAGAGGTGAACGGTACGGTCAAGGTTTATCCGCTGCCGCATATGCCGGTCGTCAAGGATCTGGTGCCAGACCTTACGAACTTCTATGCCCAGCATCGCTCCATCGAGCCGTGGCTGAAGACGGTGTCTCCGGCGCCTGCCAAGGAATGGAAACAGAGCCATGAGGATCGCCTCAAGCTCGACGGTCTTTACGAGTGCATTCTGTGCGCCTGCTGCTCTACGTCCTGTCCCAGCTACTGGTGGAACGGCGACAAGTATCTCGGTCCGGCTGTTCTCCTGCAGGCCTATCGCTGGCTGATCGACAGCCGCGACGAAGCCAAGGGGGAACGTCTCGACAATCTCGAGGATCCCTTCCGGCTTTATCGCTGCCACACGATCATGAACTGCGCCCAGGCCTGCCCGAAGGGCTTGAACCCGGCCAAGGCGATTGCCGAAATCAAGAAGATGATGGTCGAGCGCCGCATCTAGGCGCTCGAAGGATAAAGATGTCACTGAGCGAATTCGATCCGCTTGCCGTTGCTGAAATCCGCAAACGGCTCGAATCCGTGAAGGCATCCGGTATCCGTATCGGTTTTGCGATTGAAAGCGGCAGCCGCGCCTGGGGTTTTCCATCCCCGGACAGCGATTACGACTGCCGCTTCATCTATGTGCGTCCGCGCAACGAATATCTCAGCCTGTTTCCAAAGCGGGATGTCATCGAGTTTCCGATCGTCGGAGATGTCGATGCCGGTGGCTGGGATTTGCGCAAGGCGCTGCTGCTTGCGCTCAAGGGCAATGCGGCGCCCGTGGAATGGGTAACCTCACCCATAGCCTATGAAGAAGAGCCTGGTTTTCGCGCTCGGCTGAAATCATTGCTCGATGAGATCATGGTGCCGCGCAAGGTGGCTCTGCATTATGTCGGGCTGCTTCACCGGCATAACCCAGGCGATAATTTCACTCAGTCCAAGCTCAAGAGGCTGTTGTACTCGGTTCGTCCGGCAATCGCCCTGCATTGGATGATGCAGCGTGACTATAAAGTCCTTCCGCCGATGAACATGATGGAATGCCTCGAAGGTTGCCGGCTGCCCGAAGCACAGCGGCAAGCTGTTCATGACCTCGTTTCCCTCAAAAAGGCCACACGCGAAATGGGAGAGGGGCCTGTGCCGACACGGATCGCCGCCCTACTTCAGGAGGCAATGGCGGAGTTCGGTGGCCTTTCGAAATCGTTCGATCGGCTGGAAATCGCCGAAAATGACGAGATGAACGAGCGGGCGGATGCCTTCCATATCAGCGAGATGGACCGAGATATCTAAAGGCGGCGTGCGATCAAAGCCTCGTCAAATTGTTGTGGTACGACTTGATTAACCAAATCGCTTTACGATAATCGGGCTTAATTCAGTGGCCCCGGGCCAGTGGCATGGTGCAGCGCGCACTGAACGCAGGAGTGAAATGATGCAGTTGAAATATGTGGTGACAGGCCTGGTGCTCGCGGTTTCTCTCGCTGGCTGCCAGAGAACGTCCAACAACCCCTATAACAATCTGCAGTCTCCGCCGCCTTTGCAGGCGCAGCCGGTTCCATCCGTCCAGTCCGGCCAGCTGCCGCCTCCGGGAGCCGGTGGTCAGCAGTTCCCGAATGCGCCGGCCGGCAACCAGAACATGGCGTCGCTCGATCCGGGTTCGGTGCCTGTCAACGCCATGGATGTCACCAAGGAATCCATGGTGGGCAACTGGCGCGTTTCGAACGGTGGCGCGTCCTGCGACATGTTCCTGACGCTTACCAATCTCGGCAGTGGTTCGCGTGGCGGTACCCGTGGCTGCTCCGGTGAACTTACTGCCATGGGCTCTTGGGAAGTCTCCGGCAAGATGGTTCAGTTCAAGAACCGTGCCGGCGATGTCATCGGTCGCGTCTACAAGAGCGCCGACAACCGTTACGACGGCACGACCAACTCCGGCCAGCAGGTCAGCCTCAGCCGCTAAGCCCGACGAGGTTATCGGCGGGGAGGGCTGATTGGAACGCATACCGGAATATAAGCTGAGCGTCGTCGAGGAGTTGAAGGCGCTCACCGCCTCCGGCAAGCTGCAGGCAGATGCCGCGCAGCTTGGCGTTGCTGCCAAGCTCGATCATATCCTGACCTGCTTCAGGGAAACCCGCCCCGCCAAGAAGAAAAGCGCGCTCGGTTGGCTGTTTGCGCGCGGTGCAGGTAAGCCGCGGCATATTCGCGGGCTTTATGTCTATGGCAGCGTTGGTCGCGGCAAGACCATGCTGATGGACATGTTTTTTGCCAAGGCACCCGTTGAGCGCAAGCGCCGCCTGCATTTTCATGAGTTCATGGCGGATGTGCATGGCCGCATCCATGAGCATCGCCAGAAGTTGAAGGCCGGTGAGACCAAGCAGGCGGACCCGGTGCCGCCGGTTGCCGCCGCCCTGTTTGCCGAAGCCGAACTTCTGTGTTTCGACGAATTCACCGTCACCGACATTGCCGACGCGATGATCCTCGGCCGGCTGTTCACCGAATTGTTTTCGCTGGGTTGCGTATTGATCGCGACCTCCAATGTCGAGCCGCAGAACCTTTACAGGGAAGGGCTTAACCGCAGCCTGTTCCTGCCGTTCATCGCGCTTCTCCAGGAAAATGTCGACGTCATCACGCTCGACTCGCCGACCGATTACCGTATGGAAAAGCTCGCGAGCCTTCCGGTCTACATGACGCCGGCGGATGAACGTGCCGATGCGGCAATGGAAGCCGCCTGGCATCAGGTTATCGATGGCGCGAAATCGGCGCCGGATGAAATTCCGATGAAGGGGCGCAGCATCCATGTGCCCGCGGCAGCCGGTCGCGCCGCGCGGTTCAGCTTTGCCGACCTCTGCGAAAAGCCGCTTGGTGCCAGTGACTTTCTGGCTATCGCCGATCGCTACGATGCCATTTTCATCGAGCACATTCCGAAACTCGGTCCGGAAAAGCGTAACGCGACCAAACGCTTCATCACATTGGTCGATGCGCTCTATGACAATTCCGTGCGCCTTTATGCGACGGCCGCAGCACCGGCCGAAGATCTGCTGTCAGAGCGTCATGGCACGGAAGGTTTTGAATTCGACCGCACCGTGTCCCGTCTGTTCGAGATGCGCTCCCCCGATTATCTTGCGCTGCACAAGAGCGAACGCACCGGTGTCTGACACTTTGATGACATAATTTCTTACGTTTACGTAAGAGTTTTAATATCTAAACGATTGAAAAATATAGAGGTGAATTAATCACCGTAATAACCGGTTGCCAATTTGTCGCAGCCGGTTTATGTCCTCTCCCCACATCGGTCGACAACTGTCCGTGCCGGCCATGGATTTGAATGGAGAGGAAGCATCTCGATGGCACGCAAGAAGATTGCACTTATTGGTTCCGGTATGATCGGCGGCACGCTGGCGCATCTCGCCAGTCTGAAAGAACTGGGCGATATCGTCCTGTTCGACATTGCCGACGGCATTCCCCAGGGCAAGGGCCTCGATATCGCCCAGTCCGGTCCGGTCGAAGGCTTTAACGCAAAGCTCACCGGCGCCAGCGACTATGCTGCCATCGAAGGTGCGGATGTCTGCATCGTCACCGCCGGCGTCGCCCGCAAGCCGGGCATGAGCCGCGACGATCTGCTCGGCATCAACCTCAAGGTCATGGAACAGGTCGGCGCCGGCATCAAGAAATATGCCCCGAACGCCTTCGTGATCTGCATCACCAACCCGCTCGATGCCATGGTCTGGGCTCTGCAGAAGTTCTCCGGCCTGCCGAAGAACAAGGTTGTCGGCATGGCCGGCGTTCTCGATAGTGCTCGCTTCCGCCTCTTCCTCTCCGAAGAATTCAACGTTTCCGTCCAGGACGTCACTGCCTTCGTTCTCGGCGGTCATGGCGACACCATGGTGCCGCTCGCTCGCTACTCGACCGTTGGCGGCGTGCCGCTCACCGATCTGGTCAAGATGGGCTGGGTCACTGCCGAGCGTCTGGAAGAAATCATTCAGCGCACCCGTGACGGCGGCGCCGAAATCGTCGGTCTGCTGAAGACCGGTTCTGCTTATTACGCACCTGCTGCCTCGGCGATCGAAATGGCCGAATCCTACCTCAAGGACAAGAAGCGCGTTTTGCCGGCCGCCGCCCACCTTTCGGGCCAGTACGGCGTCAACGACATGTATGTCGGCGTTCCGACGATCATCGGTGCCGGTGGCGTCGAGCGCATCATCGAAGTCGAATTCAACAAGGACGAAGAAGCAGCTTTCCAGAAGTCTGTCGGCGCTGTTGCCGGTCTCTGCGAAGCCTGCATCGCTATCGCGCCGGCTCTCAAGTAATCGGCTCGCTACTCATTCAAACAGGGACATCGCCCCATGAATATTCATGAATACCAGGCCAAGGCTCTTCTGAAGGGCTTTGGTGCTCCGGTCGCCGAAGGTGTGGCCATCCTCAAGGTCGAGGAAGCCGAAGCTGCTGCGAAGTCGCTTCCGGGCCCGCTTTATGTCGTCAAGAGCCAGATCCACGCTGGTGGCCGCGGCAAAGGCAAGTTCAAGGAACTCGGCCCCGACGCAAAGGGCGGTGTTCGCCTGGCAAAGTCGATCGAGGAAGTCGTGGCACACGCCAAGGACATGCTCGGCAACACCCTGGTGACCGCGCAGACCGGCGATGCCGGCAAGCAGGTCAACCGTCTCTACATCGAAGACGGTGCCGACATCGAGCGCGAACTCTATTGCTCGCTGCTGGTCGACCGTTCGGTCGGTCAGGTTGCCTTCGTCGTTTCGACCGAAGGCGGCATGGACATCGAAGCCGTTGCCCACGATACGCCTGAGAAGATCCACACGATCGCCATCGACCCGGTAACCGGCGTGACGGCTGACGACGTTGCCAAGATCTCCAAGGCTCTCGAGCTTTCGGGTGCGGCTGCCGAAGATGCCAAGGCTCTCTTCCCGGCGCTCTACAAGGCGTTCGGCGAAAAGGACATGGCACTCCTCGAAGTCAACCCGCTGATCGTCATGAAGGACGGCCACCTGCGCGTTCTTGATGCCAAGATGTCCTTCGACGGCAATGCGCTGTTCCGCCATGACGACGTCAAGGCACTGCGTGACGAGACCGAAGAAGACGCCAAGGAAATCGAAGCCTCCAAGTGGGACCTCGCCTACGTTGCCCTCGACGGCAATATCGGCTGCATGGTCAACGGCGCCGGTCTCGCCATGGCGACCATGGATATCATCAAGCTGTACGGCAAGGAGCCGGCAAACTTCTGCGACGTCGGCGGTGGCGCCGGCAAGGAGAAGGTGGCTGCAGCCTTCAAGATCATCACCGCTGACCCGAAGGTCGAGGGCATCCTCGTCAACATCTTCGGCGGCATCATGAAGTGTGACGTCATCGCCGAAGGCGTTGTCGCAGCGGTTCAGGAAGTTGGTCTCAAGGTTCCGCTCGTCGTGCGCCTCGAAGGCACCAATGTCGAGCTCGGCAAGAAGATCCTCAACGAGTCCGGCCTGGCGATCACCGCCGCCGACGATCTCGATGACGCGGCGAAGAAGATCGTCGCGGCGATCAAAGCCTAATCTGGGGAAGCTGATACATGTCTATTCTCGTCAATAAAGACACCAAGATCCTCGTTCAGGGCCTGACCGGCAAGACCGGTTCGTTCCACACTGAACAGGCGCTTGCCTATTACGGCACCCAGATGGTCGGTGGTATCCACCCGAAGAAGGGTGGCGAAACCTGGTCTGGCTCGAAGGGCGAAAGCCTGCCGATCTTCGCGACCGTTGCAGAAGCCAAGGAGCGCACCGGCGCTGACGCCTCGGTCATCTACGTTCCGCCGGCAGGTGCAGCAGACGCCATCATCGAGGCGATCGACGCCGAGATCCCGTTCATCACCTGCATCACCGAAGGCATTCCGGTCATGGACATGGTGCGCGTCAAGGCGCGCCTCGACAAGTCCAAGTCGCGCCTGCTCGGCCCGAACTGCCCAGGCGTTCTGACGCCGGAAGAATGCAAGATCGGCATCATGCCGGGCTCGATCTTCCGCAAGGGTTCGGTCGGTATCGTTTCGCGCTCTGGCACGCTGACCTATGAAGCCGTGTTCCAGACGTCCAACGAAGGCCTCGGCCAGACAACGGCTGTCGGCATCGGCGGCGACCCGGTCAAGGGCACCGAGTTCATCGACATGCTGGAAATGTTCCTCGCGGACGACGCCACCCAGTCGATCATCATGATCGGCGAAATCGGTGGCTCGGCTGAAGAAGACGCAGCCCAGTTCCTGATCGACGAAGCCAAGAAGGGCCGCAAGAAGCCGATGGCCGGCTTCATCGCCGGTCGTACGGCTCCGAAGGGCCGCACCATGGGTCATGCCGGCGCTGTCGTTTCCGGCGGCAAGGGCGATGCGGAATCCAAGATCGCTGCCATGGAAGCAGCCGGCATCAAGGTTTCGCCTTCTCCGGCACGCCTCGGCAAGACGTTGGTTGAAGTCCTCAAGGGCTGAGACCACATAGTGACCACGACCGGCATTTAGCCGGATGTGGTCAAAAATTTCGGGCAGGCGGCGCTTTCCGCCTCCCGATCCGGCGCCTCAAGTCGCCACCGCCCTGCGCGGATTAAAGATACCAGACCCAAGCGGCGGCCGGCGCTTTGTTTTCCCGGCCCAATTACGTGAGGAGGCGGGCGCGGCGCCCGCGGGACATCATGGCACGGCAAGAAGCCAACGAGCAGTTTCTCATCACTTCCTTCCTCGACGGCGCGAATGCTCCCTATATCGAGCAGCTTTACGCCCGTTACGAAGAAGATCCGAAGTCGGTGAACGAAGAGTGGCAGGCCTTCTTCAAGGCACTGGCCGATAATCCCGAAGATGTGAAGAAGGCTGCCAAGGGCGCCTCCTGGAAGCGCGCCAACTGGCCGCAGGCTGCCAGCGGCGACCTCGTCTCTGCACTCGACGGTAACTGGCCGGTGGTCGAAAAGGCCATCGAAACCAAGGTCAAGGCCAAGGTGGAAGCTGTTGCGGCCTCGGCCGGCCAGCCGGTCAACCCTGCAGACGTTCATCAGGCGACGCGTGACAGCGTGCGCGCCATCATGATGATCCGTGCCTATCGCATGCGCGGCCATCTGCACGCCAAGCTCGATCCGCTCGGCATTGCCAGCGCAGTCGAGGATTATAACGAGCTTTCGCCGTCTTCCTACGGTTTCACCGAAGCCGATTACGATCGCAAGATCTTCATCGATAACGTGCTGGGCCTCGAATATGCCAGCGTGCGCGAGATGATCGATATTCTCGAGCGCACCTATTGCTCGACCATCGGCGTCGAATTCATGCACATGTCCAACCCGGAAGAGAAGGCCTGGATCCAGGAACGTATCGAAGGGCCGGACAAGGGTGTCGAGTTCACGCCGGAAGGCAAGAAGGCCATCTTGTCGAAGCTGATCGAGGCCGAAGGTTTCGAGCAGTTCATCGACGTCAAGTACAAGGGCACCAAGCGTTTCGGTCTCGATGGCGGTGAAGCGCTGATCCCGGCGCTGGAGCAGATCATCAAGCGCGGCGGACAGGAAGGCCTGCAGGAAGTCATCGTCGGCATGGCCCACCGTGGCCGCCTGAACGTTCTGACCAACGTCATGCACAAGCCGCATCGCGCCGTGTTCCACGAGTTCAAGGGCGGTTCGTTCAAGCCCGACGAAGTCGAAGGTTCTGGCGACGTGAAGTACCACCTCGGTGCCTCGTCCGACCGTGAGTTCGACGGCAACAAGGTTCACCTGTCGCTGACGGCAAACCCGTCTCACCTTGAAATCGTCAACCCGGTCGTCATGGGCAAGGCCCGCGCCAAGCAGGACATGCTGACCAAGGTCTGGGACAAGGACAACATCATCCCGCTTTCCGAGCGCGCCAAGGTTCTGCCGCTGCTTCTGCACGGCGATGCGGCCTTTGCCGGTCAGGGCGTGGTTGCCGAAATTCTCGGCCTGTCGGGCCTTCGCGGTCACCGCGTTGCCGGCACGATGCACGTCATCATCAACAACCAGATCGGTTTCACCACCAATCCGGGCTTCTCGCGTTCGTCGCCTTATCCGTCCGACGTCGCCAAGATGATCGAAGCGCCGATCTTCCACGTCAACGGCGACGATCCGGAAGCGGTCACCTACGCAGCCAAGATCGCCACCGAATACCGCATGAAGTTCCACAAGCCGGTTGTTGTGGACATGTTCTGCTACCGCCGCTTCGGCCATAACGAAGGCGACGAGCCTTCCTTCACCCAGCCGAACATGTACAAGGTCATCCGCGCCCACAAGGCCGTGGCCGAGATCTATGCCGAACGTCTCGTTTCCGAAGGCGTCATCACCGATGGCGATTTCCAGAAGATGAAGGCCGACTGGCGCGCGCATCTGGAAACCGAGTTCGAAGCCGGCCAGAGCTATAAGCCGAACAAGGCCGACTGGCTGGACGGCCAGTGGTCGGGCATGCGCTCTGCCGACAACGCCGACGAACAGCGTCGCGGCAAGACCGCCATGCCGATGAAGAACCTCAAGGAAATCGGCCGCAAACTGGCTACCATTCCCGAAGGTTTCAACGCCCACCGCACCATCAAGCGTTTCATGGAAAACCGTGCGCAGATGGTCGAGACGGGTGAAGGCATCGACTGGGCGATGGCGGAAGCCTTGGCTTTCGGTTCGCTTTGCGTCGAGGGCACAAAGATCCGTCTGTCCGGTCAGGATTGCGAACGCGGCACGTTCAGCCAACGTCACTCGGTTCTCTACGATCAGGACAGTGAAGAGCGTTACATCCCGCTTGCCAACCTGCAGGCTGGCCAGGGCAAATACGAAGTCATCAACTCGATGCTTTCGGAAGAGGCCGTTCTCGGTTTCGAATACGGTTATTCGCTGGCTCGCCCGAGCGCATTGACCCTCTGGGAAGCCCAGTTCGGCGATTTCGCCAACGGTGCGCAGGTCGTGTTCGACCAGTTCATCTCGTCGGGCGAACGCAAGTGGCTGCGTATGTCCGGTCTCGTATGCCTTCTGCCGCATGGTTATGAAGGTCAGGGTCCGGAACATTCGTCGGCACGTCTCGAACGCTTCCTGCAGCTTTGCGCCGAAGACAACATGCAGGTCGCAAACTGCACGACGCCTTCGAACTACTTCCACATCCTGCGCCGTCAGGTGAAGCGCGACTTCCGCAAGCCGCTGATCCTGATGACGCCGAAATCCTTGCTGCGACACAAGCGCGCCACTTCGACGCTTGCCGAAATGGCGGGTGAAAGCTCGTTCCACCGCTTGCTGTGGGATGATGCCGAAGTGATCAAGGACGGCCCGATCAAGCTCCAGAAGGATGCCAAGATCCGTCGCGTCGTGATGTGCACAGGCAAGGTCTATTACGATCTGCTCGAAGAGCGCGAAAAGCGTGGCATCGACGATGTCTACCTGCTGCGTATCGAACAGCTCTACCCGTTCCCGGCCAAGGCTCTGATCAATGAGCTTTCCCGCTTCCGCCATGCCGAAATGGTCTGGTGCCAGGAAGAGCCGAAGAACATGGGTGCATGGTCGTTCATCGATCCCTACCTGGAATGGGTGCTGGCGCATATCGACGCAAAGTATCAGCGCGTGCGCTATACCGGCCGTCCGGCCGCCGCCTCTCCGGCAACGGGCCTGATGTCGAAACATCTGCAGCAGCTCGAAGCCTTCCTCGAAGACGCATTGGGCGGCTGATCTTATCAGCCTCCCGCCTTTCGCAAATTCAACGAACACCTGACAAAAACGGAAACAAGTCATGGCCACCGAAATCCGCGTTCCCACCCTCGGCGAATCCGTCAGCGAGGCGACCGTCGGCACCTGGTTCAAGAAGGTCGGCGACACCGTCAAGGCCGATGAACCGCTGGTCGAACTCGAAACCGACAAGGTCACCGTCGAAGTGCCGGCCCCGGCATCCGGCGTGCTGACCGAGATCGTTGCCCAGAACGGCGAAACCGTTGGCCTCGATGCCCTGCTCGGCCAGATCGCCGAAGGTGCTGCAGGCTCCGCGTCCGCTGCCGCTCCGGCAGCAACGCCTGCCGCCGCTCCCGCAGCAACCCCGGCA
>UCHV01000030.1 GCA_900472395.1 Hyphomicrobiales bacterium
GGGCAAAAACCGTCGAACGGGGCACTGAGAGGTGTCAATTACTAACTTAATTACGAGGCAGCTTTCAGTGCCCCGACCGGATAAACCGCAAAAAGCGGGAGTTTTTTGAAAATCTCAGGATCGCCAAGGGTGGACTCTGTCCTCTTGCGGGCGAGCGTGATCAATTGCTCGGCGCGGGCGCCGGCACGTCGGACTTGTCCTTGCAGCCGGTCAGCCAGATATCGTAAATCGGGTGCTCAACGGCATTGAGACCGGGGCTGTCGGCAAACATCCAGCCGGTAAAGATGCGACGGATCTTGCGGTCCAGCGTGATCTCGTCGACTTCGACGAAGCCATCGATCTTCTGGGCTTCGGTATCGTCGCGCGAATAACAGACCTTTGGGGTGACCTGCAGCGCGCCGTATTGCACCGTTTCGTTGACGTAGACATCGAACGAGGTGATGCGCCCCGTAATCTTGTCGATGCCGGCAAACACGGCAACCGGGTTTTCAAGCCGTGCGGCTTCAGCCATCTGCGGCGCGATCAGCGGCAAGGCACTGAGCAGGACACCGGCCAACAGCTTTTGCGAAAACGTCATCGACAATCTCATAAATCTACCCGTGGAACGCCCCTCACCTTTCGAGGCCTTCGCTACGCGTAGTCAGGGATTATGGCCAAAAGCCGAAGGCCTTGGCCGTTTGCAGACCCGGCGCTTCGCCGGGTCGCGGAGATCGACACCTGAGCTTAGCTGCCCGGTGTCCATGCGTCGTAATCGCCGGTTACGCGCGGACGCTCGCCTGCACCCGAAAGCGAACCCTGCGGACGGTAGGCAGCAGCCGAACCGGTCAGGTTGGCGTGATGCGGCTTCTGCCATTCGCGCGGCTGGTAATCTTCCTGCGAAGGCGGCGTGTCGGTGCGGTAGTGCATCCAGCCGTGCCAGCCCGGAGGAATGGCAGAGGCTTCTGCATAACCGTTGTAGATCACCCAGCGGCGCGGCATGCCCCAGGAGGTCATCGTGCCTTCGTAATAGACATTGCCCAGTTCGTCTTGACCGACGCGCTTGCCATGTTTCCAGGTGAAGAAACGCGTACCGATCGTCTGACCGTTCCACCAGGTAAAAATCTGCAGAAGAAGCTGTTTCATATTTCCGTCGGCCTCAAACGAGAGAGGGAAGTTCAGATGTCCGCTTATGCAATCTCAAGGCTCTCATGTCCAGAGATTCCAAACTGGCATCACCTCTATTTCAGCTTCATCTTGAAGCCGGCATGGCTCTTTTCGAAACCATGTCGCTCATAGAAGCGGTGGGCATCGGTGCGGGTGGCATTGCTGGTCAGTTGCGCCAGCCGGCAATCGCGGCGACGCGCCTCCTCCACCGCGTATTCCACCATAGCCTTGCCGATGCCACGGCCACGCATATCGGGTCGCGTCTGCACCGCTTCGAGGATCATGGTGAGCGAACCGCGGCCGGTGAGCGTGCGGGTGAAAACCAGCTGGAACGTGCCAACCACCTCACCGCCCAGTTCTGCAACATGGATGTTTTCATTGGGAGAGGCATCGATGACGTAAAACGCCTTGAGGTAATCCTCGAAGACGTCCGGATCGGTCGTATCGCCATGACCGCCCTTCTCATCGGCTGCGAACATCGCGATGATGTCCGGCAGATCGGTTTCGCGCGCCCTGCGGATGATCAGGTCCGTTTCGCCCATGACAGTCTCCTCCCTCACAAGCGGCCCGCGAAAAACCCTATTGCGGCAACCGCTTTTCCATCACCACTGCCGGCAGACCGGAATTCGGCCCACCGAACTCCTCCATACGGTCGACTTCGACAAAACCGAGCCGGCTGTAGAAGGATATGGCGCGTTCGTTTTGAAGGGCCACCTCGACGCGCATGATTTCCGCGTCGGGAAAGCAGGTTTCGAGTTCCGCGAAGAGATCCCGGCCGACGCCATCGCCCTGCGCAGACGGCTTGACGTAGAGCTGGTACAGCATCACCGTCTTGTCCATCTTGGCATAAGGTGCGGCAAAACCCATGCCGCCAATGTCGCGGCCGCTGTCGGCCACGACATATTCACCCCCCTTGCGGCCTATGCGTTCCGTGATCGCCGACGGCGAATTCCACGACTGCAAAAGCTTTTCGACCGTCTCGGGTCCGTAGATGCCGTCATAGGTGGAATGGAAAGTTTCGATCAGGAGCTTGTGCACCTGATCGACGTCTCTGGGGCCGGCTGTGCGGACAAAATAGACCATCAGGCCTACTCGTCTTCAATGCCGAGTTTCGCCTTGACCAGCGCCTGCACGGCCTGCGGATTGGCCTTGCCGCCGGTGGACTTCATCACCTGACCGACGAACCAGCCGGCGAGCGTCGGCTTGGCCTTCACCTTCTCGACCTGATCCGGGTTGGCGGCAATGATCTCGTCGACGGCCTTTTCGATGGCGCCAGTATCAGTGACCTGCTTCATGCCGCGGGCTTCGACGATTTCGGCCGGATCACCACCTTCGGTCAGCACGATTTCGAAGAGATCCTTTGCGATCTTGCCCGAAATGGTTTCGGCCTTGATCAGGTCGATGATGCCGCCGAGCTGGGCAGGAGAAACCGGAGTCTCTTCAATGTCTTTGCCCAGTTTGTTCAAGGCGCCCAGCAGGTCGTTGATGACCCAGTTGGCGGCAATCTTGCCATCGCGGCCTTCGGCCACGGCTTCGAAATAATCGGCAATCGCCTTTTCCGAAACCAGAACCGAAGCGTCGTAGATCGACAGACCGAGTTCGGCCACAAAACGGGCCTTCTTGTCGTCCGGCAGTTCGGTCAGGTCGGCGCGCAGAGAATCGATGAAGGCGTCGTCGAATTCCAGCGGCAGCAGATCGGGATCGGGGAAATAACGATAGTCATGCGCGTCTTCCTTGGAGCGCATCGACCGCGTTTCGCCCTTGCCCGGATCGAACAAGCGGGTTTCCTGATCGATCACGCCACCGTCTTCAAGAATGCCGATCTGGCGGCGCGCTTCATATTCGATCGCCTGACCGATGAAGCGGATGGAGTTGACGTTCTTGATTTCGCAACGTGTGCCAAAACCTTCGCCCGGACGGCGAACCGAAACGTTGACGTCGGCGCGCATCGAGCCTTCGTCCATGTTGCCATCGCAGGTGCCGAGGTAACGCACGATCGAGCGCAGCTTGGTCATGTATGCCTTGGCTTCGTCGGACGAACGCATGTCAGGCTTCGACACGATTTCCATCAACGCCACGCCGGAACGGTTGAGGTCGACGAAGGACATGGTCGGATGCTGGTCGTGCATCGACTTGCCGGCGTCCTGCTCAAGATGCAGGCGCTCGATGCCGATCTCGATATCCTCGAACTGGCCCTGACGGTCCGGGCCGAGCGAGATGACGATCTGGCCTTCGCCGACGATCGGATCCTTGAACTGCGAGATCTGATAGCCCTGCGGCAGGTCGGGATAGAAATAGTTCTTGCGGTCGAAGATCGAGCGCTTGTTGATCTGCGCCTTGAGACCGAGACCGGTGCGCACGGCCTGGCGCACACATTCTTCGTTGATGACCGGCAGCATGCCCGGCATGGCGGCATCGACGAGCGAAACGTTGGCATTGGCCGGCTTGCCGAATTCGGTGGAGGCGCCGGAGAACAGTTTCGAATTCGACAGGACCTGCGCATGCACCTCCATGCCGATGATCACTTCCCAATCGCCGGTGGCGCCGGGAATGAAGCGTTTCGGATCAGGGGTACGGACGTCGACTAGGGTCATCTGATGCTCGTAAAATGGTCTTTGCGTTGATCTTTGGAGGTAGAGCAAATGGCACGGCGGTGCAAGCACATGGCCCACCATAGGGCCAAAACAGCAGGGAAGAATGGCATGGAAACTTAACCTGCCGGGAGCATCATGGAAAAATGCAACTCGGACAACCCCTCGCACTCTTCCTGATCTATCTTCTCCTCAACCTCATCGTCTTCTGCGTCTACTGGTGGGACAAGGAAGCCGCGAGAGAAGGCCAATGGCGCATAAGCGAGAACACCTTGCTGACATTAGCCCTGTTCGGCGGCAGCCTCGGCGCCGTTTCGGCACAGCAGATGTTGCGGCACAAAACCCGCAAGGAGCCGTTCCGCTCGACACTGATGTTCATTGTCGGACTGCATGTTGTAGCCGCCACCTTCTGGCTGCTTGCACCAGCCGGCACGTTCGCGGCACTCCTTGCTCTGATAAGGTGATCAGAAACCCGGCCCGTATGTCATCGCCTCTTCCACGGCCAGCTGCTTCGACAATCCGACCGACTGCACGTCCTGATCCAGTTTCGGCGCATAGGCAATCGACAGCCAGTTGATGGAATAGCCGTTCTTTTCGAAAAACCCGACCGCATCGGTATTGCGGGCATGGGTTTCGAGGCGAGCCACTGCAAAACCCTGCCGAATGATTTCATCCTCGATTTCTGCAAGCAATGCCGAACCCACACCCTGACGCTGCAACGCGGGATCGACCCAGAAATCGGTGATCGTTTCGTCCAGCCCTTCGCGCGAGGCCCAACCGGCCACCGTGCCATCCAGCTCCGCCACCGTGATCGTCAGCCAGGATGATTTGGTGAAATTTTCAAAGGCGATTTCGGCATTCACCCGCATGTCTGCGGTAGCGCCAATCGGTGCGACGGCCTGTTCCCAGGCTCTGACGCCGATTTCCCTTAACGTTGCGGTCTCGTCGTCACGCGCATTGCGAATGCTGATCATGGCGGCCCCTGCTACAAAAACGAGTAGATCATCGCATTACCCGTTTGACCAGCACAACCTGCCTTGACGATCGGCAACCGCGCTTGACGGCAGTGGAAAACCTCATAAAAATGCCGCCATCGACCAAGGAGTTTTGATGTTCTCGAAAGAGACCCGGTAAGGGGCCGGCCCGCTCAACGCCGCCGGCCCAGACAAAAACGATAGCCCCCGACGTCTCCTGACGCCGGATACGTTTTTGCATGCCTTCCAAAGGCATTCCCGGACATCACATCATGGATATTTCCCGCGCCGAACAGCGCATCCTCCACCTGCTCGCCCAAGGCGGCCGGATCGAACTCACCCGCGATGAAGATCGCAGAATCGAAAAGCTCCAATTGATCACCCGCGAGGGCTGGGCTTTTTCACGCCTCGACCTGCCGACTTTTAGAAAACTGAAACAGAAAAAGGCGATCCGCTCTGAGGGCGGCAAACCTTACCGCATCACCGAAAGGGGATTGGTGCTGGTGAGGGCCGAGCAGGATAATCGGTAGAACTAAGGCGGACGCCCCACCGGCGTCCGCCGTCTCAACGAAGGCAGTTGGCGGAGCTTCGATTTCGCGGTATGCTGCTCTTCATGAGCGAGTTGAAGGAAAACCTCAGTTTTGAAGAACTGACCGAGCCGCAGGCACCCGCCGGCGACGCGGATTATCTCGCCTGGAAAAAAAGCAAGATCAAAGCCGCGCTCAAGCAGGCCGAAGATCGGTCCTGCATGGTACCGGCCAGGACCGTGTGGGAGAGCTTCGGACTTGAACGTTAATCTCACGCCGCTGGCTATTGCCGACCTGAGACACATTCATCGTCACATCGCAGAAAATGATCGTATGGCTGCAGATCGCGTCATATCGCGTATCCGGCAGGTCATCGAGATTTTTGAAAGCTTTCCATTGATGGGACGTGTCGGCGACATGGAAAACACCCGTGAATTCTCCATCTCGGGCCTGCCTTACACAATCGTTTATCGCATCATGTCCGCCAGCGAACTCGACATCCTGACGATTGTTCACAACAGGCAGGACTATCCGCCGCAGTCCGATTGAGGTCTTACGAACCACCGGTTAGCACCGCTCGCATCCCAGTCCATTCCTCAGCAAACTCACCACCCGCAACCGGCCTCCCCGCCCGTCGATACCAGTAACCGGCATTCCACTCATCGCCTTCGATGCGATGGCACAGCGGATGCCCCCAATCGAAAGCCTGCTCGCCTTCATGCGCCTGGCAGAGATTGTGAACAGCCTCCCATTCCGGCCCCATAACGAAACCGGCCGTCGCCAGACGATCAAACGCTTCAATCAAAATTGCCGCAGACATTACGGGCTCCCTCCCATTGCTTGCCCCCCAAAACAATTTCGCCGGCCACGAGGGCCGGCGAAAGTCATTTTCGACATTTCAGCGCTTTTACCACCACTTGGCCGGCGTGAACTTGCCGGCTGCCTGTTCGATGACGTGGGCGGTGCGGAACAACGTTTCTTCCTCGAAAGGCTTGCCGATCAGCTGCAGGCCAAGCGGCAGACCCTTGCTGTCGAGACCGGCCGGAACGGCGATGCCCGGCAGTCCGGCCATGTTCACCGTCACGGTGAAAATGTCGTTCAGGTACATGGCGACCGGATCGTTCGCGAGGTTTTCGTCGGCGATACCGAACGCGGACGACGGCGTGGCCGGGGTCAGGATGGCATCGACACCGGCATGGAAAGCCAGTTCGAAATCGCGCTTGATCAGCGTGCGAACCTTCTGCGCCTGCAGGTAATAGGCATCGTAATAACCGGCCGACAGAACGTAGGTGCCGATCATGATGCGGCGCTTGACCTCGGTGCCGAAACCGGCAGCGCGGGTCTTTTCGTACATGTCGGCAATGTCCTTGCCGTCGACCCGCAGGCCGTAACGGACACCGTCATAACGGGCAAGGTTGGACGAGGCTTCGGCAGGCGCCACGATATAATAGGCCGGCAGCGCGTATTTGGTGTGCGGCAGGGTGATGTCGACGATCTCGGCGCCGGCATCCTTCAGATAGGCAATGCCCTTCTGCCAAAGCTTTTCGATGTCTTCCGGCATGCCGTCGACGCGGTATTCCTTCGGAATGCCGATCTTCATGCCCTTGACCGACTGGCCGAGCGCGGCTTCGTAATCCGGGATCGGAAGATCGACCGAAGTTGTGTCCTTGGCATCGACAGAGGCCATCGACTTCAAAAGGATAGCGGCATCGCGCACATCGCGGGCGATCGGGCCGGCCTGATCGAGAGAGGATGCAAAGGCAACAGTGCCCCAGCGCGAGCAGCGGCCATAAGTCGGCTTGATGCCGACGGTGCCGGTGAAGGCGGCCGGCTGGCGGATCGAGCCGCCGGTATCGGTGGCGGTCGCACCGGCGCACAGATGCGCGGCAACGGCTGCGGCAGAACCACCGGAGGAACCACCCGGAACGAGCTGGTGGTTGGAACCTTCAGCCTTCCACGGGTTGATGACCGGGCCGTAATACGAGGTCTCGTTGGAAGAGCCCATGGCGAACTCGTCCATATTGAGCTTGCCGAGCATGACCGCGCCATCGTCCCAGAGGTTCTGGGTGACGGTCGATTCGTATTTTGGCTGAAAACCATCGAGAATGTGGGAGCAGGCCTGCGTGTGCACGCCTTCGGTGGCGAACAGGTCCTTGATGCCGAGCGGAATGCCTTCCAGCGCGCCGGCCTTGCCGGCCGCGATACGCTCGTCAGACGTCTTCGCCATGGCGCGCGCCTTGTCCGGCGTCACGGTAATATAGGCGTTGATCGTCGCATTGGCCGCTTCGATGGCGCCGAGATAGGCGTCTGTCAGTTCGACGGCAGTGATGGCCTTCGAGGTCAGCTTCTCGCGGGCTTCGGCAATGGTCAGGCTGGTGAGTTCGGTCATGGGTGCGGCTTTCGGATTCTTTTAGCTGCAGGGCAAAGGGCGGAATGCGCGAAAACGCGCTTATTCGACGACCTTCGGCACCAGGAAGAAATTGCGATCGGTTTCCGGCGCGTTGGCCACGATGTCGTCGGCCTTGTCGCCATCGGTGACAGCGTCCTGACGCTTGCGCATCTCCATCGGCGTAACCGACGTCATCGGCTCGATGCCGCTAACATCGACTTCGGAAAGCTGCTCGACGAAATTGATGATCCCGTTCAATTCGCCGACCATGCGATTGGCCTCCTCTTCGCTGACAGCGAGACGAGCAAGGCGGGCAACCCGCTTTACGGTGGCAAGATCGACGGACATGGCATTCTCCGAGGGAATAAGTGTTCCCCCGCTATAATGGCCACGCCCGCCCTTCGCAACTGCCTAAGCCAATGGCAACGCCCTAAATCCCCCGATCACGACACTCCGAACGATTTCGGCCTGGCAGTCCGATCGCGTTTGATTCTTCGCAAATTTTCTTGGCGATTGCGGAATCTACCGTTCACTTTCCCGTTAACCGGTGATTAACCCGAGAATTACTGGGCTTAAGAGTAAATTTGATCAGTAAGGATGGGAAAAACATGGATTTCAAGATTTCTAAAGTTCGTCACCCGAAGGAAAAATTCTACGGCACCTTGATGCTGGTGATCGGAATGATCGTCTGGGCAATCGCTGCCATCAGCATCGCGATTGCCGCCATGCAAAGCATCGTGATCGTATTTGTCGTGGTTTTCTATATCGCCATTCTCTGGTTCACGAGCTTCGTTGCCCGCTCCCTGGTGCGCGCATACATGATCGGTCACTACGTGATGGTCAGCGAACAGCAGTTCCCGCATCTGCACAAGATGGTTCAGGAAGGTGCGCAGGCGCTGGGCCTCAAGGAAGTGCCGCAGGCCTTCGTCTACAATTCCAGCGGCGTGATGAACGCCATGGCGCTGACGCTGGTAGGCCGTGCACGTTACATCTGGCTGACATCGCAGTTGATCGACGCTGACGATGAAGAGCAGGTGAAATTCGTGATCGGCCACGAGCTTGGCCACCATGTCGCCGGCCACCTCGACACCTTCCCGAGCCTGCTGCACTTCCCGGCCTATATGGTGCCGTTCCTGGCACAGGCCTATTCGCGCGGTCGTGAACTGACCTGCGATCGTGTCGGCTTCGTCGTGTCGAAGAACCTTCAGGCTTCACGCACCGCCTTGCAGATGCTTGCCTGCGGCAGCGCCAAGCTGAACGCGCAGATGAACCCGGCTGCCTTCGAAGCACAGGAAAAGATGGTGCCTTCGATTGCCGGCTTCTTCCTGCACATCTTCTCGCTTTATCCGCGCCTGACGCGCCGGGTAGAAGCGGTCGGCCAGTTCGCACAGCGTGGTACGGTCGATACATCTGCTCCGAAGGTGCGTGAACCCGCCGTCCGTACCGAACCGCAGATGGCCTGATAATTTGAACTGCGTCATGCCGGTCGAACCGGCATGACGCGAACTTCAGAAGGTCAATCGAAGCTCAAAACCGTACCCGGCTTCGGCGTTTCGATATTGGTCTTCATGCCTTCCATGCCCTTCACGAACTTTTCCGGTGTCTGGTCGAGAAGTCCGAATGTGCCGTAATGGCAGGGAATGGCGTGTTTGAAATCGAAGAAACGCTGGCAGGCAAGCGCCGCCACCGCGCCCCCCATGGTGAACCGATCACCGACCGGCACGATGCCGATATCCGGCGCATGCAGTTCATTGATGATGCCCATGTCGGTAAAGATATCCGTATCACCCATATGCAGGATCGAAGGCTCATCCTCGATATGCAGCATCAGGCCGTTGGCATTGCCAAGCGCGTGAGACACGCCGTCTTCGGTCACCTGCGCCGAGGAATGATGCGCCTGCGTGAACGTCACGGAAAAACCGTCGAAGGAAACGGTGCCGCCGGTGTTTCCCATTTCCAGCTTTTCCACGCCCTTGGTGCCGAGCCATGCGGCGAGATCGGCGTTTGCCAGCACGACGGCACCCTTTTCCTTGGCGAGTGCCACCGTATCGCCCACATGATCACCATGACCGTGTGTCAGCAGGATATGGGTGATGCCCTCGCTGACATCCTTGATATCGAGACCTTCGAAGCTGGGATTGTAGGTCAGGAAAGGATCGATGAGGATTTTCGCCTTGGCCGTTTCGAGACGGAAAGCGGCATGACCGAGCCAGGTGAGCTTCATGGGGTAACTCCTTGGAATATGAGGGCTGGAATATAAGGCGGTTCGATGTGGTGGCAACATCACACAAGCGCTTGTAAGCCATTACAAGCCCAATGCGACAGACCTGCAGTGGAATGCCGCAAGCGCGTTCGGTTGCAAGGCGGCATTCCGTAGGCTAATCGACCGGAACCTCTGCAATCTCAAACGATTGCGGACTGGACTTCATTTTGTATCACGTAAGGACACCACGATGGCCGGCAATGACGACGAGTATGTTTACGACGAAGCAACGGGCGAATGGTTGCCTGCTTCGGAAGTTGCCGCCAAGGCCGCCGCACAGAATGCTGTGCACGATGCCGCCGGCAACATTCTGGTCGATGGCGATTCCGTGACGCTGATCAAGGACCTCAAGGTCAAGGGGGCCGGACAGACCTTGAAACAGGGCACCGTCATCCGCTCCATTCGCCTCACGGACAACCCAGAGGAAATCGACTGCCGGCATGATACGATCAAGGGACTGGTGCTTCGCACCGAATTCGTCCGCAAGAAAAGCTGAGTTAGGAAATCGCACATGGCAACGCTGACAATCGAGGAACTGGCAGAACAGCTTTCGCCCAATCAGGCGATTGCCGGGCTGGACCTCGGCACCAAGACGATCGGCCTTGCCATGTCGGATCTCGGACGGCGTTTTGCCTCGCCGCGTACCGTCATCAAACGGGTGAAATTCACGCAGGATGCCGAGGTGCTGCTGGCGTTCGCGGAAAAGGAAAAGGTTGCGGCCTTCGTCATCGGACTGCCAATTAACATGGATGGCTCGGCCGGACCGCGCGTGCAGGCAACCCGCGCCTTCGTGCGCTCGATGGCGGACAAGACCGCCCTGCCCTTCGTCTACTGGGATGAGCGCCTATCGACCGTGGCCGCGGAACGTGCACTTCTGGAAATGGATGTATCGCGTGCGAAGCGGGCCGAACGCATCGATTCGGCCGCTGCAAGCTTCATTCTTCAGGGCGCGCTGGACAGGCTCTTGTCGCTCGGCAGGATAGCATCGGACGACTGACGGCCGTTCCACCAGGCAGCAATCGCGCGGCGCTTGCGGTAGCCGATGATGGCAAACACGATCAGGCTGTCTACGGCAATCGCACGTGCGACCAGCGGCGGAATGTCTTGCGCCGGAATTCCCAGCACCTGGCTGTAAACCTCGAAGACGAGATCATGCGTCTGGCGCGTCAGCATGAAGAAGCCGAAGCTGATGTCGTAGTAGGACAGGCCATACCACGACCCCAGGAGCAGGACCGGGCCTGCCCACAGAATTAGAAACCACTTCATGCGGCCCCCTTCGCCATTGTCACCGGACCGATTTCCAGCGACACCACCCACCGCAGCAATGCCAATCCACTCAGGACAACGGCCGGAACCGCAATATCCAGGGCGAGGATCGCGAAAAACGCGACCGCCGAGATTAGCAAATACTTATGGAAATAAGTCGTTCCCATAAAGAGGCCGACTCCCGCTTGCGATGGTTAATTTTCTATTAACCCAATTTAGAGCGCTCGGAGCAGGCCGCAACGAAAACCCCGCCGTATGGTTAACGACGGGGCAAAGGCTGTGGAAATTCAGTATTTCGGAAGATGTCAGCTTGCTGCCGGATAAAGCAGGTCGACGATATAGGACGCGTCGAAACGGGCATCCAGCATGCCGTAAGTGGAGCGCCAGCCACCGGCCAGACGCGTCTCCACGAAGGCATCGACGATTTTCCCGGCGCCAAGCCTTGCAAGTTCGGCCGCGCCCGCCGCGAGCGCCAGCTGTTCGATCAGCAGACGGGCAGCCCCCTCGTCCCGCTCGGCAAGCGCCATCGCGGCGCGAAGCACTTCCACCGTCTTTTTGCCGGAAGGACCGAGATCCCGTTCGAAGCCGCTGATAACGGTATCGAACAGATCGCGGCCGCGTGACAATACGCGCAAGACGTCCAGAGCCATCACGTTTCCGGAGCCTTCCCAGATCGCATTGACCGGGGCCTCACGGTAATGGCGAGCAATCGGCCGCTCCTCGATGTAACCATTGCCGCCGAGGCATTCCATTGCCTCGTAGATCAGCGATGGCGCGATCTTGCAGTTCCAGTATTTGATAACCGGCGTCATCACACGGGCATAGGCAGCATCGGCCGGCGATGTGCCGGCCTTGTCGAACGCTTCGGCAAGACGATAGGCCAGCGAGGTCGCGGCAGCGACATCGAGCGCCATGTCGGCGAGTACGCGCGTCATCAATGGCTGGTCGATCAGGCTTTTGCCAAAAGCGCTGCGGCCCCGACAATTGTGAACCGCTTCAGACAGGGAAGCGCGCATGATGCCGGCCGAAGCAAGTGCGCAATCGAGACGGGTGAGCGTAACCATATCGAGAATGGTGCGGATACCGGCGCCCGGTTCACCGAGCAGATAACCGAAGGCATCGTTGAATTCGACTTCCGACGACGCGTTCGAACGATTGCCGATCTTGTCCTTCAGCCGCTGGAAACGCAGGCCGTTGGCGGAGCCATCTTCCAGGAGACGCGGCACCAGGAAACACCCCATGCCATCCCGCGTTTGCGCCAGCATGACAAAGGCGTCGCTCATGGGAGCCGACATGAACCACTTGTGCCCGGACAGGCGGAAGACGCCCTCGCCCACGCGTTCCGCAGTCGAGCGGATAGCACGGACATCGGTACCGGCCTGCTTTTCGGTCATGCCCATGCCGATGGTCACGGCGCTTTTCTGCAGGGCGGGCTTGTTGCTCGAATCGTATTTGCGCGAAAGTATTTTCGGCGCCCATTCCTTCTGCACACGCGGCGATGCCATGAGCGCCGCAATCGAGGCACTCGTCATCGTCAGCGGGCAGAGATGGCCGCATTCGAGCTGCGAGGTCAGATAAAAGCGGGCGGCACGCGCACGATGGGAAGAACCGCGCGTTTCCGGCACGTTTTCCCAAAGTGACGAATGCAGGCCGGACGCCATCGAACGACGCATCAGCGCATGCCAGGCCGGATGAAACTCGACCTGGTCGAGCCGCTCGCCGCGTGGACCATGTGTCCGCAACGTCGGCGGATTGTCATTTGCCATCCGCGCCAGATCCTGTGCCTCCGGCGATGTCACGTACCGACCGAGCGCGTCATATTCCTCCCGCAGGCTGCGGTTGAGGCCAGCCGTGAGATCAACGATCAGCGGATCGGAGCGATAGGCATTGATCCCGCTCCATAAGCCCGGCTGGTTGAGTTCGGCATTTTTTTCGTCGTCGCGGGACATGTCGTTCATGACGCGGTTCTAGCGGAAGTTGGGTGGCGTGGAAACGGTGAATGGCGACTATTACCCCGAGTTATTTTGTCCGCCTATTGTGAAGTTTGACAATCTTTGGAAAACCTCAAGTCGCTGGCAAACGGGGGATTCGGGACTTGATTAGCAATATGGATATCACGCGTGCGCTGGATTTCGATCTCGCCACGATCAGAAGCATCGAAGAAGAGCTCGATGCTGCGGCTGGCCCAGGCCATCCGGCCAGCAACATCATGCCGGGAACGCTTTCGCCTCACGAGGCCGTGATTGCAGCCAAGGACGGATACTTTTTCATCTCCAACGGAAACAACCAGTGGGAGAATCAGTATCTGGGCCGGCTCACCGGCCTGGATGTCTGGGCCGACGACTGGGTGGAGCTTTTCGCAACACGTTCCAGAACGGCCGCAGAACGCGGGGTTCAGCTCATCAATTTCGTCGTTCCGGAAAAGCAGGTGATCATACCGCATATGAGGTGGCCTGATGCCGTCGAAGAAGGTCAGAACCGTCCCATCCGGCATCTGCAGGCCAAACTGTCTCCCGACCTTAATTTCATCTATCCGGAACGGGAGTTGCGTGACGCGCTTGCCGTCGGCCCAACGCATCACCGGCACGATTCGCACTGGAACGCGTCCGGCTGCTGTATTGCCCTTGCTCCGCTTCTGGCCGAGATCAGCCCGAACCTCGGAGAAGGCGACTTCCAACTGAGAGCTCAGCTGGAAAACGGCGCTCTCGATCTGACCAAACACCTGTTCGTCGATCCGCCGGCCGAGGAATACCTTCGCCTGGTGCCAAGCGGCAAATTCGTTGCCGACAATCAGAATTTCGAAAAAACCGGCAAGCACGCCGGAAGTGTCTATGCACTTGAAAACCTTGGGGCGCCCGACGCAAGGAAGGTCATCGTCTTCGGTGACAGCTATTCCTACGGCGAAGGAATGGTATTCCTGCTGTCCGCCGCTTTCAGAAGCGTGGTGTTCGTTTGGTCGAAAAACATCATCTGGGATTTCGTTTCATCGCAACAGGCCGATATCGTCATCTGGGAACATGCGGAGCGATATCTGGTCTCCTTGCCGGAACACTGATGCAAGCTCAAACATCAGCGGTTGATAGGGGCTGGTTCCTGCTTGCGGGCGCCTCGCCCACTCTTTATAGACCGCGTGACTGACACGGAGGACGTTTACGTGGTCTTCTTTCCCCATCGCCATCTGCTTGGCATCAAGGGCCTTACCGAACAGGACATCACCATTCTTCTCGACAAGGCCGATGAGGCCGTGAAGATTTCCCGTCAGCGGGAAAAGAAGACGTCCACACTGCGCGGCCTTACCCAAATCAATCTCTTCTTCGAAGCTTCGACACGGACGCAATCCTCGTTCGAACTGGCGGGCAAACGCCTCGGCGCCGACGTGATGAACATGTCGGTCGGCAATTCGTCCGTGAAGAAAGGCGAAACGCTGATCGATACGGCCATGACGCTTAACGCCATGCGCCCCGATGTGCTGGTATTGCGTCACTCTTCCGCCGGTGCGGCCGCCCTGCTCGCCCAGAAGGTTGCCTGCTCGGTCGTCAACGCCGGAGACGGCCAGCACGAACACCCCACTCAGGCTCTGCTGGACGCGCTGACGATCCGTCGCGCCAAGGGAAAACTGTCGCGCATCATCGTTGCCATTTGCGGTGACGTCCTGCATTCGCGTGTCGCGCGCTCCAACATTCTGCTGCTGAACGCCATGGGCGCCCGCGTCCGCGTTGTCGCGCCCTCCACTCTCCTGCCTTCCGGCATTGCCGAAATGGGTGCGGAGGTTTTCCACTCCATGGAAGAAGGCCTTAAAGACGCCGACGTCGTCATGATGCTGCGCCTGCAGCGGGAGCGCATGGCCGGTGCCTTTGTGCCTTCGGTGCGCGAATATTTCCGCTTCTACGGCCTCGATGCCGAAAAACTGAAGGCCGCCAAGGAAAATGCGCTTGTCATGCACCCCGGCCCGATGAACCGCGGCGTCGAAATTTCTTCTGACGTCGCCGATGGCCCCCAGAGCGTTATCGAACAACAGGTGGAAATGGGCGTTGCCGTGCGCATGGCCGTTATGGAAACCCTGCTTCTTTCGCAGAACAACGGAGAACGCGCATGACCGCCCCCGTTCTCGACAAACCGCTTGTCATCGAAAACGTTCGCATCGTCGATCCGTCGCGCAAGCTGGATGAAACCGGCACGATCATCGTCGGCACCGACGGGCGCATTCTCGCAGCCGGCGCCGATGCGCGCAATCAGGGCCGGCCGGATGGTGCCACGGTGCGCGACGGCAGAGGCCTTGTCGCCACGCCCGGTCTTGTTGACGCCCGCGTACATGTCGGCGAACCCGGCGCGGAACATCGCGAGACGATCGAATCCGCGTCCCGCGCCGCTGCTGCCGGCGGCGTCACCTCCTTCATCATGATGCCGGACACCGATCCGATCATCGATGATATCGCTCTTGTCGAATTCGTGCTGAAGACCGCGCGCGACAACGCGATCGTCAACGTGCATCCGGCGGCCGCCCTGACCAAGGGCATGGCCGGCAAGGAGATGACCGAGCTTGGCCTTCTGACCCAGGCCGGCGCCGTGGCTTTTACCGATGGCCATCACGGCCTTTCGGATTCTCTGCTCCTGCGCCGCGCGCTGACCTATGCGCGCGAATTCGATGCGGTGATTTCGCTGGAAGCACGCGAAAAATATCTCGGCAACGGCGTCATGAATGAAGGGCTTCTGGCAAGCTGGCTGGGCTTATCCGGTGTACCGAAGGAAGCCGAGCTGATCCCGCTCGAGCGTGATCTGCGCATCGCCGGTCTGACGCGCGGCAAATACCATGCCGCCCAGATCTCGGTGCCGGAATCGGCTGCCGCCATGCGGCTTGCCCGCGAGCGTGGCGCAAACGTTACCTGCGGCATGTCTATCAACAACCTGACGCTCAACGAAAACGACATCGGCGAATACCGCACCTTCTTCAAGCTGTGGCCGCCGCTGCGCACCGAAGACGACCGCATTTCGATGGTCGATGCTCTGGCCGACGGCACGATCGATATCATCGTCTCCTCGCATGACCCGCAGGATGTCGACACCAAGCGGCTGCCTTTTGCCGATGCCGCCGATGGTGCGGTCGGGCTCGAAACCATGCTGGCCGCAGCGCTTCGCCTGCATCACGCCGGCCAAGTGCCCCTGATGCGCCTGATCGATGCCATGTCGACGCGGCCCGCCCAGATCTTCGGCCTCGATGCCGGTACATTGAAGCCGGGCGCCAAGGCCGACATCGCGCTGATCGATCTCGAAGAACCATGGCTGCTGTCGAAGGATATGCTGCTGTCACGTTCGAAGAATACACCATTCGACGATGCCCGCTTCAGCGGCCGGGTGGTTGCCACCTATGTCGCGGGCCGCTGCGTGCATGCGCTTTAAGGGAGAAAAAGCGTGAGCGAACTCTTCAACTGGCAGATCACGTTGCCGATCGCGCTTGGCGCACTCGTTTTCGGTTATCTGCTCGGCTCCATCCCCTTCGGTCTGCTTTTGACGCGTGCCGCCGGTCTCGGCGATATTCGCTCGATCGGCTCCGGAAACATCGGCGCAACCAATGTGCTGCGTACCGGCAACAAGAAGCTGGCCGCTGCAACGTTGCTGCTCGATGCCCTGAAAGCGACCGCTGCCGCCGTGATCGCCTACGCGTTTTTCGGCAAGGACGCCGGCACACTTGCGGGGTTTGCAGCCTTCATGGGGCATCTCTATCCCGTCTGGCTCGGCTTCAAGGGCGGCAAGGGTGTTGCAACCTATATCGGCACCCTCTTGGGTATCGCACCGTGGATGGTGCTGGTGTTTGCGGCAGTCTGGTTGTCCATGGCGAAGATTACAAAATATTCCTCGCTGTCCGCTCTGGTTGCAACGCTTGTCATTCCGGTTGTGTTGTGGTTCATAAATGAACCAAGGGTCGCGCTTGTCATGGCTATTATGACGGGGATCTCGTGGTGGAAACACGAGGCCAATATAAAGCGCCTGATCGCTGGAACGGAAAGCAAGATCGGCCAGAAAGGCTAGGCCGGCGAGAGGACAAGGGGCACGAATGCTGGGGGGCGGCGCAGGACGAACGGGGATTGCGCTGACCGATCGCCAAAGGCTGGCATGGCTGCGGCTCATTCGCAGCGATAATGTCGGCCCCGCCACTTTCCGTGATCTCATCAATCATTTCGGCTCGGCCGAAGCAGCGATCGATGCCCTGCCTGAACTATCACGACGCGGTGGTGCGACCCGCTCCGTTCGCATTACCTCTCGCTCCGACGCAGAGCGGGAGCTGGAAGCAGCATCTCGTCACGGCGCCGTTTTCATCGGCGTTGGCGAGCCGGACTATCCTCCAGCGCTGCGCCAGATCGACGGCGCACCGCCCCTGATCGCTGCCAAGGGCAATCTGTCCGCGCTCACCAAACCATCCGTCGGCATCGTCGGTTCACGCAATGCCTCGATCAGCGGCGCGAAATTTGCGGCGATGATTGCGCACGATGCCGGGAGAGCCGGCTATATGATCACATCCGGCCTGGCGCGCGGTATCGATACCGCCGCACATCGTGCAAGCCTCGACACCGGCACGATTGCAGTGCTTGCCGGCGGTCTGGACCAGCCATACCCGCCGGAAAATCTCGGCCTGCTCGATGACATCACCAATGGCAGTGGCCTTTCCGTCAGTGAAATGCCTTTTGGCTGGGAGCCGCGGGCCAGAGACTTCCCTCGCCGCAACAGGCTTATCGCCGGCATTTCGCTGGGCGTCGTCGTGGTGGAAGCTGCGGAACGGTCCGGCTCCCTGATTACTGCGCGCATGGCGGCTGATTTTGGCCGGCTGGTCTTTGCCGTCCCCGGCTCGCCGCTCGATCCGCGCTGCCAGGGCACCAACGGCCTGTTGAAGGAAGGCGCCACCATTACCACGGGATCGGAGGACGTGCTTGTCGCCCTCGCCCCGCTATCGCAGCTCGATCTGTTCTCGCCCCCTATCATCGAGGAACCGAGCAAGTACAACAATGACATGATGCCCCCCGATGACGACGCCCGAGGCGTCATCGTCAACGCGCTCGGACCGACGCCTGTCGAGGTGGACGACATTATCCGCCACACCGAACTGCCAGCCGCTACCGTTTATCTCATCCTGCTGGAACTTGATCTGGCCGGCCGCCTGCATCGCCATTCCGGCGGGATGGTGTCGCTTGCCTATTGAAGCAGCCAGTGCGGTCTGCAGCAGATAAATGCCAAAGATGGTTTTGGCTGATCAGGGTTGCGCATCGAGCGCTTTTGGCCTTCCCATCGACAACGGACGCAGTCCCGCCTGAAGATCACCCGCCTCCAGGAAAGCCATCTCGATCAGGTAACAAAGCATGTCCGCGCCTTCCACACGCGCCGCGTGGCGCAACTGTCCCAACATCTCGTGGATGTAGACAATGTTCTGTCGCATCTGCTCTCTGTTGCCGGCATGCCCAAATGTCGAAATCATCCCGCCCCTCGCCATGCAATGAAGTCGGCCTCCGCGCGGTCACTCCAGAACCACATTTGGACAGTAGTAAATTGTTTATCTAAAATTGCGGCAACCCATCGATATCGCATAGGTTGAATTGCGTTGAGCAAGCTAATTTGGCCGTGCCCTCTTGACCCCGGCGCAAACGCCCTCCATGTCGGGAGGTCAGAATTCGGCCCAATCGCGAGTGTTCTGCGGTTTTTATGTGGCCCGCTCCGTTCCAGAGAAAAAGCAAGATGAATGTAGTCGTTGTAGAATCTCCAGCCAAAGCCAAGACGATCAACAAGTATCTTGGCCCAGGTTACAAGGTTCTCGCCTCCTTCGGCCACGTGCGGGACCTGCCCGCCAAGGATGGTTCCGTGCTTCCCGACCAGGACTTTGAAATGTCCTGGGAGGTCGATCCGGCATCCCAGAAGCGCATGAAGGACATTTCCGATGCCCTCAAGGGGTCCGACGCATTGTTTCTCGCGACCGACCCGGATCGCGAGGGTGAAGCGATTTCCTGGCACGTGCTCGACCTTCTCAAAAAGAAGAAGGTGATCGGCGACAAGCCGGTCAAGCGCGTTGTCTTCAACGCCATCACCAAAAAGGCCGTGCTCGATGCCATGGCCAACCCGCGTGATATCGACGTGCCGCTGGTGGATGCCTATCTGGCCCGCCGTGCGCTGGATTATCTCGTCGGCTTCAACCTGTCGCCGGTCCTGTGGCGCAAGCTGCCGGGTGCGCGGTCGGCTGGTCGTGTGCAGTCAGTCGCTTTGCGTCTGGTTTGCGACCGCGAAAACGAGATCGAGCGTTTCGTCTCCGAAGAGTACTGGAACCTCTCTGCTCTTCTGAAGACGCCGCGCGGTGACGAATTCGAGGCCAAGCTCGTGGCAGCCGATGGCAAGCGTTTGCCGCCGCGGGGCATCAAGAACGGTGAGGAAGCCGGTCGTCTGAAGTCGCTTCTCGATGGCGCCGCCTACACGGTCGACACGGTTGAGGCCAAGCCGGTCAAGCGCAATCCCGGCCCTCCTTTCACCACCTCGACGTTGCAGCAGGCTGCGTCCTCCAATCTCGGCTTCAATGCTTCGCGCACCATGCAGGTGGCGCAGAAACTGTACGAAGGTTTCGACATCGGCGGCGAGACTGTCGGTCTGATCACCTACATGCGTACCGATGGTGTGCAGATGGCGCCGGAAGCCATCGACGCCGCTCGCAGCGCCATTGTCGATAAATTCGGCCAGCGTTATCTGCCGGAAAAGGCGCGTCATTATTCCACCAAGGCGAAAAACGCCCAGGAAGCGCACGAAGCCATCCGCCCGACCGACTTCAATCGCTCGCCCGACAAGGTGCGCCAGTATCTCGATTCCGACCAGCTGCGCCTCTATGAGCTGATCTGGAAGCGTGGCATTGCCAGCCAGATGGCGTCCGCTGAAATCGAGCGCACCACGGTCGAGATCATCGCTGACAACAATGGCCAGAAGGCCGGCCTGCGCGCCGTCGGTTCTGTCGTGCGTTTCGATGGCTTCCTTGGCGCCTACATGGACCAGAAGGAAGAAGGCGAAAAGAGCGAGGACGACGATGAAGACGGTCGTCTGCCGCAGATCAACGCCCGCGAAAAGCTGGATAAAAACAAGGTCAGTTCGACCCAGCACTTTACCGAGCCGCCGCCGCGTTATTCGGAAGCCTCGCTGATCAAGAAGATGGAAGAACTCGGCATCGGCCGCCCTTCCACCTATGCCGCTACGTTGAAGACCCTGTCCGACCGCGAATATATCGTCGTCGACAAGCGTAAGCTGATCCCGCATTCCAAGGGCCGGCTGGTGACCGCTTTCCTCGAAAGCTTCTTCACGAAGTATGTGGAGTACGATTTCACTGCCGACCTCGAAGAAAAGCTCGACCGGATTTCCGCCGGCGAACTCGACTGGAAACAGGTTCTGCGCGATTTCTGGCAGGACTTTTTTGCCCAGATCGAAGACACCAAGGAACTGCGCGTCACCAACGTTCTCGACGCGCTGAACGAGACGCTGGCACCACTGGTCTTCCCGACCCGCGAAGACGGTTCCGATCCGCGCATCTGCCAGGTCTGCGGCACCGGCAACCTGTCGCTGAAGCTCGGCAAATACGGCGCATTCGTCGGCTGCTCGAATTACCCGGAATGCAATTTCACCCGCCAGCTATCCTCGGACGGCAACGAGGCGGAGGCATCCGGCCTTAACGAACCGAAGGCGCTCGGGGCGGATCCGATGACGGGTGAGGAACTGACGCTGCGTTCGGGCCGCTTCGGACCTTACATCCAGCGCGGCGAAGGCAAGGAAGCCAAGCGTTCGTCGCTGCCCAAGGGCTGGAAGCCTGAGGATATCGACCACGAGAAGGCGCTCGCGCTCATCAACCTGCCGCGTGATGTCGGGCAGCATCCGGAAAGCGGCAAGATGATTTCCGCAGGTCTGGGCCGTTACGGGCCATTCCTGCTGCATGATGGTGGTTACGCCAATCTTGAAAGCATCGAGGACGTCTTCTCCATCGGCCTCAACCGTGCCGTAACCGTTATTGCCGAAAAGGTGGCCAAGGGCCCGGGCGGTCGTGGACGTGGCACGCCTGCTGCGCTGAAGGAACTCGGCGAACATCCCGATGGCGGCCCGATCACCGTGCGTGACGGCAAATACGGCCCTTACGTCAACTGGGGCAAGGTCAACGCCACCCTGCCGAAGGGCAAGGACCCGCAGTCGGTCAGCGTCGAAGAAGCGCTCGCCCTGATCGTGGAAAAGGGCGGCAAGACGCCCGCCAAGGGCAAGGCCAAAAAGGCACCGGCGAAAGCCAAGGCGCCCGCAAAGGCAAAGGCTGCAGCCAAGACGGCTGAGGGCGAGATCAAGAAGGCCGCCCCCAAGAAAGCTGCTGCGAAGAAGGCTCCGGCCAAGACTGCTGCAACCAAGGCAAAGAAGACGACCACGTGAAGACTCCGCGCGACAGGAACAAACCCGGCCGCAACGGCGACCAATCGAACAGCAGGCGCACCGACCGGCGCGCCAATGGCGAACCGAAAGTCGCAAGTCAGGGGTCGGGCATCGTTCACGGTGCCGTTCCGCCTCGCGAAGTTCTGCTCGAATTTATCGCCGACAACCCGGACCGCGCCTCCAAACGCGATATCGCCAAGGCTTTTGGCCTGAAAGGTGAAACCCGCGTCGAGCTGAAGGATCTGTTGCGCGATCTCGAAAGCGAAGGCCTTCTCAAGAAGGACCGCAAGTCGCTGTCGCGGCCGGGTGCCCTGCCGCCGGTCACGGTTCTCGATATCACCACACGCGACAAGGATGGCGAACTGATCGGCCGTCCGGCCGAATGGCCTGAGGATGCGGGTGCTGCGCCCGCCGTGCTGATCCGTCAGGGTTCCGAAAAGCGCGGCAAGGGCAAGGTCGCGATCGCCGGTCTCAACGACCGCATTCTTGCTAAGATTTTCCCGAACAAGGATCGTTCCGGCCCCGCTTACACGGCCCGCGTCATCAAGGTTATCGACAGGCGCCAGAACGCATCGCTGGGCGTCATCCGCATGATGGCCGAGGGCGGCGCACGGCTGATGCCGATCGACCGTCGTGGTGAGGAAATGCAGATTTCCGCCGATGACCTCGGCAGTGCCAAAGACGGCGACCTGATCGAGGCCGATATCCTGCGCGGCAACCGTTTTGGCCTGACGCGCGCCAAGGTTCTGAACATTGTCGGCTCGGTCGCCAGCGAAAAGGCGATCTCGATGATCGCCATCTATGCGCACGGCATCCCGCACATTTTCCCGCAATCGGTCATGAACGAGGCGGAGGCTGCCAAGTCTGCCGATATGTCGAAGCGTGAGGACTGGCGCAAACTGCCGCTGGTTACCATCGACCCGGCCGACGCCAAGGACCATGACGATGCAGTTTACGCCGAACCCGACACATCGCCGGACAATCCGGATGGCGTGATCGTGACCGTCGCGATTGCCGATGTTTCCTGGTATATCCGCACCGGTTCGGAACTCGACCGCGAAGCACTGAAACGCGGCAATTCCGTCTATTTCCCGGATCGCGTCGTGCCCATGCTGCCCGAGCGCATCTCCAACGATCTCTGCTCGCTGCGTGAAGGCGAAGACCGGCCGGCGCTTGCCGTGCGCATGACGTTTTCGAAGGAAGGCCGCAAGGCCGGCCACACGTTCCATCGTATCATGATGAAGAGCGCTGCAAAGCTCTCCTACCAACAGGCGCAGGCGGCCATCGACGGCAGGACCGACGACAAGACCGGCCCGCTGCTCGAACCGATCCTGAAGCCGCTCTGGCATGCCTATGAGGTGATGAAACGCGGCCGCGACCGTCGCCAGCCGCTCGAACTCGACATGCCGGAACGCAAGATCGTGCTGAAATCCGACGGCACGGTCGACAAGGTGATCATCCCGGAACGTCTCGATGCGCACAAGCTCATCGAAGAGATGATGATCCAGGCCAACGTTGCCGCCGCCGAGACGCTGGAAAAGAAAAAGCAGCCACTGGTTTATCGTGTCCATGACGCGCCGACCCTTGCCAAGCAGGAAGTGCTGCGCGAGTTCCTGGCAACGCTCTCCATTCCCATGGCCAAGGGCGGACAGGTACGCGCCAACTCGTTCAACGGCATCCTCGCCAACGCCGCCGACACGCCACATCAGGTGATGGTCAACGAGATGGTGCTGCGCTCCCAGAGCCAGGCTATCTACAGCCCGGACAATATCGGCCACTTTGGCCTCAACCTGATGAAATATGCGCATTTCACCTCGCCGATCCGCCGTTATGCCGACCTGATCGTGCATCGTGGTCTCGTCGGCGCGCTCGGATTGGGCGAAGGCGCAATCACGGCGGCGGAAGAAGCGCAGCTGGAAGACGTTGCGGCTGAAATCTCGACCTTCGAGCGCCGCGCCATGGCTGCTGAACGCGATACCATCAATCGTCTCATCGCTCATCACCTATCCGAACGTGTCGGCCAGGAATTCGAAGGTCGCGTTTCGGGCGTCACCAAATCCGGTCTTTTCGTGTCGCTGCCGACCTATGGCGCAGACGGTTTCGTGCCGATCTCCACGCTTGGACGTGACTATTTCATCTATGACGAAGCGCATCAGGCGTTGATCGGCGACAAATCGCGGCTCGGTTACCAATTGGGCGACTCCGTTGACGTGAAGCTTGTCGAGGCCGTGCCGCTGGCCGGTTCGCTGCGTTTCGAAATGATCAGCGAAGGCCGCAAGATAGCCGCAGGAACGCGATCTTTCCACAAGGCCGGCCGCCAGCGTCGAACCGCGCGCGGCAAGGCAGGCATGCACCCGAGACGATAGGAACGGACGATGACGGCCAGGGAGGCGACCACCGAAGCGACAGGGAGCCGGAAACCGGCTCGCTACGGCGACACCGGAGAGGTTGAGCGGCCTCTTGGCCGCTCCATCATGCGCGGCCTCAGGTGCCGTTGCCCGGCCTGCGGCGAAGGCCGCCTGTTTCGCGCCTTCCTGAAGCCCGTCGATACCTGCGCCAACTGCGGCGCGGACATGCACCATCACCGTTCCGACGACCTGCCGCCCTATCTCGTCATCGTCGTCATCGGCCACGTGGCGCTCGGCGGCTTCATGATGACCGACATGGTCTGGGACATGTCGCCCTGGGCACATCTGGCCATCTGGGCGCCGCTGACGGTCATTTCCGCGCTCCTCACCATCCAGCCCATCAAGGGCGGCGTCATCGGCCTGCAATGGGCGTTGAAGATGCACGGCTTTGGCGAGGAACGCGAAGACTTCGATCCGGGTCGTGGCGGACCCGTGGAATGACACAGACGCCGGTGAACCTCGCACCGGCAACAACCGAGCCTTCCGCAAGGACGGCGGCCGTCCGTATTCGCCCGAAAGATGCCGCCGCCCTCATTCTTATCGATCGTTCCGGACCGACCCCGCGCGTTTTGATGGGCCGACGCGCCATTCGCCATGTCTTCATGCCGGATGTCTATGTCTTTCCCGGCGGCAGGCGAGATCCGCAGGATCGTGCCCTTCCCTATTCCGGCGACCTGCATCCACTCGTCTTTAAAAAGCTTCTTGCCAACAGCTCCGCCCGTTTCACGCAAAGCCGCGCGCGCGCATTGGCTTTGGCGGCCCTGCGTGAAGTGAATGAAGAGACATGCGTCTCGCCTGCCGGCGGCATCCCCGATCTTTCCCGACTGCGGTATGTTGCCCGCGCCATTACACCGCCCGGCCATGTCCGCCGTTACGATACACACTTCTTTCTGGCCTTTTGCGACGAAACCGTCTTCGACCTGACGCATTTGCGCGATACGGACGAGTTGGAGGACCTGCAATGGCTTGACATTGCAGCGATTTCCGGTGTGAAACTCGCCCGCATCACGCAAACGGTGCTGGAAGACGTGAAGAGATTGATGGAAGCGGATCGCGACCTCCCATTCGAAAATCCCGTCCCCTTCTATTCCATGCGTCACGGGCGTTTCGTCCCCAGCCGACTGTAAGGATTGTTGAATGTCGCAGCCGACGACCGACGAGAACGGCCATGTCGAAAAGATCCATTGGCCGTCTCTCATCGCAGCAACTGCTGCCATCAGCGCGGTTGGCATCGCCATCGGTCTCGGCCTGCCCTTGCTCAGCATCATCCTCGAAAAACGTGGTATCCCGGCGACGCAGATCGGCTTGAACGCCGCCATGGCTGGCGTTGCCTCCATGCTGGCAGCACCTCTGACGACCAAGCTCGCACATGATTTCGGCGTCGCCCGCACCATGATCCTGGCGATCGTGATCGCGGCGGTGAGCGGTCTTGGCTTTTATTACGCCCAGGCTTTCTGGATGTGGTTCCCTCTGCGTTTCACCTTCCACGGTGCGACCACCATGCTGTTCATCCTCTCCGAGTTCTGGATCAACCAGGCGGCGCCTCCACGCAGGCGCGGGCTTGTGCTCGGCATTTATGCCACCATGCTGGCCGTCGGCTTCGCCCTTGGGCCTCTTCTCTTCTCCAAACTTGGCAGCGATGGCATCCTTCCCTTTGCGGTCGGCGCCGGCATCATTCTCCTGGCAATCATCCCGATTTTCATCGCACGCGGCGAAAGCCCGGTACTGGACGAAAAGCCGGAGCGCCATTTCTTCCATTATATCTTGCTTGTGCCCTCCGCGACGGCGGCGGTTTTCGCCTTTGGCGCGGTATCGGCCGGCGGACTGTCACTCTTCACAATCTACGCCCTGCGCGAAAACATGCCTGAACCGGATGCGGCCGTGCTGCTCACCATCATGGGTGTGGGCAACATGGCTTTCCAGATCCCGCTCGGCCTGATTTCCGACAAGATGCGTGACCGTCGCCCGCTGCTGTTCGGCATGGCGGTGCTCGGCGTGATTGGCGCCCTCTCCCTGCCCTTCCTCATCCACGACTGGCTGATGATGGCCGTGGTGCTGTTTTTCTGGGGCGGCTGCGTCTCCGGCCTTTATACGGTCGGCCTCGCCCATCTGGGCGCGCGGCTCAGCGGACCCGACCTTGCGGCCGCCAATGCCGCCTTCATATTCTGTTATGCGGTGGGTACGGTGGCAGGCCCACAGGGAATCGGCGCGGCCATGGATGTGGCCGGCAATGACGGTTTTGCGTGGGCGCTGGCGGCTTTCTTCGCCTTTTACGTGCTGGTTTCGTTGAGCAGACCGCTTTTCCAGTCGAAACGGAGTTGACTTTTGGCCCGCGATTTGTAATTTCGCGCCAGATTTCGCTGTGGGCTCCGACTGGCCGTCCACGGCTTACATTTTTCCAGAAGGCAGAAAACCATGGCGAAAGCTACGACCATCAAGATCAAGCTGCTGTCGACGGCGGACACGGGTTTCTTCTACGTAACCAAGAAGAACAGCCGCACGTTCACCGACAAGATGAGCAAGACCAAGTACGACCCGATTGCTAAGAAGCACGTCGAGTTCAAGGAAACCAAGATCAAGTAATTGATCCTACAGGTTTCAGCTTCTAAGGCGCGTCAGCCATCCGGCTTCGCGCCTTTTTTGTTGCCCGGATTCTGGCGCCCCTACCCCATTGTTCGAGCTTGAAAACCGCGCAAAGAAAAAGCGCCGCTCCCGAGGGAGACGGCGCTTTGATTGGGGGTCGATCAGCCTGCAATCACGGCACGAGGAACCGTTTTTGGCATGCCTGCCGATCGACCGACCCCACGACCCAGGAGATGCGGCGGACCTGAGCATCATGGGGTATCGCTGTTCCGCAAGGAACATCTTCTTGTTGATAGCAAATTCGCGCAAATTATGCGGGAAAGCAACATAATCTTAACAAGCGGTGCATTTTTGCACCGCTATGGTTAAAAATGACGCGACCTATTGACCTTTCCTCTTAGTCTACCCGCCAGAGAAATCGCAAAACGCCAGCATCGGGCGTTTCGATTCAACAATTTAGCATCGCTAGGAATATAATCATTTATTAATATGAAATCATTCGAAAGTAGCGATCAAGACAACAGCCACCGGAACGCACTGTATAATCATTGAAGCAAACCCGGACGCGACTAAGGCGCAGAGCTATACTTAGAGATAATCTTCACAACGGCGCCACATATTGGCTGAACACATTCGCGCTATCGGCCTGTGAATAACCTTGAATTTGTGTCGGAACAGCGCATTTCACCGCGCCGGCAATCATGAAGTGGCCGGAGGCGTCCCGAATCTCTAGGCCGCAAAGGCGACGACGCGATTGCGGCCGCCATTTTTCGCCTCGTACAGCGCCCGATCGGCCTGCTTCAACAGCTGCTCCGGGGTTTCCACGCCGGGTTCATTGCCGGCAATACCCAGCGATGCGGTAATCCTGAGATCGAGCCCCGTACTGCGGATCCGGAAAGGTTGCGTTTCGACCATGTTGCGCAGACGTTCGGCAATTATCGCCGCTTGCGCTGCATCGGTGTCGGGCATGACGACCACGAACTCCTCGCCGCCGTATCGGCAGGCGAGATCCGCACCCCGCACCGTGGAGCGGATGCGCGAGGCGAATTCTTTCAGCACCTCATCGCCGACGTCGTGCCCGTAGCTGTCGTTGACCTGCTTGAAGCGGTCGATATCGACAAGGCAGATGGAGAGCGAACGTCCGCGCGCAGCCGCGCGGTTAAAGAGGGTCTTCAGATGATTGTCGAGATAACGGCGGTTCTGTAGCCCTGTCAGCCCGTCGGTGACGGCAAGCTCGATGGTTTCGCGAACGCTGGAGCGCAGACGATCGTTGTAGCGCTTCCGTTTGATCTGGGTGAGCGTGCGCGCCACCAACTCGTTCGGATCGATAGGGCGGACGATATAATCATTCACGCCGAGATCGAGCGCGCGAACGATCAGATCTTCGTCTCCGAGATCGGTCACCAGCAACAATGGAATGAAGCGGGTGCGCTCCAGCGAGCGCAGTTGCGAGCACAGTCGCAACGGATCGTATTCGCCGGAATTGCCGTTGACGATAACGAGATCGATCGGGTTTTCGGCAGCTTCGAACAACGCCGCCTGCGGGTCTGACATGGCGATAACGTCGCCGATCGGCTTCAGAGCCTTGATGATGCGTTCCTGCGAGCTGGCGCGTCCATCGACCAGCAGGATTTGTCCCGCTTCCTCGCGGCCCTCGCCCTTCAACATGTCGTCCATGCCGATGGTGCGCGCGGTCTCCGAGCGAATACGCAATTCGTCGCTGAGCGTCTTCAGGCGCACGAGGCTTTTCACGCGCGAGATAAGCTGCAGGTCGTTGACCGGCTTGGTGAGGAAATCGTCGGCACCGGCCTTGAGGCCACGCACACGGTCGGACGGCTGATCGAGCGCGGTTACCATGACGACGGGAATGTGGGCCGTGCGCGGATTGGCCTTCAGCCGTTCGCAGACTTCGAAGCCGCTCATGCCGGGCATCATGATGTCGAGCAGAATCAGATCGACATTGGTGTTCTCAACGATTGAGAGCGCCTTTGGGCCGTCCTCGGCAGTCAACACATCGAAATATTCTGCAAGAAGCCGCGCTTCCAGCAGCTTCACGTTGGCGGGGATGTCATCGACAACAAGAATGCGCGCCGTCATGGTCAGTCTTCCCGAACTTTAGGCGTCGCCCAAATAGGTTTTGATGGTTTCAATGAATTTAGGAACCGAGATCGGTTTCGATACATAGGCCTCACAGCCGCCTTGTCGAATCCGCTCCTCGTCGCCCTTCATGGCAAAGGCTGTGACGGCAATGACGGGAATGACATGCAGTTCGTCATCCTCCTTCAGCCACTTGGTGACTTCCAGACCGGAAACTTCGGGGAGCTGAATATCCATGAGGATCAGGTCGGGCCGATGTTTACGGGCGAGTTCGAGCGCTTCCATGCCGTTGCGCGTCTGGATCGTCGAATAGCCGGAAGCCTCGATCAAGTCGCGAAAGAGCTTCATGTTCAGCTCGTTGTCTTCGACGATCATAACCTGCTTGGCCATCTATGAACGGTCCTCATTCACCACGGAAAGTTGGCCGGGAACGGCCGGTTCCGGTCTTGTAACGATGTCGCGAAGATATAAGTTCACCTCACGACCGATTCCAAAAACTCTTGTTCGTTTCAGTCTAGAGTAATTTGTTTGAATAAAAGGTAACTTGATAGCATGCGAGGACCGCTCGAGCCGCGTCAGAAAGACAAAGCGGCAGCCGTCGACCCAGAAGAAACCGCCGTCACCGTGCTTGGCTGGCTGGCAAGCGAACCGGACATGATGAGCCGCTTTCTGTCGCTTTCCGGCGTACAGGCTCCGCAATTGCGCCAGGCGATCAACGATCCCGGCTTTCTGGCGGGAATGCTGGATTTCGTGATGGCGCACGAACCTTCGCTGATGGCCTTTTGCGAGACGACAAACACCAGACCGGAAACCGTGATCGCCGCCTGGCACCATTATTCCGGCCCCGTGATGGATTGAGGTGGAAGTGTCATGAGAACCGGCTCGGGTGATATCCTCGATATTTCGCATGTTCGTGTGACCGATCGGCCGCTCGTCGTCTGCGACGTCGATGACGTCGTTCTGCATTTCACCGATCCGTTTCGGAAGTTTCTTCTGGCCGAAGGGCACGAGTTCCTGCCGCGCTCCTTCAACCTGATCGGCAATATCATCGCCAGCGATACCAAGCTGGAAATCGATGCCGATGGCGTTTACCGCCTGATAGGTGCATTCTTCGAAGCGCAGGAAAACTGGCAGCTTCCGATCGAGGAAGTCGTACAGACTCTCGAAGTGCTTTCGGCCGATGCGGACGTGGTATTCCTGACGGCCATGCCACCGCGCTATGGTGAACAGCGCCGCCGCCTGCTGGACAGGCTGGGCCTCGCCTTCCCGCTGATCGCCAGCGAAGAGCCGAAGGGACCGATCATGCGGCGGCTGAACGCCGAACGTCGGTACCCGACCACCTTCATCGATGACATGGCCTACAATCTCCACTCGGTGCGGGAGCATATGCCGGAAAGTCTGCTCATTCACATGATGCCGGACGGCCCGTTGCACATGATGGCGCCGAAACCGCAAGCGGATATCGTTCGCGCCAGCGACTGGCGACATGCGGAAGAGCTGATCCGCGCGCACTGGCTGCCGCGCTGAGCTGCGGCTCGCACCAATCGGTGAATAGGTCTGGAAGTCGTGCATGCCTGCTTCCTTACCGCTTGAGAGTTGCGACCTTACGTCCTAATGTGAATTTGTTCAACATTTGTTCCGACGATGGCACTCGATACCGCTGACAGACCCGGCTCATTTTGCAGAGACTGCCTGACGGAACAGCCGGAGGGCCGCACCCGTTGCCGTGCCTGCGGCAGCCCTCGCCTGCTGCGACACCAAGAGCTTTACGGGCTGACACTGGCGCATATCGATTGCGACGCCTTTTACGCCAGCATCGAAAAGCGTGACGACCCGAGCCTCGCCGACAAGCCGGTCATCATCGGCGGCGGGAAGCGCGGTGTCGTATCTACTGCCTGCTACATTGCCCGTATCAGCGGCGTGCGGTCAGCCATGCCGATGTTCAAGGCGCTGGAGGCGTGTCCGGATGCGGTGGTGATCAGGCCGAACATGGAAAAATACGTGACTGTCGGCCGTCAGATGCGCGCAATGATGCAGGATCTGACACCGCTGGTGCAGCCGCTCTCCATCGACGAGGCCTTTCTCGAACTGGCCGGCACCGAACGCCTGCATCGCGATCCGCCCGCCCGGACGCTTGCGCGTTTCGCCAAGCGGGTGGAAAGCGAACTCGGCATTTCCATTTCCGTCGGCCTCTCCTATTGCAAATTTCTGGCCAAGGTGGCCTCCGACCTGCAGAAGCCACGCGGGTTTTCGGTGATCGGCAAGGCGGAAGCGCTCGATTTTCTGGCACCCCGCCCCGTTACCACGATCTGGGGCGTCGGCAAGGCATTCAACGCCTCGCTCGAGGCGGATGGCATCCGCACGATCGGACAATTGCAGGTGATGGAGGAAGGCGACCTGATGCGCCGTTATGGTGTGATGGGCCAGAGGCTCTATCGCCTGTCGCGCGGCATTGATGACCGCACGGTGCATTTGAACGAAGCCGCGAAAAGCGTTTCGGCCGAAACCACCTTTTTCGACGACATTTCCAGCCAGGAACAACTGGTGCCGATCCTGCGCAGTCTTTCCGAAAAGGTTTCCACCCGGCTGAAGAAACATGACATCGCCGGGCACACGGTCGTGCTGAAGATGAAGACGTCCGACTTCAAGAGCCGCACGAGAAATCGCCGGCTGGAGGATCCGACGCAACTTGCCGACCGCATATTCCGCACCGGGCTGCAACTGATGGAGCGGGAGACGGACGGCACGAAATTCCGCCTGCTCGGCATCGGCGTTACCGATCTGGAGGACTCGTCCCGGGCCGATCCGCCCGACCTTGTGGACAGGCAGGCAACCCGCCGCGCGCAGGCGGAAGCGGCAATCGACAAGCTGCGTGACAAGTTCGGAAAAAGCGCTGTCGAGACCGGCTACACGTTCGGTTCCAGCCGTGACAAACGTTAGGTTCGTCACGACGATGTGAGACGAACGTGTTGCGATACGGCAATTTTCCACACCCCGGTCAAACCTTTCTTAAGCATGTCGCGATAGACTGTGAGCGTGTATTGCGTATGAGGTTTCCATGTATCGGCTTGCGGCCTTCGGCCTGGCATTGATGTCCACCTGCGTACTGGCCGGAACGGCTGCGGCAGAAAACGCACGGACCCTTCAGATCATCGTTTCCAAGGACAAGCAGTCGTTGGCGGTCTATGACGGCGACAAAGTCGTGACGACTTCCAAGGTCTCGACCGGCAAGGAAGGCCACGATACGCCGACGGGGATCTTCTCGATCCTCGACAAGAAAAAATACCACGAATCCAACATCTATTCCAACGCGCCGATGCCGTGGATGCAGCGCCTGACCTGGTCCGGCATCGCGCTCCACGAATCGAGCAGCGTGCCGAACTATCCCGCTTCGCATGGTTGCGTGCGGCTGCCGGCCAAGTTCGCACAATCGCTTTACGGCCAGACCGAGCGCGGGGTGCATGTCATCATCACCGATGCGCAGGTAGCGCCCGTCATGCTGCATGACGCCAAGCTGTTTGCACCGAAAAAGCCGGTGCCGGTCAACCTGATGTCCGACGTGCCTCTGAGAGCCGATTATTTTGCCCGCACGACCAAGCAGCTTGAAGTGGCCATGAACATGGCGCCTGTCTCACCTTTGCTGACAACGCCGAAAAAGGCTGAAGCACAGACGCCGGAAGCAGCGCCCTTGCGTATCCTCATCACGCGCCGGGGTGAACGCGAGCAGGTGGCCGATGTGCAGGCCATGCTCAACGACCTGGGTTTCGATGCCGGTTCGCATGACGGTTTTGTCGGACCGATGACGCGGTCTGCAGTCGAAGGCTTCAAACGCTGGAAGGGTCTCGAACAAAAAGGCTTTCTGACCGATGAATTTCTGGCGGCGCTTTACGCCACCAGCGGCAAGCCGAAAGCCCAGACGGGGCAGTTGATGATCCGCCAGGGTTTCAAGCCGATCCTGTCTGTTCCGGTGGGCATCAAGGACCCGGAAACGGCGCTTGGCACGCATCTCTTTACCGCAACGGCCTTCGACCGCGAAGAAGGAACCGCCGGCTGGCAGGCTCTGACGCTGCCGAACCGCTTGCCGGAAGCGATGATGAAGCGGCTTGGCATCACCAACAGCGACGCCGCCTTCACCACGACCGAAACGGCGGCACAGCAAGCTTTCGACCGCATCGAGATTTCCGCGGAACTGCGCGACCGGATCGAAACCATGCTGACCAGCGGCAGTTCGATCACCATCAACGATCAGGGCATCGGCCAGGACACTGGCGACGGCACCGACTTCATCACCATCACGCGCTCCTCGCCGGAGCGGATGGAGGCGCAGACGGTTTCGAGCAAGCCGCAACGGGCGGAAAAGCCGGCGCGAAAGGTTCGGGCCATTCCGCTGGGTGTGGGGCTTTACTGAGCCTTCGCCTCAGATCTTCCTGGCCTCAAATTTTCCTGGCCTCAAATCTTGCAGAGCGTCCTCAGTTCGGCCAGCTCCTTGGCTGCGCCATCAAGATCGAATGAAACCGACAGGTTTTGCGGGCCGGAAAAAGTCAGTTCGCCTTTCGAAGCGATCAATTCGGCTATGGCAGCCTTTGCAGCAGGGCCTTCGAACGCGAGATATTCGCGCATCACCTGCATCCGGTGCGATTTCTCGTAAGTGCCGAAGCGAACGTCGACCATCTCCGGTTTCTTCCAGATCATGCCCTGTCCGAAATCGACTCCGAATGCGAAACTGCCCTCTGTCGATCCGACACCGCAGAACGCCATGGCCAGCAGCGGTGTGCCATCCGACCGCTCCTTGTAGAGAGAGACCATATGGATCTCCATGCCATTCGCCTTGAAGTTCGGGACCACATTGGCGGATGTCGGTGTCTCTTCGGCGGCCGCCTGACCAACGGATGCCAGCGAGACGGCGGCTGACAGAAGCATGGCTGTCAGCGGATAGGAAAAAGCCTTGATCGTCATAAGATTACCCCACCTGAAAATATCTCTCCGGCACAAGAATTGGCACAGTGCCGAGCGGTTTTTCAGATAGCGCTGACTTCGCTTTTTTCCAGTTCTCCGATCACACCAGTTCTACGTCCAGAACGCCGGGTGCGGCTCTCAGTGCCGCCGCGATCTCCGGCGACAGGCGGTAACGGTCGTTGAGCGAAACCTCGATCTCGCGGCGGCCGTCGTCCTTGATGACCACGAAAGACACCTGACCATCGCCGCGACCGTTCAGGTGCTTTGCGACAATCTTCATCGGGCTCGAATCGCGCACGAAGATGCGCAACGCCTTCTGCATGCGCACCGACTGCTCCTCCAGCGACTGGACGTTCTGGATTCGCAGGCCGATGCCTTCCGGGCGCTCATCCGCCTGCACGATGATGACCAGCGACTTTCCGGGCTCCAGCATATCGCGATATTGCGCCAGCGCCTCGGAAAACAGGATGGCCTCGTAGCCCCCCGATGAGTCCGAGAACGTGACGATGCCCATCTTGTTGCCGGTGCGGGTCTTGCGTTCCTGGCGGCTGGTGACGGTGCCGGCAAGACGCCCCGCGCTTGCGCCCTTCTTCACGGCGGCGGAGAAATCTGCAAAAGTCTGCACACGCAGCTTGGCGAGCGTTTCCTTGTAGCTGTCGAGCGGGTGAGCGGAGAGATAAAAGCCGAGAACCTGATATTCCTTCATCAGCTTTTCGGACGGCGTCCAGGGATCGAAGACCGGCATGACGATCTTTTCCGGCCCGCCGCCGCTGCCGCCACCCGATCCAAAAATGTCGAACTGGCCGCTGGTCTTGTTTTCCGCCGCGCGCTGGGCGTAACCGATGATGCGGTCCATGCCGGTAACCAATGCGGCGCGGTCTGTACCGAAACAATCGAAAGCGCCGGCAAAGATCAGGCTTTCCAGCACACGCCGGTTGACCTGTTTCGGATCGATGCGAAGGCAGAAATCCTCAAGACTGTCGAATGGCTTGTCGCCGCGAACTTCGGTGATGTGATCGACAGCACCTTCGCCGACACCCTTGATGGCCGCCAGCGAGTAATAGATTTTCATGTCGCCGGTTTCGAACATGCGGAACGAGGTCTGCACCGAAGGCGCCAGAACCTTGATGCCAAGACGTCCGGCGTCCTGTCTGAAATCGTTCAGCTTTTCGGTGTTGGCCATATCGTAGGTCATCGACGCGGCGAGGAACTCGACCGGGTAATGCGCCTTCATATAGGCCGTCTGGTAAGACACGATGGCATAGGCCGCGGCGTGCGACTTGTTGAAGCCGTAGTTGGCGAACTTGGCCAGCAGCTCGAAGATGTTCTTGGCCTGCGGTTTCGACACGCCGTTCTTGATGGCACCATCGACAAAGCGTTCGCTCTGCTGGTCCATCTCCGCCTTGATCTTCTTACCCATGGCGCGGCGCAGAAGGTCGGCTTCGCCGAGCGAATAACCCGACAGGACCTGCGCGATCTGCATGACCTGTTCCTGGTAGACGATAACGCCTTGCGTTTCCTTCAGCAGGTAATCGATGGAGGGATGGACGGACTCGATCTCCTCCTCACCATGTTTTCGGGCATTGTAGGTCGGGATGTTTTCCATCGGACCCGGACGATAAAGCGCGACGAGCGCGATAATGTCCTCGATACAGTCGGGTTTCATGCCAAGCAGCGCCTTGCGCATGCCCGCACTTTCCACCTGGAACACGCCGACCGTTTCGCCGCGCGACAGCATTTCGTAAGTCAGCTTGTCATCGAGCGGGATGGTGGCGAGATCCACATGGATGTCGCGCTTGCGGCAGAAATCCACCGCCGTCTTCAATACGGTGAGCGTCTTCAGGCCGAGAAAGTCGAACTTGACGAGACCGGCCTGCTCCACCCATTTCATGTTGAACTGGGTGACCGGCATGTCGGATCGCGGATCGCGATACATCGGCACGAGTTTCGACAGCGGACGGTCGCCGATAACGATACCGGCGGCGTGGGTCGAGGCGTGGCGGTAAAGGCCTTCGACCTTCTGAGCGATATCGAGAAGACGGGCAACGACCGGTTCGGCCTCGGCCTCTTCCCGCAGCTTGGGCTCTTCCTCGATCGCCTTGGACAGCGGCGTTGGGTTGGCCGGGTTGTTGGGCACCAGTTTGCAGATCTTGTCGACCTGACCGTAGGGCATTTCCAGCACGCGGCCGACGTCGCGCAACGCCGCGCGGGCCTGCAGCGAACCGAAGGTGATGATCTGCGCCACCTGCTCGCGCCCGTATTTGCGCTGAACGTAGCGGATCACCTCTTCGCGGCGATCCTGGCAGAAGTCGATATCGAAGTCGGGCATCGACACGCGGTCGGGATTGAGAAAACGTTCGAACAGGAGAGAGAAACGCAGCGGATCGACGTCGGTGATGGTGAGCGCATAGGCGACCAGCGAGCCCGCACCCGAACCACGGCCGGGACCGACCGGAATGTTCTGATCCTTGGCCCACTTGATGAAGTCGGCAACGATCAGGAAGTAACCGGGGAACTTCATCTTCTCGATGACACCAAGCTCGAAATCCAGCCGCTCTTGATAATCCTTCTCGGTGTAACCTTCGGTCATGCCGAGAAGCTTGATACGGCTTTCCAGACCTTCGACCGCCTGGCGGCGCAACTCGGCCGCTTCCTTGCGCTCATCCTCCTCCGGCTGATCGCTGACGCCGGTAAAGCGCGGCAGGATCGGGTTGCGGGTCTTGAGGATGTAGGAGCAGCGCTGCGCGATCTCGACGGTATTTTCCAGAGCCTCGGGAATATCGGCAAACAGCTTTGCCATTTCCTCGCGGCTTTTGAGATAGTGATCGGGCGTCAGGCGGAAACGGGTATCGTCGGAGACGATGGCGCCATGCGCGACGGCCATCAGCGCATCGTGGGCGTCATAATCGTCGCGGGTCGGGAAAAATGCTTCGTTTGTGGCAACCAGCGGCACTTCATGTTCATAAGCGAGCGCGATCATCGATTTTTCATGAGCGCGATCAAAACGACCGTGACGCTGCAGCTCGATATAAAGGCGATTGCCGAAAAGCTCCTTCAAACGCAACAGGCGGGCGATGGCCCGCGGGCGGTGGCCTTCATTGAGCGCCATATCGACCGGGCCGGTGCTGGCACCGGTCAGCGCGATCAGGCCTTCGACACCCATTTCCTCCAGCCAGGATTGGCGGATATGGATCGCACCGCCCTCGCCCCCAAGGTAAGCGCGGCTGACGAGATCGACGAGGTTTTCATATCCGGTCTGCGTGGCGGCGAGCAGCACGATGGCCGGCAGTTTCGCCAATCCATTGCCACGCTTTTCATCGCCGGCATCTTCCATGTCGATCGACATCTGGCAGCCGATAATAGGCTGCAATCCGTCACCCGATGCCTTCTGGGCGAATTCGAGCGCGACGAAGAGATTGTTGGTATCGGTAATGGCGATGGCCGGCTGGCCATCGGCCACGGCCTTGCCCAGCACCTTCTTGAGCGGCAACGCACCTTCGAGCAACGAATATGCGGAATGAACACGCAGATGCACGAATTGTGGCGATGCGGCGCCCTGTCCGTTCGATACTGCGGTCACTTCCGTCTGCTCTGCCATGCTATCGCCGATGCCTTTTCGATGAATCGGCCTATTGTCCGGCTTGGAGGCTTGAGAGTCCAGTTTCGAATGCGGATCTTACCGTCTTTCACAGGCCCGATTTCCGTGTCGATGACTGGGCCGCGCTTAGGGCCGCGGGCAAATCCCGAGGCGGTTTTCGATGGACGGCCGGGCTTGCGGCACCGGCGGTCAAAAAAGTCTGTTCACATGGCCATCATGAAAAGCGAAAGGCTGGCCAGAAAAGTCGCGATCGATGCGAATGCGGCAATATCACGAAGAAGGTCGGTCATTCGTTGTCTCCCGTGTTCGTTATGTTTGTATTTTGTTCTCATTTCGTACTCAGAGTCAACATAAGAACAAACGGTGAATGAAAATTCTTTCCGGTTGACGTTTTGGCTTGGCCACCGCCACACGATGAAGATGTTGATTCGTTTGCGAAAACGTGGACAGACTCGCCCCTTGGCGATCTCGATTTTTTATTTTTTCCCGCGTTCTTGCGGGGTATCCGGTCGGG
>UCHV01000067.1 GCA_900472395.1 Hyphomicrobiales bacterium
GCGATGATCGATGCGACGATGCCGGCGCCGACGGTACGGCCGCCTTCGCGGATAGCGAAGCGCAGCTTTTCTTCCATCGCGATCGGAACGATCAGCTCGACTTCAACCGTGACGTTGTCGCCCGGCATAACCATTTCCGTGCCTTCCGGCAGCGAAACGATACCGGTCACGTCCGTCGTGCGGAAGTAGAACTGCGGACGGTAGTTGGTGAAGAACGGCGTATGACGGCCACCCTCTTCCTTCGTCAGGATGTAGGCTTCTGCCATGAACTTCTTGTGCGGCTTGACCGAACCCGGCTTGCACAGGATCTGGCCACGCTCAACGCCGTTACGGTCAACGCCGCGAACGAGAGCACCGATGTTGTCGCCGGCCTGGCCCTGATCGAGCAGCTTGCGGAACATTTCAACGCCGGTAACCGTCGTCTTCGAAGTGTCCTTGATGCCGACGATTTCGACTTCTTCGCCAACCTTGACGATACCACGCTCGACGCGGCCGGTCACAACCGTACCACGACCCGAGATCGAGAACACGTCTTCGATCGGCATCAGGAACGGCTGGTCGATCGGACGCTCAGGCGTCGGGATGTAGGCGTCGACCTGGGCCATCAGTTCGCGAACAGCGTCTTCGCCGATGGTCTTGTTCGAATCTTCGAGAGCGGCCAGAGCCGAACCCTTGACAACCGGAACGTCATCGCCCGGGAAGTCGTAGGACGACAGCAGTTCGCGAACTTCGAGCTCAACCAGCTCGAGCAGTTCTTCGTCGTCGACCTGGTCGACCTTGTTGAGGAACACGACCAGAGCCGGAACGCCAACCTGACGAGCAAGCAGGATGTGCTCGCGGGTCTGCGGCATCGGGCCGTCAGCAGCCGAGCAAACCAGGATCGCGCCGTCCATCTGTGCGGCACCGGTGATCATGTTCTTGACGTAGTCGGCGTGGCCGGGGCAGTCAACGTGTGCGTAGTGGCGGTTCGGGGTCTCGTATTCGACGTGTGCCGTCGAGATGGTGATGCCACGTGCCTTTTCTTCCGGAGCAGCGTCGATCTGGTCGTACGCCTTGAACTCGCCGAAGAACTTCGTGATCGCTGCCGTCAGAGACGTCTTGCCGTGGTCGACGTGGCCGATCGTGCCGATGTTCACGTGCGGCTTGTTACGCTCAAACTTGCTCTTTGCCATTG
>UCHV01000028.1 GCA_900472395.1 Hyphomicrobiales bacterium
TTCAACCTCAATGCACCGGCAGCAATGGCCGGTGCATTGAGGTTGAACGGGCCACGCACACGGTTCATCGCATCAACGACCTCGAGCGGACCGTACATCCAGCCGATACGAAGGGCCGCCAGACCATAGACCTTGGAGAAGGTGCGGCACATGACGACATTGCTGTTGGACGATACGAGTTCGATACCGGCCTCGTAATCGTTGCGGCGAACATATTCCGCATAGGCAGCGTCGAGAACAAGAATGACGTTTTTCGGCAGACCGGCCTGCAGGCGACGGATATCGGCGACCGGCACATAGGTGCCCGTCGGGTTGCCCGGATTGGCGATGAAAACCATCTTCGTCTTCGGCGTGACGGCTGCGAGGATCGCATCGACATCGACCGTATAATCCTTTTCAGGAACGGTTACCGGCGTCGCGCCCGCACCCATGATCTGGATCTTGTAAACGAGAAAACCGTGCTCGGTGATGATGGCTTCATCGCCGGCACCGAGATAGACGTGGCAAAGAAGGCCGAGCAATTCGTCGGAACCGTTGCCGCAGAGGATATTGGCGGCGTTCAGGCCGTTGATCGAGGCGATTGCCTCGCGCAGATCGTGCGCCTGACCATCGGGATAAAGCTCGAGATTGCCGGCCGCCTCGCGAAAGGCTTCGATCGCCTTGGGGCTTGGCCCATGCGGCGTTTCGTTGGAGGAAAGCTTGTAGACGCGAGCGACACCTTCCGCATGATCCTTGCCGGGTACGTAAGCGGCAATATCAAGGATACCCGGGCGCGGAACGGGCTTCATCATCTCGGTGCTCATCGACTGACCTTCCAGGGAACACGCCGGGAAAGCCGGCGAAAGATTGCCTTGAGGCAATAAAACGGAAGCGTTCTCTTGTCGAGTGCGTTAGTCGCGGTTGCGCGTGGTCGGCACGCCCTGCGGCGCCAGAACCGGCACGAACACGCGGCGCGATGCCCGCGCCGCGACCGGCAGGCCCTGATACAGTCGCTTCTGCGCTTCTACCACGATGACGCCTGAAAACACCGGCCAGAAGCGACGACCGGCCGTCTCGAACATATGCCGAAGCTTCAGCAGGAAGCGCAGTTTGGAAGGCGGAAAGAAAAGTGCCTCGGCACTGGCCGACGGCGTGAAGTTGCTTTCGCGCAGAAGCGAGGTCAATTGACCGCGCGAATATGGCCGGCCGGAACCGAAAGGCGTGTGCTCCATGCGCGCCCACACACCGCGGCGATTGGGCACGACGATGACCAGTCTGCCACCGGGCGCCAGAACGCGCCAGATTTCCTTGAGGCTCTCACGTGGATTTTCCGCAAATTCCAGCGAATGAACCAACAGGAAACGATCGATGGAGGAATCCGGCAGCGGCAGTTCTTCGTCGAATACCAGCGCAGTGGAGGAAAGCTCGCCCGGCGGCCAGTTCACCGCCCCCTGCCCCGCGGGCATGAAGGCGAAGGTGCGTTCGGTATCCTTGCGGAAGCGGTCGAGGTATGGAACCGCATAACCGAGCCCCACCAGCCGTTCCTCCGGCAAGCGCGCCCACAAGGAAGACAGCGCCATCACGACCGACTGTTCGGCGACGCGGCCAAGCGGGGTTTGATAGAATTCGCGGAGATCGACAATATCGGCATGCATGGTGATTTTGCTATCAGACGACGGTTGGACTTCAAGGCCCCAATCTCTACATTGTTCGAAATACCAATCCAACAATAGGACGGGACAATGAAATCCTTGGAGATCGAAGTCTTTTCGTGTCGGACAGACAATTACGGGGTCCTTGTCCACGATCCCGAAAGCGGCCTGACGGCATCGATCGACGCGCCCGAGGAAAAACCGATCGTGGAAGCCGCCGAACGGCGCGGCTGGAGCATCAGCCATATTTTCACGACCCACCACCATACCGACCATGTGGACGCCAATCTGGCGCTCAAGGCACGTTTCGGCCTGGAAATCATCGGCCCGGTAAACGAGGCCGTCGCCATTCCGGGCCTTGATCGCAGCGTCGAGGATGGTGACGAATTCCTGTTCGGCGAACATCCGGTGCGCGTGATCGAAACACCGGGCCATACGGCCGGGCACATCTGCTTCCATTTTCCCGACGACAAGATCCTGTTTTCAGCCGATACGCTGTTTGCACTCGGCTGCGGCCGACTGTTCGAACGTCCGGCGGCAGACATGTGGCACTCGCTGCAGAAACTGGCGGTACTGCCGGATGAGACCGCGATCTACTTCGGTCACGAATACACGCTGTCGAATGCCCGCTTCGCGCTCACCATCGATCCCGATAACGAAGCCCTGCAGCGCCGCGTGGCGCAGATCGAGGAAATGCGTGCGCAAGATCGCTTCACCATACCGACAATGATGGGCCTGGAGAAGGAAACCAATCCATTCCTGCGCGCCGCCGACCCCTCGATCCGCCGCAAGCTGATCATGGAAAGCAAGACCAACGAGGAAGTGTTTGCGGAAATCCGCAAGCGCAAGGACAATTTTTGATACCGACCGCCGGCACGGCTGACACATGATTTTCACCCTCGGCATGCAGCGGCATTACGAGGGTGAATGACATGAGGAAACGTTTCGCAATGAGCGAAGTGCAGCGTGCACCTCGGCAAATGAGCCCTACTTGCCGGGATGCTGCTCGCGCTCTTTTCGCTCGCTATGGCGCCCCCATAGATAGGCGTAGGTCCAGCCACCGGCTGCAATGGCAAGCGGCAACACGATGAATGTGTAAATCTGCAGGCCAGTCATAACAGACCTCGTAACGTGTACTTGCCGGACAAATGTAATATGGCGGCAGCAAAAGCCAACAAATGCCGACCGCAATCAATGACAACATGTCTGTCAGAGATCCGGCCGGAGCATAAAACGCAGCCGCGATCGGCGCGAACACACCGACCGTCAGGCAGGATGTCGATGCCCGATCAAAGGCATTGGCGATATATTTTATCTGCTCATTATGAATAAATGACATTCCCCAACTCCCCCAAGCTGGATTTCACTTACCTTATCCGCCGTATTTCGTAGCCTTCACGTACAGCGGCCCCATCCGCGTTGGAATATACGCATAAACCGGCGCATAGACATTGGCACCATCGGCCTTGGCGAACCAGACTTCCATCGATACCGTTTTCAGATATTCGATATCCTTGCGGCCCTTGCGATAGCCGGACTTCGGCACGTAACGGATGGAGCAGACGATCGCGTCACCCTTGAAGCCCTTTGTCGAGAACTTTTCCGTGCCCTTGGATGTCAGCACCAGATCGAGGCGCGACTCGCCGTCATAGATCGGCAGTTTGTTGGGGCAAACCTTGGCATCGGCCGGGAAGATCATGCCGGAAAGCGGATCGAGCACAGAACGCAGATCGGCATCCTTGATCGGGATCCAGCTGTCGGGCCGCGCCTTCGGCTCGGGCTTCACCGTGGTCGAAACGACATTGCCGTTGCGATACTGGACGTCATAAGTCTGCGTCTTCTTTTTTGTGGTGTAAACCAGCGAATAGGAATCGGCCTGCAGCCTGTCGCTGCGCATCGCCCCCTTCACCGTCGTTTCGGCCGATGTCTTGGCGATGACGTCGACGATACCGGCGGAACGGAAACTTCCGTTGATCGTGTAGGATCTGTCATCGAACTCGCTGGCAAACGACATTCGCGCCACCGGCAGGATGCCGAGCGAAACGCTGTATTCGCTCGTATGGCGAATGCCGGCCGTGCTGGCGGGCGATGCCGCGCAGACGGAAACGACGGCGGCGACGAATGCGACGGATGCCTTGGCGACCATGAACCAGCCCAGATAAGAGAAATGTTGACGTCATATAGACGTGTCACTATGGCAAGAAAATAGCGGCTTGCAGCACCAGAACCGGGATTATCCCGATTCGGTTGAAGGTTTGGCTTGACGCGCGCGGCCCCACTGACTATAGAACCGCAACTTTCCAATCAGGACCAGTTGGATCGGCTTATCAGGCATTGCCTGAAAGTAGCCTCCAATTGCAGAAGAACAAAGGTGTACTCATGTCCCGTGTGTGTGAACTGACCGGCAAGGGCGTAATGACCGGCAATAACGTCAGCCACGCCAACAACCGTACCCGTCGTCGCTTTCTGCCGAACCTGTGCCAGGTTACGCTGATCTCTGACGCACTCGGCCAGCGTTTCCGTCTGCGCGTTTCGGCTCACGCCCTGCGCTCGGTCGAGCATCGTGGCGGCCTCGACGCATTCCTCGTCAAGGCTGACGAAACCGAACTGTCGATGCGCGCTCGTCTGCTGCGCCGCCAGATCGTCAAGAAGACTGCTGAAGCCGCTTAATAAGCGTCAGCATTATACATCATCGGTTCTGGTGAAGGCTTGGGCGTTTATCGCACAGGCCTTTTCCTTTGCTTTATTCCAACTGGTGGCATCTCCCAGGATAAAAAAAATGCTGACGCAACGTCATACCCTCATCTATGCCCTCGTCATGGCCGCCATCGTGGTCGCATCCAATATTCTCGTCCAGTTTCATCTGACGGGAACACTATGGGGCATCGCCCTTGGCGATCTTCTGACCTGGGGCGCCTTCACCTATCCGGTCGCCTTCCTTGTTACCGATCTTGCCAACCGCCAGTTCGGCCCGGCAACGGCGCGCCGTATCGTGTATGTCGGCTTTATCGTCGGTGTTGCCCTGTCCTTCTGGCTGTCCGAGCCGCGTATCGCCATCGCCTCCGGCACGGCATTCCTGATCGGCCAACTGCTGGATATTTCGGTATTCAACGAACTGCGTCGCAAAAGCTGGTGGAAGGCTCCGTTGGCCGCCTCAATGATCGGCACGGTCATCGATACCGTCTTGTTCTTCTCTATCGCCTTCGCGTCCGTATTCGCTTTCATCGGCCCGAACCTAGACTTTGCCGCAGCCCCCGCTCCGATCCTCGGCGTGATGGCGACGGAAGCGCCGCGCTGGATCTCCTGGGCGCTGGGCGACCTCGTGGTCAAGATCGTGGTCGGCGTCGTGCTGCTTCTGCCCTATGGCGCACTGATGAACGTTTTGAAGCCGATGCCGCAGGTTACCGCTCGCTAAGAGCCGCTCCTGCCTGAACGACTGGATGACGGAGAACGGCTTGCGCCAACTCCGTCACCGGATCTATCGAGTTCAGCCGCAACACGGGTGCGGTTTGCGTCTTGAGCCATGCCTCATGGGCCGCTAAACTTCGCTGCTGCGGCCCCGCCGCGTCATAACTCTCTGCCCATTCGAGAAAAGCCTGGCTCTTGTGCGCCATGTCACCACCAGGCTTGATCCTCGCGCCATAACGCTGCGCTTCACGCCTGCGGATGCGCTCCATGCGAACGGCCGGATCCAGCCTCAGAAACACGATCAGCTGATAAAGCGGCTCGATGGACATGCCCCATTTGAGCGCTGAGCCTGTCAGCACCCAGCCGCGATCAGGCACTGCCTGCTGTTCCAGCATTGCGACGCGGACCCCAACCTCACGCGCGGTCGTGTAAGGCGGATCGGTCGGCATCCAGTAAAAATAGTCGGAATCGAGATGCGGGATGCCAAGCTTTTCCGCCAGCGCAATCCCGAGCGAGGTCGTGCCGGAACCGGATGCGCCCATGACATGAATACGAACCATCATCTCCTCCTCCAGACCGTCCAAAGCGGACGATAGAGAAGCGGCCTCAAGGGTTCAACCGGAACTCCAGCATCAGGTTGCGCTGAAAAATGGAATGATTGTCGTCCGACACGACGATCAGATGCGGCGCACCATCCGGTCCCGCCACCACGTCGAGACCTTCCATATTGTCGATCTGCTGGCCAAGATCGGCTTCGATCAACATCTCGCCATCCACCAGCGCGCCCGGCTTCAGGCTGTCGCCATCGATCCGGCGGATGCGCATGCCGACCCCACCCAGCAGACTGAACGACCGTTCCAGCAGAACAAGGTCACCGTCCGGCAAAAAGGCACCATCGGTGATATCGAAGGGGTGATGGCGTCGAACCTTGAACTGTCCTTTTCGCGGCCCCTCCAGAATGGCGGCATAAAAATTGCCGTCATCATCGACGCTCTTTTCAGCAACGACAACGATCGATCCCTGCAGCGGACTGGATTGCGGGGCAGCAACCACCGTTTCCATGCCGCCATTGGCACGCAGTTCGCGGCGCGGGATCAGAAAGTCCAGCGTACGGCGCGGACGGGAAGTCTCAAAACCCGGATCGGGATAGACATCGACACGATGGCGACGTTCAAAGCTGACGATGACCTGCCCATCTCTCAGCGTTACGCCCTCGGCATCGATATCGCCCTTGGAGCGAGGCTCACGCCCGCTTGCATCGATCATGGGGCTGATGCGGACATGATCCATACCCGACAACCGCCCCTGTGCGTCACGCCTGATCTCCCCGGTCATCCAGTGCCCGGTATCGAGCACTGCAACAAAACTGCGGCCATCCGGGCGAAAGCGTATGCCGGAAACGGCACCGACAAGATCGTTGCCGGATGTGTATTCGATACCGCCGACGAACTCGAGCGCGCCGAATTTCGTCTCGGGCTGTCCTGCCTTGAACTGCGTGAAAGGACGCGCCTCGATGGGGGCGGCGGGGCCTGTCTCGGCCGCCGGCAAGGATGTTGCGGCCGCCGCCATTACCACGGCCGCAAGCGCTGAGGCACAATAACCGAAGGTTTTGGGGACCATGCGGCGGTTGGCTCTCAACCGGCGCGGCGAGCGCCGCGCCCCCTGCCCGCATTTTCCTCGAACAGCGAGGCCAATTGCTCGGTCATCGCACCAGCCAGCTCGTCGGCATCCACGATCGTGACAGCCTTGCGGTAATAGCGCGTGACGTCGTGGCCGATACCGATGGCCAGCAGCTCGACCGGCGAACGCGTCTCGATCTGCTCGATCACGGCGCGCAGGTGCCGTTCCAGATAATTGCCCGGATTGACCGACAGCGTCGAATCGTCGACCGGCGCGCCATCCGAAATCATCATCAGGATCTTGCGCTGTTCACGGCGGTTGATCAGGCGGTTATGCGCCCACATCAGCGCCTCGCCGTCGATATTTTCCTTGAGCAGGCCTTCCCGCATCATCAGGCCGAGATTGCGGCGCGAGCGGCGCCAAGGCGCATCGGCAGACTTGTAGATGATATGGCGCAGATCGTTGAGGCGGCCGGGTGTCGCCGGCTTGCCGCTGGCGAGCCAATTTTCACGCGACTGTCCGCCCTTCCAGGCCTTCGTCGTAAAGCCGAGGATCTCGACCTTGACGCCCGAGCGTTCCAGCGTACGAGCCAGAATATCGGCGCAGGATGCGGCAACGGTGATCGGGCGGCCACGCATCGAACCGGAATTGTCGATGACGAGAGACACGACCGTATCGCGGAACTTCGTGTCGCGTTCCTTCTTGAAGGAGAGCGGCTGCATCGGATCGATGACCAGACGCACGAGACGGGCCGGATCGAGATAACCCTCTTCCAGATCGAAATCCCAAGAACGGTTCTGCTGCGCCATCAGGCGGCGCTGCAGACGGTTCGCGAGGCGTCCGACGGCGCTTTGCAGATGCGCCAGCTGCTTGTCCAGGAAAGCGCGCAGGCGATCGAGTTCAGCCTCGTCGCAGAGTTCTTCGGCGGTAACTTCCTCGTCGAACTCCTGGGTGAAGATCTTGTAGTCGACCTTCTCGTTGAAATCATCGAACGGGCTGTTGGGACGCTTGGTCTCGCCGGGCGTTTCGGACTGTTCGTCGCTCTCTTCCGACATGTCGTCGTCGGAGATTTCGGCGCCGTCCATCTCGCCGTCGTCCATTTCGTCTTCGGCAGCCTGGCTCTGTTCGGCCGGCGCCGCGTCGGATCCCGCCTCTTCCTCGACCTCTTCGTTTTCGGTCTCGTTACTGCGGGCCTGATCTTCCTCGCTCGGATTGTCGAGTTCTTCGGTGTCGGTATCCTCGTCACCAAAATCCTCGGCCATCTGCATGGAGGACAACATGTGACGGATCAGCTTGGCAAACGCCTGCTGGTCTTCCATGGCATTGCGCAGGCCATCGAGATCACTCGCCGCCTTGTCCTCGATAAACGGACGCCAGAGATCCAGAACCTTGCCCGCACTTTCCGGCGGCTTCTGTCCGGTCAGCTTTTCGCGCACCAGCATGGCCATGGCCTCGCCGATCGGCGCGTCGTCCTGGCGCTCGATGCCGGAGAAATTGGCCTTGGCATATTTTTCGGCATTCATGCTGCCGATATTGCTTGCCATGCCGGCCATGCGCAGCGAGCCGATGGATTCGACACGCGCCTGCTCGACGGCATCGAAAACCGCGCGCGCATCCGGCCCCTGCGGCGCCATCGTGGCATGCACGTTGGTATCGTGGCAGGCAAGCCGCAGCGCCATCGAATCGCCGAGACCACGGGTCACGGCGAGTTCATGCGCTGTCGGTCGCTTCGAAATTTCCGGCAGACGAATGCGCTCGCCGGCCATGCCGGGGCGCTCGTTGGCGAAGGTTACCTCCACCTCGCCACTGCCCGCAACCGAGCGAACGCAGCCGGTAATCGCCCGGCGTAGCGGCTCGGTATCGACCGGGCCACCTGCCTTGGGCTTCGAATTGTCTCCGCGACCTGCCATGCTGATGCTCCCGCGCTCTTCAAGCCCCGAGAACGATGTTGGCGGCGCTTTCCTTCAGTTCGACACCGAAGGCGCGCTGGTACTGTTCAGCCACCAGCGTGCGCTCAAGCTCGTCGCACTTGTTGAGGAAGGTGACGCGGAAGGCGAAAGCGACATCGCCGAAGATTTCCGCATTTTCCGCCCAGGTGATGACCGTACGCGGGCTCATCACGGTCGACAGATCGCCGTTGATGAAGGCCGAACGGGTCATGTCGGCGATGCGAACCATCTTGGAAACCGTTTCGCGGCCTTCAGCCGTCTTGCCGAAGGATTTGACCTTTGCGGCAACGATATCGACTTCCTTTTCGTGCGGCAGATAGTTCAACGTCGTGACGATGGACCAGCGGTCCATCTGCGCCTGGTTGATCTGCTGCGTGCCGTGATAAAGGCCGGTCGTATCGCCCAGACCAACGGTGTTTGCGGTCGCGAACAGGCGGAAGGCAGGGTGAGGACGGATGACGCGGCTCTGATCGAGCAGGGTCAGGCGACCCGACGATTCCAGCACGCGCTGAATGACGAACATCACGTCCGGGCGACCGGCATCGTATTCGTCGAAGACGAGCGCGACATTGTGCTGGTAAGCCCAGGGCAGGATGCCGTCCTTGAATTCGGTGATCTGCTTGCCGTCCTTGAGGACGATGGCATCCTTGCCGACGAGATCGATACGGCTGACATGGCTGTCGAGGTTGACGCGTACGCAAGGCCAGTTGAGGCGAGCCGCAACCTGCTCGATATGGGTCGATTTGCCGGTACCGTGGAAACCGGAGACCATGACACGGCGATTATGGGCAAAGCCGGCAAGAATGGCGAGCGTGGTGTCGCGGTCGAAAAGATAATCGGGATCGAGATCCGGAACGTAGGGGTCGCCGTTGCTGTAGGCGGGAACCTTCAGGTCGGTATCGATGCCGAAGACGTCTCTGACCGAAACGGTCGTGTCGGGAAGATTGGAAATATCAAGATCAATTTTGCTCATCACCACTCCATGCCGGACGGTCCGTAGCCCGGCAGCAATCCTCTGCTGCGTCCTGTTCGTTACGGCTTAGCAGAAACCAGACTGCTTCAACAACTGATATGCTTGAATAACCGCGCGAAAACGTTCTTCCGATCCGCGGTCGCCGCCATTGGCATCGGGGTGATGCTTTTTGACCAGCTCCTTGTACCGGGCCTTTATCTCCGCAGATGTCGCACCTGCGGTCAGTTCCATCGTATCGAAGGCCTTCTGCTCCAGCGTTTTCAGCTTGCGTTCCTGCGGAAAACGCGGGCCACTGCCCATGCGCCCCTCCCGCACGAAGCCGAATGGATCGCGCATGCGATTATGGCTTGCGGCACTGCCGGAGCGCATCGTCGCATGCAGGGGCGCATCCTTGATGTCCTTGTTGACACCCACGGTCCAGGTCGGGCGGTGACCGGTGATCGCCTCTTTCTGGTAACGGGCGATCTCGCTGTCGGACAGGCCGGAAAAATAATTGTAGCCCTTGTTGTAGTCCTTCACGTGTTCGAAGCAGAACATGAAGAACTTTCCCTCGGCATTTCGGCCGACGGGTGCACGATGCGCGCCCGGCTGGTCGCACCCGTCCCACTGGCAGGTCGGCACCTGCGGCGCCTGTTCCTGCTTGCGGTTCCGGCGCGTCCGGATGCGGTCGAAATATTTTGAATCGAGGTTCATGGGAGCCACATTATGGGGTGCGCGAGAAAGCAGGACAAGAATTGACAAACCCCTTTCTTGCTGGTTTCTGGGATGCCCTTTCATGCTGCTTCGGAGCGATTTCATGAGTGTCAAAGCCCGCATCGAGGCGAGCCTTACCCAAGCCCTGCAACCGGAACGGCTGGACGTGCTCGATGAAAGCCATCAACACGCCGGTCACCAGCCGCATTTCAACGGCGAAGGCGGAACCCATATAAGGGTGCGGATCGTATCGAAAGCATTCGAGGGGAAAGGCCGCGTCGAGCGGCACCGGATGATAAATGATATCCTCAAGCCCGAACTTCAAGCCGGCCTGCATGCGCTGGCAGTGGAAGCCGCCGCACCGGGTGAGCGTACCCGCTGGTAATTGTTCAGATCTCTACTGAACGGGCGTAACGGCTGCCGGACGAATGCGCAGGCGGGTGAGGCGATTCTTTTCACGCTTCAGCACGATGAAGCGTTTTTCATAAAATGTGAAAGCCTGCCGCTCTTCCGGGATCAGTTTCGATTCGTGGATGACGAGACCGGCAATCGTGGTCGCCTCCGTATCCGGCAGGCTCCAGCCGAGTGCACGATTGAGATCCCGGATCGGCACCGAGCCATCGACGATGATCGATCCATCCGCATCCTGTCGCACACCCTGTAGCGACGGATCGTGCTCATCGGCGATATCGCCGACAATTTCCTCAAGGATATCTTCGAGCGTGACGATCCCCTGCATCTCGCCATATTCATCGACAACGACCGCCATATGCACCTTGCGGCGCAGGAAGGCGTTGAGCTGATCTTTCAGGCTGGTCGTATCCGGCACGAACCAGGGCTTTTGCGCGATCCTGACGATATCCACCGTCTCCGGCCGGACATCAGGTTCGGACAGTGCCCGCAAGAGATCCTTTGCATGAACGACGCCAACGATGTTTTCGGCAGAGCCGCGCCAGACGGGCATGCGGGTGTAGGGGCTTTCCAGCACCGTGCGCACCACCTGCTCCGGTGGATCGGCGGCATTGACGGCGCGCATCGCCATGCGGTGAACCATCACGTCGGAGACTTCGAGCTCGTCCAGATCGAAAAGGCCTCGCAGGCGATCGCGATCCTGCTGGTCGAAATCGCCCTCACGATGCACTTCCGCAAGCGCTTCGTGCAGATCGTCATGGGAGGCGGTCTGCAGCGTCAAAGGGGAAAGCGCGGTACCCGTCACACGCAGCGTGCCGCGCACGAAGGCATTGACGAAGCGTGACCGGAACCCCTTGCGCGATGTCATCTTGCCTTTTGCAACTCCAGGAAGGTGAGGACTTCGGATGCTGCCACGTCGTCGGCAACATAGGACTGACCGATGCCGCGCGTGAGGATGAAGGTGAGCTTGCCGCTCTTGACCTTCTTGTCCTGCGCAATCGCCTCCATCAACCGCTCGACCGGCAGAGCTTCGCCCGGAATATCGCCGATGCGGGTCGGCAGGCCGACGGCCTTCAGGTGTGCCTCGACACGTTCGGCATCATCGGGGCTTGCCAGATTGAGGCGTGCAGAAAAACGGTAGGCGAGCGCCATGCCGATGGCGACGCCTTCGCCATGCACGAGACGGCTGCTGTCATATTGGGTCGCAGCTTCCAGCGCATGCCCGAATGTGTGGCCGAGATTGAGCAGTGCGCGGCGGCCGTTTTCGAACTCGTCCTCGACAACGACATCCGACTTGGCCTGACAGCTGACGGCAATCGCCTCGGCGCGCGCAGGCCCCCCGGCAAACACATCCTTCCAGTTCTTTTCCAGCCACTCGAAAAAGTCCGGCTTGTCGATCAGTCCGTATTTGGCAACTTCGGCATAACCGGCCCGGAACTCGCGCTCGCTCAGCGTGTTCAGCGTATCCGTATCCGCAAGCACCAGATCCGGCTGATGGAAGACGCCGAGCAGGTTTTTGCCGTGACGGGAATTGATGCCCGTCTTGCCACCAACGGAGCTATCCACTTGCGACAGAAGCGATGTCGGCATCTGCACGAAACGCACGCCACGCCGCACGATGCCGGCGGCAAACCCAGCGAGATCGCCAATGACGCCACCGCCCAGTGCGATGATCGCATCGTTGCGCTCGATACGGGCCGCCAGCGCCATGTCGCAAACGGCCGCCAGATGATCGAGGCTCTTGGTTTTTTCACCCGCAGGCAATGTCAGCGATGCGACTTCTATGCCGTCGGTCTGCAAGGCATCCGTCAACGCCTCAAGGTATAGCGGCGCGACATTCTCGTCCGTGACGATGGCGACCTTGCGTCCCTTGATGCGGCTGGTGATCTCGCCGCCCGCGCGGCCGATCAGACCGGGGCCGATCAGGATATCGTAAGCGCGCTCACCGAGCGGAACATGCACCAGTTTCTCGGTCGTGGACGAAGAAGACGCCGTCATTTCAAATGCTTTCCACTGTCGGATTGTTCTGCGGAACCACCATGTTGACTGCCAACCTGATGTTCGATGATGGCCGCCAGCACGTTATGCGCCATGGCTTCCTTGCGTACATCGGCTGATTCGACCGTCAGTTCGGCTTCCGCATAGATCGGATAACGCTGGTTCATGAGGTTTTCGAGCGTCTGCTTCGGGTTTTCCGTCTTCAGCAATGGCCGCGTATCGCGTTTGCGCACACGCTCCCAGAGAAGCTCAAGGTCGGCGCGCAGCCAGACAGACAATCCACCGGCCTTGATGTGACCACGCGTCTGCTCGTTGATGAAGGCGCCGCCACCGGTGGAGACGACGCGCTGCGACTGATGCAGCAGCCTTTCCATCACGCGGGCTTCCAGAGCGCGGAACTCCGTTTCACCATAGGTGGCAAACAGTTCGGAGATCGTCATGCGCGAAACCTTTTCGATTTCGGCATCGGTATCGATGAACGGCAGTGACAGCTGCTGCGCCACAAGGCGGCCGATCGCAGACTTGCCCGCGCCCATCAGCCCCACGAAGATCACGCTACGGCCGCCGAGCGCTTCACGCGCCCTGTCGCTCAGCGACGGCGCGGTTTCCAGCGCCGCGGGCATCACAAGATCGGTCATCGCCGGGTAAGCCTGTTCCTTCGGGTCTTCCATTCAAAACCCTATCGACAAATGCACCGGCAGCGTCAAGACTTGCCGTTGCCGAAACATGCAACCGCTCAATTCGAAGGCCGATCCGCAGCAGGCTTGCAACGCAGACGAACAACCGCATGTCCACACGCCGATGTCAGCCGAAGTCGGCTTGCCTTGCTCAAAGGCTTTGCTCATAAAGGGGCCAATCAAACGGAGCCCCGCATGCCTACACTCTTCCGGTTTCTCTTCATCCTGGCCGTCATCGCGGGGGTGATCTACGGAAGCATGATGGCGCTGGTTCTTTTGGTGGAACCGACGGAACGTGACGTGACCGTTCGTGTGCCTTCCGAGCGCCTGAACCCTCCGGCCCCTGCCGCTCCGGCGCGGCCTTGAGCGAAGTGGACCGGACGTGATGGACCTCTCTGGCGCACATCTGGAAGCCTTTCTGGAAATGATGAGCGCGGAGCGCGGAGCCGCCGCCAACACGCTTTCCTCCTATGAACGCGATCTGACCGACCTTCGCGAATACCTCGGCAAGAAGCAGACGCTGGTTCTGGCGCAAAGCGGCGATCTCTCCGGTTATCTCGCTCATCTGGGCCGCCAGGGTTTTGCCGCCTCTTCACAGGCGCGAAGACTTTCATCGATGCGGCAGTTCTACAAATTCCTTTACGCGGAAGGCCTTCGCGGCGACGACCCGACCTCCATTCTCGACGCACCGAAAAAGGGACGCTCGCTGCCGAAGACATTGAGCGAGGATCACGTCGGCAAACTTCTTGCCCAGGCGGCGGGAGAAGCGGAAGATCCCGCGCCCGGCCATCTTTCGCGGCTTCGCATGCTGGCGCTTCTGGAAATTCTCTATGCGACGGGCATGCGTGTCAGCGAGCTGGTTTCCTTGCCGGCCCGCGTGCTCGACCAGCAGGGCCGTTTCCTGATGATCAAGGGCAAGGGCAACAAGGAGCGGCTTGTGCCTTTGTCCCGTGCCGCAATCGAAGCAATGCGCAAATACGGTGCGGCCAAGGCGGAAATGGCGCGCCAGAAGGAACAGACGGAAGAAAGCGCCTGGCTTTTTCCGTCTTCGGGAAAAGACGGTTTTCTGCCGCGCCAGGTTTTTGCCCGCGACCTGAAGGACCTCGCCATCCGTGCCGGTCTGCCACCCTCGGCAATCTCTCCGCACGTGCTGCGGCACGCCTTTGCCAGCCATCTTCTGGCCAATGGCGCAGATCTGCGTGTGGTGCAGGAACTGCTTGGCCATTCAGACATTTCCACCACTCAGATATACACACATGTTCTGGAAGAAAGACTTCGTGAACTGGTGGAAACGCATCACCCTCTTGCAAAACAGGCCAAAAACCGGGATTAGAGCGGGCAAACGTGCGGGCAGCCATCAGCCAGCAAGATCGGAAAACGGTTCTTATGCAGACTTATCTCGATTTCGAAAAACCCATTGCGGATCTGGAAGGCAAGATCCACGAGCTGAAAAAGCTCGCATCCGAGGACGAAAGCATCGACACCTCGGATGAGATCGGGCGCCTCGAAGTTCGGGTTCGCGAAGCGATCCAGGACATCTACTCGAAACTCTCCGCCTGGCAGAAGACGCAGGTCGCGCGCCATCCGCAGCGCCCGCATTTCGTCGATTATGCCGCAAACCTGTTCACAGAGTTCACGCCGCTGGCCGGCGACCGCACTTTTGGTGAAGACGCCGCCATCCAGGCCGGCCTTGCCCGTTTCCGTGGCCAGCCCGTTGCCCTGATCGGCCAGGAAAAGGGTCACGACACCAAGACCCGCATCAAGCACAATTTCGGCAGCGCTCGTCCCGAAGGTTACCGCAAGGCGATGCGCGTCATGGAAATGGCGGATCGCTTCGGCCTGCCGGTGATTTCGCTGGTAGACACCGCCGGCGCCTATCCGGGTGTCGGTGCCGAAGAACGCGGCCAGGCGGAAGCCATCGCCCGTTCCACCGAAATGTGCCTGGGCCTGAAAGTCCCGATGGTTTCGCTGGTTATCGGCGAAGGCGGTTCCGGCGGCGCGATTGCCATCGCCACCGGCAACAAGGTCTATATGCTCGAGCACTCGATCTATTCGGTCATCTCGCCGGAAGGTGCTGCGTCCATCCTGTGGCGCGATTCCACCCGCGCCCGCGAAGCCGCCACCAACATGAAGATCACTGCGGAAGACCTCAAGGGTCTCGGCGTCATTGACGAAATCATTCCGGAACCGCTGGGCGGCGCCCACCGCGAACCGCAGACCGTCATCAACGCCGCCGGCAACGTCATCGAAAAGGCGCTTGCCGAACTCGGCCAGCTTTCCGGCGAGGACGTTCGCAATGCCCGCCGCCAGAAATTCCTGGCAATCGGCCGCAATCTCTAAATGTCGGTCTGGCGGGGTAATCGCCACATTGACAGTCACATTGCTATGCTAGACGATGCCGGTCGCTTGATTTGAGACCGGCATCGTCGTATGCGGTTAAGAAGATGTAAAGATTACCGTTCTATTGAGAATGGTGGGGAAGCCCACGAAAGTTGGCTTCGTTCGTATCGTCAGCAAAACGTGGTCGTTCGTGATGCGCCTGAAACACATCGCCTTAGCTCTTCTCGTTGGCACGGTTCTGACCGGCTGTAACGACACGCTGGATTCGGCGTCGAGCATCGATATCTCCAAGGTCAAGAACAAGGTCGAGCAGCCGCTGTCTTCCCGCATCATCGCGGAGATGCAGAAGAAGGACATGCCGCGCACCTCGCCGATCATGATCCGCATCTTCAAGGAAGAAGGTGTGCTGGAAATCTGGAAGGCGAAGGCCGACAACCGCTTCGACAAGCTGACCAGCTACCAGATCTGTGCCTGGTCCGGCAAACTCGGCCCCAAGGTGAAGGAAGGCGACCGCCAGGCGCCGGAAGGCTTCTATGGCCTGACGCCCGCGCACCTCAATCCGAATTCGAAATATTACCTCGCCATCAACACCGGCTTCCCGAACCGTTACGATGCTGCCAACGCGCGCTCCGGTTCGAACCTGATGATCCATGGCGCCTGTTCCTCGTCCGGCTGTTATTCGATGACCGACGAACAGATCCTCGAAATCTACGGCTTTGCGCGCGACGCCTTCAAGGGTGGCCAGACTTCCGTGCAGATGCAGGCCTTCCCCTTCCGCATGACGGCCGAAAACATGGCTCGCCATCGCGGCAGCGAACACTTTGAGTTCTGGAAGATGCTGAAGGTCGGCTACGATCATTTCGAAGTCACCAAGCGCCCGCCGGAAGTGAATGTCTGCGAGAAGAAATATGTCTTCAACCAGCAGGCCAGCGGCGGCTTCAATGCCGGTGGCGCCTGCCCGACCATGTCGACGCCGCCGGCGCTGAACGTGGCCCTGTCTTCCTATGAGAAGAATTACGACCTGGCCTACACGAAAGCCGTCAACAAGCTGGATGGCATGGTGTGGTACGAGCCGAGCGAAGCCGAGCGCAAGGCAGTCGTTGCCGACAAGCGCAAGGGTCGCGAACTGGCGTTTGCACCGACAGGCACATCGCTTGAAGCCGGAAAGCTGATGAAGCAGGCCGAATTCGAAAAGATGATGGCGTCCCGCATGGGCACAGGCTCCAAGCCGGCAGGTCCGATTATGGCGTCCGCGCCTGCAAACGGGTCGGCTGGCGCGCAGCCGACACCCCGCACCAGTGCCGCAGCCGTGATGGCCGCCGAAGCGGAAAAGCGTCGTGGCGCACCGCAGGCCGGCGAAAATATTTCCGTTGCCCAGACGAATACGGCGGCAAAAACGGATCGTGACGGCACAACCGGCGCCATTCCCGTTCCCGCGCAGAACCCTCTTGCCTATGCACCGGCACCTGCGCCGGAAGAGAAGAAGCCGTTCTGGAAGCTCTGGTAGTTGCCCACATGGGCGACGATACCGCAACGCTTTATGATCTCAGAGGCCTGAAATGTCCGCTGCCGGTGCTGAAGACGCGCCGGCGCCTGAAGGATATGGCGGCCGGTGACGCTCTTCTCATAGACACCAACGACCCCCTCGCCGGCATCGACATCCCGCATTTCTGCCGGGAGGACGGGCATATGATCCTGTCATCCGAAAAGACCGCAGACGGTCACCGTTTTCTGATCCGCAAGGGATCTGCCGCCTGAACCTCAGAGTTTCAGGCCGGGCACGGCGAGCGGATTGTCTTCCAGCGCCGCACGATCTGGCCGATCCACCTGCGGCTCGCCGGTAAAGGCCGCGAACAGGTCTTTCACGAAGGTTTCCGGCATGCCCTGCGTGATCAGCACCATACGCGTGCGGCGATCGCTACCTTCCGGCCATTTCGCCAGACGCTCGGGCCGATGGAAGATACTCTGCACGCCATGCAGAACCAGCGGGCGGTCCGGATTATCCGACAGCGCCACCACCGCCTTCATGCGCAACAGTTTTTCGCCATGGGCAGACCGGAGAAGGTCGATGAACATCTCGATTGCCATCGGCGAAATCGGCTTGTCATGGATCATCGAAAACGAACGAATATCGTCGCCATGGCGGTTCACATCATGATGATGATGGTGATGGCCATGATGGGCATGCCCGTGCCCGTGATCATGCCCATGGTGATCGTGATGATCATGGCCATGGTGATGATCATGGTGGGCGTGATCATGCGCGTCCGCCGTCATCTCGTCGCGCAACCAGCGGCTCACGTCGGCGATCTTCGTTTCCGCGTCATAAAGGCCATTGGCGAGGATGATCGCCGTGCCGGCCTCGGCGCTGTCGCCATCCATCATCGGTGCGCGCGGATTGAGGACATTGAGGCGCGACTTCAGAGCCGCCACCGCATCTGCATCCGCCATTCCCTGTTTGGAAATGATCAGGCGGTCGGCTACCGCCGCCTGCTTCAAGCCTTCCGGGTGACGATCCAGCGTGGCAAGTCCGTTGACCGCGTCTACCACGGTAATCACGCCGTCGAGTTCGAAATTCTGGGCAATTACCGGGTTGCCCATCACCGCCTGCATGACTGGAGCAGGATCCGCAAGGCCCGTCGTTTCGATCACCACGCGACGGATCGGCTGCAGTTTTTTCGTCTGCACCTGGTCGACCAGCGTCGCCAGTGTATCGACCAGCTCGCCACGAATGGTGCAGCACAGGCAACCGTTGGAAAGCTGCAACAATGTATCCCCGGAGGATTCGACCAGAAGATTGTCGATCCCCACCTCGCCGAACTCATTGATGATGACGGCCGTATCCTGGGTCGCCGGATCCTTCAGGATACGGTTGAGCAGGGTCGATTTTCCGGCACCGAGAAAACCGGTCAGAATTGTAACCGGAATACGATTGCGCAGGATGGACATGGGCATACTTTCTGGCTGGCGTCTCGCCGACCGGATCGCCGCGATCAGAAAGTGCTTGGACGCGGGATCGGGATCGGAACGTTGGCGAACTGGCTGGCGCCCGCAGTCGAAGCTACCGTCTCCGTGGCTGCCAGAGGCACGGCGGAGGTGTAGACAATCGGGTGCGACAGTTCGCGGATATAGGGTGAGTGGGTGATCATGCGGCCCGCTTCGTCGCGCGTTTCGCTGCGCATCTTGGCGGCCTTGGGGTTGCAGATTTCAGCGCTGACGTCGTTGACGGCAACCGTATCGCCATAAGGCGCCAGCGAACCGAGCGGCGCGCCCTGATTCGATCCGGCCGTCAGCCCGGCCTGCAGCAGGTTGGCGGTATCATCGGCACGGCCGGCAAGGCTGTCGGAACCGAGCACGACCGAGATCACCGAACGACCGTTGCGCGTGGCGGAACCGATCTGGTTGAAGCCTGAGGCGCAGATAAAGCCGGTCTTCATGCCATCGGCGCCATCGAAACGGCCGATCAGCATGTTGAAATTGGCGTATTGTTTCTTGCCGACATCGATGCCTTCGATGGAGAAATAACCGGCATATTCCGGAAACTCCCGCTTCAGCTGCAGGGTCAGGATCGCGAGGTCGCGCGCCGTCGTATATTGCCCCTTGCCCGGCAGCCCATGCGGATTGATGAAGCGGCTGGAATTCATGCCAAGGCGCGCCGCTTCCGAATTCATCATGGCGACGAACTGCTCCAGCGAACCGCCGCCAACGGTTTCACCCACTGCAACGGCGACGTCATTGGCGGATTTCACCAAAGTCATCTTCAGCGCGTTGTCCAGCGTCAGCTGCGTGCCGGGCTTGAAATACATCTTGCTGGCCGGCTGGTCGGCAGCCCTCTTGCTCATCGTCACGACACTCTCGAGCGTGAGGCGGCCGTTCTTGATGGCGCGGAAGGTGACATAGGCGGTCATCAGCTTGGTCAGCGATGCCGGATACCATTTGCGGAAAGCGTCCGTGTGGCTGATCACCCGGCCGGTGCGCACATCCACAACCATTTTCGGATTGGCTTCGGCCACCGATGCGAAGCCGGCAGAAAGCACCGAGAAGGCGATTAAGGCGCCGATCGACTTCGATGCGAAAGGCAGCAGGCGGGTCTTCGATATCGGCAAGGGGTCGTCCTCGTACAATCTTAAGCGTACAGAGCATGGTCGTTATTCGACCAACATGACCAAGCAATGGCAAAGAACGTTGATTCCGTCAATTCCGCAGCGCAATATGGCAACGGGAGCGACCGCACCTTCTTGCAATCGAAATGGAAACCTTATGCCGATCCTGAACAGAGCCGCCGAAATGCAGGATGAAGTCGCCGCATGGCGCCGTCATATCCACGAAAATCCGGGCATTCTTTACGAGGTCGAGCATACCGCCAGTTTCGTTGCAGAAAAATTGAAGGAATTCGGTGTCGACGAAATCGTCACGGGCATTGGGCAGACCGGTGTCGTCGGCATCATCCATGGCCGCGCCCCTGGCCGCACGGTTGCCTTTCGCGCGGACATGGACGCCCTGCCGCTGACGGAAATCACCGGTGCCGAATGGGCATCGAAGCTTCCGGGCAAGATGCACGCCTGCGGCCATGACGGGCACACGGCCATGCTTCTGGGTGCGGCCAAATACCTCGCCGAGACGCGCAATTTCAGCGGCACGCTGGCGGTGGTCTTCCAGCCGGCGGAAGAAGGCGGTCGCGGCGGTGAAGCCATGGTCGAGGATGGGATGATGGATCGCTTCGGCATCCAGGAAGTTTACGGCCTGCACAACCGGCCCGGCATTCCGCTCGGCCAGTTCGCCATTCGCCAGGGCGCCATCATGGGCGCGCCCGACAAGTTCGAGATCCACATCACCGGCCGCGGCGGCCACGCCGCCGAACCCCACAATACGATCGATCCGATCGCTATCGGCGCGCAGATTGTCAGCAATGCGCAGCTGATAGCCTCGCGCAACGTCAATCCTTTGCGCTCGGTCGTTGTCTCCATCACCCGTTTCCAGGCCGGCACGACCCACAACATCATTCCCGAAACCGCCGTTCTGGAAGGCACGGTGCGCACGCTGGACGAAAGCATTCGAGACTTTGCCGAGGATCGTCTGCGCACGCTGGTCCAGACCATCGCCTCCGCCCACGGCGCATCAGCCACCTTCGAATACGAACGCGCCTGCCCGGTGACCATCAATCACGATGCGGAAGCACTATATGCCGCCGAAGCTGCGACCGGCGTGGTCGGCCCAGCCAATGTCGATGCCAACACGGATCCGATGATGGCCGGAGAAGATTTCTCCTTCATGCTGAACGCGCGTCCCGGCGCCTTCATGTTCATCGGCAACGGTGACAGTGCCGGCCTGCACAACCCGGCCTATGACTTCAACGACGAAGCGATCGCCTACGGGATTTCCTATTGGGTCAAGCTCGCCGAACAACGCCTGGCGAGTTGAGCAATCGACACGAGGCGGGCAGGAAAAGGACTTGGCCTGCTGCCCGCCTTTTTTCATGGATGGCTTTAGTTGTCTCCTACTCAGCAGAATTGGGTGGCTTCTTCCTCCTTTTCTGAGACGGCTGGGGTCGGCTTCGATCCGATGAAATGAGCGGTTGCCTGCACTGCGGGCCTGGGTTATTGGAGAATTGTGTGTCCACGTAGCTCAGCAGGATAGAGCACAGGATTCCTATAGAATTGGGGGTTGTGGTCGGAAACATCACAATCGATCTGCTCAAAGTCGGGGAACGCTTCGCTGGTGAAACTGGCATGCCAATCCCGAGCCAAGCCCAAGAGAAATCCTGGGAAGGTGTAGAGACTGGACGGGCAGCACCTAAAGGCCGAAAGGTCCATGGTGAAGGGACAGTCCAGACCACGAACGTCCTTACGGACGGCGGCTAAAGTCGAAGTGGTATGAATCCTGGGGTCGGAGGTTCGAATCCTCTCGTGGACACCATTTCCTGACATTGCACACGGATCTTCACTGAAGTTCGAACAGGACCGATGTGCAGCGCGCGTGTCATTCAGGCCGTCACCTTTTCCAGAACATCTTTCGGACTGAAGGCGAAGACCGATGACTGGCAAACACGCTCGGACCTTACGCCGAGCAATGCCCGTGAACGGGGCAGAGTTTCAAATTTGAGCTTGCAATCCGGTTGCGAAACCAGCGAGGCCGACCAAAAGGAGATCTCGAAGCTCTGCTTCCGCGACAAGATCCGCAGCTTCCGTCACCGAAAACCATTCTCGGCGACGAAAACCCTGCTCCGGGTAGTCGTCCTTTTGCGCGGTCACGAACATCTGGAATATGGAGACCGACAGCAATCTGCCTTGGGAAGGTTTGAGGTATTCGATCCGTCCGATCGCCTTTTTTCCGATCCTGCCCGTTACGCCGGCCTCCTCATACGCTTCGCGACGAGCGCATTCGTAGAGCGTTTCGTTCCGCTTGACGTTTCCTTTGGGAAGAATCCATCTTCCCCTCGTCTTGCTGGTGACAAGCAGTACCTCGATGCCCTCATCGGCAGCACGCCAGCACAAGGCACCGCACTGATCCGGGCCGCGAAAACGCGCCACTTGAGAAGTCAGACGTTCATCAAGCATCGGCTGTCCGCACTTGGCCCAACAGGTCGGAGAAATATTCGACGAGAGCCCTTCCCCCGATTTCGATCGGACCTGAGTTGTCTAAGGTGAAGGTACTCCCGGCGTACGGGGTAATTTCCGTACTGCGCGCGATCCGCGCCTGGCGTGCAGATCGAGACTCCCGACCTCTGCTTTCCAATCTGGCGGCAATGACTTCCGGGGCCACGGTTACGTTCACGACAGACATGTCGGGATAAATTTTCTTCGCGGCCTCGATAGCGGCTCTGGAACCGTTGGCGACAACCAGATGTCCTTTCGCCAGCTTTTCGTCGATATCGGTGGGCAGGCCGTATCGCAGGCCATGCGCTTCCCAATGCAATGCGAACGAACCAGCCCGCACCATTTCCTCAAACTGTTCCGGGGTCGCCGGCTGATGATCTTCACCCGCCGACGGGGGACGCGTGATGGTGCGCGTCACGAAGGAGACACGATGGTTCAGGCAGAAATGATCTCTGGCGACGGCGATCAGGCTATCCTTGCCGGCTCCGCTCGGTCCGACCACAAGGACAAGGCATCCCCTTGTTTGCTTTTCTTCAGGTGTCATGAGGGAAGCTGTCTCCAGATATTGGATCTTGGGGCATATGAAGTCGTTGCTCGTCAGGGATTGTTGGGAGAGCCTGATCCGATCGGCCCGGATCCCAATCGATGACCGGCCTGAAATGCCGACTTGGGCCAATGGCATGACGGCATGTCGTCGAAAGGTGCGGCCAGAACTGCGGATTGGGCCGCAGGCCTGGCTTGTCACCTTACATCGCACGTCAGGCCACACTGGCCTCTAACGCCGGCTCGCTCAAACAGGTCGGAAAACCAAGCGTTCCATCAGACCAGACCGGTCTTCCCCCACGGATTGTGGCACGCATGCGTGCAACGGTCCCGCGTTCAGCGACAACAAGATCGGCCCGCAGCCCCTTCGCGATGCGGCCGCGATCCGATAGTCCCACGGCCTTGGCCGGATTGGAGCTTCCAAGCGCCACGGATCTCGCAAGCTGCTCGGAAGCCCCCTCTCCGAGAGCCATGATGGCAGGCAGCATCGCCGATGGATGGTAGTCGCTCACCAGAATATCCAGGGCGCCCGCCTGATAGGCGTCACGGGCGGAAAGATTGCCGGAATACGACAAACCTCTCAAAGCATTGGGGGCGCCCATGATTGTGGTCAGACCCAAACGCCGCGCCTCGAGTGCTGCTTCCAACGTGATTGGAAACTCGCTGATGGCTGCTCCAAGTCCATGCAGCAAATTGACTTTTTCGACCGAGTCGTCGTCATGCGATGCGATGGTCACACCATAACTGCATGCCAGTTTCGCCAATCCGACGATGACGGCCATCGCATCACCGGATTCCTGCCTCGTGGACATGCGCTCGTGTACGAGTCTCGTTGCTTCCGCAGTCGAAACACCATTGCCTGTAGCAACGTTTGCGATGTGCGCCTCGACATTGCGGTACTGCCCTTGGCCTGGCGTGTGATCCATCAGAGAGATCAGGTGCAATGCACCGGAACGCATCAGTTCCTCAGCCGTCTCAAGTGCCGACAGGAAGGTCACCTCAAACCGCGCATGCACGCGGTGATCGACCAGCAATTCGTGACGCATTGCGGAAATCGCATTTATCGAGGCAATTGTGTTTTCAGCGGACCGCATGTGCCCGTATGTTGCGGGCTGAAACGAAAGTGCTGCGAAGGCAGTTGTGATCCCGCAGGAGGCAAGCTCGCGGTCGAGATCGAAGACGCAAAGCTGCATCGGCATGCGAACGTTCGGCCTGGGCTCCAGTTTCTTCTCGATCATGTCACCATGCAGATCGACGAAACCGGGCAGAAGGAGGCGCCCGCCACCTTCCACATCGGCGTTCGCCACAAGGCCTTCGCTGATCTCTGCAATCACACCGGATTCTATTCGGATCGCACCCTGCTTGATGACGCGGTCTTCCAAGACGATTTCGAAATCATTCAACCACATGGTCAGCCTCATCTTCGATCTTGATCGCTTTCAGGTGAAGTTCCCGGTCGATCAGATGCTCGACATCCTCGGGATGGTGAAACACACCGATCATCGCGACACCCGCTTCCTTGAGCTCGGCCAGGCGATCGACAAGCGCCTTGCGGGCATCGCGGTCGAGAGAGGCCGTGGGTTCGTCCAGAAGCAACAGTCGTTGCGGAAGAATAAGCGCTCTGGCGAGGTTCACCTTCTGCTGCTCACCGCCCGAAAAAGTCGACGGATAGGCTGCCCAGAGCTGCTTCTTCACACCAAATGCAGAAAGCCAGCGGCGCGCTTCCACAAGAGCGTCAGCATGCGGAGTGCCAGCCAGCCTCAGGGGTTCGGCTACGATTTCATCCGCGGCAACCCGCGGACGAGCATTGAGAAACTGCGTCACAAAGCCGATCTCGCGCTGACGCAGTACCGCGATGTCCACGTCGGCCGCGCAGGCCAGGTCGATCATGCCTTCCGCGGTGTGATACCAGACATGACCTGCTCTCGGGAGATAGGATCGGTACAATGTGCGCAGGAGAGTCGACTTTCCAGCACCATTCTCGCCCTTCAGCAGAATGAATTCACCCTTGCGGAGATCGAAATCCAGATTGTCGAAAGCGTATAAGGTACGCTTGAGATGGTGCATCTCGAATTGCTTCGACAGCCCTTGGACGCTCAACACCGTCTCGGCCGCCGGCATATTTTTGGTCATGGTCAATCCTTACAGCTTCGCATGAACGAGTTGCTGGGTATACGGGTGCTGCGGATCCTGGAAAATCTGGTCCGCAAGTCCCTGTTCGACGACCTCGCCGCGTCGCATCACGACAACCCGGTCAGCCATAGTCCTGATCACCCCCAGATCATGCGAAACGAGGACCATCGTGATGGCGCGGTCCCGCTGCAGTCTTTTCAGCGTATCGAGAACCAGGGCCTGGACGCTGACATCGAGACCTGTGGTCGGCTCGTCGAGAAGCAGGACCGCTGGTTCGAGCGCGATGGCCTTGGCGAGCTGTACCCGTTGCTGCATGCCGCCCGACAGTTCGCGCGGTGTGGCATCCATTCGTTCGACAGGGAATTCCGATGCAGCCAGAGAAAGCCTGGCTCGTTCGCGCAGTTCCGCAAAATTGCGGTTGCCCGCAACAAGGAGACGTTCAGCGACATTGCCGCTGCTGGTGTGCCCCATCAGCAATCCGATGTGCGGGTTTTGATAGACAATGCCAATGTGACGCGCGCGCAGCATCCTTCGCTGGAAGCGATCAAGGGAGAAAAGGTTGCTGTCTTGATGATCGGGAAGCGAGAGATGGTAACTTCCCGCCTCGGGCGTGTCCTCAAGGTTCATCATCCGCAACAGCGTTGATTTCCCCGATCCGGATTCCCCGACGATGCCGAGCACTTCCCCTGGATATACGGTTACATCCACGCCGCGAAGGGCTTGAACATCACCGAAATTTCGAACGATGCCCCGCATGGTCAGCATCGGCTCGGCAAGCATCAACCGGGGCTTCTGGCGGGTTATCGTGTTCTGATCAGCCGCGCCCATCAGTCCATCCTTCCATTCTTGTACCAGGTTTCGCCGATCGTAAGCGTCTCGCCCTGGCTGTTTTTCAGATGCTTTATTCCGAAGTTGCTGTCGGACAGCTCGTACAGGGAGGAGCCGTCTTCCTGCGGCAATTCGTTCATGAAGAAGCCCGTGACGTCAGTGCGGTAACAGGTCTTGTCCTGATGGTCCTCGACACGATAGGGCACGTCGTCAAATACAAGCGGTTCAACATTCGTAAAAGGCGGGATGGCATAGATGCGCTTTTCGCGGCCGGCGGACAGAAACGTCAGATGCTCTGCCTGATGCAGTTTTTTGACATCCCAGCGGGGGATGGGAGACGGCGTAATCACGTACCGGCCATTCACCAGGCTTGGATATTCGGTACCCTGCATGATCCGCCCGGATTTCACGAGCTGCTCATACAAAACCAGCCATAACTGACCGTAATCGGCGTCTCCGTGCATCTCGCGGGCAATGGACATGTCAGGCTGCACCGGCCGCAGGGGTTCGGGATTTGGAACCTGGAGAACAAGCACCTGATCTGCGCGCAGTTTTTCCTCGGGAACGCGGTGGCGGGACTGAATGATCGTTGCTTGCGAAGTGTCTTCCGTCTCGGCGCTGCCGCCGACCCGATTGAAGAACTTCCGGATGCTGACGGCATTGACGCTGTCGTCGGCACCCTGATCGATCACCTTCACGACCGCGTCCGGCTTCAACAGGGTGAGCGTGACCTGAAGTCCGCCGGTCCCCCAGCCGCGCGCCATCGGCACTTCCCGGCTTGCATAGGGAACCTGGTATCCTGGGATTGCGATAGCCTTGAGCATCTTCCGGCGCAGTTCACGCTTTGCGGACTCATCAAGAAACCCGTAATTGAATGCCGTCCACGGTTTTGTCAGATCTTTGAGGCTCACAGTGCCGGCTCCTTTTCGTTCACCGGCTCCGGTGCTTTGCCGTTTTCAACGTTGTCCGCCTTGACCCGGCGAATGGCATCCAGGCTGGACTGGAACGTGACGTAGTGTGGAAGCTTGAAATGGATGCAGAATCCGGAACTCTCTACCGGCTCTGTGTGATAGAGGACGAATTCCTCGGTCGAGGCGGCGTGCGGAGCATCCTGGGCGGAAGCCCGGTCCAAAGTCGCGGCCGATATGACCTTGACTTCGTTCCATCCAAACGTCGCTGAGAAGCCGAGTTCCAGTTTGGCGCTTTTGGTTATGATCTCTGCCTGGCTGACGCGAACCCGACCGGCGTTGAAAACCGTGCCATTGGGATGGCGGAGACGAACAGGCGCCTCCGCGAGACGGAGTTCGTTGACCGTTGGATGGATGTCGCCGTAACCCCGCATCGTCGAGTAACCGAGAGCAAGAACGCCACCAGTTTCCGCCCTGGCCAAACTCTGCAGCTTGTGGGCGCGCGGCGCTGGGAACAGCAAAGGTTCGCGTGTCAGATCGGGAATATTCTCCGGCGCGACATCGTCAGTCGCATGGTCGGCGATCAATCCCTGTGCTTTCTGCCATGCCGTAAGCGATGGCTGCTCTGCCGGAGCCGGCGTTTCGGAAGCGATAACGGGCTCCGGGACGTAATCTTCCCCCGTAAGCACTTCGACGCGAAGAAGGCGATGCGAATAGTCCAGCGTTGGCCCGAGAATCTGCCCGCCTGGGATATCCTTGAACGCAGCAGAAATTCTTCGGACGGTGAAGAGATCGGCCTGTTCTATGGTCTTTGCGTAACCGATACGCGGTTGTGTCGTGCGGTAGGCTCGAAGCAAAAGCACCGCTTCGGAGAGTTCGCCGCCTGCCTGAGCCAACGCCAGCGCTGCCAGGTCAGGTTCGTACAAAGACGCTTCGCCCATCACCCGGTCAACAAGATAAGGGAGACTGGTCTTGATCTCCGATACTCGCGCGGCACTGATCTTGCCCAGATCGCTGCGGAACAGGCGTTCCGCCTGTTCAATTGCGTGCTCACCGCCACGTGTTGCTACATAAGCCATCAGAGGACCTCGATTTTCGTGGAACGGGGAAGGCCGACGACCTGATCGCCATCAACCAGATACACATCGAAACCCAGTGGATAGCGGATGATATCGTCACGAACTGACCAGAACGAAGGATCAACGCCATCGACTGCAAGGGTAATGTGGTCCGCAACACCGGGGCCGGTTAGCCGCAGATGCGTTCCAGAACCGAAAAACGCAGAAACGAACAATGTCGCGGAATTGTCGGGATACTGGAGCGTACCCGTCCGCACCGTGCGCAAAGTCTGCACCTTGGCGGAAGTGTTGAAATCTCCAAAGATGTAATCGACATCCGACATCGGTCCGCATCGCGCTCCCGATTGGATCAGGGCTTTCTGGAAAGGCGCATCGTCCTGGACATGAAAGGTGCATTCGTTGTCGAGCAGGCATTCCGCCGCGGTGAGCATGCCGTCGCCCGGCAGCGTGCCGATCGATCCGGGGCGGCTCAAGGCCCACATCATGACTTCGAAAGCTGTATTCGTTCGGCAGTCGGTAGCCGTCGGTGTCAACGTTACCTGCATCAGAAAGTCTCCATCTGAACTCGTGTGGCCTCAACCATCCGCAGACGAGTCTTTTCCTGCTCTTCAATGAACGATGCTTCGGCATCGAGGAGAACGCCTATTGCGACGCTCGCTCTTTTTGCGGATATCGCGGCATCGATGACTGCCATTGCCATCGCATGTTCGAGGTCGCGCCCCACAACGGCTCCGTAACCTTCGACATCAACTCCGGCGACATGAATATGCGCTTCAGCCACCAGGACCTCACCCAGATGGAACGAGGTCCCTTCCACGGTGTCCTGGAACGGCAGCATGGCAAGCCCTGTCCTGTTTTTCAGGACGGAGATCTCAGAGAGCTCCAGAAGGACCTGCTCGGCACACGCCTTGATGCGTTCGGGACGGCCTGACGCGAGAATGCCAAGGATACTGCTGTGATCATGCGTTCCCACCACGGGAACCGCGTCTGGCTCATGGGCCATCGTCGCTCCTTCTCAACTTTCCGAAAACGGCACCGCTTCTGCCGTCGGTCACTGAACCGATTTCGGTCACATGTGGGCTAATAAACCGGTCACGTGACAAGTTTGTGACCGATTACCAACATAAACGGTCACAAAAACACAAATAGAGGCATATTCTGTCATTGCGCTGTCATGAGTGCCTGCCATTTGTTCGCCGACCTCAACGGAGACTTCAGCATGAATAAGAGTTTCACCAGACGCAGCATTCTTGCAGCAACGGCTGCTGCTTCTGTTTTCCTCCTCGCCGATCAGAAAATGGCGTGGGCCATGAATGAGGCACCTCGGAAAGAACTTCGCATAGGGATGTCTGGCTATCCCAAGACGCTCGATCCCGTCATTGCGACGGATACGGCGATCAGGCGCATCATGCCGCAGGTTTTCGAAAGCCTGATCGCGCGCACTCAGGATGAGAAGATGAGCCTGACGCCAGGGCTTGCGACCGATTGGGAGCGGATCGATCCGCAAACCCTCCGTCTGCACCTGCGCAAGGGCGTAAAATTCCAGGACGGCATGGAAATGACCGCGGAAGATGTCGCCTTCTCGCTGGGCCAGATTCACCTTCTCGGCCCCGGCGGCGCCGGTGCGACAGAAGCGGTCGGCCTGCTTGGGCATATCGATGACATCAAGGTGGAAGACACCCACACGGTCGTCATCCACACCAAGACCCCGGATCCGCTTCTGGAACAGCGGCTCGCATCCTGGGGCTCCGAGATCGTATCGAAACATTCGTTCGATGCCGCCGGCTCATGGCAGAAATGGACCGATGCACCGGTCGGCACGGGACCTTATCGGATTGTCAGCAAGAAACTCGACGTCAATGTCGTACTCGAACCGTTTGACCAGTACTGGGGCGGGCGCCCGAATTACTCGAAGGTCGAATATCGGATCATTCCGGAACTGGCTTCGCGGGTCAACGCGTTGAAGGCCGGAGAACTCGATCTCGTCACCGACATCCCGCCGGATCAGTTTGCCGAGATCAAAAGCGCACCGGATCTGGAGGTCGCAGGTGGCCCGGTCCAGAACATCAGAAGCATCGTTTTTGATACCAACGACACAATACTGAAGGATGCCCGCATCCGCCGCGCCATGAGCCTCGCAATCGACCGCAAGCTTCTGGTGGAAAGCCTCTGGGATAACGTCCTGCCCGTTCCCAATGCCTACCAGCTTCCGAGCTACGGTGACGGCTATATCAAGGACTATCCGGAGCTTGCCTACGATCCCGCCAAAGCCAAGGAACTTCTGGCAGACGCCGGCTACAAGGGCGAGCAGATCACCTACCGTCTCCTCAACAATTACTATCCCAACCAGGTATCCGGCGCCCAGGTAATGATCGAGATGTGGCGCGCGATCGGTCTCAACGTGAAAATTCAGATGATGGAAAACTGGGGGCAGATCGAAGGCAAGCCAATCCACGCGATCTACGACAGCTCCAACACCGCGTTGTTTCCTGACATCCTCGGTCATGCCTGGCGCGAAACCGGTCCATTGGGCGCATATCCTCATTTGACCGGGACTTGGCAGAACCAGGAATACTTTGATCTCGGTGCCAAACTCGCCACGACCATGGACGTTGCGGCCCGCCAGAAGCTCATTCGTCAGATGCTCGATATCATTACCGAGATTGATCCGCCGAGCATGGTCCTGCATGTATCCGGACAGTTCTACGGCAAGCGGAAGGACCTTCATTGGGTCCCCGGTCAGACGCTGGGACTCGATTTCGGTCCGGGCAACCCGGGACTCAACAAACCTTGAGGACTAAGATGGAAAATCGAGGAAACTCGAACACGGAAAAGGGCGGCTCCAGACTCGGAGCCGCCCGGCACCAGCGCATCCTTGAACTTATCGGCAGAGGCGAAATCCTGGCCGTTGTCGACCTTGCCGATCGGCTCGGCGTCTCGCAGGAAACAATCCGCCGAGACATACGAGGTCTGGAGGAGGCGGGCATGCTCAGGCGCATCCATGGCGGCGCCGCTCCCTCGGGCCCAATCGACACGGCCGCACGGCGGCCCGTCGTCGAACGGCTTTCCCTCGACCGCGAGGCCAAGGCGATGGCGGCGGTGGCAGCGCTTCAGATATTCGATGAGAACATGAACATCTTCATCGGTGGAAGCTCGACCATGTCGCTTCTCGCGAACGAACTTGCTGTTCGCGGCCCGTCGATGTCGGTGACGACGAACATGATCGATGTGGCTTCCGTTCTGGCCGCCACGGAGCGCTTCAAGGTGATGCTGGTTGCTGGAACCCTAAACCCGGCAACGAGGACGGTGAACGGCCCCGAAATGTTCCGCACGCTGGAGACACGTGTATTCGATATGGCGGTGTGTGGCACCAGCGCGATCGATTTGAAACACGGTTTCCTCGGCCCGACCGAAACACATGCCGCGATTACAAGTGCTTTGCGAGAGCGCAGCAAACGGCTTGCTTTCGTGGCCGACGTTTCAAAATTCTCACGCGTTGACACGCATATCGTGCAGCCGCTCGAGGGTGCGGACATCCTTGCAACAGATGCCCTTCCAAGCGAAGGCGCCGTGTCAGTGCTGAGAGAGAGGGGCATCGAGCTTGTTCTGCCTCCGCCCTCCGAGCACGACAGTAGTAAAGCGACGGAACATGAAACTTGACAGCCGACCGGCGGACGACCGGCCACTGGTAGAAATCACCGATCTCGAAGTTTCGTTCGGTGAAAGCCAGGTTTTGCGAGGCATCAACCTCAGCCTACACCGAGGCGAGGCTGTCGGCATGGTAGGCGAGAGCGGTTGTGGAAAATCCATCACCTGGCTCGCCGCTCTCGGGCTGCTGCCCAAGCATGCAAAGGTAAGTGGCCATGTCAAACTGGAAGGCGAAGACATGCTCGGCATCGCAGAAACGCGGCTCGACCGCGTACGCGGCGGTCGCATAGCGACCATCTTCCAAGATCCGGCAAGTTCGCTCAATCCGGTTCACACGGTCGGCGATCAGGTTGTCGAAGCCCTCAGGCTTCATCGCAGCATGGATCGCAAGTCGGCGAGATTTGAAGCGCGCCGACTTTTCGATCAGGTTGGCATTCCCGACGCAGCGAAGCGCCTTGGCGCCTATCCTTATGAACTGTCAGGCGGACAGAACCAGCGCGTGATGATTGCCATGGCTCTCGCAGGCAATCCGGATGTCCTGATTGCGGATGAACCGACAACCGCGCTCGATGTTACGATACAGGCCCAAATCCTCGATCTGCTTCAGCAGATCAGGCGTGACAACGAAATGACGCTAGTTCTTATTTCCCACGACCTGGGTGTCATCAGGGAAATCTGTGACCGGGCACTTGTGTTGTACGCCGGCAAGGTTGTCGAGGAAGCGCCGGTGGATCTGCTCTTCAGCAGGCCATCGCATCCCTACACCGCGGGACTTCTTGCTGCTCTGCCGCGCATCGACGGTCCGAGACGCCCCTTGATGGCGATCCCCGGCGTGGTGCCTGGCCCCAGGGAAATCTCATCAGGATGCACGTTCGCGCCGCGCTGTCGATCAAACGCCCGGGAATGCAGAACGGCTCCGATCTCGTTGGTAGCTGTCGGCCAGGATAGCCTGCAACGTTCGGCATGCGTGCGCTTTGACGCCATCAACGACCATAAAGGGTTCGATCATCTATGAACCAGACACCAATCCTGCAGGCCGATGGCCTTGTACGCTCCTACACGCTTAACCGGGGTGTATTCAGCAAGGGCCAGACCGTAAATGCCGTTAACGGCGTTTCTCTCACACTCAACCGTGGTGAAACACTGGGCTTGGTGGGCGAATCCGGTTGCGGAAAATCAACCACGGGCAGACTTCTTCTCGGTCTGGAACCCTTGGATCGGGGCTCTGTCCGCTTCGCATCGGAGTTGATGCCCGACATCAAAGATCCGAAATGGAAGACACTGCGGACGCGCATGCAGATGGTTTTCCAGGACCCGCTTTCTGCCCTGGATCGACGGTGGCCCATCGGCGCACAGATCGGCGAGCCGCTGGACATTCATCGCATCGGCACAAAAGCGGAGCGCCTGGAGCGTGTTCAGGCCCTTCTGGCGGATGTCGGACTACGTCCGGACCAGGCCAACTGTCACCCGCATGAACTGTCGGGCGGACAACGCCAGAGAGCCGTGCTGGCGCGCGCTCTTGCCAGTGATCCCGAACTGCTTGTTTGCGATGAGCCCGTATCCGCACTCGATGTGTCAATCCAGGCGCAGGTGGTGAACCTGTTTGCGGAACTCCAGCAGAAAAGACAGCTGGCCATGGTTTTCATAAGCCATGATCTGAGAGTCGTGCGCCGGATCAGTCATCGTATCGCCGTCATGTACCTTGGTGAGATAGTCGAAGAAGGTCTGCCCGACGAGGTTCTGCATTCTCCCTTGCATCCCTACACACAGGCCCTGGTCTCGGCGGTACCCCACACCGGGAGAAAACAGAAACGCGTAGTTCTACAGGGTGACCCTCCGAACCCGGCATCCCGGCCTTCCGGCTGCACCTTTCATCCCCGCTGTCCCGTTGCCCGCCCCATGTGTGCGGAGATCGTACCTGCCCTGCGTGCCGCAAGCGCAAGCAGAAAGGTATCATGTCACCTCATCGACGCTCCTGAACAGAAGGAGGTCGCATGATGGTCCGCTTTGTTTCAATTCGCATGGCCCGCGGGATAGTCACGCTCCTTTTGATGGTGACTTTTGCATTTGTCGTCCTGCGAGTGTCCGGGGACCCCGTCAGGTCGATGCTCTCGCCGGAGACGCCCGCAGAAGCGATTGCTGCATTCCGCAAGAGTTGGGGCCTCGATCAGCCGATATGGATTCAATACATTCGTTATCTGCAGGCGATATTGCATGGCGACCTGGGACAGTCCGTGCGTGATGGCAGGGCCGCGGTCGTGGTTGTTGCTGAGCGTATTCCCGTTACTCTGCAACTGACCGTGCCGGCACTCATGCTGAACATCGCAATCGGCATTCCGGCGGGCCTGATGGCTGCGCTGAGAAAGAATTCGCTGACGGACCGCATATTGATGACGAGCGCCATCGCCGGCTTCACGATACCACCATTCGTGCTAGGCCTAGTGCTGGTGCTTCTGTTCTCCGTTGAACTTTCCTGGTTGCCCTCTGGCGGATCGGGCACGGTTGCCCAGATGATACTGCCTGTCATTACGCTTGGAATTGGAGGCGCTGCAGTTCTCGCCCGGTTCACTCGCAATGCAATGTTGGGGGTTCTGGGCGAGGCATACGTGCGGACAGGAAGCGCGAAGGGCGTCCCGTGGCGGCGGGTTGTCATCAACCACGCTTTCCCGAATGCGGCGATACCAATCCTCACGATAATCGGCTTCATGATTGGCAACCTGATTGCCGGAACCGTCCTGGTGGAAAGCGTCTTCTCCTGGCCGGGTCTTGGAAGCCTTCTCGTGGCGTCGGTCTTGAGCCGCGATCTCGCTGTTGTTCAGTGCATCCTTCTGTTCGTTGCTGGAGCGATGGTTCTTTCAAACGTTCTGGTCGACCTCTTGTATGGCCTGCTGGACCCAAGGCTGCGCAGCGGTGCGGATAAGTGAGGAACAATCTATGACCGATATACCAGCCATGCCCTCGACAATGCCGGGAGCCAGGAAGGAAACCCGACGAAGCCCTGCGGTGCCGCTGTCCATCAAGCTTGCATTCGGCTGGCTTGTGCTCATGCTCCTTATCGGCGTTTTCGCGTCCTACCTCAGTATCTATGATTTCAAGGCACTGGATCTGAAGGCGCGCCTTGTCCCTCCCCTGGGCTTTGGTGGAGACACAAGGCACCTCCTAGGTACCGACGAGCTCGGCCGCGACGTCCTCGCGCGGCTGCTTTTCTCGATCCAGATGAGCCTGCTCATAGCTTTTGGCGCGACCGTGATCGGCGCTGTCCTCGGTACGACACTCGGGTTCCTCTCGGCGCATTACAGGGGATGGGTCGAGCAGATCGTGCTTGCCTGTGTCGATTTCCAGGCGAGCATGCCTTTCCTGATCCTGGCGCTCGCAGTCCTGGCATTTTTTGGTAATTCCCTTCCTCTTTTCGTGGCCCTGCTCGGTCTGCATGGATGGGAACGATATGCCCGGATCACCCGCGCCCTGACTTTGAGCGCGAACTCGCAAGGATACATTGCTGCGGTCCGCCAGCTTGGAGCAAATCCGTGGCGTATTTATTTCAGACACGTGCTTCCGAACATCGCGTCGACTTTGATCGTGACGATGACGATCGCATTTCCGGAAGTCATCCTTCTGGAAAGCGGCCTGAGCTTTCTGGGCCTGGGCGTTCAGCCGCCGCTGACTTCGCTTGGCAACATGGTCGGCTACGGAAGGGACTATCTTACCCGTGCGCCTTGGATCCTTGTCGCGCCAGCGGTGGTCATTTCAATTTCAACGCTTTCGATTTCCCTGATCGGCGACTGGTTTCGAGACCGTCTCGATAGAACTCCTTGAGCAAAGCCAATGAAACACGTTACCGAAAACAACCGCGTGATCCTCGTCAGCTTCGACGGTCTTCGTACAGACCTCATCAGGAACGATATCACGCCAAATCTCATCAGGCTCCAACGCCAGGGCGTGACACTCGATCGCCACCGCACCGTATATCCGAGCGAGACGCGCGCTGCGATGCCCAGCCTGGTCACCGGGGCCGTTCCTGGCCGTCACGGCATGGTCGGAAACGCTTATCTCGACCGGACGGTGACACCTCCGTTCTACGCTGATACGGCAGACGACGGGTTGATCGAGGCGCTCGATCAGGCAAGCAGCAACAGCATCATGGGAACAGCCTCGCTGGGCGAAATCCTGGCCGGAAACGGCCGAACAATGGCTGTATATGCTTCCAACTCCCCCGGAACGACTCGCCTGTTTCACCATAAGGCTCGCAGGATGGGTCACCTTTCGATCAATGGACATCATCGACCAGCCGCAACATCCGAGGCTTATCTCTCTGACCTAGAGAAGAAATTCGGGCCGTTGCCCGCGTCTCCAGATCCGGGCATCCCCGATCTGGCATCACAATCCTTCCTCACCTCTGCCGCACTCGACCAGATTTGCAGCGATGCGGCACCGGATCTGACGGTTCTGTCTTTCGGGGAACCGGACATTTCATCTCATTACTGCGGCACGGGAGAAGCTCGAACACTTCAGGCTCTGCGATGGTGCGACGAGCAGTTTGGCCGTGTTCTGGACTGGTTCGAAACCGACGGAAGAAAGAACGGCTACCAGATCATTGTCGTATCAGACCACGGTCATGTGACGGTGAAAGCGCGGGCTGATGTGCATGGCGCCCTGAGAGATGCGGGCTTCAAGACAGGTGTGGCACCTTCGGCGGAAGTCGATGCAATAGTGATACCCGGCCAGGTCGGTGCGGTCTATCTTGCGGATCCCAATGAGCGAAATGTCACCGCGGCCGCGAGCGCCCTTATGGCTGCCGAATGGTGTGGGCCAATATTCACGCGCGGAAGAGATGAAGTGCACGGGATTGCTCCGGGAAGTTTTGCGCGATCACTGGCAGGCATGGAGCACGCGCGTGCTGCCGACGTGCTCTTCTCCTTCAGGTCGGACGATGAGTTCGATGATTTCGGCTTGATGGGTAGAACATGGAGCGACGATTGGCCGATCGGTTTCGGTGTGCATGGCGGTTTGCACATCAAGGAAATGACGGCCGTTTGCATCATGGCTGGAAGCAAATTCAAATCGGATGAAGTATCGACGGTTCCTTCCGGGATAGTTGACATCACACCGACAGCTTTGAGCCTTCTTGAGCTGAAGCAACAATTTACATTTGATGGCAGGGTCTTGGCGGAGGCCTTTTCAAGCCATCAGTCGGCGCCCGACTTCGAGGAGCGCTTGTTCGAGGCTTCCTCGGGGAATTTCGCACAAACCCTGCGACACATTCGATGTGACGGAACAAGCTACGTCGATTCGGCCTGGAGGTAGATCGGCATTCACCGTTCAATATCGCGGTATCGAGGCGAGAGCAGATGATCTGCTCTCGCCTCAAGATTTGAAGCAGGTTGTAAAATCTTCCTCCAAGACATCAGGAACAACGAAGACGGCAAGCAAACCTACTTCCGGCAAGGCCGCTCTAAATCAAAATACACAATAATTTACGTCTTGATTTACCATGAATTAACTACGTTTGGGTTGTATGGGAGCATCCTTCGCGCATGAAGCGCTCTTTTGCATTCCCCCGAGCGTTTCATGGCAAGCATCCTCACCAACCAAGCAGCGATTTCCGCGTTGCAGACATTACGATCCATCGACAATCAGATGGGCAATACGCAGCGCCAGGTGTCGACCGGCATGCGGGTCGAAACGGCGGCCGATAACGCTGCCTATTGGTCTATTGCCACCACCATGCGCTCTGACAACAAGGCGATCTCCGCCGTTGGCGACGCGCTGAACCTCGGCGTGGCAAAACTTGATGTCGCCTATACGGGCATCAAGGCGGTGGTCGACGTACTTTCCGATTTTCAGACCAAACTGGTCGCAGCAAAAGAACCGGGCGTCGATGCCGGCAAGGTCCAGAAGGAGCTAGACCAGCTGAAACAGCAGGTGGTCGATATCTCCACGTCGGCAAGTTTTAGCGGTGAGAACTGGCTGAGCACAAACATTGCCGATATCAACGACAGCGACCTGAACAGGGTGTCGATGGTTTCGTCGTTTTCGCGCACAGAATCCGGTGTTACGCTGGGTAAAACCGATTTTCAGCTTTCGGAAGTGGCCCTCTTCAATTCCGAGGGCGGCGGCCTGTTGCAAGCCGATACACGACGATTGAAGACACTTGGCGGCGTTCGCATTTTTGACACCTATATGGACGTCAACGGTCAGGTTCATATGAGCCAGACGAATTTGAACAGGGGAACCGGCCCAAGCAACACCATCAGTTTTTCGGGTCCGCTGACCTTTGCTGCCGGCAACAAGATAGAGTTCGACGTGATTGTCGATGCCGATAATCCGGCCGATCTTCCCGGCCCGCATAATCCGGGCAAGCTGACGCATATCACCATCGATCGCGACATGGTCGATGATGTGCTTCCCACCCAGAACGGCGTTGTCTCCAACTACACCCAATATGCGTCGCTGCTTTCGCACGCGCTCGCGACCTCGGGCAGCGGAGCATCGGCAGGCCTCATTTCCACCTATCCAAGCGGAACCGTGCTGAACGCAATCGTTCTGCGAACGACGGAAAGTTCCGGTCTCGATGGCTCTGCTCTCGAAATTCGCAATTTCAGCAGCGATGTCGGCAGCGGCGGATTGTCGGATTTTCTGGTCTACGGCACACGCGGATCAGCGATCTCTCTCGCATTTTCACCGTTTGAAGTTTATACGGACGGCGACGATCCTGACGGCGTTTCGGTGACGTTCCGCTTCAATCTGAACGGAGCAGGCTCGCAAACCTACGAGTTCGACAGACCCTATGTGAACAAGCTGCTCGCAAAGGATACCGGCAAGATCGAAACGTCGGCCGAAATGGTGACTCTGCTCAAGTCCTTCATGGATAACGACTGGCCGAACGTCATCATCGAGGCACCCGATGCAAACACGATTTCGCTGAGATCGGATACGGCTGGAGACCGGCTTTCCGGCTTCAAGACGTCCATCGGCTTTACCGGCATGCGGGTCAGCATCGAACCGGTGCCGACCCAGAACTTCGTCGACATCGATATCGTTAAAAACCCCGAAATGCTGGATCGCTATATCGGCTATATCAATGTCGTCACAGCCGACATCATTGACGCCGGGGCATCCCTCGGTGCGCTGAAGACGACACTGGACATGCAGACCAGCATGATGATGGATTTGTCCAACGTCATCGAAAAGGGTGTGGGCCGGCTTGTCGATGCCGACATGGATGAGACATCGACACGCCTGAAGGCTTTGCAAACCCAGGAACAACTGGCCATTCAGTCTCTATCGATCGCCAATTCCAACTCTTCGGGGATCCTGTCCCTGTTTCGGTCCTGACCGATAACCGTTACGCGGACCCGAGAGCTGAAATCTATCGCCTCCGCACATGCTCCATCCTGAAACCCAGTCCGATCAGGCGTCCCGCCAGATGCGACAGCAAGGGAAAACGGGCAATGCCGCGGATGAAGGCCGGTGGCCCCTTGCGCTTTTCCTCGATTTCCTGATCCGTTCGGCGTGAACTGCGCATCATCAATTGCAGTTTTTGGGTGGCCCGTGTCGGGAAAAGACGGCGCGCTTCGACGGCTGCCAGATCGCCGTCGGCCACATGACCGGACTTCAGCGGTGCGGCCAGAAGGTTGCCGGCAGCCACCGCATCCTGAATGGCGAGATTGACGCCGACGCCGCCGATCGGCGACATCGCATGCGCCGCATCGCCAATGCACAGAAGTCCCGGCCGCCACCAGCGTTTCAACCGGTCGATCCGCACCTGCAGCAGACTGACATCATCCCAGTCATCGATCTCGGACATACGCTCGCCCGGTAACGGAGAAACGGCAATAACCGCCTCGCGAAAAGCGGCGATCCCGCGTTCCTTCATCTGCGCGAACGTGCCACGGCGGATCACAAAACCGCACTGCCAGTAATCGCCGCGATCGATCAGCACGAAACCCTGGCGCGGTCCGGCATGCCCCATCGTTTCGTCGGGATCACCCGGTTGCCTGGACAATTTCATCCAGACGACTTCGCTCGGAGAGCCGAAACTTTCGACCTCGAGCCCGGCCTTTTCCCGCACGATGGAATTGCGACCGTCCGCCCCCACCACGAGCAGGGAGTGAATCCCAATCGATCCATTCGGCGTACTGGCGGTCAGCCCGGTAATCCGCCCCTTCTCTTCGACAAGCTCTTCCACATGCGCCTGCATGATCAGCCGGAAATTCGGATATCGCGCTGCCTCGCGGCTCAGAAAATCAAGGAATTCCCATTGCGGCATGAAGGCGATGAACTTGTGATGGACCGGCAGTTTCGAAAAATCGGCGATCGTGGTCTGCCGTCCGGCAATCTCAGCCGACAGCTTTGGCGCCCGGGTATGCGGCAATGTCAGGAATGCGTCATCGAGCCCAAGCTCGCGCATCACTTCCAGCGTCGAAGGGTGAATGGTGTCGCCGCGAAAGTCGCGCAGGAAATCGCCATGTTTTTCCAGAACAACCACATCGACACCCGAACGCGCCAGCATGAGGCCGAGCATCAATCCGGCGGGCCCGCCGCCGACGATGGCGCAGGTGGTTTCGATCTGTTCAACAGGCGGGATATTGGCATTGGTCATGCCGCACCATCTACCGCCAGCACGATACGATCAAGCCATGGCAGTGTCGCACCCGTGAGCCCACCGACCTTGCGGGACTTGTGACCACGCGCATTCAACGGTAGACCGCTGCTCTATCAATCAGGCGGATATTTCATGGCATTGGCGCAGACCTCGCGTTCCATCACCATTCTCGGTTCCACGGGCTCGATCGGCGTCAGCACGCTGGATGTGGTCAGGCACCTCGGCCGCGAGACTTTCGAGGTCGCGGCGCTGACGGGCAGCGCCAACATTGCCCTTCTGGCCGAGCAGGCACGCGCCTTTGACGCCAGGCTGGCGGTGACCGCCGACGAAAGCCGCTACAACGAACTCAAGGAAGCACTGGCAGGCACCGGCATCCAGGTCGCGGCGGGGCGCAGCGGCCTGATCGAGGCCGCAGAGATGGAAGCCGGCTTGGTAATGGCGGCCATCGTCGGCACGGCAGGCCTGGCACCCACACTTGCAGCGGCGAAGCGCGGTGCCGATATCGCGCTTGCCAACAAGGAATGCCTCGTTTCGGCTGGCGACCTTTTCATCAAGGCGGTCAAAAAGGGCGGCGGCAAGCTTTTGCCGGTCGATAGCGAGCATAACGCCATCTTCCAGGTTCTGGAGGAAAACCAGCGGCACGCATTGGAACGGGTCATCCTCACCGCATCCGGCGGCCCTTTCCGCGAATACAGCCTTGCACAGATGGCGGGTGTGACGGCGGATGTGGCGCGCGCCCATCCCAATTGGTCCATGGGCCTGAAAATCTCCATCGACAGCGCATCGATGTTCAACAAGGCGCTCGAGATGATCGAGGCAAAGCACCTGTTCGACCTGGAACCGGATCAGGTGGAGGTGATCGTGCATCCGCAATCGGTCATCCATTCCATGGTGGGTTATACGGATGGTTCGGTACTGGCACAGCTGGGTTGCCCGGATATGCGCACCGCCATCGGTTACGCCCTGCAATATCCGCAGCGCGCCAGCCTAGCTGTCGAAAGGCTGGATTTCGCCAAACTGTCGCGGCTGGATTTCGAAGCGCCGGATGAGATCCGTTTTCCCGCGCTGAGGCTGGCACGGCTGGCCATGACACGTGGTGGCGTTCAGGGTGCGGTTTTGAACGGCGCCAAGGAAGTCGCGCTGGAAGCCTTTATCGACGGTCGCACAGGGTTCCTCACCATGGCCGAGATCACCGAAAAGGTGATGACCGAACTTTCGAACCTGCCGCCCGCATCGAGCATGGACGACGTGTTTGCGGCAGATGCGGAGGCTCGCCGCCTCGCCACCAGCCATATCGCTTGAGATCAATCGCTCTCCAAAAGAAAAGGCCTGATCGAAGTCGATCAGGCCTTTTTTACGTCCTACACGTGATTTGACGTCAGGCGACGTGGCGCGCCAATGCGCAACGCGACCACAGCTGATGCAGCGACTTGACGAGATGTTCGAGGTCGGCATCGGAATGCAGCGGCGTAGGGGTAATGCGCAGACGCTCGGTCTTGCGCGGAACGGTCGGGTAATTGATGGGCTGCACGTAGATGCCGCAATTGTCCATCAACAGATCCGAGATCCACTTGCACTTGGCGGCATCGCCAACCATGACCGGCACGATATGGCTCGGGTTCGGGATATGCGGAATGCCCTGCGCATCGAGCATGGCGCGCAGCGTGCGCACACGCTCCTGGTGACGAGCGCGCTCGAACTGGCTGTTCTTGAGATGCCGGATCGAAGCGATCGCACCGGCGGCCAGCGCCGGCGGCAGCGCCGTCGTGAAGATGAAGCCCGATGCAAAAGAGCGGACGAAATCACACAGCGCGGTCGAGGCAGTAATATAACCGCCCATCACGCCGAAAGCCTTGCCGAGCGTACCTTCGATCACCGTCACACGGTCCATCAGGCCTTCGCGCTCGGCGATGCCGCCGCCCCGCGGGCCGTACATGCCGACGGCATGGACTTCGTCGAGATAGGTCATGGCACCGTATTTGTCGGCGAGATCGCAGATTTCCTTGATCGGCGCGATATCGCCATCCATGGAATAAACGCTCTCGAAAGCGATCATTTTAGGCGCGTTCGGATCGGCGGCAGCAAGCTTTGCCTCGAGATCGGCAAGGTCGTTGTGCTTCCAGATGACGCGTTCGCATTTGGCGTAACGAATGCCCTCGATCATCGACGCATGGTTCAGTGCATCGGAAAAGATGATCATGCCGGGGATCTTCTGACCCAGTGTGCCAAGCGCCGCCCAGTTGGACATGTAGCCGGAATTGAAGATCAGGCCGGCTTCCTTGCCGTGCAGGTCTGCGAGTTCACGCTCCAGGAGAACGTGGTAGTGGGTGGTTCCAGAAATATTCCGGGTGCCTCCCGCACCCGCGCCACAGTGATCTATGGCTTCGTGCATGGCGGCGAGCACCACCGGGTGCTGGCCCATTCCGAGGTAGTCGTTGGAACACCAGACAGTAACGTCCTTCGTGCCGTCAGGCGTGTGATGCGTCGCGCGAGGAAAACTTCCGCGCTGGCGCTCAAGGTCTGCGAACACGCGGTAGCGGCCTTCCTGGTGAAGTCCGTCCAGCTCGTTCTTGAAAAATGCCTCGAAATCCATGTCACACTCCAGAAACTGCACTTTTGTGAGTTCTGCCCTTTCTTCCGTCAACCCCAGCGATGTCTAATAGAGCACACTGCGGCAAATGGCCCACTTTTTTGAACTATTCTAGTCAAAAGATAGAGAGGCCATACGCCTGTGCCTTGATCGATGTCAAATTCTGACGAATTGCAGCTCTTGACGTACAGCGCCGGATGCCCACGCGCACGCCATTCTCCACCATAGTATGGACATATGGCCGTGGAACCCTATTCTTCGCCCAGACGGTGCGGGATGCGGTGAGAGGCGAGATCACTCCTTGCAGACGTCTTTAATGATGGAGAGAGTTATGAAAAAACTGATAGTTCTCGCTCTGGCCGGCTTGTCGCTGGCGAGCTGCACCCAGACGGAAAAAGGCGCCGGTATCGGTGCTGCATCCGGCGCCGTGATCGGCGGCCTGGCCACTGGCAATGTCCGTGGCGCAGCAGTCGGCGGCGCGATTGGCGGCCTCGCCGGCGCCGTCATCGGCAACGTTTCCGAACAGCCCGGTCAGTGCTACTACCGTGACGACTACGGCCGTCGTTACATCGACAACTGCCCGCGCGGCGGTTATTGAGCCCGGCCATACGCACAGGAAATCCCGCGGATAAACACGCGGGATTTTTTATATGGATCCGTGACATTCGCATTTCAGTAAAGCCGCAATCTTGTCCGCGCGGACCAAACGAAGCCCTGACGCAAAGCGCTTCAATGCGCGGCCATAGGGCAACACCTGCGTCCCAAAGCCATCGTTTTTTGACGGAAAGATTCGACCTGGCTCATTAAAAGACATATGTTGCCTCTGTTTTTGCGAATAAATTAGCATTCGAGACAAAATGCAAAGACCGGCGAGGGCGGAAACATCCTAGTATTGCGGACACGCCTCCATACGGCACCGGTCAGGCTCTTTGCGCGCAAAAGTGCGACGGCTCTGGCCATCGCCCTGGCGACGACGAGCTTTTTCGGATTGGCTCCGGAGGCGCATGCGTTCAAGATTTTCGGCCTGACCTTGTTCGAAGGCGACAAGGACGAGGTCGAAGTCATCGATCCCGTAAGATATGACGTCACCTTTCAGGCCGACAACGCGGACAGCGATCTCGAAGAGCGGCTAGAAAATGCCGCCTCGCTGGTGGCGGACAAGGAAAATCCTGTCTCCGGCGATCTCGGCATCGTCATCAAGGCGCGGGAAGATCGCGACCGTCTTGTCGCAGTCCTTTTCGAAGAAGCCCGTTATGGCGGTATCGTCAACATCACGATTGCGGGGCAGGATATCGACCGACTTCCGCCCAACCCGACCTTCGATCGCAGCAAACCGATCCCCGTCACCGTTTCGGTCGAGCCCGGCCCGGTCTTCACGCTCGGCAAAATCACGATGCTCGGCGATGCCGCCGGTCGCGATCCGGCGGAATACGATCTCGTTCCCGATGGAAAAGCCGGTTCGCGTCTCATCATCAAGGCCGGCGAAACAGTTATCCGCGATCTGAAGAACGAAGGCCGTCCACTGGCGGAACTTGCGACGCGCGAGGTTGTGGCGGATCATTCCACCAACAAGGTGGATGTGACGCTCGATGCGCGCGGCGGTCCGGTGGCACCCTTCGGCACTGTCGCCGTGAAGGGTGCGCGCGCTGTCGACCCGGATTTCATCCGTCGTTACTCACGCCTCGATCAGGGCCAGCAATATTCGCCGGACCAGATGAAGAAGGCGGCCGATCGCCTGCGCGAACTCAGCGTGTTTTCCAGCCTGACGATCCAGGAGGAAAAATCGCTGGCGCCAGATGGCTCGATCCCGCTTTCGATTGAAGTTTCCGAAGGAAAATTTCGCTATTTCGGTTTTGGCGCCGAATATTCCTCGCTCGATGGCGGCGGTCTTTCCGGTTACTGGGGACACCGCAACCTGTTCGGACAGGCGGAATCGCTGCGTGTCGAGGGTGAAGTTTCCGGCCTTGGATCAACTGAGGGCACCGACGTCGGCGATCTCAACTATCGCGCCGGCGTCTATTTCAAGAAGCCCGGCATGTTCCTGCCGCAGATCACGTTCGATGCGAGCGTGGAAGCGAAGACCGAAAACTACGATACCTATGACGCCGAATCCGTCACGGCACTTGGACAGTTCACCTATGAACTCAACGACAAGGACAAGTTTACCGGCGGCGGCGAGATTGCCTATACCCAGACCCACGACGTCTACGGCGACAACGAGTACCTGACCTTCAGCCTGCCGATCGGTTACGAGCGCGATGCGCGCGACAACAAGCTCGATCCTACCGAAGGATATTACGGTACGCTTTCCGCCAAGCCGAGCTACGAGGCGTTGAACGGTACGGTCTTTTCGTCTTTCGAAGGCTCCATTTCCGGCTATCTTGGACTTGGACAGGAAGACGGCGTCGTCCTTGCCGCGAAACTGGCGGCGGGAACGCTTATCGGCGGTGATGGTTTGGCGAGCATACCGGCAACTCGGCGTTTTTATGCGGGCGGCGGCGGATCGGTTCGTGGTTATTCCTACCGCGAGATTTCGCCCTATAACGACAACAACGACGCGCTTGGCGGCCGCTCTTACATGTTAACTTCTTTGGAAGCGCGCATAAAAATAACCGACTCGATCGGAATTGTGCCGTTTTTGGATGTCGGTACGGTGGCAACCGAAATCGTGCCCGATTTCTCCGATATCCGCATGGGCGCCGGCATCGGCCTACGATATGCAACGCCCTTCGGACCGTTGCGCATCGATTTCGCACTTCCGCTTGATCGATATGAAGGCGGTAGTTCATACGGCATCTATGCAGGCATAGGGCAGTCGTTCTAAGAGAATGCAGCGAGCCCTAGCGGCCAGTGGAAAGGTCTGATCGCGTTCGATGAGAGTATTGTTTCGCCTGATGAAATGGATCACGCGCGCCGTTGCCGGCGCCGCAGCGATTCTGCTCGTCCTGGCCGTGGCCGTCATCCTGTTCGTCGGGCTTGTACCGGTGGGCGGACGCATGGCCGCAGATACCATTTCCTCTCTCGTTTCCACACCCGACCAGACCGTCCGGATTTCTCGCCTGAAAGGTGTCCTGTCAGGCCGTCTGCGTATCGAGGGCGTTACCCTTGCCGATCGCGAAGGGACCTTTGGCGAGATCAGAAACATTGCCGTGGACTGGTCGCCGCTCGCTCTTTTGACCGCGACATTCCACGCCGAGCGCATTGCCGTCGATTCCATTTCGCTGACGCGCGCACCGGCCGAAAGCGAAACACCGGCTGAAACGACGACCAGCAGCGGCGGCAGCGGATTTTCGCTTCCCGTGGAACTGAAGATCGACAAGCTCGAACTGCCCGATATTCGTCTTGCCGAAGCGCTGGCAGGGCGCGATTTTTCGCTCGCCGCCAATGGCGCCGTCGATGCCACGTCCGAGCGCGTCAGCCTCAACTTTGCCGCCCATCGCCAGGACCTGCCGGATGCGATGGCGCAAGCCGATATCGTTTATGCGCCCGAGCAGAATGAACTCAAGCTGCAGGCATCCGTCGCCGAACCGCAAGGCGGCCTGATTGCCCGCCTCCTGCGGCTGCCGGGCAATCCGGCCGTTGCCATGGCGCTTGACGGCAGCGGCCCGCTTTCAAACTGGACCGGCCAGCTCGACGGCAATGTCGATGGCGCACCCGTCATCAGCGTCAATGGCAAGCATACGCTCACAGAAAACGGCCGTCATCGCCTGGAACTGACGGGCGGCGGCCAATTGCAGGAAATGCTTCCGCCGGCGTTACGTCCCTTCTTTGTCGGCCTGACTGCGATCGATGTCGCTGCACGTTTCGGAAACGGCGAGCGCATCGATATCGACAAGGGCAATGTCAGCACCGGTGCCGTGAAGGTTTCCGCATCCGGCGCACTCGACCAGAAGGGCGACAACAGCCTGACCGCCAGTGTTGCGGGCGCCAATGGCCCGATTGCCATCAACTGGCCGCTGCAGCAGAACCAGCAGGCTCGCCTTTCCATCGACAACGTCAACTTCACGCTGACCGGTGCCGCGACCTCCGCCCGCTTCAATGCAACTGCCGCCATCCGTTCGGCAGACCTGCCGCAGGGTCGGTTCGAGCAGGTGCGCCTGCAGGCCGAAAGCGAGGATCTCGACCTCATCGAACGCGCCGGCAGCATTCGTAGCCGACTTACGATTGCCCGTTCCGCTTTTGCCAATGCCGACCTCGACCGCGTTATCCGCTCGCCGTTTACCCTGGACGCGCCGATCCGCCTGGCACTGCCGGCCATCGGCCTCGACGCGGCCACGATAGAAAGCGCCAATCTCAACGGCACGATCAGCGGCGCTTATGACCTGTCCAAGCAGGCTGTGACCGGCAATATCCGCATGACCGCCAACCCGGCCGTGCTGCCGCCTGCCGTGGCTTCGAAATTCTCCGAAGCGATCGGCGTGGAAGCCTATGTAAACGCCGTCATCGGCGGCCGCATGGCTTTGGAAAACCTGACGATCCGTTCCGGTACTGTTGAAGGACACGGCAACGCCGTTATCGAAAACCAGGCCATCGATGCGCGTCTGGCGGGCCGCCTTCCCGATATCGGCAAATTCCGCCCTGATGCCAAGGGCGCTGCCGGCTACGATATTTCCGCAAGCGGCCCACTGTCCGCCATGACGGTCAAGGGTGTGCTCAACTCGGCTGAAGCACGCATTGCCGGCAGGATGATCGAGGCCTTCAGCGTCAGCATCGACGGCACTGCCGACCCCGATGCGCCGCGAGGCCATGTCGGCCTGACCACAAAGGTTGACGGTAAGCAGATTACAGCGGGTTCCGACGTCGCTTATGTCAGCAACCGCCTATCCACCTCCAACCTGCAACTGAATGTCGGCTCCAACAGGCTGACCGGAGCGCTGGATTTTTCCGAGCAGTTCCTGCCGCAGGGCAATCTGGACTTCAACTTCCCGGAACTCGCCTTGCTCGCCTCCTTTGCCGGCCAGCAATTGCAGGGCGATCTGAGCGGAACAGTAAACTTCGTCAATGCCGGTGAAACGCCTTCGGTGTCCGTCAAGGCAAGCGGTAATTCGCTGACGCGTGGCAGCCTTGCGATCACTTCGCCAGCAGTCGACATGAGCCTTCCCGACCTTCGTGCGCTGACCGCCGAAGGCACCATCCGCGCCGCCAGCATCGGTGTCGGTGCCCAGGCCCTGACGGACGTCGTGCTTGGCGTGCGCCGGCAGGATGCGGCAACACAATTCGATCTTGCCGCCCAATTCGATTCTGCTCCGCTCTCGACTGCCGGCTCGTTGACGCAAAACGAGCGCGGCATGACCGTCGCGATCGATCATTTC
>UCHV01000042.1 GCA_900472395.1 Hyphomicrobiales bacterium
ACGACGATCTGTCTTTGCTGCTGCCGACCGCGTCCTGACTTCTTCATGGACGCCGATGGATGCGGCATTTGTGATGAGTGTCTGGCGCCTTGACCTCCCAAAAGGAGCCAGTGTTGAATCCCGCTAGTTCTTCGTCCATTCACTAACGCGGATGGTTTACGCCCGCGGCAACCATACCGACTTATGTTCCTCTAAGGATGGTGGCGATGTCTTCGACTGATCAATGCCCACCGCCGTAGAGCTGGATAGCGGCCCTGCATAGGGTTAACAACGCGCCGAGCTCTGGTTTTTCTTGGTAGAACCGATACCGGGCCCGTACTGCCGTTGATGCGGTCAGGAAAGCGCGTTTCGTTTGCTGCTCGCCCATGTCCCTCTGCACTTGTACATAGTGTTTTGCTGAATAGCAGCGACTGAGTAGTTAGAACTCATGTCGCAAAAATAATACCCGCCCGCAATAAACCTCCCGGAAAGGTTGACGCATATTAGCTATCCGTAATATCATGGCCGTTGAAGGGAGTGCCCCCGGCTTTCGCCGCTTCCTCGTGAACAGGAAGGCCCCGGTTGTTACTACCGGAGCCTTCCGAAATCCTTCTCTATCGGTCAACTCTGTCGATTAATACTGCGACAGCCTGGTCGCAACTAGGCGGATCTAGTCTGAAGGAAGGGCTGTCGTATGGAGCGCAGATTTAATGTAGCGGGCTGCTAGCAGGTTGCCTCTTTCCCGCGCCAAAGATAGGGCTGCGTCACAAAAAGCCTGAAACGGCTCTGAACCATCGAGAATAATGGCTGCTTTTTTCTCGACTACTATGCCGCAAAAAAATGATGCGAGGCCCTGATCGTTTCTCAAACAGCATCCGGTAAGTACGACATTTCGTGGGATCCCGCCTGGATATGACATGTACTCGACACAGCATCGCTCTCCCGTTTTGATGGCTTGATAAAAGCCTTCGGCGACCCGCGGCTGGTCGCGCTGTCCCATGCAGCTTATCAGATCCTCAACTGCCACTCCTGCCGCCAAGTCTTCAACCGTTGTCCCGTGGAGTGCCGCAAACAAGCTGTCCCCATGAAATAGGTTTCCCGCGACGAACCAGGTAAAAAAACCGATCTCTGGAATCTCGAGCTTGACGGGGTCTCTCGCAGGTAAATCCTGCGGGCCATCCTGCAGAAGCTTTCGACTTAAGCTAATATTCTCTCGCACATCGGACAAGAGGCCAGCGATTTCCGACGTGAGGACCTTTGTGCGCTCCATCTGCTCCATCGATTATCCCCTCTCCGCCCAGTGTAGGTTTTGGTTATATGGCCCAAACATAATACAACCAGTGGGTATTGAACATCACTATTTGTCACCCGCGATAGCCAGCATCTTCTCAAAGCAGATCGGTGGAGGTTCTCTAAATGTCGGATTTCAAGTTCGATGTCGTTGAGGCCGCGGCGCTGGTTGCGCTACTTGCTAATCCCAGCCGCCTTAAAACTCTGGACTTTCACCAAAGCCGAGTGGAGTGATTTGGAATTGGCAGATGCCTTAGGAAGCAGCCAATCTGCGCTGTCACAACATCTGGCTAAATTCAGATACGCCATTGTGGTCGATGTGCGCAGAAATGCTCAAAACGTCTATTACTCCTGCTCCTCGCCGGAAATTTTGAAAATGATGGCGAAATTAGAAGGCATCAGCAATAAATCCGTGAACAGAAAGACTGTCGCCTAGCTTCAATCACGCTCCCGCTTATACTGCCAATGGGCTCGCTCGCCACCGTTGCGCGGCGCAGCGATCAACAATGGCAGAGGCGATATGACGGACCCCAACGAGACCAGCTCTGACATCAGCGACAACTTCGTGCCAGTATGTGCCATCGGCGCGTCCGCAGGAGGTGTCGCGGCCTTACAGGCAATGTTCAGACTGATGCCGCCCGACCTCGGGTTAGCCTACGTGGTCATCCTCCACCTGTCACCCGACGAGCCAAGTTCGCTGAGGGAGATTCTTTCCGTCTGTACTCGCATGCCGGTTTACCAGATCGAAGACACGCCGACTTTAATGGAGAATTGCGTCTACGTCATACCGCCAGACCGCGAGCTCGCAATCGACGGCGACAGCATCGCTGCCCGACCATTCACCGAGCCCAGAGGTAAACGGGCGCCGATTGATATGTTCTTTCGCTCAGTGGCTGCTGCGCGCGGCGACGGCGTCGCGATTGTACTGACGGGCGCCGGTTCAGACGGCTCCCTCGGCGTCACGGCCGTCAAAGAAGCCGGCGGCGTTATCTTGGTGCAGGATCCAGCCGAGGCGGGCTTTCCGTCAATGCCGCAGAATGCCATTGCGACCGGGGCAGCCGATTTCGTCGCACCACTCGCACGTCTCGTAGAGCATCTCACCGAGGTAGCAGGCAGCAAAGAAGCTGTTCGGTCACTTGATGCGAAGGGATCAGCCGGCGACCTCCGGCGGATTATCGCATTGTTGCGTTCTCGAGTAGGCCATGATTTCTCCGCTTACAAGCGCGCTACGGTGATGCGGCGCGTCATCCGCCGGATGCAGGTGAGCCGAAGCAAGACGCTTGCGGAATATGCCGACTACCTCATTGCTACCCCTGACGAGGCGAAAAGCCTGTTCTCGGACCTACTGATATCGGTCACGATGTTTTTTAGAGATGAGCACGCTTTTGCGGCCTTGGCGCGGCAAGTGATAACGCCCTTGGTGAGCGGACACGATGCAGCCAGTGACGAGAGCTTACGCGTATGGGTCGTTGGTTGCGCAACGGGCGAGGAAGCCTACAGCGTCGCGATCCTAATTCATGAGGAAATGGCAAGGCAAAACCTGAACATACCGCTGCAGATCTTTGCCACCGACCTGGACGACGCCGCTTTGGGCGTGGCCCGAGAAGGGCGGTACCCAAGGGCGATCGAAGCCGATGTGTCACAGGAAAGGCTTACAAATTTTTTCGTTAATGAGGGGACCCACTTTCGTGTGCGTAAAGAGCTTCGTGAAACGGTCCTTTTCGCAAAGCACAGCATCCTCAAAGAGCCGCCGTTCATGCGGCTCGATTTGATCACATGCCGCAATTTGCTGATCTATCTTGAACGCGGCTTGCAAGCCCAGATCTGCTCGCTATTCAGCTATAGCCTACGAACCGGGCGATACTTGTTTTTAGGCTCGGCGGAAACAGTCGATGCAGCAGCTGATCTCTTCGCGCCTATCGACCGGCAGGCGCGGATATATAGTGCCCGTGCGAATGGGCCCCAATTGCTCCCGATCCTCCCCCAGTTTGCTGTATCGGACCAACTGGCAGATTTCACTCGGCCCATTGCGCTCGTCAGCGACCGGGGAGCAATGCCTGCGGCCCTCCATCTCGCATCACTGGAACAGCACGCGCCGGCAAGCGCGCTCGTCGATGACAGCGAAAATATCCTGCACCTCTCGCCAACGGCCGGGCGCTTCCTTCTCCATTCAGCAGGACCGGTCTCTCGCTCGCTGACGGCAGTTGTTAGACCGGAGTTACGCCTGGACCTTGGCATCGCACTCACCCAGGCCCTCCAATCGGGAGAGCCATCGATGACTTTTCCAATGGTTGTCGCCTTTGATCATGGGAAAAGGCGCGTTGCGTTACAAGTTGCACCTCTCACAGGGGAAGGTCACAAGGCCCGACAAGCACTGGTGTTCTTCTTGGATGGAGGCATTGTGACCGAAGACGACGAGCCTGATCAATCTGATGGCCGGCCTGATGAAGTTCGTCGTCTCTACGCGGAGCTGAAAGCGTCGCAGGAAGCTCTGATGATGAGCAGAAATGGGCACGAGGCTCTTGTCCAGGAACTACGGGCGGCCAACGAAGAGCTGCAATCGATGAACGAGGAATACCGATCCACGGCAGAAGAGCTCGAAACTTCGAAGGAGGAACTACAGTCCATCAACGAGGAACTGCATACGGTCAACGCGGAGTTAAAAAACAAGCTCGATAGCATTTCGGCCGCACATAGCGACCTTCAGAACCTCTCGTCCGCGACTGAGATCGGCACCCTCTTTCTTGACCCGGAACTCCGGATTAAGATGTTCACATCTCCGGTGGCGGAGCTCTTCAATATTACCCGGCACGACATTGGTCGCGCTATCACGGATTTCACACACTACCTCGACTACGACGATATCGACGTCGACTCGCGCAGAGTCTTGAAAGACCTAGTGCCAATTGAACGCGAAGTTACCAGTCGCCGCGGCAAGCAATTTACGATGCGGCTTAGGCCGTACAGGACCGTGGAAGATCGTATTGATGGTACCGTTGTCACATTTGTTGATGTTTCGGATCGGGCTCATGTCGAAGCAGCCTTGCGGCAAAGCGAGCATCGCTTCCGACAGTTTGGCGAGGCTTCGCAGGACATACTTTGGATCCGAGACGCGGAGACCTTTCAATGGTCGTACCTTACGCCGGCGTTCAAAGAGATCTTCGGACTTGATCGCGAAGCTGCGCTCCGCCGTGATAATGTGCTTGGATGGCTTGAGCTAATTGTGGAAGACGATCGAGATGCCGCTGCGGAAAACCTGAAGCGGGTTGCAGATGGAGAACGTGTGACGTTCGACTATCGTGTCAAACGACCGAAAGATGGCAGCATCCGATGGATACGCAACACTGATTTTCCCATCAAGGATGTATCCGGTAAAATCGTGCACATAGGCGGCATTGCTCAGGATATTACAGCGGTAAAGAGCGCCGAAGAGGCACTTGCAGCTGCACAATCACGTCAACGCGCCTTCCTTGAAGGCATACCGCAAATCGTCTGGAGGGCTACACAAAGAGGGAATGTTTCGTGGACAGGCCCGCAGTGGATGAACTACACGGGACAGAAAGAAGCTGAAAGCTTCGGGACGGGCTGGCTGGATGCCGTTCACCCCGACGACCGTGACGCGGCACAAAACGCTTGGGCGGACGCGATGCAGTTGGGTGGATTCGAGATTGAGTATCGTATTCGGGAAGCTCGAACAGACACCTACCGCTGGTTCCACACGCGGGCCACACCGGTGCGCGATGACCGCGGTGAGATTTTGGAATGGCTCGGTACATCAACAGACATCGAAGACACAAAAAATCTCCAAACGCAGCAGAAAAATCAAGTCGCCGAACTTCAAGTGCGCAGCGGAGATCTTATTTCAGAGGTCCAAAAACTGGCGGATACGACCCTTCAGGACAGCAACAGCCTGGACGATTTCGGTCGTCGGTTCTTCGAGCGGCTGAATGCACTGGCCCGAGAGAGATAGTTTATTGCGGGTGATCGAACGTGGACGGTTCTTTAGCGTCATTACGATCACCCCACAGCACCGGCCTGCTACGGACCCTTAATGCGGCTAGCCTGGCAACCTGCGTACGTTGCATTTGTAAATCACTGGTGCCATCTTTGGCAGAACTTATACGCACTTATGAACCTTAAAAGTGTGTCGTGAACTCTTTCTCGCTTGACGGAAACGTCCGCGAACGGTTCTGTGCGAGCACCGCGGATGCACTTTAACAAATCGAGCAATCTTTCGAGAGCTTCACTTGAAGTCATAGCGAACCTCTGTCTTAAAGGGATGAGCCAATGGTCGGCCCATAAGCCGACCACCATCAGATCTGGCGCCTGATGCACCATCTCCAGCTACAGAGCACGTGGCCTTATCCTGCTCGCTGAAATTTCAGGCGTGAAAGCCCAGCCGCGATATTGAGACCTGTGCCAGCCTTTCGGCTCAACGGCTGCAAGGCGAAATTCTTGGCGTTACCGCCAACCAAAGTGTTGGCACGTCCCCACCTTTAACACCGGGGCTGTCATGGCTGCTTCGTTGCCCCAGGTCGCCGAAGGGATCGAAGCTTTCGAGGCACATTGCCTTGCGGCGCTGGCGTTGGCGCATGGGCGAGGCAACGAGCTCGCCACCGCTATCTGTCCTCTGCTATCAATGTCGTCGCCTCGACGTCCCAAAAGGCCTGACGGGAAAAACGCTAGGCGGACAAGTCGTGTAGGTCTGTGGTGATTGCGTCGCCCAAAGAGAATTCGGAGAACTGCACCTTCAGACCAGCACGTTCTGGCGTGCAGGCCATCGGTCCCACCATGTACTTCTCACCGCTCGGAAAAGCCGCTAGCCGCAGCAGAGGCCAGGTGCGGCCATCCGAGCTCGCCTGGATTCTTGCGGCACCCTCCCGAAGAGTGATCCGGATGGTGAAATCTTCGAGATTGTCGAACGGCTGAGACACCGACCAATCGGATGCACCGTTCGTTACCACGGTGGAGAGGAAGCGTTCGCCGTCCGTGAATTCGACGCCAGTCTTGATCCAGCGATCTGCATCGATGCGCAACATCAGCCCAGCCTGGTCATAGAGCGACCGGAATTCACCTTGCACCCGCACTCTTGCCGTAAAGTCTCCGGTCGCGGGGATGCCCAGCATATGTCCGCTGTCCCGGTTGAAGCCATAATGCGTTTTCCGCCAGAAGTCCGTCTTCTTGTCGGTTGTCATGGTGAGGGTGCTTGGAGACGCCTTCCAAACCGCAGGCTCGTTCAACCATATGCCGTTTTCAAGATTTTTATTCACTTCATCTCCTTCATTTGATCACCCACGTCAGCGCCGAGGAAAATCCTGACCTCGGATCAGGTCATCTCGCGTGTGAGCGAGATCGATCCTGGAGTTGTAGCCATGCTTTTGCGGTAGATGGAACAGTGGACCATGACAAAAGGCGATTTGCTCCCCGCTGGACATGCAGCGCCTGCCCGTAGGCGCGCTCTGCCTTGAGATTTAAAGATTCCTGTCCTTTCTAATGCCTAAGGTGCCCACGACTATCATCCACGTTGCCGAGGGACGAGTGAATACGACGGCCTGGTCTAAACAACCCGACGCAATCAGAATATTCATTGCGTTTGCTGCGTGGGCACTGGGTTAAACAATGCTGCAACTCCCGTGATAACCGCAGCCAGCAGGAGTACGTGCAGATGCCCGGCCGCCTCAACGGGATTGAGTTGGCCAACTACATCGGCGAACATTGGCCAGATATCTCGATCATCGTCGCCTCTGGCGCTGTCATACGCGAAGAAGGCGCTCTAACGACACACGCTCGTTTCCTCAACAAACCAATCAATCAAGAACTTGTTTTGACGACGATCAGAGAATTGTGCGATTGAAGTTGGTGACATCAGGTTTCGGACAGCAAGCGGCTCCCTGTCCGTTTCGATAATTGCCAGTGAACCGTCGAGACAGGACGAGATTATTGCCGCACGAATTTCAAGCTGACATCGACGCCATCGCGGATATTCCCGCGGTATCTTCGATCTTTGACGTCATCCGCCAGACGACGAGCATGGGTTTTGTGGCCGTCGCTCGTGTCACAGAGGGACGGTGGGTTGCGTGCGAAGTATTCGACAATATCGATTTCGGCCTAAAGCCCGGCGGCGAACTCCAGGTCGAAACCACCATCTGCCACGAGATCCGCCAAAATCATGAGGCGGTCGCGATCGATCATGTCGACAAGAGCGATATCTGGATTGGTCACCATACGCCGCTGCAATATGGCTTCCAGAGTTACATATCCGTTCCGATTACCTTGAGTGACGGCACGTTTTTCGGGACGTTGTGCGCAATCGACCCGAGCCCGGCGCAGGTGAACAATTCCAAAATTCTGACGATGTTCAGGCTGTTTGCAGAACTGATTGCCAATCATCTGGATGCGCGCAATCGGTTCGTCGCCTCTGAAGAGCGGCTCCAGGAAGAGATTGAGGTTGCGGAAATCCGCGAACAGTTCATTGCCGTGCTCGGGCATGACCTGCGCAATCCACTTGCCTCAATCGGAGCTGGTGCGCGGCTTCTTTTCAAGTCCACCCTGGATGATCGCGCCAGAACGGTTGTCGCGATGATGCTCAAGAGCGTTGATCGAATGGGGAATCTGGTCGACAACGTCATGGACTTTGCCCGCGGCCGCCTCGGCGGCGGCATCACCCTTCATCTGTCCAATGAGCCACTCCAGCCAGCCCTTGAACAGGTTGTGGGAGAACTACGGAGCGTCTGGACAGAACGAGAGATCGTTACTCATTTTGCGCTTGAGCGACCGCTGTCGGTCGACCACAAACGGATTGCACAGCTCTTCTCCAACCTGCTTGGCAACGCTCTGACCCATGGGGCTGCCGATCGGCCTGTGCTCGTCATGGCGGCCACATCGGACACCGGGCTGGAGCTTTCGGTATCCAATGGCGGCAAACCAATACCGGATAGCGCACTGGAGAAGCTGTTCCAGCCCTTCAGCCGGCGTCACGGTCAGGAGCGCACCGAAGGTCTGGGCCTTGGCCTTTACATCGCCTCCAGGATCGCCGAAGCGCATGGCGGCCGGATCGATGTTGTCTCCACCACGGAAGAAACGCGATTCACCCTGCGGATCCCGATGGCGCTCCTACCCGAATGACGATGCCTGCCGACCAAGGAGGACGCCTCCCGGTCAGTTCTGAGAAATCATCTCTCGCACGCGGGCGGCTAGGACTTCCACCGGGAACGGCTTGCACATGACGGACATACCATGATCGAGGTGACCATCGCGTACTGTCGAACTCTCCGCGTATCCCGTTATGAAGAGTACTTTGAGATCCGGGCGTGACTGGCGTCCAGCGTCCGCCATCTGCCGGCCATTCATACCTCCCGGAAGGCCGATGTCACTCACGAGGAGGTCAATCCTGACGTCCGATTGCAGGATCTTCATGCCTGCAACACTATCACCGGCTTCAATGACCGTGTAATCGAGTTCATGCAGGATATCCGAGATCAGCATTCGCACTGTCGCCTCGTCATCCACCACAAGAATGGTTTCGCCCTGCTCAGAGCGAGTAAGCACTTGCTGCTCGGCCTGTTCGTCGGTCATAACACTATCCATCACATGTCGTGGCAGATATATGCAGACCGTCGTGCCAATTCCTTCTTCAGATGAGATTGTCACCTGTCCGCCGGACTGCTTTGCGAAGCCATAGATCATCGATAGGCCCAGCCCAGTTCCTTCGCCGAGCGGCTTGGTCGTGAAGAACGGCTCGAAAACCTTCTCGCGGATGTCTTCAGGGATACCCGTGCCGCTATCGCTCACGCAGATCAGGAGATATTCCCCCTTGGGCAAGTCATGCGCCGAAGCCGCGGCATGATCCAGCGCGATGTTTTCTGTGTTGATGGTAATTCGTCCACCATTCGGCATGGCGTCACGGGCGTTGATGCACAGGTTGAGAAGCGCGTTTTCCAGCTGAGATGAGTCCACCAGTGCCGGCCAAAGGCCGGTCGTCCCGATCACATCGAGCTCGATCGACGGGCCAACAGTGCGACGGATCAAATCCTCCAGTTCGTTGATCAGCCGATTGACACTGGTCGGCTTCGGATCGAGCGTCTGGCGGCGCGAGAAGGCCAACAGTCGGTGCGTCAACGCCGCTGCGCGCTGAACGGCACCCTGGGCTGCCGAGAGATATCGTTCGACGTCTGCCGTGCGACCTTGGGTCAGGCGGCGTGTCACGAGTTGCAGGCTTCCGTATATTCCGGCGAGCAGGTTGTTGAAGTCGTGAGCAAGGCCGCCGGTCAACTGGCCCACGGCCTCCATTTTTTGCGCTTGGCGCAACGCTTCCTCCGCCTTGAGGAGTTCTGCTGTGCGCTCGGCAACCCGATGCTCCAGGTCGTCGTTCAAAACCTGCAGCATGGCGATCGCCCGGTCGCGCTCCGCCTCGACGGCACGGCGATCGTCAACATCGATGAGCACACCGGGAAAACGAAACGGCTTCCCATCGGCATCGCAATCGACACGACCGTTTGCTTCGATCCAGTAGTAATTGCCGTCTTGACGCCGAACGCGATATTGGTAGGCGTAATGCCCTCGCCGTTCGATTGCATCATTGATGGCGGCAACGAGCCCATCGCGATCTTCCGGGTGGACCGTGGAAATGATCTGGTCCAGGGGAACCCCGCTGCGACCAAATGCCGGATCGAGACCAAAACTATCCGCGAAGGCCGCATCGATGGTGAACTGATCCGTCAAAATATCCCAGACCCAGGTGCCGATGATCGCCCCGGCGCTCAACGCCAGTTGGACACGCTCGGCGTTAACGCGGTCGCGTGACTGCGCAGCGAGTAACTCTGTCGTCTCGTAGGCGACATCCAGAAAACCCTTGATGGTGTCTCCGTCGCGCAAGGGGCTGTACGAAAATGTCCAATAGGTATCTTCCGGATAGCCCTTGCGGGTCATAACCAGGTGAAGGTTGTCCAGATGAACGGTTTCGCCCGCCATCGCCCGCGCAATCAACGGCTCGATTTCATGCCACACTTCCGGCCAAACCTGGTCGATAGGTTGCCCCAGTGCCCAGGGATGCCGATCTCCGAGGAAGGGCGCATAGGCTTCGTTATAGAGGAAGGTTTTTTCCGATCCCCAGATCGCGCACATGCCAAAGCTGGTTGAAGACATGATGTCGTAGGTCGTGCGCAACGCTGACGACCATGTTTCTTTTGGACCCAATGGCGTACTCGCCCAGTCGAAGCCTTCCCAGTAGTTCAAACGCTGCTCCTGTCTGACGCGGCACATGGTTCATGCCACAATTCAGCATAGATGGTGTAGCGGGAAAGCTTTGAAACTATTCTAGCGAGGGAATGCAAAATCCGAGACAAAATCGCATCCGTGCCGAGCCATCGGGCTATTCGTTTTTTTGCAGCACGGGCTCGCGTCTAACCTGGAACACCGCGTCCCGTCAAAGTGTTTACTCCTTCGTCACGTAAAAGGAGATACCGATGGCATTCGTTGAGGCGAAAGATGGAACGAAACTGCATGTAAAGGACATGGGAAACGGCCGCCCGGTGGTCCTTATCCATGGATGGCCACTGACTGGCGACATGTTCGAATATCAGACCCTCGCGCTTCTCGAAGCCGGATACAGGGTTGTGACCTATGACCGCCGCGGGTTTGGTCAGTCCGGTCATCCCGCGACTGGTTACGACTACGATACGTTCGCTGATGACCTGGCAAGCATTGTTGAGGAACTTGACCTACAGGACGTGGCACTTGTCGGCTTTTCGATGGGTGGTGGTGAAATTGCCCGGTACCTGAGCCGTCACGGGGCATCGCGTGTCTCCAAGGCAATCCTAGTTGCATCGGTTGCGGGCTACCTGCTCAAGGACCAAAGTAACCCCGATGGCGTGGACGTCAGCGTCTTCGAGGATATGAAATCCCAAATCCGCAAGGACCGGTTCGCCTTCCTGCAGGATTTCGCGAAGACGTTCTATGGTGTTGGATGGGTCACAAGCCCGGTCAGCGACGGCATTCTCGACTGGTCGTTTACACTCGGCATCATGGCCAGTCCGAAAGCGACGATCGATTGCGTGGATGCGTTCGGCAAGACTGACTTCCGAGGCGATTTCTCGGCGTTCACCGTCCCAACCCTCATCATCCACGGAACGGCGGACAAGACCGTGCCGATCGATCCATCCAGTCGGACCGCGGCCGCTGCGATCTCCGGCGCAAAACTCATAGAATACGAAGGGGAGCCGCACGGTCTGTTTGCCACCGCACCTGATCGGCTGAACAAGGATCTGCTCGATTTCTTGGCATAGCCCAGGCGAGGACTGATATTTAGCCAGTTGATAGGCTAGCTCCGTATGCGAGGAGCAAGCCTATCGGCACGAAAGGGCATTCGATCGGCCTGATGTCTCCAATATTCTCCGAACCTGGGCGATCCGCTGACTGTCACAGGGGATGATGATGGCCGTCCGAAGTGCCGCTGCTAACTGACGGCAATTCAAAGAGCTATCCTCGGCGAGCTCAAAGGACGTCCCTGCCCTTTTGTCTACCCCTCTCGACATTTATCGCGCTGTTGGGGAGCCGTCGATCTTCGCTGTGGGATCCGCTTACGACATGCCGTGCTGTCCCATCGAGCAGGCAGTCAACGGGACGCTGAAGGACGTGTTCAGTGAGGCAGACCAACTCTTGCTAAGGAGGTTCGCCAGTGTGACCCTTCACCGCCGACGGCGTCTGGTTTTGCTTTCTCTTCGTCCTCCACCTGGTTTCACAAGAAAGCTTAGGTAGTAATGCCCGCTTGTGGCGCATACTCTCTGTCGTGCGTAGGCATCTCGGACCACCGACAGCCGAACTATTCAGAAAAGATTGTTTTGATATACCAGAAAGAGAATGGCGCATGTGGTGACGCCAATGGCCGGCAGTCCGATGGTCTGCAGCGGTGAGGTCCGATTTCGGCGAAAGACCGCAACCCCCAGAACGCAGAGCGACCAGACGAATGTGATAATAATAAGCAGCCAGGAATAAACGAACGGTCCCAGGTCGTAGCCGCCACCGCCAATCGAGGGGCCAGTGTTCGTATCCCACTGCGCCGCGACCAAGGAAAATACGGGTATCGCAAGGATCGCAAGCCATACCCAGAACGACAATTTGTTCACCACCACCTCCTGCCCACACCAAGCTGGCTATCATAGAGGGAAGGCATAGGGTTAAAATCTGAACGGTCGGTTTGGCTCGGCCTGATGCCTTGTCTGCCGACAAACAAGCAAGGTGCTGCAAAATGTTCTCAAGCCCTGCCAACACCCTGATCTTATTGCTGGTCACGATCCTTGTAATTGTTATCCTTGCCTACGCTTTTGCGGAGTTCATCCTTTGAGGCAGTTCGCTCACCGGCTTAAAACCATCCGTTGCGGCAAAACCATATTAGTGGCACGACGGCACTGAGAATGATGACTGCCCATGCGAATGGATAACCCCAAGTCCAACCGAGTTCGGGCATGAATTTGAAATTCATGCCCCAGATGCCCGCCATAAGAGTGGCCGGAACGCCGACAACAGACGCGATCGTCAGCACCTTGAAAATGTCGTTCAGCTCGATGGTGATAAACCCCAAGGACGGCGTCAAGTAGGAACTGGGTCTTGTCGGAGAGATGGGTCTGGTAGTCGCTCAGAGACGTGACATCCTTGGTGATCGCATGGAGCTGGTCGCGAAACCCGTCCGTCAGCCCTCGTGACAGATATCAACAGTAAAGGCCGCAATCCTGCCAACACCTAACAGAGCGTCTCTGGCCTTTGATGAACGATCGCCCAGTCGTCGACTTTGGCCAGGGCATTCCTGAGAGTAAGATTTGTGCTCCGCGGGGAGATAGAGCCCATCAGGTTTCCCTTGAAAACAGACCGCGAGACTTCGTCAACGGCTGCCGCGATATGCTCGAGTACGTCGGCACCGCGGTCGACGATCGCCTCCAGACGCGCAATGAAGACGCCAAAGCCCGCCGTCAGCATTTTATCGTGGCCCAGTCGCTCTACCACTGCCTCGAAGGTCGGAAGGTGTTCGAAGCGAACGATGATTAGCAGATCTCTGCCGACGATAAAGCCGGCGGGCGACAGTACTGCATGCTCAGCGCAGCATGACCGATTACGGGGGCGCTCAGGTAGAAGTGGTCCCCCTCCTTTGCCAATCGGCTTGACACCTCGATCTCGCTCAAGTCTTCGCAAGAGGGGACACGCACTTTTTCCTTCTGCTCAACAAGCGCAATTTCCTGCGCAGTAGGATCGAGCAGATCGATCCAGATGACGCCGTCTGGAATGGCGCCCCTATTGTCCGGCAAACCAGGGTCGCTGCCATTCGGGTACATGTTGAGCACGATTATCTTCCTAGTGGCAGCCGATCTGGTCCGTGAAACCGTAGTCGGAATTACGTCATTTTTGCAACGGGACGGACGAGCTTGCCAAGCCGATGACCGGCTAAAGAAACTTTTCTGCGGTCAGGAGTGCCGACGCCTCACGGTTTCGTGGCGCCGACAAAATTGGCAAGCATCGTCAGCTGTTCTTGCTGCCTGGCGGACAGATCCCTGATCTCGACATTGCGGATCTGGTCGAGCTTGTCGTGAAGCGCCATGATCTCGATCTCCGCTTTCAGGTTGACCTCGTAGTCGTGTACTGCTGCAAGCCGATCCTTTGCCGCATATCTGTTTTGGCTCATCATGATGACGCGCCTGAGCCGCAGCCAACATCGACAGGATCAGACTGAGGAAAATAAAGGGATAGGGATCGAAGGCCCAAAGGGATGTCGCAATATTGCCTGTCACCCACACCAGAAGGACGAAGGCGAAGATTACGATGAAGGTCCAAGAGCCTCCGAATTCCGCTACCCTGTCTGCCATTTGTTCGGCCGTCGTCAGCTTCTCATCGAAAGAGTGATTGGTGTCATGCGTAATCGACCGGCGCTCGATCAGACGACGGACGATGGAACGCTCTCGTTCGCTGAGCAAATCGAACGTCTTTCCAAGATAACGGCTAGCGTGATCTGCCAGGATTTCGTGATCAGTCCCGCTCTCGATTGAGTTTGCATGGTGTTCCTCCGGCCTCGCCGCGTCGAGCGCGCGAGGTTTGATAGGTTTGGGCAAGGTCGCTGACGATCGAAGGCCTTGGGCCATCGATCCGGCGCGCATAAAGAGCCCAATGCCGAGAATGCCCATCTGGTCTGATGTCCCCTTGAGGTCTCTGACCGCCGTGTCGAAGCGGCTTCGATCAATCAGGCCTTGCAATGTGATATTTTAGCACGACTTATAGTGATAGTGGCAGCTTGTCTTCAGGGCGCTACCATCAAGGGCGCAAAACCTTGCCCCAAACAAAAGGAGGACGATATGTCTTCCACTTCAGCAGCATCGCATTTCGACAAGGCCGGGCTCAGGCTGGTCAGGGAGGCATTGAGGACCGCGGGTCTTCGAGGCATCGATTCCGATGCGAGTCCCGGCATGAAACGTGACGCCTCGAGCTTCCTCACGGCCGAATTCCGCGGCGGAGCAAGAACAAAAACAGGGCTTTTGGAGGCACTCGACCGTCGCAGTCGTCTGGCGACGGCCGGAGCGCCGATTGATCACATATCGAAAGAAGATGCCATCGAGAGATGGAAAGACGAGGGAGGTCGCTAATGGGCGTCTCATTCCCGAATGGGGCTCGCAGCTTCGACCACAGAAACCGCTGTGTCCGGTTTACAGGATATGACGGGATGTTCGAAATAAAATTTTTTCTGGCGACCGAAGTCCTTGCCTGCGAGAAATCTCAGCGGAATGCCACGGAAGACGACTATCTGGCATCCTTCGATGCGCTGCGACCAAGAATTCTGAAAGCTGCGGCGTCCGCCTACGCGAAAGCGCGTAGCAGTACCGTCACACTGGATCTCGGCCATTTCCGTTGAGCATACCGTCTCCTCGAAAGGATACGAACGTGAATAGACAACCGGACAAGACCAAACCACCGGTGCACTCAGGCGCCGCCAAAACCGTGCTGGTCAGTGAGTTCGCAGAAAGGTTTCGGCTGGATCGGGTCGAAGAGAACCGATTGAGAAAACTTCTCGGGCCCATCGCCAAAGAAATTGATCTTCTTAGAAACGCGGGCAGGTGAACCGCGCGCGTTGTCACCTGAGTCGTTGCCGATTTCCCACGAGCTCATTCAGAAAATGTACAACCACAGTTGAGTGGGAGCCAGACCCCTGGCACCAAAAGCAGTCTTCGGAACTGAAACACCGTCCAGGGGTTATGAGCCATGGATAAGCAAACATTCGCTGGATTACCTCACCCGATCGCTCTCGTCGTCGATGATGAGCCGCTCATACTGATGGATACGGCGGATATGGTAAGCGAGGCTGGCTATCACGTCATTGAAGCCCGCACCGCCGATGAGGCCCTCGCCTTCCTGAAACAGCACAATACCTTGAAGCTGATTGTCACGGATGTGCAGATGCCCGGCCGCCTCAACGGGATTGAGTTGGCCAATTACATCGGCGAACACTGGCCAGATATCTCGATCATCGTCGCCTCCGGCGCTGTCATACCCGAAGAAGGCGCTCTTCCCACACACGCTCGTTTCCTCAACAAACCAATCAATCAAGAACTTGTTTTGACGACGATCAGAGAATTGTGCGATTGAAGTTGGTGATATCAGGTTTCGGACAGCAAGCGGCTCCCTGTCCGTTTCGATAATTGCCAGTGAACCGTCGAGACAGGACGAGATTATTGCCGCACGAATTTCAAGCTGACATCGACGCCATCGCGGATATTGCCGCGGTATCTTCGATCTTTGACGTCATCCGCCAGACGACGGGCATGGGTTTTGTGGCCGTCGATCGTGTCACAGAGGGACGGTGGGTTGCGTGCGAAGTATTCGACAATATCGATTTCAGCCTAAAGCCCGGCGACGAACTCCAGGTCGAAACCACCATCTGCCACGAGATCCGCTAAAATCATGAGGCGGTCGCGATCGATCATGTCGACAAGAGCGATATCTTGATTCGTCGACATACGCCGCTGCAATATGGCTTCCAGAGTTACATATCCGTTCCGATTACCTTGATTGACGGCACGTTTTTCGGGACGTTGTGCGCAATCGACCCGAGTCCGGCGCAGGTGAACAATTCCAAAATTCTGACGATGTTCAGGCTGTTTGCAGAACTGATTGCCAATCATCTGGATGTGCGCAATCGGTTCGTCGCCTCAAGCAAATCGAGTTTCCCGGGTCCGTACATCTGGCGCTTGATGAGTTTTAGCTTGGTGATCTGACCCTCTGTCTGGACGTTCGACCAAACTGAAGTGATTGCATTCTGGACTTGCTTCGGAAAAGT
>UCHV01000031.1 GCA_900472395.1 Hyphomicrobiales bacterium
ATCGGTCTTGCCGTCATCGCCACCAGCTTCACCATCATCGCGGTTTTCGTGCCGGTGTCGTTCATGCCGGGCATTCCGGGCCAGTATTTCATCCAGTTCGGTCTCACCGTGGCGTTTTCGGTGTTCTTCTCGCTTCTGGTGGCGCGTCTCATTACGCCGCTGATGGCCGCCTATCTGATGCGCGCCGAAGACGCGATGGACGATCATCACGACAATGACGGACGCCTGATGCGGGCCTATTCGCGTGTGGTTTCCGGCACCACCCGCAAATGGTACTGGCGGTATGCGACGCTGCTCGGAGCCATCGGCTTTCTGTTCGCATCGATGGCGTTGTTGGCTCAGGTGCCTGGCGGCTTTCTCCCGCCCGAGGATTCCTCGCGCATCGTGTTGTCGGTGGAACTGCCACCCAATGCAACGCTTGAGGAGAATGACGCGACGAGCGCGCAGATCTACAACACGGTCAAGGATCTCGACGGAGTGGAAAGCGTGTTCGTGCTGGGCGGCGCCTCGCCCAAAGGCGATCTCGAACTGCGCCGCTCCACCATCCGGGTCATTCTCGGCAATATGGATCATTCGTTGCTGAAAACCCTTGTCAACAAGGGGCTCGGCGGCATTCCTCTGATCGGCGCACACCTGCCGAAGATGGAAGACCACGGTCGCACAAGGCCCCAATGGGACATCGAGAAGGAATTGTTCGAGAAGGTGCGCGCCATCCCTGACGTGCGGATCTCCAAAATCAACGATCGCGCCGAACGCGAACTGACCTTCAACTTCCTTTCCGACAACAACGACGAACTGAATGACGCGGTCGCACTGCTGGAATCCAACCTGCGCGCATCGCCGATCCTCGCCAATGTATCGCAGGATGGTGCCCTGCCCCGCCCTGAACTGCAGATCCGTCCGCGCAAGGATGAAGCCGCGCGCCTTGGCGTCACGCCGCAGCAGATCGCCCAGACCGTGCGCGTCGCCACCATCGGCGATATCGATGCACAGTTGACAAAAATATCGCTCGACGACCGCCAGATTCCCATCCGTGTCCAGACCTCGCTCGACACGCGCCGCGATCTCGATCGCATTCGTTCGCTCAAGATCAAGACGGCCTCCGGCGCTGCGGTGCCGCTCTCCAGCGTTGCCGATATCGATTATTCGGAAGGTCCGAGTTCGATCAAGCGCAATGCCCGCAACCGGGTCGTATCCATTGGTTCCGACGTACCGCAGGGCACGGCACTGGATACCTCGACCGCCGAGTTCAAACGTATCGTCGAAGAAACAAAACTGCCGCCAAGCGTCAAGCTGGCCGAAACCGGCCAGCATTTCCGCCTGAACCTTGGCGTCGCCGCTTTCGGCCAGCTTGACGCTTGGCGG
>UCHV01000033.1 GCA_900472395.1 Hyphomicrobiales bacterium
ATGAGTCCGCGTCCTAGCAGAAATCATCAGGGAAACGGATTCGAAATGCGAGCCTCCGACGTCCGGTTTCAAGTTTTGATACCCGGCTACGGAAGCATCGCCGAAGGCGCCGAAAATTGTCGACATGCCAAAATGTATCGCGCCATGTTTCGCTCGAAGTGTCGAAATCGGGCTTATCCGTCAATATATTGGCCGAAACCCTCTGGTTTTGCATATAATTGGCGAAGAGTTTCACCGTCCATCCGCGCCCATGTGTGCTGCCGAAGTTGGAAGATGGCTCGCCCAGACGCGGGAGAATTGGGGTTCGCGAGTTTACCACGGGCACGGTAATAGCGCCTGACGCATCCCTAGGTCTCTGGAAAATCGGCTTGTGGTTGACTTCACGCTACTTCTGACATGCTTGCGCGGCAACTACGCACCTGCGCGCTCTGTGAAGAGTGAGGCAATGTGATCTTCGAGCGTTACCCTCCCACGCGTAAGCTCTGTTGGCATCTCCGCACCGTCCAACGTGGCCATCGTCATCCGCGCATAAGCGCGAGCGGCAGGCACGGAAAAGCCCAGCGATCTGAAATTGTCTTCGATCTCATCGCGCGGAATTTGCTGCACCTTCACGTCGCGGCCCAAGGCTTGCGCGAAAACACGTGCGCCATCACTCATTGCGTAGCGCGTTGGCCCTTCCACGAACTGCACGCCCGTATCATTAATTGTGCTCATCAGCCTGGCAACGGCAGCGCTGGCGAGATCGATCGGCGACACCATCGGCAGTATGAAATCCTGGCCAAACGGTGTTGGCAGAACTCCCTGTTTTGCGGACTCGACCAATTGGTCGAAATTCGTGAAATAGTAGGCTCCCCGATCGATCGCAGCCGGTACGCCGGTTGCCGCGACGAGCTGCTCGAATTCCCACAAAACAGAGAGGTCGCCGATGGCGTCGCCGCGTTGAGCACCATAGGTCGAGGCTACGACTACCTTTTCCAGGTCCGAAGCCTTGATCGCTTCTGCAATGCTGCGCCCCGTCCTAAGTTCCTCGGAATTCGTGTCAGTAGCAGGATCAGCAGGTGGGTTAAGCAGAAAAGCGCGTTTGCCACGAGACAGTACCGCGCACAGTGCGTCGGTATCGCCCACATCGACAGCGACACCATCGATTAAAGCCTCGTCACTCAAGGACGTGGCCTTCCCGTCACTGTGCGTCACCGCGATGACCTGATGACCGCCTTCACTCTGTTTGCTAACGACGTGCCGGCCTATGGCCAGTAGCTCCTAGACGACATACACCAAAGCCTCCTTATGAAGGCCTGTTCAAAAAGCGTCGGACGGCTCACCATTTTCCGGATCAATCGTGTGCCTCGCCCAATCAGATAGGCGTTATAGCCTGTCAGGACGCCCTCGCAATCGGTCGTGACTGTCAGCGCCTCGCCTTTTGGCATGTACACTATAGCACCCGCTTCCGCCTTGATGGTGACCGAGCTCGTCGACACAAAAAGCCCCTTCGAGAACGATCATAACGTCATCGGCAGCCATCGTTTCAGCCAGCGACTGGTTCGCAGCATAGCGGCCTTAGCCGATTGTAATCGGACCGCCGTCCGTCTCATCGACCAGATTGCCAACGAAGACATCTGCGTCCTGACCGGGCGAGCGGACCAGCTTTGTGTCCTCAACACTGAATTTTTGAAGCTTCATCGCGACTTCCTCTGAGGTTTAAGAGCTTGTTCGTGGCATCAGCAGGCGAACCAGCAACTTCGGACACCATTTTCCGGCATTGGCTTGCCCAAGAATTATTTGCTCACGACATGTGAACCGGCAAGCATTGAGGGAGTAATTTCCGCGGGTATGGGACAGACATAGGCCTTGCCATCTGCCTTTTCCGCCCATTCCGCCTTGGCGGCAGCCAGAAGTTTTGGTGAGGTGATCAGCGATAGGCCGGTCGTGGCAATTGCCTTGGCAGCATGCGCCATCGCCTTGTGCGCTGCCGGGCTTTTGCCCTGCGCCACGACCTGCCACGTATGGGGATTGGTTCCGATCGCCCAAGTCGGCGTCCAGCATTGTGCTGTCGGCGTCACCCAACTGACATCACCGACATCGGTTGAGCCAGCGCGGAAATGGGAATGGCCTTCGAATTCGCGCAGGCCCAGATGCAGGGGCGTTGCGCCATCCACCTTCGCGTTGGAAAAAACGTCACCTTTGATCTGGTAAAGACGGATACTGCTTTTGATCGCCTCATCGGTGAAGGTGTCTTGAACCGATTGGGCAAAAGCCAGGTCTGCCTCATCGAAAGCCACCGGACCGAGCGCCATCATGTTCTCATGCATCGTTGTTTCGAGCGTGATGTTCGGCAGAAGATTGGTGGATGCGGTGTCGAAGACGATCTCGACCTCGGTTTCGGTCATCATCGCCGCGCCGCGTGCCACCTTGTCGACGCGCTTTGCGAGCTCCAGCGCCTGCGGCATTTCCGGCGCCCGGATGAGATAGATCACTTCCGCTTGCGCCTGCACCACATTGGCGGCGCGACCACCGGTATCGGTAATCGCGTAATGGACGCGGCAATCTTGCGGCATGTGCTCGCGCAGGAAGTTGACGCCAACATTCATCAATTCCACAGCATCGAGTGCCGAGCGCCCGAGATGAGCGGCATTCGAAGCATGGGCCGCAACACCCTTGAAGCGGTAGTAGAATTCGAGAACCGCGAGATTGTTGGTCGAACGGACGCCATTGAAGGGCGCCGGATGCCATGTCAGCGCTGTATCAACATCATGAAACAAACCAGCGCGCACCATGAATGTCTTACCCGAACCGCCCTCTTCTCCGGGGCATCCATAATAGCGCACGGTGCCTGCGATGCCGTTTTCTTTCAGATGACGGGCGAGCGCGATGGCAGCCATCAGCGAGCCGACGCCAAGAAGATTGTGGCCGCAGCCATGGCCGGTGCCACCGGGAACGAGCGGTCGGTGTTCGGCGACACCGGCTGCTTGGCTCATGCCAGCCAGCGCGTCGAATTCTCCGAGGATAGCGATCACCGGCGTGCCGGTACCGGATTCGCCGATAAAAGCCGTATCCATGCCGGCAACACCGCGCTTCACCGCAAAGCCATTGGCCTCCAGCGTTTCAGCCAAGATACCGGAAGACCTTTTCTCGTCGAACTTCAGCTCGGCGAAATCCCAGATGCTGTCACTGAGTTTGGAAAAGTCCGGCGTCATTTCATTGATCGCGTCGGCAATCGAGCTTAAGGCGTCGCGGTTCATGGCGTCCTCGCGGTGTGTTGGCGCCCGTTTCAGGGAGCGTTTATCCTGCCGGCAGTCAAACAACCGGATCATTAGTCAACGGTGGGTGAATGGGCCGAGCCGGCATAGATTGGCGGCACGGCGCAACTGTTCAGTCGTCGACTGAAACTTCCCAGAGACGGGCATTGGACTGCCAGACCGGCTGACCTTTCAGCTTCTTCGTCGCGCCCCAGACATCCACCATGTCGTAAAGGAAAATGCCGGGCATTTCCTTCAGCATCAACTCGTGGAACTCGTCAAAGATCTTCTGGCGCTTCTCCTGATCAGCCTCCGCGTAAGCGGCATTCATCAGCTCGACCGCTTTCGGGTCATCCCACATCAGTGAGGCATTCTTGTCCTTGTCGCCGACATAGAAAGAATACATCAGCGCCGGGTCGAGACGCGGCGCCACCGATTGCGAAATCACTTGATAATTGCCGGAGCGGCGGCGATCGACTTGGGTGGCATAATCCAGCACCTCGATCTGCACGTTGAGACCGGCCTGCTGCATCATGCCCTGTGCCATGACGGCGGCCGGGAAGCTCGGCACGTTGCCGCGCTTGTTGGCGATGATCGAGATGGGCTCCCCTTTGTAACCGGCAGCCGCGAGTTCTTTCTTTGCTGCCTCGATATCATACGACAGGCGCTTCTTCTGGGTCTCGTCAAAATAGACGCTGTCCTGAGACACCATCGAACCGTTGGCCTCACCGGTCCCATTCGATGCGGCAGCAACCAGCTCATCCAGATCGAGCGCCATGGCCATGGCACGGCGAACGCCCGGATTGCCCAAAACCTTGTCGCGGGTCTGGATGTAGAACAGGTTCTTACCGTTGTTTCGCGACACAATCAGCTGGGTCTTTTCGTTCGACTTGAATTCAGGGATCAGATCCGGCGAGATTTCGGCGGTATCGAGTACGCCGGACTCGAGGCCGGCCTTCACGGTCGAGGCATCCGGGATGACCATGAACTTGATGCCGTCTGCGAGCGGTCGCTTCGATCCGACCATGCCATCCGGCTTGCCGTCATTTTGCGGCGACACGTAATCGGCGAATTTTGCGAGGTGGAGATATTCGCCTTTTTTCCATTCATCCCACTGAAACGGGCCGGTACCGATCGGTTTGACAAAACTGCCATCGGCGGCAATAGAGTCAGGAGAAATCATGCCGGTATAACCGCATTCAGGACGCGACATCAGGCCGAGGAAAACGGCAGACGGCTTTTCAAGCGTGATGCTGACGGTTGCCACATCGACTGCCTTTATATCCGTAACCGGCGCGGCACCACCCTTGGCAAAATCGTTGAGGCAGGTCCATTTGGTTTCCGGCTTCAGATATCGTGTCCAGTTCCAGACAACATCATCTGCAGTCATCGTCTTTCCATTATGGAATTTAACGTCGGTGCGCAGCTTGAACGTATAGGTCAGGCCATCGGCGGAGGTTTCGAAACTTTTCGCCAGAAGCGGTTTCACTTCGCCACCATTGTTGTAGCCGACGAGGCCCTCGACGATATGCAGGATCACACCATCGGTATTGCCATCACGGTTGACGCCGGGATTGGCGCTGCGCAGGTCCGAACTCTGCGCGATCGTGATGTCGCGCGCTGCGCCAGTGCCGGCCATAACAATCAGAGCAGTGCCTGCCAGAAGAAGCTTTTTCATTGTTCTACCCTCTTTTGTCGTTGTTGATTTCATGACTGGAAATCGCCCCAGCAGGCCTGTGCCAGCCGGCCGATCGTTTCGAGCGACAGCGTGTATCCGGGCGTGCCATCCGCCATGACTTGCGGCACATCGTCGGTATAGGCGGTGATGATGAAGAACGGCGTCCCATCCCTGTAGACGATGCCGGCATCCATCCGGCCGCGCTTGCCGCGCCCACTCTTGCTGGCCACAACGGCCTCGAATGGCAGGCGCGAACGGATGCCGTAACGCAGGATCTGGTGTTTTAGCGTTTCCATGGCGAAGGCACACAATTCCGCGCTGCAACCCAGTTTCTCCTGCGCTTCCGCCGAAGATTGCGCATCGAGAATGGTCTGAAGCAGCAGCACCTGATCCGCCGCCGATGTCGTCGTCACCGTCGTCAGCGCATGATCGGCCGGCAGGGCGAGCGGCGGAATGAGGAAACGATGGTGGGTATTGGCCATGCCAAGCGCCTTGCAGTAGCTGTCCACCTCTTCCAGTGTCAGCCGTTCGAGCACCATTCTCGTGCATACATTGTCGCTCAGTGTCATCATTCCGGTGATCGCATCACGCAGCGAAATGACAATGCCCGGCGTCATGTAGCGGAACATGCCGCTGGCGACTTCCTTGGCCAACCGCTGTTCATAGGTGACCGGTTCATCCAGACTAAGCCGCCCCTCATGCGCAGCCTTGAGCGCCGCCATCATGATCGAGGTCTTGCGAGTGCTGCCCGAGGGGGTTTCCTCATCGGCACCACGCCTGATCTCTTCGCCGGTCAGCAGATTGCGCACCATGAAGCGAGTGACAAAGGGCTGTGCATCACAGATTGCGGACAGCTGGTCGGATATGGTCATCGTGGTCATCCTTTTAGAGCCCCTCTTCCAGACGCCATTTGAGCGTCACGCCACCCCGTTCGTTCTGGTCAAGGGCGGGGATCGCCGAGAGAAGACGGCGGGTATAATCCTGCTGCGGGTTGTCGAAGATCGCGTCACGATCGCCCTCTTCGATGATGCGGCCGTCCTGCATGACAACGACCCGGTCGGCCACCTGTTCAACGACGCCAAGATCATGGCTGATGAACAGGCACGAAAAGCCGTAACGCTTCTGTAGATCCGAGAAGAGATCGAGGACCTGCGCGCGCACCGTCACATCCAGCGCGGAAACCGGTTCGTCCGCGATCAGGAAACGCGGCCGGCGGGCAATAGCGCGGGCAATCGCAACGCGCTGCCGCTGGCCACCAGACAGTTCGTGCGGATATCGGCTGGCATAATCGGCATTGAGGCCAACCTCCTCCAGCGTTTCCGACGCCCGTTTGCGTTTTGCAGCAGTGTCGAGATCGGGAACCAGCCGAAGCGCCTCCTCGACCAGTGTCAGGATCGTCATGCGCGGATCGAGCGAGGAATACGGGTCCTGAAACACCATCTGGCAGTTCAGGCGATAGTCTCGCCAATCCTCGTCACGGGAGCGGCCCTGAAAGCGGATATCGCCTTCACTTTCCTTCACCAGCCCGGCGATGGTGCGGCCAAGCGTGGTCTTTCCGGAGCCAGAACCACCGACAAGCGCCACAACTTCGCCCTCGTGGATATCGATGCTGACACCGTGCAGGGCGCGCTTGATTTTCGCCCTCTTCAGAAGCGATTTTCGGCCCGCATAATCGACGACAATGTTCTGAGCCGAGACCATTGGCTGCCTCGACGTGTCGAGCGAGCGTACTTCTCCACGAAACGGCAGCGAGGAGAGTAACTTCCTCGTATAGGCGTGCTGTGGAGCATCGAGCAGATCTTCGGTGCGCCCCTGTTCGACGATCGCGCCTTTTTCCATCACGACGATGCGACTGGTATAACGCGCCACCATCGGCAGGTCGTGGCTGATCAAGAGAACGGCGGTCCCTTCCGCCCGCGTCAGCTCGACCATAAGCTCCATGACATCACGCTGGATGACGGCATCGAGCGCCGTGGTCGGCTCGTCGGCAATCAGCAACGCAGGTTTCAAGAGCATGACCGAAGCCAGCATGATGCGCTGGCGCATGCCGCCGGAAAACTCATGCGGATAGGCGGCAAGCGCACCTTCCGGCTCGCGGATGCCGACACGCTCCAGCATCTCGAGAATGCGGGCCCGACGTTCTTCGGGCGAGAGTTTTGCATGAAGGATCAGGCCTTCCTCTAGCTGCCGGCCGATCGTCATCGACGGATTGAGCGAAGTCATCGGCTCCTGGAAAACCACCCCGATTTCGGCCCCGCGCAGGCGGCGCAAGTCCTTGTCCTTGATCGCGAGAACATCGCGACCCTTGTAGCGGACCGAGCCGCCCGTGACCCTGATGGCCGGAGGCAGAAGCGAGATCAGCGCACGGGTGGCCAGCGTCTTGCCGGAGCCGCTTTCGCCGACGATCCCGAAAATCTCACCGGCTGCGATGTCGAACGAGATGCCCTTGACCACCTCGATACCGGTATGGGCCACCTCAAGAGAGAGATCATTGACGCTCAGCAGCACGTTGTCGAAAGTTTCCCTGGTCATTTCAGGCCCCTCATGCGCGGGTCGAGGCGGTCGCGCAGGGCGTCGCCGAGAAGATTGATGCCCAACAGGGTCAGCGCGATACAGACGCCGGGGAAAAGACCCAGCCATACGGCCTGCTGAATGAAGGGACGGCCGGCGGCCAGCATATTGCCCCAGGTCGGGGCCGGCGGAGGCACACCGAGGCCGAGAAAGGAGAGCGCGCTCTCCGACAGGATGGCCCAGCCGAACATGGACGTGGCAAGCACGGTGATGGGTGCCAGGCAATTGGGGAGGACGTGGCGAAACAGCGTAAACAGTTCACCATTGCCCATCACGCGTGACGCCTCAATGAATTCCCGTTCGCGCAGCGACAGGACGGCACCGCGCACTACGCGGGCCATGGACGGGGTATAGGCGATACCGAGCGCAAAAATGATGCCGTATTGGCTGGCGCCGAACACTGCCAACAGTCCAAGCGCCAGAAGAATGCCGGGAAAGGCCAGAAGGGCGTTGTTAACCGCCATGATGACGCCATCCGCCCAACCGCGCGCATAACCGCTGACAAGACCGATCAGTGTGCCCCAGATGGTGGCGAAACTGACGGTGAGAAAACCGATCCAGACGCTGGCCTGCGCACCGACCATCAGCCGGCTCAGCACATCGCGGCCGAATTCGTCGGTGCCGAGAAGATGCGTGACACTCGGGGCAGAGAGGCGGGCCGTAAACGACAGTTTCATTGGATCGAACGGCGTCCAGAAGAGACCGAGGGCGGCTGTGGCCAAGAGCACGGCAATGAGGAGCCCGCCGATAAAGTTATTGAGAGTGAACGTTTTCATTCGGCAACAACCCGCGGATCAAAGAGAGGATAGAGCAGATCGACAACGAGGTTGACCAGCACGTAGGACAAGGCCACGAACAGCAGGCACCCTTGAATAACCGGATAGTCACGGGCAAAAATGCTGTCGACCATCAGGCGACCGAGGCCGGGAATGGTGAAGACCGTTTCGATCACCGCAATGCCGCCAAGCAGATTGCCGAGGATGAGGCCGATCATCGTCCATGTCGGACCGAAGGCGTTCTTGAACGCATGCCGCCACAAGACAGCGCTTTCTGAAAGGCCCTTGGCGCGAGCATGGGTGATGTAGTCAAGCCTCAGCACTTCCAGCGTCGAGGCGCGCGCCATGCGGATCAGCACGCCCGCCTCGTGGATGACCAGGGTCATTACCGGCAGCACGAGATAAAGCAGGCCACCGACCACATTGTCGCCGATAGACACGTAACCCAGAACGGGCAACCAACCGAGCTTGAGACCGAACAACAGTAACAGAAGCAATCCCAGCCAGAACGTGGGAATGGACAAAAGCACCGTCGCAGTCCCGACCAATGCCAGATCCGTGAAACTGTTCTGCCGCCAGGCGGCAATAACGCCGGCCGGTACGGCGATCAGGCTGGCGAGGACAACAGCAATCACGACAATTTCCGCGCTGACCACGAAACGCGAGACGACGAGAGGTAGTACAGCTTCGTCATTGACGATGGAGCGGCCGAAATCGCCTTGCAGGACATTGCCCGCCCATATGACGAATTGCTGCGGCATCGGCTTGTCGAGACCAAGCTCGGTGCGCATGGCAGCGATCTGGTCGGGCTGCGCCATGTCGCCCAGCATCAGGGCGGCGGGGTCACCGGGAATGAAACGGATCAGCGCGAAAACCGTAATCGAGACAAGCACGATCGTCGGCAGCGCCATCAGCAGACGGCTTAGGATAAATCTCAGCATTGTTTCCCCACGATTGATGACGGCTTTCCGTTCCGTCAGCATCGGTTTCGTTATGCAAACTATGACGAGATGAGTAATGTTGCGCAAGACTATGCGTTTTTGTCATACATCTATGCGCTGCAAGTGACGCAAAAGCAGGCGGGCAGGCGCAGGAATTTGCACCTACCACCATGCTTTCATTCGATTTTTTGAGAGAGCTCTATTTGACGCCGAAGGGCGTCGCTGAGTGCTCGCGCCGCAATTGAGAGGGGGAAGCCGGCCGCCCTCGCCAAGCCGAAATCCTGCGCGGATTGAGGCACGAAAGGGCGCTGAACTATCGGAAGATGGTGATAAAGGTTCGCGTAAAAGCTACTGATGATCGAAACGCCCAATCCTTGCGCAACATATGCACAGGCCGAACTGTTCGTGTGGGTCTCGATTTTCACCAATTGTTTCACACCCGCCTTCGCAAACTGCTGGTCGAGGGCCATGCGGTTCGGCCTCTGCCGGCCGATGAGAATGAGCGGCACGTTGCGAAGATCCTTTGGCGAAATCTCGTCCAGTTTGGCGAGTGGATGATCTATCGGGACGACGCAGACGCTTTTGCCGCTGGCCACCTTTTCGATTTCGATACCTGGCCCGGTCTCACCCTCCATGCGCAGAAAGCCGAGATCGATTACCCGTTCTCCCACCAGTTTATTGATGGCGGTGGTGGTTTCGAAGAAAGTCTCGATGCGGACGCCCGGAAAACCACCCATGTAGTCCATCAGCATCGCCGGCGCGAAATTTTCCCACATGCTGCTGGGCAATCCAATGCGGACGATTTCCGGACCGGAAGCGCCGCTGCGCAGATCCTCCGCATGGCCGGACATGCGCTCAACCGCCAGCAAGACATTTTCCGCGTCGCGTCCGAGCGCGAGTGCTTCAGGCGTTGCGATGAGCCGCCCCTTGTCGCGCGCAAAAAGAGTGATCGACAGGTCCTGCTCCAATTGTTGCAACATACGACTGACACCGGACTGGCTCAGGTTCATCGCCTTTGCCGTCGCAATCGTCGAGCCGGTGGCAAGAAGCGTGTGCAATACTTCCAGTTGCCTAATGTTCATTGCGCAGAAACCTTTGACCCGATCTTATTGATGTTGTGAAGGGAAAACCCGCCGAATGAAGTTTGATGCGTCCGACCGATGCGCAGTTTGCAGAAGAACCAAGTCCAAGTGAAGACCGCTACGACAACCTGTCCTCCTTGAGAAGGTGCGCAACTCTGATAGGTTTGAGAGAGCCAGCGCCTTGCACTCGGACCGAATCCAGTTAACTCTCGGCTGGAAACATCATCGGCGCATCAGCCTGCCGGATGTCGATGGTGAGAGGCCAGCGAAGGAGACATTCAAGAGCTAACCGATCGGCCACTTCGACTTCGACATTGCCGAACTGTGCACCGGGCGGGGTAAGTCTCACATGTTCGTTGCCATCGATCGTCGATTGAACTTTGCGCTCGTCGAACTGATCGAGAAGGCGACCACCGCCGTTCCGCATGGGTTTCTTTTACACTTAACTGCAACCGCCCCTATAAGATCCAAATCATTCTGACTGACAACGCAACTCGGTTTACCGCGCCATACGCTGGAGGCACCCCTGCGCCGCTGATCAAGGCGGCGATCTCAACCGGCGTGCGTTTCTTTGCCCGAGCCCTGCGAATACAAATGCGCTACCAACCATATTTAGCACCATATTCGGCTTTGCATGGCGACGTTGGGCGGCCTCCTCGTCACGACGGGTGGACTTATTTCTTTGTTCGCGACATTGGACTATTGCCTTCGTGCATTCGAAACCGCGACTGGCGAAAAGGCCTGGAAAGGTGGCTCACCGTCGGCAGTCGGGAATTCTGGCAAACACTGAAACAACTACGGCGCCAGAAGATCAAACGTCGTCCTCGCCAATGCAAGCGTACCGAAAGCAATAGATCGCTCGTCAGGCTGATAGATTGGGCTATGCACCTTGTCAGACCGCCCTGGTTGTGAGGACCCGACGAGCAACCGGAATGACGGCACGCGCTCGGCCATCAGGGCAAAGTCCTCGCCACCCATGCTTGGTTCGTAATCGTAAGCGACGTCGCCGATCTGCGATCGGATCGCGTTCACGGTCTTCTCCAGCATGACGTCATTGTTGAGAATGGGAGGCGTACCGCGCTTGTACGTAAGGTCGCAGCCTGCCCGGAAACTGATGGCTACGCCCTCACAAATACGTCGGAGTCCGTCTTCAGCAGCATCGCGTGCTTCCGGTTGCCGGCTGCGAATAGTGCCTTTCAATTCGCATACTTCCGGTATGATATTACGTGCTTCGCCGGCATGAATGGAGCCGACGGTGACCACGCACGCGTCCAGTGCCCGGACGTCCCGAGACACGATCGTCTGCAACTGACCGATCAGGCTTGCAGCCATAACGATTGGGTCGATTGCCGCATAAGGCCGTGCGGCATGACCTCCTTTGCCACGCACGGTGATGTCGAAGGAGTCTACGGCCGAGTTGGCGTAGCCATGCACTATCCCGAATTGGCCAACGGGGATTTCCGGGCGGTTGTGAAGGCTTAGAGCCATGTCGACACCCTCCATCACACCATCGGCGATCATCTCCTTGGCACCGCCGATGGCTTCTTCCGCCGGCTGGAAAACCAGGCGTACATTACCTGCCAGACGTTCCTCCAACTGCTTCAGAACGGCGCCGACAGCCAGAACGGTCGAGCTGTGGATGTCGTGGCCGCAGGCGTGCATGCGATTGGGGATCTTGCTGGCGTAGGGAAGACCCGTCTGCTCCTGCATCGGAAGCGCGTCCATGTCGGCGCGGATCAAGACTGTCGGCCCCGGGCGCTTACCCTTGATGTGCCCGACGACACCGGTGCGGCCAATGCCAGTCTCATAGTCGATGCCGAGGCTGGCCAGGGTTTCGGCCACAAGGGCTGCCGTCTTCACCTCTTCAAAGGCTATTTCCGGGTGTTCGTGAATCCGCCGGCGAATATCGATGAAGCGGGCCGCATTGTCCGAGACGAGCGAAGCGATTAGGGACGTCACGTCATTGACGCCGTGAGAGGAAACTGTGTCAGCCACGGCTGATCTCCTGTGCATCGGATGGGGATATGATCCGGCCGCTGGCGACAATGCAGCCGGCCGGCATCGAATGTCTGCGGCCTCAGCCGTTCAGGTGACAGGCCGACAGATGGTTCGGGGCGATCTCTTTCTTGAGCGGCACTTCGTTGCGACAGCGATCCATCGCGAAGGGACAACGCGGGTGGAAATGGCAGCCCTTCGGCGGATTGAGCGGGCTTGGAAGTTCTCCTACCACCGGCGTGAAGCGGCGCTTGCCGGGTTCGATGCGGGGCACCTCTGCCAAAAGAGCCTTGGTGTAGGGATGGTTGGCGCGCCGGAAGACCTCCTCGACGGGCGCTTCCTCGACAATCCGCCCGAGATACATGATCGCGACACGATCGGAGATATGCTCGACCACCCCCAGATCGTGGCTGACGAATAGATAGGTCAGATCAAGTCTGTCCCGCAGATCCATGAACAGATTGATCACCTGTGCCTGGATGGAAACGTCGAGGGCCGCGACACTCTCGTCACAGACGAGGAATTTTGGCTGCACCGCAAGCGCGCGGGCGATATTGACGCGCTGTCGCTGCCCACCGGAAAACTGGTGCGGATAACGGCTTTTCATGGTCGGATCGAACCCGGCCAGCGTCAGATATTTGTCCACATAACCGACATGCTCACCCGAGCGGGCCAGACCGTGCGTCCTGGGTGCTTCCCAGATCAGCTCATCGACCGTCATGCGAGGATTGAGGGCAGCCATCGGGTTCTGGAAGATCATCTGCGTCGAGAGACCGAACTCCTTCGTCTGCGCCCCCGTCATTGCATTGCGATCGACCCCTTTCCACAGAACCTGGCCATCGCTCGGCGACGTGATGCCGGCGATGACACGGCCAAGCGTCGACTTTCCGCAACCGCTTTCGCCGACAAGACCAACGACTTCGCCGCTGCGGATGCTGAGACTGACATCGTCGAGCGCGTGGACAACCGGGCCCGGTTTGGCAAGCTTCAATTTCAGCGCGATCTTGGCTGCCAGATCGGGCTTGGCGCCGAAGCGCTGCGAGACGTTTCTTGCCTCGATCAGGGGAGACTGGGCGTCCATCATGCGATTTCTCTCGTCACGGGGTGAATGCAGCGGAAGGACCGGTCGGCCTCGGCCAGCAAGGCCGGCATAGCCCGACAGCCGTCTGTCGCCAGATCGCAACGGGTGCGGAAACTGCAGCCTTCCGGCAGCCGATTAATGGCAGGCGTCATGCCGCCGATCTGGCGCAGTCGTTCGCCGCGACGGTTTTGAGAGGGAACGGAGCCGATCAATCCAGCCGTGTAGGGATGGCGCGGAGTCGACAGAACCTTCGAGACCGGACCGGTTTCCACAAGCCGGCCTGCATACATAACCGCGATATCGTCCGCCAATCTCGAAACGACGGCAAGGTCATGCGTGATCCACACCACAGCGGTGTTGGACTGTTCAGCAAGCTTCTGAAATTCCGAGATGATCTGGCTCTGGATCGTCACGTCCAGTGCTGTTGTCGGTTCATCGGCGATGATGAGATCCGGTTTGTGAAGAAGCGCGATCGCAATTGCCACGCGCTGGCGCATGCCACCGGAAAACTGGTGCGGATAGGCCGAAAGGCGCTCTTCCGGACTGGGAATGCCGACAAGTCCCAAGGCGTCGCGGGAACGCTGGCGCGCCACTTCCTTCGAAACGTCGTCATGGGCGCGAACCGCTTCGACCATCTGCGTGGCAATCGTCAGAACCGGATTGAGGGTCATCATCGGGTCCTGGAACACCATTGCGATCCGTTTGCCGCGCAGACGCCGCATCTCTTCGTCGGACAGTCGGGCGATGTCGGTGCCATCGAAGATCACCTGGCCGGACGCGATGCGGCCGGGATGTTCAAGAAGGCGCATGATCGAGAAACCCGTGACCGATTTCCCCGAGCCGGACTCGCCGACCAGGCCAAGAACACGACCGCGCTCGACGGAAAACGACACGTCGTTGACCGCCTTCAGTCCCGGCCGTCCCTTGCCGCCACCGAATTCGGTGACGAGATTGCTGACTTGGAGCAATGGGGTCATGATGCGTTCCTCGGATTGAGGACATCACGCAGACGGTCGCCAACGAGATTGATCGCAACGATGGTGACCAGAAGCGCAATGCCGGGGAAGAAGCTGATCCAGTACAGACCGGTCAGAAGGTACTGGTAACCCGTCGAGATGAGCATGCCGAGCGACGGTTCCGTGACGGAAGCTCCGAGCCCCAGGAAGGACAGCGTCGCTTCAAGCCCGATGGCGCGGGCAACCTGCATCGTCGCGATGACGATGACGGGCGCAAGACAGTTCGGCAGCAAATGCCTGAAGAGGATGCGCCAGCCAGGAAGGCGCATCATACGCGCCGCCTCGATATATTCCTTCTCGCGTTCCACGAGCGCAGTGGCGCGCACGGTGCGGGCATAGGTCGCCCATTCCGCAATGATCAGGGCGATGACGACATTGGTAACGCCCTTGCCAAGGATCGCCAGCATCATCAACGCCATCAGGATCGTCGGGAAGGACAGTTGCAGATCGACCAGCCGCATGATGACGGTTTCGGTGCGGCGCCCCATATAGGCGGCAAACAGGCCGGCCGTCGTGCCGATGATCGCTGCCGCAAAGGCAGACAGCACGCCGACCAGCAGGGATGTCCGCAAGCCGTAGAGAATGCCCGACAGGATGTCACGGCCCTGGCTATCGGTCCCCAGCTGGTACACCAGGCCGGTCATCGATTCCGAACCCGGGGGCAAGCGACCGTCCATGATGTCGAGCTGCATCAGGTCGTAGGGATTTTGAGGCGATATCCAGGGCGCAAACAGCGCCAGGCAACAGATGATCAGCAGGACGATAAGGCCGATGGCGGCAGCGGGCGACCGAAAGAAGTCGGAGATACCTTTCGCCAGACGGCTAGGTTCGGGAAGGAGAGTGGCGGTATCCGGGTTGTTATGGTCGGCCATCGGTTCAAGCCTTTGCATCAAGCCGGACCCGCGGATCCAGAATGGTATAACAGACGTCGATAATGAAATTCAGAACGACGAAAAGCAGCACCATCATCATCAGGTAGGCAACGATGACGGGACGATCGAGCAGATTGATCGAGTCGATGATGAGCTTGCCCATGCCCGGCCAAGCGAAGATGCTTTCGGTCACGACCGAAAAGGCAATCAGCGAGCCAAATTCCAGGCCGATAATGGTTACGACCGGGATCATCAGGTTTTTCAGGACATGGACGGCGATGACCCGCTGTTCACGCAGGCCCTTGGCGCGGGCGAACTTGACGTAATCCTGCGGAAGAACCTCCTGTATGCCTGCACGGGTCAACCGCATGATCAGCGATGTCTTGAAAAGGGCGAGATTGAACGCCGGCAGCAGCAGGTGCCTCAACCCCTCACCCGTGAGGAATGACCATTGGATACCCATGACTTCCGCCGTCGGTCCCCGACCATTGGTCGGCAGCCAGCCCAGTTCGACCGAAAACACCATGATCAGCATCAACCCGACCCAGAATGTCGGCAGCGAAAAACCGAGGATCGAGCCGCTCATGATCAGCTTGGATGAAATTCTGTTCGGATAGAGCCCCGCATAAAGGCCGAGCGGCAGGCCAAAGATGATGGCGATGCCGAGCGCCGTCACGGCGAGTTCAAGCGTTGCCGGCAATCTCTCGAGAATAAGACCGAGCGCTGGCCGTCCGTAAACGAAGCTGTTGCCGAAATCGCCCTGCAGCAGCCCCTTCAGGAAAAGAAGATATTGCATCCACAGCGGCTGATCGAGGCCGTAATGCGCGATCACGCGTGCGCGCTCGGCCTGATTGGCATCCGGATTGATCAGAATATCGACAGGATTGCCAATCACGCTGACACCGATGAAGACGATGATGGTCATCGCGAGGATGACAAACATTGCCTGCATCAATCGTCTGATTATCGATGTGACCATTGTTCCGCTCCTTTCATGCGACGGAGATTGCCATCCCGTCGCGTTGCGGATCGGCGGCACCCTTGGAGACACCGCCCTCGATCTTGATCGCATGCACCGCCGCAAAAGCGTATGTTTGCGGGGAGCGGGAAACTTGGTAGCCGTCGGCAAGCAGCTCGTCCTCAACGGACCGGCGGATCCGGTTACAGATATCGAGCGTATTGGACACACCCATGATGCGCGGTGCCGCAACGGCTTCAAGCGCGGACATGTCGAAATCGATCATGTTCATCAGGCACTGCGCAACGGCTGGCGCGATATAGCTGCCGCCCGGCGCACCGATGACGATCTTTGCCTCTTCGCCCTCGAACACGATGGTCGGTGCGGCCGAGCTTGGCCGCCGTTTGCCGGGCGCGATGGAGCCCGGCTTGCCGGGGACCGGATTGAAACGGCTCATCGTACCATTATACATGAAGCCAAGACCGTCGGTGATCGCACCGGAGGGGCTCCCCAGCGTATGCGTCATCGAGACGGCATTGCCATCCTTGTCGATGACCGAAATATGGGTCGTATCGCGCTGCGACCGGTCGAGGCGCGAGACATTGGCCCTTTCTCCAGCCTTGATCGATGCCGCCAGTTCCCTTGCGTGTTCTTTCGTCAGCAGTTTTTCAAAGGGCACGTCCACATAGGCAGGGTCGCCCATATAGGTGTCCTTGTCGATCGTCATTCGCTTCATTGCCTCGAAGAGAATACGGATATGCTCGGCACTTCCATGTCGCATCGACCCGACATCGAACTGCTCCATGACGTGGAGCAGTTCGATCAGTGGGAAGCCAGAGCCTGGCGGTGGCGAGGACGCGACGCGATGGCCGCGATAATCACCCCATACGGGCATGACCCGCGACAGCTCGTAACGCGCCAGATCCTGCTGGTCGATCAGTCCGCCGTTTATCTTGAAATCGGCAGCAATCTGCTCGGCGATTTCGCCATGATAAAAAATGTCGGATCCGCCACTTTTGGCGATTCGCTCCAGAGTGTGTGCCATCTCCTTGTTGACCAGAATTTCGCCGACATTGCGGATCCTGCCATCATCATGGAAGTAAACGCGCCGACCGTTGGCAGAATAACGCAGCTTGTCCAGCGTATTGGCAAAGCCGTCGCCGGATTGGTCCTTGGTCCAATACCAGTGCATATGACTGCGGATCATAAAACCGTCACGCGCCAGGCGAACAGCCGGTGCAATCAGGTCGGACCAGTCGAACGTGCCATAATCGCGCAAAGCTGTCTCATAGCCCTTGAGCGAGCCCGGCGTGCACACGGCCAAATATCCGATGTCAGAAATGTTGTCTTCGAGCACATAACCGAAACCGTCACGGCTCTGGTATTTGATCTTATCGAGCCACATGTCCGGCGTCGCCTTTAACGGCGCACGCGCATAAAATTCCAGGATCTCGTGCACGCCTGTTTTAGGCATGTAAACGTGCATCGAACCAAAACCGCCAATCCCCGACATCTGAGGATCGACCACTCCCTGCACGAAGGCACAAGCCAGCGCTGCATCTACCGCATTGCCGCCGCGCTCCAGCACGCTTGCCCCGGCTTCGACCGCTTCCGGCTGCGGCGCTACAATCGTTGCGTTTCTCATGGCGTGCGACGGTCCTTCAGGATTTTGGCAAGGAAGGCTTTGACATGGCCCAAAACCTTGACACGATCATGCGAGACGCCGGCGACACGGTCGAAGGTCACGTTGACACCTGCGTCACGGAAGGACTGCGCGAGAGTCTCCAGGCGTTCAGGGCGCGTCGCTCCCGCGTCGTTTGCGCCGTCCATGTAATATTTACCGCCGGGTTTGTGCGTGATTTCCCAGGTTTCAAGATCGGCATCACCGACAACCATCTGAACCGGAACCCTGACAAGTTCTTCCGGATTGAAGGTCTTGCCGAAACGCGCTTCAAGATCGCGAATGCCGACCCACCAGTCGCGCGTCGGATCAAGAAGCGTGACGGAGCCCGGCGCGCCGATCGAAGCGGCCCAGAGCTTTTCGGGATGCAGGATAGCGAACCGATGGGTAAAATGCCCACCGCCAGAAAAGCCGAACATGGCGAATGTCGTCCAGTCCTGCTGATACTTTTGTGCCATTTCTTCGACCATGGCGATAACGACGTTGTCATAGCGGATATCGCCCTCCTGCATGAATTTGTAACCGGAGCGCGCTCCGTCTCCCAGAACACCGACAGGGAAAATCGGGCACAGGATGGCACAGTCGTTGTAGAGGCCGAATTCGGCAAATCCATCGCGGAAATCGAGCGCCGATGTGCGTCCGGTGCCGTGGACAGCGACAAGAAGGTCGAGCTTGCGTCCATCGGCGGCCGTTGGCGGCACGTAAAGGACCATATGTAAACGGGGATCGACCTGTGAGGCAAAGATCGCCGTCTGGCCATAATCATAAATAGCCTTTGCCCGGGCGATTGCATCGCCGGTTCCAAGTTCCTGCATGTTGTTCTCCTGGGAAAGGGTTGGGGCTGCACAAGGCAGCCCCGTTTGCCGGCGTTACTTCGCGGGTTTCACGTCATAGGCCAGCGTATATTTGTCACCACGAGGCGTGTACGAAACGGTCTTTTTGGCACCCAGCACAACGTTTTCGTAGTGCATGGGCAGAACCCAGAGCTTGTCGAAGGTTTCCACCGAAAGCTCTTGCAAAAGCGGCTGGCGCGCAGCTTCGTCAAGCGTCGAGCTTGCCTTGGCAAGCACCTCATCGATCTTCGGGTCGGAAACGCCGCCGCCATTGTAGCGGCCCGTGCCCTTCTTCTCGTCGCGAGTGGCAACCAGTGCCACTGTCGGATTGGTGGTTTCGCCGGTGTTCACACCCCAGGATCCAAGGAAGGTGCTATATGTGCCCTTCGAATAGGATTCCGAATACATTGCCCAGGGCATCACCTCGACCTTGGACTTGATACCGATGCGGGTGAACATCTGGCCAACGGCCTGCAGCACTTCGGCGTCCTTGACGTAACGGCCGGACGGCCCGTGAAGGGTCAGGCTGAAACCATCCGGATAACCCGCCTCGGCCAGCAGCGCCTTGGCGGCAGCAGCGTCGTACCCGACCTTCTCAACCTTGTCGGAATAACCGCCATACCCTTCGGCCACGAACTGGTCGGCCACCGTACCGTTCTTCTGCATGACGCGTTCAACAATGGCCGGTCGATTGAGCGACATCAGCATGGCGCGTCTCACGCGCTCGTCCTTGAGCGGGTTCTTGTCGAGATCGGATCCGTCTGTCGCCTTGACGAAAGGCGATTTGTCGCGGCTGACATCCATGCCGAGATAAACGAAGCGTGATGACTGGCCGTTAACGACCTGCAGATCGGCGCTCGATTCCACGCGCGCCATGCCGTCGGCCGGCAGCGTCTCGATGATGTCGATCTCGTTCGAAAGGAGCGACGCAAGTCGAGCGCCGTCATCCGGGAGAAAACGCAACGTGACGTTTGTCCAGTTTGAGGCACCGGCAAAATAGCCTTCGTTGCGCTTCAGGGTCAGATTGCTGCCCGGTGCGTAGGAAACGAAAGAATAGGCGCCCGTCCCGATTGCACATTTGCCGCTGTCGAAATCCTGAACCGGGGCATCTTTACAGTCTGCACTGATGATCCGGACGCGGCTGACGGAATTGAGAAGCAGCGGATCGGGAACTTTCGTTTCGATGATGACGGTCAGTGGATCCTTGGCCGTCACGTTGGCGATATTGCGCGTGTAGGACGCAAAACCCTGGCTCGGCTTATCACGGGCGCGCAGGAGAGAGGCCACGACATCGTCAGCATTGAATTCGCTGCCGTCATGAAACTTCACGCCTTCACGCAGCTTGAACTCCCAATGGGTCGGATCGACCGGCTTCCATTCAGTTGCCAGTTCCGGCTCGTTGGAAGACGTTCCGGTCAGGTTGATGAGGCTATCCCAGATATGACGGGAGGTGGCATTGTTTGGCGCCGAGCTGTCCTCATGCGGATCCAAGGTCGTCGGCGTTGTCGACATGCCGATCGTCAACGGCGCCTCCTGCGCAGCAACCATTGCAGGAATAGCGATAGTCCCGAGCAGCATGAATGCTACCCGCTTCAAGATCTTTGCGGTCATTTGCTTGTCCCAGTTACGGTGATGGCCGATCGGCCAGTTCCATGGCGGCTTTCCGCCGCTTCTGAGCAAATTGGTAGATGCGAGGGAAAAGGCTGTCAAATAGAAAAAGTCTCTGTTACGCTTATCGTAACACCTAGCGATTTCAGCAAAAATGAGGATAATTTTCTCGATGCAAACCAAATCCTTGTTGATTTCGAGTGAAATTGTTCAAAGTTTGGATGTTGGCATCGCAGCTCTGATGGCTGTATCGCAAATGCCAGACGCAACATTATCGGAACTCGCGCGAAAAACTGGCGAAACCAAACCCCGAATTTTGCGAATGTTACGCACACTGGAACATCGCGGATTGGTGCGAAAAAGCAGTGAGGGGACGTACCGTTTGGGCAATACCGCAATTGTCCTCGGGACAGCCGCTTCGACCCAAGTCGATCTCGTGCGCGTCGCCAACCCGATCTTGGAACGATTGGGTCAGAAGGTGAATGAAACCACCCAACTCCGCATTATCGACAACAGGGAATCGCTTTGCATCGCCAAATTTGAACCTACGAGAGATCTCCGTGTACACTCAATGATCGGTCGCAGACGACCGCTTTACGCTGGATCTTACAAAGTGTTGCTGGCCTTTCTACCACCTTCTGTACAAGCGCAAATGATCCCTGAGACGCTTCTCAAGTTCACCGAACGGACCATAACCAACAGAGTAAAGCTTGGGGCAGAGTTGCAGCGGATACGTGCTGCCGGCCATTGCGTCAGCCACGGCGAGGTGAGTGAACAACTCATATCTGTCTCGGTGCCTGTTCTCGCATTCGACGGCTCAGTAATCGCAGCAATCAATATCGCCGCACCGGCGTTTCGAACGCAAGACAGCGACATCGAAAGATATATCGGCCTACTCAAGGATGACGCCCGGGAGATTTCGACCGGTTTGGGTTGGTAACTCGTTCTGCTCTTTAAGCAAATCTAACAGTCGATCTCGTCGGTTCCAGTTTGCTTCGCCGTTTGACCACCAATCGAAGATGTCCTCTTAAACCGGATGATGCTGTACGCTGAGACCATCATCGAGGCTCAGACACGTTGTGTTCATGAACGGGCATTCATCGGTAATCATGATCACGGACGCCATAGCGATCTCCTCAGGCAACCCGATCCGACTTCCCGGACGCAACTTCATCCTCGCCGCCCTGGCCGCATCAGGGTCGGCAAAACTGTTCCGGTATTCGATAACCTTCTGGGTGGAGACGTAATCCGGCGCCAGCGCGTTTACCCGCACGCCCTTTAACGCGTATTACGAGACCCAAAATTATCAAAGCGTAGAAGACCGCGAGATCTTCGCGGTCGTCCCGCGCTTGAAGCGTTGTGACGATTGAAAGCGATAGGCCCCAGTTCTACCAGTTTGTTACGGAACCGTCCCTGCGCTTCAGGTGCGGCGCTTCCCAGAACTCGAAACTCTGCTTGGCCAGCAATTCCTCGTTCACCTCGATGCCTAGGCCGGGCACGTCCGAGACCGGATAGAAGGCACCTTCGAGTTTCGGCTGGACGGGAAAGAATTCGGAGTTGTCAAATCCGAGATGGGTTTCTGCCGGGCTGCTGCGGGTCTCGAGCCAGGAGAAATTCGGCACGGCAGCGCAGAAATGCACGGTTGCCGCGGTACAGACCGGCCCAAGCGGATTATGCGGCATCATGTCAACATAATGGGTCTCGCTCCAGGCGGCCACTTTCATCGATTCCGTCAGTCCACCGACATTGCAAACATCGAGACGATTGAACTGGTGAATGTCGCGTTCGATATAGGGCTGGAACTGCCACTTGGATGAAAACTCCTCGCCGATGGCAAAAGGCACATCCGTCATCCGGCGGAGCGCCTCGTAAGCACCGGGACTTTCGTCGCGGATCGGCTCCTCGAGAAAATCAAGTGTGCCGGACGGCATTTTCTGGCAGAAACTCGCGGCCTCCGCCACCGTCAGCCGGTGATGGTAATCGATACCGAGCACGATATCCCCACCCAGTTCCTCGCGCGCCTTCACCAGCCATTTTGCTGTCGTGGCAATGTGCTCGCGCGGCTCATAGATCTCCTTCTCCTCATGACCGGAAGGAGACAACCGCATGGCGGTCCACCCGTGTTCGACCAGCATTTTTGCCTGATCGATCATCTCCGGCCCCGGGGCGGCGAATGTTGTCGCAAAGGTGGGAATACGATCGCGTTGTTTACCGCCGATCAGTTCATAGACCGGAACGCCAAGTGCCTTGCCCTTGATGTCGTGCAGTGCAATGTCGATGGCGGATATTGCAGCCTGTAGCACGCGCCCGCCTTCGAAATACTGGCTGCGATAAAGCTCCTGCCAGAGTGCGCCGATCCTGAACGGATCCCGACCTTGCAGAAATTCCGCATAATGCTCCAGTGCGCCGACGACGGCCTTTTCACGGCCCGAAAGTCCGCTTTCGCCCCAGCCAAAAATGCCCTCGTCCGTCTCGATCTTGACGAGGAGCTGATTGCGGATGCCGACCTTGACGGCATATGTCTTGACGGTGGTGATCTTCATCATTTCTCTTCCTCGTCCTGCGATTACCAATGCCACAGCGTGCCGTCTTCGAGACGGTTCACCGGCAGATAGGCGCGTTCGTAAGGGAACTTTGCCGCAAGCTTTTCGTCGATATCGACCCCGTGGCCGACCACTTCACCTGGATGCAGGTAACCGTCTTTGAGGCTCCAGGCACCCGGAAAAACCTCCAGGATCTGCGGCAGGTAACCGGAATATTCCTGGATGCCGAAATTCGGCACCCAGAGATCCAGATGCAGGTTGGCGCCGAGGCAGATGGGCGACATGTCCATCGCGCCGTGGCAGGCGGTGCGGACATTATAGATGCTAGCGAAATCCATGATGCGGCGGAGTGCCGTCACGCCGCCAGCGTGCACGCAGGTGGTGCGGATATAGTCGATCAGCTGTTCTTCGATCAGCAGGCGCGCATCCCAGATCGTGTTGAACACTTCGCCGACAGCAAGTGGCGTCGTTGTATGTTTGCGGATCAGTCGGAAGCCTTCCTGATGTTCGGCGGCGACCGTATCTTCCAGCCAGAACAGGCGGGCAAATTCGAGATCCTTGCCCAGTCGTGCCGCTTCGATCGGCGTCAGGCGATGATGGCTGTCATGGAGGAGCTCGACGTCCCATCCATGCGCGTCGCGCACCGCCTCGAACAGCTTTGGCATGTGGCGAAGATATTTCGAAGTCGACCAAACTTCCTCATGCGGGAAGGCGTCGTCGACCGCATTGTTGGTCACGGTCTTGGCGCCGGTGCCATAGACATCCGGCAGGCCGGGAATGCCGCATTGAACGCGCACTGCCTTGTAGCCTTCTTCGATCCGCTTTCCGACGGCTTCGACGGCTTCCGCGATATTGGTGCCCTGCGCGTGCGTGTAGCACAGCACCTTTTCGCGGCTGGCGCCGCCAAGAAGTTGGTAGAGCGGCATGTTGGCTGCCTTGGCCTTGATGTCCCAAAGCGCGGTGTCGATACCGGCGATCGCAGCCATGGTGACGGGGCCACGACGCCAATAGGCGCCGCGATAGAAATACTGCCAGATATCCTCGATGCGTGACGGATCACGGCCAATAAGAAGCGGCACGAGGTGCTCTTCCAGATAGGCAACAACCGCCTTCTCGCGACCGTTCAAAGTCGCGTCGCCGACCCCCGTCAGTCCCTCGTCCGTGAAGATCTTGACCGTCACGAAATTACGGCCTGGCGAGCAAACAATGACTTTTACATCTGTGATTTTCATGAAATTATCCGTTGGCTGAAACTGGGTTGGCGACATAGCGGACACGGTGGTGCAGACGCCTGTCGCGCGGATCTGGATGGGGAATGGCGGAGAGAAGCGCGCGCGTATATTCGTGTGCGGGATTGTTGACGACCTGATCGGTCTCACCGGCCTCGACGATCTGACCGCGGTACATGACCGCCACGCGATCGCACATGTAGCGGATCACCGACATGTCGTGCGAGATGAAGACGTAGGAAAGCCCCAGCTCGTCCTGAAGCTTCATCATCAGGTCGAGGATTTGCGAGCGCAGCGAGACGTCGAGTGCCGAGGTCGCCTCGTCGGCAACGATCAGCCGTGGCTTAACGGCAATAGCGCGTGCAATCCCGATGCGCTGACGCTGGCCGCCGGAAAAGGCGTGCGGATAACGCTCGCGCCAGGCGGGTTCCAGTCCCACCTGCTCCATCAGTTCCGCGACACGTTCGTCGAGTTCCCTGCCCTTCATGCCGGCAAGCTTCAACGGTTCGGCGATGATCTGGGCGACTGTCTTGCGCGGGCTGAGCGAGCCGACAGGATCCTGAAAAATCATCCGGACCTCGCGGCGGATTTCCTTCAACTGTGCGCTCCGCGCCGTGCGAAGATCGATTATGCTGCCATCCGGGCGCCGATAGTCGATTTTGCCGGCTTGCGGGTCGTAGATGCGCAACAGGCAACGCCCCATCGTCGTCTTGCCGGAACCGGATTCGCCGACGATGCCAAGCGTCTCGCCCGGACGCACAGTCAACGAAACGCCATCAACCGCCTTGAGACCCGATGGGAAGGTCAGAGAAAGACCCCGGACGTCCAGGAGCGGTGCAACGTCGGCAGGAATTACGGCGCGCTTCAGCCGGATATCGGCTTTGCTTTCCAGCCGAACGACCGACCCGATGAGGCGTTTTGTGTAGTCATCCTTGGGTGCGTGGAAGACGTCTTCAACGCACCCATGCTCCATCACGCGGCCGCGATACATGACGAGCACTTCGTCGGCGATTTCGGCCACCACGCCCATGTCATGGGTGATGAATATCACCGCCATGCCGTGGCTCTGCTGCAGCTTTTTGATCAGGTCGAGAATTTCCGCCTGTGTGGTGACGTCGAGCGCCGTTGTCGGCTCGTCGGCGATCAGTACTGAAGGGTTACACGCCAGCGCCATGGCGATCATCACACGCTGCCGCATACCGCCGGAAAATTCGAACGTGTAACGATCGATCGCCTGCTCCGGCCGAGGAATTTCGACCTGCCTCAACAGCTCCAGCACACGTGCGCGCCGTTCCTGTTTGGGTGTGCCGAAATGAATGCGCAGCGCCTCACCGATCTGTTCGCCGATGCGGTGAACGGGCGAGAGCGAGCTCATCGGCTCCTGGAAGATCATGGCGATCTCCTGCCCGCGGACAGCGCGGATCTCCTTGCCGCGCGGATCGAGCTTGGCGAGATCAACTGTCGATCCATCCTGACGGGTCAACACGATCGATCCACCCTCGATCTTGCCGGGCCTATCGACGATCTGCAGGATGGAACGCGCCGTTACCGATTTGCCCGAGCCGGATTCGCCCACCACGCAGAGTGTCTGGCCGCGCTTCAGCTCGAAGGAGACGCCGTCCACCGCCTTGAACGTGCCGGTGCGGGTCTTGAAGTATGTGCGCAGGTCTTCGACCTTGAGGATTGTGTCATTGGTCATCAGGCGTTCTCATAAGGATCGGCCGCATCGCGCAGTCCATCACCAAGGAAGTTGAGGGCAAGCACCGCGATGACGATGGCCGCGGCCGGAGTGAAGAGCAGCCAGGGCGCCTGCGCAACGGCTCGGATATTCTGCGCCTCCTGCAGGAGGACACCCCAGGAGATGATCGGCGGCTGCAGGCCGATGCCGAGGAAGGACAGTGCGGTTTCAGCGAGGATCATTGTCGGGATCGCGAGCGTCACAGTGGCGATGATATGGCTCATGAAAGACGGCACGAGATGGTGGAAGATGATGCCGAACTCGCTCATGCCATCTAGACGCGCGGCAGTGACGAAATCCTCGTTGCGCAGCGACAGGAATTTGCCGCGCACTTCTCGCGCCAGACTGGTCCAGCCAAGAAGGGAAACGATCAATGTAATGACGAAATAGGTCCTGAGCGGCGGCCATCCAACCGGGATTGCGGCTGCAAGGCCCATCCACAGCGGGATGGTCGGGATGGACCGCAGGAGTTCGATGACACGCTGGATCACCACATCGATCCAGCCACCGAAGAAACCTGAAATGCCGCCGATCGCCACACCGAGAATAAGGCTCATCGCCACGCCGACAAGACCGATCGAAAGCGAGATACGAGCGCCATAAACGACGCGAGAAAAGATGTCGCGACCCAACCGATCCGCACCGAAGACATAGAGGCTATCGCCGGGACGCGCATTCACGAGACCGAACAGCTTGGTCTCCATGGGGATAAACCCCGCAAGCGTATAGGGATCGGACTTCACGAAAAAGCCGACGGCCAGCGGCTTTGCCTCGTCTGCGGCAAACTCGCGCCGCATGGATTGGGTGTTAAGCGTCATCTTCAGCTGATCGACATGCGGCATGAACGAGCCCTCATGCATCAGCGCCAGTCCCTGCGGTGGTGCATAGGTGAAGCGCGCATTGGTGGCGTTCGGATCGAACGGCGCAATAAATTCGGCGAACAGCGCGACGAGATACATGAAGGCGATGACGACAAGGCTTGCCAGCGCAATCTTGTGTTTCTTGAATTTTAGCCAGAACAGGCGCCACTGGCCGGCAACGGCGATGTCCTTGCCGCGCAGGTCGATGACGGCGTCCGTATCGGAGGGGATCTGGGTCATATCGGTCATTGCAGTCTGATCCTCGGGTCGGTCAGCGCGAGCAGGAGGTCGGAGATCAAAGTGCCGATGATGGTGAGCACGGAGATCAGGAGAATGAGGGAGCCAGCCAGGTACATGTCCTGCGCCAGCAGTGCGCGCAGAAGGAGCGGACCTGTCGTCGGCAGGCTCATCACGACAGAGACGATGATCTCGCCGGAAATGACCGCCGGCAGGATCCAGCCGAGTGTCGAGATCAGCGGATTGAGCGCAAGCCTGACCGGGTAACGCATCAACAGCTCGAATTCCGACATGCCTTTTGCACGTGCCGTGGTGACATATGGCTTGGAGAGTTCATCCAGAAGGTTGGCGCGCATGATGCGAACCAGAGCCGCGAGTGAGCCCAGCCCAATGACGATCACTGGCAGCCAGACATGCTTGGCGAAATCAACCAGCTTGCCAAAACTCCAGGCCGCATCGGCATATTCGGGCGAAAACAGTCCGCCAACGCTCTGACCGAACCACGCCGACATCAGATACATGGCCGATAGAGCCATCAGAAAGTCTGGCACGGCGAGGAAAAAAAAGGCCATGAAGGTCGCGACATAATCCTGGATCGAATACTGGCGAACCGCAGACAGGATGCCGATCGGGATGGCGACGGCCCAGACGAAGCAGAGGGTCAGAAGCGACAGGAGCAGAGAAAAGCCCAGGCGGCTCCAGATCAGCTCGGTGACGGGCTTGCCGAGTTCGAACGAGATGCCGAAATCACCATGCAGGATAATGCCTGCCATCCATTTGTAATACTGGACGTACATGGGCTGATCGAGGCCGTAGCGCTCGCGCATGGCGGCAAGCGTTCCGGCTTCGACGGCACCGCCCTGGGCGGCCCAGTCGGCCATCAGCGTCGTCAGGTAATCACCTGGCGGTAGCTGGATGATGGCGAAGGCAATGATCGATACGGCGAACAGTGTCGGGATAGCGAACACCAGCCGCTTGGCGATATAGCGAAGCATGAGCAATGACCGTTCAGGGGTGCAGTGCAGCCGGAAGCCATTTACTTTCGGCCGCGGGGAGGATCATCAAGATCGTCTTATTTTGCCTTGTCGAAGTACCACTGCGATAAGGTGGGCGCCGGATGCCAGAGGTTGCCGGTGATCGGAATGCCATCGACGACATTCTTCAAATCCTTAGACACCATCATGTATTTCGGCATCGGGCGGGAGATGCCGATATTGAGGAAATTTTCTGCCGAGAGCGTCAGAAATTCCTTCATGCGGGCCTTGCGATCTTCGTCACTGGCAGACGCATTGACCTTGTCGTAAGCCGCCATCAGCGCCTTGATCTCGGCCGGCGGCTCCTCGCCCGTCTGCGGATTGGCGTACCATTCCGCCCAACGCACGGCGAAGAAGATGTCAGCCTTCTGGAACGGCATGTAGCAACGCGGATCGGTATAAACCTCATTGAGGCCACCAACGCAGTTCCAGATATAGGCGTCCTGCTCGTTGGCGTTCCACATCGTATTGAGGCGTGCGCGATCGGTGGTGCGGATCTGGATGTCGATACCGACCTGCTTGGCGTATTCCTGCACCATCTGCACGATGTCGGGATAGGACAGGCCAAAGGCGTCTGCGACCATGAAGTTGATGGTGAAGCGCTTGCCGGTCTCGTCGAGGCGATAACCCTGCCCATCCTTGTTGGGCATGATCTTGTCGAGCGCAGCGCTGGCAGCAGCCGGATCATATTCCGTATACTGGGTCGCTTCCTTCTCGTTGAACAACTCGTGCTCCGGCTGGACCGCGACCTGCGCCGGGGCGCCCTGCCCCACATAAACCAGATCGATGATTTCCTGGCGGTTGATCGCATGGCTGAGCGCGATGCGGAAATCCTTGTTCTGAAAAATCTTCTTTTTCACCGGATCGGTGGAGTTGAGATTGAGCAGGATGACCGCATCGTTGGCCGGCAGGTCCTTGACATCGACAAAGCGGAAATTGCCGCTTTCCTGACCATCGAACAGAACAGATTTGAAGGTGGCGTTATTGATGTGGCGGAAGGCGAAGTCGAACTCACCGGACGTCATCTTCAAGGCCATCAGCTGGGGATCGTCAAGCTTCGCCCAGGTAACATTGTCGATATAGGGCAGTTGATTCCCCTCGCTGTCGACCTTCCAGTAATAGGGATTGCGCTTGGCTGCGACCCGTTCGCCATCCGCGTAGGGAATGGTCAGAACCCATGGATTGAGTGTCGGCAGTTCAAGGTTCTGCCAATAGGCTGGCTGGAAGGTCAGCGAGATCTTGGAATTGAACAACGCCACCCAGTCGCCCGCGGCCGGATTGGCCTTAAGGAGATTAGGAATACCGTCCTTGTTATACTTTTCGTGGAATTGGCTCAGATAGTGCTTCGGGTAGATGACCGGCAGATGCCCCTGACCATAGGCCAGCTGCTGCAGGAACAGGCCATACGGCGAATCGAACTTGAACTCGACTGTCTGGCCGTCGATCTTGCGCACCTTGACCGGTTTGCCGGCGACAGTGAAGGTCGGGTTCTTGGCCGGTGAAAGCGCCGGGTTCATGAACACGTCTTCATACCAGAACATGATGTCATCAACGGTGAACGGCTGGCCGTCACTCCACTTCAGGCCCTTGCGAAGGGTAAAAGTGTAGGTGGTCGCATCATCCGAGGCGGTGAATTTTTCGGCCAGTGACGGTTCGACCTTGCTCCACTTCGGATCCCAGCGGACCAGCAGTTCGTTGGCAATGGTGCGCGTCAGATTGTATTGGTCGCCATTGGCGAGGATCGTGGTGCGCAGCGTGCCGCCATATTTGCCGACGCCATCAATCGTAGTCTCGACAAACGGCTGTTCCGGCAATCGTTCCGTCACACCCGGCAGCTTACCGGCGTTGACCTGCTCGTCGAGCATCGGCGCCTGTTTGTACTCTGCTGCCCAGCACGACAGGCCTCCACCGGACATCGCGACCGTCGCAATCGCAGCAGACAAGGCAAGACGCTTCAGCGCAAACCTATAATTCATGAACTCTCCTCCATGCCGGGTTCCGGCTCACCGCACCCTCCCGAGGCGCGAAATCACACGAAAACTCGCCGATCGTACATTATTTGTCAACAGCAATGTACGATTACGTATTTTTTGCTGGTGGCGATTGCATCGAAAATGCATTAAAGCGAACTTTATGAGCAGAATTTCAAAGCTTTCCGACGCCATAACCGATCCATCACGGAGTGAAGACGTCGGCGCGTCGGTTTACGAGCAGCTGCGCGATGACATCATTTCCGGACGGGTCAAGGCGAACGAACGGCTGAAGGTTGCCGAACTTGCCGGCCGGCTGGGCACGTCGACAAACCCGATCCGTGAAGCGTTGCAGCAGCTACGCGGAGAAGGCTTCGTTGTCATGACGCCAAATCGAGGCGCGCGCGTGCGTCCCATCGATGAAGACTTCGTGCGCGACATTTGCGAGATAGAGATGCTGATCGAGCCTGCGCTCACGCGCTGGTTTGTCGGCTTTGCCACGCAGGCCGATGTCGAGGAACTCGAACGCATCCAGGATGAAATCGAGGCTCTTAACTTCGGCGACGAGATGAAGCATTCGAATCTCGACCTGCGTTTTCATCAACTGATGTACGATCGCCATTACAATCGACACGCAGTCGAACTATGGGTGCGCCACCGTCACATACTCTGGGCAATCAGCCGTGGCTTTCCAACCTCTCTCAGCAGGCAAGCCAATGTACTCGGTGAACATCGCGAACTGATCGCATGCGTCAAAGCACAGGATGCTCAAGGCGCGGCGGATGCCATCGGTCGTCACGTTGAGGGTTCAGGCAGGCACATCATTGAGCGGATGCGGCTTTTAAAGAGATGACCCACCCCTGGTGCGTTATGAGCTCTTGATGGGCTCGGGACCGTTAACCCGGTAGATTTCCCTCTAGCGCAGCCAGATTAGATAACCGGTCGAGAAAATCTCTGTGAGTTACCCAGTCCAGTCTTCGACGCGTAAGCCCGCTACGCGATCGAACTCGCGGCGGTTGTTTGTGACGACGATCAATCCGCGCGAGCGAGCGTGCCCTGCGATCAATTGATCGTATGGACCAATGGGCGTTCCCTTTTGTGCAAGTTCAGCACGCAACTGGCCAGTATGGGTTGCTGCTATCTCGTCATAAGCTAGCACTTCCAGACGTGCGGCAAACCCCTCGACGACGGCCAGGTTGCGTTCTGGGCTAGCCGATTTCTCTGCTCCATAGATCAGCTCCATCAGGCTGATTGAACTCATACAAAGCTGACCGTGGTGGCGATTGAACGCTTCTCGCGCGTGCTCTGGTTTGTTCTTGATGGTGAAGATGCAGATGTTGGTGTCCAGCATGTACTTCAACATCAGAATGCCTCGCGCTCCTGCAACGCAGGCTGATCCCGTTCGCTCATAAAGTCGAAGGTCGCGGCGGTGCCGTCGAACCAGCTATCCCACACCTCACCTACAGGGGCTATGATGCGAGTACGCCCGACGACAACGATATCGACACGCTTCACATCTTCCGGAAGAGCGACTGCCTTTGGTAGCCGGATAGCCTGGCTACGATTACTCTGGAATACCGCACCCTGCTCCATCGCACTCTCCTCTGGCATATACAAATGGGATATGCCGAAAGCTAATGCGTAGCTAAGGATATGTCAATGGGATATACATCGGCATTGGATAACGCAAACGATCCTGGTACCATTTTCGTCGAACAGGTAAAACGCCGGCTGCGAAAAATACTCGATCAGGTACGGGGGGCGGCACAAGGGGTCTGAGTCATTCAACTCGGATGTGAAGAGCATCGCTTCAGGATCGGTTGCCCCTATTTCTTCACCTCGAACGGATCAGAACCTCTGACCCGCAGTTGCCTAACCTCAAATAACTTAAATTCCTCATCTTTACCTCCAAGGTATCAATAATTGTGATCGCACACAGACATATCGCGCAGCGGTACGATCGGCGCTGTTTTTATCGAGTAGTCCGGCCCGCCATCATGCGCAAACTCATTCCCCTGCCTGCAGGCAGTTTGAATTCGGCATCACGCTTGGCCAGAGCGGACAGCTCCCCAATCCTTTTTCAGGAGAAAGCTACGAAGACACGCTCAGAAAAGCTGAGGACCAAAAGCCAAGCGAACAGAAAGACATCACTCGCGAACAACCGCAGGTGGATTCCATCCTTCCAACGAAAAGCCCGCTGCAGGAGGCGGGCAGCAGGCTTTTCAAATGGATTAGACAGCGACTGGGAGGAGAATGTCACTGGTTTCCGAGTCCACTCGACAGGAGGTGTGATGTTTCGCTGGCGCTACTTGTACGATCACGCGTCGCGGCAGCAATCCGGGTGTCAGAGATACAGCTATCCACGAGAAGCATACGCCTAGCGGGGTAAGCAACAAAATACCCAGACGGGCTAACTAATCGTTGGCTACCCGAGTTTTTGGGAACGCCTTTTCGCCGTGTCAATCCTCATGGCGAATGTCCTCAGTGAGATCGCCTCCTGCGTCCGTACATCAGACGGGGACGGCGTCCTGGCCGTAATCTCGGGCGACAGGCGATGGTTCGGATCCGCCGAGGAAGTACCCGAGACATCTAGGCCCCGCTGTTCTCTCAGCTCCAAAATCATGCTCACGAGGCCCATAGATAAGATCATCCTGTTATCGGTTCTCGGAAATCTAGCATGACAATACTCAAGAAAAACTAAAATCGCGTGTCAAGCAACTGGACCCGCCAACCACCAGCTTAGATCACAACTCGATTTTCAGATCACCGAATGACACTCCTCCGCGTAGCTGATTGCGGCTAGCAAGTGGCCGCGTGTTCTCCGGTCATCTTCCGAGGCGCGCTAGAACGAGACATGACCGCGGCGCGGAAATGCCAATTGACGGAGGCGCGGGGCCTGCAGAAAGTCGCCTTGCTACGACTTCTTTTCAGTGGCGTGTCGGACGATGTCCCTGCGGACGTCCTCACGAAGAGCGGTCACACGAAAAACAAGCCCGCCAGGCCGAGGAGAAACGGTAACGCCAACGGCACCCAGAACCGCGCGTCGGTCGAGCAGATTGGATACCGTAGCGAGGCTGGTGGCACGATGCACACGGTACGTTAGGGGCAGTATGGCGCTGCCAATATTGTAGCGATGCAGTTCAATGATCAGCGTGTCGTCAAGATAAGCGGCGACGATTGTTTGGATTGTTCCATCAGCACGCGAGGGGTTGGAGCCCGGTGAGGATCGCCGATGAACTCATAGCACGTGGTGTTGCAGGACCCGGCGGCAGGAGATGGCAAGCGACGGCCATCCGCGCTCACCGTCGCGGAAGCGGTATTCTCAACAATCAGGCTTATATCGGATTGATCGTTTTCAACCGACTTGCCTACCGGAAAAATCCCACTACCGAACACCAGGTGTCACGGGAGAATGCTGCCAACCTGCATGTTGTCCAGGAGGACACATCCGCCAGGATCGTCGATGATGCCCTTTGGAAGGAAGTGAAGTCACGGCAAGTGAACTGGCCTGGGGAACATTAACGAACAGCGAAGCGGCTCTGGTGTGCCTCGATCTAAAAACGTGATGGCAAGCTAGTCGGCGCGGGTATCTAGAATTGGAGTCATGAGTTTGACGTGCGCATCTATCCGTTCGAGCACTTTTGTCGGGACGACCTCGCGCTCCCGCATCGACCACCAGATCTGGTTCACGCGCTCGACGGTATCGACCACCGCTGCGATAACTGCAGCTTCCGGCAAGCGCGCACGGTTTGCGAACGCTTTCCAGCGCTGAGTATTCAGTGCTTTGAAGCGGCGTTCGCCGGCCACGGACAGCGCCATGGCATCTGCCGGGATGTAGGGAACCGTCGAGAGGACATCGTAGACCGGCGCAAGCTCAGGCTTGTCACCCGCTCCGCAATAAATCAGCGACCAATTCTTTAAGTGCATGTCACCGTTTCCGGTGAGAGCAGCCAGAGCCAACCGTCGGACAAATTCCAGCGCTGCGGCTGAGGACACGGCAACGTTCAGGGCTGCGGCGATATCGTGATACGCTCCCCCTTCATATTTGCGGGAAGGATAGATGCCGAATACCTGCGCGAAATCTTCGATATGGATCCGCGTGGGCCCTGTGCCGCGATCGAAGCGTTTAATGAGCAGGACCTTTCCATCCGAGAGCGTCTCAAACTCTTTCGGAATACCTTCGAATTCTGATTGCTCGACAAGTTCGCGGCCCGGCACGTCCATGCCGATCGCTTCGGCCAGAGCGAGATTAGCATATTCGTTTTCCGAAACACCTGGAAACGATGTCGACGGAAACTTGGCAATATACGAACCTTGCTCGTCCCCCAAGGCCAAGGTAAGGCCACCGCCCTTGCCGGTATTCTTGATGACCGAAAGCTTCATCTGCACACCGGCAAGGGAAAACCGGGCTTTCGGTTTGGGACGCGACGGATCATCGAATGGAGCAACTGCCCCCTCACTGGGCACGATGCGGACAGCGCCCGGCAGATCCGTGCCGAGTGCGGCGAGTAGATCGAAATCATTCCCGGCGCGAACGCTGCCGGCGTGGTGCTTTTCCATCGCCTCGCGCAGCTTGTCCTCTGGAAGAAGATTGGCAAAGAATGCCGGCAAGGCCCTGGCGACAGGCTTCGGATTTTTGCGCAATCCCCCGCTTGCCGCCCGGAAGGAAAGGCTCAACACAGGAAAGCCACCCGTCGCGCGATAGCCTTCCTCAAAACTGAACGCATTGAAGTCACCAGGCGTCCGGACGATCGTGCCGACCTTTAGATCGTTCAGCATCACCTCAAGCGACGAGATGGACTTTGGATCAAGGTACGCATCAGGCATCGACATCACCATCGGGGCTGGCAACGAAAGCAGGCAAATCATCGTCGCTGTCGTACGGCTGTAGTAGTGCATTGACCGCCGGCACCATTGCCTGCGGGATGAACATCAGTTCAAACCCTAACGCACGCGCGATATTGATCAGCGTTGTCGTGCGGGCAGCGCTGCTTCCGGCTTCGATCTCGCGATAGCGTGGGCGCGTTATGCCAGCCATGTCGGCGACCTGCTCCTGGGTCAAAGCCAAGCCTTTCCGCGCCGCCTTCAAAAGACCGCCTATCTCCACCAATGCATCCGAGTTCGCCACCACATGATATCCAAACATATTTTTTGTAACATAATGATACGTTTAAATATCTCACATGCCTGACAATATCAAGAATTAGATCTGAATAAGGATCATCCTTAGCAACACGATCCCTATAAGGATCATTTCAAATGCCTTGGATGGGTTTGGGGGAAGCCAAGATCGATCTCGCTTTCCACTAATTTTATTAGAGGTCGCCGCATGTTTCCGCTGCCCCTCGGCTTTGATGCCTGAGAGAAATGGAAACGAGCCTGCAGATGGTCAACCTCAACGACGAAACCATCCGGGGCTGCCCCGGACCGCATCATTAATTTGCAGACAAGGCGAACGACAACACGAATGTCGTAATGGCAGGCGAGCACAAGGCCTTCTACTACGTACCAGCCTTCATGCCGGAAGGCCGCTGGCGGCTGAGGTGGTTTCCGGCCTGAACACCCAAGACGCCATTGAGATCGCCAACAGGCTGAACCAGACGACCGCATGCTTCATCAAGAAGCGTCCTTTCACTCTTCGCCGGTGACAATCGGCAAAGTCGCAAGATGCTTGTCGATGGTCTCGACAACATCGTGATGCAAAGGGAGGTTGGCCTTTTCGACCTCCCATCGGTCCATAAATAAAGTGACTGTTTCCTTGGTTGTGTCGAGCACAAGTTTCTTCGGCAGGTTTGCCTTTGCCGAGAGATGCGCGAGCTCATCCAACGTAAATCCGGTGAACTCTTTCGTTCGGCTAAAGGTCAGCGCGGACTTGTCGTTCGCGATGTATGGGATAGTGGACACGAAGTCATACGCTGGAGCAAGGCGGGCGTGTCGCCGATCGGGATAGATCAGGGACCAATTCTTCAGGTGCATGTCGCCGTTGCCGATCAGGACGTTGAACGTCAGGCGGCGGATGAATTCGGCCACATCATCCTGATCGGATTCGGACGCGACTACCGATATCAGATTGCGGTAACTTGCCTTCTTGTACTTATTCTCTGGGGACACGTTAAAGACTTGGGCGAAATCCTCTATATGCGTGACGCTGCCATCCTCATTGCGATCAAAGCGTTCAATGACGAAGGCCTGTTGCCCGGTCTTCTCAACCCCGTCCGGCAGATTACCGATCGATCGCACATCGATCAGACCGATCGTAGGCACATTGATCCCAACCATCCTGGCAAGGCTCATCATCGAGAATTCGTTTTCCGGGACGTGTTCAAACTCGCGAGAGGGGAGTTTGACGATCCGATTGCCGCCGACGCCGCTTGTTGGAATGGTCAGCCCGCCGCTCGCAATTTGTACCGCTGAGAATTTGAGTTGAACACCCGCCAATGAAAACCGCATAGCATCTTCAGCAGCTTCCTTGGCGGCTTCCCCTTCCAAGACGTTATGCACTTCGTCTGGCCATTCTTCGCCGTGCGCTGGGACGACGGTGATCGCGCCGGGCAGGTCCTGCCCAAGCACCCATAGGAGGAAGAACTCGCGGTCAATATGGATGTCTGCCTTCTCAGCCAGATACCTGCGCAAATGCCCCTCCGGCAGGAGATTGGAGAATTAGGGCATCAGCTTGATTTTGTATGGCCGGAAATCCGTAATCAGATCGCCGAGGCTATCCTTGAACTGGAGGCCGAGGGTCGGCCTTTCGGGGTTTTCGACGTAGGCTTCATTGAACGCAAAAAGCGTCTTTTCGGCTCCGACATAGGTAATCGTGCCAATTTCTTCACCATAGAGGCGCACGCTTAGAACGGATACATCAGGCATCGTCATCGTCCTCATCTAATGAGTAGGCTGGACGGTTGGCGCTGCGTTGTTCGTTTTCCGGCTTGAAATGGGCGATCTGGATGCGGAGCGCCTTCATGCTGTTAGCCGCTTCGAAGATGCCGTTCCACTGCTCTGTGATATTAGCGCTTTCAATGGTGTGCCGCACCGAGCGGAGATTGTCCAAAAACCGCGTGTCGATCTGTAGGCGCTGGAGTGATGCTGCGGCTCTGCGCAGATCATCCAGTTCCGGCAAAGTCGGTGCATCAATCTGAAGGGCGCGGATCGCCTTTTGTAGTTGCTGCATTTCTTTGCCGATCGTGGGCGGTTGGATCACAGTACGATCAGTCGTCTGGCGCGTGATCGATTTGATCGCAGGAACTGCCTTGCGCGGGACCAGGGCGATCTCCAGATCGAGCGCGCTAGCGATCGCGACGAGGCTAGACAGACGTAAATCGACGCTATTGGATTCGATACGCGATATCTGCGCTTGTGGGACGCCAGCCAATCGGCTTAGCTCTCGCTGGCTGAGCTGCTTGGCGTCTCTAACTTCGCGCAGGCGATCCGCAACCGCTTCGATTTCATATCTCATTGATGTCTACTTCTGCATCGTTCTTCTTTTTTGATGTGTTTTACGATATCAAACATCCGTTGCCTTCTCAAGTTGATGTTTTATACGGCATCAAACTCGAGTTATGATGCTTTATAACGCATTAACTAATAGCTTGGAAGTCCGAGGTACTCCTCGAGGTGGGCAGCAAAAGGATTATCCCGCCTTGTTTGGTTGCGGGGGCAGGATTTGAACCTGCGGCCTTCAGGTTATGAGCCTGACGAGCTACCGGGCTGCTCCACCCCGCGCCAAGCGCATTCGGCTTTGCCGAATGTCGCGACACCGTCATCGCTTTGCGATGACGGACTGTGCCGGAGCAAAACCCTTTGGGTTTTGTCTCCTGTAAGGGACGCACCGATTGTGGCCCCCGACATTTATTTTGTTCTGCAAACGACGAAGGGCCGCTTTGGGCGACCCTTGGTGTATTGGCCAGGGGCCGTTTGTTTTCGTTATGAGAAGATTGTTTTCACGTTTTTCAACGTGCATTGCCTTTAAAAGACCT
>UCHV01000010.1 GCA_900472395.1 Hyphomicrobiales bacterium
ACTGAGAGGTGTCAATTACTCACTTAATTACGAGGCAGCTTTCAGTGCCCCGACCGGATACCCCGCCAAAAGCGGGAGTTTTTTGAAAATCTGAAGATCGCCAAGGCACGAGTGTGTCCTTTGGAACATGGACCGCAATCGTCAGCCATTCGGAAAAACCGGTTCCTCCCTGGTCCGCTTTAGCTCCGACAATCGAACGTCCTTTAGCAAACCCTCCACTACCCTTTGAATAAAAAGGATCTTTCCTGTCACAAAATCTTCATCGAACCTTCATGTAAGGCTAAGTCATTCTTGACCATTTGCTGCGAGCGTCCGGCCATAAATTTAGTGATACTGCAGGGAGATGCCGATGTCGGCAGCGACGTCACTCGAACCGGATATGTTCCGGCGTTACGCCAATGACCAACTGGTCACCCTCGGCAAACTCGTCCTGGAAAACGCATTTCAGCCTATCGTCGAAGTGGGCACCGGGACCGTTTTCGGATATGAATCCCTGATGCGCGGTTGCGACCGTCTCGGTTTCGAAACGCCGCTGCAACTGCTCGATCAGGCGGCCGAAACCGGTCAGCTTCTGCCGCTCGAACAGATGATGGCCAGCCGTGCGCTTGCCAAATTCGCCACCCTTCCGGATTTTTCTTCCGCCACGCTGTTTCTCAATCTCGATGTTCGCCTCATCCAGCACGGTGAGGAATTTGTCGACAGATTGATCCAGCATCTGCGCAATGCGCATATTGCGCCGTCGTCGGTGTGTTTCGAACTTTCGGAACGGTTCGACAATACCAGCGTGCCGGAATTTTCGACGCTGATGACGACCATGCGCAAGGCTGGTTTCAAGATCGCCATCGATGATTTCGGCGTCGGCCACAGCGAAATGAAACTGCTCAGCGATTATCAGGTCGATTACCTCAAGATCGATCGGCACTTCATCGCGGGCTTCGACAAGAGTTCGCGCAAGCGACATCTGGTCAAGAATATCGTCAACATCGCCCATGTGCTCGGCGTACGTGTCATCGCCGAAGGTGTGGAAACGGAAGCGGAATTCCTGTCCTGCCGCGAACTTGGCGTCGATCTCATCCAGGGCTGGTTTGTCGCCAAGCCGACGACCTTCATCAACGAGCTGCAGCCGTCGTTCACACATCTGGCGGATCTTGGTCGCGCCCGTCGCACCACCCAGTCGCTCGATGAAATCCTCATCCGCAAGCAGATCGAGCGTCTGCCGACCGTTTATGAACACGAATCCATCGACAGCGTGTTCGAGCTTTTCCGCCGCAACCCGCGCCAGCCCTTCTTTCCGGTTCTCAACGCCAATGGCGAGCCGCGCGGCATCATTCACGAATACCATCTGAAGGAATTCATCTACCAGCCGTTCGGCCGCGATCTCTTGAAAAACAAGGTTTACGAACGCACGATCTCGCATTTCGTCGATCATGCCCCGACCGTTGGCCTCGATGCCAATGCCGAGCGGCTGATGTCGATCTTTGCCAATATGGATGGCAGCGATTGCGTGATCCTCACCGAAAACATGCGTTATGCCGGCATCGTTTCGGCGGCCTCGCTGATCAAGATCATCAACGAAAAACGCCTCAAAAGCGCGCAGGATCAGAACCCGCTCACCGGCCTGCCGGGCAATCTCGCCATCCGCGATTTCATGCAGTCGGCCGGTCGCGACGATGAACAGACCCGTTTCTTCTGTTATTGCGATTTCGACAATTTCAAGCCGTTCAACGACCATTACGGGTTCCAGATCGGTGACCACGCCATCTCGCTTTTTGCCGCGCTGATGAAGCGTTATTTCTTCTCCGAAGGTGATTTTCTCGGCCATGTCGGCGGCGATGATTTTTTCATCGGTGTCAGCGGCTGGTCGATGGACGAGATCAGCGAAATTCTCGAACGTCTGCTCAGCGACTTTCATGACGATGTCGTGCAGTTCTATTCAGCGCAGGAACGCGCCGAGGGCCGCATCAAAGGGCATGACCGTTCCGGCCTGGAGCGTTATTTTCCGCTTCTGCGCTGCTCCATCGGTGTGATCGAACTGCCGCAAGGCCTGCTGCTGGACGATGTCGGTCGCGTAAGCGCCGAGATTGCCGCCATCAAGGCTTCATCGAAGGAAAGCGAGGACGGGCTGGTGTTCCGCGTCTTCGGCGGCGAGCCGGATCTGCTTGCAAAGCTGCGCGGGGGAGCGACGTAACGCCGCCTTTCCATATTTCAGTCACTGCTCTAATTCGGTGGTGACATGTAAAATGGGAGAGCTCCACGATGCTGCCGAACCAGATGCGCCATATCGACCTGCCCTCCTTTGGCGGGCCGGAGGTGATGACCGTTGCCAATGGTCCGTTGCCCTCCGTTCGCACGGGCGAAATCCTCGTGAAGGTCGAGGCTGCGGGCGTCAATCGTCCGGATGTGCAGCAACGCAAGGGTGCCTATCCGCCGCCGAAGGATGCAAGCCCCATCCTCGGGCTGGAACTTGCGGGAGAAGTTGTTGCCATCGGTGAAGGCGTCTCCGAATTCAAGATCGGCGACAAGGTCTGCGCACTGGCAAACGGCGGCGCTTATGCGGAATATTGCGCGGTTCCGTCCGGGCAGGCTTTGCCGTGGCCGAAGGGTTACGATGCGGTCAAGGCTGCCGCGCTCTGCGAAACCTTCTTCACCGTCTGGGCCAACCTTTTCCAGATGGCAGGCCTGACGGAAGGCGAAAGTGTCCTTGTCCATGGCGGTTCCAGCGGCATCGGCACGACGGCCATCCAGCTTGCTAGGGCTTTCGGCGCGACCGTCTACACCACGGTCGGTTCGGAAGAAAAACGCATTGCCTGCGAAAAGCTCGGTGCAAAGCGCGCCATCAATTACAGAAATGAAGACTTTGCCGAAGTGGTGAAGGCTGAAACCGGCGGCGCCGGCGTCGATGCCGTGCTCGACATGATCGGCGCTGATTATCTGGAAAAGAACCTGTCTGTTCTCGCCAAGGATGGTTGCCTGTCGATCATCGCCTTCCTCGGCGGCAATATTGCCGAAAAGGTCAACCTGACGCCGATCATGGTCAAGCGCCTGACGGTTACCGGCTCCACCATGCGTCCGCGCACGGCGGAAGAAAAACGCGCCATTCGGGATGATCTTCAGGGCCAGGTCTGGCCGCTTCTCGAAGCCGGTACGATCTCTCCGGTCATCCACTCGGTTCTTCCATTCGCGGATGTGGCGCAAGCTCATCGGCTGATGGAAACCAGCAGCCATATCGGCAAGATCGTGCTGAAGTTTTGAGAAGGTGGGATGGGGCAGGTTGTGAAGGCTGGCGAATGCTAAGCTGAGCCGGCTCATTTTGCAATGCACGTATATTCGCGTTGCGTTACATAACTTGCCTTGCAACGAGGGCCAAGGCCACCTACCTTTTAATCATCATCAACGTAATGAAAGGAAGGTGGTCCAATGTCTAATGAGATTTCGGTCTGTGTTACGGGCAATGGAAAGGTGGCGGTCTTGACGGGGCAGCCCTCGGCCTGAACCACATCTTCCTTCGGACTGCAGCACTGCAGGCCGGGTTCGGAATACGGACCAAACTCATGGAGGGGTCGCGCAAGCGGCCCTTTTTGCATGTCCACCTTTGCCGTTATTCCCGTTCATTGACCTCCATCAAAGCGAGCTATGCCTTTCTGCATGGGTGGACTGCCGATTGCGCGCTTTTGGTGCGCAATTTGCGGGCGTATATAAGGGTCATCGAAGACAAGGAAAGCGCCAACAACCGGCAGCTAGGCTTCGAAAACCCAAGGAAAGGGGATCATCATGAACGTCGTACGCACACTCAACAACTGGCGCAAATTCCGTCAAGCCGTCTCGGAACTCGGCCGTATGTCCCCGCGCGAGCTGGAAGACCTCGGCATCGAGCGTCATAACATCCGTCGCTTCGCGCGCACGGCAAATGGCCTCTGAGCCGACATTCCCATCAAGACCGTTCAACGCCCGCTCTGCCGCGGGCGTTTTGCGTTTGGTGCATGGCTTGAATGCCTGGGGCGGTTCATCGCTAAATGCCGATCCGCCCGATAGCCGGCACCTTGATGCCGGGATGGGTGATGTCTATGCCGGCCACCAGCCCTAAAAAATGCAGTTCGAAACCGCTGCGCAGCCCCGCCGAAAAACCCAGAAGCCCGCGCAGGGTCACATGCAGGTCGCGCCCGTCGGCATCCACATGCCAGAAATCGCCGTCCGGCAGGTAATCACGCCCCACCGCATGCGGCGGGAGGACGGCACCCAGTTCCGGCACATTGCGCAGAACGTAAGCCACGAACGTATTGGAGTTTGGCCCCGGCCAGATCGTATAGCCGCCTGGCTCGGAATAGGGGTAGGCGGCAATTGCGCCCTCGATCTTGGGGATCAGCAGTTCGGCTTGCGCGCCCTTCGCTTCCGCCACCAGTTGCGGCGTGTTGGAATACCAATAGGCATCCGGTGCCCAGCCATTCTTGCGGATCGGGTTACCCCAACCGACCTTGTCATAACGAACATAGTTGTTGGCGCCTTTGTCCTTGGTCACGATCCATGCGTGACTGGCAACGGCGCCTTTCAAACCGCCCGTGGTGGCTGAAAAGATGTAGACTGCGGCTTCTTGAGCGTCGCGCGTGTCCGGCAGGATATGTGCGGAGCCCCAGTTGGCGTCGCGCCAGCCGCCCGGCTTTTCCCTGAAGGCCCAAAGGCCTGCCGATGCGAAGGTCGGCAGCAGATAAACGACAAAAATCAAAAGCAACAATCGCTTCAGATAATTCACCTAGTGTCCTCGTAATGAATGGGAGTATGCGGATAGGAACTGTTCGCCCGCTCCGGGAGGATGACAGCAGCAAATGAGCGAGAGAGCCATGCAAAACCCCGTTACCGTTGAAGTCACCCGCGGCAATCGTGTTGAAAGCGTTCACCGGGGTTTCGCCGCCATTGTCGACGGTGATGGCAAACTGGTTTTTTCACTTGGCAATATTGAGGCAGAGCTGTTTCCGCGTTCGGCCTGCAAGGCCATGCAGGCATTGCCGTTGATCGAAAGCGGCGCCGCCGATGCCTTCAGCCTGACGAACCGCGAACTGGCGCTCGCCTGCTCGTCGCATTCCGGCGAGGATAGTCATGTCGAAACGGCAGCCGGCATGCTGGCCAAGGCGGGGCATGATCTCTCGGTGCTCGAATGCGGCGCCCATTGGTCGAGCGACCAGAAGACGCTGATCCACCAGGCCCGCACGCTTACGGCGCCGACAGCGCTTCACAACAATTGCTCCGGTAAACATTCCGGTTTCATCTGCACCTGCGTTCACATGGGCGTCGATCCCAAGGGGTATGTCGGTTACGATCATCCACTGCAGGCCGAAATCCGCGGCGTTATGGAAAGCCTGACCGGTGCGGCACTTGGTCATGAAAATTGCGGCACCGATGGCTGCTCGATCCCGACCTATGCCGTGCCGCTCAAAGGTCTGGCTCACGGGTTTGCCAGGATGCTGACCGGAAACGGTCTCGGCGTCGAGCGCGCGAAAGCCTCCAAGCGTCTGTTCGATGCCTGCATGGCCGAGCCGTTTTACGTGGCCGGTACAAAGCGCGCCTGCACCGTCTTGATGGAACTTGCCCCCGGCCGGATTTTTGCCAAGACGGGTGCGGAAGGGGTTTTCGTTGCCGCCCTGCCGGAAAAAGGTTTGGCGATCGCCACCAAATGCGAAGATGGCACCACACGCGCTGCCGAAGCCATGATCTATGCCCTCATTGCCCGTTGCCTGGACAAGGGCGATGAACTGCGCGACCAGCTTCTTGCCATGGCCAATCGCCCGATGAAAAACTGGAACGGCATTCATGTCGGCGATATCAGGGTGACGGACGCTCTGTTCGCCTAAACCGTATCGCAGTTATTCGGCTTCATGCCCTGCTGCCTTGAAGACGTTTCTGCGTTTTCGCGACCGGGATGAGGCCGATGATGTCACTAAGCGACTGGTTTCTCGCATGGCCGCAGCCATAGCGGGGTCGTGCTTCACCAAACTCTTTTTGGTGGAATTCCCTATTTCGAGGCGTTTTGGGTTTTACCCCTCATTTCTCAAGGGAGTGCAAAAAATGAGTATGTGTTAATTTGCGGCCAGCCGCTCTTAGCTATTCATCAGCAACCTAACCGAATTGAGGCGCGTGATGCACATGCACAAGATGGACGTTCTCGTTAAAGGTTTGCAGGGTTCGATCCGGCATGCCCAGACTGTCGAAAATGGCGAATTGCTGATCCATCTTCTCAATATGGCGCTGGAGGAAGCGCACCTCATTGCTTCCTCCGAAACACCAAAAAAGCAGCTGGTGCTACCTCATGCGGAGGCTCTAGCCGAATTGTATATCGCAATGGACGCGGGTGGCTCAGAGCTTCCCCAGCAAGCGACGGGAGCTGCTGCGCGCGGGCATCGCTCCACCTTCAATCCCGTGTCATCGTGCTGACCTCCATCCAGTTTTGTACGCAATTGCAGCAAGACCGTGCGCATGGGTCGCCGTAAAATCCTTCTGGCGTTCGTGCCGTCGTGTTAAAAGACTGCAGTCGTCGGGAGGGTTTTCATGTTCACACTCTATGTTTCGCCTGGCGCATGCTCGCGTGCCAGCCATATCGCGCTTGCCGAGTCCGGCCTGAATTATAAACTCCATCGGTTGAAATTCGCCGAGCAGGAACAGCGTTCGCAAGCTTTCCTTCAGGTCAACCCAAAGGGTCGCGTGCCTGCTTTGGAAACGGAGCATGGCGTGCTGACGGAAACAGTCGCCATCCTGGCCTATGTCGCCCAACTTTCTTTCAACTCAGGCACCAAGCTGGCACCGGCAGAGCCGTTCGAATTTGCCCGCATGCAGGCCTTCAATGCCTATCTTGCCTCAACGGTTCATGTTGCCCACGCCCATGGACGTCGCGGATATCGCTGGGCGGACGAGGCTTCGTCCCATGCCGACATGCAGGCCAAACTGCCGGCCAACATGCGCGATTGCTTCCGCCTCATCGAAGATGATTTTCTTGCCGGTCCTTTTGTGATGGGAGAGCAATTTACCGTGGCTGACGGCTACCTGTTCGTGCTGTCCGGCTGGCTGAAAAGCGATAATGTCGATATCGCGGAATTCCCGCGCGTCGCAGATCATTTCAAGCGTGTCGGTGCGCGTCCCGCAGTGGCAAGGGCATTGGCAGAGGAAGCCGCGCTCTGACCGGTTTCCGCAGGCGCTCGCAGCCTATCTTCTGGAAAAAAATATCAGTGCAGGCAACGGCTTTGGTTACCTAACCGCAGGATCAAGGTTGCCGCCGAAGGTGGAGATGTTCCGCGAATGGCTGATGGGCGAACTCGCGGAACTGCAACAGGCTGAGGTTATGCCGGTTCCTTGTTGCGTGCTTCCCACATGGTCTTGAAGCCGGCTCGGCTCTGGCAGTTTTCGAGCCATGTCTTCAGGGCCGGCCGTTCGTCGAGCAGCGGTGCATGGCCCTGGCCATAACGAACGCATTCGGCCACGTTGATATCGGCAACGGTAAAGCGGCCGCCCACCATATGGCTGTTTTCGGAAAGGTGTTTTTCGAGAACATCGAAGGGCCGTTTCAGCCGGCGGGCGGCGACGTCGATTACGGTGCGGCCCTCTTCGCTTTCCTGTTGCCCGCGGGCGATGGTGCCGGAAATGTCCAGCGCCGGGGTTTCGATGCTGGTTGCAGCAAACAGCGCCCACTGCACCATCAGTGCTTCTTCATCGATATCCTTCGGGCCAAGATCGCCGCCATATTTGCGGGCGATGTAGTGACTGATGGCAAGCGATTCATGCAGCACGAAACCACCGTCGTCCATCGAGGGGATGGACCCCATCGGATTGACGGCGAGAAAATCCGGGGAGAGCGTGTTGAGCGGCGCTTCCGGCTGCAACGGTTCGCTGATGCGATAGGCCTGGATGACAGGCGTCAGGCGGAAGGGGTGATTGAGTTCGGCCAGCAGCCAGAGCGGGCGTGTGGCGCGCGAGCGATAGACACCATAGATCGTCAGCATGCGATATCTCCTTGATTGGTGGCGTCAAGCTAGGTTCGTTGATCCGCAAAGGAAAGATCAGTTGGCGTGCGCGACCCATGAAATCTTGCGATGGGTTTTGGCTGGGCGTGCTTCAAGCCACCCTGTTACCCATGACTGTCAGATGCGGAAATCCTGCCGCGTCGGCGGCCAGTTCCTTGCTTGCGACATTATGCCAGCGATAACCGATGACGCCGCCGCCGGGCACGCGTTCGAACAGGTTATTGGCGATCAGCGCACTGCCAACACCTTCCGCCACCGAAACCGCGCAGCCTGTCGCCGCCTGCTGCACCACATTGCCGGTGACGCTGATATTGCGCAGATAAGGGCCCCAGCCGAGAAGAAGACCGAAACGCGGTGCGTTTTCGATGACATTGCCGGTTACCGCCGTGTCGGCCTCGACGCTGATACCAAGGCCGAAGAAGGTATCGGATTGTTCGTATGGCGCGGTGAGCGACAGATTGCGCACAACATTGCCGCTCACCGTCGCCAACCTGCCGCCCTCGTTGAAATTGACGATGGAAATGCCGTTTGCAGCGCCGTCCACCACATTGCCGCTGACGATCGCGCCTTCGAAACCGAATTCGGAATAGATCGCCGTTTCGCCCGATGCGAGGCACTGGTTGTTGGCGATCTGCACATTTGATCCAGCGTTGGAACGGATGGCGGAAAAGGCCGAACCGGAAACGTGGTTGCCTATCACCTGCACATTGTCGGCGCGGTAGATATTGATGGCGTTGCCATATTGGCCGGTACCGCCGTTTCGGGCACGCGTTGCCGAAATGCGGTTGCCTGTCACCAGCGTGCCATCCGCTCCCTTGGTCCAGCGATGCACGAGAATGCCGCCATTGCCGCAATCGGTCACCATATTGCCTGTGATCGCAAGGCCGGTACTTTCGATGGCCAGCACGGCATAGTCGGCCGCACCGGTTATGCGGTTGCGGTCGATACGGCCGCCGCAGCGTTCCATCTGGAGGCCGGTTTTGGCAGAACCGACAATTTCGCAATTGTCGATGATGACTTCGCCGACATTGCGCATGTGAACGAGCGCCGCCGCATGGTCTCCAAGGTTTCGGCCGGCACCGTCCAGCACAAGGTTCGACAATTCGATCCGCTTCGCTCCTTCGGAGCGCAAGAGATGTCCATCGCCGCTGTAAACAAGACGAGTGGCGCCGGCGACGCCATAAAGCCGTGTGCCATCCGGCAGGTCGAGATTGGAAACCGGATATATGCCGGGCGGCAGAAAGACCGGCATGTTCTGACGGGCTGCTTCTGCAATGACTGCCGCCAGCTTTTTGCTCTGCGCATCCACGGCGCCCGGCACCACGCCCTGGCTGGCCGCATCGATCCCGCCGCGCAGATCTGTCGCACCGATAGAGGGTCGGGAAGAGGCCATTGTCGTTCGGCCGCCCATTGCCATTGCGCAGCCGGCAAGTGTCATGGTCAGCGCCATGCGGCGCGACATTGTCAGATTCGAGCTCATGCTTACCGATAACATTCTCTGTGCCAATTTTCCGTTTCCTTTCGGTACACGGATAAGCGGAGAAGGATTTCAAAAAGCCCGCAAAAGTTTTGAAATCTACCTGTCTTCTTAATTAAGGATAAGGAATTGTCGCTCATCATTCCTGCCTCGGGTGGTGGACTTTCCAAAGATTTTCGAAGGAGAAGCATGGATGAGCGGTGCCGTGTCGCGGGAGGTCGTGTCGGAACGGGGATCCGATGCGCTCGACGAACTCCGCTATCAGCTGCTCCGCATTTCCACATCGGGTGATGTTGGTGAAGACTATGTTCAGCTGATGCAGCGAGCGCTGGACGCTGCCACCATTCTCGATGACTTTCCCGATTATTTCTACATCAAGGATCGCCGAAGCAGGTATGTGTATGTGAACGCCGCTGCAGCTGCGGCGAGTGGCCCTTACCTCACAACCGGCATGGTCGGCACCACTGTCTTCGATCATATAAGGCTCGAAAAGGCCGAAGAAATTTTTATGCTCGAACAGGACCTGATGTCGTCGGGCAAGGGGTTTCTCGAGCGGGAGGAATTCATCGAGGTCCTCGATAGAGACCCGATATGGCTTCTCACCACGAAGACGCCGTTGTTCAATACCGAAGGCGAAGTGATCGGCCTTCTCGGCATGTCGCGCGATATTACCGAGCGCAAGCGGCAGGAAGAGTTGAGACGGCATCATGCCGCACTTCTAGAAATGATCGCGCGCGGTCAGCCTTTGCCGAAGGTACTCGAAGCATTGACCGGGCTGCTGGAAGAGCAGTTGAACGATGTCTGCGCCTCTGTTCTGTTGCTGGAGGAGGGAACGGACAGGTTGAGGCACGGCGCAGCCCCAAGCCTTCCCGAAACCTATGTCAAACTGATCGACGGCGTGGAGATCGGGCCGCGCACCGGCTCCTGCGGCACGGCCGCATGGCGGCAGTCAGCGGTTATCGTCAGCGATATCGAGAACGATCCCCTTTGGCATTCGTTGGCCGATCTGGCGCTTGTTTTCGGGTTTCGCGCCTGCTGGTCGATGCCCATCGTGGCACCGAACAATTCGGTCCTGGGCACGGTGGCGCTTTATGCCCGCAGCGTTCGCGAGCCGGCGCCGCTGGAACTGGAACTGATGGCCGTCGCCACCGATATTGCCGGCATCGCCATCGAGCGCGCTCGCAATGAAGAGCGCATTCGCCACATGGCGCATCACGATGCACTGACCGGACTGCCGAACCGGGCGCTTTTCTGGACGCAGTTCAACCGTGTCCTGCGTGAGGCGAAACGCGAGGGCAGAAAGGCTACGGTCGCCTATATCGACCTCGATAATTTCAAGCAGATCAACGATCGTCATGGCCACGCGGCGGGCGACGAAGTGCTGAAGGTTCTCGCCGGCCGCATGGCGGCCTGCGTACGCGGCGGTGATCTTCTCGTTCGCCTCGGCGGCGATGAGTTTGCAATCGTTTTTCCCAATTCCTTCCAGGAGGAACCCAACGTCGTGCGGCGCCTTCAGGAAGTGCGCATCGCGCTTTCGTCGCCTGTCGTCATCGAAGGCAAGACGATCCGGCCGGGCTGCAGCATGGGGGCGGCCTTCTACCCGCAGGATGGCGATACGCCGGAAAGCCTTCTCGCCAGTGCCGACCGTGCCATGTACGATGCCAAGCAGCGTGGCCGCGACAGATTGAGCATGACCCATTCCGTCCTGTCGGATGGTTCCGGCATCTGATCGACTTATGGATGCGGAGGCAGACCTGCCGGCTCACCGCTCCTGTCGGACGATAGATAGACCTCCTCGAAACCATCGACAAAACGCGCAAAGAGCTGCGAAAAGGCTTCCCTGTCCGGTTTGCTCCAGTCGGCGGTCATCTGTTCGATCAGGCCATGTTTGACGCTGCGAATTTCCTTCAGAAGCTTTTCGCCCAACTCGGTTGGGGCGATCAGCGAGCGGCGCCCGTCTTCCTGGGACGCATCCCGCCGAAGAATGCCGCGGCTGACCAGATCGGCCACCAGACGGCTGCCGCGTGAAGGATCGATTCGCATCGCCTCGGCAATGGCACCGACAGTCACTTCACCGCCAGCCTGCGCGATACGGCGGCTGACATCGAGTACATCCAGATCCGTGAGGTCGAGGCCGGGCGCCACATTGGCAATCGCCATGCGGCCAACGATGCGGCGGCCAATCAGAAAGCGCATACGCGTAAGCGTCTGGCCGATCTCGAGGATCGTGCTTTCCGGTTCCGCATGGGCGGTCTCGGGCTTGGTCGTCCTCACGGGCGTTTGTGGCTGGGTGCTGGTCGTCATGGTTATTCCATAGCAAATCGAAGCCCTGGATCAAACATTTGATTGTGATCTGCAAAAGCATGCTGTTGACTATTATATGCTATAAGCACATAATTTTCGCCAGTCGCACGAAAGTTTTCCCATGGACATGCCCCAACCAGCGTTTCAGCCGCTCGTCACTGACGCCCGCCGGCGTCTGCTTCTGTTCTTTTTCCTGATGTTTTCCATGTTCATGGCAACGCTGGACAATCAGATCGTTTCCACCGCCCTGCCGACAATCGTCGGCGAATTCGGCCAACTGGAACGTTTCGGCTGGATCGGATCGTCCTATCTTCTCGCCAGCAGCGCCGTCATGCCGCTTTATGGCAAGCTGGGCGATCTGTTCGGGCGCAAATACGTGATGCTGGCGGCAATCGCGCTTTTCACCATCGGTTCGCTGATCTGCGGTCTTGCGTGGTCAATGGAATCGCTGATTGCCGCGCGGGTTTTCCAGGGCCTTGGCGGCGGCGGCATTCTTGTCTCGATCTTTTCAGTCAATGCCGATCTGTTCGAGCCGCGCGAGCGGGCGAAATACCAGAGTTATACCAGCCTCGTGATCATGGCGTCCGGCAGTGTCGGGCCGTCGCTCGGCGGCACGATGAGCGACCTGTTCGGTTGGCGCTCGATCTTTCTGATCAACCTGCCGATCGGCATCGTCGTGTTGACCGGGCTGATCTTCCTTCTGCCCTACAAGCGCCCGGAGCGGCAGCCGAAGATCGATTATCTCGGCGCCGTTCTCCTGGCGGCCGCTATCTCGTGTTTCGTGCTGTTTGCCGATAGCGGCGAACTGTTCGGCTCGATCGTCTCCATCGAAAGCCTGATTGTCGTCGCCATTTGCGTCGTCTGCATTGCACTTTGGGTTTTGGTGGAAAAACGGGCAGCCGAACCGATCGTGCCGCTGCGTCTTTTCAGGGATTCGACCTTCACGCTGTCGCTGATCATTTCCGCGACCAGCGGATCGGTGGCCATCGGCATGGTCAATTATTTTGCGCTGTTTCTGCAGACCACCACCGGCCTTTCGCCAACCGCTGCCGGGCTGTTTTTCGTGGCCGTCACCATCGGTCTGGTGGTCGGCTCCATCTCTGCGGGTCGGCTGATCGCCATGACTGGACGGTACAAGCCCTTCCTCGTGCTCGGCCTTTCGCTCAACTGCATTTCGCTTGGCGTCTTTTCGCAGCTTCACCCCGGCACGCCGCTGTATGTGATCGGCCTGGTCATGCTGTTCCAGGGGCTCGCCGTCGGTTTCGGGCAACAGGCGCCCATCATCGCCGTGCAGAATTCGGTGCCTCGGGGCGATATCGGTACGGCAACAGGCACGGTCACGTTGATGCGCATGGGCGGGGCGGCGATTGCCATTTCCATCTATGGCGCAATCATTGCCGCAGGACTGCGCGGTGTGCAGGTGGCTATCCCCGGCGTTCCGGACATCCATTCGTTGACACCAAAGCTGATGGCGGCGCTGCCGGAAGCCTCGCGGCTCGCCGTTGCGGAAATCTATGCCGGCGCCTTCACCACCATGTTCCTGACGGCGTCCGGCATTGCCGCGCTTGGCCTGATCGCTGCCATCGCCATGAGAAACGTCCGCCTGCCATTTCGCGGCTGACGCCGTTACCGTACACACCTTCCAAAGCCTTGGGCCGCGCCCTATCTCGATAGGATGAGACCCGAGGCACTGCTTCATCCCACTCCCGCCGGGCTGTTCTGCCCCATCGGCGGCTTTTACATCGACCCGGTGCGCCCCGTGGATCGGGCGCTGATCACCCACGGCCATTCCGATCACGCCCGCGCCGGTCACCGTCATGTCCTGGCGACACGCCAGACGCTGGACATCATGCGTATCCGTTACGGCGAAGACTTCTGCGAAAGCGAACAGGCAGCGGAATTCGGCGAGATTATCGACGTCGGTGGCGTGACTGTCAGCTTTCATCCGGCCGGCCACGTTCTGGGATCAGCCCAGATCGCGGTAGAGAAGGGTGGCCTGCGCATCGTCGCCTCGGGTGATTACAAGCGCGGGACAGATCCGACCTGTGCATCGTTCGTGCCGGTGAAATGCGATGTCTTCATCACCGAAGCGACATTTGGCCTGCCGGTGTTTCATCATCCCGAACCGCGGGGTGAAATCGGCAAACTTCTGACTTCCATCGAACAATTCCCCGACCGTACGCATCTGGTCGGAGCTTATTCGCTCGGCAAGGCGCAAAGGGTGATCCGGCTGATCCGCGATTGCGGTTGGGACAAGCCGGTCTATATCCACGGAGCCCTGGCGAAACTCTGTGACTATTACGTGGGGCAGGGGATCGAACTCGGCGACCTGCGTCCGGCAACGATCGATAAAAGCACGCCGGATCTCTTCAAGGGTGCCATCGTCGTCGGCCCGCCCTCGGCCTTTCAGGATCGGTGGGCGCGGCGGTTCAACGACCCTCTGATTTCGTTCGCATCCGGCTGGATGATGGTGCGCCAGCGCGCCAAGCAGGGCGGGGTGGAATTACCGCTGGTGATTTCCGATCATTGCGATTGGCCGGAACTGTTGGAGACGATCAGGGAGATCGCGCCTTCAGAGGTTTGGGTTACGCACGGTCGCGAAGAGGCTCTGGTACGCTGGTGCGAGCTGCAGGGCCTGCCTGCCAAGCCGCTGCATCTGGTGGGCTATGAGGATGAGGGGGATTGATGGTGGCTGGTTCCATTCATCCACAATTCTCCGATGAAAGTGTGCGGCCATGAAAGCATTCTCAACCCTGCTCGACCGCCTCGTTCTCACCCCGTCACGCAATGGCAAGCTCAAGCTGCTGGCCGACTATTTTCGAACCACGCCCGACCCGGACCGCGGTTACGGCCTTGCCGCCATTGCCGGTACGCTGGACCTCAAAAGCGTCAAACCCGCCATGCTGCGCGAACTCGTTATGGAGCGCATGGATGAGGTGCTTTTCCGGTATTCCTATGATTATGTTGGCGATCTGGCCGAAACCATCGCGCTGGTCTGGGATGGTGGTGCCAAGGAACGCGTCGACGATACGAAACAGCCGCGTCTCGGTGAGGTCGTTGACCGTATGAATGCCTTGGGGCGCACCGAAGTGCGCTCCGCCGTACGTGACATGCTCGATCATCTCGATCCTTCCGCCCGCTTCGCTTTCCTGAAGCTCGCGACCGGCGCTCTGCGTATCGGGGTTTCGGCGCGGCTTGCCAAACAGGCATTGTCGGATATGTCGGGCAAGGATGTCACCGAGATCGAAACGCTGTGGCACGGGCTGGAGCCGCCTTATGAGGCGCTGTTCAAATGGCTGGAAGGCAAGGCGGAGAAGCCGGTTCTGGCGACACCCGCCATCTTCCACTCGGTCATGCTGGCCAATCCCGTCGAGGATGGCGATCTCGCAAAACTCGATCCGGCCGACTATGCGGCCGAATGGAAATGGGATGGCGTTCGTGTGCAGATGTCGAGTTACGGGGGCACGAAAAAGCTCTACTCGCGATCCGGCGACGATATTACCGGCGCCTTTCCCGATATCGTCGATGCCATCTCTTTTGACGGCGTCATCGATGGCGAATTGCTGGTGGGCGGCACGGCCCGCTCCAACAATCCGACCCGCACCTTTTCCGATCTGCAGCAACGCCTGAACCGCAAGACGGTGACGACGAAAATGCTGGATGATTATCCGGCTTTCGTGCGTGCCTATGATCTCCTGTTCGAAGCCGATGACGATATTCGTGCGCAAAGCTATCTCGAGCGGCGTGGCCGCCTCTCCGACATCATTGCCCGTGCACCACATGACCGTTTCGATCTTTCCGATCTCGTGCCGTTCAGGAGTTGGGACGAGCTCGACGCCCTGCGCCGTGATCCGCCAGATCCGGTGATCGAAGGGGTGATGATCAAACGGAAGGACAGCGTTTATCAGGCTGGGCGGCTGAAGGGGCCGTGGTTCAAGTGGAAACGCGATCCGTTCAACATCGATGCGGTGATGCTTTATGCCCAGCGCGGCCACGGCAAGCGCTCGAGCTATTATTCTGATTTCACCTTCGGCGTTTGGGCCGACGGGCCGGAGGGCGAACATCTGGTGCCGGTGGGAAAAGCCTATTTCGGATTTACCGATGCCGAACTGGAAGTGCTGGACAAGTTCGTCCGCGACAACACGGTCGATCGATACGGACCAGTTCGAGCGGTAAAAGCGCAACCGGATTTCGGTTTCGTCCTGGAAGTGGCATTCGAAGGCATCAACCGTTCCAGCCGCCACAAATCGGGCGTGGCCATGCGCTTCCCCCGTATCGCCCGTCTGCGGCAGGACAAGCTGCCGCGGGATGCCGACCGGCTGTCGACGTTGACCGCCATGATCGACGCTCGCGAGGGGCGGTCTGATTGAGGTGTTTCAAAAACAATGCCGCGCGGGTCTGCGGTGGAAGACCCGCGCGGCAGATCGGGGCTGGCTAGACGTCCATGCGGCAGACAAGGACGTGACCCCGACCGGGAAGCAGCCTGTTATTCCGCCGGAGAGAGGGCGGGAGCTGCCTCCGAAGTGCGTTGACCTTCGTGCTCATCGTTATGCTGGATGAGCGGCCGGTTACCGGTCACTGCACGGGCCAGCATGTAGAAGACCGGGGTCATGAAGATGCCGAAGAAGGTCACGCCGATCATGCCGGAGAACACTGCGACACCCATGGCGGCACGCATTTCCGCACCCGCACCGGTGGAGATGACCAGCGGCACGACGCCCATGATGAAGGCCATCGAGGTCATCAGGATCGGGCGCAAACGCAGGCGGCTTGCTTCGACCGCGGCCTGCCATGGAGTTCGTCCTTCAAACTCCAGTTCGCGGGCGAATTCCACGATCAGGATCGCGTTTTTCGCCGATAGACCCACCAACACCACCAACCCGATCTGGGTGAAGATGTTGTTGTCGCCACCGGTCAGCCACACGCCGGTCAAGGCGGCCAGCACACCCATCGGAACGATCATGATGATCGCGAGCGGCAGCGTCAGGCTTTCATACTGGGCAGCCAGCACGAGGTAGACCAGAAGCAAGGCGAGCGGGAAAACGATGATGCTCGAATTGCCGGCGAGGATCTGCTGGTAGGTCAGGTCCGTCCACTCATAGTCCACGCCAGAGGGCAGGGTCTCAGTGAGGATCTTTTCCATTGCTGCCTGTGCCTGACCGGAAGAGAAGCCCGGTGCCGGTGCGCCATTTATGTCGGCGGCAAGGAAGCCGTTGTAACGCGTGGTGCGTTCCGGGCCTGCCGTTTCGTCCACCTTCAGAAGCGCCGACAGCGGGATCATCTGGCCCGATTGCGAGCGAACCTTGAGGTTGCCGATATCATCTGCCTTGGCGCGGAATTTGGCATCGGCCTGAACGCGGACGCTGTAGGTGCGACCGAATGCGTTGAAGTCGTTGACATAAAGCGAGCCGAGATAGATCTGCAGCGTTTCGAAAACGTCCCCAACGGATACGCCCAGCTGTTCGGCCTTGGCGCGGTCGAGGTCGGCGTAAAGCTGAGGCACGTTGATCTGGTAGCTGGAGAAGATTCCTGCCAGTTCAGGTGTCTGGTAAGCCTTGGCGATGACTGCCTTGGTGGCTTCGTCCAGCGTCTGATAGCCGTAACCCGCGCGGTCCTCGATCTGCAGCTTGAAGCCGCCCGTGGTACCGAGACCGTTGACCGGCGGCGGAGAGAAGATAGCGATGAACGCATCCTTGATGCCGGCATATTGCCCGTTCAGCGCCATGGCGATGCCATCACCGGAAAGCTCAGGCGTCTTGCGGTTTTCAAAGTCGTCCAGCACGGCGAACACGACGCCGGAGTTGGAACCATTGGTAAAGCCGTTGATGTTGAGGCCCGGGAAGGCGATGGCATGCTTCACACCGGGCTGCTTGAGCGCGATGTCGCTCATCTGCTTGACCACGTCTTCGGTGCGGTCAAGCGTGGCACCATCCGGCAGCTGCGCGAAACCGACCAGATACTGCTTGTCCTGGCTCGGCACGAAACCACCGGGCACGGCATTAAACATGCTGTAGGTGAGGCCGACGAGAGCCACATAGATGACCATGACAAGGCTCTTGCGCGACAGCAATCCACCGACGGTGCGGCCGTAGCCATTCGAGGCCTTGCCGAACACGCGGTTAAAGCCACGGAAGAACCAGCCGAACAGGAAATCCATGCCACGCGTCAAGCGATCCTTGGGGGCATGATGACCCTTCAGGAGCATGGCGGCCAGTGCCGGAGACAAGGTGAGCGAATTGATCGCCGAGATGACCGTCGAAATCGCAATCGTCAGCGCGAACTGCCGGTAGAACTGGCCGGACAGGCCGGAAATGAAGGCGAGCGGCACGAAGACGGCGACCAGAACCAGCGCAATCGCGATGATCGGGCCCGACACTTCCTTCATGGCGCGATAGGTCGCCTCGCGCGGAGCATAACCGTTCTCGATGTTTCGCTCGACGTTTTCAACAACCACGATGGCGTCGTCTACGACGATACCGATGGCCAGAACGAGGCCGAACAGCGTCAGCGCGTTCACCGAAAAACCGAACATATACATGACACCGAAGGTGCCGAGGACCGAGACCGGAACCGCAAGGAGCGGAATGATCGAGGCACGCCATGTCTGCAGGAAGATGATGACGACGAGAACGACCAGCGCCACGGCTTCCAAGAGCGTGTCGATGACCTTTTCGATCGAGGAGCGCACGAACTCGGTCGTGTCGTAGACGATCTCGTATTTCACGCCTTCCGGCATCGCCTTCTGCAATTCGTCCATGGTGGCGCGAACCGTGTCGGCGATTTCGATGGAGTTGGAGCCCGGTGCCTGAAGAACCGGAATAGCGACGGCCGGCTGACCGTCGAGCAGCGAGCGCAGCGTATAGTCCGATGCGCCGAGTTCGATACGGGCGACATCCCGCAGGCGGGTGATTTCGCCGTTCTCTCCGGTCTTGACGATGATGTTGCCGAATTCTTCCGGCGTCTGCAGGCGGCCCTGTGCGTTGACGTTCAGCTGAAGATCGACGCCCGGCAGGCTCGGCGATGCACCGATAATGCCGGCAGCGGCCTGCACGTTCTGGCCCCTGACGGCGTTGGTGATATCGCTGGCGGCCAGCGAATGTTCGGCGGCCTTCTGTGGATCGATCCAGATGCGCATCGAATAATCGCCGGAACCGAACACCTGCACCTGGCCGACACCTTCGATACGGGCCAGACGGTCCTTGATGTTGAGCGTCGCATAGTTGCGCAGATAGGTCAGGTCATAACGGTCGGTGGCCGACACGAGATTGACCACCATGATGAAGTCCGGTGAGGCCTTGATCGTGGTGATGCCGAGCGAGCGCACTTCCGTTGGAAGACGTGGCTCTGCCTGCGACACGCGGTTCTGCACCAGCTGCTGTGCCTTGTCCGGGTCGGTGCCCAGCTTGAAGGTCACGGTCAGCGTCAGCACGCCATCGGATGTCGCCTGGCTGGACATGTAAAGCATGTCCTCGACGCCGTTGATCTGTTCTTCCAGCGGTGTCGCTACCGTTTCGGCGATAACCGTCGGATTGGCGCCCGGATAGGTGGCGCGCACCACCACGGATGGCGGTACGACTTCGGGATATTCGGAAATCGGCAGCGCACGCATGCCCAGTAGGCCGGCCACCACGATCAGCACCGAAAGCACGCCGGCAAACACCGGGCGGTCGATGAAAAATCTGGAAATGTTCATGACGAAACCCTCTCTCCAGGGGTAAAGCGAGGCATAGAGGTCTCCAACCCGCAGTCAGGTGACTGCAGGCGACCAAAGCCCCAAGGGCGGAAAACCGACCGGACTGCCGCCGGTCGGGAAATTGTTATTTCGATGCCAGTTTCGCGTCTTCTTCCGGTGCCACCACGGCGCCGGGGCGGATGCGCTGCAAGCCGCTTACAACGATCCGGTCACCCGACTTCAATCCGTCTTCGACGATACGCATGCCATCGACGGCCGAGCCGAGCTGGACAGGGCGATAGGCAACGGTGTTGCCCTGATCGACCACGAAGACAAACTTCTTGTCCTGATCGGTGCCGACAGCCTTCTCGCTGATCAGCAAGTGATCTTCGGCCTTGGGCTGGCCCATGCGGACCCGCACGAACTGGCCGGCGATCAGACGTCCGTCAGTGTTGCCGAACTCGGCGCGAACGCGGATCGTGCCGCTGGCGGCATTCACCTGGTTGTCGATCAATTGCAGCTTGCCACGGATCGGTTCGGCATTGGCGGCCAGTGTCGTCACCTCTACCGGCACCTTGTCGAGGGCCGGGATACCGTTTTCGACCGGCACTTCGGACAGGATACGGGCAACCAGTTCTTCGCTGGCGTCAAAGCTTGCATAGATCGGATTAATCGACACGATAGTCGTCAGCGGCGTGGAGGCAGAACCCTGGGCCACCAGATTGCCGACTGTCACCTCGATGCGGCCGGCGCGGCCGGAAATCGGGGCACGGATTTCCGTATAATCCAGATTGAGCTGCGCCACCTTGAGCGCCGCCTTGGCGGACTGAAGACTTGCGGAGGCATCTTGCTGGGTGCTCTGGCGCTGCGCGAAATCACTCTGCGAAATGGTGTTTTTCGCAGATAGCGTCTTGCCGCGCTCAAGTTCGGTATTGGCCAGTTCCAGCTTGGCTTCGGCAGAGGCAACCAGGCCCTGCGCTTCGGCAACGGCCGCCTGATAGGGTGCAGGGTCGATGCTGAACAGCAGGTCGCCTTCCCTTACCAGACCACCTTCACGGAAATGCACGGACTGAATGGCGCCGGCAACACGCGGACGCAACTGCACACGGTCAACGGCTTCCAAACGACCGGAAAATTCCTGCCAAGTGGTGACGCTGCGCGGCTCTACGGAAGCGACCTTGACCGGCACGGCGGGCGCGGCGGCGGTCGCCGGGGCAGCAACTGCGCCCTTCGGCGCGTCGAGATAAAAGGCGCCGCCTGCGATGAGCGCAGCAACGCTCAGTCCGGAACCCCACAGGGCCCAGTTCTTGATCTTCGATGTCATTTTTCTCTCCTGGCGGGCGTCTTGCCGCCTGATCGTTCAACTCAAATTCGCGCTGAGGCCGTGATCAGGACAAAGAACCAGTGTCGGCGGCACTGCGTGCCTCCGTGGATTCCGTGTCCTTGATGCCGGGATTGGCCTGATGGGGAGATCAGGACCTCAGCCTAAATAATCAAAATTCCGCATAGTTCATGACGGGTCTCCTTCGACCTTGGAATTTTCATGCCTTTATGGATTGGGTGCCGAACCTGCTGTCAGTGCAGCGTTTCGACAAACCCGGTAAACTCTGAGCACAGGGACGGAAGCCATTTGCCGGTTCCTTCCTTGTAGACACTTGTCCAGCCGCAATCGGCCGAAAAGATACGCTGGCGTACGGTCACGCCGCTTGCCTTGAGGCGATCCGAATAACCGATCACCTCGTCGCGCAGCGGATCGTCTTCCGAAGTGACGATCAACGCCGGCGCCAGATTGTTCAGACGCGAACACAGGCAGGGTGCAGCGTAAGGGTGCTGGAAGAAGGAACCGATATAATGGCTCCATCCATCCGACCATTTTTCGCGCATTCCAACCTTGTCGGCCTCACGAAACGATGCCGACGTCATTTTCGGATCGATCATCGGCGAGAAAAGCATCTGGCCTTTCAATTCGCCGGGCAAAAGATCCCGTGCCTTCAGCGCCACGCCGGCCGCCACATTGCCACCGGCCTCGTCGCCTGCCACGAAAAGCGGCGACTTGGCGCTGCCGAACTGCTTGCGCTTGCCCGAAAGGCAGGCCAGCGCCTGAAAGGCACAGTCCATCGCCTGCGGAAACATGTTCTGCGAGGCGATCGCATAATCCGCTTCCAGCACCACGGCTCCGGTTTCCGCCAGTGCCTTGGCAATCGGCCGCTCCGTTTCGCCGCGGTCGCGGTCCACAAAGGCCCGACCACGCAAATAAAGTACGATCGGCGGAACCTTGCTGGTTATCGAGCCGTCATAAAGGCGCATGGGAACAGGCGGCTGAGCCGCACTGTCGAAAGCGATGTTGTCCCATTGCGTCGTCATGATTGCCTCGAACGGCGTTCGCGTATTCAGGTTGACTTGCCGAAATCTCTGGGTCTGATATTATTATTCCATACAAACGGCACAAGCATGCCTTTCGCGGCAACACTATTCCGAATTCATGGATAATGGTGCAGCGCATTTGGAGAACGGTGATGGATCAGCTGTCGGCAATGCGCGTTTTCGTCAGGGTCGTCGAAACCGGGAATTTCACACGCGCGGCAACTGCGCTCGATATGCCGAAAACGACGGTGACCAACATGGTCCAGTCGCTTGAGGCGCATTTGCGCACCACGCTTCTCAATCGTACCACCCGGCGCGTGATGGTGACGACCGATGGCGCCCTTTATTACGAGCGCGCGATCCAGATTCTGTCGGAAATTGACGAACTCGATGGTTCCATGTCGAATTCGCAGGCACAACCCTCCGGTCGCCTGCGGGTGGAAATGGCCGGCGCTTTTGCCGATCTGGTGGTCATCCCGAACCTTTGCGATTTTTACAAACGTTATCCGCAGATCCAGTTGGATATCGGGGTGGGCGACCGCCTTGTCGATTACATCGCCGAAAACGTGGATTGCGCGCTTCGCGGCGGAACACCGACCGACCAGTCGCTGATTGCCCGCAAGGTGGGCGAACTCAGGCTTCGCACCTTTGCCGCGCCATTCTATCTCGAAAATTTCGGCGAGCCCACGAACCCGCGCGAGCTGGAAGACAAACATTTTTCCGTTGGTTATCTCAATGCGACACTCGGCCGTGTGCTGAGCATGGAATTCTGCCGTGGAGACGAAGTGGTGGAGATCAATCCGCGCTACATCGTGTCGGTCAATGACGCGCGTTCCTACCTCAATGCGATGATTTCGGGCATCGGCATCGGCCAGTCTCTGGGCTTCATGGTGAATGATGCCGTCGAGCGTGGTGAACTGGTGGAAATCATGACCGATTGGGATTGCGAGACTCTGCCGCTTTACATTGTCTATCCGCAGACCCGGCATCTGAGCAACAAGGTGCGGGTGTTCGTTGACTGGTTGGCAAAGCTGGTTCAGGGGCTGAAGGATGGCGATCAGGCCATGACGCTGCGCAAGGCGGGCTAGGCATATTCTGCGGCGCCAACTGTGCCGTCGGGCAACAGGTGGCGCCGCAACCGGTTTACCGGCGCTTCAGGATTTTGGTTGCGAGATAGGCAACCGCCAGCAGGACGAACCACACGGGCGTGACCATCAGTGCCTTTGCAGTGTCGGTTTCCTGACCCAGTGCCCACAGAACGAAAGCGAAAAACGCGAACACCATGACGACGGCGGCATTGCCGCCCGGCATCTTGAAGGACGATGTTTCGTGCAGGTCGGGGCGCCGGCGGCGATACTGGACGTAAGATGCCAGAATGATCGACCAGATGAAGATGAACAGCAGAGCCGAAATCGTCGTGACGATGGTGAAGGCCTCAAGAAGGCTCTGGCCGGCATAAAGCATCACGACGCCGGACAGCAGGAAGATGCAGGAGAAGAACAGCGCGTTGGCCGGCACCTTACGCTTGTTGAGATGGCCGAGAGCTTTGGGAGCCAGACCATCGGTCGCAAGGCCGAAGATCATGCGCGACGTGGAATATATGCCGGAATTGGCGCTTGAGGTCGCCGAGGTCAGCACCACGAAATTGACGACGTGGGCTGCAATGCCGAGGCCGGCCAGCGAGAACATCGCCACGAACGGGCTGCTGTTGGGATCGACCTGGTTCCACGGAATGACCGAGATGATGACAAACAGCGCACCGAGATAAAACAGCACCACGCGAACAGGGATCGAGTTGATCGCCTTCGGCAGGCTGGTTTCCGGGTCCTTGGCTTCGGCGGCTGCGGTGCCGACCAGTTCGATACCCACGAAGGCAAATATGGCGATCTGGAAGCCGGCCACGAAACCCGTGAAACCGTTCGGGAAGAAGCCGCCATGCGCCCAGATGTTGCTGACGGCCGCAGTAGAGCCGTTCGGCAGCGTGAAGCCCGAAATCAGCATCGCAACGCCCGCAACGATCAGCACGCAGATGGCGACGATCTTGATCAGCGCGAACCAGAATTCGATCTCACCGAAATTGCGCACTGTCGGCAGGTTGAGGCACAGAAGCGTCAGGATCAGGCCGATTGCCGGAATCCAGAGCGCGAGTTCGGGAAACCAGAAGGAGATGTAACCCGAGACCGCGACGACGTCCGCGACGCCGGTCACGATCCAGCAAAGCCAATAGGTCCAGCCGGTGAAAAACTGCGCCCAGGGGCCGAGGTAATGGCCGGCGAAATCCGCGAACGAGCGGTATTCGAGGTTGGAAAGCAGAAGTTCGCCGAGTGCACGCATCACGAAAAACAGCATGAAGCCGATGATCGCATAAACCAGCAGGATCGAAGGTCCGGCGAGCGAGATCGTTTTTCCCGATCCCATAAACAGGCCGGTGCCAATTGCGCCGCCGATGGCGAGCAGTTGCAGGTGACGATTGGAAAGATTGCGTGCCAGGTGGCCTTCGTCGGCGGAAGTCGCCGCCGGTTTATTCGTATCAACAGTCATCGGGAATTGGACTCGCTGCTTGTCTGAACTTTATGCGAGACCGTTCATAGAGAATTTGGCGGTTAGTCAACATGTGACGTTGAAGAAGATCGCGACAAACGGATGCCGGTGGAATAGCAAAAGGACTTTTAGAAAGACGAGATTTCATATATGGATCGATAAATCCGATATAGATGACCGATATCTTGTTCTGTCAGGTCTTGCCGATGAACCGAAATTTTCTCGTTATCGATCCGGAAAAGGACTTGGCGGCGATCAAGGGCGTTTCTTCGCTCGCTCGTATCAAGCTCTTGAAAGAACTGGCGAAAAGACCGGGTATCAATATCAACGATCTTGCCCAGATTTCCGGTTTTCCGCAGTCCTCGGTCTCCACGCATCTTCAGGTTCTGGAAAAAGCCGGGCTGGTCCGAACCGAGTTGCAAAAGGCTCGCAAAGGTAATCAGAAGATCTGTTTCGCCGTTTACGATGAACTTATCGTCAGCTTTCATTCCAACGAAAAAGCGCTGTCGTCCAACGTCATCGAAGTTTCCATGCCGCTTGGGCTCTATACCAACAACGCGGTAACGGGCCCCTGTGGCATCTGTTCCACGGAGGGCATTATCGGCCTTCTCGATGTGCCGGAAACCTTCATGGATCCGGAGCGGATGAAGACCAGCCTCCTGTGGTTCACCAGCGGTTTCGTGGAGTACCAGTTTCCCAACAATGCCAAACTTCGCGGCGATACCATTGATACGATTGAGGTTTCCATGGAGGTCAGTTCGGAAGTGCCTGGCACGCTGGCAAACTGGCCATCGGATATCGTGGTATCGATCAACGGCAAGGAACTCGGCATCTGGACGTCGCCTGGCGATTTCGGCGATCGCCGCGGCGCCTATACTCCAGCCTGGTGGAAGCTCAAGGGATCGCAATACGGGCCGTTGAAAACATGGTCTGTCGGACCGAACGGCACATTCGTGGACGGTCACCGGATATCCGATGTAACGGCTACGGATCTCGATCTGGACGGCCATCGCTCCGTGCGTTTGCGTGTCGAGGTGAAGGCCGATGGAAAACATCCGGGAGGCATCAACATCTTTGGCCGCGGTTTCGGCAATTATGATCAGGACATCATTCTTCGTTTGATGACAAAGAGTTAGGTTGTTTTCAGGGCGCGATTTCGCCTCTGATTTGTGCAGTGCAGCGCATTCTCCCCATTGACGCTTGGTTCAGATTGGGAAACTCTATCAAAAAATACGATGTATATCGATTTTTCGATAGAGTTTTTGGAGGAGAGCTCAATGAAGGCACGTGTGGCCGTTCACCGCGATTTCAAGATCAGCGATATCGATCAACGGCTGTATTCGGCCTTCATCGAACATATGGGCCGCGCCATTTATGGCGGCATTTACGAGCCCGGCCATCCCAATGCCGATGCCAATGGTTTCCGCACCGATGTGCTGAAATTCGTGCAGGATCTGAAAATCCCGGCGATCCGTTATCCGGGCGGCAATTTTGTCTCCGCCTATCGCTGGGAGGACGGGATTGGCCCGCGCGATCAGCGTCCGGTGCGCCTTGATCTTGCATGGCGTTCCAAGGAGACCAACCAGATCGGCATCAACGAATTCGCCGATTGGGCAGATATGGCCGGTATCGAGATGATGCTGGCGGTCAATCTCGGTTCGCGCGGTCTGGAAGATGCCCGCAACTTTCTCGAATACGTGAATTTCCCAGCCGATACGACATGGAGCGACCTGCGCCGCTCGCATGGCCGCAAGGATGGTTATGATGTGAAAATGTGGTGCCTGGGCAACGAGATGGACGGCCCCTGGCAGATCGGCCACAAGGTTGCGACGGAATACGGTCGCCTCGCCAACGAGACGGCAAAAGCCTTCAAAGGCTTCGACAGCACGATCGAGGCTATCGTTTGCGGCAGTTCCAATGATGGCATGGCCACCTATCCGGAATGGGAGCGCGAAGTTCTCGAAGAGTGCTACGAGAATGTCGATTACATCTCGCTGCACAAATACTTTGGCAATTCCAGCAAGGATACGCTGAACTACTTTGGCAAGATCGAGGAAACCGGCCGTTACATCCAGACCATCGCCGGCACGATCGATTACGTGAAGTCAAAGAAGCGCGCCAAGAACGACGTGCATATCTGCTTCGACGAGTGGAATGTCTGGTACCATATCCGCGAGGAAGACAGCCATCGCTGGCGCACATGGGACTGGCCGGAAGCGCCCGCGCTTCTGGAAGAGACTTACAATTTCGAAGACGCGCTGTTTGTTGCCGGTCTGCTCAACGAGTTCATCCGCCGTTCCGACCGTGTCCGCATCGCCTGCATCGCGCAGCTGGTCAACGTCATCGCGCCGATCCGCGCCGAAAAGAACGGTCCGGCATGGCGTCAGACGATCTACCATCCCTATCGTTTTGCCTCGATCTTCGGTCGTGGCGAGGCGCTACGGGTAGCGGTCGACGCGCCGACCTATGATTGCCAGGTGGCTGACGATGTGTCCTATCTCGATGTGGCGGCGGTGCGTAACCGTGACGAAGGCCTGCTGACGCTGTTCGTGGTCAACCGCCACCTGACGGAAAAGGCCGAGCTCGATGTCAGCCTTACCGGTTTTGCCGATATCTCGCTCTATGAACACCACGCCATGGAAGGCTACAATCTCACCGACACCAACGGCCCGGACAAGCCGGATCATGTCGTGCCGAAGGCGGGCAATGGTGTTGGCGTGGAGGATGGCAATCTCAAGGGCGCAATCGCACCGCTTTCCTATCACGTCTTCCGGCTGAAGGTTTCGTGAGGCCTGGCATGGGGATCACGCTTCGCAATGTCAGCAAGAGTTTTGGCGCGCTCGGCGTCGTGCATGATGTCAGTCTGGATATTCCGACAGGGGATTTTGCCGTCTTCGTCGGGCCTTCGGGCTGCGGAAAGTCTACGCTCCTGCGCATGATCGCAGGGCTGGAGGAAACGACGGCAGGCTCGATTTCGATCGAAGGCCGTGATGTCACCGAGGTCGAGCCGGCCAAGCGCGAGGTGGCGATGGTGTTCCAGTCCTACGCGCTTTATCCGCATCTCACCGTGTTCGAAAACATGGCCTTCTCTTTGCGCCTGAAAAAGACGCCGAAGGCACAGGTCAACGACATGGTGCAGGAAGCGGCGCGCATCCTGCATCTGGAGGAGCAACTCCAGAAACGGCCATCCGAACTGTCGGGTGGTCAGCGCCAGCGTGTCGCCATCGGCCGTGCGATCGTGCGCAAGCCAAAGGTGTTCCTGTTCGACGAGCCGCTCTCCAATCTCGATGCCGAACTGCGTGTGCAGATGCGGCTGGAACTCGCCAAGCTGCACCGGGAAATCGGCGCCACGATGATCTATGTCACCCATGATCAGGTGGAGGCGATGACGTTGGCCGACCGTATCTTCGTTCTGAAGAAGGGCGTGTTGCAGCAGGCGGGAAAACCACTCGATCTCTACGATGATCCGCATAATCAGTTCGTCGGCGGTTTCATCGGCTCGCCGGCCATGAACTTTTTGCCCGGTCGCGTGGTCGCCCGGCAGGATGGCCTGATCCGGGTCGCGCTCGATGGGCTCGGCACGGAATTGTCGGCAAAGTCGGATGCAAGCGTTGCCGAGGGAACGGCGATCAAGGTCGGTATCCGGCCCGAACATCTGGTCCCAACGGAAGGCGGTTTCGAAGCGGTGGTCGATATGGCCGAGGATCTCGGTGGTGTTTCCTACCTGCATGCGCGACTGGCAACGGGCAAGGACATCGTGGTCGAGCTGCGTGGCCGCCGCGAAAACTTCGATGGCAAAAAGATATCGCTTTCGGCGGATGCAGGGGAGGTTCTGTTGTTCGCCGAGGACGGCAGCCGGCTGCGATAGGAGATCGCACCTTTAGGAATGGCAGACATTTCAACCCGCCACCTTCGGGAGAGGTGGCTTCGTGATGGAGGACACCTCGAATGTTGTGCAGAAAGTTTTTCGCGGCAACCGCGATCGCCCTTATGTCCGTGCCGGCTTTTGCCACGGAAAACATCACCTGGTGGGATTTCTTTTCCGGCGGTGATGGCGTGCGCATGAAGGCGCTTATCACCCGTTTCAATGAGGAACATCCGGATATCAAGATCACCGGCACCACGCTGGAATGGGGTGTGCCGTTCTACACCAAGGTGCGCACTGCCGTTGCTGTCGGCCAGGGGCCTGACGTGATGACCTACCATCTGTCGCGTATGCCGCTTGGCTTGAAGGAAGGCGTGCTCGATGAGATCACCGAGAAGGATCTGACCGATGCCGGTTTGACCAAGGACAGCTTCTTTCCTGCTGCGCTTCAGGCCGCCAGTGGTGATGACGGCAAGCTGCATGCGGTACCGTTCGATATCCATTCGATCGTTCTCTACTACAACACCAAGTTCCTCGAAGGCTCGAAATTTCTCGATGGCAATGGCAAGCTGACCGGCATCAGCAACCTCAAGGATTTCGAGGAGGCGCTGGCCTATGCCAAGGAGAAGGGCGCAGAAGCGCCGGTCTCCTATGCCACCGGTGATGATGGCGCCACCTACCGGGTATTCTATACGCTGTTCCGGCAGTTGGGCGGTGAACTGATCACCGGCAACGAAGTCTTGGCCGGCGACAACCTGCAGAAAGCCGCCAAGGCAATCGAGGTGATGACCAACTGGCATACCAATGAGTGGCAGCCGGAACAGGCCGAATATGAAGCCTCGGTGGCACTGTTCACCTCCGGCAAATCGGCCTTTTCGCTGAACGGCGTCTGGGAAGTGCCGACCATGGTCGATCTCGAAAAGAAGGGCTCGCTCGGCTACAAATGGGGTGCGGTGCAGGTGCCGAACCTGATGGGCACGCAGACCACATGGGCGGATTCGCATTCCTTCGCCATTCCCGCCAACAACAAGCTGACACCGGAAAAACGCAAGGCGGTGATGACGGTGATTGGCTGGATGGAAAAGAACGCTATCGCCTGGGCGGATGCAGGCCATATCCCGGCCTTCAAGCCGGTGGCCGAAAGTGCTGAATTCAAAAAGATGGAGCCGAACGCCACCTATGCGGCGCTGGCTGAAACCGCGTCCTTTGATCCGCGTTCATCTATCGCCGGTGTCGGTTCACCGATCTATGATGCCGCCATCAACATCATCTCGCCCGCCATCCACGGTTATGCGGAGCCGCTCGCTGCCGCCGAGCAGATGAAATCCGACCTTCAGAACGTGTTGAAATAACACCGTCAGCCGTGGCCGCCGGTCTCCGGCGGCCACTCTTTCGAGCATGGAGGTAAAGACGTGGCAATGCTGACAAATCGGCGCAAGGAAATGGCGGTGGCCGCTTCGCTTGTCGCACCCTTCGTGCTCACATTCGCACTGGTCTTTCTCTATCCGGCCATCCGGCTGGTGGAACTGAGTTTTACCAACAGTCCGCTGATCGGCGCGGGCGAGTGGGTCGGCTTCGACAATTTTACCCGGCTTCTATCGGACAAGCTGTTTCTCACATCGCTGAAGAACAATGGCTATTTCGTCCTTCTGACGGTCATTCCGACAACGGCGATCGCGCTCTGCATCGCATTGATGATCAACCGGCTACGTGGCTCGCTGCAGGCTTTGGCGCTCGCCATCTTTTTCTTGCCTTACATCCTGCCGGTTTCGGTCGTCACGCAGATCTGGACATGGATGCTCGATTTCCAGTTCGGCGTTCTGCAGCCGGTCATCGCGTTTTTCTTCGGAAAATCCGTGGCGGTATTCAAAAACCCCTATTGGGTCATGCCGACAGTGGCGATGGTCACGATCTGGTGGACTAACGGTTTTAATGTCCTGCTGTTCATCGCGGGCCTGCGCAATATTCCAAAAGACTATTATGAGGCGGCCCAGCTCGATGGCGCCACGCGTCTGCAACTGTTTCGCCGGGTCACATGGCCGCTTCTGTGGCCGGTGACGGCGCTGGTTCTGACATTGCAGATGATCCTGCAACTGAAGATATTCGACCAGATCTATCTGCTCACCAAGGGCGGGCCGTTCAACTCGTCCTATGTCATGCTGCTGATGGTCTATCGCGAAGCGTTCCAGCTCAATCACGGCGGTTATGCCTCGGCCATCGCGCTGGTGCTGTTCATTATCATCGCAGCCTTCTCCGTGCTGCAATATCAACTTCTTCGCGCCGGAGGCCGCCGATGACATCGTTGCGCAAACTCGAAAACGGCGTGTTGACGGTCGGCACGTTTGCCGCGGCTGCGCTTTGGATCTTCCCGCTCTATTGGGCCTTCATCACCTCGATGCGCTCGGAAGATCGCGTCGTCTCCAAGGAGGCGGGCGTCCTTCCGGACGAGTTCAATCCGGCCGCTTATATCGACATTCTCTGGAACACCAATCTCGTCAGCTGGTATATCAACTCGATCGGCACGGCGGTCATCATCACTTTCACCGTCGTCGTCTCGGGCATGATGTGCGCCTACGCGATTTCGCAGATGCGTTTCCCCGGCCGGCGCATTCTTTATGGCGTCGTACTGGCCAGTTTCATGGTGCCGTCGCAGGCGCTTGTCGTCACGCAGTTCATCCTGATGAATGATATGGGCCTGATCAACACATGGGCCGGCATCATCCTGCCGCAGCTGATCGTGCCGGTGGTCATCATCGTCTACAAGCAGTTCTTCGATGCCGTGCCGAAGGAAATGCGCGAGGCCGTCGTGCTTGATGGCGGAGGTGATTATACGCTGCTGTTCAAGGTCTATCTGCCGCTCAACTGGGGCATTACCACGGCCCTTGGCATCATCACCTTCATCATGGCCTGGAATCAGTTTCTCTGGCCTTTTCTCGCCGTCACCACCGAAAACAAGATGACCATCCCGGTCGGGATCACCCAGGTAAACGACGCATTCGGCGTGTTTTACGCGCGGCTGATGTCGGTCGCCCTTCTCGGTGCCATGCCGGTGGCCATTGCCTATCTGATCTTCCAGAAAAAGGTGACGGAAGCCGTGATGATCTCGTCCGGCGTGAAGGGCTAGAGCGTGAAGCTCATCCCGCCATGACACGTATGTCGCGGCGGAAATCCGAGGGCGGCATGCCGGCGGTGGAGCGAAACGCCTTGTTGAAGGCGCTGACGGAACCAAAGCCGCTATCCATCGCCACCTGCAATATGCTGTCCTTGCCGTTCATCAATTTCGCTTGCGCATGCGATAACCGCAGCAATGTCAGGTATTTGATCAGCGTCATGCCGGTGGATTTGCGAAACAGGTTCATCGCATATTTGGGGTGAAGGCCTGCCGCCGCGGCGATATCGACAGTGTCCATGTCTTCAAGAAAATTCGCGGCGATGAAGTCGCACATTTTTACGACCGCGGGTGAAGGGGCGCCGGTCTCGGCCTCCTTTGCGCGCATTCGGCCGGATGAAACGATGCCGTATGGCTCCATGAACATACGCTCGATGCGCAAAAGCAATTCCTCGACCGCATGCTGTGCTTTCATCTCTTCACCCGAGGTGACATAGCGAAACCAGCGCGGAAAATTTTCGCGGTCGGCCGCATCCGTGTGCGACGTCAGCATGGTTGCGCCACTCATCAACATGCCGGAAACGGCGGCCGGCAGGCGCATACGAAAAAAATGCACCAGTGGGAGATGCGCGCCGGCATAGATGGAATCCTTCGAGGATTCGTCCATCCGGTGCGGTTGTCCGCCCCAGAACAGGCAGATCTGCCCCGCTGAAATTTTCAGGTCATGGCCGCCCATGCGATAATGCACATGGCCACGCATGATGTAATTCACCTCGATCTGCGCGTGCCAGTGCGGCCGTAGCATGACCCGTGGATGGCCATGGAAAAATTGCAGCGTCGTCGGCATGCCCTCGATGCTGCTGGCTCCGGGTTGATAGAAAACCTTTTCCTCGATCTTACTTTCCGACAAGTCCTTGTTCCCTTTGTACGAGACAGGTTTCCGCCAATCGGTAATCTGCTCACGTTCGCTGAAGAACGGCAATTGAAAAAGGGAGGTTTTCAATGTGCTTTCGACTTCTGGGCGCAACGGCATCGCTTGCCGTTCTGATGGCCGTGCCGGCCACTGCGCAGACGACTGAAATTACCATCTGGAGCTGGAACGTCGCTGCTTCGGCATTGAAGTCCACGCTTCCGGGCTTCAACCAGAAATATCCCGACATCAAGGTTACGGTTCAAGATCTCGGCAACAATCAGGTCTTCGACAAGACGCTTGCCGCATGTGCCGCCGGCGGCGATGGATTGCCGGATATCGTGACAGTCGAGAACTTTGAGGCGGAATTGTTCTGGAACCGTTTTCCGGATTGTTTCACCGATCTGACGGCACTCGGTTACTCGCCGGAACAGCAGGCGCTTTTCCCCGAGTTCAAACGAACTGAACTGGAAGTTGATGGCAAGGCCTACGCGATGCCTTGGGATTCAGGTCCGGTCGCGGTGTTCTACCGCCGTGATTTTTACGAGAAAGCCGGCGTCGATCCGGCCGCAATCAAGACCTGGGACGATTTTCTGGCCGCCGGCAAGAAGGTGATGGAAGCCAACCCTGGAACCGTGATGGCACAGGCCGATTTCAACGGCGATAGCGAATGGTTCCGCATGATCACCAACGAGCAGGGCTGCGGTTACTTTTCGACCGATGGCCAGGCAATCACCATCAACCAACCGGCTTGCGTTGCAGCGCTCGACAAGATCAAGCAGATGAAGGATGCCGGCATCATCACCGCCGCCATCTGGGATGAAAAGATCCAGGCCAATACCGCCGGCAAAACAGCCAGCCAGATGATGGGCGCCTGGTATGAAGGCACCGTTCGCTCCGGTTCGCCAGATCTGTCCGGCAAATGGGGCGTGTATCCGATGCCGAGCCTGACGGCGGACGGCCCGCGCGCAGCCAATTTGGGTGGCTCGTCCCTCGCAATCAGCGAAGCCTCGGAAAAGAAGGAGGCTGCCTTCAAATTCGTCGAATATGCGCTGACGACAAACGAAGGTCAGGTATCGATGCTGAAGTCGTTCGGCCTGGTACCATCGCTTTTGACGGCGGTGGAAGATCCGTTCGTCAAGGAAAGGCAGCCCTATTGGGGCGGCCAGACTGTGTGGACTGACATTCTTTCTACACTTCCCAAGATCAAGCCGGCGCGCGGAACGTCGTTCCAGGCGGATGCGGACGGCATCTACAAAGCTGTGCAGACCAAATATTTCGCCAACGGTTATCCCGATGCCAAGACGGCACTCGACGATGCCGCGAAACAGATCGAGACGGCCACTGGCCTTCCCATCGCGGAATGAGCACGCAGACCGGGCGCTTTGGCGCCCGGCCTTTCATGCCGCCGGCTGACGACGGGAGACTATCATGCGTCTGAACAACAGGATCGCTTACGCGTTCCTCGCCCCCTACCTGCTGATCTTTGCGACCTTCTGGCTGTGGCCGATCATCAGCTCCTTCCTGATCTCGTTCCAGAATACCCGCGTCAATCCATGGCGGTTCGCCCCGTCCATGAACTGGGGGCGGCTGGTCGGTGACCCGGCTTTCTACAACGCGCTCTACAACACGCTGATCATTCTCGTCATCCAGGTGCCGGTGATGATCGCGCTTGCCACGGTCATGGCGGTGTTTCTGAATTCGCCGCTCCTGAAAGCGCGCCCGCTTTACCGGTTCGCATTTTTCGCGCCCGTCGTGGTTGGGGAAGTCGCCTATGCCGCCGTCTTCCGGCTGATGTTCAGCGCTGATTTCGGGATCATCAACAAGATCATCGGTACTGTCGGTTTGTCGCCGGTCTCGTGGTTCGACAACGGCACGGCGGCGATGGCGCTGGTCATCATGGCGGTCACCTGGCGCTGGGCCGGTTACAACGCCATCATCATTCTCGCCGGCCTGCAATCCATTCCCGGCGATGTCTATGAGGCGGCAACGCTCGACCGTGTCGGCAAGGTGCAGCAGTTCTTTCACATAACGCTGCCGCTTCTGAAACCGATCATCCTGTTCTGCATCGTGCTTTCCGTCATCGGCACCATGCAGTTGTTTGCCGAACCGTTCCTCATCACAAATCGCGGCGGTCCGGGCGGGGCTACCGAAACTCTGGGCCTGCTGCTGTATCGCCAGGGCTTTACCTCGCTCAATTTCGGTTACGCCTCGGCAATCGCCTACACGATCGCGGCCTTGGCGGTCGCCATCTCACTGCTCAACCTGTTTTTCGGGAGGGAGGCGAAATGATATCGAAGTCCCGCTCTCTGCTGATGCGCCGCCTGGCGCTGCATGCCGCGCTTACGCCGCTTGCCATTATCTGGCTATTTCCGCTCTGGATGATGTTCGTGTTTTCCACCATGTCGGATTACGGCATTTTCAGCCCCGATATCGTGCTCGTGCCCTCGACAAAGTTCATCGAGAATTTCCTGAACCTGCAGGCCGATACCGATTTTCTGCGGGCGATGTTCATCTCCATCACCGTCGCTGTCATCTACACCATTCTTTCGGTGATGCTGACCTCGATGGCGGGCTGGGCCTTAGCGCGCTATCGGTTCGCCGGGCGCTCGGTCGTCATCGCCATCATTCTCGGCACCATCACCCTGCCGTTCGCGGTCGTCGTCATTCCGCAGTTCATCATGGTGGCGCGGGAGTTCAAGCTCGCCAATACCTGGGTGGCGCTCATCGTGCCGCCGCTGTTCAATTCGCTCGGCGTTCTGTTCATGCGCCAGGCTTTCTCCATGATGCCATCCGAACTGTTCGATGCCGCGCGTGTCGAAGGCGTCAAGGAATGGCGCATCTTTCTGCACATAGCTTTGCCGCTGGCACGGCCGACCATGGCGGCGCTGTCGATCATTCTCTTCCTCGCCTCGTGGAACAATTACCTCTGGCCGCTGCTGATCAATTCGAAGCCGGGCATGATGACCGCGCCTGTTGCGCTCGGCACGCTGATCGGTCTCACCAAGGTTTCCTGGGGCGGCATCATGGCGGGGGCGGTGCTGCTCACCGCGCCGATCCTCTTCGTTTTCATTTTCCTGCAGCGTCATTTCATTTCCGGCATCACCGCCGGCGCAGTCAAGTAATCGGAGGCTTCATGGCCGGGCTTACCCTCAAAAATGTCATCAAGCGTTTTGGCGCCTTGCAGGTCATCCATGGCGCAGATCTGGAAATCGAGGACGGCGAGTTTGTCGTCTTCGTCGGCCCTTCCGGCTGCGGGAAATCCACGCTTTTGCGCATGATCGCCGGGCTGGAAGATGTGTCCGGCGGCGAAATTGCCATTGCCGGCACTGTCGTCAACGATGTCGAGCCGTCCGAACGGCACATCGCCATGGTTTTCCAGTCCTACGCGCTTTATCCGCATATGACCGTGCGCAAAAACCTTTCCTTCGGCCTGACGATGAACGGCAACCCGAAGGCGGACACGGAACGTCGCGTGGCGCATGCGGCGGATATCCTGCAGATCGGCGAGCTGATGGATCGGCGTCCCGGACAGCTGTCGGGCGGGCAGCGTCAGCGGGTCGCCATCGGGCGTGCCATCGTGCGTGAGCCGCAGGTGTTTCTCTTCGACGAACCGCTCTCCAATCTCGATGCCGAATTGCGGGTGCAGATGCGGGTGGAAATTTCCAAGCTGCACAAACAGCTCGGCACGACGATGATCTACGTCACCCACGATCAGACCGAGGCGATGACGCTGGCGGACAAGATCGTCGTGCTGCGTTCGGGCCGCATCGAACAGGTCGGTGCACCGCTCGATCTTTACGACGACCCGGCCAACCAGTTCGTCGCCGGTTTTGTCGGTTCGCCCAAGATGAATTTTCTGAAGGCGCGGATCGATGCTGTTTCCGCTGATGGCGCAACGGCGGTGCTCGCCTCAGATCCGGGTGTAAAAATTACGCTCCCGATCTCCGGCCGGCCCGATGTCGGGTCATCGGTAACGCTCGGCATCCGCCCGGAGCATTTTGTCGATGCCGGAGCAGGAGATGCAGACCTGACGGTTGATGTCGATGTGGCCGAGCATCTTGGCCACACGAGTTATGTCTACGCCGCCGTTTCCGGTGAACCTCTGATCATCGAACGTCCCGAATCCCGCCATGCCGGGTCGCAGGACCGGCTGACCGTGGGCGTGCCGTCCAGGCGCTGTTTCCTGTTCGACGCAGAAGGCCAGCGCCTTCGCTGAATTTCCCCGTTTCATCTCCCAGAATTGACTGAAAAGGACATGCCATGAGCGCAGAGAAAAAAATCCGTTGGGGCATTATCGGCCCGGGCACGATTGCCAGGACGTTTGCCGAAGGAATTGCCAGCTCCTCCACCGGCGAGCTTGTCGCCATCGCCTCTCGCAACCCCGACAAGCCCGGGCTTGGTGATGGTTTTCCCGGTGCCCGCATTGTCAACGGTTACGAGGCTTTGCTTGCCGATCCCGATATCGATGCCGTCTATATCGCCACGCCGCATACGGGCCATGCCGAATGGGCGATCAAGGCCGTGCGGGCGGGAAAGCATGTGCTCGTCGAAAAGCCGATCGCGCTTTCGGCCTATGATGCCGACGTGATCTTTCACGAGGCGCAAAAAGCCGGCGTCTTCGTCGGCGAGGCTTACATGTACCTCTTCCATCCGCAGACGGCGCGGCTCGTCGATCTGGTGAAGCAGGGCGCCATTGGCGATGTGAGGCTGATCCGCTCGAGCTTCGGTTTCGATATGGGCGGTTTCCGCCCGGAACACCGGCTCTTCTCCAACGATCTCGCCGGTGGCGGCATTCTGGATGTCGGTGGTTACCCTGTCTCCATGGTACGGCTTCTCGCGGGTGCCGTGAGTGGCCAATCCTATGCCGAACCGGTGACTGTTTCCGGGGCTGCCCACCTCGGTCAATCGGGCGTCGATGAATGGGCCTCTGCCGTTCTGAAGTTTGAAAACGGCATCGTGGCCGAAGTCTCGTGCTCGATCATGGCCAACCAGGACAATACGCTGCGGATCATCGGTTCCAAGGGCCGCATCGAGGTCAAGGATTTCTGGTTTGCCGGCGGTCGCAAGGGCGGCACCGGAAAAATCGAGATCATCCGGGGCGAAGAACGCGAGGTCGTCGAGGTTGCGGAAAATCGCCACCTCTATTCTTTCGAGGTCGATGCGGTTACCGACGCCATCCGCGCGGGAGAAAAAAACTTCGCTTATCCGGGCATGAATGGCAGCGAGACGCTCGCCAACCTGCGGGTGCTCGACCGTTGGCGTGTTTCCATCGGTCTGGAATATGGCGTTGAGAAAGCGGTGCAGCGCACCAGAAACATAATCGGGGCAAAGGTCGTTGCCGGCAAAAGCGTGCCGAAACGGCAGATTTCCGGTCTTTCCAAACCGGCGTCGGTCGTTGCGCTTGGGTTTGAGTTCTTCCCGAATTTTGCTTCCGCTTCGTTGACGCTGGATGCGTTTTATGAGGCCGGCGGCAATCTGTTCGATACCGCTTTCGTATACGGAGCGGGCAAGACGGAAAGCATCTTCGGCGATTGGCACACCAGCCGCCAAGTGCCGCGTGATGAGATCGTGCTGATCGGCAAGGGCGCCCACTCGCCGCTTTGCTATCCCGATGTGATCGCCAAACAGCTCGACCAGTCTCTGGAGCGTTTGAAGACGGATTATCTCGACGTCTATTTCATGCACCGCGACAATCCCGATATCCCGATTGGAGAGTTTGTCGATGCCATCGATGCCGAGGTGAAGCGCGGTCGTATTCGCGGCATTTATGGCGGCTCGAACTGGACGCGTGAGCGACTGGATGCGGCAAACGATTACGCGCAGAAGAATGGCAAGGCGGCACCGGCAGCACTTTCCAACAATTTCGCTTTGGCTGAAATGCTCGACCCGATCTGGCCGGGCTGCGTGACGTCTTCCACTGACGAATGGAAAGAATGGCTGAGCGCCCGTCAAATCCCCAACTTTGCCTGGTCCAGCCAGGGCCGCGGTTTCTTCACCGACAGGGCGGGTCGCGATAAACACCACGATGAGGAGATCGTGCGCTGCTGGTATTCAGACCGCAACTTCGAACGTCGTGACCGGGCAATCGAGATGGCTGGCAAGCGCGGCTGCAGCCCCATTCACATTGCGCTGGCCTATGTGATCGCACAGCCTTTCCCGGTCATACCGTTAATCGGACCACGTACGGTCGGTGAGCTGGAGGATAGTCTCTCAGCGTTGGATATCGTTCTGACGGAGCATGAGGTGCGCTGGCTGGAAGGATAAAGGCAGCGTCTGCCCGACTGCTGGTTTATCCGACGCCATCATGAAGAAGTACACACGCGCCGACCTGGGGAAAGTCGGCGCGTGTGCGGACCGGAAGCGTTCAACAGACACGCATCAGGCTTCGGTTTCGGCGAAGGCATCCGCGATTGCGGTTGCTGTTTCGCCTGCGGCCAGGGTTGCGGCCAACAATATGCGTGCCTGGCCGGGGCGCAGGTTTGTGGAATGGATTGCGCCGGCCTGTGCAAGGTCATGACCGCCGCCGCCGCCGCCGTAAGTCGAGGTCAGCCGGCCTTGCGGTACACGGCTCGATATGACCACCGGAATATTTTTCGCCGAACAGCGTTGAACGGCGTCAACAACCGAGGGAGTGGCATTGCCCGAGCCGAGGGCCGCCAACACGACACCTTGCGCGCCCGCGGCAATGCTTGCATCCACCAGCGCGCCGTCGCAGCCCGGATAGATGGCGATGATATCGACGCGCAATGCGCCCGCATCGCCCGCATAATGGAGATCGGGATTTTCCCGACGTGTGGATTGCCGGAAAGCATCGGTCTCGTCGGCCGAATGTTTGTAAAGTCCCCAGGCCGGCTGGGTCTGCCCACCGAAACAAACCAGAACACCACGGCTGGTATTGCGGTCATCGACAGCGGCGGCCACCGCTGCGGCCAGATTGGCCGGACCATCGGCCTGCTCATGATCGGCTGTAAACTGCGCGCCGGTCAGTATGACGGGCTTTGCCAACCTGTTCTGCAATTGCACGAGCATGGCGGTTTCTTCCATGGCATCGGTTCCATGGAGGACAACAATTCCGTCGATATCCGCATCGCGCAGAAGATCACCGACCGTATCGCTGATCGACTGCATGTCGGATAGCGTCAGGCTGGAGGAATCCTTGGTCATCAGGTCGATGGCCCTCAATTCGATGCCGGTATCCGGAATAACACCGAGAAGACTGTCGCCTCCGAGACTTGGACGGCTTGCGCCGTCCTCTTCCCGCCGGCTGGCAATGGTGCCACCGGTGGCGATAACCGCCACCAATGGCTTTTTCGTCGAGGCAATCACGATGCGGTCCCGTCTGTCGCGGTCGTCTGCCTTGCGGCGTTTTCGGCGGCCACGGCAGCAATGCGGTCACGCGCCAGATACCAGCCGATGATGAGGGCCGGGATGATGATGATCAGCGAACCGATGGTCCAGCTGCCCACCGGATAATCCAGCGCCATCAGAACCAGAACGCTGGCCAGGAACACGAGCGTGATGATGCCGGTATAGGGTGCGCCGAACATGGCGAACTCCGGACGCTGCATCTTGCCGTGCTTGGCGAGGTGCCAGAGCTTCAGCTGGCACAGGACGATGACCGCCCAGGCGCTGATGATGCCGAGTGCCGCGAGGTTGAGCGCGATTTCGAACGCCATGGCGGGAACGATGGCGTTAAGCACGATGCCGATGGCGGTGACGGCCGCGGTGACGGCGATGCCGCCATAGGGCACGCCCGCCTTGTTCATCTTGGCGAGGGCAGCCGGAGCCGAACCCGATACCGCCATCGAATGCAGGATGCGTCCCGTCGAATACAGGCCGGCGTTCAGCGAAGACAGAACGGCGGTCAGGACCACAAGGTTCATGATGATATCGGCACCCTGGATGCCGATGGCGCCGAAGAAGGTCACGAACGGGCTCTCGCCGGCCTTGTACGCGCTGTAGGGCAGGAGCAGCGAAAGCAGCACGACAGAACCGACATAGAATACCAGAAGGCGAACGACGACGGTGCGAATGGCGCGCGGCATGATCTTGCGCGGATCTTCGGTCTCACCGGCCGTGGTGCCGATCAGTTCGATGGAGGCATAGGCGAAGATTACCCCCTGGATGATGACGAAGGCGGGCAATATGCCATTCGGCAGGAAGCCGCCATTATCGGTGATGACGCTGAAGCCGGTGACATGGCCTTCGATCGGTGTGCCGAAAATGACGAAATAGACGCCGACGATGAGGAAGGTGACAAGCGCCAGGACCTTGATCAGGCTGAACCAGAATTCCAGTTCACCGAACACCTTGACCGACAGCATGTTCATGGCGAGCACGACCAAAAGCGCCACAAGCGCAAACATCCACTGGTCGATACCGACCAGGAACGGCACGTACTGTTTGAAGAAATTCATGTAGAGCGCCACGGCGGTCACATCGGCGACGGCCGTCATTGCCCAGTTGAGCCAGTACATCCAGCCCACGGCAAAAGCCATCTTCTCGCCGTAGAACTCACGGGCATAAGAAACGAACGAGCCCGAGGTCGGGCGGTGCATGATCAGTTCGCCAAGCGCGCGCAGCACCAGGAATGCGAAGAACCCGCAGATCGCGTAAACGAAGATGAGGGCAGGGCCGGCGGTCGCCAGTCTGCCGCCGGCGCCGAGGAATAGACCGGTGCCGATGGCGCCGCCGATTGCGATCATCTGGATCTGCCGCGGCTTCAACGCCTTCTGGTAGCCCTGATCCTCGGCAAATTCTATGCCTTTTTCGGCCTTGGCCTGTGTTGATGTATTCACTGAAACGCTCCTCCCTAAGAGCCGCCAGATCCCGCCTCTCAAGGCCGGGAATGGTTTCGATCACTCGTCTGTTTCGTCGTAAAGCCTGTAATGCTGTAATACAGATTTCGCCTTCATACGGCCATCATTAGGGTTTCGTCAAGTTTTCATGATTTTCGTTTGACGGATTCTCGTGGGCAGGACTATGACTGTAAATCTGTCTTACAGCATGACAGATTGAAATTTGTGGAGGATGCCAGGGATGGCAACACGTATTGAAAAGGACCTTCTCGGTCCGAAGGAAATTCCTGCAGACGCCTATTGGGGCGTCCACACGGCGCGCGCAGTCGACAATTTTCCGGTCACCGGCATCACGGTCAGCAAGTATCCGCATGTCATCCGGGGGTTGGCCTATGTGAAGGAAGCCGCGGCAGAAACGAATTTCGAACTCGGTTTTCTCGATGAGCAGCGACGGGATGCCATCGTCAAGGCATGCCGGGAGATCAGGGCGGGAGCGTTGCACGACCAATTCGTCGTGGATGTCATTCAGGGCGGTGCCGGCACATCGACGAACATGAATGCCAACGAGGTGATCGCCAACCGGGCGCTGGAATTGCTCGGCCATGCCAAGGGCGAATACGCACACCTTCACCCGAACGATCACGTCAATCTCAGCCAGTCCACCAACGATGCCTACCCGACCGCCATCAATGTCGGCACGATAGAGGCGATCGATACGCTGGCCGCATCCATGGAATTCCTGCAGGAGGCGTTCGAGCGCAAGGCCAAGGAATTCGACGCCATCCTGAAGGTTGGCCGTACCCAGTTGCAGGACGCTGTGCCGATGACGCTCGGGCAGGAGTTCCGCGTTTTTGCAGTCATGCTCGGCGAAGACCGGGCGCGGCTCCTGGAATCCGCTACCCTGCTGCATGAAATCAATCTCGGTGCGACCGCCATCGGCACGGGGCTCAATGCGCCGGTCGGTTATGCGGCGCTCGCCTGCCAGCATCTGGCACGCCTGACCGGACGTCCGCTGACGACGGCGGCGAACCTGATCGAAGCCACTCAGGATCCCGGTGCATTCGTTCACCTCTCCGGTGTCTTGAAGCGCGTTGCCGTCAAGCTCTCCAAGACCTGCAACGACCTGCGCCTGCTGTCTTCCGGGCCACGCGCCGGTATCGGCGAAATCAATCTGCCGGCCATGCAGGCGGGTTCCAGCATCATGCCGGGCAAGGTCAATCCGGTCATTCCGGAAGTGGTCAATCAGGTTGCTTTCTCGGTGATCGGCAATGACATCACCATCACCATGGCGGCAGAAGCCGGCCAGCTGCAGCTCAATGCTTTCGAGCCGGTGATCGTGCGTTCGCTCAGCGACAGCATCACCCATCTGGAAGCCGCATGCCGAATCCTGGCTGAGCGTTGTGTGGATGGCATCACCGCCAACCCCGGAATCATGGCGTTGCGCCTGGAACAGTCGCTGGGTCTGGCGACGGCACTCAATCCGTTGATCGGATATTATGCGGCGACCGAGGTTGCGAAGGAAGCGCAGGAAACCGGCCGCACGATTGTCGAAGTCGTGCTGGAACGTGGATATCTGACGTCAGAGCAGCTTGAAAGAGCGTTGCGCCCGGAAGTGCTTGCCAATGTTCAGGCGCCGACAATCGAGCCGATCACCGATCCGGCTGATCTGCCCCGATAATGCCGGTAACAACGAGCTTCACCTGACCAAGGTGAAGCTCCATGGCTCGCGAGGCATCCTCTTGCGAGCCAGCATTCACGGCGACGGCAATCCGGCGGTGCTCGCCATTGGACGCCACGCGGCGGCTGGCCATCATGTTGACCAGTTCCGATTGCTGCATCAGGGCGTCACGCGCATCGATGACGATTTTTTCGAAAACCGCATTGCCCGATGCCTTTGCCAGCAGCATGTGAAATTCGGAATCGAGCGTCACCCAACGATGCGGGTCTTCCTCCGCATCCATGCGGTCACAAAGGCCCACAAGCTCCGCGGCCTGCTGCTCGCTTCGCCGCTTTGCAGCCCAGCCGGCAGCCGGCACTTCGATGAACGGGCGGGCTTCGATCAGGTCTCGGGCGGAATATCCGCTGTAGCTGAGGTCGGATGACGGTGCGGATGTGGTCACGAACGTACCGCTGCCGGTCCGCGTCTGGGTCATACCGAGTGTCTGCAGCGAGCGCAGCGCCTCGCGGATCACCGGACGGCTCACACCATATTTTTTCGCAAGAAGGGCCTCGGATGGCAGGCGCGTGCCTACCTCGATCCGGCCGGAAATGATAGCGGAACGCAATTCGTCGAATACCGCCTCAGCCGCATTCTTGCGGCTGATCGGGCTATTTTCTGACAACCAATCAGCCGATGCACTCATGGCCTCAAACTGTCCGATGGTTCCGGCATTGTCAATTGTCTGTCATGTTCAACAAGTCGTTGATTGAATTACAGTACCAAATTTTGCAGCAGGCCGCAGCGCTTACACCTGCGGCAAGGTCACGGCGAACTGCGTCCCTGGTTCCTGTCTGTCCTGCAGGGCGATCTGCCCGCCATGGGAGGCGAGCATCGTGCGGGCTATTTCCAGTCCCATGCCCGTTCCCCCCTGCTGCCGACGGGTGGAGAAAAATGGCTGAAACACCCGCTCGCGATTGGCCGGCGATATGCCATTGCCATCGTCGCTGACCAGAACAGTCACCGATTGACCCGTGGCCAAGGCGGTGAGGCGCAGTCGTTTTGCGCCATTCTGGAAGGCATTGTCCGCAAGGTTTCCAAAAACGACGGCCGCCGCCTCGACAGGTAAGGTAAAAAGACGTGCACTGTCGCCTTCCGCGACTATCTCGAAAGCTGCGAAACGCTCCCGCAGCATCCTGCAAACATCTTCTGTGCAAATCTGCTCTGACGGCATGGGAATTTCGGCATAGGCAAGCTCTCTTAATCTTGCCAGCAACAGGTCCAGCCGTTCCGAATCCGCAATGATGTTTTCAAGAAACCGCAGGCGTTCCGCACTCGTCATCGGCTGTTGATCGTCGTCATCGCGCAAAAGCTCGGCCGCACCGCGGATCGAGGTCAGAGGCGATTTCAGCTCATGCGAGACATGTGCCGCAAAGGAGCGGACATGTTCGCTGCGGTCCACCAGTTTGGCGGCGAGATCCAGAAAACTTTGCGAAAGGGTTGCAATCTCGCGTGTACCGTAGCTTCCGAGCGGCCGGATGGCTGACCGCCCGCCATGGGCAATTTCGTCCGAACGGGCGATCAGCGCGTTGATCGGGCCGGTAATGTTTCGACTGAGAACATAAGCGACGGCAAGCGTTACCAGAAGCACGGCAAGAAGCCCCGCCGCCTCCGTGGCCGTCGTCATGGAAGCAGCATTATCGGTGGCTCGAAACCAGATGATGCTGATAATGGGCAGCGACATGATCGACAGAAGTACGGCATAAACGATCAAGGCCAGTGGCGGCCGCCATTTCGGTTTTACCTGCGGTGCCGGCATGTCATGCACTCCGTTCGCCGGCGCGCAGCTTGAAGCCGACGCCGTGCACGGTGGTGATGATGTTTTCCGTGCCGATTGCAGCAAATTTCGCTCTGATGTTGCGGATATGGCTGTCGATTGTCCGGTCTGCGACATAGGTGCCGGGACCGTAGGCCGCCGCCATCAGCTGTTCGCGGCTGAACACCATTTCAGGTCGCCCCATCAGGGTTTCGAGGATCGCGAATTCGAGTGCGGTTGGCATGACCGGACTGCCGGCCAATGTGACCGCTCTGCCTGCGCGATCCAGGCGCAGATCCCCCACCGTCACGGCCTGTTCGTTTTTGTCAGGAGCACCATTGCCACTGCGCTTTAGAATGGTCTTGACCCGCGCGACCAGTTCGCGCGGGCTGAAAGGTTTGGTGACATAATCGTCGCCGCCGATTTCGAGGCCCAAAATCCGGTCGATTTCCTCGTCCCGCGCAGAGAGAAACAGGATCGGGACCGATGACGTCTTGCGGATCTGCCGGCAGACTTCCAGGCCGTCCATGTCCGGCATGCCGATATCGAGGATGATGAGATCGATTTTGCCGGTGCGGAACGTCATCATCGCCTGAGTGCCGGTTCCCGCGGTTGCCGTTGTCATTGAGGCGCGCTCAAGGGCAAAGCAGATGACCTCGCGAATATTGGGCTCGTCATCGACGACAAGGATGCGGGGCGCCATGAACTCTCCTGAAAATGCGATGACGTCGTGATATCGCTGTTTCATCTTTCGATCAAAGCGGTTGCTCGCAAATAGGTTTCCATTCTGTGCTTGCGGTAGCTCCAGCTACGCCAGTCGGAAGAACCATGTTCGGCCTCGAAAACGAGATCATTTCTCATTTGCGTCACCCAGTCCGTCATATGGTTTGCCGGTGCTGATGACAGATAGAGGTCTAAGGCAGGAATGGCGGATGGGCCGAGAGAAACCAGATAACGCAGATCCAGCCGATCGCCCAGGTGGTCCGGTTTCACGCTGTTTTCGACATTGAACCGGGCGATGAATGCAGAAGAGTCAAACCACGCGCCAAGGTAAAGAACGGTCGCAAGGGTGGCGAGGTTCATTGAGATCAGCCACTGGTTGGATCGATGCAATGCGATGCGCAGCATGATGAGGAACAATCCGGCGGCGACGAGCCCCATCCAGATGCCCGCGGCAATACGAAGACCCGTCAGCGAATAAGCCTCGACATAAAGGTCCAGCCGCAGAATGGAGGACAGGCAGAGCAGGACATTTTGCAGGATCCAGGCAATGACGAGGATGCGGATCAACCGGCTGCGGTCGCCGGGTCCACCACGTCGCATGGCAATCAGCACGAAGGCTGCAGCAAGCAGCGCCGTCGCCACCAGCGGATAAGCGCCGCGATGGGCATATTCCGCGTGGCCCATGCCGGCCGGCAGTTCGGCGCCACCCCAGAGATACATGAGGTCGAGCAGTGTCTGCATGGCAAAAAGCAGGTTGAAGATGGTGAGGCAGCGAACCAGCGCCGCATGATCGAGAAAACCGCTGGACCGATAGCTGACCGCGACACCTTGCGTGGTGCGGCGCCTGCACCTGCGGATCAGGCGTGGCCGCATGATCGCCCAGATGACGATTGCAGCGAAGAACCAGAGCGCCATGCGGCCGATGTCGAGCAGATTCACCAGGAAACTGAGGTCGATATTGCTGAGGCCCATCTCGATCAGCGGATTTGCGGCGCTGAACAGCAGCAGAAAAACAAGTCCCAAGCTCAATGGCAAGACCCAGCCAACCAGAGATTTTACGGTCGTGCCGAAAATCGTCCGGCCGGAACGGGAGGCCAGATAGCGGCTCAAGGCTTGCGGCAATCGTATTGGCAAGGTCGGCATGAAGCGCGCAAAAACGAGCGGAATTGCACTGGGTCGTTTTGGAAGGAGTTTGGCATTCGCCAGTGCAACTATGATAACGGCGGTCATGGCGAGGATGCGGCCGCTCAATGTTGGCGCCTCCAGCAATGGCGCTGCGGCAAGTGCCGAAAAGCCGAGATAGATGATGGCCGGGATTGGGCGCAGCGGTCTGGCGGCGGACAGCAGAACGGCAGCGGTGAGCGTGATCGACATGAGGAAAAGGTTAAGGCCCGGCGCCTGTTCGAAGAACAGAAAGTCGGAGAGCACGATCATGGCGACAAGGATTGGAAGCCGGATTTTGCCACGAAAGGGCAAGTGCGGCCGAATGGTTTCGGTGCCGGTCAGCTGCATGCCTGAACCTCCCTATGGCGCGCATGGAGGTCTTTCACGGCATCGCTGCGTGTGAACGGTGTGGCAATGTTGGTGTCGAGGTGGAAATTCTCTTCCAGCCACCAGCTTTCCTTGAGGAGGCGGTAAGGCAGGCGGGGAAGGGCGGAACGATCTGGGGTAAGGTGCTTTTTCATGACCCCAGAATGTCCTTGGCGTTTGCAGAAACTGTGCAGACGACGAGGAGCTATTCAGGATTCTCGGCGTGCGCTACGGGTGGCTTGCATCCGCTGAAAAAACGCTTCCCCGATCAGTCTTTCCGCAAAGAGGCGGCGCCGGCTGCAATCATGATGACGATTTCATCGAGTTCGTGCTCCAGCCGCTCCGGCGGCAGGCCGACAAAACGCGCTTCCAGTGTGATGCTGATAATGCCGTGAACCGCGCCGAACAGGGTGCGGGCTCGCACTGCGCGGTCTTCCGCGCTCATTTCCGGCTGCAACTCCGCCAGGGGTTCGGCGATGACGCTCAGCAGGAAGAGGTGTTCATCCAGATGCCATTGCGGCGAGGGCGTATCCGCCGGCAGATAATGTTCGAAGAGGGCCTTCCAGAGATTGCGGTTCGCCAGTGCAAATTTCAGGTAACCTTGAGCCAGATTGCGCAGCCTGTCTGTCGGTGACTTATCCTTCACCTTGGCCAGCGCCAGTGACTGCTCCAGCGATTTCAACGTTATGGAGTTCACATGAATGATGAGGTCATTGAGATCCGTATAGGCGCTGTAAAGACCGCCAAGCGCACAGCCGGCATCCTGCGTCACGTCGCGGGCACGTAGATTTGCCACGCCATCGCGTTCGATACGATCGCGCGCCGCCTCCAGAAGCCGCGCTTTCAAGTCTTCGCGTTTTTCTTCCCGTCGGCCCATTTGATCATCCTGATAAAATATTGAACGATGTTCAAAATAATTGTTGAACGTCGTTCAAGTTTGTGCGACACATTCATTCGTGAACAATGTTCATAAACGGGAGAGACCCAATGTTCAACCTGATTGCAACACTTCTGCGCGGAAAGGCTCACGACGCTGAGCAGGCCGTCGCGGATCGTCATGCCATGCCGCTGCCCGCACAGCAGATCCGCGATGCGGCACAGTCCATCCAGTCGGCGCAGCATGCGCTGGCGGTGGCGATTGCCCAGAATGAAAAGGAGCGCAGCCAGCATGCGGCGGTTCTGTCGCGCATCGCCGATCTCGAGGAACGCACGCTTGCGGCGCTTTCCAAGGGAAATGATGTTCTGGCCCGCGAAGCCGCCGATGCCATCGCCTTTCTCGAAGCGGAAAAGACGGCATCCGAACAGGCGCAGGCGCAGTTTTCCGCCGCCATCGCCAACCTGAAGGTCACCGTCCGCTCGGCGGAAGGTCGCCTCAAGGAATTGCAGCGCGGCGAACGGTTGGCGCGTGCCACCGACGCCGCCCAAAAGATCGACCATGCGGCCGCTGGCGCCAATCTCGCCACGCTGGATGATGCCGAGCGCACGCTGGAGCGCCTGCGCGACCGGCAGAAACAGACCGATACGGTCTCCGCCGTTCTCAAGCAGATGGACGGGCCGACGCGCACGGCCGGTCTGATGGAGCGCTTGGCCGAGGCCGGTTGCGGTGCACCTTTGCGCTCTTCCGCCGATGACGTGCTGGCGCGTCTCCGCACCCGCCTCGATGCCGCCACTGCCTGAACCTCACTCTTCAAATCTCGATAAGGAACCAAGATCATGAACGACAGCTTTCAGAAACACTCCTCCAGCTGGGTCAGCTTTTCCTACATCTCTTTTGGTGCGGCCGCCTTCATGCTGGCGCTCGGCCTGTGGATGATGCCGCTCGATCTCTGGGGCAAGGGTTATCTCGCCATGGGCATTCTCATGCTGGTGCAGACCACGGTGAACATGACCAAGACTTTGCGCGACAATGCGGAATCGGAAAAGCTGATCCGAAAGATCGAAGATGCCAAGACCGAAAAGCTGCTCGTTAAGTTCAACCGCGACAGCGACGATTAATTCTCGTTAACGACACCACGGAGTTATTTCGGCTTTCAATGATTGCCTAATAGTTCCGTGGTCTTCCTGCCGTGATCGAAAAGGAAAGCGCCATGCACGATAGTCTGATGAAAACGAGGAAGTTTGCGCCGCTGTTCTGGACGCAGTTCCTCTCCGCCTTCAACGACAATTTCCTGAAGCAGACCCTGATCTTCCTGATCCTGGCGACGATGGCCAGTGAGGGCGCTGCACTCGTCACGCTGGCGGGCGGCATTTTCATCGTTCCCTTCCTTCTTCTGTCGGCGCTCGGCGGCGAACTCGCCGACAAGCACGACAAGGCGCAGATGGCCGAGCGGCTGAAATTCGCCGAGATCGGCATAGCCGCCATCTCGGTGATCGGCATCGCCTTTTCCTCGATTTTCATTCTGATGGTCGCCCTGTTCGGTTTCGGCGTTATTTCGGCGCTCTTCGGCCCAATCAAATACGGCATTCTGCCGGATCTTCTCGAAACGAAGGATCTGCCCAAGGCCAATGCCTGGATCGAGGGCGGTACCTTCATCGCCATCCTGACCGGCACGATCGTCGCCGCACTCGCATTTGCGGAGGGTGACAGCGTCTGGATTTTTGGCCCCATGATGATGGTCCTTTCGGTCCTGTGCTGGCTGTCCGCCCGCATGATCCCGCGCACGGGTGCACAGGCTCCGTCTCTCGTCATCGACAAGAATGTGCTGCGCTCCAGCCTGGCGCTGGTCAAGGAACTGCGCGAAGACACCCGCGTCTGGCGCACTGCCCTGATGAACTGCTGGTTCTGGTTTGTCGGCGCCTTCGTCATGTCGATGCTGCCGATCATGGTCAGCGAAATTTTGGGCGGCTCGGAGCTTGTCGTTCCTGCCTATCTCGCCATCTTCGCAATCTCGATTGCCATCGGTTCGGCCATTGCCGGCTGGATGTCGGCCGGTCGTGTCGTGCTTCTGCCGGCGCCGGTCGGCACCGCCATCATTGCCCTTTTTGGCATCGATCTCGCCTGGAACCTCTGGGGCCTGCAATCGACATCGCATGCGCAGACGATTTCCGAATTTTTCGCCGGCCAGAACACCATTCGCGTGGCGATCGATCTCGCCGGCATGGCCATCGGCGGCGCTTTCCTCGCAGTCCCCACCTTTGCCGCCATGCAGACCTGGGCGGACGAAAAACGCCGCGCCCGTGTCATCGGCGGTGCAAACGTCCTGTCGGCCCTGTTCATCACCGTCGGTCTGGCGCTGGTGGCCGTCCTGCAGGCGGTCGGCGTCTCCGTGCCGATGATCATTCTCGGCCTCTCCATCATCAACATCGCCGTTGCATGGCTGATGCTGAAATCGCTGCCCACAAACCCTTTCCGCGATTTCATCTCGATCCTCTTTCGCGCCTTCATGCGTCTGGAAGTCGAGGGGCTTGAAAACATCCGCAAGGCCGGTCGCGCGCCGATCATCGCGCTCAACCACGTCAGCTTCCTCGACGGTGCTTTGGCGCTTGCCATCACCGAGGAAGAGCCGGTCTTCGCCGTCGATTACAAGATCGCCCAAGCCTGGTGGGTTCGCCCCTTCCTGAAAATGGCAAAATTCCTACCGCTCGATCCCACCAAGCCGATGGCAACCCGTTCGCTCATCAAGGTGGCGCAGGATGGCAACGCCATCGGCATTTTCCCGGAAGGCCGCCTCACGGTCACCGGCACGCTGATGAAAGTCTATGATGGTGCCGCCATGGTGGCCGACAAGACCGGCTCGATGATTGTGCCCGTGCGTATCGATGGTCTGGAAAAGAGCTATTTTTCGCGCCTTTCCGGCGGTCAGGTGCGCCGTCGTCTGTTCCCCAAGGTCAAGGTGACCATCCTTGAACCGGTTCGCCTCGAAGTGCCGGAAGATCTTAAAGGTCGCAAACGCCGTATCGCCGCCGGTGCCGCGCTCTACAAGATCATGTCGATGCTCCTGTTCAAGACGACCAACACCAACCTGACCGTGCTGGAACGCATCATCGAGACGGCGCAGGAGAAGGGTGGCAACAAGCTTGCCGTGGAGGATCCGATCAGCGGCCCACTCTCCTATGGCAAGCTGCTTACCGGCGCCGCCGTTCTGGGCGCAAAATTCAAGACCATGTTCCCGAACGAAAAGACGCTGGGCGTGATGCTGCCGAATGCCAACGGCACTGCCGCCACCGTGCTCGGCGTCATGTCGGCGGGCAAGGTTCCGGCGATGCTCAACTTCACTGCCGGTGCCGCCAACATCCTGTCGGCCTGCAAGGCGGCTCAGGTGAAGCATGTGCTCTGCTCACACGCCTTCGTCACCCAGGGCAAGCTTGGCCCGATCATCACGGAGCTCGAAAAGGAAGTGACGATTGTCTGGCTCGACGATCTGCGCCAGACGATCACCGCCTTCGACAAGATCTTGGGCCTCTTCCGCCGCTATAAGCCGCTGGTGAACCAGACGGCGGAAGACACCGCCGTCATCCTCTTCACCTCCGGCTCGGAAGGTGCGCCGAAGGGCGTGGTGCTCACCCACCGCAACATCCTGTCGAACGCCGCCCAGGCGGCCTCGCGCATCGACTTCCACTCCGGTGACAAGGTGTTCAACATCCTGCCGGTCTTCCATTCCTTCGGCCTGACTGCGGGTACCGTCCTGCCGCTGGTCGCCGGTGTGCCGGTCTATTTCTATCCGTCGCCGCTGCATTACCGTATCGTGCCGGAACTGATCTACACGTCGAATGCCACCATCATTTTCGGCACCGACACGTTCCTCAACGGTTATGCCCGCACTGCCCACCCGTATGATTTCCGCTCGATCCGCTACATCTTTTCCGGTGCCGAACCGGTCAAGTCGTCGACGCGCGAGACCTATATGGAAAAATTCGGCCTGCGCATTCTCGAAGGTTACGGCGTCACCGAAACCGCACCGGTCATCTCTCTCAACACGCCGATGTTCAATCGCTCCGGCACGGTCGGCAAGATTATGCCGGGTATGGAATGGAAACTCGAGCCGGTGCCGGGCATCGATGAAGGCGGCCGCCTGTTCATCAAAGGCGCCAATGTCATGGCCGGTTATCTGAGGGCCGAAAACCCCGGCGTTCTCGAACCGCTGGAAGGCGGCTGGCATGATACCGGCGATATCGTCACCATCGATGAGGACGGTTTTGTCACCATCCGCGGCCGTGCCAAGCGCTTTGCCAAGATCGGCGGCGAAATGGTGTCGCTGGCGGCAGTGGAAACCCTTGCCGGCCAGCTTTGGCCCGGTAGCCTCTCTGTCGTGTCCTCGGTGCCGGATGCCAAGAAGGGCGAACGTCTGATCCTGCTCACCGATGCGCCCAATGCCACGCGTGGTGATTTCGCAAGTTTCGCCAAGTCGAAGGGCGCGATGGACATGATGGTTCCGGCCGAGGTCAATGTCGGCGTGGTGCCGGTGCTGGGGTCCGGCAAGGTCGATTTCGTTGCCGCGCGCAAGATCGCCCTGTCTTCGCAGCCCTCTTCCGACGCAGCGTAGGAGCTGGACATAAAGGGCGGCAACGCGTGTTGCCGTCCTCATCTGCATTGTCGGCATCGCAGCACACAACACCATGCCGCTAACATTTCATAAAACATTATGCGGTCGCGACGCTGAAAACCGCGTAACTTTTACCCCGCGTCGCGCGATAGTGAGCGAAGTGAGCTTTCTGTCCTTTGCCAAACAGGCAGTCCGAAAAAACAGGCGGAAAAGCTTCCCGACCAACAATAATAGGGAACAGCATCGCCATGACACATCAGTTCGATAAGTCCCGCTTTAGCCGGAACGACGACAGCGCAGTCGAAAATGCCATTCGTCGCGGTGCGACCCGACGCGATCTCCTTCGAATGCTGGCAGCGGGCGGCGTCGTTGCCGCTACCGCCGGCACCTTCATTGGCTCGGCACAAAATGCCGTCGCCCAGACGCCGAAGCGCGGTGGCGCGCTGCGTGTTGCGCTCAATTCCACCTCGACTGCCGATACGCTCGACCCGGTGCGCGCCTCCGCGCAGGGCGACTACATGCGCATGTCGACCTTCTACAACAAGCTGACGGTGCTCGATAACTCGTTCACGCCGCAGATGGAGCTGGCTGAAAGCTTCGATACCAAGGACGCCAAGGTCTGGACCATCAAGCTGAAGACCGGCGTGACCTTCCACAACGGCAAGACCATGGATTCCGCCGACGTAGTCTATTCGCTGAGCCGCCATGTCGATCCGAAACTGACGTCGCGCGCCAATGCGCTTGCCAAGGCGATGATCAAGATCGAAGCCGTCGACAAGAACACCGTTCGCATCGAACTCGACCAGCCAAACGCCGACCTTCCGGCCATCCTCGGCACCTACCATTTCGTCATCATCCCGGACGGCACCACCGAATTCACCAAGGCAGTGGGCACCGGCCCTTACATGACGGAAGTGTTCGAGCCCGGTATCCGCACCGTGGGCAAGCGCAATCCAAACTATTTCAAGTCGGATGCCGCCTTTGTCGACAGCATCGAAATGTTCGGCATTCCGGATGAAAATGCCCGCGTCAACGCGCTGCTTTCCGGCGATATCCATATCGGCGCATCGATGGATGCCCGCTCGGCACCGCTCGTCAAGGCAAACCCCAATCTGCGCCTGATGGTCGCTCCCGGCGGCAGCTATACCAACCTCAATATCCGTATGGATATGGAGCCGGGTTCCAAGAAAGACTTCATCGACGGCGTTCGCTCTCTCATCAACCGCGACGCCATCAACCGCGCGGTTCTGCGTGGTTTCGGCGAGCCGCATAACGACCAGCCGATCCAGCGCGCCAGCCGCTATTTCAACGCAGAGGTCGTGCCGCCGAGCTTCGACCCGGAACGCGCCAAACATCATTTCGAGAAGGCAGGCCTCATCGGCGTCGGCATTCCGCTGATTTGCTCGGAAGCCGCCAAGGCGTCGCCCGACATGGCGATGGTGCTGCAGCAGGATGCCGCCAAGATCGGCGTAAAGATCGATGTGCAGCGCATGCCGGCCGATGGTTACTGGTCGAACCAGTGGATCAAGGCGCCGTTCCACTTCGGCAATATCAATGCCCGCCCGACGGCCGACATCCTGTTCTCGCTGCTTTACAAGTCGGATGCCGCCTGGAACGAAAGCCGTTTCGTCAATCCGAAATTCGACCAGATGCTGCTCGAAGCGCGCGGCTCTCTGGACGAGGCCCAGCGCAAGCAGATCTACGGCGAGATGCAGGCGATGGTGGCCAGGGACGCGGCGACCATCATCCCGGCCTATATCGCCAGCGCCGATGCCATGAGCACCAAGGTGGGCGGCCTCAACCCGCATCCGCTCGGCATGCTGCAAGGTTACAACATTGCTGATACCGTCTGGCTCGATGCCTGATCGACCGGGGCGCGCGGGAAACCGTGCGCCCCATCGGCCGGATTTCCGGCACTGGTTTCCCTGACTGAGCAAGAGGCGCAGCCTATATGAATAAACGCATCCTTGAGATGATCGGCGGGCGGTTGGCGGTCGCCATTCTATCGCTGTTCCTCGTATCGCTGGCAGTCTTCTTCATCACGGAGTTGCTGCCGGGCGATACGGCACAGGAACTGCTCGGCCAGGCCGTGACCACCGAGGCGGCGGCGCAATTGCGCGAAACGCTCGGTCTCGATCGCCCGGCAATCCTGCGCTATTTCGAATGGGTCTTCGGTCTGTTGACCGGCGATCTCGGCTATTCGCATGTCTCCGACCGGCCGGTTGCCAGCCTGGTTGCCGAACGCCTGCCCAATTCGCTCACGCTTGCCGCCATCACCATGGCGATCACCATTCCATTGGCGCTTGGCCTCGGCATTTTCGCCGCGATATGGAAAGGCTCGATTTTCGACCGAGCAATTTCGTCAGTCGCCATCATGCTCGTGTCCTTCCCGGAGTTCATGATCGCCACGCTTCTGGTCATGTGGTTGTCGGTTTATCTGCAGTGGCTGCCGGCCCTTTCCTTTATTCCGGCAACAGCGGATTTCCGCACCATCGTGCTTGCCTTCATCATGCCGGTTTCGGTTCTGGTGTTCGGCAGTTGCTCGCAGATGATCCGCCTGTCGCGCGCCGCAATCGCCGATGCGATGGCGACCCCCTATGTCGAAATGGCCATGCTGAAGGGCGCGTCGCGCAGCCGCATGGTGCTGCGTCACGCGCTGCCCAATTCCGTGGCGCCGATCGTCAATTCGGTGGCGCTCAGCATGTCCGGTCTTCTTGGCGGTGTCATCATCGTCGAAACGGTGTTCAACTATCCCGGCCTAGCCAAGCTGATGGTGGATGGCGTCACCACGCGTGACATGCCGCTTATCCAGACCTGCTCGATGATTTTCTGCGGCTTTTATCTCGTTCTGATCACCGCGGCCGACATCATCGCCATCCTGTCCAATCCGAGGTTGCGCTGATGACCGTTTCCGCTGCACCGCGACGCAAGCTTCGCTTCCAGATCCGCCCGATCGCCGCCATCTGCCTGGCTGTCGTTCTGTTCTGGGCCGCCGTCGCCCTTTTTGCACCCTTGCTGGTCCATTACCCGGTCGGCGACATGGTGAGTTACGATTACTTCGGGCCGATGAGCAAGGAATACTGGCTGGGCACGGATTATCTCGGCCGTGACATCTATTCCCGCCTGATCGTCGGTGCGCGCTATACCATCGGCATCGCCTTTGTCGGCCTCATCCTGGCAGCCCTGATCGGCGTCACGCTGGGGCTGCTGGCCGCCGCCTTCGGAGGCGTGTTCGATACGATCCTCAGCCGTGCCATCGATACGTTTGTCGGCATTCCGAACCTGCTTCTGGCGCTGGTCATCGTGGCCGGGGGCGGTTCCAGCATCCCGATCCTCATCGGCGCGATCACCATCATCTTTTTCCCGGGGTGTTATCGTTTTACCCGCTCGATGGCGGTCAACGTCAACGCTCTGGATTTCATCTCCGTCGCCCGCGCGCGTGGCGAAGGAAATTTCTACGTGATGATCCACGAAATCCTGCCGAACATCGTCGGGCCGATCATGGCCGATCTCGGCCTGCGTTTCGTGCATATCATCCTGCTTCTGTCCGGCCTCAGCTTCCTTGGCCTCGGCGTGCAGCCGCCGAACGCCGATTGGGGCGCGATGGTGCGCGAAAACATGATCGGCATTTCCTATGGATCGCCGGCGGTTGTCGTGCCTTCTCTGGCACTGGCCAGCCTGGCGCTCGCCATCAATCTCCTGATCGACAACCTGCCGCAGCGCATCCGCGACCAGCTGGAGTAGAGCCATGACCAACCATCCGAAAAACACGGGCGACACGCTGGTCAGGATCGAGGATCTACGGGTCACCGCGACGACCGACAGCGGCCGAAAGATCGAAATCCTCAAGGGCATCAATTTCGATGTCCGTCGCGGCGAAGTTCTGGCGCTGATCGGCGAATCCGGTTCCGGCAAGACGACGATTGCGCTGTCACTGCTCGCCTATGCCCGTTCGGGCTGCCATTTCTCCGGTGGCCGCGTCCTGCTCGACGGCGTCGATCTGATCGCCTTGGACGAAGGTTCGCGTCAGAAACTGCGCGGCAACAAGGTGTCCTACGTTCCGCAAAGTGCGGCCGCCTCGTTCAACCCATCCAAAAAGATCATGGATCAGGTGGTCGAGGTCGCCGAAATTCACGGCATTCTCGACAAGGCGGCTGCGCGCACCAAGGCGATCGGTCTTTTCCGCGCCCTGTCGCTGCCATCGCCGGAAACGATCGGCAACCGTTATCCGCATCAGGTCTCGGGTGGCCAGTTGCAGCGTCTGGCCGCCGCCATGGCTCTGCTCGGCGATCCGGAACTCGTCGTCTTCGACGAACCGACCACCGCGCTCGATGTCACCACCCAGATCGAGGTGCTGAAGGCGTTCAAATCCGCGATCCTCGATCGCGGCATGACCGGTGTATATGTCTCGCACGATCTCGCGGTCGTGGCGCAGATTTCCGATCGCATCATCGTCTTGAAGGACGGCGAGGTTCAGGAAGCCGGCGAGACCGAGCAGATAGTCGGCGCGCCCGCCCATCCCTATACCCAGGCGCTGATTGCGGCCTTCGAGCCGGTGGAGGCGGAAGCCGCAGGCTCGCGCCCGGCGAGCACTGCGGTGCTGGAAATGCGCGACGTGATTGCCGGTTACGGCAATGTCAAAAGCGATGGAAAGCCGCATATCATCGCGGTCGATAGTGTCAGTCTCACCTTGCAGCGCGGCCATTCGCTCGGCGTGATCGGCGAATCCGGTTGCGGCAAGAGTACGCTCCTGCGTGTCGCTGCTGGTCTGCTTCCGGCTGCTTCCGGTTCCTGCATCCTCGACGGCAACACCCTTCGTCCGCAGGTCAGCGCCCGCAGCAAGGACGAGTTGCGCAAGATGCAGATCGTTTTCCAGCTGGCCGACACCGCGCTGAACCCCGCCCAGACGGTCGGCAATATCATTGGACGTCCGCTGACCTTTTATCACGGCATGAGGGGGGCGGAGCGGGAAAAGCGGGTGATCGAACTGCTGGATATGGTGCGGATGCCCGCCCAGTTCCGTCACCGGTTGCCGCGTGAACTGTCTGGCGGACAGCGCCAACGTGTCAATCTTGCCCGAGCTCTGGCCGCCAAGCCGGACGTGCTGCTTTGCGACGAGATCACTTCGGCGCTGGATACGGTGGTTGCCGCCAAAGTTCTGGAGCTTCTGAAGGAGCTACAGCGCGAACTGCATCTTTCCTACCTGTTCGTGAGCCATGACATCCACACCGTGCAATCGCTTTGCGACGAGGTGATGGTGATGTTCGGCGGCAGAAAGCTGGAAACTTTTGCGGCCGCCGATCTGCATGCAGAGGCGCGGCATCCCTATACCAAGCTTCTGGCCTCATCGCTGCCGACGCTCGATCCCACGTGGCTGGACAACCTGCAGCAGGACCCGGAACTGGTGCGCAAGTTCGCCCACGCTTGACGCTACAAATGTTGCTCCCAAAGAAAATGGCCCGGATCGCTCCGGGCCATTTTCATTTTGAAATGCTGATGGATTCAGAGATCGATCAGCACCGACTTGGTGCGCATCGCGCCCATATAGGCTTCGCGGCCGAGGTCCTTGCCAAGGCCGGAGCTTTTGTAGCCGCCGGTCGGCAGGATCATGTCGCGAGAGCGGCCGTACCGATTGACCCACACGGTGCCGGCTTCCAGCTTGCGTGACATGCGAATGGCACGTGAGAGGTCGCGTGTGAACAGGCCCGATGCCAGGCCATAGGTCGGGTGGGTGGCAAGAGCGGTGGCCTGCTCTTCCGTCTCGAATGTCTGGATGCTGAGAACCGGGCCAAAGATTTCCTCGGTCACCGCCGGGTTGGTTTCATCCACGCCTGCAAGGATGGTCGGTGCATAGAAATAGCCGTCCGACTCCATGCGGCAGCCACCGGCAACCACCTCGGCGCCCGCCAGCTTCGCGGCATCGACAATCTCCTCGATCCGGGCGATCTGGGCTTCGGAAATGATCGGCGAATAAACCGTTTCCGCGTCCCATGTCCTGCCGGGGCGCATTTTTGCCATGTGATCGGCGATCTTGGTTGCCAGCTCCTCCGCCACGGATTTTTCAGCGATCAACCGCGAACCGGCAACACAGACCTGCCCGGCATTGCCGGTGATCGAACGGGCGATACAGGCGGCTGCCAGATCGATATCGGCGTCGGCAAACACAACCTGCGGGCTTTTGCCGCCAAGCTCCAGCGTCATTGGTTTTATGCCGGTGCGCGCGATATCCTGCATGATCTGGGCACCTGCGCGGGTGGAGCCGGTAAAGGAGACCTTGCCCACCAGCGGATGTGTGGTGATGGCGGTTCCGGTGCCCGGCCCATCTCCGAGCACGACGTTGACCAAGCCGGCCGGGATGCCTGCGCGCACCGCCAGTTCGGCGAGATAGAGTGTCGAAAAAGGTGTCATTTCCGATGGTTTGATGACGATGCCATTGCCGGCGGCAAGCGCCGGACCGAGCTTCCAGGCGGCCATGGAAATCGGCACGTTCCATGGCGCGATGGCGCCGATCACACCATAGGGTTCGTGCAGGATCATGCCCATCTGTGCATCCGCGGTCGGCACCACCTGTCCGCCTTCCTTATCGGCGAATTCGGCAAAAAAGCGGATGTGATCGGCGCAGTTGACCACGTCACCCTGGCGGGCCTGGGTGATCGGCCTTGTCGAACACACGGCTTCCAGCTGGGCCAGATAACCGGCTTCCTCATCGATCAGGTCTGCCCATCGGCGAAGGATGCGGGCACGTTCGCGCGGCATGCAGGTCGCCCAGTCGGACTCGCGCTGCACCTTGGTAGAAAGCTGGATCGCCTCGTCCACAAGAGACGCATCGGCAACCGGAATGGCGGCCAACGGCTTGCCGTCGCTCGGACGCCGGATCTCCAGAGCGTCCTTGCCTTCGACATAACGGCCATCGATGAAATGACCCTTGGGGAGACGAAGCGTGGCAGGATCAAAGGAAAGCGTCATGCAAAGGTCCATCCGTTCTTGAGCGATCGGCCGACGTCTGAAACCATCGGCCATGTTGCTGCAGGCTAAAGGAGGGGGAATGGCCATTTATGCCGTATCGTCGCCGGACGGCCAAACATACTGCGTATTTGAGCCATCGAAGTAAAAATCGCGACAGAAGAAAATGATGCGCAACCGGTGGTAAAGCGCGGAAAATGCTGCGAGCCGCCTTTAAAGTGGCATGTGTCAGAGGCGCCACCAGCGGATAGCGGAATGGAAACGAGAAAAATCGACAATTTCGAGCTTCAGCTCGTTCCGATGGCGGAGGAGCATATTCCGCGCCTGCATGAGCTTTCGATTGCCGTGAACTGGCCGCATCGCCCGGAAGACTGGGCCGTTGCGCTGGCGCTTGGCGAAGGCGTCATCGCTTTCGATGAAATCGGTCGCCCGGTCAGTTCCGCCATGATGTTTCCGCTCGGCGAGGGTGTTGCCAATATCGGCATGGTCATCACATCGCCGCGCCTGCAGAACCATGGTGCCGCGCGCTGGTTGATGGATGAGATGCTGGAGCGTACGCAAGGCAAGATACGGCGCCTGAATGCCACCAAGGCAGCTTACAATCTCTACCTTTCCATGGGTTTCCAGCCCTTTGCGCTGGTATTGCAACATCAGGGTACGGCAGTGGCCCTTGCCGGCGAGGATGCTCGCATACGTCCGGCAACGCAGGCAGATCTGCGCGCAATCATTGATACCGATCGTCGTGGTTTCGGCTCGGATCGCAGCCATGTGATCGAACATCTTGCACCGCTTTCGGAAGCCACGGTGCTGGAAGAAAACGGCAAGATCAACGGTTATGCCCTGTGCCGCCGATTTGGTCGGGGCCATGTGATCGGCCCGGTGGTGGCGGCAAGCGAAGAGGATGCCGTTGCCTTGATCCGTCCGCTGATCGCCGCGCACGAAGGCAATTTTCTACGCATGGATACGCGCCACCCGAACGGGGCGCTTCAAGCGGCGCTCGAGCAGGCAGGGCTTGCGCTTTTCGATCACGTCACGACTATGCAGCTCGAACCCATTGGCACGGTGCCGGAACTCACCGTTTTCGGCTTGGCCAATCAGGCGTTGGGATAGGTCGGAGATATGGTGTGGCCGGCAAGGAGAGAACTGTGAAACGTTTTCTTTCTCTGGCTGGATCGCAAACTGCCGGATATCATGTCGAAGATGGTCTCGAGGCCAGATAAGATAAGGGAACGAACGTGAAGCTTGACCGCATCGACATCCGGATTTTGCACGAGCTGCAGAAAAACGGTCGGCTGACCAATGTCGAACTCGCCGAACTCGTTCACCTGTCGCCCAGCCCCTGCCTCATGCGCGTGAAAAAGCTGCAGCAGGTGGGGTATATTACCGGTTACTCCGCGCATATCGACCTGACGAAACTGGGGCCGACCGTTACGGTCTTCACGGAAGTGACGCTGAGCAATCATCGCCAGAACGACTTTTCGCGCTTCCAGCAGGCTATCGAAAAGGTCGAGGAGGCCATCGAGTGCCACCTGATTTCCGGCGGTTACGACTATCTGCTGAAATTCGTGACGGCGAGCATTTCCGATTATCAGGAGTTGATGGAGCGCCTGCTCGAGGCCGAGATCGGTATCGACAAATATTTCAGCTTCATCGTGATGAAATCACCCTTCGTGAAACACCATCTGCCGCTGCGGACACTCTTTCCTGAATAACGAGAAGGCTGCGCCCGCCGGCTGATCCGGCAGGCGTTTTCGCGTGCCGCGTTCAGACGATGCGGTCGCTGACGGCCTTGGTGATCTCATCCGTCGAATTCTGGCCGGGTTTGGTGCCGATGCCGGCTGCCGTCGTGGCTTCGATCGCCGCCATCACGCGCGCCGCAGACGCGGTTTCACCCAGGTGTTCCAGCATCATCGCGGCCGACCATATGGTGGCGATCGGATTGGCGATGCCGAGATGCGCGATATCGGGTGCCGAACCGTGCACCGGCTCGAACATGGATGGTGCGCTGCGATCCGGGTTGATATTGGCGGAGGCTGCAAACCCGAGCCCGCCCTGGATGGCTGCTCCGAGGTCGGTCAGGATATCGCCGAAGAGGTTTGAGGCGACGACGACATCAAGTGTCTCCGGCGCCATGACGAAACGGGCGGCAATGGCATCGACGTGATACCGTGACACTTCGACATCCGGATATTCGCTGGCCAGCTGGTCGGTTACCTCGTCCCAGAATACCATCGAATATTTTTGCGCATTCGACTTAGTGACAGAGGCAAGCTTGCCGCGACGTTTGCGGGCCTGTTCGAAACCGAAACGCAGGATGCGTTCCACACCCTTACGGGTGAAGATCGAGGTTTCGACCGCCACTTCATCAGCCGTGCCCTGATGCACGCGGCCACCGGCACCGGAATATTCACCCTCGGTGTTTTCGCGGATGCAGAGAATATCGAAATTATCCGCGCGCAACGGACCGACCACGCCTGGCAGAAGCCGGTGCGGGCGGATGTTGGCATATTGGGTAAAGTTCTTGCGGATAGGCAGAAGAAGACCGTGCAGCGAAACCGAATCCGGTACTTTCTGCGGCCAGCCGACAGCACCCAGCAGGATGGCGTCGAAGCCGCGCAGCGTCTCGATCCCGTCTTCCGGCATCATCCGCCCTGTCTTCAGGAATGTATCGCAGGACCAGTCGAACCAAGTCCCGTCGAGCGTCACGCCATCGATCGCGCAAGCCTTCGATATGACCTGCCATGCGGCTTGCGTGACCGGGTTTCCGATCCCGTCGCCGGGGATCAATGCAATCTTGTGGGCGCCCATCCGTGTCTCCTCGTGTCTTTGCCGCAAGGGTCGCAGACCGGCCCGTGATTTGCTGCCGGTCTGTTTGGTGAGCGCAGCATATTCTGCCCGCCGCTGGAAAAGAACCGCATGATCGTTCGCGCCTTGCGTTGCACATATGGAAAGACGACGAAAGGATGCCTGCGATGTTTGGACTTTCCGACACCTCCCTCTTCAAAACCACCTGCCTGATCGGCGGCGAGTGGCGCGATGCGTCCGATGGCGCCCGCATGGCCGTGATCAATCCGGCCAACGGAGACGTGCTTGCCGAAGTGCCCGACAACACGGCCGAAGACACCGCCCACGCTATTGCCGCCGCCGAAAAGGCCCTGCCGGAATGGCGCGCCCGCCCCGCTGCCGAACGCGCAAAGCTGCTGGAACGCTGGTCGGCGCTGTTGAGCGAACACACGGAAGATCTGGCCCGCATCCTGACGCTGGAGCAGGGCAAGCCGCTTTCCGAAGCGCGCGGCGAAATCGCCTATGGCAATGCTTTCATCAAATGGTTCGCCGAAGAAGCGCGCCGCATCGGAGGCAGCACGATCCCGTCGCCGACCGCAGGCCGGCGGATCATGGTGATGAAGGAGGCGGTCGGTGTCTGCGCCATCATCACGCCGTGGAATTTCCCCAATGCCATGATCACCCGCAAGGTGGCGCCGGCGCTGGCTGCCGGCTGCACTGTTGTCATCAAGCCGTCCGACTTCACACCGTTTTCGGCGCTGGCGCTGGCTGTTCTCGCCGAGCGAGCGGGCATTCCGAAGGGCGTCATCAACGTGCTGACAGGCAAGCCCGAAGCGATCGGCGGCGTGCTGACCTCCAGCCCGGTGGTGCGAAAACTCTCCTTCACCGGCTCCACCCGCGTCGGTTCGCTGCTGATGCAGCAATGCGCCGGGACGGTGAAGCGGCTGTCGCTGGAACTCGGCGGCAATGCCCCATTTATCGTATTCGACGACGCCGATCTCGATCTTGCGGTGGAAGGCGCATTGCAGTCGAAATTCCGCAATGGCGGCCAGACCTGCGTCTGCGCCAACCGCATTCTTGTGCAGTCCGGCGTCTACGACGCGTTTTCGCAAAAGCTGGCGGCGCGGGTCTCGGCCATGAAGGTCGGCGATGGCATGACCGACGGCATGGATATCGGCCCGATGATAAACACGGCTGCCGTGGAAAAGATCAACCGCCATGTGGCCGATGCGCTTGCGAAGGGCGCCAAGGTGATTTCGTCGGCGGCGTCCGGGCCGGAAGGGTCGCAGTTCGTTACGCCCGTTGTCCTGAGCGGCGCGAACACTGACATGATGCTGGCACAGGAAGAAACCTTCGGGCCGGTGGCGCCACTTTTCCGGTTCGAGACGGAGGAGGAGGCGATCCATATCGCCAACGATACGCCATTCGGTCTTGCCTCCTATTTCTACACCCGCGATCTGGCGCGAGCCTTCCGCGTCGGAGAGGCGCTCGAAACCGGCATGGTGGGCCTGAATACCGGTCTCATCTCGACCGAGGTGGCCCCCTTCGGTGGCGTCAAGCAATCGGGTCTCGGCCGTGAAGGTTCGCAACTTGGTATCGAAGAATATCTCGAAACCAAGACTTTCCATATCGGTGGGTTGTGATCGGCGAAATGGCGACACGGATGTCCGTTCAGCAAATCCTGGCCGATCTGGTGGCGATCCCATCACTGCCGGCGACGCCGAATGCCGTGGTGACGGATTGTCTTCGGTCGCATCTGCAATACGCCGGCGTGGAAGTGACCGTGTTGCCTGGGCCCGAGGGTGACCGCGCCAACCTGTTCGTGACGATAGGTCCGCGCGACAGGTCGGGTTATATTCTCTCCGGTCATAGCGATGTGGTGTCGGTCGATAATCAGGTCTGGGCGACCGATCCTTTCCGACTTGCGGTCGATGGTGAAAAACTGACCGGGCGCGGCACCACTGACATGAAGGGTTTTCTTGCCTGCATGCTGGCCATGGTGCCCGAATTTGCGGCCATGCCGTTGCGCCGTCCGGTGCACCTGGCATTTTCCTATGACGAGGAAATCGGCTGTCGCGGTGTCGGGCACATGATTGCCCGGTTGCCGGAACTGTGTGCTTCACCGCTTGGCGCCATCATCGGTGAGCCGAGCGGCATGCGCCCGGTCCTGTCCCACAAGGGCAAGCAGGCGCTCGAGTTGCGCTTCATCGGCAAGGCCGGTCATTCCTCCAATCCGGCGCTCGGTGAGAACGCCATTTACGCTGCGGCAGACATGCTGGTTCATATCCGTGGCATGGCCGACAGCATGGAGCGCGACGGCCCTTTCGATGAGCGCTTCACGCCGGCGCACTCCACCTGTCAGGCTGGCGTGGTGCGAGGAGGTGCGGCGGTCAACATCATCCCCGATAACGCCGAAATCCAGTATGAGGCGCGCGCCATACCCGGCATTGATCCGCGCTCCCTGAGTGTGTCGATCATTGAACGTATCGAAGCGTTGAACGCAGAAGCGAAAGCTTCGGGTCGCAATCTCGCGGCCTCATGGCGGGAAACCTCAAGTTATCCGGCGCTGCCGCCCTGTGAGGATCATGGTTTTGTAGAGCTGATGGAACGTCTGAGTGGTAGGCCTTCGGTACAGGCAGTCAGTTACGGTACCGAGGCCGGACTTTATCATCAGGCCGGTATCCCATCGATCATCTGCGGACCGGGTGATATCGGCAGGGCACACGGACCGGATGAGTTTATTCTCCGCTCCGAACTCGACGATTGCCTGACAATGCTGCGTGGTCTGGGTGCAGAATTGTGCCGTGAGGCCTGAATCTCAAAGGAAGCCTTTTCATGACCAATGACATCACCCGGAAAGTTCTCGACCACGCCGGTTTCCGGCAGGCGCTTGGCCATATCGATGCCGGTTACGATCGATTTGTCGAAGAACTGATCACGCTTACCGAAATCCCCGCACCACCCTTCAAGGAAGAGCGAAAGGCAGCCGCCTATCTGGCGATGATGCAGGACGCCGGGCTGGAAGACGTCGGCAGCGACGAGATCGGCAATGTCTGTGGCCTCATCCGCGGCACGGGCAATGATGGATACCTCGTCGTCGCAGCGCATCTCGATACGGTTTTCCCCGAAGGCACCGACGTCACCGTGCGGCGCGAAGGCACAAAACTGTTTGCCCCCGGCATCGGCGACGACACGCGCGGACTTGCCGCCAATCTCACCCTTATGCGGGCGATCAAACAGTCCGGCATCCGGCCGAAAAAGACCATCCTCTTCGTCGGCGATGTCGGCGAAGAAGGCAAAGGCGACCTGCGCGGCATCCGCCATCTGTTCAACGAGGGCAAATATCGCGACCGTATCGATGCCTTCATTTCGGTGGATGGACCTGAGACGGCGCGCATCGTCAACCAGGCGGTCGGTTCCTATCGTTACCGTGTCACCTTCAACGGTCCCGGCGGCCACAGTTATGGCGCTTTCGGCACCGTCAACCCGGCCTATGCCATGGCGCAGGTGCTGACCGGCCTCTCGCAGCTGCATTTGCCGAAGGAGCCGAAAACGACGGCAACGCCTTCCGTTTTCGGCGGCGGTACCTCGATCAATGCGACGCCAGAAACCGTGTGGTTCGAGCTCGATCTCCGTTCGGTTTCCCAAACAGAACTGGATCGCATCGATGGCGAATTCCATGCCATGCTGGAAAAGGCGGTTACGGCCGAAAACGAGCGTGCCGATACGACAGCCGGTAAAGTCATCGTGGACGCCAAACGCATCGGTCATCGTCCGGCAGGCTCAGTTGCCGCCGATGCGCCTATCGTCACCGCCAGCATCGATGCGGTAAAAGCGTTCGGTTTCCAGCCGCGGTTGATGGCGTCCTCCACCGATGCCAACATACCGATCAGCCTCGGTGTGCCGGCCGTCTGCATCGGCTCCGGTTTCGGTCCGCATACGGGCGGCCGTGTGCATTCCGTCGAGGAATGGGTCGATGTGGAGCGTGAAGGCCAGCTGAAGTCGCTGCATGCGCTTCTGGCCGTGGTCCTCAGCATCGCCGATCTGGAAGACTGATCAATTCCCCCATTGCCTCAAGCCCTATTGGAGACACCATGACCTTTCAGATCCTGTCCTATCCCGGTCGTGTCGAAATCTTTCGCAGGATTTTTGGTCGCGACATGCCGGAAGTCGGTTTTGCAGGTTCGGTGGAAGAGGCCGATCCGGCCGACGTGCGTTACCTGATGGCCTGGACTTTTCCGGACAATCTCGCCACCCGCTATCCCAACCTTGAACTGATCTTTTCGACAGGCGCGGGCATAGACCAGATGGCCGGCGTGGACATTCCGCCGGGTGCCAAACTGGTGCGGATGATCGAGGACGGCGTGACCACGCTGGTGCGTGATTATGTGGTGATGGGCGTTCTTGGTCTGCACCGCGATCTGCCGGCATTCTTGGCGCAGCAGCGCCAGGAAATCTGGAAAACGCGCGATTTCGTCTGGCCGGACCAGCGGCAGGTGGGCATTCTGGGACTTGGTGAACTCGGCATGGCAACGGTCAACGCGCTGCGGCCTTTCGGCTTCAAGCTGGCCGGCTGGAGCCGCACGGAAAAGACCATCGACGGGGTCGATTGTTACCACGGCACAGACGGCTTGCGCGACATGCTGGCCGGCACGGATATTCTCGTCTGCCTGCTGCCGTTGACGCAGGAGACGCGCCATATCCTCAATGCCGACCTGTTTGGGCAATTGCCGAAGGGTGCGGGTCTCGTGCATGCGGGCCGTGGCGGTCATCTCGATCAGGATGCGCTTCTTGATGCACTCGATAGCGGCCATCTTGCCGGAGCTTTCGTGGATGTGACGGATCCGGAGCCATTGCCTGCTGGGCATCGTCTGTGGTCGCATCCGCATGTGGTTCTGACCCCGCATATCGCCGGTCACAGCCGGCCGGAATCCGCCGCTGAAGCGACGATTGCCAACATTCGCCGGCATCTCGCTGGAGAGTTGCCGAAAGGGCTGGTCGATCCGAACCACGGTTATTGATGGGAGCCTGCGGGTGTCATGCCTGCCATCTGGCAGCAACACCCGCGACACATCCAAAACTTGGCAGAAAATGCGGCCATGGCCGTCATCACCAACGACCTGCAATTGCCGCCGCGTGCGAGGATTGGACGTTATCGCAGGGGAGGCATCATGCAGACCATTACCGCTTCTGACATCACCATCGTCGAACTCGGCCCTGACAATGCGGCCGAGGCGCAGCGACTGTCATTGCAGGAGAACTGGCCGCACCGTCCGCAGGATTGGCAGCTGCTTCTCGATATCAGCCAGGGCGTCGGTGCGATCTGCGATGGCAAACTTGTGGGCACGGCGGTTTTGACGCCCTACGGCGAAACCGGCGCCACGTGCAACATGATCATCGTCGATCCGGCCATGCGTGGTATGGGTCTCGGGCGGCGGCTGGTGGAAAAACTGCTGGACATCGCCGGTGACCGCGAATGCCGCCTGATCGCGACCGAGGCGGGCCTGCCGCTTTACGAAAAGCTTGGTTTTGTCGCGACGGGTGAAATCCGCCAGCATCAGGGCGTGGTGAAAGCAGCGGCTACGAATGGTCCGGTGAGCGATGCGACCTTGGCCGATCTTGCGGATCTGATCACGCTCGACAAGGCCGCGCTGGGCCTCGACCGTAGCGCGCTGATGACGAAGCTGATCGAAAAGGAACCGTTCCTGCTTCTGCGTAACGAAACCGCCTTGCGCGGTTTTGCGTCCTGCCGCCCGTTCGGTCGCGGCCATATCCTCGGCCCGTTGGTGGCGCGTGACGATGAAGCCTTCAAACCCCTCCTTACGGCCTCGCTTGCGCGGCATGAAGGTAAATTCCTACGGGTCGATCTGACCGATGCGGCAGCTGCCGAAATTGCCCTGGTGGAAGCGGCCGGTCTCGCCCATGTGGGCGGCGGCATTGCCATGACGCGACCGGGCGCCAGACACGCGAACCCGACCGGTGAAGCTCGTGTTTATGCCTTGGCCGCACAGGCCTTGTGCTGACGTCTTCTCACTAAGGCGATGAAAAAAGGGCCCGGAAACAGCGATGTTTCCGGGCCTAGTCGTTGGGGAGCTGAAAATTGTCTGCGTCGGTTTAACCGACGATGACGTAGATCTTGCGCACGGTCTCGATGGTCTTCCAGATGCCGACATAACCCGGCTTCATCATGAAACTGTCGCCCTTGCGGAAAATGCGCGGTTCCTGGCCCTGTTCGGTCAGTTCGACAATACCTTCCAAGAGGTGGCAGAACTCGAATTTTTCACCCTTGATGGAATGGTTGGAGCCGGGCGTGGCTTCCCATATGCCGGTGATGACTTCGCCGTTGCGGGCGTCGTCGAATGCCCAGGTGCTGTAGGTCGGATCGCCCTCGACAAGCTTTTCCGGATCGCATTTTCGGGTGACCGGAGTGCCGAGCTTGGACTGGTCGAATTTGATGAGAAGGCTCATGTATCGCTCCTGAGAAAATTACTGGAAACGGTCGAGCGCCTTGTAATAGGCGCCGACCAGGGGAAGAAACCAGGGTTTGCCGAAATGGCCGGGAACGGCGTTCCAGGCGAGGCCATCCCACGGATTGCGGTTGATGCGGCCGCTCATCAGATCGGCCATGATCTCGCCCATGTGGGTGGCAAGCTGCGCGCCATGGCCCGAGTAACCCATGGCGTAATAGAGGCCGTCGGCCTCGCCGGCCCGGGGGTAACGATCCTTGGTCATGTCGACCATCCCGCCCCAGCAATAATCAATCTTGATGTCCGCCAGATGCGGAAAGATCTTTGCCATGCTCTCACGCAGGATCGCACCGGCCTTGGCGTCCGAACGCTGGTCGGAACTGGCTGAAAAGCGGGCGCGCCCTCCCCAGATCAACCGGTTATCCGGCGAAAGACGGAAATAGTTGCCGACATTCATGGTGTTGACGTAGGTGCGCTGGCCCGGAACCGTGGCCGCCACTTCGGCATCCGTCAGCGGCCGGGTGGCGATCAGAAAGCTGCCGACCGGGATGATGCGGCGGCGGAAGAAGGGGAAGGCAGACGTGGTATAAGCCCCGGTCGCCAACAGCACCTTGCCCGCAACAACGCTTCCGCGCGGCGTCGTCAATCTCCAGCCATTGCCTTCGCGTTCACGCGCCGTCACCGGCGCATGCTGATGGATGACTGCTCCATGGCGGGCGGCGGCTGACCCAAGCCCGCTGACGAACCGGCCCATGTGCATCATGGCGCTTTTTGTCTGCAGCATGCCGCCGTAAAAAGCGTCCGAGCGTACCTCGTTGGCGAGATCGGCGCGGCTGAGCATGGCGGTATCCGGGTCGGCGTCGTTGTGCAGTGCTTCGAAATTGCGGGCGAGGCTTTCGTAATGCGCCGGTTTCGATGCCAGTTTCAGCTTGCCGGAACGGCGGAAACTGCAGTCGATGTTTTCGTCTGCAATGATGCGCTCGATCGTTGCAATCCCGTCATCAAACGCTTTGTAGATCGCCCGCGCCTTGTCCGGCCCGAAGGTTTCGCGGGCATGGCCGTAGCTGTGGGCGATGCCGTTGTTGAGATGACCGCCATTGCGACCGGACGCGCCGAAGCCGACGGTTTCGGCTTCCAGCACCACGACGGAGTGCCCCTCCATGGCTAGCTTGCGCGCCGCGCCCAGCCCGGTAAAGCCGGCGCCGATGACAGCATAATCGAAACTGCCGCCGACCGCATCGCGTGAGCCTGCATCGAAGGCGGGAGCGGTATCGTGCCAGTAGGAGAGGTATTTCATCTCATGTCCTCAAAGGCCGAAGACGCCGGGCAGACCGCCGATGTCCTTGATCTCGTTGTATTCGTAGAAGGGATTGGCCGGCTCATGCTTGCGGTTGACCCAGACCTTCGACTTGATGCCGAGGTCATGCGCGGTCATCAGATCATAACGGAATGACGAGGAGACATGGGTGATGTCTTCCGGGCCGCAACCCAGAACGTCGAGCATGTATTCGAAACCGTTCATCTGCGGCTTGTAGCTGCCGGTTTCTTCAGCGGTGATCACCTTGAAAAAGGGCGCGCCCAGCTTTTCGACATTCGACATGATCTGGCTCTTCATCGCATTGGAAAGGATGACGAGCGGGATTTCCTTTGCAACGGCGGCAAGGCCGGCCGGCACATCCGCATGCGGACCCCAGGTCGGCACTTCCTCATAGATGCGCTTGGCGTCTTCCGCCTTGAAGGGCACGCCATGTTTCTTGCAGGTGCGCTCGACGGAGTTGTGAACCACGTCCGCATAAGGCTTCCAGGCACCGAGAACTTCATCGAGGCGATAGGCGGCGAAACTCTTGATGAAGGCCAGCATTTCCGGCTCGGCCAGATCGTTGCCGTAAATGCGTCGTGCCGCGCCCGCCATGTCGAAATTGGTGAGCGTGCCGTAACAATCGAAGGTAACGAACTTCGGTCGGAAGGTCATGGCGGAAATTCCTGTGTTGCGAGCGTTGGCGAGCCTCTCCGGCTCCTGGCTAAATCCTAGGGGGCCGCGTGAAGACGGACCCGCCGCATTGCGGGCCTGCGAAAGCACAAAACACCGTATCTTGAGGTTGCGGCGAAACGATCTTGCGAGGGCCAGCCGTCTCTCATGGTGTTCCAGGACCAAGTGCTGAAGACCGGGCGGCATATCCTTTGGCATCGTTGACAACGAACAGCGCAATCTTTCGTCGCGGCCGGCCAATCAACCGAACAGTGCGCAATGTGGGTCGGATAATCGGGACAAATCAAAGGTCATCAGCGCTCATCTGATTTAAGCAGGTCGCGCCCAACAACCGGAAATGATCATGCTGTCCAATTCTCTTGTCGAACTCGATCGCCGTCACCTTATCCATCCGGTCGCCAGCTGGCGTGGTCATGAAGCGGCTGGCGTACGTGTGCTGACCTCGGGGCAGGGCGCTACGGTGCGCGATGCGTCCGGCAAGGAGCTGATTGACGGTTTCGCCGGTCTCTGGTGCGTGAATGCCGGCTATGGGCAGGAAAGCGTCGTTGAAGCTGCCATGAAGCAGATGCGCGAGCTTCCTTACGCAACCGGTTATTTCGGGCTCGGTTCGGAACCTGCCATCCGGCTCGCCGCGCGCCTCGCCGATCATGCGCCGGGTGACCTCAACCACGTCTATTTCACGCTCGGCGGTTCGGACGCCGTCGATAGCACGGTTCGTTTCGTGCGTTATTACTGGCATGCGCGTGGCCTGCCGCAAAAGGACCAGTTCGTCACGCTGGAATATGGTTATCACGGTTCTTCCACCGCCGGTGCCGGCCTCACCGCCATTCCGGCCTTCCATGCCGGTTTCGGTGTGCCCTACGATTGGCAGCACAAGATCCCGTCGCCTTATCCATATCGCAACCCGGTGGGCGACAACCCGGCCGACATCATCGCGCAATCGAAGGCGCAGCTGCTGGCCAAGGTCGAGGAACTGGGCGGGGCCGAGCGTGTCGCGGCATTTTATGCCGAACCTATCCAGGGTTCGGGCGGCGTCATCGTGCCGCCGAAGGGCTGGATGAAGGCGATGCGCGATCTCTGCGCCGAACTCGACATCCTGTTTGTCGTTGATGAAGTTATCACCGCTTTTGGCCGCACTGGTCCGCTGTTCGCATGCAGCGAAGACGATATCGTGCCGGACATGATCACCACCGCAAAAGGGCTGACCTCCGCCTATGTGCCGATGGGTGCCGTGTTCATGTCGGAGAAGGTTTATCAGACGATTGCCGATGGCGCAGGCAAGGCCGCCGTTGGGCATGGTTATACCTATTCCGCGCATCCGGTATCGGCGGCCGTCGGTCTGGCGGTGCTCGATCTTTACGAAGGTGGCCTGCTCGATAACGGTCGCCGCATGGGTGAACGCCTGCAGGCTGGTCTTCACTCGTTGAAGGATCACCCGCTCGTCGGCGATGTGAGAGGCCGCGGCATGCTGGCGGCAATCGAACTCACCACCGACAAGGCCAACAAGACGCCTCTGCCGGCGGCATCCCTGCCTTCGACGCGCATCTTCGATCGCGCCTGGGATGCCGGTCTCGTCATCCGGGCCTTCGCCTGGGGTGTCATCGGTTATGCGCCGCCGCTTTGCTGCACCGAGGCCGAGATCGACGCCATCATCGAACGCACCCGCCATGTGCTGGATCTGACGCTCGAAGATCCGGATGTCCGCGCCGAACTTCGCTGAACCCGATCCGATCCTGTTGCTGCCGTGACCATGCCCCGGTCCCGCGCCAATCACACCGCCCGAATTGTCCGGAGAGATTTATGCCCGCGCCCCTGATGACGATTGCTACCGGAAACGATCTGCCGGCCCGCGCCGATGTGGTGGTGATCGGAGGCGGCATCGTCGGCACTTCCATCGCCTACTACCTGGCGCGATCGGGCGTCCGTGTCGTGCTTCTGGAAAAGGGCCGGATCGGTGCCGAACAATCCAGCCGTAACTGGGGCTGGTGCCGCCAGCAGAACCGCGATGCCCGCGAACTGCCGATGGCGACCAAAAGTCTTGAACTCTGGGATACCCTGGCTGCCGAGGTTGGCGAGGATGCCGGGTTTCGCCGTTGCGGCTTGACTTATCTTTCCGACAGCGAAAGCGAGATCGAAGGCTGGGCGAAGTGGCGGGATTTTGCGATTACCCAAGGCGTGCGCACCTTCATGCTGAGCCCGCAGGAAGCCGCCGAACGTGGCAAGGCGACCGGCAAGGCCTGGAAAGGCGGCGTGTTTTCACAGGATGACGGCATTGCCGATCCTTCGCGCGCCGCACCGGTTCTGGCGCTCGGCGTGGTGAAGTTCGGCGGCACCGTGCTGCAGGAATGCGCGGCCCGTGGTGTCGAACTATCGGCCGGCCGTGTCAGCGGTGTGATCACCGAAAAAGGCACTATTGCCACCTCGCAGATCGTGGTTGCCGGCGGGGCATGGGCATCTTCCTTCTGCCATCAGCTTGGCGTCGGCATGCCGCAGGCTTCGACGCGGTCGACCATCCTGTCCGTCGGTCCCGGCAATTCGGGACATATTCCGCCGGCCCTTCATACCAAGGATGTGTCCATTACCGCGCGTGGTGATGGCGGCTGGACACTGGCTGTTTCCGGCCGCGCGCAGCTTGATCCGACGCCGCAGAACATCCGTTACGCCAAAGCCTTCCTGCCGATGTTCAGCCGACGCTGGGGCAATCTTTCCGCCGGCAACCTGCAGGGCTGGGGCTGGGGGCATGAGACCCGCCGCATCTGGAAGCTCGATCGCCCGACGCCGATGGAACGCGCCCGCATCCTCGACCCGAAGCCGAACCGCGCGATCGCCGAGGATACGCTGGCGCGGGCACGAAAGTTGATGCCGGGGCTCTCCTCCAATCCTGTGCAGGCCACCTGGGCCGGTTATATCGATAGCACACCGGATGGCGTGCCGGTGATCGGGCCGGTCGATCACATTCCGGGCTTCATGATTGCGGCCGGTTTCTCCGGCCATGGTTTCGGCATCGGCCCGGGCGCAGGTCTGCTCGTGGCGCAGATGTTGACCGGCCAGGCAACTTTCGCCGATCCGGCCCAGTATCGGCTTGAGCGGTTTTCCCAGTCCTCATGGGGCAAGGTTTCCGAGTTCTAGCACTCACCGGGCAGCGGCCATTTTACGATTCGCACCGGGCGGTTTACTTCCGGCGGAGTTGGTAGCTTGCGCCTACTTTTCGTAAATTCTGCGTGAGGCATTGGCGATTTCACCGATTTCGAGATTATCCTCGATGTCGGCGCATGGCCCTGCAAATGCGGAACCATTTACCGACAAGGCAAGTTTGCAACGGGAGCGGACACAGCTATCCGTAAAAAATGTCCATGTTGAAGGCAGGACGTTTTCGTTGACGCTCGTAAAAATACGTCTCATACGAGAGACGCAGTATGAACGATCGAAAAGGAGTTTCTAAAATGAAATGGTCCAAACCGAAATTCGTTGAAGTGAGCTGCGGCATGGAAATCAACCGCTATGCGCAGCCGGATGGCGATGAGCCTGTCCTGTTCTGATACGGCAGAGCACGGGAATAATGGCTAATCTCAGGTTTCTCGTGCTCGGCTCCGCCGCCGGTGGCGGACTGCCGCAATGGAATTGCAACTGCTCCAATTGCGCTGCCGCGCGCGACCCCGCATCCCCACTCTCCGCTCAGACGCAGTCTTCGCTCGGCGTCAGTGTAGGCGGATCGGATTGGGCGATTTTCAACGCCTCTCCAGACATCCGTCAGCAAATTCTTCAGACACCTGCGCTTCATCCTCACGCGCTACGTCATAGCCCCATCAAAAGCATCGTCATCACCAATGCTGATGTCGATCACATAGGCGGCTTGCTGACGGTCCGTGAAAAGCAGCCCTTCGACCTCTTTGCGACATCGGCCATCGAAAAGGTGCTGGATGCAAATCCCGTATTTGGTGTGCTCGATCCCGCCCATGTCAGACGCCGAACCATTCGTCTGGAAGAGGCCTTTTCACCACTCGCAGGTCTTGAGGCGCGAATGTTTGCCGTGCCCGGCAAGGTTGCTCTCTATCTCGAGGATGGTGAGCCGGAACTCGGTATCGAGGGCGAGCAGACGATTGGCATCGAATTTCTGTCCGGTGGATTTCGCGCCTATTATATCCCGGGATGTGCGACGCTGACGGATGCGCTTGCCGAGCGTATCCGCGGCGCCGACCTCGTCTTTTTCGACGGAACCGTTTTTACGGATGACGAAATGATCACCGTTGGAACCGGCGTCAAAACCGGGCAGCGCATGGGTCATATGGCAATATCCGGCAAGGACGGCAGCCTTGAGCCGCTGTCGAAGCTCGGCATCGGTCGAGTGGTTTATGTTCATATCAACAATACCAATCCGATCTGGCGATCAGGTCCGGAACGGGCAGCCGTCGAAGCGGCCGGAATGGCCGTCGCGTTCGATGGCATGGAGATCGATCTTGAGCGACGTTCAGAATAAAGCGGAATTTGAAGTGCGTCTGCGCGCCATCGGCGATGCCCGCTATCATGACAAGCACCCGTTCCACATCATGCTGCATGGCGGCAAATGCAACATGACCCAAGTGCGGGCATGGGTCATCAACCGCTTCTATTATCAGAGCCGGATACCGCTCAAGGATGCGGCCTTCATGTCGCGCTGCGAGGATGCGGCCATTCGCCGTGCATGGCGAAAGCGCATCGAGGACCACGATGGCGGCGTGGAAGAGGGCGGCGGCACTCGCCGCTGGCTGAAGCTCGCCGAAGCCGTGGGGCTGGATCCCGACTACGTTGCCTCGAACCGCGGCGTGCTGCCGGGCACGCGTTTTGCCTGCGATGCCTATGTGCGCTTCGTGCGCGACATGCCGATGCTCGATGCGGTGGCGGCTTCGTTGACCGAGCTATTCGCACCGACAATCCACAAGAACCGGATTGCCGGCCTGATCGAACATTACGCTTTTGCCAACGAGCAGGCGTTGTCCTATTTTCGCAGGCGGCTCGATGAGGCACCGGTAGATGTCGCCTTCGGCCTGAATTACGTGCTACAAAATGCCGATACGCTGGAAAAACAGGATGCGGCTGCCGCGGCCCTGACCTTCAAGACCGACGTCCTCTGGGCCCAGTTGGATGCTCTGAACAACGCCTATGTTTCTCCCGCCTTGCTTCCGCCGGGCGGTTGGGATGGCAGAGAAGGTGTCATCGGCGATCTCGACCAGCCGGCACTCAAGCAGGAATAGGGAACAGAGCGATGAGCGAAGCCATTGCAGTGACCCCGCAGACGGTGGCGAAGCTGGCGCGCGGCGTGAGATTGCGTGAAGATCCCGTTCGTGGACAGAATGTGCTTCTTGCGCCGGAGCGAGCGCTGGCGCTGGACGAGATCGCGGTAATGATCGTCAACGCGCTTGATGGCGAGCGTAGCCTGGATGCGATCGCGGAGGATTTTTCCGCCCGTTTCGAAGCACCGAAAGATGAAATCCTCGCAGATGTGATCGCCTTCGTCGAAGAGTTTTCCAAGCGCAGGATGTTGGAGTTGAAGTCGTGAACGAGCATGTTCCGATCAGGCCGATGAGCGAATGGGACGGAAAACCCATCCGTATCCCCGCGCCGATCGCCATGCTTGCCGAACTGACGCACCGCTGTCCGCTTGCCTGTCCCTATTGTTCCAATCCTCTTGAACTGGAAAGCGCGAAGACGGAGCTTTCGACGCAGGAGTGGATCACCGCGTTCCAGCAGGCGGCGGCACTGGGCGTGCTTCACCTGCATCTGTCGGGCGGGGAACCTGCTGCCCGCCGCGACCTTGTGGAACTGACGGCCGCGGCGGCCAAAGCCGGTCTTTATACCAACCTTATCACTTCCGGCATCGGTCTCACCGAAAAACGCATCGTCGAACTTTCCGATGCGGGTCTTGATCACCTGCAGCTTTCGATCCAGGGGGCAACGCCGGAACTGGCCGACCGTGTCGGCGGATACAAGGGCGGATATGACCGCAAGATCGCGGTGGCGCAATGGACCCATGCCGCAGGCATACCGCTTACCGTCAACGCCGTCTGCCACAAGCAGAACATGGACCAAATGGGCGACATGCTCGACCTGGCAGTCAAGCTTGGCGCTCGCCGTATCGAGATCGCCACGGTCCAGTTTCACGGCTGGGCGGACAGGAACCGCAAGGCGCTGATGCCGACCAGGGAGCAGTTCCTGAAGGCCAACGCTTTTGTGGAGGAAGCGCGCAAACGGCTGGAGGGCGTGATCGTTATCGATTATGTCGGCGCCGATCATCACGCCTCCTATCCCAAGGCGTGCATGGGTGGCTGGGCGCGCACCGGTCTCAACATCACGCCGTCCGGCAAGGTTCTTCCCTGCCATGCGGCAGAAACCATCCGGTCGCTCAGGTTCGACAATGTGCGTGACAAGACGCTTGAGGCGATCTGGTACAAAGGACAGGCTTTCAACGCCTATCGCGGTGATAGCTGGATGCCGGAACTGTGCCGGACCTGCGACCGCAAGGCGATCGATTTTGGCGGCTGTCGGTGCCAGGCCATGGCAATGGCAGGCGACGCATCCGCCACCGACCCCGTCTGTGTGCGTTCGCCGCTGCGTGCGCTGCTGACCGAACAGGCCGAAGCCGATAGCCGGGCCGAACCGCCCGAATTCGTTTATCGGCGGCCGAGTTGAAACATCAGGCCATGAGCGGTTCCGCGGCGGCTGTCGAGCCGAGGCGTAACAATGCTTTCTGAGCCTTGTCCGCATAAAATCCGCTCACGGGATCGCTTCCGCGCATTGCAGCCGCCTCGGACAGAACGGCAGACGCATCCCGCATTCGGGACAGCGCTATGAGCGCCACTCCGCGCTTGTAACGCGCTTCGACATGACCGCGGGCAAGAAGGCATATGTCGCCGAATGTCTTGGCCGCCTGACGATAGCGGCGCGTTGCAAGTTCGACATCGCCAAGTCGCAACATGATGGGCACCGGAGTCGCCACCCGGCCGATGAGCGAGCGATACACCTCTTCCGCCTGTTTCAGATGGCCGCGTTCGAACTGAAGGTTTGCAAGGCCGAATTGCGCGCCGCGATGTTCCGGCATGGTGGCGAGCACCTGCTGGAATGCCATCTCCGCCTCGACCTTTTTTCCCTCATTATAAAAAAATACCGCCTGGTCGTAGACGAAACGGACACTACGCGAATTCAGCTTGCCGCCAAGGTTTGCGCCATCGCGGGTTCTGAACAGGGTGCAGCTGATCTGCCTGTCCTCGACGCCGAACATGTATTTATAAGGTTCGGTTCCGCGCAGGAAATCATAGGTGCGGAAACCGTCGGCAATCGCACGCCTGATGCAATAACCATGCAGAACCAGGCCGGGAGAAGGGGTCGTCCACTCTTCGTCGCGTCCGGTTATGTAGAACAGGATGGCTTTCTTCTGGCGATCGACAATGTTTGCCAGCGCGCCGAGCGGGCGATCACCGTACCACAGCACAGGCACGTCGAGATCGCCTTCATCGAAACAGTCCATCAGCATTTCGCGTGAAGACTTGATCAGCTTCTCGGTCTTGTCGCCCTTGGAAGGTTCCCAGCGTTTTCGCCAGAAATCGAACAGGATATCCAGGTCCCGCTTGATGGTATCGTGGTCGGCCAGAGTGATCCTGTACTCGTCGCTGCCCTCGACCTTCCGCATAAAGCGCCGGAGCTTCTGTCGCGACTGACTGCTCATGTGCCGCTCCAGATAATCATCCCAACTGTCCGGCAGGTTGATGACGGGGCATACGGTATTGTCGACGTTCTGTTCGTTGCGGGGCTTGTGGTCCCGGTACATGACCTTCGGCCCCTGCAGGGCGCGGATCATCGCCTCGCGGCGTTCGGTTGGTCCGCCAAAATAGTCCAGCTTGATCTGTTGCCAGCTCTGGGCCTTAAGAAAATCGGAAAACCCGCGCACGGCGTGTTTTTCGTATTCCGGCATGCAGATGAAGCCGGTGTAATCGGCCGAGTAATTGCCGGCCATGATGATTTCGTCGACGAACTGGCCTTTATCGTCCCGTTGCGTCTGCAGCCGGAGCGGAAAGAACGCGACATAGGGTGAGCCGGGCTCAGAGTGGCGAAGGCCGAGGATGAACCACCGCCGTCTGTGGGAGAGGTAACGATAGAGCCAGGACCACGAAAGGAAATACTGCGCGGAGGCATCCGCCATGAATACGGCCTGCCAGTCCTCGCGAACCTTTCTTAAGGCCTCCGGTGTTTCGATAACCTCGATACGCATGGAAATCCCCCTCCGCGCATGCAGCACTGCCACATCCGCATTCTAAAAGAGGGGGCGGTTGGAAACCATAACCGCTAGGGGTGATGGCAGCCCACCAATTCGGGCTAGGCCGCCTGGTGACGGGTTATCAAAGTGCGCCTTTCAGGCGCTCGCTGGCATGAATGAAGCGCCACAACGCCTTGCTGATATCGGCGATCTCGGTGATGGATTTTTCCAGATCGTGCATCTCACGGTCGTTCATCTTTTCCACCTTGCCGTAACGGATTGCATCGTCGTATTCGACGAGCCGCATGAGCTGGGTGCCTGAAATGTCGCCGTGTTCATCGAACGTATAGATGCTGTGGTTGTATTTGTTTCGCACCTTCGCTTCGCGCTTCAAGCGGGCCATAGCGCCAAGCACGGCCGTGCGTTCCGCCTTCGGCACGGAGCGCCGCTTCGCAAGGCGCTCCACTAGGTCTATCCTGGCTCTCGTGGTGTTAAGCGTCAGGAAGACGATGATCGCCGCTTCCTTGTCCACGGCAAGCAGATGCGCGATCACGTAGATCAACAGGCTTTCGGTATTGGTCCATACATAGTTCAGCCGTCCGACGTTCAACAGGACATCCGGCACATTTGCCATAAATACCTCACCTGCCCGGGCCGGTAGTGCCGGCCTAACGTTCTCTGAACGCTCTCGACATGCTGTCGCTTATCGGTTTGACAAGATAATCGAAGAACGTTCTTTCCGATGTCTGTATTAGCACATCGGCGGGCATGCCGGATACTGGGCGGAAGTCGTGTACGCGGGTCAATTCCGTTTCGGGAACTTCCACGCGAACGATATAGACGTCTTTCGGCGGTCCGGAAGTAACTTCCTCCACGGAGTCGGCCGAAACATAAAAGACCGTTCCGTTCAGGACCGGGGTGGTGCGTCGATTGAGAGCGGAAAGCCGGATCGCCGCGGTCTGCCCGCGATGGACCTGATCGATGGAGCTTCTGAGCACTTCGGCCTCGATGATCAGCGGGACACCAGCCGGCAGGATTTCCATGATCGGCTTGCCGGTGGTGATGACGCCACCGGCAGTGTGGTAATAGGAACGGACAACAGTGCCGGCCACCGGCGAACGGATGATGGTACGATCGAGCACGCCGCTTGCTTCGTTCATCTGCTCGCGAACGCTATCGAGGTCGGTTTCTGCCGTTTCCAGCGCATCGAGCGCTGCCTGTTTGTTGGCGTTTACCCCGATCACCGCTTCCTGGTGAAACTTCGATATCTGCGCTTCGGATTCGTTGATTTCGCCGACCAGCCGGGAAATTTCGCCCATTGCATCGGCGATTGCGCGATCGATGGCCATCAGGTCGGTCTTCTTGAAATAGCCGACTTTAACCAGATTTGCCTTGGAGTTTCTCTCCTCGGACAGAAGCGCCAGCTGACGGTCGAAAGCATCCTTCTGGCCCTGGTATCCGGCACGGCGAAACTCGAGGGAGCGGATGTTCTTGTCGATCAGGTTCAGCTGTTCTTCCAGCTTGACGACCTTGCTGTTGAAGATCACGTGCTGGCCTTGAATGATCGCATTGACGTCGGGATCGCCCGCCTCGCTTTTGACGATGTCGGGAAGGTTGAGGACTTTCAGGCCCTGAGCTTCACTGCGCAGACGCACCACAACGGCCTCGAGCCGCAGTCGCCGCAGCTTGACTGCCCGCTCATTGGCAAGGGCCGCCGTCGGATCGAGTTTCACCAGTATGTCGCCTTCCTTGACCGTCTCACCTTCGTTGACCAGCATTTCCTTGATGATGCCGCCTTCGAGATGCTGGACGATCTTGTTGTTGCCGGTCGCCACGAAGCTGCCCGGGGCGATAATGGCGGATGCGAGCGGCGCCGTTCCCGCCCAAAGGCTGAAACCGCCGAAAGTGGCAAACAGCACGCCCAGCCCCAGTACGGAGTGGAAACGGATCGAACGCGGCACGTCGCCATACCACTCGGTCGCAGTGGCGCTCTTTACGGCAATTTCCTTGGACATCATGTCACCTGTCTTCTTGTCTGGGGGGCAGCTGGTCGCGTCTTGCCGAGCCCTTGTCGAGCGCCTTGAGCACATCCATGCGCTCGCCGAACATGGCCACAGTGCCGTCTTTCAGGATGAGGATCTTATCGACGACCTGAAGCAGGGCAGGTCGCTGGGTTATCGTCACCGTTGTGATGTTGTTTTGCTTGGCGTGCTGCAGCGCTTTTGCAAGAGCCGCTTCGCCTTGGGTGTCGAGGTTCGAATTGGGTTCGTCGAGGACCACGAGTTTCGGTTCGCCGAAGAAGGCCCTGGCCAGCGCGATGCGCTGCTTCTGGCCACCGGAAAGCGGTGCCCCATCGGCGGAAACCACGGTTTCATACCCCTGTGGCAGGCCGGCAATCAACTCGTGGACGTCGGCAAGCACGGCGGCTTCATAGACCTGCCGGTCCTCGATATCGTCCCGCATACGGCTGATATTGGCCTTGATCGTGCCGGGAAACAGCTGCACGTCCTGCGGCAGATATCCGATGCTTTCGCCGAACTGCCTCTGGTCCCAGTTGCGCAGGTCCATCAGGTCGAGGCGGACATTGCCAGATGTCGGCAGAATGGATCCGACAAGCATCTTGCCGAGGGTTGTCTTGCCTGAACCGGAGTTTCCGATCACGGCGAGCGATTCCCCTTTTTTCAGCGAGAAGGAAATACCGTTGAGAATAACCTTCTTCTGCGGCGGGGGCACGAAGAGCACACGTTCCACATCAAGCCGGCCTTCGGGGTTGGGCAGTCGCAGACGGGGGAAGTTCAAAGGCGAATTCAGGAGCAGCTGCTTGATGCGGCCATAGGCGGTGGCCGAGCGGTTGAACTGGTGCCAGCCTTCGATTGCGCCCTCGATCGGCGCAAGGGCGCGGCCCGAAACGATGGAGGCCGCGATGACCATGCCGCCTGTCAGCTCTCCGGACAGCGACAGATGGGCGCCCCATCCAAGCAAAGCGACCTGCGCCACCATGCGGCATGCCTTCGAGACGCCGGCAAACATGATGTTGCGATCCTGGGCGCCGACATGCGATTTCAGCGATCCGGCGGTTTCCTGGCCCCACATCTTCACCGCTTCCGGGATCATTGCCATGGCGTTGATGATCTGCGAGTTGCGGGCCATCGATTCCAGATGGAGATTGGCGCGGCCGACATACATGTTGGCTTCCGCAAACTGGCGGGCGGTGAAACGCTGGTTCAGATAGGCGATGCCGAACAATACCGCGCAGCACAACATGATGATGATGCCCAGATGCGGGTGTACGATGTAAACGACCACCACGAAAAGCGGCATGATCGGCGCATCGAGAAATGCCACCAGCGTACCGGATGTGAGAAAGGCGCGGATCTGCTGAAGATCCTGCAGGGTCTGGTAATCCTTGCCGCTGCCGTTGAGCGAAGCACGCGCCGCAGCGGACAGGATCGGCGCGCCGAGCTGCACTTCCAGCTCCACGGCCGTCCGCATCAATATGAAGCGACGTATGGAATCGAGGAAGGCCTGCACGAGGATAGCGCCAAGCACGACAACCGTCAGCATGACGAGAGTGTCGATGGATCGGCTGGTCAGAACGCGGTCGGAAATCTGGAAAAGGTAGAGAGGGATAGCCAGCACCAACACATTGATCGCCACGGTAAAGATCATGACGATCGCCAGGTTGCGGCGCAGGATGGAGAGGCCCTTGGCAAGGCTTGCAGCGAAATTGACGGGGCTGCTGCGCTTGTGAAAGGCGCTTTGGCCTCCATTGCCACCGCCGCCACCACCCCCGCCGCCGCTTTTGTCACCACCGTCGCCGCCATCGCCGCTGCCGGTGCGACGCTCGTTCTGACGGATGGGGCCGCCATCGCCTTCAATGGTCTTGCCGAAGCGCAGGTCGGGGGTCGCCTTCAGTTCACTGTCTTCAGGCAGGCGAGCTTGCGGCTGGCCTGCCTCCGGGGTTTTGGTCTCACCGTCTATTTCCACCTTTGGGGCGGTCGGGCGTGGTTCCGGTGCCTGATGAGCCGTTGGCGTCGGGGCCTCTTCGGCCAGCTTGCGAATGTCGGAAACTGCCTTTTCAATGGCCGAAATGCAGGCGTCGGTCATCTCGTCTTCGTCCGGCCGGCCGTGCTGGTCGTTCCTTGCCTGAACTGGCAAGGCGACCTCGGAAAGGACGGACCGTTTGGAAAAGAAGTTCATGTTGCCCCCTTGCTGCGTTCTCAGTGGACGACGGTCTGCATGACATCAGCGGGATTGACGTTGGTCCACGACAGATCCCTGCCACTGCTGATGACGGCGTCATCGGAATCGGATGTATCCGCATGATCGTCGAGGAAGGCGATGACTTCGTTGGCAAGCCTGTGTTCGACCGGAAGCGGCTGCGTTTCGTCATCGTCCACCAGCCCGCCCTGGATGAGAATGACATCGCTATAGAGATTGCCGCCGAGATAGGTGGTGGAGCCGAACGTGTCGTAATCGATGATGCTGGCAAGGTTCACAACGGCGTTGTGGCCTGTCGAGATTGTTATCTCCGCGTCCAAATTGGCACTCACGACCGCGTTCGCAGCTTCCGTCACGTGGTCTGCGTCGCCCAGGACGCTCACCTGCTTGATCAGCGAGACATCGTAAAGGTTGCCGGTGATATAGAGGACCCTGAGGCCCTCAAATCCTTCGAAATTCGGATCGGTCGCCAAACCCTCGGGCATCATCGGGTCGCGGTTTTCAATGGCCTCGACGGTCTTGACCATATAGTCCGGCATTGCTTCGAACCGGTCGTTATCGCCCACATTGTGGATCGAGGCCCTGTTCCAGAGCAGGTTGCCGCTTGTGTTATAGGTCGCATCCGCGCTTGCGCTTCCGGCCCCCACGATCCAGTCGTTGTCGTAAAGGACGGCCACCTGGCTGATGATGTTCATGTCCAGAACATTGCCGCCGACGATCACGAGATCATATTGGAGGCTGACGCCGAGATAGGAGGCGAGGTTGACCATCGTGTTGCCGCCGATGATCACCGACATCTCGATGCCGGTCGAAGTGACGGCCAGCTGATCGTTGTCGGTTATAAAATTGTATTGCTCGATCCATTGAACGAACGAGACATCGCCTTCGACGACACTGACTTGCCAGTGGGTCGGAAAGATGGGGGTGCCGGTCTCATCGGCGTCTGAGGAGGGCATCTGGTAGCTGGAATGCTCGAAAACGCCGATATTCATGGCGATCGTCGTTGCAGGCAACACCTCTTGTTCCTGGCCACCCAGGGTCTGATAGGTGATGACGTCGTGGTCGCTGTAGATCGTGACCTGATTGATGACATCGGCCTGCGAATAATTACCCATGACAGCCATGACCGGCGCCATGATCCCGACATTCGTCACAGCTGCGATATTCGATACGACATTTGCACCGGCTTCGACTTCGAGACTGCCTTTCGGCGGATCGGTCAAGGATAATGATACGTCGCTTTCCTCCGGCTCCGAAGGCGGGGTAGCCAGGCCGCGGTCAGGCAGATAGTCGTTGAGGTCAGGCGCCTCATCCACCAGCTCGCCGTTGATGAACACGGCCTCCATGCTTTGCGCTGCCTGCACGAAATGGACTTCGGCATTGTCGTGCGACGAGCGGGGGCCGTTCTGCAGCAGGTCCTCGGCATATTCACGGATCTGACCGTGGATCGCCGTCAGGCCTTCATAGGTGTCCGTGCGGTCGAGGCTGCCGAATGGCGTGTAGGCCCTGGCTTCGAAAGCGTATTCGTTGAGCCTTTCGACCACGAAACGCGTATCCATCCGGGCGACATGCTGGTCGGTGAGGTTCAGATAGTCGTCATCCTGAAGCAGGTTTACCTGGGTCATGTGCGAGATGATCGACCCTGGGCCCATGAAAATGGGCAGTCGGGGATCTTCCGAGATGGCCGGCATGTGCCAGGGTGAATAGTCCGGGTCGTCGATCCTGGGGACGCCGCGCCAGTAGCTGTCGGCGTGATAATCGTCATCGTCCGCCCGCTGGCGGATCTTGCCCATTGCGAACTTCACGAACGCACCCTTGTAGGTGACGCTGGGATCGTAGTCATCAAGAAGGAGGTTGGACGCAAAGCGCGGATCGAGTGACTGCATATCCACATTGGCAGCAGCTTCGAGCTTCTCGACCTTGCCTTCGTTGAGATGGATGCGCATCCGATCGTCTTCGACGGTCAGGTGGAGATACCCGATGAAATTCGCGATCATCTCCGAGATTTTATCCGCGTGCATGTCCGCCTCCCTCGCCCAAGCGACGCTTTATCGGCCGAGATGCAGTGATCTTTGGTCTCGATTGTGCGTCACAGATTTTTCGGAACATCGGATCGGACCGCACCGACGGGGCTTCGGTGCGGTCCTCCTTGCCTTGGGTGGAGAAAGTCTTAGCTTGCGGTGTCTTCACCAACGTCAGTGACGTGCGAGTTGCCGCCGATGACGCTGCTGTCGATTGCGTTGCTGAGCATGTTGGCGCCCTGAACGACTTCGAAGTGGAAGCCCGAGTTGGCGAGGATGGCGGAAGCATCTGCGGTGCTGGCACCATTCACGTCGTCGCCGGCCTTGAGGTCCCAGGACTTGCCGTCCATTTCCATGCCTTCGGCGCCGTAAGCTTCACCCGCATTGGCGTTAAGGTGGTTTTCAGCGCCGGCATTCTCCATCCGGATTTCCCAGGCGTTGTCCTGGTCGGCAAGATGGTTGGCCTGAACCGCGCTGAAGCCGGTGCCGCCACCGCCGTTGAGCGAGTCGTTCAGGATGTCATCGACATCAAGAGTGAACGAGAAATCGTCACCGAGGTTGAAGGTGAGGTCGCCGCCGGCGATGCCCAGATTGCCGAAATCCTTCACGTCCTCAAGGACAGCAAAGTCCGTATCGGAGGAGTTGAAGCTGTTCGTTGCATTCGTGGTCGTGTCGTCGTCGCTCGAGATCGTCTTCACGTCGGTGTCGATGTCGGTCTTGGTTTCCGTCACCGTCTTGATGTCGGTTTCGGTGTTCGAGTACGACTTGCTGTCATAGCTCCAATCGTAATCCGACTTGATGTCCGTCGAAGTCACGGTCTTCGTGTCGTCGTCGGAAACGTTTTTGATGTCGGTTTCGGTGTTGGTGTAGGACTTGCTGTCGTAGCTCCAGTCATAGTCGTTTTCGCGGTTGTTGCCGTTGCCGGCTTCGATGTCGACCTTGGCATCGACGTCTACGCTGTTGTCGGTGTTGCCGCGATTGTCGCCATTGGCAGCGCCGCCGACGTAACCGGTGGAATCCTCGTCGATTTCGGTGGAGTTGATCGCGCTGGCGGCAAAGCCGTCTGCCAGTGCGCCTGCTACCGTGGATTCGTCGGCGCCCTTGGGATCATAACCTTTAGACATGCGTATTCCTCCAGAATGTTGGAACGCGCTCGATCCCTCTCATCTTTAATGGGATCACTTGCGCCAGTTCCGATTTTCAAGAAGCAGACGTACAAAATACTCTGCCGTCTGCCGGTGGTCCGGAATAAATCCCTCGAAAAGACACGAGTGATCCTTCCGAAAGTACGTGTACTTTCGATGTTGCTTTTCATTATTGGGATGCGTGTCGAGATCGCTTGGGAACTACTTTACTGCCCGGTCTTTCCCGACAACCCGAGACAACACCAAAACCGGATTCGAGCCAAGACGCGAAAAAGGATTAGCCTCCGGGTGAGGCCAGTGAGGGCGTTTATGCCGATTAGGAGGATTAACGGGTTATTAATCCCGCTTGTTAACCTGTTCAGTCGTCTCGTTGCAGCGTCAAAATTAATAATGATGACAATGTAGAGGGATCGTATTGTTACAGGTTTATTACGAATTATTTTGTAAAAACAGAAACATAATGGGGATTATAACCCGAAGTGACGATTTGTTTTCGTCCGCGCCGCATTTATACTGAAAGCTCAAGAGGATAACGAGTGGTGCCCCGCGTCCCGACCATGAGGACGCAAAGTAAAGAGGCATCATCCCAAAGGGGGCAGGTATGTTGATGGGCGAAGGGTTCGACAGCAGATCTGCACGGCTCATGAATGCGGGCGGGCAGAAGCCCGCAATCGTCATGATAGCCCCCCGCGACATGACCACCGAGTGCCTGGTTGAGGTGCTCGTCAAGAATTTTCCGGACAACGACGTATGCAGGCACGATGATGTTTCGGACATAACCGAAGATGAAGCGGAGAATATGAGGCTTGTCCTCATCTACCGCCCGGTTCCCGACAGAATACGAAACGTCCTGGAACGGTTGCGCGACAGCGGAACCGATCATTCGACCGGCATTGTTGTCGAAAGCATCGATGAAGCGGAGGATATCTTCAACAGAATGTCCGGCGCAAACCTTGTCGATGGCGTCGTACCGCTCGATTTGCGGCTCGACGTATTTCTAGCCGCCGTACGGTTGCTCGCAAAGGGAGGGGAACATTTCCCGTCCGCTCTGTTGCAGCGGCTGCGACGGGGTAATGGGGATTCGCCGGTAAGCCGTCAACGAAGATCGGCCAGAAGCGGGCAGGATGGCAGCCCTCCTTCCGATCCGGCGGCAGTGGCCTTGACCACCCGTGAAATCCAGATTCTCGACCTTCTCTGCAGCGGTACGCAAAACAAGATCATCGCCGATCGCCTTCGCCTTTCTGAAAACACGGTGAAGGCTCATGTCCGCAACATTTACAAGAAAATGCACGTTCGAAATCGGACGGAAGCCGCGCTCAGGTTTTTTCGAAACGACTTTGCCGCGTCATTGCGGGCGAAACGCAAGAATTGACGATCCGGCGTTGCGGGTGCGGCGATCTCGCGCCTTTCGATGGTTACCGCACCGGTGACAACAGGTAATGGCCGACACCCCAGACATCGCCCTGGTCGTGGCCGAAAAGCCCTGCGGTCGCGAGGAAAAACAGCCGCCAGCGCCGCCGCCATAGTGCAGCATCCTTCGCGTAAACCTGCGTGAGAATGGGTTGTATGCGATGAATTTCGGCATCGAAATTGGCCAGCCAATCGAGTGCTGTGCGCTGGTAATGTGTGCCGGACCAGCGCCATTCCTGCTCCACCTGGAATAGATCGCCGAAGCGATGAGGCAGGTCATGTGCGGGCATGATGCCGCCGGTGAAGAAATGATGTGCGATCCAGTCTGCCGGGTCGTCATGATCGAAGCGGTAGGACCGGGTCTTGTGCGTGAAAACATGCAGGAAAAGCTTGCCTTCGGCTTTTACCCAGCCGCGCACCCGTTCCAGTAGATCACGCCAATTGGACATGTGCTCGAACATTTCGATCGAGACGACGCGGTCATATCTTTCCTCGGCGGAAAAATCGTTCATGTCGCACGTGATGACGGTAAGATTGGTAAGCCCGCGCTGACTGGCAATGCCAAGAATATATTCGCGTTGCGATGCTGAGTTCGACACCGAAGTGATGCGTGAATTCGGAAAATGCTGCGCCAGATAAAGTGACAAAGAGCCCCAACCGCAGCCCAGTTCCAGAATGCTCATGCCGTCTTCTATCGCCGCGTGCTTGACGGTTTCGGCAAGTGCATGCGTTTCCGCTTCAAGAAGGCTGGTATCTTTCGCAGGATAAAGGCAGCAGGAATATTTGCGCTGCGGCCCCAGCACCAGCGAGAAAAACTCTGCCGGCACCTCGTAATGCTGGCGGTTGGCCTCGTCGGTATGTGTCGCAATCGGAAAGTGGCTCATTGTCTCGGCGAAAGCGCGTTCCGTTTCGGCCGGCGTGGCGGCCAGCTTTCGTTTGGTGCGGCCGCAGAGGAAATCGATGCCTGCAAGTGTGACGCTGTCGGAAAGCGGTGCACGCTCGGCGGCGTTTATGGCGAAGGCCAGCATGTTCAAGAGCGGTTCTCCTCAAAAGAGTGATTTTCGGACTTGCGAGGCCCGGGAAAAAAGGCGTTGACGCGCTGCTGGAGGCTACGGAATTTTTCGCCGCGCGAGCGCAGCATATGTTCTTCCAGTGGCGGGATGCCGGAGACATGCACAAGCAGCCAATACATCATCATCGGTGCGAGCAACGCGAGCCAGCTCCAGGCAGTTCCCTGGAGGGCAAAAAGCAGCCAGCAACACCAGAACAGCCATTCGAAAAAGTAGTTGGGGTGGCGTGAATATCGCCAGAGACCAGTTTCGCAGACTTCGGTTTTCGCCTGCGGGGTTTTGCGGAAGCGGGCGAGTTGGAAATCGGACAGCGCTTCGCCACCCAATGCGATGGCTGCGACCGCCATGGCGGCAATATCGAAGCCTTGAGCAAAAGCGGCGCTGTTCGTCGCAGCCAGATAGACCGAAAGCACGAGTACAAATGCGGCCAATGCCTGAATTTGCAGAAACACAAATAACCGCAGCGCGGCACTATCACCCCATTGTTCGATGAGATTTGCGTATCGTGGATCCTCGTCATGCTTGCCGGTGCGTGCGCCAATATGGCCGCCAAGCCGCAATGCCCAGGCCGCAATGATGACCAGCACCACCATGCGACGCCCAAATTCTCCGTTGGCCGAAAGGGCCGCGCCAATGCCGCCCAGTCCGACCGCAAAAGACCAGATCGTGTCGATCCAGCCGCTCCGTCCCGTCCAACGTTGAATTGCCCACGCGCCGGCCATCGCCGCCGATAACCAGATCGCAATAACGATGAGTGGAATGAAATTCATTGATCCGCCTGTGCCGGGTCGCCCGTTTTACGCTTGTGAACAGTAATGACGCGGAACGACCCGATTTAGTTTCGCGTTGCCGTCCAAAACATCCTGTCGGCATAAAATGGCGGGAGCGGTGAAACTTATCGGCCTCTTTCGTCGTCAAGCGTCACAGGAAAGATCAGAAGTCTACGAGGATTCCATGGGATTTGATGGGCACTGCGGAAAAGCGGACCGCTTGAACATAGCGGTGGTGGGGAGCGGAATTTCCGGCCTGTCGGCTGCCTGGTTGTTATCCAAACGTCATGACGTGACGGTTTTTGAAGCCGCGGACCGGATCGGCGGTCACAGCAATACGGTTGAGTTTGAAAGCCCGACCGGCCCGGTCGCCGTCGATACCGGCTTTATCGTCTATAACGAAGTCACCTATCCCAACCTGACTGCCCTTTTTCGTACGCTCGATGTGCCGACCGTCGCCTCGAACATGTCTTTTGCGGTCTCGCTTGACGAAGGGGCATTCGAATATTCCGGCGGCACAGGCCTTGGTCTTTTTGCGCAGCGCTCCAATCTCGTCAGCCCGCGCTTCTGGTCGATGATGCGGGATTTGCTGCGCTTTTATAAAAACGCCCCGCGTGACCTGCCAACCATGGCCGCCATCTCGCTTGGCGATTATCTCGATCGCAATGGTTACGGGCGCCCTTTTCGCGAAGACCACCTCTATCCCATGGCGGCCGCGATCTGGTCGACACCGGCGATGGAGGTTGCCGATTATCCCGCAGCCAGCTTTGTGAGGTTCTGCAGTAATCACGGGCTGCTCGAACTGTGGAACCGGCCTGTATGGCGAACGGTGAAAGGCGGCAGCAGGGAATATGTATCGCGCCTGACAAAGGATTTTGCCGACAGGATCATGCTTTCCACCCCCGTCGCCGAAATCAGGCGCAAGCCCAATCAGGTGGAAATTCGCGATGCTCACGGCCGGGTCCACGTATTCGATGAGGTGGTTATCGCCACGCATGCCGACCAGGCACTTCGCATGCTCTCCGATGCAAGCGAGCGCGAAAAGAGCATCCTTGGGACATTTCGTTATGCCCGCAATGAGGCGGTTCTGCATGGTGACATCGGGCTGATGCCGAAACGACGCGCAGCGTGGTCCAGCTGGAATTACGTTACCGAAGCCGGGGAAATCGGTCGTGACGGTGCACACCTGCCTTCCATCACCTACTGGATGAACAAGCTGCAACCGCTCGGCTCTGCCCCATCGACTTTCGTGACGCTCAATCCCTGCCGACAACCCCGTGAGGAAACCGTCATCCGGCGCGAGGTTTACGAACATCCCGTTTTCGACCTTGCGACCGACAGGGCTCAACAGGAAATCTGGTCGCTGCAGGGTGTGCGCAACACCTGGTTCTGCGGCGCTCATTTCGGCTCAGGTTTCCATGAAGACGGTATTCAGGCCGGCTTGGCCGTGGCTGAGGATATCGGCGGCGTCAGGCGTCCCTGGGAGGTGGAACAGGAAAGCGCGCGCATCGTCCGCAAGCCGGTAACGAGACCTCTTCTCCGGCCGCGTGTCGAGGTGTCGGCATGATGCCGGAACTGAAATCGGCGCTCTTTCCCGGCCACGTGACGCATGCGCGGCTGAAGCCGAAAGAGCACAAACTGGCGTACCGCATCTATTCGCTGCTGCTTGATCTGGACGAGCTGGACGAAGTCGACCGTCGGCTGAAGCTGTTTTCGGTCGATCGGTTCAATCTCTTTTCCTTCTACCGTAAGGATCGTGGCGATCGCTCCGGCTCAAATCTCAAGGCGCATGTCGAAAAGACAATGCGGGCCGGCGGGTTGGAACCCGATGGCGGGCCGATCCGGCTTTTGACCATGCCGAGGCTGCTTGGCTGGGCTTTCAATCCGCTCAGCGTTTTCTTCTGCTATCGTCGTGATGGCACCCTTCACGCCATACTTTGGGAAGTGGACAACACGTTCGGCGAGCGCCACGGATACATGATCCCAGTGGAAGGCGACCCCGCGGCTGAAATCGTTCAGCACTGCGACAAGGCGTTTTATGTGTCGCCCTTCATGGACATGGACCTTCGTTACCGGTTTCGCGTTACACCTCCGGCCGAAAAATTGGCGATCCGTATCGACACGTTCGATGAAGAGGGTCTCGTGCTGACGGCCCGGCATCTGGCGAAACGCGCTGAGCTTACGGACATGGCGCTGTTGAAAGCGTTTTGTGCCATCCCGTTTCTGACGCTCCGCGTCATCGGCGGCATTCATTGGGAAGCGTTGAAGATCTGGGTGAAAGGGGTGGGCTTGCGTGTGCGCCCCCGGCCTCCTGAACTGCCGGTCTCTTATGGTCACGCTATTCCATCCAACAGCCATGCTCCTTCCAAAAAGGCCGATTTGAATGAGCCAGTCTGACGATTTTTCCGACATGATGTTCGCTGCGCCAAAGGCGGATGCAAAACTGAGTTTTGGCGGGCGCCTGACCGATAAACTGATCCACAGGCTTCATTACGGTCGGTTGAAAGTCGTCTTGCCGTCTGGCGCCCAGGTGGAAAAGACCGGTCCCGAGCCAGGCCCTGATGCAACCATTGTCATGCACCGCTGGCGCGCGCTGCGGCGGCTTGTAACCGCCGGAGATATCGGGTTTGCCGAAGGCTTCATCGACGGTGACTGGAGCACACCCGACTTGACGGCGCTCATTCGTCTTGCCGCCCGTAACGGCGAGGTGCTTGCGCCGGCCATCGATGGGCATGCCGTGATGCGGCTCGTCAATCGTATCGGTCATTTGCTGAACGCCAATACCAAACGCGGAAGCCGGCGCAACATCGAGGCGCATTACGATCTCGGCAACGATTTCTACAAGGAATGGCTCGATCCCTCGATGCTTTATTCCTCGGGCATTTTTGATGAGGAAACAGCGACACTCGAGGCGGCCCAGGCCAGAAAACTCGATCGCATCCGCGAAAAACTCGATCTCGAGGGTGGCGAAAGCGTGCTCGAAATCGGTTGCGGCTGGGGTGCGCTGGCCGTGGATCTTGCCACCCGGAGCGAAGCCGCGATAACCGGCATTACGCTTTCCCCCTCGCAATTGGCATGGGCAAATAACGCGGTGGCGAAAAGCGGGAAAGCCTCACAGGTGGATCTGCGGCTGCAGGATTACCGAGATGTTCGTGGCCAATTCGACCGGATCGTGTCGATCGAAATGTTCGAAGCGGTCGGCGAGGCGTATTGGCCGGGCTATTTCGAGACCCTGAAACGCTGCCTCAACGCGGATGGTCGCGCCGTGCTTCAGATCATCTCGATTGAAGAGGCGCGCTACGACGCCTATCGCGGCAAGGCAGATTTTATCCAGAAATATGTGTTTCCTGGCGGTTTCCTGCCATCCGACACGGCGCTGGCCAGGGCTGTTGCGCAGGCCGGGCTGAAACTTCGAGAAGTCGAGCATTTCGGCAAATCATATGCCCGAACGCTGCTGGAGTGGCGGCTTCGTTTTCACGCGCATTGGCCGGCCATTGCTGCGCAAGGGTTCGACGAGCGCTTTCGCAGGCTCTGGCATTATTATCTCTGCTACTGCGAAGCCGGCTTCGAAGAAGGAAGCATCAATGTCGGGCTTTATACGATCGAACATGCGTAAGCGGCGAAGGAGAGCTGCGATGAGAATGGTGATCACAACAGCGATGCTTCTGGCATCCGGACTGACGGGAATGGTCGAGGCTGCCGATTACGATGGCCAATGGGCGCGCGGCGATGGCAAGGCCAGGGTTTTGGTGGGGGCCTGCGGATCGGATATCTGCGCCGTCAACACCTGGATCAAACCGGGGACACCCAAGGAAAAGAAGGGCGACAAGCTGGTGATGACGATCAGGCCAGATGCTGCCGGTGCCTATTCCGGCAGCGCTTTCGATCCTCAAAGAGATATGACCTACAAGCTCACGCTGACGGTGAACGGCAACAGGATGACCACAAAAGGCTGCATGATTGCCGGGCTCCTCTGCAAAAGTGTCGAATGGACGAAGATAGTCGATACCGCGAAACAGTGACTATAAGGAGCAAGCAATGAAAACCTATGCCGTCGCCTATGTCGTCACAGCAATCGTCTTCCTTGTTGTCGATTCCATCTGGTTGAGCACGATGGCGGATCGCCTTTATCGGCCTGTTATGGGAGACATGCTGGCGCCGAAGTTCCGGTTGCTGCCCGCCATCGTTTTTTATGTTCTCTTTATTGCGGGGCTGGTCTTTCTGGCTGTTCGGCCCGGCATCCTGGCTCAATCGGTCTGGACAGGGCTCATCCACGGCGCGGTATTGGGTTTCACGGCATATGCGACCTATGACCTGACCAATCAGGCAACATTGAAAAACTGGTCGACTTCCTTGACGGTCGCGGATCTCATTTGGGGAACGTTCGTTTCCGCTTTGGCCGCTGGGGCCGGCACCTGGGCGGCACTGCGTTTCATCGACCCGCCGGCGTCCTGAAGGCAGTGTCAGACAGTTCGGCTCTGGGAATAATCCGCCTGCTGCCCGGATAACCGCTGGCGATACCTGTCTTTTGCGGCGACCAGATGCGCGCGCATGGCATCGCGCGCCGCATCGGCATCGCCCGCCGAAATCGCCTGCAGGATGCGCAGGTGTTCGCGTTGCAGGCCGCCGAGATAATCGGCCGACAGAACCTCAACGGAATACCATGGGGAACTGCGGTCACAGGGAATGGTGCGATCGCCCAGCGCATCGAGAATTTCGACGTAGAATTCGTTGTTCGTTGCAGCGGCGATTTCGCGGTGAAATGCGAAATCCGCTTTCCCCGTCGGTTCGCCATTTTTCAAAAGAGCCTCGAACTCGAAAAAGGCCTCCTGGATGCGGGCTTCCTGCGATGGGCTTCGGCGCTGGGCGGCAAGGCCCGCGCTTTCGATCTCGATCCCCATGCGCACTTCCAGCACATTGACCGCGCGGCTGATGCGGTTGCCCATATCGGCGGTAATCGCGCTGATCTTCAGCGTCGGGCTGTCGATGACAAACACGCCCGCGCCATGCCGCACCTCCACCATGCTGTCTGCCGCAAGGGCCGCAACGGCCTCTCGCACCACGGTGCGACTGACACCAAAAATCTCCGTCATGCGGGTTTCGGTCGGCAGTTTCTCGCCGACGGGATAATCGCCGGCGAGAATTTGTGCGCGCAATTGCTGCGCAACATTTTCGAAGAGCTTCGGTTTTCGCTCGATACGCATATCGGCAATGTTTGCACGCATGTCATTCTCCCTATCGGAAGACGCTCGGCAACCAGAGCGACAAGGCGGGAATGTAGGTAACCAGCAACAGAACGACGATACCGGCACCGTAGAAAGGCCAGATGGAACGCATCGCTTCCCACACAGATATCTTGCCCACCGCACAGGCGACGAATTGCACCCCTCCCACCGGTGGCGTGTTGAGGCCGATGCCGTAATTGAGGATCATGATGACGCCGAAATGCACCGGATCGATGCCGTACGCGACCGCAATCGGCAGGAAGATCGGCGTTGTAATGATGATCGTCGGACCCATGTCCATGAACGTGCCGAGCACCAGCATGATGACGTTCAAGAGAAGCAGGATCATGATCGGGTTGTCGGACAAAGTCTGCATCCATGCGACCAATGTTGCCGGCACGCGCAGGAAGGCCATCAGCCAGGAGAAGGATGCGGCGCAACCGATAATGAGCAGAACCATGGCGGTGGTGCGCACGGCACCCATCGTGGCATGCACGAAATCCTTCCAGCCCAGCTGGCGGTAGACGAGCGTGGTGATCAGCAGCGCGTAAATGACGGCGATGCAGGAGCTTTCCGTTGCGGTGAAGATGCCTGAGCGGACTCCGCCGAAGATGATGGCGATCAGCAGGAGGCCGGGGATGGCAACGGCCAGAAGATGCAGGGCGACCGCAAAACCCGGGAAAGGCTCGGTCGGATAACCGCGTTTGCTGGCGACGAAATAGGCGGTCACCATCAACACCGCTGCAAACAGCAGGCCTGGAATAACACCGGCCGTGAACAGGTCGGCGATGGAAATCTTGCCGCCGGCCGAGATCGAATAAATGATCATGTTATGCGAAGGCGGCAGGAGAAGTGCGATCAATGCCGCCATAGAGGTGACGTTGACGGCATAGTCAGCACCGTAACCGCGTGCCTTCATCTGGGGGATCATCAAGCCGCCGACAGCTGCGGCTTCCGCCACTGCCGAGCCTGAAATGCCGCCGAAAAGTGTGGAGGTGAGGATGTTCACCTGTCCAAGACCACCGCGCAAGTGTCCCACGATGGATGCCGCAAAGGCGACAATGCGGCCGGCAATGCCACCGCGCACCATCAGGTCCCCGGAATAGATGAAAAAGGGAATTGCGAGCATGGAAAACACGCTCATGCCGGAATTCATGCGCTGGAACACGACGAGAGGCGGCAGGCCCATGTAGACGACGGTCGCAAGGCTGGAGATGCCAAGGCAAAAAGCAATCGGCGTGCCGATCAGCATCAGCAGCGTAAATGTGCCGAAGAGGATCCAGAGTTCCATCGTATCATTCCCCCTTCGTCGCGCCGGGCGTGTTCAGCCGGGCCGCGTCCTTGCGGACGTCTTCGATATTTTCCAGTTCGACTGCGATTTCGGTCGGTGCCATTTCGTCCAGTGCGTCATCCACCGGCGCGCCCAGCGCACGTGCAACAACACGCTCCAGTGCAAACAGGGTGATCAGCACGCCACCGCCGACGATGGGCACGTAATCCCACGCGCCGGATATGCCGAGTGCGGGCATGGTTGTTGCTGCGGTGAGGCTGATAAGTTTGCCGCCATACCAGACCATGCCGATGCCGAAGGCCAGGATGACGAGGTCGGAAATCATCCGCAGCCATTTCTTGCCCGTTGGCGGCAGCACATAGAGCAGGACGTCGAAACCCATGTGATTGTTTTCACGTACGCCGACGGCCGCGCCGAGAAAGATGAACCAGCTCATCAGGATCACCGCGCCGGCTTCCGTCCAGCTCGGTGAATCGTTGAGAACATATCGGCAGAAGACCTGCCAGGCGACGATCGCCGTCATCACGACGAGCCCGATGCCGGCAAGGTAAAGCACCAGCGTGTTGAGCTTGGTGAGAATGGGCAGGCCAGTTCTAAAGGGGGCAGACATGGGTAAGCGTCTCCTGACCTTTCCGCCACGCGGAAGGGTTGGACGAAGGTCCTGGACATCAGATCGAGAATGAAGGCCCGCTCCCAAGGAGAGAGCGGGCCGAAAGGCTTACTTGGTGGCCTGAACGTCGGCGACGAGCTTTTTCAACACGTCGTCCTTGACGTGTTTGTCGTAGACCGGCTTCATCGCGTCGATAAAGCCCTGCTTTTCGACCGTGTTGATCTGCGCGCCGGCCTTCTCCACGATTGCCCGGGATTCGCCGGTCTTTTTCGCCCAGAGCTCACGCTGCTTGGCGACGCTGTCCTTGGCGGCCTGCTTGAACAGAACCTGATCTTCCGGCGTCAGCTTGTCGAAGGCGGCTTTGTTCATGACAAAAACTTCCGGCAGGATCGTGTGCTGATCCTCGGAAAAGTATTTGGCGACTTCGAAATGTTTGGCGGTGTCATAGCTCGGATAGTTGTTTTCCGCGCCATCGATGACGCCGGTTTCGACGGAGGAATACACCTCGCCGTAGGGCATTGGGGTGGCGTTGGCGCCGAGTGCCGCCGTCATGTCGACGAAGATGTCGGACTGGATGACGCGGAATTTCAGGCCCTTCATGTCAGCCACGGTCTTGATCGGCTTTTTCGAATTGTAGAAGGAGCGCGAACCGGCGTCATAGAATGCCAGAGCCACGAGACCTGCCGGCTCGAAAGCTGCCTTGATCTGATCACCGATCGGGCCATCCATCACCGTGTGCATGTGCTCTTCCGAACGGAAGATATAGGGCAGGGCGGGGACGATGGTTTCCTTCACGGTGCCGTTGAAAGGCGCCATGGAAACACGGTTGAGCTCGATCACGCCCGAGCGAACTTGTTCGATCGTATCCTTTTCCTCGCCCAGCTGCGCCGAGTGATAGACCTCGACGGCATAACGGCCGGCGGTGCGTTCCTTGATCAGTTCGCCGAAATATTTGACGCCTTCGACCGTGGGGTAACCATCGGGATGGGTGTCTGACGATTTCAGCACGGTCTGCGCCGCAGCCGTGCCGAGCGAAAGAAGCGAGGCCAGAGCGACGCCGGTCATAAGTTTGGTGATGTGCAACATGTTCTCCTCCCAGATTGCGGGGATAACCCGCCGTTGCTGTCGTGAAAATCGCACCGCAAAACGCCTTCTCGACATGCTCGTCGTGAAGCTCCTACGCGTCGCCGGTGGATAATTCAGCCGTTCCTCCTACGGTTGAACAGAATTGATATGAGTGAAAAAAGATCATGTCAACATATCAAAAAGTATCAGACGTATGATGACTTTTGGGCTTGGCCGATGGCGAAATATACGCATGTTAACGGGGCCGAAGGAGCCAAAGCGCGGACTTTAAGAGCGGATTTTGAGGTCCGCCGCTCGTGGCAACTTGAGGCTCGCGTCGGACAAAGGGAGGTTGTCGGTGTCTCATTCGGGAAAATTTCGCACGGGCATCATCGGTCTCGGCATGGCTGCGCCGCCGCATGCGCAAAGCCTGCTGGAACTGAAACATCGTGTCGACGTCGCCGCCGCATTCAGCCCCAGCGCCAGCCGGCGCGTCGCCTTTGCCGACCGTTTTGCGCTGCCGGTGGTCGATACGGCCGATGCGATATTTGGCGATGCGTCGATCGATTATGTCGTTGTTCTGACACCTCCCGACACGCATCTCGATCTTGTTCGTCAGGCCGCTGCGGCCGGCAAGCATGTGCTTCTGGAAAAGCCGCTGGAAATCTCGCTGGAGCGTTCGCAGGAGCTTGTAGACATTGCGCGGCATGCCGGGATCAAACTCGGCGTCGTGTTCCAGCGTCGTTTTCGCAAGAGCTTTGCGGAGACGGCGCGGCTTTTGTCTGAAGGCGAGCTGGGCGAAGTCATCTCGGTTACCATGCGCCTCAGCAACTGGCGCCCGCAGAGCTATTACGATGAACCGGGACGCGGCACGCTCGCCCGCGATGGCGGTGGCGTTCTGTTGACGCAGGCGATCCACACGATCGACCAGATGATTTCCCTGGTCGGCTTGCCGGAAAAGATCAGCGCCTTTGCGGTAACAAGCCCGGTCCACAGGATGGAAACCGAGGACCTCGTCCACGCTGCAATGCGCTTCGGAAATGGCGCGATCGGATCGTTGAGCGCAACGACCGCGGCCTATCCGGGTTATCCGGACGAAATAGAAATTCTCTGCACGAAAGGTTCCGCCCGGCTTGGCAGTGAAAGAGGTGAGATTGCGCTGATGGACGGCCGACGGATGGAGGCGGACGACGGCGCAAACGCTGGCGGTACCGGCGCCGATCCCATGGCCTTTTCGCATGCCAACCATCTGGCCTTGCATGCAGGTTTTATCGAGGCCCTGACCGAAGGACGCGAACCGGCCGTATCGGGCGAGGATGCGCTCAAGGCACATCGGTTGATCGATGCTATCCTGCGCTCTGCGCATGCGGGCGAAACGGTCAGCGTCTGATTGGTTCAGGTGACGTCCGCAAGGTCCGTCAAAACCGCCGAAGCTGATCAGAATTTTGCCAAATGGAATTTCATGGAGAGGTTTATCACATGGCTGAAATCCCTGTTCGCAGTTCAGGCGTGTCCGTTGTCATATTGCGCGAGGTTGGAGCCGTGACGGAAGTTTTGCTGCTACGGCGCAATCACACACTTATCGGGGAATGGTGCCAGATTGCCGGTGGCGTCGAACAGGGAGAAAAGGCCTGGGAAACGGCTGTTCGGGAAGTGAAGGAGGAAACGGGATTGACGTGCTCCCGGCTCTACTCCGCAGATATATGCGAGCAGTTTTACGACGTGGAACGCGACGTTATTGCTATTGCGCCGGTTTTCGTCGGCTTTGTCGATCCGAATGCGCCGGTCATTCTCAACAATGAGCACAGCGATTTTCGATGGTGTGCGTTTGCAGCGGCACTGGAGATGGTGCCGTTCGCGGGACAGCGCCACGTCTTAAGGCATGTGGAGGCGGAGTTCGTGCAGAAAGACCCTGTCGAACACCTCCTCATCAATCACCGGGCGGTATGACCGCGCAGCGTCACGCCTCGAAGATCTCTTCTATTGCGCGACCCATGATGCGCGAGATCGTGAAGGCCAACGGCAGGCTGGGGTCGTAACGTTCGTTCTCGATAGCATTGACCGTCTGGCGCGAAACGCCGAGAAGTGCAGCAAGTTCGGCTTGCGACCAGCCTTTTTCGATGCGCAGCGTGCGCACATGGTTTTTCATCGGAAACGCCGGTTGCTGAGAATTCCGCCGATGATCCACAATATTGCCATCAGCGGCCAAACGAAAAACATCGACAGTTTCGGATAACCGACATTTTCGAGAAAACCGTAGCTGAAGGTGATCAGGGCCGTTCCTGCGAAGGCAAGTGAAAGCGCTTCGAGCTGTATGCGTCGCTGCAATTCGTCGGAGGCGCGCAACTGCCGCGTCACCGCGACGGCCACCCCGAGAGCCGGCAGCATGGGCGTCAACGAAAGGATCGTTGCCCACGTGCCCGCCACAGTGCCGCTACCGACGATCAGGAGTGATGCGACCAGCATCACCACATAAGCGGCCATGTTTGCGCCGAATTCCACGAAAAATCTGGTCTTGTTCATCAATGCCTCCTGTAAAGTATGCTTTACATAGGCGGGTGTCCGATGGTGTGTCAAGCTTGCTTTACATTTGCCGTTGCCTTCTCTCATTGGTCGGCAGTCGCGAGGGGTGCAAGGCCCCGTCTCAAAGCCACGAAACCTTTTCAGCATCACCATCCCGGATTGACATCCGCTTTGACGTTTACGTAAAAAGCATATCGGGAGCGGACGCGCGGCTTTACCAATTGCAAGCGTGGCCAAAGAGGAGATATTTGCATGTATAAGGCACCGGTCGAAGAGATCGCCTTCACGCTCAACCATGTTGCAGGTCTGTCGGCCGCGCTGGAGGACGGCAGGCTGGGGGATTTGAGTGGCGATCTTGTCGAAGCGATCCTTGCCGAGGCCGGCCGTTTCGCCGGCGAGGAAATTGCGCCGCTTGGCGATAGCGGCGACCGCGAAGGCGCCCGGCTTGTCGATGGCAAGGTGGTCACCCCGAAAGGCTGGCCGGCGCTTTACAAGGCATGGCGCGAGGGTGGCTGGAACGGCCTGACCGGGCCGGAAGAGTTCGGCGGGCAAGCGCTGCCGCATATGCTCAATGTCGCGGCGCTGGAAATGTGGAATGCCGCCTCCATGGCCTTTGCGCTTGCGCCGACGCTGACAATGGGCGCCATCGAAGCCGTTTCGAAGCATGGCAGTGATGCGCTGAAACAGACGTTTCTGGAAAAGATGGTGTCCGGCGAATGGACCGGCACGATGAACCTCACCGAGCCACATGCCGGATCCGATCTCGGTGTATTGAAAAGCCGGGCCGAGCGGGTGGGCGATGGCTCCTACCGCATTTTTGGTCAGAAGATTTTCATCACCTGGGGCGAGCACGATGCCGCCGACAACATCATCCATCTCGTGCTTGCCCGCCTGCCCGATGCACCGGCTGGCACGCGTGGCATATCGCTGTTTCTCGTCCCGAAATTCCTGGTGAATGCAGATGGCTCGCTGGGTGACCGTAACGATCTGTTCTGCCATTCGCTGGAGCACAAACTCGGCATTCACGGATCCCCTACCTGCACGATGATCTTTGGCGATGGCCGGTTCGGTGCTGAGAAGGGCGCGATCGGTTATCTGGTCGGTGAGGAGAACAAGGGGCTGGCCTGCATGTTCACCATGATGAACAATGCCCGTCTCGCCGTTGGCATTCAGGGCGTGGCGATTGCCGAGGCCGCCACCCAGAAGGCGGTCGCCTATGCGAAGGAACGCACGCAGGGCAAGGCGCCGGACTGGTCCGGTTCCGGCATGTCGCCGATCATCGAACACCCCGATATCGCCCGCACGCTGCTCACCATGAAGGCGCTGACACAAGGTTCTCGCGCGATTTGTTACGCCTGCGCCCACGCCATCGATTTTTCGCATGCGAGCGAGGGAGAGGAGGCGAGGCACTGGACGGAACGCGCCGCGCTTCTGACGCCGATCGCTAAATCCTTTTCTACCGATGCCGGTGTCGATGTCGCCTCTATGGGTATTCAAGTGCATGGCGGTATGGGTTTTATCGAGGAAACCGGCGCTGCCCGTTACCTGCGGGATGCGCGGATTGCGCCGATCTACGAAGGCACCAACGGTATTCAGGCGATCGATCTTGTAACGCGCAAACTGCCGCTATCGGATGGTGGCGCGGTGCGCGGATTTATCGGCGAACTGAAGGCCGTGGCGGAAAAGCTCGGCGCATCCAATGATGCGGCTTTCGGCACTTCTGCGGACCGCTTGTCGTCGGCAATCGCCGATCTCGAAACCGCGACCGACTGGCTTCTGGAAACGCTGGCTGCGGGTCGTCAGCTCGAGGCGCTGGCGGGGGCAACGCCCTATCAGCGGCTGTTCGGATTGACGCTGACGGGCGCTTATCTCGCCACCGGCGCACTGGCAGCGGCCGGTGACGGGGATGGTGAAAAGCGCGTGACGCTGTGCCGGTTTGCTGCGGAAAACCTGCTGGCCGAAACGGCAGCGTTGAAGGATTCCGTGGTTGGTGGAGCGGCGAGTTTGCAGGCGGCGCGGGCGGTTTTGGGGTAGGGCTGCCTTCGGTCTCCCCCTGTGGGGGAGATGTCACCGAAAGGTGACAGAGGGGGGTATCGGAGGGAGCAGCAAGTGACACGATGGCGAAGTTTGCGCCGGTGTTACCCCCTCTGCCCTGCCGGGCATCTCCCCCACAAGGGGGAAGATCGGCTGGGCGCACTCGCGCCAGCATGAAAAGAACCGTACAAATACCACCCGGAGGAGGAACCACCCATGACCGACCATATCCTGATCGAGCGGCCTGAAACCTCGCCCGGTGTCCTCGTCATCCGCTTCAACCGGCCGGAAAAGAAAAACGCCATCACCTCGGTCATGTACCAGACCATGACGACGGCGCTGACCGAAGCGAACACCGACCCAGCCATCCGCGCCGTCGCCTTTCTCGGCACGGAAGGCTGCTTTTCCGCCGGCAACGACATGGCCGATTTCCTCACCTACGCCATGTCCGGTTCAAAGGAGCCGCCGGCCGGTGCCATCTTCATCAAGGCCTTGGCATTGTGTGAAAAGCCGATGGTTTCCGGTGTCGATGGTCTGGCGATCGGTATCGGCACCACTCTCAACATTCACTGCGACATGACGGTCGCCTCCAGCCGCAGCCTGTTCAAGACACCGTTCGTCGATCTGGCACTGGTGCCGGAAGCGGCCTCCAGCCTGCTTGCGCCAAAAATCATGGGGCATCAGCGCGCCTTCGCCATGCTGGTGGCTGGTGAAGGTTTTTCGGGAGATGCGGCCCATGCCGCCGGTCTGGTGTGGAAGGTGGTTGCGCCGGACGCGGTGGAAGCCGAAGCGCTGGCACTGGCTGCGTCACTTGCCGCCAAACCACCGCAGGCGCTGAAAATCGCCCGCGAACTGGTGCGCGGACCGCGCGAAGAGGTGCTGACCCGCATCGACGAGGAGCTTACTCATTTCACGGCACAACTGAAAAGCCCCGAAGCGCGCGCGGCGTTCGAGGCTTTCATGAAGCGATGATTTTTGAGCGTGCTGTCGAAACCTACTTCGTCAGCAATGCCACCGTTTCCACATGTGTCGACCACAAAAACTGGTCGATCGGCGTCACCGACTTGATACGATAACCGGCATCGACCAGCATGCGCAGATCACGGGCCAAGGTCAGCGGATTGCAGCTGACGGCGGCGATGGTCTTCACATTGGCGCGAACCAGTTCCGCCACCTGCGCTTCCGCACCCGCACGCGGCGGATCGAACACAACGGCGTCGTAATGTTTGAGTTCCAGCGGGATCATCGGGCGGCGGAACAGGTCGCGTTTTTCCACCGTGACCGGCTTCAGCCCCTGCGTATTGCGGGCGGCGTGATCCAGTGCCTTGATCGCCTTGTCGTCACCCTCGACCGCATGCACCTTGGTGGTCTTGGCTATGCGGAAGGTGAACGTGCCGGCACCGGCAAACAGGTCCAGCACCTTTTTCGACTTGCCGACATGCTTTGCAACGATCTCGGACATCACCTCTTCGGCGCTCTTGGTGGCCTGTACGAAAGCGCCAGGCGGCGGCGAAACGCGCACGCCGGAAAATTCGATAATCGGCTTTTGCGGTTCTATCAGGATTTCGCCATTGACGGATACGCGGGCAATGCCCTTCAGCGTCAGCACGGTCTCGATGACCGAACGGCGCTGCTTGTCCTCCAGCTTCTTCAAGCCTTCGGCGGCGATATCCAGCCCCGACAGGGTTTCGAGAACCGAAATGCGGAACGTATCGGCACCGATGGCGAGTGCACGTCCGATGGTGCGGATCGTCTCCAGCCGCGCCACGATGCCGGGCGCGGCGATGGGACATTCCACGATAGAGACGATGTGGTGGGTTTCCTCCCGGTTGAAGCCGAGCAGGAATTCCTTCTCGGTGTTGCGAGCGGAAAACACAGTGCGGCGGCGCTCACCGGGCTTGGCCGGAATGGTCTCGGCCACCTCGGGCGTCAAACCCTTGGATTTCAGCGCATCGACAACCAGCTGGCGCTTGAACGCCAGATAAGGCGCTTCAGCCAGATGCTGCAGCGAACAGCCGCCACAGGCGTCGCTGTCCGGGCCAAAGTGACGACAGACCGGCTCGATGCGATCCGGCGAAGGCGCGCCGGTCGACATGACGGTGCCATGGTCGCCATTGCGGGCGATCGCCAGCGTTTCACCCGGCAGCGCATAAGGCACATAGACCGGGCCGTCCTCGCCATTGGCGATGCCATGGCCCTGCGCGCCGATGCGATTGATGGTGACGGTGACCGTGCTCATTCGTCGCCGTCCTCGTCATCCATATCGGCAGCGTTGAGGTCTTCGTCGTCCCTTTCGCTACGCTGATACGGCTCCGCATCCTCGGGCTTCTTGCCGGCCAGCAAAAATTCCTTGTTGCCGTCGCCGCCATCGATGGGCGAGGGGATGAGGCCAAGGCTCTCCCACTCCATGTCCTCGACAAGCCAGCGTTCCAGCTCGGCGGCCACATCCGGTGCCGTTTCCGGCTCCTTCAGAAGGCCGGCCTTGCTGATCGCATCACGGCCCGCTTCGAACTGCGGCTTCACAAGCAGTACGCAGAGCGCGCCGGGTTCGGCCTGTTCAAGTGCGGGGGCCAGAGCGAGCTTCAGAGAAATGAACGAGACGTCCGAAACGATGAAGGTGATCGGCCGGTCTTCGTAATCGTCCGGCTCAAGATAACGGGCGTTGAGGCCTTCGATATTTGTGACGCGTTCGTCATCGATCAGGCGCTGGTGCATCTGCCCGTGGCCGACATCGATGGATGTGACGTGTTCGGCACCGCGCATGACCAGCACTTCGGTAAAGCCGCCGGTGGAGGCGCCGATATCGAGGCATTCATGGCCGGTCGGATCGAGCTTGAAATGGTCGAGGCCCGCGGCAAGTTTCAGCGCCGCGCGGGAAACATAATCCTGCGCGGGGTCGTCGATGGTCACGGTCACGTCGGGCTTGAAAGTCAGGCTCGGTTTGGTGACGGTGCGGCCGTTGACGGTGACGGTTCCGCGGCTGATCGCATCGCGCGCGCGCGCGCGGCTTGCCACGAGATTGAGCGAGACCAGAAGCTGGTCGAGACGTTGGGGTTCGGTGGATTTGGACATGGGCCTGTCAATGACGTTTGTCGGGCGTGAGCGCAAGTCATACATGGCAACATGTCCATGACAAATGTTTACCCGTAACGACGTGGATTTCGGAAACACTATATTAAAGATCATGGTGCTTTGTCTCGTTAAGCCACAATTCGATTACGACTCTGTTTTTTCACGAGCGCGACCCATGTTGAAAAACCTGTCCATCAGCAAAAAGATCATCGTTACTTTCGTGGCGGTGATGTCCGCCTGCTTCATCGCTTCCGCCGGAGTTTACTGGCAGACGCTCAAGTCCAATGCCGCCGCCGAAGTGCAGGCTTCCGCCCAGACGATTGTCGTCGGCGCCGACAATGCTGTCGAAGCCATGCTGGAACAGGTCGTTTATCAGCGGGATTATCTGCTTGGCGGCGCGGAAGCTTCCGCATCCGCAGCGCTTGCCACGCGTGCGAAAATGACAAAGGCGCTTGAGGAAACTCGAGCGGCGGCTGGCGGCCGAGCCGATCTTCTCGCCTCCATCGATACACTGGAAGCAGCGGCAAAAGCGGTGAATACGCAGCTCATCGATCCGCAGCTTGCTGCCGCCAAGGCGGGCCAGCAGATCACGCGCGGCCAAGGCGAAAAATCGCTCGATACCTTCCGCACCGCCGCGGCATCGCTGAAGCAGCAGGCCGAATCGCTGTATGACAGCCTCGCCGGCGCGCAGCGCGCTGCCAGCACCAATATTTTGTGGACGCTGGTGATCGCCGGCGCAATCGCAGGCGCATTGGCGCTCGGCCTCATCTGGCTGCTGTGCAACGCCATCGTCAACCCGATCGTGGGAATGACCCGCACCATGACGGCGCTGGCCGGCGGCAATAACGATATCGAAGTCCCGGCGCTCGACCGTGGCGACGAGGTGGGCCACATGGCGCAGGCGGTTGCCGTGTTCAAGGATGCGGCCATCGAGAAGCAGCGCCTGGAGCGTGAAAACGATCTCACCCGCGCCCGTGCGGAAACCGAACGCCGCGCCAATGACGAGCAGAAGGCGCATGACGCCGCCGATGTGGAGTTCGCCATCGACGGTCTTGCCACCGGCCTTTCCAAGCTGGCCGAAGGCGATGTCGCCTACCGTATCAACGAAGCCTTTGTCGGTCGTCTTGACCGCCTGCGCATCGATTTCAACACCGCGCTTGCCACGCTGCAGACAACGTTGACGCTTGTTGGCGATAACGCTTCGGCCATTCATGCCAATGCAGACGAAATTCGTTCTGCAACCGACGATCTGGCCAAGCGCACCGAACAGCAAGCCGCGGCCGTCGAACAGACCGCCGCTGCGGTCGAGCAAGTCACGACCACCGTCAAGGATGCAGCCGCCCGTGCGGAAGATGTCGGCCAGCGGGTGGAGCGCACCCGCGCCGGTGCTGAAAAGTCCGGCGAGGTTGTTCGCCGCGCCGTTTCCGCCATGGAAGGCATTTCGCATTCCAGCCACGAAATCACCAAAATCATCGACGTGATCGACGATATCGCCTTCCAGACCAATCTTCTGGCGCTGAACGCCGGCGTGGAAGCTGCGCGTGCGGGCGAAGCGGGCAAGGGCTTTGCCGTTGTCGCACAGGAAGTGCGCGAACTGGCGCAGCGTTCCGCCAATGCCGCCAAGGATATCAAGACGCTGATCACCACCTCCACCAATCAGGTGGATGCCGGCGTGGCGTTGGTGGGTGAAACCGGCAAGGCACTGCAGGCGATCGTTGAGGAAGTGCGCGAAATCAACGAACACATTCGCGCCATCGTGGTTTCCACGCGCGAACAATCGACAGGCCTGCAGGAAATCAACAATGCGGTCGGCACGATGGACCGCAACACCCAGCAGAACGCTGCGATGGTGGAAGAGCAGACGGCCACCAGCCATACGCTGGCAGGTGAAGCCAATACGCTGAACGAGTTGTTGAAACAGTTCAATCTCGGCAAGGACGCCAACTTTGTCGGCAGCCGCTCGGGTTTCATCATCCCGCCTACGCCGACCGCTGCCGCTCCGCAATTCGCGCCCATCAGCCGTCCGGCCAAGGCACCGAAGGTGCGCATGGCAGCGGAAGAAAAACCGCGCCGCTCACCTGCTGCAGCACTTCACAACCAGTTGGCGCGCGCATTCGAACCCGCGCCGGCAAGCCCGGCAGCGTCTCGGGACAATTGGGAAGAGTTCTGAGCCTGTTCGATCCTGATGTTTTCGAAGGGCGAGGCCATTGGTCTCGCCCTTTTTCTTTGTGCAGCCGAATGCCTTTCCGTCAGGAGGCCTGCAAGTTCCTTGCCCGTGCCACCCAAGCCGCGCCCTCGCGTGCATGATGGAACCCGTTCGAGAGCGGTGCCGCCGGATAGAGCTTCTGCAGGCTTGCAATCGCCTCACTTGCCTCCATCGCACCATCCAGCACGGAGCGATAAAGCCTCGCCACTGCCACCATGTCGCAATCCTGTGGTGACAGGCGGAAGGAGCGTATGCCGGCAGCGACAAGATCATCGAGTTCGCCCAACAGCGACTGACAGGCATGCGATACCGTCTGCACGCCGTTCAGCGTCAGGAATGACTGCCGATCCAGCGTCTTGACCGGCAGTCCATCCGGCTCCTCGCCACACACGAACTGGCAGTTGTCCTTGATGCGCCCCTTGGAGCGTGCATGCGCACAGCGTGCTGAAATGGCAAGCGGCATGCGGCCGAAGGCGAAGACCTCGAAATCGATCTCGGGACAGCTGCCGACGATGTCCTCGACCGAAGCAAACGGCAGCTCCGGCGGCAGGCAGATCGTTTTGGCGCCACGGGCCGCCAGCAATCGCGCGGTCGGCGCATTATAGACATTGATCAGCGGGCTGATCGTATGTGGTTTGCCCTTCAGTACGGCCAGTGCCGAAAGATCGTTGGCCTCCAGCATGTGGAGGCTCTCGGCGGCCATTTCGCGGATCTGCTTGCTTTCGCGAGCAAGCGTTACCAGCGAGAGGGTCGAGAACACTACTTCCTTGCCCGCCCCTTCCAGCCTCTCCACCACGTCGGCCAGATGCGGCTCGATGAAGTGCTGGCGTTTGGAACAGACGGTTTCACCGATCAGCACACGCTCGACAGGAGCCTCATCGGCAATGCGGAAATGGAAATCGCGCCACTTGTCGGCGTCCCACAGGTAATAGACCGGGCCAAGTGTCAGGCCCGGGCGTTTCGTCTCTGTCATCGTCTTATCTCCAGCGTTTTTCGTAGGCGCCGGACGTGGTCTTCTGTCCCTCGCTCATGCTCTGCAGGCGTGCCAGCAGCGCGCCGCGCCTTTCCGGGGGACTGTTTACGGCAGCTTTCATGGTTTTCACCACTTCGGCCACATAAGCCTTGCCGCGCTGGCGTCCTTCAATCTTCAGGGCGCTGACGCCGGCGGCTTTCAGCGCCTCCAGTTCGCCCATCACATCCAGCGAGACCGGATCCTCGAAGGCATAACCATTCGTGTCGGCGATATCGAAACGGCCCTTACACAGTGTCGGGTAACCGGCAGCCTCTCCCTCGGGAAAGCGGTTGATGGTGAAGTCACCCAGTTCCGACACCAGTTCGCGGCCATCCTTGCGGTAGCGCACATGGCTTGCGGGCGAACAGACGCCGTTCATGTTGGGCGATTTGCCGGTGGCGTAGGAGGAGAGCGAACAGCGCCCCTCGGCCATCACGCACAGGCCGCCGAAGACAAACACTTCCATTTCGCAGCGGATGGATTTGCCGATGCGGGCAATGTCGGCAATTGTCAGCGTGCGCGGCAGCACCACACGCTTTGCATTGAATGTGTCGACGAGAAAATTGATCGCATCCGGGTTGGAGGCCGAGGCCTGAACCGAAACATGCAGTCGTTGCTGCGGATATTTTTCGGCCACATGCGCCATCAGGCCGAAATCGGCGAGGATCAGCGCATCGGCCCCACAGGCGATGGCGTCGGCGGCGCCCTGATACCAGATCTGTTCGCTGCCTGCGCGCATAAAGGTGTTGAGCGCCACAAAGGTCTCGCAACCTTTCCTTTTGGCATAGGCAATGGCCTCCTTCAGCTCCTCGCGCGAAAAATTGAGGCCCGGAAAATTGCGGGCGTTGGTTTCATCGCGAAAGCCGCAATAAACGGCATCGGCGCCGGCATCCACGGCTTCGTGGAAGGCAGCCGGCGTACCGGCGGGACAGATCAGTTCCATGATGCGGCTTCTCCCCGAAGAGCGCGGTTACGGATTTCGCCGATGACCCGGCCGGCAATCGGTGCAAACGGCCCGGCAAGCCGGGCGAGATCCTTTGAAAGGTCGATATTGCTGGCATCGAGCGCGTTTCGCATGGCAAGCATCGCCTCCATGTCGCCGGTTACCGAAAGATCGCGCGAAAAGAACAGGGCATCGGCGTCGCAACGCCCTTCCATCAGCGCCAGCAGCATGAACAGCGGCGCTTCCGTCACCGCATCGGCAATGACATCTGTGGTTTTGCGGGAGACCGAAATGCTTTCTTTTGCCGGCTCAACGACAAATGAAAGCGGCACATCGGTCGGCAGGAAGGCAAAACGTTTGGTCCGGTGCTCGCCCAGCCGCTCGAAAAGCCCCGGATGTGCAGTGCCGATGCGCTTGAACATCAAGCGGCACGCACGCTCGATGACGGCAAGCGGAACGGCGTTGAGAGGACTGGTGAGGAGGGGAGGGATAAGCTGCATAGGCGTCGGACGTCTCCGGATCATTTCGCGCAAAAGCTAACGACCGCGGCGCAACATGGTTTGAGCTAGAACAAAGACGGGACCAATTTCCCCGGCCAAAGAGCAGAGATGTCTCACAGCCCCGCGCCACCCCGCTACCGCGACCTTCAGCATTTTGCCCTGGAACTGGAAAGCCGCGGTCTCCTGAAACGCATTTCCAAACCAGTCAGCCTTGTGCATGAGGTGACGGAAATCCACCGCCGTGTGCTGCATGCGGGTGGCCGGGCTCTGTGGTTCGAAAAGCCGGTCGACAGGCAAGGAAACGTCTCTGCCATCCCGATGCTCGCCAATCTTTTTGGTACACGCGAGCGTATCGAACTTGGGTTCGGGCTCGAGCCCGGGCGGATCGGTGATTTGGCGAAGCTGCTGGGCGATCTGCGCGAACCACGCCCGCCCGCCTCGCTGAAGGATGCGTTGGGGAAACTGCCGCTGCTGCAATCCGCCCTGTCGCTCGGTACGCGGCAGGTCGGCTCGGCGCCGTGCCAGGAAATGGTGCTGCGCGGCCAGGATATCGATCTTGCAACACTGCCGATCCAGTGGTGCTGGCCGGGAGAACCGGCGCCTCTGGTCACCTGGCCGCTGGTCGTCACGCGCAGCCATGATGATCCGGCTGACGTCAATCTCGGCGTCTATCGCATGCAGCAGCTTGGTGCCAACCGGCTGATCATGCGCTGGCTTGCCCACCGCGGCGGAGCAAAACATCACCGTGAATGGCAGCGAAATGGCAAGGATACGCCGGTCGCCGTCGTCATCGGCTCGGATCCGCAGACCATCCTGTCCGCCGTCATGCCGCTGCCTGAAGGCATGAGCGAAATCGGTTTTGCCGGTGTGCTTCGCCGACGCCGCAGCCGTGTCGTCAAGGCAGTCAGCCAGCCGCTTCTCGTGCCGGCCAATGCGGAAATCGTCATCGAGGGCACGGTATCGGCAACCGAACTGGCGGATGAAGGCCCGTATGGCGATCACACCGGTTATTACAATTCCGTCGACCGTTTCCCGGTCATGACCGTCACCGCGATCACCATGCGAAAAAAGCCCGTTTACCTCTCCACTTATACCGGCCGACCGCCGGATGAACCTTCGGTGCTGGGTGAGGCGATGAACGAGCTTTTCGTGCCGCTGGTCAAAAAGCAATTCCCTGAAATCGTCGATTTGTGGTTGCCGCCGGAAGCCTGTTCCTATCGCGCCATCGTCGTATCCATCGACAAGCGTTACGCCGGTCAGGCGCGCCGCATCATGCTCGGCCTGTGGTCCATGCTGCCGCAGTTTTCCTATACAAAACTCATCATAGCGGTCGATCCCGATATAAATGTTCGCAGCTGGCCGGATATCATGTGGGCACTCGCCACCCGTTTCGATGCCTCGCGCGACATGGTGGTATTAACCGATACGCCGATCGATTATCTGGATTTCGCCTCGCCCAAAGCGGGGCTCGGCGGCAAGCTGGGGTTGGATGCCACCAACAAGATCGGCCCGGAAACGGACCGTGAATGGGGCAAGGTTCTCGCCATGAGGCCGGAAGTCGAAGCGCGCGTCTCGGCCATGTGGGCTGAGCTTGGATTGGATATGCCGTCATGAGCGAGGCGAAAAAGCGCGTGGTTCTCGGTGTCTCCGGCGCTTCCGGGGCGGCGATTGCGCTACGGGTCGCCGAGATTTTGGCGGGTCTGCAAGATATCGAACTGCACCTCGTCGTCTCGGAGGCCGCCACCTGCACTTTTCTGCACGAGATCGGCCCTGATGCACTCGATAGCCTGATCCATCTTGGTTATCAGCATCACTCCATCGAGAACATCGGCGCGTCCATCGCCAGCGGCTCATTCCGCACCGCGGGCATGATCGTCGCGCCCTGTTCGATGCGCACACTTGCCGGCATCGCCACCGGTCTTGCCGATAACCTCCTCATCCGCGCGGCCGATGTGCACCTGAAAGAGCGTCGTCCGCTCATTTTGTTGGCGCGGGAGACGCCGCTTCACCTCGGCCATTTACGCAACATGGTTGCGGTCACCGAAATGGGAGGCACGATCATGCCGCCGGTACCGGCGTTTTATCACCGGCCTGAAAGCGTCGCCGACATTGTCGAACATATCGCGCGGCGGGCCATCGATATGCTGCATCTTTCAGAATTGCCTCTTGCAAACGAGTGGCAGGGTTAGGCCCGCATCAACCCGCTTTTGCCGGCGCATATTTCGCCCGTTGATGGGCCACGAAAGCGCGCACGGCGGCCGAACTTTCCGTCTTGCGGTAGGCAACAGCGAGATCCGATGTCACCGGGTTGCGAGTGAGCCGCAGGTAACGCACACCCGGCAATTGCAGGCAGGAAAGCGATTGCGGCCCGACAGCCGCACCCAGCCCCACCGCCACCATACTTGCAATCGTGGTAAAGTCACGCCCGGTTGCGCTGATCGTCGGTTTGAAACCCGCCGCCTGACACGCCTCCAATGTGTTGGAATGCCAGCCGACATCGGCCGGTTGGCGTGGCGCGATGAAGGTCTCCCCGGAAAGAGCAGCCAGGTCCACTTCCTGGCCGGAGGCCAGCGGGTGGTTTTGTGACAAGGCGATCACCAAGGGCTCGCGCAGCACCGTCATCGCCGTCACGCCGGATGGTACGGTCACGGGCGGGCGGATGTAACCGAAGTCCAGTTCGCCCTCGGCGATCTTGCCCAGCTGCATGCGCATTTCCATTTCCACCAGCTGCACCTCGATGTCGGGATATTCGCTGCGGAACGACGAGAGCGATTCCGTCAGCACGCCGGAATAGGCGACGGAGGCTACGTAGCCGATCGAGATACGGCCCGTCTGCCCGCGGCCAACGCGCCGCAGCTGCGCCAGCGTCGCATCCGTCTGCGCCACGATCTTGCGTGCCTCGTCAAACAAAACCTGGCCTGAAAGTGTCAGCTGCACCGAGCGTTTCGATCTGTCCAGCAGCGGCAGTCCCACCAGCATTTCGAGATTGCGGATCTGCTGGCTCAAGCCCGGTTGCGCAATGCCCAGCCGTGCGGCGGCGCGCTCGAAATTCTTTTCCTCCACCAGCGCAATGAAATAGCGCAGATGCCGCAGCTCGAACTGCGTAGCGCGCGGTTTTTTCGGAGCTGCCATGGGATCTCTCAGGAAATAATCCGGGCTTATATCATCGCCTCTGTTCATAAGCGATAGTTCTGAAAAATTAACCGCCGATTATTGGATCGTGCGGTTCTCACTCTATAAAGATGAGCAAACAAGTCCAGATTGATGATCCGGGCGCGAAGGCGCATGCGGATAATGTTGCGGGGGCGCATGATGACCTTTTCCAGAAATCGCTTGATGCTTGCCGCATCCGTCGCGTTTGCCGGTTGCCTGCACGGCGCACAGGCCATCGCGCAGGAGCCGGCCGGAACCACCACGCTGGCGCCGATCGTCGTCACCGGCAATGGCGATGATCCGAAAGGCCCGGTGAAGGGCTATGTGGCGAAATCCAGCTCCACCGCGTCCAAGACCGGGACGCCGCTGATTGAAACGCAGCAATCCGTGTCGGTCATCACCAGAGATCAGATCGACGCCCAGAACGCCCAGACCCTTGGAGAGGTGCTCGAATATTCGCCCGGCGTCGTCGGTCAGCCCTACGGTGCCGATCCGCGTTTCGATTCACCCAGCATTCGCGGATTCGATGGCCGCCAGTCGCAGTTCCTCAATGGTTTGCGGATGATGCGTACCTTCGGCGCCGCGTCCTATGAAATTTATGGGCTCGAGCGTGTCGAGGTTCTGCGCGGTCCCGGCTCGATCATGTATGGCCAGGGCAATCCGGGCGGCATGAGCAACATGATCAGCAAGCGCCCGACTTTCGAAAGCTTCGGCGAAGTCGGCGTAAAGGTCGGCAGCTTCGATCATTACGGGACGTTTTTCGATGTCGGCGGCCCGGTTGCCTCAAGCGACACCTTTGCATATCGGCTGACCGGCATGGGCCGTAAGGCGGGCGAACAGACGGATTTCCTCGATAACGATCGCTATTTCATCGCCCCGGCCCTGACCTGGAAGCCGGACGAGGACACGTCGCTGACCATTCTCACCAGCCTGCAGCACGATAATCCCAGCACGCCTTCCGGTTTGCCGGCCGCGCTGACCCTGAATGCGACCGGCTACAAACTGCCGCGCGATTTTTATGTCGGCGACAAAGGTTTTGATCGTTCCAGCCGTACGCTTGCCAATATCGGCTACGAGTTCGAGCATCGCATTGATGACACTTTCACGTTCCGCCAGAATTTCCGTTATTCGCATTTCGACTGGGATTATCAGGCTCTCAGCCTGTCACGCACCAATCTCATCAATCCGCAGACGCTGAACCGTACCTCGCTCATCCAGAACGAGATGCTCAATACCTACAACATGGACAACCAGTTGCAGGCCGAGTTTGATACGGGCGGCGTCGAGCATACGATGTTGTTCGGTCTCGATACGCGTTATTTCAATAACAATACGCTTTCGAACTTCGGCACTGCACCGGGGCTGAACATCTTCAATCCCAATTACAATCAGAACTTCGTCGTTGCGCGGACGTCACGAACGGATGTCCGTTCCGATCTCACGCAGATCGGTCTCTATGTGCAGGATGAAATTGCCTATGAGAATTGGCATGCGACGCTTGGCCTGCGTCATGACTGGGCGCGCACCAAAAGCGATTCCACCAATCTCGCCGGCACCACAACCAGCTATGACCAGCGCGACAGCAAGCTGACAGGTCGTGCCGGCCTGAGCTATCTCTTCGACAACGGCATCTCGCCCTATATCAGCTATGCCACCTCGTTCGAGCCGATCGCTCCCATCAACAAGATCAATTCCAGTGGCGCCGCCATCACCGTGCCGGGCGAACCGACCACGGGCGAACAGGTTGAAATCGGTGTCAAATACCAGCCGGAAGGTTTCGACGGCTTCTTTACCGCTGCGGTTTATGACCTCAAGCAGCAGAACATCGTCCGGACAGTTTCGACGGGTATTCAGGAGCAGATCGGCGAAATCCGCGTCCGCGGGCTTGAGCTAGAGGGCGTCACCAGTCTGACCGAAGGTCTCGACCTGCGCGCGGCCTACACCTACATGGACGCTGAAGTGACGGACACAGGCCTGCGTCCCGAAACCGTGCCGGAAAACACCGCCAGCCTGTGGCTCAAATATACGTTCCAGCCGGATACCGCGCTTGAAGGTCTCGGTATCGGCGGTGGCATGCGTTATGTCGGCAGCCGCTACGGCAATGCTGCCAATACCATGAAGATGGACGCCAATATCCTGTTCGATGCCGCTCTGACCTACGAAAAGAACGGTTACAAGGCGTCGCTCAACATTCAGAACATCGCTGACGAAGATTATCTTTCCAACTGCGGCACCTTTGGCTGCTATTACGGTGAAGGCCGATCGGTTATGGGGAAGCTGAGCTTCACCTGGTAACGGACCCTATGGCATTTCTCACAAGGCCGAAAACGATCCGGCGCCGCGATGTCCTTCTGGGTGTCGCGGCCTCTTTGCTTGCCGGCCATGCGGGAGCCGCGAAAGCCGCGGCGCTGCCGCAGCGCATCGCCGCCATCGATTGGGCCATGCTGGAAACCTCGGTCGCATTGGGCGTCATGCCGGTTGCCGCGACCGAACTCATCCAGTTCCGCGATGATGCCGTTGAGCCGGCCATCCCGTCCGATATCATCGATCTGGGCCTGCGCGGCTCGGTCAATCTCGAACTTCTGCATCTGGTCAAACCCGACCTGATCCTGATCTCACCCTTCTACACGCGCCACGAGGCGGCGCTTTCCGCCATCGCGCCGACCATGTCCCTGCCTTTTTACGTCAAGGGCGAGCCGCCTTTCGACAAGGCGCTGGCGGCCGTGCAGGCGCTGGGCGAACGGTTGGGACGAACCGAACAGGCAGCCAGCGTGACGGCGGACATTCTCGGTACGCTGGACACCATGCGCCGGTCGCTCTCACGTTTTGCCGACCGCCCCACCTATCTCGTCAATGTCGGCGACAGCAGGCATGTGCGCATCTTCGGTACCGACAGCATGTTCGGCGATGTGTTGTCGCGGCTCGGTCTGCGCAATGCCTGGAACGATCGCTCGCGCTTCACGTTCGCGGCCCCGGTGCCGATCGAGCAGCTGGCGGCGCAAAAGGATGCCCGTATCGTCATCGTTTCCGAAATCCCGGTGCAATCCCGCCGCGATCTGCGCAGCAGCATGATCTGGAATTCGCTGGAACCGGTGCGCGAAGGTCGTGTGCTGCAGCTCGGCAATATCGCGCCCTATGGCGGCGTGACGGCGGGCATGCGTTTCGCCCGGCTGTTTGCCGAGGCCCTGCAGACAGAAGGTGCCGGGCGTTGAAACGTTCCATCTGGCTCCTTCCATTGATGGCCCTTCTGGCGGCCACCGCGCTGTTCGTGCACGAGGCGTCGCTTTTGGTCGAACCCGGCCGCTGGGCCGATGTCATCTTTTCCCCAAATGTCCCGTCTATGGACGAGGTCATCCTGTTTTACGGTGTCTTTCCGCGCGCAGCCGTGGCGCTGGCGGCGGGGGCGGCGCTGGGCCTGTCCGGCGCACTTTTGCAGCAATTGTTGCGCAACCCGATTGCCGATCCCTCGACGCTCGGCATTTCCGCCGGCGCTCAACTTTCCATCGTCGTCGCCACATTGTTCTTTCCGGAATTTCTCGATGGCAACCGCACCTTTGTCGCGTTGTTTGGCGCCGGTGCGGCTGCGGCCATCGTTTTTGCGCTCGCGTGGCGGCGCGCATTCGAACCGGTCACCATGGTCGTTTCCGGCCTCCTCGTCGGTGTTACCGCCGCCGCATTTTCCGCGGCCTTGACACTGGCGCAAGGCGAATACCTGATGTCGTTGGTCACCTGGAATGGCGGCTCTCTCAGCCAGCAGGACTGGTCCGTCTTCCAGTCGCTCTCCATCGAGTTTCTGGTGGCAGCCATCCTCTCCGCCCTGTTGCTGCGGCCGCTTCTTCTGCTCGGGCTGGGCGATGCCGGCGCGCGTTCGCTCGGCGTCAATCTCGCCGGCATCCGGTTTGCCGTGGCAACGGTTGCGACGGCGCTGGCGGGTTTTGTCGCTGCCGGCGTCGGGCTGGTCAGTTTTGTCGGCCTTGCCGCACCGGCGCTGGTGCGTGGGCTCGGCATTCGCCGTCCGGTGCTGGTCGTGGCGCTTTCGCCTGTTGCAGGCGCTCTGCTTCTTTTCCTGTGCGACGGCCTCGTTCAATATGTGGCCAGCAGCGCCGGCGAGACTTTTCCGACGGGGGCCGTTACGGCGCTGATCGGCGGGCCGCTGCTTCTCTGGCTGCTGCCGCGTGTGCGGACCATGGAGCTGCATGAAAAGCCGGCACTGATCCTGAAGCCGATCCCGTTTCATCGCGGCCTGCCGGTTTTCGCGCTTGCATCCGTTGCCATCGTGATCCTGGCGCTGGTCGTGGCCCGCAACGGCGCAAGCTGGATTTTCCTCGACATCGGCCAGGTTGCCGATCTGGCGCCGTTGCGCTGGCCGCGCCTCATGGCTTCGGCGGCCGCGGGTGGGCTTCTGGCGCTCACGGGCGCCATCCTTCAACGCATGACCGGCAATGCCATGGCAAGCCCGGAAGTGATCGGCGTCAGCGGCGGTGCCGGTCTCGGTTTTGCCGCGGCGTTGACCTTCTGGCCGATGGGTGGTGCGCTCACGCAGCTGGGCGGCGCGGGCACGGGGGCGCTGATCGTCATGGCGCTGGTTCTCGCCTTCGCCAGTCGTCGCCATCTGCCGGCGGACAAGTTGCTTCTTGCGGGCATTGCCATCGGCTCGCTCAGTTCCTCGGTGCTTGCCGCCCTGATGGCGATCGGCGATCAACGCTCCTGGCAGATCCTTGCTTGGCTCGGAGGTTCGGCATCGACGGCAACAGCCGGGACGGCGCTGCTGCTTTCGGGCATTGCCGCGGTCGCGCTGCTGGCTTCGATGTTCTTCACCCGCTGGCTCGCCGTGCTGCCGCTCGGTGCGCCGGTCGCCCGTGCATTGGGGGTCTCGGTGCCGGTCAGCCGCATCGTGCTTCTGCTCATCTGCGGCATCGCCACCGGCGCGGCATCGCTTCTTGTCGGGCCTTTGAGTTTTGTCGGCCTGATCGCACCGCATATCGTGCTGCGTGCCGGTTTCGTGCGTGCCGGGGACCACATGGCCGCCTCGTTCCTGCTTGGCGCCGTGATCATGGCGTTCGCCGATTTCGGTTCCCGCACCGCAACCTTCCCATATGAATTGCCGCTCGGTCTTTTCGCGGCCATGGTCGGTGCGCCCTATCTCATCTGGCTGGTGGCGCGCGGCGAGCGGTAGAGCTTCATTGCGCTGTCGTCCACTTCGAAATGGCAGACGGAATCCGCCCTTGGCGATCCTGAAACTTTCAAAAATCACCAGCGTCTTGCGGGGTGTTCGGTCGGGGCAATGACGATGTCGATAGCCACGGCCGAGAAGCCGCCATCGGGTAGTCAGTCGCGATCCGGCGCTCCGAGCGGAAAATTCTTGCGGTACGGGCGTGCGTCATCCACCGCACGGGCAAAGGATGGCCGTTTCAGAAGCCGCTGGCGGTAAGCTGCGACGGCCGGAAAACGGTCGCCAAGCGGGTGTGACCAGTCGGCGTAGAACAGCGAAGGGGCGGCGGCACAATCGGCCAGCGTGAACCGTTCGCCTGCCGCCCATTGCCGTCCCGCAATATGCTCTTCAAGCCAGGAATAGGCCGCATCCAGCATGTCGCGCGCTTCCTGCACCCCATAGGGATCGCGGTTTTCCGGCTGTCGGAGCGCGTTGAAGACGATCTTCTGCTGCGGGGTAGATACGTAATTGTCGAAAAAGCGGTCGAGCATGCGCACCTCGACGGCAAAGGCAGCGTCTGCGGGGATCAATTCGACAGCGCCGGGATAATGCACCTGAAGATATTCGATGATGCTGGTGGCCTCATGAACAAGGCGGCCATTATCGCTCAACATCGGAAATCGTTTGACCGGCCACGCGGCCACCAGTTCCTCATAGGCGTTTGCATCTTCGCCCAGCGTCCGCGTTTCGAAATCCACGCCGTTTTCGTAAAGCGCGATCAGCACTTTCTGGCAGTAGGACGAGAAAGGATGCGAATAGAGCACGGGTCGCATTGCAAGGCCTCCCAAACCGATTGCAAAGTGAAATCGGTTTGATCCTATCATTTTTGCCGGTGCTCGCAAGAGCCGTTCGGGGTCAGAGGGCCGCCTTCAGTTTTCGCCCGAACCGCTGTTTCAGAAAACGCGAGGCGCGATAACGCCGGCCGGCCGGCCGTTCGGGGTCTGCTATATCGCTTTCGGCAAACATTTCCTCGTCGGCGGTCAGTTCGCGCATCGGCACGGGCACAAGGCCGCGGCCGTTGTTCCGGTTCAGCGCGTCGATGGCCCTGACCAGCGATCCGCCATGCGCGGCAATTGCCTCGCCTACCTCTTCCACCGTGCGACCAAGATGCTCGGCCACAAGGTCGTTGCGGGTGGCGATGATCTTGTCGCGCAGGATATCCTGATCGGGGCGGGCGGCCAGCACCACATCGCATTCCGTATCGTAGCCCATCGAACGATTGTTGAGGTTGGCCGAGCCGATCTTGATGATACGGTCATCGGCGAACATCATCTTGGCATGCACATAGATCGGCGTGCGCGCATCGTTGACCGGATAAAACAGCCGGAAGCGGTCGTGACGATCGGCGTCCTGCACCAGTTTCATCAGGCGTATGCGGGCGCTGTCCATGGCCTTGGCCTCGAGATAACCTTCGCAGCCTTGCGGATTGATGAGAACCACTTCCGGTCCGTCTTCTTCCTTCAGTCGCTCGGCGATGGCCTTTGCGATGCGACGCGATGCGAAATACTGGCTTTCGATATAGAGGGTCTTCTTCACCGCCGCGATGATGGCGAGCTTGGCCGTTTCGATCTCCACGATCTGTTTTCGTTCGGCATATTCGGGTGCCGTGCGGGCAATACCGATATCGACATCTTCAAACCCGACCTCCAGTCCTTCCGGCCAGGGGTCGCCATCGCAATGTTCGACGTCGAGATCTTCGTCGGTTGCCAGTTTCCACCGCCGCCGTGCGACCTCGCCAAGCGCCGCAGCGGCAGGGCCGGAAAGGCAGGTGGTAGCATCGTGCCAGGGCTCCTGCGCAAAGCCCATGGGCGAGCGGCGGGCCGGGGCATTTTCGGCATGGTCTCGCGTGTCCCAGCGGCCGACCGTCATGTCTATGCCGCCGCAAAAAGCCACGCGGTCATCGATGACAAGCAGCTTCATGTGATGCGCCGACATGGCGGGGTGAGCGCCATCCAGCTTGAGGTGGATGCGTTTGTCGAACACCCACTTCAACATGTAGAACGGTGTTTCACCGCGCGTGATCGAGTTGATCAGGCCGATATCCCATTTGAGGATGCGAATATCGAGATCTTCGTTGCGGCGGGCGAGCGCGTTGAGAAAGGAGCCGAGCTGATCCGGCCATTCTGCGTGTTTTTCCGCCGCCGGCTCCAGCCTGATACGGGTATCGAAATCCCAGCCGATCAGGTAAATGGAGCGCTTCGCCTTGGTCATCGCGCTTTTTGCGGCGCTGAAAAAATCCGCTGCATCGACAATGATCGACAAACGCTCCGCCTTGGCAATGCGCCAGCAGGTTTCGCCTTCTTCCAATATATCTCGCATGGTCTGCCGGTCTGCTTCGACTGTGTTGTGGCAAGGCATATAGGGCGTCGTTTCGACATGGCTATCGCAGGCGCGAACAGGCTGTGATTTCTCGCACGGGCAGCGCCATCACGTCATATGACGAGCGTTAATAAAAAAGGCGCGTGATACCTTCTTTTCATCGCATCCCGGCCCTAGTCTTTGTTTCATATGAGGAATGTCGAAAGGATCGTCGCGCAGGCGATCGGGCGCGAGCGGAGGTCACGGAAATGCGGATCACATGGTTTCTGTTGGTGGGTATCCTCGTGGCCATGGTTTTGAGCATCACCTTGATCGATAACCGCATTCCGGCCCCGCCGGGCATTCAGCCGGGCCAGACGGAGCCGGCGCCTGCCAATCCGCTGGCTCCGCCACCGAGCCAGCAGTAAGGCAATCTTCCGCTGTTTCAGCCCTGTCCCTTGACGGCGATAAGAAAGAAGCGGGGGAAGGCAAGCAGCCGGCGACCATCCCCCATCGGCGGATAGGCCTCGTTGATGCGGGCCTCGTAATCTGCCAGAAAAGCATCGCGATGGTGTGAGCCGGCAGCATCGAGATAGGGTCTCAGACCTGTCGCCTTCACCCATTCGACGATAGCCGCGGCATCCGCCATCGGGTGATAGTAGGTGGTGTGCCAGACATCGATCCCGATTGATTTCGGTGCCAGCCGATCGATATAGTCCGATGCCGGCGGAAGCGGTTTTCGCTTGACCTTGCCGCCCTGGAATGCTTCCGACCATGGGCCGGAAAGACCGGTCTCCTCCATCATCCGATGCGACGCTTCGGTCAGGTTGTCCGGCATCTGTACCGCCAGAACGCCGCCGGGTTTGAGGTGATCCATCAGTCGCGCCAGGACCGAGACATGATCGGGCACCCATTGGAACACGGCATTGGCATAAAGCAGGTCCACCGGCGCGTCCGGTTCCCATGTCGCAAGATCTGCGGCGTCGAAGGTGACCGCCGGCAGGCGCTTTCGGGCGGCGGCCAGCATGTTGTCGTCACTGTCGATACCGGTCACGTTGGCGGCCCCAAAACGTTCGACCAGCAATTCGGTGGAATTGCCGGGTCCGCAACCGAGATCGAAGGCGCGGCTGGCGGTGGCAAGCGGCACCTGCGCCATCAAATCCCGGGCAGGACGGGTGCGCTCGTCCTCGAATTTCAGATATTGTTGCGAGGACCATGCCATGGGCTTCTCCTTCTCCCGTATCGCCGTCATTGGATACGGGAACGGCCCGAGCGGCAAGTGGGCGAATTTGCGCGGTGAACCCGTCTCGTATCACAGATGCTGATGCACTCATTTATGCCGAAACTGAATTGCTGCAACGACCGCCACAGCTATCCGCTTTTTAGCGTAGGAGTGGATTTTTCGACGAAAAACGCCTTGACCTCGGGGCCGCGCCGCGCCTTCACTCGGTCACGAAATTTGCAAGGAGAATGGCATGTCCGTTGATACGTCCCCCAAAAGCACCACTTGGACTTTCGTCGATGGTGAATGGCTTTCGGGCAATCCGAAGCTGATCGGCCCAACGTCGCACGCCATGTGGCTCGGCTCGACGGTGTTCGACGGCGCGCGCTGGTTCGACGGCATCTCGCCGGATCTGGACCTGCATTGCCAGCGTATCAACCGCTCGGCCATCAACATGGGCATGAAGCCCACGAAGACGCCGGAAGAGATCGAGGCGCTGGCGCTCGAAGGCGTCAAGAAATTCGACGGCAAGACCGCCATCTATATCAAGCCGATGTACTGGTCGGAACACGGCACTTCGTTCAGCGTCGTTGCCGCCGATCCGGAATCGACCCGTTTTGCCCTGTGCCTGTTCGAAGCGCCGATGAATACGGCAAAACCGTCGTCGCTGACGGTTTCTCCTTACCGTCGTCCGAACCCGGAAGTCGCCATGACGGCCGCCAAGGCCGGCAGCCTGTATCCCAACAGCGGCCGCATGATCATCGAAGCGCGCAATCGCGGTTTCGACAATGCGCTTGCCCGCGACATGAACGGAAATGTGGCCGAAACCGCCTCGTCCAACATCTTCATCGTCAAGGACGGCGTCGTCTTCACGCCGATCGCCAACGGAACCTTTCTTGCCGGTATCACCCGTTCGCGCGTGATCGGACTATTGCGTCAGGGCGGCTATGAGGTTCGTGAAGCGACCATCACGGTCGAGGACGTCGCAAAGGCCGATGAGATCTTCACGTCGGGTAATTACTCGAAGATCGTTCCGATCAACAAATTCGAAGAGCGCGAATTGCAGCCCGGTCCGGTCGCGGCCAAGGCGCTCGAACTCTACATGGATTGGGCCAACGCAACGCGCAAGGCTGCCTGACTTTTTCTCGAGATACCTGCGAATAACGAGGACGGCGCCTTTGAGGCGCCGTTTGTCGTTTCAGGAATGGCTAAGCCGGACAGATTGCAAGTTCAGCAAGGTTGCGCCTGCTTTGAGCGAGTTAATGTGATTAACGCTCGGTAATGCGGAAATGCTTTGAGTTTAGCGCAATCTAAAGTTGATTGGTTGGCGTCGCTTCCCGCCACTATTCGTTGGGCGATAACAGAAAACCGAACCCGATCAACATCCGGGCGCAACCGCGACCGATGCGTTCATTCGCGCGCGCCTGCACAGGAGAACAAGACATGCCTGGCTACGAACTCGATATCACCTTCGATCAAGCCGGTCTGCAGGCGCTCAATGCTGCCGGCCAGAGCGTCACGATCGTCAAGCAGACTGCCGGCAGCAAGCCGGTCGCCTGGATCACTTTCACACCGCAGTTGTTCAACGTCATCACTTGGAACCCGGTATATTCCGTCTATTCTTCCACCACCAACGCCCAAGCGGGCGCTATCATCCAGACAAGTTCCAAAGCAACAGCTATCGGTGGCAGCAGCTACAATCTCAATACTGCCGGCTTCTTCGATCCTGGTGTCTCCGGCGCTGTCGGGCCGACCCAATACCAGATCGTTAACAGCGATCCGGACCTGAAGATCGGATCGACGGCTATGGTGACCGGCGGTCTGCTGCAGGGCGCATCAGTCAACGGTACGGCCGTAACAGCGCCGATGTGCGCCGTCGGCATTCTCTTCAACCAGACGGCGGTCTTCACGCCGATTGAAACCATCCTGGTGTTCACGTCCAGCTATTCCAACAACGGTATCGTCATTTCTCAGGTTGCCGGTACCGCGCTGGCGGTCAGCTATACCACTAACCAGAAGGCGGCGATTACCTATAACGACCAGCAGAACCAGTTCATCGCCGCGTAAGCCGGAAACGGGACTGCGGAAATGACCGTGGCGAAGAGCGCCACTGCAACCCTGTCTGGCGGCTTATCCGCCGGCAGGCAGGGCGGCAGATGCGAAACTTTGCCTGAAAAGACGAGCCTGTTTCCGGGCGAGTGCATTTGCGACGTCCCTGTCCTGCCGAACGCAACCTTCGAGAGCCACCGTCACCGGATGGTGCCATGACCGAATATACGCTTCAAATCGACATCGACCAGACAGGCTTGCAGAACATCTACAATGCCGAGATGGCCGTGGCGCTGCTGCAGCCGCAATATCGTGCGTCTTACCAAATCGTGTCTGTCCTTGCGCCTGCGACGAGCATGATCAACATCAGCTGGAATGATAGCCTGTCGGTCTATTCTTCATCCTACAGTCTTCAGGCCTATAATGTCCTGCGGATCAATTCACAGAGCCCGGCGCTGAGCGGCCAGGTATTCACGTTCGATGGTCATTTTATCAGTCAGAGCGGGACGACGACACTTCCACAGACGATACAACTCCAGAACGGCTCCGGCGGCATGGTAACGGCCGGGTTGGCGCGGACGTTCTGCGTCAATTCGCAGCCGAATGGCACAGCGATACTGGGTGCAACCTCATTGCTCAATGGCGGTCTTGGCACGTTTTCGATCAACAACCAGATACTGCTCACCTTGCTGAGCGGCGCGCAGGTAGGGATGGCGATCCCGACGCGGGCCTTTCCGAATTTCCCCGTTGCAAGCGCTCGCGCCAAAATGCCTGAAAGCAGGATTGCGGCGCAGACCCCGCTTCTTCTGCAGTTCAGTTCAGGCAATCCGACCCAAACCGCCTATTTCAACAGCAATGCCGGCGTTTTCGTATCCACATGATCGGCTCTGCCCCGGGCAGAAAATCTGAAATCAACGCTCGAGCCGTCAGATTTTGGTTGTCTCTTCGAGGAAACTGCAAGCGCGGTCCGCTCCGCCCATTGAGATAGTATGACCGAGGCCAGGCTCGATGATGGTTTCGACGGGCAGACCGATCTGTCTCAGTTCGTCAGCCGCCTTTTCGGTTTCCCATGATGGAATGACCGTGTCCGCGGTGCCGTGAACCAAAAGGATCCTGGTGCCGGGCGCCGGCGTCAGCGGTTTTTCGGTGGCGAGTCGCCCGGAGAAACCGATCACTGCTGCAATGGGCCAGCGCCCGCTGGAAACGGCATCCAGCGACATGATCGTGCCTTGCGAAAATCCGACAAACACAACGCGATCAAGCCGGTCCGAAAAACCGTTTTCCTCGATTATGCCGTGAATGACGGCGTCGAAAGAGGGGCGGGCGGCTGCGATGCGGGCAGGGCGGTTTTCCGGTGTGACGTTTGCAACGCTGAACCACTGGTAGCCCATACCGAAGTCGGATGGTTGCGGTGCGTTCGGTGAGACGAAAGTGATGCCGGGAAGACGTGGCTCCCAACTCTTTCCGAGCGGAGCAAGGTCGTCGCCGTTGGAGCCGACGCCATGAAGGAGGATGACGAGAAATGATTTTTGCGAAGCCGTCATTGAGTAAACCTTATGCCAATCCTGTACGGGCTACCGCGCGCGCTACCCCAGTAATTGCATTACAACGAAGAGAATGACGCGCGATAGAGAGCAGCCGGTGACCGCTCCGTTCACCTTTAACGCATGGCATCGCCATGCGGTTCATCCGACGATGATCGGTCCTAACGGTTAAACCGGGTGATCGTACCCGCAGAACCGGGTAGCTGATCTGCTGACACCACGTGTGCAGCGCCGGTCAGTTGCGAATATTCGGCAATCGGTTCGGCTCTGCCAATCAGGTAACCTTGAATGTTCTGGCACTGCGCGTCCTGCAGAAAGGCGCGCTGTTCTTCGGTTTCGACGCCTTCTGCAACGATCGGGATATTCAGTCCGCGCCCCAGGCCGATCACCGCACGCACGATTTCGTTGGCGCTCGGGTCGGCATTCAGCTTGGCAGTGAATGACCTGTCGATCTTGATGGTGTCGAACGGGAAGGCCTGCAGGTAGGACAGCGAAGAATAGCCGGTGCCGAAATCGTCCATGGCGATCTGCACACCGAGGCTTTTGAGCCCGCGCAAAATTTGCAGGGCGCGGGCAAAATCCTGAACCAGTACGCCTTCCGTCACTTCCAGTTCCAGCCGGTCGGGCGAAAGACCGGTCTGCAGCAGGACGGTGTGAACATCATGGACGAGATTTTCGTGACGGAACTGGATGGGGGAGACGTTGATCGCGATCCTCAGCCTGTTCGGCCAGCTTGCCGCTTCACGGCAGGCCTCACGCAGCACCCAGCGGCCGATATCGATGATCAAGCCGCTTTCTTCCGCCAAAGGCACGAATTGATCCGGGGCGATGAGGCCGCGAATGGGATGGTGCCACCGCAACAGGGCTTCGAACCCGAAAATCTCTCCGGAAACCGACGCCTGCGGCTGATAATGCAGGGCCAGCTCGTGCCGGCTGATGGCGTGGCGCAAATCCTGCTGCAACACGCGCCGATCGTGCATCCGGCGGTCCGTGCCTGCATTGAAGGCGCAAAAGCGGCCGCGCCCTTCGGATTTGGCGCGGTAGAGCGCCGCATCTGCATTGGCAAGAAGCGTTGCGGCATCCTTGCCGTCCTGCGGAAACATGGCGATACCGATGCTCAGGCCCACGCTCAACGAGCGGCCATCGACGTCGATTTCCTCTTCCATGGCCTGCATGAGATTTTCCGCAAGGCGGGTTATCGTTTCAGGCTGGCTTTCGCCCGCGCTGATGACGGTAAACTCGTCGCCGCCGAGGCGCGCTGCGGCGTCCTGCGGTCCCAGCAAGCGCTTCAGGCGCAAGGCCAACTCGGTCAAAACGATATCGCCGGCGCCATGACCGAAAATATCGTTGATGTCCTTGAAGCGGTCGATATCGAAGCACATAACGCCGAAGTGCCGGCGGGTGACCTTGCTTTCCTCGATGAGGTTTTCGAGGCGGGCGGAAAAATGCGTCCGGTTCGGCAGATCCGTCAAAGGGTCGTGATGGGCGAGATACGACACCCTCCGTTCCGCCTGTACGCGGGCGGTAACATCCTGCTGGGTTGTCAGGATATAACGGCCGCCGAGCAGGATATCATGCACCGCGACGATCTTTTCGCCGATCTCGATTTGAGCCTGCACCGTGCGACCGGCTTTCAGTTCGCTCTGCATGTGATCGAAAAACGTTTTCGGATCCTGCTTCCAGTCCTGAACCCTTTCGCTTTCGATGATGTCGGCGAAGGTTTCAAGGCCTGAGAATGAATTGTCATCGATATCGTGCAGCAGACGGAAGCATCGGTTGGCGTAAACAAACTGCCCCTCGAAGGTGAAGACGGCAACGGCAACAGGCATGTTGTCCATCGCCAGCTCCAGCGCCTCCAGCATCGTCATCTTGTCAGAAAGATTGTCACCCAAATTTGCGGTCATGCGCTGCTCCAGAACCGATGTTCACATCCCAGGTTGCACAACTTAAGTATTAGACGGTCGGTATATACGCTTTCAGGCGAAGCGAATAGCCGCCGTGCCGATAATGATGACCGAGACGGCTACCATCAGCGGTTTCACCGGCATTTTTTTAACAATCAGCGCCCCGAACGGAGCAGCGAGCACGCCGCCGACGATGAGGCCCACGGCTGACGAAAGTTCCGACCAGCCCAAGGCCAGGATAAACGTCAGGGAGATTACAAAGGTGACTGCAAATTCGGTCAGGTTGGTGGAGCCGATCACCTTTTTCGGCTCGTGACCGCGGCCGAGCAGGCTGCTGGTGACGATCGGCCCCCAGCCGCCGCCGCCCATGGCATCCAGCAGGCCTCCCGCTCCGCCGACGTAAGGCACGATCCAGTCATGCACATCGCGTGGCCATTTCGGCCTGAATGCCTTGTAGAGAATGAAAAGGCCGATACCGATCAGATAAACAGAGACGATGGGCTCAATCATCTTGCCGTCGATGGTGGAGAGAAGATAGGCGCCGATTGCGCCGCCGATCATGCCTGCCGGTGCCAGCCTGAAAACCAGACGCCAATCGACATTGCGGTGATAGAGATGAGACGCGCCCGATGCCGCCGTGGTGAAACATTCGGTAATATGCGTCATGGCGCTGGCGGCTGCAGGCACCACGCCGACAGCCAGAAGGCTGGTCGTGGTCAACACGCCGAAGGCCATGCCAAGCGCGCCATCGACGATCTGGGCGCAAAATCCGATGAGGACGAATATCAGGAATTCGGACGTCACGAAATCGAACATCGGCTATCTCCCGGCTGGCTGGTTGCAGCGGGATAAAATCGCCGGCAACGCCAAAAGGTTCCGGCCGTCGGTCGTCAGCAATTGATTGTTAGCGATACCACCGCGCGCTGAAATGGCGCGGTGGTCCTGGCCGTTGTCGTGTCACGCGGCCAAAGGCCGATCAATTGCTGCCATCAACACGGCCTCCAGACGGTCGGAAGCCTGATTGCCGCGCTCACCGAGATGCGCGGCGATGGCGCGCATCGGTTTCATGGCCGCGGCAATATCGTGAACGGTAAGGTCTGCCTGCGGCGCGTGGCCATTGCGGCGTTGCCTGTCGGCCAGCTGAAACGCTTCTTCAGCCAGCACGGTGAAGAGCCTGTCGGCCGCCATTGCGCGATTGCCGTCCTTGTCCACCGACCGCCATAACTGGCGTTGCGCCACCAGCCGGTAACCGGTGAGGTGTTCGAACAGCATCAGGTCGCTCATGCTATAGACGCGTGCCGGCGGCGGTCCCGTCTCGGGCGTCGGCTCCGGGTGATAGCGGAAGGATGGTTCCGTCTTCGTGATGGCTTCCGCTTTGGTTGCCGGCGGGATCTCGGCCTTGGGCTCATTGCTGCCGCTCACCGTTGCGGCGCAGAAAGTAATCCCAGGTGTGTGCGAAATCAGTTCGTCCAGAAATGCGTCAAGCGACCCGGCAACCACATTGACGCCGTGGTCTATGTCGTCGGTTGCCTCATGGTGATTGTGCGCGGTCTCATGCGCTCGGTCAGACATCAAATATCCTTCGTAAGTTCAAACGTGCGTGCAAAAATCAATGAACAAATGATAAGAAGCCAAGCCTGCGCAAAGCTGACTGTCAATCCTGTTTTGATGGCGGTCATGGGTTGGTTTTGAGGTAGGCGATCACATCGTCGATCTCCGACTGGCTCCAGAAACCCCAAAAACGCATGCTGGTGCCGGAAACCTTTCGGCTGGGGCTTGAGAGAAATTCCGAAAGGTTCTTCTCGTCCCAAACCAGCCCTCCGGCCCCGGCGTCACGCATGGCTTGCGAATAGCGAAAACCATCGACCTGCCCGGCCGGGCGACCGAACACGCCCTTCAGATGCGGGCCTTGCTTGTTGGTTTCCCTGTCGGCAACATGGCACGGCTGGCAGACGCGATAGACCCTTTGCCCGCGGTCGGCATCCTGGGCCGACGCGGCATCGGCCGCCGCGAGGGCTGCCGTGAGAAGCAGCAGGGGAAAGAGACGGCCCATCCTGTTTAAGCGCGCGTCAGCGTGGTTTCTGATTTGTGGCGATTTTGCCGACTTCGATTTCTCCGCCGACCTCGGCCGCCTTGGTCTTCTTGTCATAGACGCAGATGACGCTGATATCGGCCAGCTTCTTGGTTTTGGGAACACCGCTCGGGCGACCGGTGACGATGGCAAGGCCATATTTCGCGCTGCCATACGGATCGACCACCGCGCGGCCGTTTTCGATCTGGCTGGATGCTGATTTGATGCAGGCTTTTTCGACTGCCGTTGCAAACTGCGCCCATGCGCCATCCGAGGAAGCGTGAGCTGCGTGTCCGAAGCCAAGGGCTGCGGTCAGCATCGTGAGCGTCATAAGGGTGTTTTTCATCGAATCGCGATCTCCATTGCGGCTGTGGTGCATGGCAGAACTCTGCGTCAGCCATATGGCAATGGCGTGGTAGACGCATGTCGCCGCTTGCTTCCCGGCAGTCGCGGAACGATGTTCCACGAACACGCGTTAGAGAAGAACATCGCACCGCCGGGGCATTGATTTTTGCCAGAATTTTGACCCGAAAGACGTTGCCACGGTGACGCCGGACACCTATGTTCCCGCTCACCTTCACCCAGCTTGTTTTTGCCCAAGGAGTAAGATCATGGCTTTTGAACTTCCCGAACTCCCGTATGACTACGAAGCGCTGCAGCCCTTCATGTCGAAGGAAACGCTCGAGTACCACCACGACAAGCACCACAAGGCCTATGTCGACAACGGCAACAAGCTGGCCGCTGAAGCTGGCATGGCTGACCTTTCGCTGGAAGAAGTCGTGAAGAAGTCGTTCGGCACCAATGCCGGTCTCTTCAACAATGCTGCCCAGCACTATAACCACGTCCATTTCTGGAAGTGGATGAAAAAGGACGGCGGCGGCAACAAGCTGCCCGGCAAGCTGGAAAGCGCGATCGCTTCCGACCTCGGCGGTTACGACAAGTTCAAGGCCGATTTCGTTGCTGCCGGCACGACGCAGTTCGGCTCCGGCTGGGCATGGCTTTCCGTCAAGAACGGCAAGCTTGAAATCTCCAAGACCCCGAACGGCGAAAACCCGCTGGTTCACGGTGCAGAGCCGATCCTCGGCGTCGACGTGTGGGAACACTCCTATTACATCGACTACCGCAATGCACGTCCGAAGTATCTGGAAGCTTTCGTCGACAGCCTGATCAACTGGGACTACGTCCTGGAGCGTTACGAAGCTGCCACGAAGTAAATTTCGGGAAACCGAATGATGAAAGCCCGGCCTTTGTGCCGGGCTTTTGTGTTTCAGGCGGTTGCCACCATCGGGCCGGATGTCATAGCGCGGAAGCGTGACAGGCGGATGGCGAGGATGGGCCACACGATGAGGAACGTGATCCTGGGCAGATAAACCAGTGTAGAAAGGAGAATATCTCGTGGCAACAGCAGCAATGCCGCCAGCTTCAGTATTAAAAGCAATGCAGTGACGGCTGCGAGAATGAGATAGGTATTGCGCCAGTGAAACGATGGCTCTCCCGGCTCGCATGTATCGGAATTTGCCTGCCGCAGCGCGAGAAGCAGGAATATCAGGCCGGTTGTCAGATGATTTGCAGACGCCCCAATCATCATCGTGGTGTCGAGACTGCCGGAGAGCTTGTAGAGAATGTTTATGCCCACGGACGTAACGACGTAGTTGGCAAAAAGGACGGCGGCCAATCGCCAGAAAATGGCCCAGAAAGAATAAGGAAGATTGCGCAAATACTGACCTTTCAATGAATACTGTCGGCAGCCCCTCGTTTTTCTCTTAGGCAGCTTCGGCAGGTTCATGCAAGCCGTCTTCGTCACACGCCTGTCATGGGGACGTCATATCTCGCGGGAATGTCCTGCGAAACACCACTCATACGCTTTGGCGTTCTGGCCGATCCGCAATATGCGCCGCTTCCGGCCCACCCGACTCTGAACCGCTTTTATGATGCGAGCAAAGCCAAGATTACCCAGGCGCTCGACGTTTTCGACGCCGAGGAACTTGCTTTCGTCGTCACGCTCGGCGATCTGATTGATCGCGGCTGGGAAAACTTCGACGAAGTGCTGCCGCTGTTCGACAACTCCCGGCACCATTGCGTTTTTCTGCCCGGAAACCACGATTTTCTGGTGTCTCCGGAGCGTCTGCCTGAAGTGCATGGAAAGCTCGGCATGCCGGCTCCCTATCACCACTTCGCTCGCGACGGTTTCCGTTTCGTGGTGATGGATGGCTGTGAAGACAGCCTGTTTGCCACCGCACACGATCCGCAGCGTCGCCACAAGGCAGTCGATCGGCTGGCTGGCCTCGAAGCGAACGGCGCCATCAATGCCAAGGACTGGAACGCGGGCATCAGTCGGGATCAGCTGGAGTGGTTGCGGGACGTGCTCGATCATGCCTCATGGGATGGCGAGAAGGTCGTGATCATGGGCCATTATCCGCTTTATCCCGACAGCGATCATAACCTTTGGGATAGCGCCGAGGTGGCTGCGCTCATTGCATCCTACAGCAATGTCGTCGCCTATCTGAACGGCCACCAGCATACCGGAAATCTCGGCCAGCTCGGAAAAGCCTGGTTCATCAATTTCAAAGGCATGGTCGATACGCCCGACGAGAACGCCTTTGCCGTCGTGGAAATTTTCAGTGATCGTATCGAAGTGATCGGTCACGGCCGCGAAGAAAGCCGCACCCTGCCGATCTGACGGCTCAATTCACCAAGAACCATTGGCAATCGGCCGGGCACGCAGGTGTCCGGCTTTTCTGTTTTGTCATTGACGGTTGTCAGCGACTTTTTGACACTCTTGGCGGGAGTTTGTCGTCGTTCGATAATAATCAATGCAAGTAACGGCTGATGTTTTGTTGGCTTCCGCGAATATTGTCAAAAGGCAACAACGCATTCTGGCGTGAATATTCTAATTTATAGAGTTTTTATTGATGAATAGATCAATCTGTCCGGGAGGCAGGATATGGCCAGCACATTAGATACGGGATCATTGTCGCAAAACCCCGCCAAGGCGTCGAAAGCCCGCAACTTCAATCCCACTTCGAAATTTTTCCACTGGCTGATGGCGGCAATCATCATCACTGCCTGGATCGTCGGTTATTATGGCGGCGCCATGCTGCATTACGGTGTCAGCAACATCGAGACCGCGCAGAAAATCTGGGCGATCACGCTGCACAAGAACATTGCCGCGACGACGCTTTTCCTGATCGCCCTTCGCATCATCTGGCGCCTGTTCCACAGCCCTCCACCGCTTGGCGAAATGCCTTCAGTGATGAAGCTGGCGACGCATATGGGACACTGGTCACTGTATTTCCTGATGATCGCCGTACCATTGTCCGGCTGGTGGAACTCGTCTTCGGCGGGGTATGCTATCCCGGTGGCCGGCCTCTTCACCATTCCGGGTCTCGGTGGCAAGAACCCGGAACTGACGCCCTATCTGGTAACCGCCCACTGGTTTCTGTCCTGGGCGCTGTTGATCGTTGTCGCCGGCCATCTTGCCTTTGCGCTGAAACACCATTTTATCGACAAGGACGACACGATCGAAGCGATGATGCCCAACAACCACGCCCGCGACTGACGGGATAACGTTGGATGGCGTGTTGGCTGGCGGTCACCGGTTCTGCCAGCCATCGACCCAGAGTTTGCGCAGTCGTTCTCCATCACCGGTGAAAAAGGCATCGACCGGGCGGCAATCTGCCACCCGGTCGGCGCGGAAATTGCGGATCGCTGCGCGCAATTCGCACCATGCGACGATATTGGCGGTCTGCGAATAATAAATGAGTGCAATCGGCCGGATGGTCCTTTCGCTGTCGCGGCCTTCTTCGTCGCTATAGGAAAGGTGCAGTTTCTGTTCGTCGCGGATGACACGCCGCAACAAGGCCAGATCGATGCCCGACGGTGCAGGCGCCGGGCTGCCCCAGGCATGCAGCGCATTGGTGCTGAACGTGCTGGCAAGCGGTTGCGGCACGACGGCCGAAATCTTGCGATTGACCTGCCTGGCCGCCTGTTTCAGCCCCTTGTCGCCGGTGCGTTCCAGCAGCGCCAAGGCCACCACGATTGCCTCCGTTTCCTCGATAGACAACATCAACGGCGGCAGAGTGAAGCCGGGCCGCAGAATATAGCCGATGCCCCGCCCGCCTTCGATCGGCACACGCATGCCCTGCAATGCGGCGATGTCGCGATAGATCGATCGCACGGTCACCTCCAGCTGCTCGGCAATCGTCGCTGCGGTCACCGGCCCCTTGGCCAGCCGCAGGATCTGTATGATCTCGAACAGGCGTGACGCCTTGCGCATTTTTCTTCCGGCCTCCCATCGCTCCTGACAGAACGCTGTCAGGAGCGTGATCGTATAGAGCGGCAAATCGGGTGGCGAAACAAGGCCTTTGACGGTTGATGTTTCTGCAGAGCAAGGGTGGCAACTGACATGACCTATACGGAAAATCTCTGGCTGTTTTTTACGCTTCTTTTCGGCATCATCATCGTGCCGGGCATGGATATGATCTTCGTGCTTGCCAACTCTCTGACACGTGGCCGGACGTCTGGACTGGCGGCCACGGCGGGCATCATGCTGGGCGGGCTCGTTCATTCGCTTTACGGCGCGCTGGGCGTCGGGCTTCTGGCCAATCTTTTGCCCGTCCTGTTCAAGCCGCTGTTGATCGTCGGCGCGCTTTACATGGCGTGGATCGGTTTCACGCTTATGCGCAGCGCGATTACCGTCGATCATGTCGGCCCGGCCGACAGCCGTTCCCATTGGGAGGCGTTTCGGCGCGGAGCCGTTACCTGCCTGATGAACCCGAAGGCCTATCTGTTCATGCTGGCCATCTATCCCCAGTTTCTGCGCCCCGATTTTGGCCCGCTGGCACCACAGGCGGCCATCATGGCGGTCATGACGGCGGCAACGCAGCTGGCCATTTACGGCGGTCTTGCTATTGCCGCCGGACGTGCCCGCAGCGCCGTCGTCGGCAATGCCTCGGCAACGATCTGGATTGGCCGCGGCGCCGGCCTGCTGCTGGTTCTGGTTTCCGCTCTGACTTTGTGGGAAGGCGTGAACGGTTCCTGGCAATCGTAACTTGAGTGCGTTTGGCGTATTTATCCGGTGAACGCAGTGTCTACGTATAAGGGTCGTATCTTCTGTAAGCTGACGGAAACGTGACTTCTTTCCGTCGCTTGGCCTTGTCATTCTCGCAAACGCAGATCTTTCGGCTGCGTGTGATGCGGGCCGATGAAACCGGGAGACACCAATGTATATCAAGACTCTGGCCGCGACGGCCGTGGCGCTCTGTCTTGGCTTCGGTTCGGCTTTCGCAGCCGAGCCGCAGGTCGAACGTCAGGCCGGCATGAAGGCAATCGGTGGCGCCATGGGCGCGCTTGCAGCCATTGCCAAGGAACAGAAGCCTTTCGATGCCGAGGCCGTAAAAACTGCGCTGACCACCATCAGCACGTCGGCCAAGGCATTTCCCGACCAGTTCCCGGTCGGTAGCGAAACCGGCCACGATACCGAGGCCTCGCCAAAGATCTGGGAAAATCCGTCGGACTTCCGCGCCAAGGCATTGAAGCTGGGTGCCGATGCCGATGCGGTTCTGGCTGCGGCTCCGACTGACGTCGCAGGTGTCATGAATGCCATGCAGACGCTGGGCGCAGAATGCGGCCAGTGCCACCAGACCTACCGTCTGAAGCGTTGATTGTGAACGGCAGCCGGATTTCCGTCCGGCTGCCGCGACGCCTTGCGGCAGGAGAACGATATGGCATCGACCTTCACGAAAATCGTGGCGGCAGTGGTGGTTGTGGGAGCAGCGGGCCTTGGCGGCGCTTATGCGCTGACAGCACCCGATCCGCAGCCGGAAAGCCACTGGGCCAATCTCGGCAGCCCTGATCTCGCCAACGGTGAACAGCTGTTCTGGGCCGGCGGGTGTGCCGGTTGCCATGCCGCGCCGGGCGCAGAAGGCGATGCGCTGAAGATCATGTCGGGTGGCCGCGCGCTGCCCAGCGATTTCGGCACGTTCCATGTTCCGAACATCTCATCCGATAGTCAGGCCGGTATCGGCGGCTGGTCGGTTGCACAGTTCGGCAATGCCATGACGCGCGGCGTCGGCCCGAACGGCGAGCATCTTTACCCGTCTTTTCCATACGGTTCCTACGCTCGGCTTTCGCCCAAGGACGTCAACGATCTGTTCGGTTACCTGAAATCGCTGCCGGCCAGTTCCAATGTCGCGCCGGGCCACGATCTGCCATTTCCGTTCAACATCCGCCTTGCCCTTGGCGGCTGGAAATTTCTCTATTTCGACGATGGCCCGCGTGTAGAAATCGCCAACCCCTCCGATCAGGTAAAGCGCGGCCAGTATCTTGTCGAAGGCCCCGGCCATTGCGGCGAATGCCACACGCCGCGCAATGCGCTCGGTGGTTTCGAGGCCGGCGCCTGGCTTGCCGGCGGCCCGAACCCGGAAGGCGAAGGGCGTATCCCCGACATCACTTCCGGCTCGGAGGCAATCGGAGCTTGGAGCGAGGATGAGATCGTCAACTATCTCGAAACCGGCTTCACACCTGATTTCGACAGTGTCGGCGGTTCGATGGTGGAGGTGCAGAAGAATATTGCGCATCTGCCCAAAAGCGATCTCGAAGCGATTGCCGCTTATCTGAAGGCCGTTCCGGGGAAGTAACTTCTTTGGCAAGTGGTTTCTGCGGTGCGCCGCCCATTGTGGATTGGCGGACGCAGGCGCGCCTTGACACCTGCAAAGGCCAGGCGCACAACTTGCATCGCAACGGTTCCTCCGGTTTTCCTTCGCGGAAGACAGAAGGATTAAAAGGGAACGCGATAGGGAATTTTCCTCATTCGCGGCTGCCCCCGCAACTGTGAGCGGCGAGTCCGGACGATGACGGCCACTGGGAAACCGGGAAGGCCAGTTTCGCGACAACGACCTGCGAGCCAGGAGACCTGCCATTGCAAATGTGAGCAACGCATGTGCAACGAGGGGTTTCACCATGCAGAAACAGACCGCTGATGCCGCGGCCAGACCGGCCGTGACTTCCAGAACATCCAACCTTGTGCAATCCGCCATGGCGGCATGCCTTGGCATCTTCGTGATCGGCTTCGTGGGTTTTTCCCATCTCGAGGTCGTCCACAATGCGGCGCATGACGTTCGTCATGCCAACGCCTTCCCCTGCCACTGAGGGGCGCCATCACATGTTCAGAGCAATTGTCTTCTCCGCCGTCCCGGTGGGGATCATAACCGGTATTGCCATCACGCTGATGCAGATGGTCGGCACCGAGCCGCTGATCCTCAAGGCCGAAACCTACGAAAATGCCGGTCCGGCCGTGCCGGACGCTGCGCCCCCTGCCGAACATACGCATGCCGCCGGCACCCCGGCACATGATCATGCGGCAAGTTCGGCGGAAGGCGAGGGGCACGATGCGGCCGGTCACGATCACGGCGAGGGCTGGGCACCGGCCGATGGTTTCGAACGCACCGCCTATACGCTCGGCGCCAATGTGTTGACCGCCATCGGTTATTCGCTCGTGCTGACGGCGCTGCTATCCATGACCAATGTCGTGCATGGCTGGCGCACGGGACTGTTTTTCGGTGTGGCCGGGTTTGCCTCGGTCATGCTGGCGCCGATGGTCGGTCTGCCGCCGGAATTGCCGGGCAGCCCGGCGGCGGCACTTGCCGCGCGCCAGACTTGGTGGATTGCCACGGCGCTCGCCACTGCTGCAGGTATCGGTCTTCTGGTTTTGCGGCGAGAGTCATGGTCGGCGGTGCTGGCCGTCATTCTCATTGCTGCGCCGCATGTGGTGGGGGCGCCCTTGCCGCCGGCAGGTGAGGAGCCGTTGGCGCCGCTTGAACTGGAGCGCCGGTTCATCGTTGTGGCAACGGTCACCAGCTTCGTGTTCTGGGCGCTTTTGGGAGCGCTCAGCGGCACATTCCTGAAACGTCTCAGTCCATCAGCCTGAAGTGATGTCGAAGATGGCGGCGATCTGGCGTGACGATCTCGATGCGCTCAGCTTTGCCGTTTTCCTCGATACGGAAGATCATGGCGCGGCCTGCTTCGTGCATCGTCGCGCCTTTCGCATCCTGATCGGTTCCGATCCTGTCGGAGCCGATTGTCTTTTCTATTACGAGACGAATGCGGAGGCCTTTCAGAAGGCCGTGAGGGCAAAAATTGATCGCCAATCCATCCCGCAGGGGCGCAGCCTCAATCTCAACAGCCGCGATATTCGGCGCGCGCTTGGCGCATTGGTGCCGGCAGGCGGTCAAGGGCAGGTGAAAAGCTGTCGTGTCTTGAGCGGAAATGGGTGAGTGCGAGGTTGCGGCCAAGGCCGCATCGCGCTGAACGCGATTATCCGGCGATCCCAGCCAAGGTCGGGATCGCCGAAAAGAGCTGTTACGCCAGCGCCTGCGTATAACGCATGCCTGTCACCGGCCGCGGCTTAAAATCCAGATGCTCGTAAAAGCGGTGGGCGGCGAAATTGCCGGTGGCTGCGCCGACCGAGAGATAATCGCAACCGGCATTGCGGGCGAGATCGCGGGCGCGGGTCACCAGGTGATGGCCGATGCCGTGGCCGCGATGACCTTCACGCACGAAGAGGTGGTGCAGGTCCATGCCGCGCTTGCCTTCCTGCGCGCGGTAGAGCGGCACCAGAATGGCATAACCGATCAGGCCTTCGCCGCCATCCGCAACAAGTGCGGTGATCCACGGCACCGGGCCGAAAAGATCGCGTTCGAGGATTTCCGGTGTAATGGCCGAGGCATCGTTGTGATGTGTCGCCAGCGCGGCGATCATCTCGCCCAGCTGCGGCAGGTCGGCGCGGCGTGCGGCGCGAATGGCGACGACCGGCGGGCGCGAGAGCGCTGCTTCGGAAAGGTTGATCTGGCTGTTCGGCAGCAACGGCGCCGGCTTCAGCGGATCCGATATCGCGTTTGAGAGGGTTGGCATTGTGTTCGTCCTTGGCTTTTTTCGAGAGGTTTGCCGTCAGGACGCTGTTTTCATCAAAAAGCCGCCTGACGGCGGCTTTTGTGACAATATGATCTGTCTAGCCGCCCTTTAAAGGTACGACCAAAAATACGAGCGGGCGGTGGATAGCTTCGTGATCATGGCGATATCAATGCGCGTGATTTTCCGGCTTGTCAACGGAGATTTTGCACGGTCGCATTCCCAGGCTTTTGTCCGATCGGCTGTGCGCGAACTGCTTTGCGACCGAAAAAGAAACGCTTTCGAAATGGCTTGCCGAGCTTTCGTTTTTTTCTAGAATGGCAAAAAACGAAAGGGGGTGTTTCATGCACCTGTCCAGCCGCCAGGAAGAAATTCTGGCGATCGCCAAGACGCAGGGGAAAGTGCTGGTCGAAGATCTGGCCAGTCTCTTTCAGGTGACGCCGCAAACGATCCGCAAGGATCTCAACGATCTTTGCGACGGCAAGGCGCTGAACCGGATCCACGGTGGTGCGATTTTCCCGAGCGGCAACGAGAATGTCAAATACGAAGCGCGCCGCCTGATGGCAGCCGTGCAGAAGCAGTCCATCGGCAAGGCGGCAGCCGATGTCATTCCCGACAATTCCTCGCTCTTCATCAACATAGGCACGACCACGGAAGCTGTCGGCGACGCACTGGTGGATCACCGCGAGCTGATGGTCATTACAAATAATATCAATGTCGCCAATCGTTTGCGGGTCTACCCCTCAATCGAGGTGGTCATCGCCGGTGGCGTCGTGCGCGGCTCTGATGGCGGTATCGTCGGTGAGGCTGCAGTCGATTTCATTCGGCAGTTCAAAGTGGACTATGCGGTCATCGGTGTTTCGGCAATCGATGCGGACGGGGCGTTGCTCGATTTCGATTTTCGCGAGGTGAAGGTGGCGCAGGCGATCATCGCTAATGCCCGGCATGTCGTTCTCGTTTCGGATGCCTCGAAATTCGAGCGCACGGCGCCGGTCAGGATGGCGCATATCGGTCAGGTCCACACATTCATCACCGACCACTGTCCATCCCCGGAGATCAGGCGCATCTGCGCGGAAAACGATGTGCGGTTGATCGAGACGGGCTGATACTGCTCCATCTTTCCTGCGAAGAATCTTCATTTGACATTCGTTTTTGTTTCATTTTAGACTGGTGAGGCTTTCGCAATTGCACAATTTGATGCGATGCGGAAATAAGGTGACGCAAGATCGGTAAGGCAATGTCGGGCGATACGGTTTTCGATCTCTTCGTGATTGGCGGCGGCATCAATGGCTGCGGTATCGCACGTGATGCGGCTGGGCGCGGTTATTCCGTTGCGCTGGCGGAGATGAACGACTTTGCCTCGGGCACGTCTTCAGGCGCGACAAAACTCATCCATGGTGGCCTGCGTTATCTCGAACATTATGAATTCCGCCTGGTGCGGGAGGCGTTGATGGAGCGTGAGGTGCTGTGGGCCATGGCTCCGCACGTCATCTGGCCGCTGCGTTTCGTGCTGCCCTATCAGAACGGCGGTGTGCGTCCCGCCTGGCTGATCCGGCTCGGCCTGTTTCTTTATGATCATCTGGGCGGTCGCAAGCTTCTGCCGGCCACGAAAACATTGAACCTGAAAAACGATCCGGCCGGCCTGCCGCTGAAGCCGATCTTCGGCAAGGCGTTCGAATATTCGGATGGCTGGGTGGATGACGCCCGCATGGTTGTGCTCAATGCGCGCGATGCTGCCATTCGTGGTGCAAGGATCATGAGCCGCGCGAAAGTGGTTTCCGCCCGCCGCGAAGCCGGTCTGTGGCAGATCGAGGTGCGCGACGAGGTGACCGGCGTCACCACGCACCACCGTTCCCGCATGCTGGTGAATGCCGGCGGTCCCTGGGTCGATCAGGTTCTGTCGGGCGCGATGGGTCGCAACAACGTCCACAATGTCCGCCTCGTGCAGGGCAGCCATATCATCGTGCAGAAGAAGTTCGACGACAAGCGGGCCTACTTTTTCCAGAATCCGGACAACCGCATCTTTTTCGCCATTCCCTACGAGAACGATTTCACCCTGATCGGCACGACGGATCGCGATTATTCGGACGATCCGAAAAACGTAAAAATCAGCCAGGAAGAGATCCAGTATCTGTGCAATGCGGCGAGCGAGTATTTTGCCGAACCGGTCAGGCCCGACGACATCGTCTGGACCTATTCGGCCGTGCGCCCGCTTTACGACGACGGCGCATCGAAGGCTCAGGAAGCAACCCGCGACTACGTGCTGAAAGTCGATGCTGATGGTGCTCCGCTGCTCAATGTCTTTGGCGGCAAGCTGACGACCTATCGCCGGCTCTCGGAGCATGCGCTGGAAAAGATCGGCGAGGCAATCGGCGCCAAGGGCGCTGCGTGGACGGCCAGGAGCCGGCTTCCGGGCGGAGATTTTGCCGTGACGGGCGCTGCAGGCGAAGAGCGAAAGCTGTTGGCTGCCCATCCGTTCCTGTCGAAGCGTCATGCGAGCCGCCTGATCAAATGCTACGGTACGGATGCAAAGATTATCCTTGCCGATGCGGCGACGATAGAAGAGCTTGGTCGGCATTTCGGCGGAACGCTTTATGAGGCGGAAGTGCGCTGGCTTATCGAAAAGGAATGGGCGGTCACGGCAGAGGACGTGCTGTGGCGCCGCACCAAACAGGGATTGGTCCTGACGGCGGAGGAGGCCGCGGGACTGGAGGAGTACATGGCGGGTGTTCGCCGGGCCGCTTGAGGCCATCGACATAGCCGCTTGTATCCGAGGGTTGGGAGGCCCGAGGTTCATATGCTGGAATTGCGCAACGTGTCGAAGACGGTGGCGGGCGAGTACCATATTCGCCCGACCGACCTGACATTAAAGCGGGGCACGCTCAACGTCCTGCTCGGGCCGACGCTTGCCGGCAAGACGTCGTTGATGCGGCTGATGGCAGGGCTCGACAAGCCAACCGAAGGTTCTGTGTTTTTCGACGGCGCCGACGTGACGACCGTGCCGGTGCAGAAGCGCAATGTCGCGATGGTCTACCAGCAGTTCATCAATTATCCGGCGCTTTCCGTTTATGAAAACATCGCTTCGCCGATGCGTATTGCCGGCAAGGATGCCGCCACCATCGACCGCGAGGTGAAAAAGGCGGCCGAGCTTCTCAAGCTGACGCCCTATCTCGATCGCACGCCGCTCAATCTTTCCGGCGGCCAGCAGCAACGCACGGCGCTGGCGCGCGCAATCGTCAAGAACGCCAATCTCGTCCTGCTCGATGAACCGCTCGCCAATCTCGATTACAAGCTGCGCGAGGAATTGCGCGAAGAACTGCCGAAAATCTTCGCCGCCTCCGGCGCGATCTTCGTTTACGCCACGACAGAACCATCCGAAGCGCTGCTGCTCGGCGGTTATACCGCTGCCCTGCACGAGGGAGCCGTGACGCAGTTCGGCAGGACAGTCGACGTGTATCGTCAGCCTGCCGATCTCGTTACCGCCAGGATTTTTGCCGATCCGCCGCTCAACACGATCGAGCTTGTTCGTGACGCACACAGTTTTTCGCTGAATGGCGAACCCGTGATCCCGGTGCCGACGCACCTGTCTTCGGTGGCAGAAGGCCCTCTCGTGTTGGGGTTCCAGCCGCACCACCTGTTTCTGCGCGCCGCAAACGGCCACACGACACCCCTGAAAGCGCGCACGCTGGTCTCGGAAATCGCCGGATCGGAAAGTTTTGTCCATCTCGATTTCGCCGGTCGCCGCTGGGTGATGCTGGCGCATGGCATTCACGACATCGAGCAGGACCAGACGATCGAGGTCCATCTCGACAGCCGACACCTGATGGCCTTCGATCGAACCACCGGCAAGGCGCTTGTCGCGCCGCCGGTCGCGGCGTGAGGGAGGGGACGATATGGCACGTATTTCGCTCGAACATATCCGCCACGCCTACAGCCCGCGCGCGCAAGCTGCCGGAGACTATGCGCTGAAGGAAGTGCATCACGACTGGGAGGATGGCGGTGCCTATGCGCTGCTTGGCCCTTCCGGTTGCGGCAAGACAACGCTGCTCAATATTATTTCCGGCCTCTTGCAGCCGTCTGACGGCCGCATCCTGTTCGATGGCCGCGATGTGACGCAGCTTTCCACGGAAGAGCGCAACATTGCCCAGGTGTTTCAGTTCCCGGTCGTCTACGACACGATGACGGTGTTCGACAATCTTGCCTTCCCGTTGCGCAATCGCAAGGTGCCGGAAGCCGAGGTCGAAAAGCGCGTCAATGAAATCCTTGAAATGACCGATCTCGCCGGCATGGCCAAACGCCGGGCGCAGAGGCTGACGGCCGACCAGAAGCAGAAGATTTCGCTGGGGCGCGGGCTGGTGCGCGCCAATGTCAACGCCATCCTGTTCGACGAACCGCTGACGGTCATCGATCCGCATATGAAATGGGTGTTGCGTTCGCAGCTCAAGCGGCTGCACCGGCAATCGCGTTTTACCATGGTCTATGTCACCCATGACCAAACCGAGGCTTTGACCTTTGCCGACAAGGTGGTGGTGATGCACGATGGCCAGATCGTGCAGATCGGCACACCGGCGGAATTGTTCGAACGGCCAAGCCACACATTCGTCGGTTATTTCATCGGCTCGCCGGGCATGAATTTTATGCCGGTCGCTGTCGAGGGCAAGACGGCCCGTGTCGGGGACCAGACGATCACGCTCGACAACGCACCCGCACTGGCCGGGCAGGGACGGATCGAACTCGGTATCCGCCCGGAATTCATAAAACTCGGCCGGGAAGGTATGCCGGTCTCGGTCAACAAGGTCGAGGATATCGGTCGCCAGAAGATCGTGCGCGCCACTTTCTGCGGCCAGCCGCTTTCCATCGTTCTGGGCGAAGACGACGAAATCCCGACCGATGCCAAAGTCTCATTCGAAAAACATGCCATAGGCATTTTTGCCGATAGCTGGCGCGTCAAAAACCAGACTGCAGGGCAGGAGGGCTGAACCATGGAAAAGACGTGGAACAACAAGGCCTGGTTTCTGGTCCTGCCGGTTCTGGTGCTGGTCGCGTTTTCCGCCGTCATTCCGCTGATGACGGTGGTGAACTATTCGGTACAGGACACGTTTGGAAATAACGAATTCTTCTGGGCCGGCACCGACTGGTTCACGGAAATCCTCACCTCGCCGCGCTTCTGGGATGCGCTCTGGCGCAACCTGATCTTTTCCGCCGTCATCCTCGCCATCGAAGTGCCGCTCGGCATCCTGATCGCGCTCAACATGCCAAAGCATGGTCCGGGCGTGCCGGTCTGCCTCGTGCTGATGGCCTTGCCGCTGCTCATTCCATGGAATGTGGTCGGCACGATTTGGCAGGTTTTCGGCCGTGTCGATATCGGCCTGCTCGGCTATTTCCTCAATTCGCTCGGCATTTCCTATAACTACACCCAGAACCCGGCGCATGCCTGGGCCACCGTCATCGTCATGGATGTCTGGCACTGGACAAGCCTCGTCGTGCTGCTTTGTTATGCCGGTCTCGTCTCCATTCCGGATGCCTATTATCAGGCTGCCCGTATCGATGGTGCTTCACGCTGGTCGGTTTTCCGCCATATCCAGCTGCCGAAAATGAAGCGTGTCCTGCTGATCGCAGTGCTCCTGCGGTTCATGGACAGTTTCATGATCTACACCGAACCGTTCGTCGTGACCGGTGGCGGGCCCGGCAATTCCACCACGTTCCTGTCCATCGATCTCGTCAAAATGGCGATCGGCCAGTTCGACCTTGGGCCGGCGGCGGCCATGTCGATCATCTACTTCCTGATCATCCTTCTGCTGTCATGGGTGTTCTACACCGTGATGACGCAGAGCGATGCAGAGCAGAATTGAGGGAGGCGAACGATGCCCAACAACAGCAGTGGCGCCCGTTACGGTTTCCTGATTCCGACGATCTACATTATATTCTTGGCGTTGCCGATCTACTGGCTCGTCAACATGAGCTTCAAGACCAATAGCGAGATTTTGGGGCAGCTGACGCTCTGGCCGCATAGCCCTACGCTGCGCAATTATACCGTCATCTTCACAGATCCGGCCTGGTATAACGGTTATATCAACTCCATTACCTATGTGGTGATGAACACGGTAATCTCGGTTCTGGTGGCGCTGCCGGCGGCTTATGCCTTCTCCCGCTACCGGTTTTTGGGCGACAAGCATCTGTTCTTCTGGCTGCTCACCAACCGCATGGCGCCACCGGCGGTTTTTGCGCTGCCCTTCTTCCAGCTTTATTCCGCCTTCGGGCTGATCGACACCCATATCGCGGTCGCCATCGCCCATTGCCTGTTCAACGTGCCGCTGGCGGTCTGGATCCTCGAAGGCTTCATGTCGGGTGTGCCAAAGGAGATCGACGAAACCGCCTATATCGACGGTTATTCCTTCCCGCGTTTCTTCGTGAAGATCTTCATGCCGCTGATCGCATCGGGCATCGGTGTCGCCGCCTTCTTCTGCTTCATGTTCTCATGGGTGGAACTTCTGATCGCCCGAACGCTGACAACGACCGACGCCAAGCCGATTGCCGCCACCATGACCCGCACGGTCTCGGCCTCCGGCATGGACTGGGGTGTGCTTGCGGCTGCCGGCGTGCTCACCATCATTCCTGGCGCACTCGTCATCTATTTCGTCCGCAACTACATCGCCAAGGGTTTTGCCCTTGGCCGCGTGTAAGAGAAGGGAGAGACGCCGATGAACTTCTCGTGGATGGCCTGGACGTTGCCGACGGCGCTGTTCTTCATCACCATTTTTCTGCTCATCGCGGCGATGGGCATCTGGGAGTTCTTTTCGCCGGGCGGTGGCCCGCGGGTCGGCATCCTGCGGTTCGAAACGACACGCGGCGACCGCCTGTTCGTGTCCCTGCTCGGAGCCGCCTTCATTCATCTCGCATGGCTGGGTCTTGGAGGCCCCAGCCTGTGGTGGGCTCTGGCCTTGTCGGTGGTTTACGCGATCGGCGTATTCCGTTTCGTCTGAGGCTACGCATGTGGCGACGGGAGGAGGTCCGGTCGCCAACACTTCGACCAACTGCATCGCATCAACCGGGAGGACTAGATATGCGACGGCATCTTATGACGACGACGGCAGCCATGCTGCTGGCAATGACCGGCTCGGCATTCGCCGACATGAATGCAGCCAAAAAATTTCTCGATGCGGAAATCGGCGATCAGTCGTCGCTTTCCCGCGCCGAGCAGGAAAAGGAAATGCAATGGTTCATCGATGCCGCAAAACCTTTTGCCGGCATGGATATCAAGGTGGTTTCCGAAACCATCACCACGCATGAATATGAATCCAAGACGCTGGCCAAGGCTTTTTCCGAAATCACCGGCATCAAGCTGACCCACGATCTGATCGGCGAAGGCGATGTGGTCGAAAAGCTGCAGACGCAGATGCAGTCGGGCGAAAACGTTTATGACGCCTATGTCAACGATTCAGACCTGATCGGCACCCATTGGCGTTACCAGCAGGCCCGTTCGCTGACCAAGTGGATGGCGAACGAAGGCAAGGATGTCACCAATCCCGGCCTCGACCTCGACGATTTCATCGGCCTGAAATTCACCACCGCGCCGGATGGCGATCTTTACCAGTTGCCGGACCAACAGTTCGCCAACCTCTACTGGTTCCGTTACGACTGGTTCAACGATGAAAAGAACAAGGCCGATTTCAAGGCCAAATACGGTTACGATCTTGGTGTGCCCGTAAACTGGTCGGCCTATGAGGATATTGCCGAGTTCTTCACCGGCCGCGAGGTGAACGGCAAAAAGGTCTACGGCCATATGGATTATGGCAAGAAGGACCCGTCGCTCGGCTGGCGCTTTACCGATGCCTGGCTTTCCATGGCGGGCAATGGCGACAAGGGCCTGCCCAACGGCCTGCCGGTCGATGAGTGGGGCATCAAGGTCAACGAAAAGTCACAGCCGGTCGGCTCCTGCGTCGCGCGCGGCGGTGATACCAATGGTCCGGCCGCCGTTTATTCCATCCAGAAATATCTGGACTGGATGAAGGCCTATGCGCCGGCTGCCGCCAACGGCATGACCTTTTCCGAGTCCGGCCCGGTTCCGGGTCAGGGTGAAGTCGCCCAGCAGATGTTCACCTATACCGCCTTCACGGCGGACTTCGTGAAAAAGGGTCTGCCCGTCGTCAACGATGACGGCACGCCGAAATGGCGTTTCGCGCCGAGCCCGCATGGCGTCTATTGGAAAGAGGGCATGAAACTCGGTTATCAGGATGTCGGTTCCTGGACGTTGTTGAAGTCCACACCGGATGACCGCGCCAAGGCCGCATGGCTTTATGCGCAGTTCGTGGTGTCGAAGACGGTGGATGTGAAAAAGAGCCATGTCGGCCTGACGCTGATCCGTGAAAGCTCGATCAATCACAAGAGCTTTACGGATCGTGCGCCAAAGCTTGGGGGGCTGATCGAGTTCTATCGTTCGCCGGCTCGCGTGCAGTGGTCGCCGACCGGCACCAACATTCCCGACTATCCGAAACTTGCGCAGCTCTGGTGGCAGGCGATCGGAGATGCCTCCTCCGGTGCAAAGACCGCACAGGCTGCGATGGATTCGCTGTGCGCGGAACAGGAAAAGGTATTGCAGCGTCTCGAACGCGCCGGTGTCCAGAAGGAGATGGGCCCGAAACTCGCCGAAGAGCATGACCTGGAATACTGGAACAAGGATGCGGTCTCGAAGGGCAATCTGGCGCCACAGCTGAAGATCGAGAACGAAAAGGAAAAGCCGATCACCGTCAATTACGACGAACTGGTGAAGAGCTGGCAGAAATAAGGCCGTATACGAGCCAATCTGCTGCCGGGGCGTGTCATCGCGCCCCGGCTTCGCGTTATATGACATGTTGTTTTCTTTGGGAAATCGCGATTTCGAAAAAATACAGCGTCAAACTCCTTGCTG
>UCHV01000025.1 GCA_900472395.1 Hyphomicrobiales bacterium
GAGATTTCCGATGCCATGCGTCAGTCGTTCGGCGATCATGCGGCCGTGCCGGAAGTGGTGGGCGACATCTACGGGCCGGCCTATGCCGACGATCCGGAATACAGGATGATCGTCTCGCGCCTTGCCGATTATGGCAAGACCGCCGGCAAGCCAAAAATCATGGTCGCCAAGCTTGGGCAGGATGGACACGACCGCGGCGCCAAGGTGATCGCGTCGGCATTCGGCGATATCGGTTTCGAGGTTCTGGCCGGTCCGCTGTTCCAGACGCCGGAAGAGGCGGCGGAGATGGCGATCGCGCAAAAGGTGCAGGTGGTCGGCATGTCGTCGCTGGCAGCAGGCCACAAGACGCTGGCGCCGCAACTCGTCGAGGCGCTGAAGACCAGGGGGGCGGAAAACGTCATCGTCGTGGTCGGTGGCGTCATTCCGCGCCAGGATTACGATCACCTCATCGAAAACGGCGTTGCCGCCGTGTTCGGACCGGGTACCAACGTGCTCGATGCGGCGCGCGCCATCATCGATCTGATGGAAGGCCGCTTGCGCAACCGATGATTTCCGGTCGGGCAGGCACTGTTGCCTGCCCTGTCCATATGTGTCGCGAAATTATGTCAGCGAAAAGCTGAAGGCCGGTGCGCCGGCCAGCGCCACATCGAAGCGTCCGCCTTCCTTCAGCGGGATTGCGCCGCACAGTGTACCGGTGGTGATCAATGTGCCCGCCTTTAGAGATCCGGCCGGACGTTCGGAGAGATTGGCGAAATCCAGAAGCCAGGTCAGCACGTCGCCGGTCGCATGTTTTGCCGGTGCCTCGAAGATCGATCCCGAAGCGGAGCGTATCGACAAGGCTGGTGTAGTCGATGGTTCGAGGAATTCTCGGCCGAGCTGCGGGCCGAGCACGTAACCGTCATTGCCCAGACGGTCGACCAGATAGAGCGGAAACGACACTTTGCCGGCTTCGAGAAGCACGGTGCGCACCAGTTCGGCTCCGAGATGAACCGTGTCGATAGCGTCCAGAAGATCCGAGCGCCGATAAGGCTCTGCCCGAACCGGCAAATCCTTGCCAAGCTTTACGGCGATCTCGATTTCCAGCAGCGTATCCGTGCACCATGGCAGCACCGCACCGGAGCTTTTTTCGATCAGCGGATGAAGACGGGCGACAATCGGCGCTCCATCCGGCGAACGCGCCACTTTCCAGGCATCCTCGACCGTGCCTTCGTGGTGCAGTCTTGCCTGCCAGTCCATTGCCTGCGTCATGTCGGGAAGGTTGGGAAAATGGCTGGTGGAAACCCGCTCGCCGCTTTTGCGCAGGCGTTCCAGTTCGCGGATCACGGCGGTAGCGTCGGTTTCGGTCGTCGATTCGTTCGTCATAAAGGCACTCCCATTGCGAATGCCATGATTGCGGAGCTTGCCGTCGAGGTAAAGGCTGCATGTGCCGGCTTCGGTACGCGGCCACGCCGGCGTCTGTCCGCTAGTGATGGAGTTGTGCCCTGTCGTCCGGTGATCGGCCGGGACAATCGCCTTGCGGCCGAGGATAAATGTCGCAATCGCCAGTGCCGCGACGCCGCCATGCACCCAATAGGCCAAACCATAACCGCCCTGATCGGTTAGCCAGCCGGCGGCGATATTGCTGAGGGATGCGCCGATGCCCTGAATGGTCATCACCGAGGCAAGCCCGACATTGAAACGGCCGGTGCCCGCCATGATCCTTTCGACGGCCAATGGCGTTGCGATGCCGATGAGGCCTGCACCGACGCCATCGAGGATCTGCACGGGAAAGATCCAGTCGAAGCCGGTGAAGGTGCCGGCAATCGCGCCCCGGATCGGCAAGGCGATGAGGGCGACGATGAAGATGAACGAGAGACCGAAGCGGCGGATGAGATAGGGGGCAGCCAGCGCCACGACGATCATGGAAACCTGCGCCACGCCGGTGGTGATGGCCGTGGTGCGAAAGGGCGTGCCGAGCTGAACGGAAAAATCCTGGGCGATGAGACGGCTGATCGGCGCATTGCCGAAATGGAAGATCATCAAGGTAATAGCAAGCAGGATCAGGCCGCGACTGGCGAACACGACCGATAAGCCGGAAGGTCCGGGAGTGCCTTCATCCTGCTCCAGGCCACGCGCGGCATTGTGGTCGATGTCGTTCGGATTGATCATGAACACCGACACAAGGGTCGCCAGCGCGGTTGCGATCATCAGGCAGACAATGCCGGCCATGCCGAACATCACGGTCGCCGCATAGATGGCGGCAAGCGAGGCGACATTGCCGGCATGGTTCCAGAATTCATTGGCAGAGACCTGCCGTGTAAAGTGCCGCTCGCCGACGAGGCCGAGTGTCAGGCCCATCAAGGCGGGACCGATGATGGCCCCGACGATGGCCGTTGCCGATTGCCCGCCGAAAACGGAAAGATTGCCGGGCGCGGCCAGCGTCCACAATGCCGCCGCCGTGACCAGCACGACCGGTATGCTGATCAGCATGCGTTTGTGCCTGGAACTATCCACCCAGGCGCCGAACAGCGGTGTGGCAACCATGCCCAGCACACCGCCCAATGTGGCGACCATGCCGAGCGTCATCGGCGACCAGCCGCGTGTGGCGAGAAATCCGTCGAGGAAAGGCCCCAGCCCGTCACGGGCATCGGCAAGGAAAAAGTTGAGAAACGCGAGGGCGATAAGGGAGCGGTTCGTGAGGCTGGTTGTGGTCGGCATGCCCAAAAATCCGGTGGCGAAGGTGCGCCTTAACGGAAAAGCCGTCATCCGGTTCCGTCGATAATTCGCCCATGTTGCTTTTATCTGGCTTAACCCATGCGGGCCGTCTAATTTGCGCTCCGATTCGCTGCCAGAGACGGCAGCACAACCATCTGCGCCGAAGGAGAAAACGATGACGGACGCAAAGAGCGGCATTACCGGGCTGCGCCCGCATATTTCGGTCGTCGGTGTGGGCGGCGGTGGCGGCAATGCCATCAACAACATGATCGCCGAAAACCTCAACGGCGTCGAATTCATCGCCGCCAACACGGATGCGCAGGTGCTGGCCACCTCGAAGGCCTCGCGCCGTATCCAGCTCGGCGCGCAGATCACCGAAGGTCTCGGCGCGGGTTCGCTGCCGGACGTCGGCCGTGCGGCGGCAGAAGAATCGATCGATGAGATCATGGATCACCTCGCCGGCTCGCATATGTGTTTCGTCACCGCCGGCATGGGCGGCGGCACGGGCACGGGTGCGGCTCCGGTCATTGCTCATGCGGCACGTTCCGCCGGTATTTTGACTGTCGGCGTTGTCACCAAGCCGTTCACCTTCGAAGGCAACCGTCGCATGAAGACGGCCGAGGCCGGTATCGAGGCGCTGCGTCAGGCTGCCGATACGGTCATCGTCATTCCCAACCAGAACCTCTTCCGTATCGCCAATGCCAATACCAGCTTTGCCGATGCCTTCATGACCGCCGACCGGGTTCTGTTTTCCGGCGTCGGCTGCATCACCGACCTGATCGTCAAGGAAGGCCTGATCAACCTCGACTTTGCCGATGTGAAATCGGTGATGAAGGGCATGGGCCGCGCCATGATGGGCACTGGCGAAGCATCCGGCGAAGGTCGTGCGCTGGCTGCCGCCGAAGCGGCGATCGCCAACCCGCTTCTGGATGATATTTCCATGAAGGGTGCGCGCGGTGTGCTGATCTCTATTTCGGGCGGATCCGACATGACCCTGTTCGAAGTCGACGAGGCGGCAAGCCGCATCCGCGACGAAGTTCAGGCAGAAGCAGATATCGTCGTCGGCGCGATTTTCGATCGCAATCTCGATGGTCGTTTCCGCGTTTCGGTCGTCGCGACCGGTCTCGACGGCAGCGGTCTCTGATATATCCCGCTCTCAACGATGCCCGTCGGCGCACCCCGCCGACGGGTTTTTTATGCGCGAAATCATGTTTCTGTTACATTTCGTGATCGGCGTAGAAAATTGTGTAAAAAAGCCTGAAAACCGGCCTTCGCCATCCCGCCGTGGCAGCCGTATTACAATCAGCGGGAGCAAAATAATTCCGCCAATTTTGAGAAAATGTTAAAACTGTTGAGCGAATGAGAAAACGAAGGTATTGGTTTCCACGCAAATCACTTTTTTGAAATTTTATGATGGCGCGCCTGTGAAAAATTTCGGCTTCTCTTTCTGGGCCTCGACGCTCCTGGTATCCACGGCTCTGCTGACGGGATGCACCACGACAAAGGTCGAAAAGCCTGTCGAACACAAGAAGCCGGCACCGGTCTCCTCCAAGCAGGTTTATCACTACACCACGGCCGATCGCGAATGCCTCAAGCGGGCGATGTATTTCGAATCGAAGCGCACCAGCCGTAACGGTTTCATGGCTGTCGGCACCGTCGTCATGAACCGCCTGACATCAGGCGCTTATCCCGACACGATCTGCGGTGTCGTCGCTCAAAAAAATCAGTTTGCTCCAGGCGTGATGACACGGCTGATGGATGAAGCGACAGCGCCGGATCTCGAAGGTGCCAGCGAGGCGATCCTGCGCGGCGAGCGTCATCCCGATGTGAAGGACGCGATGTTCTTCCACACCAACGGGCTGAAATTTCCGTACAACAACATGAGTTATGTCGCTGTCGCCGGTGGCAACGCGTTTTACGAAAAGCGTGGCCGTGACGGCGAGTTGCAGACGCCGGAACCGCTGCCGGTCGGAACCTACATGCTGGCCATGGCAGGGCAGAGCAGTTCGCCTCAGCAGGCAGCTTTGGCCGATATGGCTCACGGCGGTGTTGCCCCGACCACGGTCGCCCAGGGTGCATTTGCGCCAAATACGATTGCTCCGGGCGCTGCCGCTCCGGAAGCGGCCACTTCAGGAATTGTCGCTCAAAGCCCGATGATCGAGCAGGTCGTGCTTCCCGCCACCGTGCCTGTTCCGCAGCCCTCGATGACCGATTTCCAGCCGCTGCCGATGGTGATACCGGTTCCGCGCCCCAAGCCGGGCCCGAGCAGCCAGCAGGCCGCGCTGGCGCAGCGTTTCCTATATCGCTGATCTGACGGCGTCAGGCTGGTCTGCCGCCATCAACTTGCCCGTCATACGATAATTCCCACCCGCTGGGCGCAGCCGGTGTGCCGTCCCGTTCTCCGCAAGACTATGCCGTGTCATACGTCTGTTGCACTCGCTTGCATATAGGCGCAGGAAAGAGTGGGGAGTGAGCGGACGTGAGTCGGAAAATATTCGTCAGCGCCAAGGATGTTGCGGATCGGGCGGGCGTCTCGCGCTCGGCGGTGTCACGAACATTCACGCCGGGGGCCAGCGTTTCCGAAGAAACCCGGCGCAAGGTCGTGGAGGCGGCGGAAGCTCTCGGGTACCACGTCAACCATCTGGCCCGCGGCCTGATGCGCAACGAAAGCGGGCTTGTCTGTCTGATCGTTTCGGAGATCGACACGCCCTACAGGGCAAACCTCATCCGGGCCTTGTCCCGTCAGCTTCAGAACGCCTCGAAGATCGCCATGCTGATCAATACGGATCGGCCGGACAAAAGCGTCGACGATGCGCTACGGCTGGCCATCAGTTATCGGGCCGATGCGTCCATCGTCCTTTCCGGCATGCCGGACAAGTCGATCACCGACCTCTGTGTCAAAAGCGGCCAACGGCTCGTGCTCATCAATCGTGATGAGCAACGCGAAGGCGCGCTGATGATAAACCTGCATGATCGTGAAGCGGCCCGGCGGGCTTTCATCGCTTTCCACCGTGCCGGTTGCCGCAGGTTTGCATTTGCCAATTCGGATGCCGGAACGCCAAGTCTGATGGCGCGTGAGGAAGGGTTTTGCCAGGCCGCGCGCGAACACGGCATCGAGGTCGTGGTGGAACGGTTCGGTGCCACCCGGTATCAGAGCGGCGTTACCCTTGCGCAACGGCTGCTGACGCGGGAAGCGCGCCCCGACGCGATATTCTGCGCAAACGATCTTCTGGCCTGTGGCGTGATGGATACGGCGCGACACCAGTTCAAGCTGGCGATCCCTGACGATCTCTGCGTGGCGGGCTTCGATGATATCGAGCAAGCGTCATGGGCGTCTTATCAACTGACGACATTCGCGCAGCCGGTGGAACGCATTGCCGAGGAGGCAGTCGCATGGCTTGGTCAGCCGATGGTGAGCGACAATTCCTCCTGCAAACTCTCGGCGGAACTGATCTGGCGCGGGTCGGTGAGAGGCGGATAACCAGCCTTTCCGTCTGAAGGCTTATTTTGCGATCAGTATCTCGATGCCGCGCCGCTCGAATTCCTTGGCGTCGCGGTCGGATATGCCGTCATCGGTGATGAACGAATTGATCACGTCGAGCGAGCCCAGCCGCGTGAACGACGACCGGTTGATCTTGGTGGAGTCAGCCACGAGATAGACGTGTGCCGCGGCCTTGATCATCGCTTCCTTGAGCTGCAGGTCGGCAAAGCTCGGATAGGTCAGTCCGGCATCGAGCGCGACACCGGCGGTTGCCAGAAACAGTTTCCCGGCGAAGATATTGCGAAAATATTCGACCGATTTGTCGCCAGACAGCGATAGCGTCGGGGATTTGAACTGGCCGCCGGGCATGTGGACGGCGAAGCTCGGCACCGAACCCAGAATGATGGCGATGTTGAGCGCGTTGGTGATCAGCGTCAGGTCGCGGCGGTTTGTCAGCCGCGTGGCGATCTCGGTGGTCGTCGTGCCGGCGTCCAGGATCAGTGTTTCGCCGTCCTTGACGAGGCTTGCCGCCAGAGCGCCGATGCGGCGCTTCTTGTCCATGTTTTCCTGGTGATGCAGCGTCATCGTGCCGCTTTGGGGCGCCACCGTGTTCAGATAGGCGCCGCCATGTTCGCGGGTGATAAAGCCCTCGTTCTCAAGCCTCTCGAGATCCTGGCGGATCGTGGCTTCCGACACGTGGAAGGCGCTCGCCAGTTCCCTGACGCGCGCCGATCCCTCTTCCTGAAGCCATTCGAGGATGCGCCGGCGTCTCGGCTCGGACAAAAGTCCGATCATCGTATCCGACGCGTCATGCTCGCCTTTGGCTTCCATATGGCCCTGCCTGAATTGGGGGGATTGCAATCGATCGAAACGGATCGATTCTCCCTAGACCCTTACAACATCGGTCCGTCGCATAAAACGTTCAATCGGCGTTCTGTTGCAGCACGACCCGCGCCTGAAGCTTTTGCTGCACCTGATCAACCACGACCGCGGCAATGATCACCAGTCCCTTGATGACCGTCTGCCAGAAGGACGAAACGCCCATCATGATCAGGCCATCCGCCAGAATGCCGATGACGAAGGCGCCGACGATCGTGCCGCCGATGCGGCCGCGTCCGCCGGACATCGAGGTGCCGCCGAGCACGGCTGCGGCAATGGCGTTGAGTTCGAAGGTTTCGCCAGTGGCCGGATGGCTGGCCTGAAGCTGAGAGGAGATGATCAGCCCGACGAGCGCCGCGCAAAGGCCGGAGAACATGTAGACCAGCATCTTGACGCGATCGACACGAACGCCGGAAAGGGCGGCGCCGCGCTCATTGCCGCCGACCGCATAGATATGCCGGCCAAGCGGTGTGCGGGTGGCGAGATAGGCCGCGATCAGCGCCACGACCACCATGATCCAGACGGAAACGGGAAGGCCGAAAAACGTGCCGGAGCCGATCACCCGAAACGTGTCGGAACCGTATTCCGGGTTGCCGGCGAGGTTGGGAAAGGTGCGGCCCTCGGAAAACAGCAGGGCGGCGCCGCGGGCGACATAAAGCGTGCCGAGCGTGGCGATGAACGGCGCCACGTTGAGCTTGGTTATGAGAAACCCGTTTATCGAGCCTATGAAAATGCCGACCACCAAAACGATCAGGCAGATTTCGATGGTGTTGAACTGCAGGCTGTAGGCCACGCCCAGAAAGCCGAGGTCGATGCCGTAAAGCACGAGATAACCGGCCACCATGGCGCAAAGGCCGACGATGGAACCGACCGACAGGTCGATGCCGCCCGCAATGATGACGAAGGTCATGCCGATGGCCAGAAGGGCATTCAAAGCCACATGTTTGGATATGATCAGCATATTGCCGGCCGACAGGAAGTTGGGGGCGGCGATGGCGAAAAAGACAAACACAAGGATCAGCGCCACGAAGGTGCGCATGTGCAGAAGCATCAGTAGCGCCGATGTCCTCGACTTCGAGCCTCCGATGACGGTCTTGACGTTGCCTGCGGCTTCGGTGCTGCTCATTGTGCTTCAATCCTGTTGAGATTGGGGGTCGCCGCCGAAACGACGTCCGCCGCATTGGCGCCTGCCGGAAACTGCCCGGTCAGCCTGCCATTCGCCATGACGAGAATGCGATCGGAAAGGGCAAGCACCTCTTCCAGATCGGAGGTTACGAATAAAATGCCGAGACCATCGGCGGCGAGGTGCCGCATGGTGCGAAAGATTTCCGCCTTGGCGCCGATATCGATGCCGCGTGATGGTTCGTCCATCAGGAGAATCTTCGGTTTGGTCATCAGCGCCTTGCCGATGACCACTTTCTGCTGGTTGCCGCCCGAGAGGCTGGAGACCGGATGTTCGAGACTGGCGATCTTGATCGCCATGCGCTTGACGAATTCCGCAGCCTTTGCCGCCTCCGCCTTGAGGCTGAGGTGAAAACCGCGGGTGAAATCCAGCAGCGACGACATCGTCAGGTTTTCGCGGATCGACATGATCTGGATAAGCCCGTCACGCTTGCGGTCTTCGGGGATGAGCGCCAGCCCGCGGCGGATCCGACCCGCGACGCTTTTTTCGCGCACTGCCTGGCCGGATATGAACATGCGGCCGGACGAATTCGGATGCTGCGCCATGATGCACTCAAGAAGCTCGGAACGGCCGGCACCCATCAGTCCGTAAAGACCGACGATCTCGCCCTCGCGCACCGCAAGCGACATGTGATCGACGGCATAACCACCCGCGGGGCTCGGCAGGCAGATCTCCTCGACGCGGAACACTTCCTGGCCGAGATCGTGCGCGACGGTTTTCGGAAATTCCTTCGAGGCGCTGCCGATCATGTTGGCGACGATCCAGGGAATATCGACACCCTGCATGGAGCGGGAACCGGTAATGGCGCCATCGCGCAGCACGGTGATGTAATCGCCGATGCGGATCAGCTCTTCCAGCCGATGGGAGATGTAGACGATGCCGACGCCTTGCTGTTTCAGATCCTTGATCACGCGGAACAGCACTTCCACCTCTGCCGCAGATAGCGCCGAGGTCGGCTCGTCGAGAATGAGGATGCGGGCGTTTTCCGCCAGCGCCTTGGCGATCTCGACGATCTGCTGCTGGCCGATCCGCAGGTTGCCGAGCGGCGTGCCGGGATCGATATTCTGTTCCAGCCGCTTCATCAGCGCGCGCGCGGCTGTCGTCTGGGCTGCACGGTCGATATGAATGCCGCCGCGTGTCTTTTCGTGGCCGACAAATATGTTTTCGGCGACTGTCAGGTTCGGGAACAGGTTGAGTTCCTGAAACACGATGCCGACGCCGTGCCTTGCAGCTTCCGACTTGTCGGCAAAGACGATCTCTTGGCCATCCAGTTCGATCGTGCCGCCATTCAGTTGCTCGACGCCGGCAATGACTTTCATCAATGTCGATTTGCCTGCGCCGTTTTCTCCGACCAGAACGTTGACTGCGCCCATGCGCAGATCGAAGTCGACGTTCTTGAGCGCCTGCGTGCCGGGATAGATCTTCGATCCATTGCGGATCTTCAGGCCGATAGGGTGCGCGTCGGCGTCGACAGTGTCGCTCATGGCGTCACCTCGATCGATACCGGCATGATCAGCGGCTTTTCGCCGGCAGAACGGATGACGGTTGCGCCGAGGAAATTGATGCGCTTGCCCTTGAGCGGCGTGTCGGCCGAAGGAAGTTTCGAGATGGCCTTGTCGTTCAGCGCGCGACCGAGCTTGGCATATTCGATCTGGTCGCGGAACGTCGAAAAGTCGTAGAGTTGGGTCGTGTCGCGCAGGGCGCTGCCCTTGATCACCGGCCCAAGCTGCAGCACCGCATCGGCGGTTCCGTCGCCATCAATGTCGATCTCGGCCGTCGCAGCCTTGGAAGCACGGTTCTCTTCGGTGACGGTGCCGCTTCCCTTGACCGGGAAATTCCAGCCGCCGCCGGCGCCGCCGACCTTCAAGCCATGGCTTTCTCCAGCCTTGTCCAGTCCGCCCTTGATGGCGTCCCGCAAGCTTGCCAGATCGACCGCCTTTTCGTTCAATGCCGGAACGAGCTTGGCATCGAACGTCGTTTCCACAAGTTCGGCGATGGGATCTGCCGCCGTGCCGCCGGCCTCGCCCTTATCGGTCTTGACCAGTTTGCAGCCGGAAACGGACGCGGCAAGCAGGCTTGCCAGCACGAGTGTCGTAATTTTCATATCTGCCCGCACTTCCTGAAAAAGCTGGGGCCACCCGGTCAGCATCGCGCATCCCGGGTGGCGATAGCGACGTTAGTCGGCCAGCGCGAAGGTCTCGAGCTTGGCGGCGTTGTCGGCGTTGACGAGAATGCAATCCATCAACTGCTTTTCCTCAAGCCCGGTCTTGCCGGTCTTGATGTATTTGTCGGCCTGCTCGACGGCGTTCTGGGCCTGCTGGTAGGCCGGCTGCAGAACGGTCGCCTTGATGCCGCCCTTCTTGATCGAGTCGCGCACGTCGTTCGATCCGTCGAAGCCGACGACGATGACATCCTTGCGACCTGCGGCTTCAAGCGCGGCGTAGGCGCCCATCGCCATCGTATCGTTGCCGGAGATCACGCCCTTGATATCCGGGTGTGCCTGCAGGATCGATTCCATCACGGTATAGGCTTCGGTCTGCGACCAGTTCGCCGTCTGCTTGGCGACCAGTTTCATGTCCGAATACTGATCGATGACCTCGTGATAGCCCTGGGACCGAATGCCGGCATTGGTGTCGGATTCCTTGCCGAGAAGTTCGGCATAATTGCCCTTCTCGCCCATCAGCTTGACGAACTCCTCCGCGCCAAGCTGTGCGCCCTGATAGTTGTTCGATACGATCTGCGACACGGCGACGCCGGTCGTGGTGATCTCGCGGTCGATCAGGAAGGACGGAATGCCCTTGTCCTTGGCTTTCTGCACGGCGGCGACGGATGCGTCGGCACCGGCATTGTCGAGGATGATGGCTTTGACACCCGCCGCAATGGCGCTGTCGAAAAGCTCGTTCTGCTTGTTGGCGTCGTCATCGTGGACAAGCACCATCGTGGCATAACCCAGCTCCTTCGCCTTGGCGGCCGCACCATCGGCTTCGGCCTTGAAGAAGGGGTTGTCATGGCTCGGTGTAATGATTGCGATCGTATCTGCGGCAAGAGCCACACCGGACATCGCGCCGGCAATGCCAAGCGCAACGACGGACATCAAAAGACGCTTCGTCAGTTTCATCAGGACCTCCCATTGTCCGAGCCACCCTCCACAGCGGCCCATGGCTGAAAACTATCGATTACTTTCGTTTATTGTCAATACGGTTTTGAAACCTGAAGTTTTATGGACGGGTTGGTGCTTTTCCTCCGCCGCTTTGCTGCGTTGCGGCACGGATCGCGGTTGCATCGCGGTCGGTGCAGCGAAATAATCCTTGAGCGCCACTTCGACTTGTGCAACCTTGGCTAACAATCGAAAGAAATCGAAAGCATTCAAAAGTGGCTCTGCTGCTGCGATGCTGTCTGCCACGTCTTGGGAGGGATGCTGTGGCCGGTTTATTCGCCAGGAAATTCCATCACACACGTATGAGGATGCTGTCGCAGGCGGGAAAGCGCCTGGGCTGGATATCAGGAGGAGACCCATGACAACACAACGTTTCGGCGCCGGCATCTGGCATTTTGCCACCTATCTCGACCGTTACGCGACCGACGGTTACGGCACGCCGCGCAGCGTCATCGAGGCGATCGATCTTGCCGGTCAGGTCAAAGACCTGTCGGTGGTGGATATCAATTACCCGTTTTTCGGCGGGGAATTCTCCAACGCCCAGGTAAAGCAGGCGCTCGATCGCAATAATCTCGGCGTCATCGGCATCACGCCGGAAATCTACACCCGCGAATTCGTCAAGGGCTCGTTCACCAACCCGGATGCGGGGGTGCGTCGTCGCACTCATGAGCTGGTTACCGAAGCCTGCGATCAGGTCCGTTATTTCGGTGCGGATTACGTGAAACTATGGCCGGGTCAGGATGGCTGGGATTATCCGTTCCAGGTCGATTACGGCACGTTGTGGAAACACTCTCTGGATGGTGTCGGCCAGCTTGCCTCAGAAAACCCGGATCTGAAATTCGTCATCGAATACAAGCCGCGTGAACCGCGCGTCCGCATGAGCTTCGGCTCGGTTGCCCGTACGTTGCTGGGCATCGAAAAGATCGGTCTGCCCAATGTCGGCATCCTGCTCGATTTCGGCCATGCCATCATGGGTGGCGAATCCGCGGCCGACAGCGCCCAGCTCGCCATCGATTACGGCCGTCTCTTCGGCATGGATGTCAACGACAACTACCGGTCCTGGGACGATGATCTCGTGGCCGGTAGCCTGCATCCGATCGAACTGTTCGAGTTCTTTTATGTGCTGCGCAAGAACAAGTGGGAAGGCGTGTGGCAGCTCGATCAGTTCCCCTTCCGGGAAGACAGCGTCGCCACCGCCAACCACGCCATCGATTTCCTGAAAGCCGCCGACAAGGGGCTGGATGCGCTCGATGTCGCGGCGCTTCAGGACGCACAGAGCCGTCACGATGCAATCGGTGCACTCAAGATTGCACAGAAGGCTTTGTTCGGGGCGATGTAAGGACAAGAGCGGTACCGCTCACGCCATGTTCTCGATGACGCCGTCGGAAAACTGCGGCGTCCTCTTACCGCCACTGCAAGGGCTGCAATTCCTCGCGGAAAGCGAAACGCAGGAGATGGCTTTCGACCACTTCCTGCGTTTCCTTCAACTGGGCGTCGTCCGGTGCATTCACCTTGATGCGCAGAGTTTCACCGGTGGCATCCATGATAGCCGTCCCGCAGACAAATCTGCATTCGCCGTGCCCATCCGAATGAGAAACATCCACCTTGTGGGCGAAATGCTTGCAGAGCTGTGCGATATATTTTGCCGCATGTTCAGTTCGAAGCGTGGCTGAGGTCTCGATCATCGTTGTCTCCTGTGCCGCCGGCGTTACCGGCAGATGGCGGGGTGTATGTTCAATCAGAATGTCGCTTTCGCCGTGATCAGGAAGCTGCGGCCCGGCTCGTAAAGAGGCGTCACGTTGCCGAATTCCTGGCCATAACTGGCACGGTCGGAATAACTTTCATCGAACAGGTTCTTCACCTCCGCGCGGAAGGTGAAATGCGGCAGTCGTTCCGGCTTCCATTCTGAGAAAAGGTTGACGACCTCATAGGCCTTGTATGGCGGTGTGCCGGAAACGACATGGTCGTATTCCGGAGCGATCTCGATATCTCCACCGATCGTCAGGTTCCATTCCTCGAACGTGTGAGCGGCGGTGACCGTGACGATGTCGCCGACCGGAGAAGCAAGGTAATTGCCGCTATCCGAATTGGCCGGCACACCATCGACGTCGACGTCGATATGGGCATATCTGACGCTCACATATCCACTCGCCCATTCATATCCCGCGCCGATCTCAAATCCTCTGGAAACAAGATCGCGGGCATGCAGGGCCGCAAGTGCGCCGGGGAATGGCGCGGGCACGTCCGCGGTGTAACGATAATTGGGCGTGCGGGCGTTATCGATATTCGTGCGGAAGAGGCTGAACTGGGCGGAAAAGCCGTCATGCTCGGCTTCCAGTCCGATCATGTAATTGTTCGCCGTAACCGGCTCCGGGCCGTGTTGGCCATAGTTCCAGGCAGGGTTGATGATGAAATTTTCGGTGAGCGGCACGCCCGCCCAGACATGAGAGAAACCGGCCTTGGCCGTCAGTATTTCCGTGATGTCGTATTCGCCCGAAACGTTGGTGCTTAGACCGGAATTCGTAAAGCTTCGCTCGTCCACGCCGGTAAATCTCTGATGATCGGCGCGGCCACCGAAGGAAAGGCGAGCGCGATCCCACGGTTCCAGGCGGGCCTGTGCGTAAAGGCCGATATTCCTGGCTTTTTCCCGTCCCGCTTCATTGGGATCGTCGAGTTTGGCAGTGTCTCTGTAAAAATCGACGCCGGCGACGATGTTGCCGATGTCGAAGGAGAATTTGTTCTCGAACTTGCCGTTTAAGGTCGCTGTCCTGCCGGTGTCGTCGTAAAGATAACCGGGTCGTCCGAAGATCGGGATCGTTACTTCCGTCGAGCCATAGGCCAGCATGGCCGTCGGATCCCACCAGCCTTCCGGCGTTTCATCCGTATAGGTGAAGACGGTGTTCTGACGCTCCATGCGATAGTCGCGGATACGCGGTTCCCAGGGACGAGCCGTTACGACGATACCCGCATTTGCGCGGTAGGGACGAGGTGCGTCATCGACAAGCCGGTCATGGCTGATCTCGAAGCGATCGCCACTGTCGAATTCGTAGCCGATCTTGCCGAGCCCGCTCAGGAGATTGGTTTCGGTGCCCTCCACCACGTTACCGTTGCCGCCATGAAATTCGTTGCCTTTGCCGAAGGTGAAGTAGCCGAGAAAATCCAGCCCATTCCTCTTTCCATAGGCTGAAAGGCCGGTCACGACGGTATCGCTGTTGAAATTATAGGTCGAAGTCGCGAAGCCGCCGAATGATTTGCCGTCGGCCAGAAGATCCCTGGCATCCTTTGTTTCATAATTGATCGCGCCGGCCAATGCGCCGGGGCCGGCGTCGGCGGGGGCGATGCCGGAATCCACTTCCACCGCTTGCAGGATCGATGGATCGATCAGGTTGGTGGCGTTGTGGTGAAACACCTTGTTGTTCTGGCGGGCGCCATCGAAGCTGATGGCAAGATTGGTTTCCTCGACGCCTCGCACATAGACCTTCTGCGACATAGGCAGCGAACTGCCGACCTGTACGCCCGGCTGCTGCCGGAAGACATCTGCAATGCTGGTCGGATTGATCCGTTCCAATTCCCGTGCGTCGATGACTGTTTCGCCGACATCGCCCTGGCCGACGGCTTGTCCCTCGACGCTGATCGGCGCCAGCACCGTGCCATCTCCGTCTGCTGCAACGGATACCGCTGTGGAGCGGCCGATCAATGCCGTGCCGTTTGATATGCTGTAGGAAATGCCGGTGCCGTCGAGAAGCTGGGCGAGTGCTGCTTGTGGCGACAGGTTGCCGGATACGGTGCGAGAGGTGACACCTTGAGATGTGGATGCCGCAAGTGAAACCTGCAGGCCGGATTGTCTGCCGTAGGTATTGAGCGCGGCAGCCAGCGGTTGGGCGGGAATGTTGAAGCTGCGCTGCGCATCTTGCGCCATCGCCACAGGTGCAGGCATTGCAAAGCCCATTGCCGCCAATGCCATAAGCCTGATCGCAAAAACCTTTCGCCGGTTAGACTTGCGCGACCATTGCCCATTAACCTGAAGCGTCATGCCGCTCCGTCTCCTCGATGCGCATATATTGCGGTCCCGGACCTGCGCTTTGTTTAAGACGACCGAACGGCGCGGATTTTTCACGGGTAAGCAAAAAAATCTGCGAAAATTTCGGTCTCACAGGAACGATAGAACCCGCAGGTACGGCGAAACGTGGTGCACCTTGGCGCCATAGGGGCCCACAAGAGCTTCCAATGCCCGGTCGGGATCAGTCAGATCATAGAGGCCCGTCACGCGGCGCCCGGCGAGCTCGCCGCTTGCAACGGTAATCCAGGATGGGTGATAGCGCTGCAGTTCCGCGACCACGGACGAGATCGGCACGTCCTGGACGAACAGCTTGCCGCCGCGCCAGGAAGCGATCGCCTCGACATCCATGCTGCTGCGAGACAATTGCCCGCTGCGGCGCTCAAGACTGACAAAATCCCCGGGCTTGAGTTTCATCGCCGCGCCGGTCTGGGGTGCCGAAAGATCGACCGCGCCGTGGGCCAGTTGCACGGTCGCAAGTTGCGGCGTGACGTTGACGTCGAAAGCGGTGCCAACCACGGTGATGTCGAGCTCGCCTCCGGCATCGACGACAAAGGGGCGGCTGGTATCCGGCCGCACATCGAAAAACGCTTCGCCGGAGAGCAGCTTCACCCGCCGTGCGGTGCCGGAAAAATCGACGGCGATGGCGCTGGCGGCGCTGAGATCGACGGTGGACCCATCCTCCAGCGTGACGCGGCGGGTTTGCGCTGTTGCCGTGGCATAATCGGCCTGGCTCCGCATCACGATCGAAGGCCCGGCCACAATCGCGACGAGACAGGCGGCAAGAGCGGCAAAACCGATGCCAGCCGCCTTACGCCTTCCAAAACCGCGCGGCCTGGCGGCGGGTGCCCGGCGCGGGTTTTGCCATGCCGGGATATTGACCGGGCTGGTCTCGCCCATCACTTCCCAGGTGCGACAGGCTTTGGTCCATGCCTGTTGATGTTGTGCAGAGCGGCCAATCCAGGCGGCAAAGGCAAGTTCGTCGCTGTTTGAACGCGACGGCTCGTTCAGGCGCAGGAACCAGTCCATCGCCTCTTCGAGCAGTGCCTCGTCTATCTGGTCGTGGCGCGTCACGTCATACCCGCTTCGGATTCTTGAAAATCACTTACCCGAATTTGCCTGTTGGAAATAGAAACGATTGAAGCGGGAAATTTTTTCGTTCTTGTGAATTGGTCAGGCATTTTTTCTGTCGAGTGCGATGGCGATCTTCACCATCGCGGTTTTTACATGCCGATGGGCGGTGGCAACCGAGATGCCCAGATGGTCTGCGACGACTTCCAGCGTGCAGCCGCCATGCCGGTGCATTTCAACGGCGATCTGCACATCCTGTGGCAAAGAGTCCAGAACCTGCTGGGCAATGCGGACTTCGTCACAGAACATTGTCGTCTGCTCGGGTGTTTCGCTGGCACGGGGAACGATCCAGAACGGCGGATCGTCGTTCTGGGCGCGTTGCTCTATTTTGCGGCGCTTGATCGTGTCCAGCGAAAGATTGCGGACGATGCGATAGAGATAGGCGAGGCCCTGGCGCGCCGTCTGTGTCGGCAGGGTGCCGATACCAAAACGCAGATAGGCTTCCTGGACGATATCTTCTGCAGCATCCCGTGATCCGAGGATGCGCGCCGAATAGCTGATCAGCGCCGGACGATGCCCCATGAAAAGGGGATCGGCCTCAAGGCTGATATCCAGCTGCTGCTTTGCCTGTCGTTCTTGCACGCTGTCTTCCGATAGGTGTTCGATTGACTGAAAGGTTGCTCACGCGCCCGGGACCGGATCGCGGAGCACCTCTCTAACAGCAAAAACATGATCTAGAAAGTCATATTTTGTAGGTTCAGGGCGCAGTTTGTAGAAACCCGCCTCTTTCCCGGAATTTGTGAGGTTTTTCAAAGCCAAATTGTTCGCGAAGAGTTTCGCAATCACGGCTGAGGATGTTGAAGGCATCATTGCCGAACCATTCCAGCGAAACATCCGCGCCTGTTATTGCAGGGATACTCGCCATGATATCCGCGTAATTCACGGTGCCCTCGAACAGCAGTGTCAGACCGGTGCGGTCACCCGCCGCGGAATAGACATTGCCGGGACTGAAGACATGCAGATGACGGCGCTCTGAGATGTTTTTCAAGTGGTAATGCCGGACATGCTCGCAGATCGACCGGTGCAGTGCGACGGGATCGTCACCGGCTTCCCAGACATGCAGAACATCGAAATTGATCGCCATTGCCGGATGGTTCACTTCCTCGATCAGCCGGATGGTCGAGGCGGCGGTATCGGCCAGCGTGTTGGGATGGGTCTCTGCGAGAAGCTCGATGCCATAGCTTTGGATGATGGCTGCGACATCCCGAAGGCGTGTCACCAGATGCCGGCGTTCGTCCGCGCTCGTATCCGCGCTTGCCTTGCCGCCGGCGAATGTGCGGATTTTACGCGCCTTCCACCGCCGTGCCAGCCGGCAGAGTTCGACTGTCTTGCGGCGCAGAACCTCGTCATCGCCTTCCACCGGCAGGTAGTCGCTGATCATGGGGACGGCAAGTCCGTAATGCGCCAGCCAATCGGCATCCTTGTCCATTTGCGGCGCAAGGTTTCGTGCATGTGCGCCCCAGAGTTCGATACCGTCGAAACCGCTTTCGCGGGCAAAATTGGCGATTTCGGCAAGCGAGATCAACTGATGCCGGAAGGTGATGGTGCAAAGCGAAATATTCATCCGGCAAGCCTCTGCAGTGTTGTTTGCGACGATGCGCAATTCTCCTCGCACCATTGCGCGAAAACCTCGCCAAGCCTGCCTTTCAGCTTTTTCTCTATCCGGTCAGCCTCGTCGAGTTGCGAAAATACGGTTGCGGCCTGAGCAGCGTCTTCCGTCTGCGAGAGCTTCATGCAGGCGTAGTGCAGGTTCTTGAGCGACTGTACGAGCGCCTCGATCTCCTCGCAGCACGTTTCGAACGCGCTTGATGGCAGTTTGAGCGCGCGCCAGAAAAAGGCAAAGCCATGCTCATAGGCGTATTTGCGGATGGTCAGAACCGGCAGTTCGCGGACGGCCAGCTCCAGATCGGCCAATGACAATCCGTCCTTGCCATCGAGATGCGCTGTCACGATGCTGCGCACCGCATCCGCAATCGGGTTACGCCGCTCGATGAAGCAGGCCTCGAAATAGGCCTTCAGGTCTTCCGGATCAGGCGTCCGGGCCTGACCGATATCGAAGGCATAACCGCCGTCGACGGTTGGCTGCATGATGGCGTGGATGACCTTCTCCCGCTCCATCACGCCTTCCCAGCGATAATCGGGATCGTGCACGAACCATGTCTGCGGATCGCCGGTTTCCTGCAGCATCAGGTAATGCGGGAAAGGGTTCTGGTTGAACTTGTTTTCGCGCTCCGGCATGTGGAACATGTCGAGCATCACCATCACGGAATCCGTTTCCTTGCGGTCCCGAACCAGATTGGTCATGAGCGACAAATTGTCGGCCTTGCTGAGGGCCGTGTCGTACCATTCCTGAACGCTCACGCCGTAAAGCCGCTCGAACCAGGAGCGGAAAAATTCCTGGCTGATATCGTTTGCGTGATAACGCAGCTGGTATCGCTCGCTGACGGCGAATTTTGCGTCCCAGACGCCGAAATAGAATGGTCGCTGGTCGAGACCGCGCTTTTTCAGGCCGTCGCAGACGCAACTGACGAAGCAATGGACCTTGATGTCGTAATAGGCTTCGCCATGCACACCCTCATCCGTATCGCCACCGGTCATCGGGAAGCCCGGCACCGGCAGGGCCGGTTCTTTCGGCAGATACAGGCCAACGAGATCGTCTACCGTCTGGATGCCCTCACCGGAAATCGCCTCTTCCGGCATGGCGAGGTTGAATTCCAGCTCGAGGTTCAAAAACACCTGCAGGATCAGCACGGAGTCGAGATACAGGTCCTCGTTCAGCCGCGCATCGGGCGCAAAGCCGTGCATGTGCGGATGCGCCATATGCTGGGCGAGTGTGGTTTCGATGGCGGAAAAGATTTCGTCGCGGGTCATGAGGCCACTCCGGATTGATTGGGAAGAAATGCACCGGCGGCATGGCGTTCGGCAACGTCGCGGCGGCTGATCTTGCCGTTTGCCTGACGTGGAATGTCCGCGACCTGGATCATTTCCGATGGCAATTGATGGGCGGCCAGCTGCCGGCTCAGCCAATCTCGCAATTTGCCCGGCAGAACCGGGCGTTCAGCGCTGAACAGCAGCGCAACGCGCTCACCGGCAAACCGGTCGCTTTTGCGGAAGGCGACTGCATCGGTAATGCCGGGCATGGCGGTGACGGCATCCTCGACATCCTTGGGATAGACGTTAAGCCCGGCGACATTGATCATGTCATCCATGCGGGACACGAAGACCAGCATGCCATCGGCACGGCTATAGCCGAGATCGCGGGTATGGATCGGCTGGCTGCCTTCCTTGGTGATGACGATCTCGGCAGCACTTTCCAGATTGCTGCCGGTCTCCGCCAAGGCATGCGGAAGAACGTATCCCATGTCATTGGCGGCGGTCAGATCGGGATTGATGGCGATGCACCCGGCTTCCGAGCAGCCGTATTGCTGGAAAAGGTGATCGCACTTTTGACGGATACGCACGAACCATGGTTCCGGCAAAACTGTGCCGGATGTCATGGCCGCGTGCATTCTTTCTCCTGCCGGCAGAAGCTGCGCCAGCATGTGCAGGATGGCTGGCGAAGTGTAGAGCAATGGCCGCTCGCTCTCGCGCATCACCTTGAGGATATGCTTAGGATTGGATGTATCAACGATATGCGGTGTCACACCGCGATGCAGACCCACCAGAATGCCGCAGATCAGCCCGTACGAGTGGGGCGTCGGGCATGCCACGATTGGCGTCATGGTTTCCGGCAAGGTGAACGAGCGCACATAACTTGCGATTTCGGTCTCGATGTTCAGCCATGTGCGGGCGATCAATTTTGGTGCACCGGTTGTGCCGGAACTCATCTGCAGCAGTTTGCCTTCGCGGCTTTTCGGCGCGCTGTCGGGCAGAACTTCACCGGCAAAGCTGTTGTAGAACAGTCGTTCGCAGCCGGCCTGTATCGCCAGCTTTCGCGCTGCCGCATAAGGTGTACCGGGGTGGATCGGCAGCACACTGGCGCCGGCATCGCGGATGGCGAAAAACAGCGCCAGCCATTCTGCGGTATCGGCAAAACACACGGCATAACGCAGGCCGGCCGAGATGCCGGTCAGCTCGCCGAGTTCGGCGGATCGCCTTGCAAAATGCGTCTTGTCGTAAAACTGGTCGCCAATCCTGATCATGGCATGATCCTCCGTTCGGCCACGGCTTTCGCAAAGACGTTCGGCACGGTGTGGTGATATTCCGGCTCGCGAGCGAGCAGTTTTCGGGTGAGAAGCGATTCCGTCAGCACGTTTGGTTGGTCGTAGCCGATTGCCGCCATGCGGGCTGTGGCGTTGTGTTCCGCCGCGTATGTGGAAAGAATGGTTTCCACCCGCTTCCAGAAACTCGGTTCCGGCAGCTGATAGGTATGGTCCAGCAGATGCGCGATCTCGGCGAGATTGTAGACGAACAGCGTATCGGCCACGAGTTCGCGCAGGCTGTCCAGATTGTCCGTCCAGTAATACTGGTCGGGTGCTGCCTCGCGATAACGTGCGTCGAGCGACAGGAAATTCGGCGCGGCCTGGGGATCGCGCAGGAAGGCAGGGCAAAACTCCACGCTTTCGTGGAAATCGCGCAGGACAAGCCGCACCGGCCAGCCGTTACGATGTACCAGAAGCATGTTCTGTCCATGCGCCTCGACCGCCAGGCCGTGATGAACGAGCAGGTGCCAGACCGGCAAAATGGCGATTTCCAGCAGCCGGTTAAGCCACGGCATCAGCCCATGGGTTTCGATCCATGGCTGAACAAAAGGCTTCTCGTCCGCTTCCAGCATCATCAGGGCATTAAAGGGAATGACATCTTCGCCGGGTTGCAGGCCAGTCAGGGCGCTTTGACGCCAGATCGCGCCGATCTGGCCGGCAAGTTCGCTATCGTGTTCGGCCAGCAGGCCCGCATATTCTTCGAGGATAGCAAGCGGGTAGCGATCCGAAAACGCCGGATCTCCATTCACCATGCCGGCAATCCAGGTCGACAAGACTGGTGCGGTGCAGACCGAATGCGGATCGAGAATGCGCCGCGACGACGTGTTGACGACATCGAGCGGCAACTTGATGCTGGCGGCCTGCGGACGGTCGAGATTATGCAACGTGCGCAGAGACTGGCTGGCAAGGTATCGGTCGCCGAACTGACCCAGCCCGTGCAGCTTTCCGGTGGCGATAAGGTCCTTGCCGACGCCTTCCTTCAGTCGACGCCATTGCCATGGGTGCATCGGCACCAGCGCAAAATTCTGCCAGCTTAGCCCGCGTGCCTGCCGCGCGGCATCGATCTCGTTCCAGACCTCTTCATCGAGCTCGCGTCGCCAGAATGTCTGCTCGTCGGTGTCCAGCGCCTGCCGGATGGTTTCACGAGCATTAAGCGTCCAGACAAGCCGGAATGGCTCGGCCGATTCAGGTCCGTAAAGCCGGTTGTCACTGAGCGTGAAACCGTATCGCGCCTTGAAACAGGGGTGGTAAGGATGCCCTTCGTGCAATGCTCCATCGAGACCGGCAAACCCCATGTCGCGGCGGTTGCGGGCGGGAATGTTTTCCTCGTTCCATTGGCAAAGCGCGATCGTGTGTTCGAGCTCGCGCAACAGCTTGCCGCGTGTGATGCCGTTGCCGGGCAGGCCCATGACGATGGTGGGCAGCGATGCCGCCACCCAGATGCCATGTTCGTCCTTCGCCTCTATGGAACGGGAGAATATGCGCGGGCGGCCGAAGGCGCTGAGCAAGGCGCGGCAACGGTAATCCCGGCCATCGATTGTCCAGGTCAAGATGTCCGGTGCTTCCGTGCGAAAAAGCGCGAGGCCTTCGAACAGGACGGCGGCAACCAGCTGACGCAAGACCCGATCCTGCGGTTCGGCGGCAATTTCAAGAGGCAATGGCATGCGGCCTCCGCGTATCGGTGATGGAAAGGGCTTCCAGGTTCAGCGGGTTCGGCATTTTCCGGTAGAGTGAATGGCCATTGGCCGAGCTCAGCTCGTCGACATCCACCAGCCGGGTCGCAAGATTTGCCTTGGTGCCGATATCGCCTTCATCGAGAATGTGCCGGATGAAATCGCGTCCCAGGCCGTTCAGGCTGAGCGCGAGATTTTCCAGCTGCTCCCGCAGGATCCGTAAAAGATCCATTTCGTCGGCAAGCCCGTCATGCGCCATGCGGCTGATGACGGAAAACACCTGGTTGACGATCAGGTAATAGGCGAAGCGGTCGCGGATCTCGCTGTCAGGAAAATACAGCGAACCGATTGTCTCGGTCTCGGGTACTGCTCTGGCGATTGATGGCCGGTGACGCTCGGAAAGATAAAAACCCTGGTTGTCGCGGTAAAATCCAAGCCGCGGGTAACCGCCGCCGATATCAATGAGGCTGTTCTGCTGGTGTGCTTCGAGCGCGATGCCATGCCGGTCGTAAAGTTCGATCAACGGCTCCACGGCGCAAGTGAGGTAACGCCTGAACCAGGTCTCGGCCGTCGCGGTTATGGCTCCGCTCTCGGCGCGATGAACTTGCCGCACCACTCGCTCCAGCCGCGAAAGGCGGCCGGGCAGGGGATCGGCAGTCAGGGCGGCAAGCATCACGATACCGGCGCCGCCGCGTGTGCGAAACGGGTTTTCCCGCAAAATGGTCTCAAAGCCGCTTTCCCGGCGGCCCGGGATGTTGAGCGTGATGAAGGCCGGATCCTTGATGATGCGGAAGGATGGCAATGTGCTGGCCAGCCGCAGTCGGTCAACCAGTCGCGCCATTGCCACACCGGCATCGAGTTCGTCCCGGCCGTTGGTGCGCACCGAATTGGTAATGCGCACCGGCAGCGAAAATTTCAGCATCCAGTCGGCGTCCCGGCTCCAGACGGTGCGAACCGAGGACGTGGCGGTGAACTGCGGGCCAGCCTGGCCGAGGCTGCGCAGCGCCTTGTCCGAAATCATCGCCTGGACATCTGAATCGAGAAGCAGCGCCTGAGCCTGCAGCGGGTGCATGGGCAACAATGTCTCGCCATCCGCAAGCCGGATTTCGTGCGGGCAGCCGGATCTGGCGATATCGGCAACGATCCTGTCCGCCATGCGCAGGTCGGCGGAGGCGTGGGTGACAAGATCGCTCCTTGCTGCAAAATAATGCAGCTGGAAATGCCCATGAAATTCGGGCGCGTAGGTTTCCTGCTGCCAGAAGGTCATGCCCTGCCGGCTTTTCGGCGTCGGGTGCAGCCAGTGCCCGAAAACCAGCGATTGCTCGGCGGCGATGAAATGATCGCCATCGTCCGGTTTGGCCAGCGCATGTTCGACATTGATGTCGATCTGCTGGTGGCTGTCCATCACCCGCAGCAGAAGTTCGGTTTCGCAGCCATGCAACGCATCGCCATTCGGTCCCCGCAGCTTGCGGTAGGCTTCGCGCATCAGCGCCTGCAGGGCTGGCATGGGCGAGACCTCATGCCACGCCGTTTCCGACAGCGCGCGGCGCCAGATTTGACCGAAGTGGTGGGGGCCGCAAAGCGAGGGGGACGTTATTTCCGCTCTCATCAGGATACGGTCGCCATGCAGCAGCCATTCCACGCAGTCGGCCGGTTTTGAGCGAACCGCATGGCCAACGGCCTTACCGCCGTCGATTTCGCGCATATAGCAGTTGGCAAAGCTCTGAAAACTGGCTGTTTCGGCAGCCTTCCGGGAGATCGTCGTCATGCCTTTTGCCCCTCCACCCGGATGGGCTGATGCTTGTGGCAGGCACTTGAGGCTGCGGGTCGATCTGCCCTGCGGTTTGCGGCCAGTGGTCGTCGGGTTCTCGGTGAGAAGCGTCCGTCGGTGTTCATTCGGTTCCTCGTCGAACTCGTGGATGTCGCACGAGGGAGAGACGACTGAGGCTCAGGCTTTTTTCAGCCTGTCCGATATTTTCTGATTTTCAGGGAGAGCGACCTGCTGCAGCAACGGCATTCGCTGCAGCAGGTCTGGGCGTCAGAAATCCCAGTCTTCATCCTCGGTCGCCACGGCCTTGCCGATGACATAGGAAGAACCGGAACCGGAAAAGAAGTCGTGGTTTTCGTCAGCATTGGGAGACAGCGCCGAGAGGATGGCCGGATTGACCTTGCAGGCTTCAGCCGGAAACAGCGCTTCGTAACCGAGGTTCATCAGCGCCTTGTTGGCATTGTAATGGAGGAATTTTTTCACGTCTTCCGTCAGGCCGACGCCGTCGTAGAGCGCTTCGGTGTATTTCGCTTCGTTATCGTAGAGTTCGAGCAGCAGATCGAAGGCAAAATCCTTGATCTCCTGGCGTTTCGCTTCCGGCAGAAGCTCGACCGCTCGCTGGAACTTGTAGCCGATGTAATAACCATGCACCGCCTCATCACGGATGATCAGGCGAATGAGATCGGCGGTGTTGGTGAGCCTCGCGCGGCTTGACCAGTACATCGGCAGATAGAAACCCGAATAGAACAGGAAACTTTCAAGGAAAACCGAGGCGATCTTTTTCCGGAGCGGATCGCCGCTGTCGTACTGCTCCATGATCAGCGCCGACTTGCGTTGCAGAAATTCGTTTTCCTCCGACCAGCGATAGGCATCGTCGACATTGGGCGTCGAGCACAAGGTCGAAAAGATCGAGGAATAGGAGCGCGCATGCACGGCCTCCATGAAGGAGACGTTGGATAGCACCGCCTCTTCATGGGGCGTGACGGCATCTTCCATCAGCCGCACCGCGCCGACACCGTTCTGGATCGTGTCGAGCAGGGTCAAACCGGTGAAGACACGGATGGTGAGTTGCTGTTCGTTGGTTTTAAGCGCCGCCCAGGACGGGATGTCATTGGAAAGCGGCACCTTTTCCGGCAGCCAGAAATTGCTGGTAAGCCGGTTCCAGACCTCGAGATCCTTGTCGTCCTCGATGCGGTTCCAGTTGATGGCGCGAATGGCGGCAACCGGTTTCTGGTTTTTGGTTTTTACTTGAATATTCATGTCGCTCACCGGCGTTAGAGTGCGCAGGATACGCAGCCCTGCACTTCCGTGCCGGTCAGCGCCATCTGGCGAAGGCGGATGTAATAGATGGTCTTGATGCCCTTCTTCCACGCGTAGATCTGAGCGCGGTTGATGTCGCGGGTTGTCGCGGTATCGCGGAAGAACAGCGTCAGCGACAGGCCCTGATCGACATGCTGCGTGGCCGCCGCATAGGTGTCGATGATCTTTTCCGGGCCGATCTCGTAGGCATCCTGATAATACTCGAGATTGTCGTTGGTCAGGTATGCGGCAGGATAATAGACGCGGCCGATCTTGCCTTCCTTGCGGATTTCGATCTTCGACACGATCGGATGGATCGAGGAGGTCGAGTGGTTGATGTAGGAGATCGAGCCGGTCGGCGGCACGGCCTGCAGGTTCTGGTTATAAAGCCCGCCTTCCATGACCGCAGCCTTCAGTTCGGACCAGTCCTGCTGCGTGGGAATATGAATGCCGGCGTTTTCGAACAGTTCGCCGACGCGCGCGGTGGCGGGCTTCCATTCCTGTTCGGTGTATTTGTCGAAATATTCGCCGGAAGCGTATTTCGAGTTCTCAAAGCCTTTGAAGCTTTTACCCTTCTCGACTGCCAGCCGGTTCGAGGCGCGGATGGCGTGATAGGTCACGGTGTAGAAATACATGTTGGTAAAATCGACGCCCTCTGCCGAGCCGTAAAAGATGCGCTCGCGGGCGAGATATCCGTGCAGGTTCATCTGGCCGAGGCCGATGGCATGGCTGTCCTCGTTGCCCTTGGCGACCGACGGTACCGAAGTGATGTTGCTCATCTCGGAGACAGCCGTCAGCGCCCGGATCGAGGTCTCGATCGTCTTGCCGAAATCAGCCGAATCCATCGCAGCCGCAATATTCAGTGAGCCGAGATTGCAGGAAATATCCTTGCCCATATGCTCATAGGACAGATCAGCGCCATAGGTGCTGGCATCGCTGACCTGAAGGATTTCCGAGCAGAGGTTGCTCATGGTGATACGGCCGGCGATAGGGTTGGCGCGGTTCACCGTGTCCTCGAACATGATGTAGGGATAGCCGCTTTCGAACTGGATTTCCGCGATGACCTGAAAGAACTCGCGCGCCTTGATCTTCTTCTTCCGGATACGGCTGTCGGCAACCATCTCCTCGTATTTTTCAGTGACCGAAATCTCGCTGAAGGCCACGCCATAAACGCGTTCCACATCGTAGGGCGAGAACAGGTACATGTCCTCGTTGTTCTTCGCGAGTTCGAAGGTGATGTCCGGCACAACGACACCCAGCGACAGCGTCTTGATGCGGATTTTTTCGTCGGCATTCTCGCGCTTGGTATCGAGAAAACGCATGATGTCCGGGTGGTGGGCATTGAGATAGACGGCACCTGCCCCCTGTCGCGCGCCGAGCTGGTTGGCGTAGGAGAAACTATCCTCCAAGAGCTTCATCACCGGAATGACGCCGGAGGACTGGTTCTCTATCTGCTTGATCGGCGCACCGGCCTCGCGAAGATTGGTCAGCGACAGCGCGACCCCGCCGCCGCGCTTGGAAAGCTGCAGCGCCGAATTGATGCCGCGTGCGATGCTTTCCATGTTGTCTTCGATGCGCAGCAGGAAGCAGGAAACGAGTTCGCCACGCTGTTTCTTGCCGGCGTTGAGGAAGGTGGGCGTTGCGGGCTGGAAACGACCGGAAATGATCTCGTCGACCATGTCGCGCGCATGCTGTTCATCGCCGCGGGCAAGTGTCAGCGCCACCATGCAGATGCGGTCTTCGTAACGCTCGAGGTAACGCTTACCGTCGAAGGTTTTCAGCGTATAGCTGGTGTAATATTTGAACGCGCCGAGAAAGGTCGGAAAGCGAAATTTCCTGTCATAGGCGTGATCGAACAGATCGCGGACGAAATTGAACGAATACTGGTCCAGCACCTCCTGCTCGTAATAGCCCTCGACGACCAGGTAATCGAGCTTTTCCCGCAGGTTATGGAAGAACACGGTGTTCTGGTTGACGTGTTGCAGGAAATACTGTTTTGCCGCCTGCCGGTCGCGGTCGAGCTGGATTTTTCCGTGCTCGTCATAGAGGTTCAGCATGGCGTTGAGAGCGTGGTAATCCAGCGCGGTCTCGGCGGGTTTGTGCGGTTTATCGAGCACTAGCGTGTCCAAAATCGTTCCAATCCGTGTCTGACGTTGTCGACATCTTCCTGTGTGCCCAGAAGTTCGAACCTGTAGAGAAAAGGCACCCGGCACTTGGCGGATATGATGTCCCCGGCGATGCAATAGGCTGCGCCGAAATTGGTGTTTCCCGCGGCGATCGCTCCGCGAATGTTGGATCTGTTGTCCGCATCGTTCAAAAAACGGATCACCTGTTTCGGCACGGCGCCCCTGTGCTCGCCCCCGCCATAGGTGGGAACAACCAGCACGAAAGGGTTTTGCGCCCGAAGCGTCTCATCGCTGTTGATCGGGATGCGGTGAGCAGCCATGCCCAGCTTTTCCACGAACCGGTGGGTGTTTTCCGATTTCGTGGAAAAATAGACGACCTCTCCCATCTTCGGCCTCAGGCAAGCGCACTGATCATATCGGGCCTAAAACCCGCCCAATGCCGATCTCCGGCGATCACGACCGGCACCTGGCGGTAACCCAGTTCCTGCACCAGTTCATAAGCGCTCGCATCGGCGGAAATGTCGATCACGGTATAACCGATGCCCTGGCGATCAAGCGCTCGGGTGGTTGCAGTGCATTGGACGCAGGCGGGTTTGCTGTAGACGGTGATGGACATGATTTCCTCGTGACTGATGGACATGCGGAAGCCTTCGGACACCAGTCGGCGTCCGGGCAAAATTGCAGGCAATTGGGGCAGGCACTGATGGCGACCGGACGGCAGTCGTCGGTCGCGGTCTTAGGTGCGGGACAACATCGTCCGATGAGCACCCGTTTTGCGGCATCCCGCACGGATTCTGTGGAAACGGAAACTCATAAGACCTCACCCCGATGTGGTTCAGCAGATTGCTCGGGGCAGCGCACACGCGGGTTCACTCCGCATGTATACGCGACCTTCCGGACACCCCGCCCGTGGACGTTTCTGTTTGAGGCAGGTCTCCTGGCTCGCGGGTCGTCACATTCAATCTGCCTTCCCGGCGCTTGTGCCAGTGGACTGATCGATTGAATGCTCGCCGCTTACAGTTGCGGGGGCAGCTTCGGCATTGCAGCACCTTTCGGGTGCCGCGCACCGTATTCCCGTCTTAGCTTTCGATCACAGAATCGAAAGAACCTCGAACACAAGATATGGTAGATGAAGGGATTTTTTCGTCAACAACTATGTTGCGCCGAAGCGTCGATCACTGGGGAAAACCGCAGATCCATCAAGCTTCGCAGCGCCGCGCGGCATTTGCAGCACGGCGCTCTTTTGCCAAGCGGTTCAAATGTATGGGTTTTTTCTGACAATGAAGACATCCTGATGGTTCCACCAGGTTGTCACCTCGTCCGAAATACATTCGGCACCGGGCAAGGTGTTGATATGCCGGCGAACGAGGTCGGGGCTCATGACCATCTGGCCATATTCCTCGAGAGGCAAGTCGATCTGCTCGCTGCTCATGGCATATCGATAGCCATATTCTTCCGGCGGATTTTCCATCAGAAGGAAGGGAAGCGATTTTTCGCCTTGCGTGGTGAAGATCAGCACACCGCCCGGTCGGACCAGGGAGAACAGCTTTACCAGCCATCGAGCCCAGGTCGTGATCGGCATGTGTGAAAAGAACGAGAGTGCAAAGACGGCATCGTATGTACGGCCGGGATCGAGATTTTCAGGCACCGAAACCGAATGCAGCGCACGCACCCCGATCTTGTTTTCCAGAAACGAGATCGCTTGCGGATGGATGTCGCATGACACCAGCTTGATCTTGTTGTCGCCGACGAGATGACGGCTGACGCAACCGTAACCGGACGCGAATTCAAGAACATCGATCGAGCCTTCGCCGAGAACACGTCGCAGAATGCCGCGCAGCTTCTTGGCGGATTCCCGGCCATCCTCGAAATAGTATTTTATTCTCGTTTCGTCGGACGGAAATCCCTGATGATCAATCAGAAAATTGAAAATGTGATCATCGGGATGGACTGCGGGAGAGACTCCCAGCTGGCCAGCATAATCATTAATTATCTGCTCACGCATGCCTTCCCCTCACGCCCGTTACTCGCTTGGATTGTGCAAATAATCGCTAACATTGCAAACAAAAAATTGTCGTTCCCGTAACGGGGGAAACCGCTTGCTGCCGTTTTTCTCCCTTGGCGGCGCTGCTGCGCCGGAAATTTCGCGGTTTTTCAGCGGAAAATTGAATTGCGGGTCACCAAGCATTTGCGTTCTGCATGAGGTTTATACACCTGTCCATCCACAGGAAAATTGCACGATAAAGGTGCATTGTTGTCGCTGGTCTTGCCGAGGCCAGGCCACCTTTCACAAGCCAATGGGGATGCGACCATCAAGCCGAACTAATGGCGTCGTGAAAAGTTTTTCACGCAAAATTATTTACGTACGAATTCATAAATATTGACGCGCGTAAAATTTAGCGCATATGATTGATCATCCGCCGGTTAGAGGAGGCCCGCTGGCTGGATGTGTGCTCATAAGGCCTCAAGGACGGGGAGGAATAACATGACCCTCAAGAATTTCGCCAAGACGCTGCTGGTTTCCGCCAGCCTCACGCTTGCCGCTGCCGCAGCCCATGCCGAAGGCATCGGCGCGTCGCTGCTCACCCAGCAGCATCCTTTCTACAATGAGCTTGCCAAGGCGATTACCGCCGAAGCCAAGGCCAAGAACGTGTCGGTCGAAATCTCGATCGCCAACCAGGACCTGAACAAGCAGCTCGCAGACATCGAAGACTTTATCGTCAAGGGCGTCGACGTCATCATCATGTCCCCGGTCGACAGCAAGGGCGCTCTCGCAGCCGTTGCCCGCGCTGAAGCAGCCGGCATCAAGGTCATCACCGTCGACGTTCCCGTCGAAGGCGCCAAGGTTGCCTCCTATATCGGCACCGACAACTACGCCGGTGGTGTGAAGGCTGGCGAACTGATGGCCGAACAGCTCGGTGGCAAGGGTCAAGTCGCGATCATCGACTATCCGCTCGTGCAGTCGGTCGTAAACCGCGTCAACGGCTTCAAGGAAGCCATCGCCAAGCACCCGGACATCAAGATCGTGTCGATCCAGACCGGTATCACCCGCGCCGAAGCGCTGGCCGTTGCCCAGAACATGCTGCAGGCCAACCCGGATATCGGCGGCATTTTCGGTTTCGGTGATGATGCGGCTCTTGCTGCCGCCGTCGCCGTCAAGTCGTCGGGCCTGACCGGCAAGGTCAAGGTCATCGGTTTCGACGGCATGCCGGAAGCCATCAAGGCAGTTGATGCCGATCCGGATTTCGTCGGCGTCATCCAGCAGTTCCCGGACCAGATGGGCAAACTCGCCGTCGAAACCGCGATTAAGCTGAAGGCAGGCGAGGAAGTGCCGGCCGAACAGCCGATCGTACCCGGCGTCTACACCAAGAAGCAGTAAGTCCTCCCAAGACGCTCTGCGCATGAGGTGGTCTCCGTGTGAGACTGCCTCCTCCGGTGGTCCACTCCCCCAGGTGGACCATCGGAAATCTGCAGGTCTTTCGAAGCTCTGCATGATCAGGAATAAGGAGCAGCTTGCAGTGCGATAATCGCGCAAAGCGCTCGTAGATAAGGTGACGCCATGGCAATTTCAGGCGACAACGTGATCCTCGAAATCAGCGACATGTCGAAGGAATTCGGTGCGGTCAAAGCGCTGAAGAGCATGCAGCTCAAGGTTCGTCCCGGCCGTGTTCACACGATCCTCGGCGAAAACGGTGCGGGCAAATCGACGCTGATGAAGATCCTGGCCGGCGTCTATCAGCCGACGACGGGATCGATCGTGCTCGATGGTCAGCCTTATGCGCCGACCAATCCGCAGGATGCTGCAAAGGCCGGCCTCACCATCGTGTTTCAGGAGCTCAGCCTCTGTAACAACATGACCGTTGCCGAAAACATTCTGGCGACGCGCGAACCGTCGCGCGGCGGTTTCATCAACGACAAGGCGCTCGTTCGCAAGGCGGCCGAACTGGTGAAGGAACTCGGCCTGCCGGTTTCGGTCACCGATCAGGTTGGCGACCTGTCGATTGCGCAACGCCAGCTGGTCGAGATCGCCAAGGGGTTGAGCATCGACGCAAAGGTCGTCATTCTCGACGAGCCGACCTCCTCGCTCAGCGACAGCGAAGCCGAAATTCTTTTCCAGATCATCGGCCGCCTGAAGGAAAAGGGCGTCGCGATCATCTATATTTCCCACCGCATGGAAGAGATCATGCGGTTGAGCGACGACATCACGGTCGTGCGCGACGGCAGCTATATCACCACGCGCGACAAGACCGAGGTGACGATTGCCGAACTGATCGCGCTGATGGTTGGCCGCGACATGAACGAGATCTATCCGCCGCGCGACGTGGCCGCCCCGGCCATGACAGAAGCACCGGTTCTCGCCGTCAACGGGCTGTCGCGCGGCGAAGAGTTCGAAAACGTCTCCTTCGACATCCGCCCCGGCGAAATTCTGGGCTTTTTCGGCCTGATCGGCTCCGGTCGTTCTGAAGTGATGAACACGCTGTTCGGCATGGCTCACGCTTCCGCCGGCACGGTTGCCATCGACGGCGCGCAGGTCAAAATCACCTCGCCGGTCGAGGCCATCGAGCGCCGCATCGGTTTCGTCACAGAGAACCGCAAGGAAGAGGGCCTCGTTCTCAGCCACAGCGTCGAGAGCAATATCTCGATGGTGGCGCTAGACGGGTTTTCGAGCCTGTTCGGCTTTCTGAAGCGCAAACGCGAACGCGACGCCGCCAAGGCCGAAGTCGCGCGCCTTACCATCAAGACGGCCTCGCTGGATACCATTGCCGGATCGCTTTCGGGCGGCAACCAGCAGAAAATCGTGCTGGCCAAATGGCTTCTGACCAAACCAAAGATCCTCATCCTCGATGAGCCCACACGGGGCGTCGATGTCGGCGCCAAATTCGAAATCTACAAGATCATCCGCCAGCTGGCGGCGGAAGGCACGGCAATCCTGCTGGTGTCCTCCGAACTTCCGGAAGTCATCGGCATGAGCGACCGCGTGGTTGTCATGAGCGAAGGCAAGGTGACGGCGATTGCCGATCCTGACCAGATGACACCGGAAAAGATCATGCACTTTGCCACGGGATTTGCATCATGAGTGACAAGAGCGCAGCCAGCGCCGCCTTCAAACAGGTCATGAAACAGTATGGCGGTATCTTCTTATCGCTCATCGTTCTGTGCGTGATCTTCTCCGTCACCAACGGCCGTTTCATGTCGGTGGCGAATTTTCTGAACATCCTGCAGCAGGTCTCGGTCATCGCCATTGCCGCCTTCGGCATGACCTGGGTCATCCTGCTTGGTGAAATCGACCTGTCGATCGGCTCCATCATCGCCGTTGCCGGCATGGTCGGCGCGCAATGTTTCGCCTTCGGCATGAGTTTTGTGCCGGCGCTGATCCTGACGATTGCGGCTGGTGGCCTTCTCGGCCTCGCCAATGGCGTGCTGACGGCAAAATTCCTGCTGCCGTCCTTCATCGTCACGGTGGCGACCATGGGCATCTATCGCGGCATGGTCAGCCTGCCGACAAACGGCGCGCCGGCAATGATCATGGAACCGAGCTGGACCGCCATCGGCACCCAGAGCTTTATCGGTATCCCGATCGTCATCTGGGTCGTCGCAGTGCTGTTCCTGTTTAACCACATCCTGCTCAGCAAGACCAAGTTCGGTCGCCGCGCCTATCTCACCGGCGGCAACCGCGAGGCAGCGCTTTATTCCGGCATCAAGGTTGATCGCCTGAAGATCATCATCTTCATGATCTCCGGTGTGATGGCGGCCATCAGCGGCGTGCTGCTTTCCTCGCGCCTGTTCTCGGCCCAGACCAATGCCGGCATGAGCTATGAGCTTGATGCCATCGCCGCAGCGGTTCTTGGCGGCACCAGTCTTGCCGGCGGCGTCGGCACCATGATCGGCACGCTGATTGGCGCTCTCATCATTGGCGTGCTCAACAACGGCATGAACATGCTGTCGGTGCCTTATTTCTACCAGCTCATCGTCAAGGGCCTCGTCATTCTGGTCGCCGTCTATCTCGACGTGCGTTCGAAGCGCGCCAAGCAGTAATCAGCAGAGCAAAACAGCCATGTCGAAAATTCTCACCATCGGCGAAATCCTGGTCGAAATCGTCGCCACCAATCGCGGCAACGGTTTTCGCGAAGCCGTGCCGCTGATCGGCCCGTTCCCTTCGGGCGCGCCGGCGATCTTCATCGATCAGGTCGGCAAGCTCGGGCAGGAATGTGCCATCATCTCGCGCGTCGGTGACGACGATTTCGGTTGGGTGAATATCAATCGCCTCACCGAAGATGGCGTCGATGTCTCCGGCATCGAAGCACTGCCCATGGGCACCACCGGCAGCGCCTTCGTGCGTTACCGCGAAGATGGCGGCCGCAACTTCGTCTTCAACATCCGCAACAGCGCCTGCGGTGAAATCGAACTGTCGGACAAGACGCTCGCCCTCATCGACACCTGCACGCATATGCACGTCATGGGCACCGCCCTTTATGCACCGAGTGTCGTCGCCAGCATCCTGACGGCAGTGGAGCGTATCAAGGCAGCCGGCGGTACCGTTTCTTTCGATCCGAACCTGCGCCCGGAAATCCTCGACAGCCCCGGCATGCTGGAAGCGCTGCAGACGGTGCTTTCGAAGACCGATCTGTTCATGCCGAGCGGTGAAGAACTCTTTCTGTTCGCCGAGGCGAAGACGGAAAAGGAAGCCGTTGCCGAACTGCTGGCCAAGGGCATCAAGGCCATCGTCGTCAAACGCGGCGACAAGGGCGCCAGCTATTTCGACAAAGACACCCAGGTCGATCTCGAAAGCTACAAGGTCGAGGAAATCGACCCGACTGGCGCCGGCGACTGCTTTGGCGCCACCTTCGTCACCTTCTGGCTGAAGGGCATGCACCCGGCCGAAGTGCTGCGTTATGCCAATGCCTCGGGTGCCCGTGCCGTCACCAAGGCCGGCCCGATGGAAGGGGCTTCTACCCGCGCCGAACTCGACGCACTCATTCAAGCGCAAGGAAATGCCTGACATGCAACAGAGCTATCTCACCGACATCGCCAACTGGCACAACGGTTCTGGCGTCAAGGGCATTCCGTCGATCTGCTCGGCGCATCCGCTGGTCATCGAAGCCTCCATGCTGCATGCCATGAAGCAGGACGCCTATCTGCTGGTCGAAGCCACCTGCAACCAGGTCAATCAGGATGGTGGTTACACCGGCATGACGCCGGCAGATTTCCGCGCCTTTGCTGAAGATATTGCGAAGAAGGTCGGTTTCCCTGTCGAAAAGCTCATCCTCGGCGGCGACCATCTCGGCCCCAATCCGTGGAAGAACCTTCCCGCCGATGAGGCGATGGCTAAGGCCTGCGTGATGATCGAGGCCTTTGCGCTGGCCGGTTTCACCAAGCTGCATCTCGACACCAGCATGGGCTGCGCCGGTGAACCGGTCGCCCTGCCGGATGCGCTGACGGCCGAACGTGCTGCGCGTCTTGCAGCCGTGGCTGAAGCCGCATTGAAGGGCTCGGATGGCGTCAAGCCCGTCTACATCGTCGGCACCGAAGTGCCGATCCCGGGCGGTGCGATGGAAGAGCTCGATGTGCTTGAAGTGACCAAGCCGGAATCCGCCCGCGAAACCATCGCCATCCACGCCAAGGCTTTTGAGGCTGCCGGCGTATCCGACGCCTTCTCGCGCGTTGTCGGCGCCGTCGTTCAGCCGGGTGTCGAATACGGCAATGAGAACGTTATTCCTTATGAGCCGGAAAAGGCCAAGGCGCTGAGCGCCACGCTGTCTGACATGCCGGGCATGGTGTTCGAAGCGCATTCCACCGATTACCAGACCCGCGAAATGCTGCGACAGCTGGTTCTGGATGGTTTTGCCATCCTGAAAGTCGGTCCGGGCCTCACCTTCGCACTGCGCGAAGCCTTTTACGGCCTCGACCAGATCGCCGAATTCCTGTTTGCCGGCAAACGTTCCGAAACGCTAATTGCGACCGTCGAACGCGTGCTGACGGCGGATCCTAAGAACTGGGACAAATATTACCACGGTACGGAAGCCGATAAGCACATCCAGCGCCATTTCAGCTATAGCGATCGTATCCGTTATTACTGGCCGCACCCGGAAATCGACGCTGCCGTCAAGGCGCTGTTTGAAGTGCTGGATGGCGTTGAAATCCCCGAAACGCTGATCAGCCAGTATCTCGCCGGCGCCTATGTTTCCGTGCGTGATGGCAAGGTGCAGCCGAATGCCCGCGCACTGGCGCTTGCCGCCGTCGATCGTGTGCTGGAAGACTATTTCGAAGCCTGCCGCGCGTAAAAGCGCGGCTTGCACCGGCGCAGGAGTTTTGATTGAACTGCGTCGATAATTTCAATCGATTAGCAATGCGGGTGGGACGCCAATGTCAGATAAACCCATCGGGGAGTCCATCAAGACACCCATCAAGACGATGGAGGACTTTTCCGAGTTTGTCGGACTGTCCCGCCCGACCGTGTCCAAGTTTTTCAATGATCCGAGTTCCGTGCGTGCCAAGACGCGGGGCCTCATCGAGGCGGCGCTGAAGGAAAGCGGGTTTCGGCCGAACATGTTCGCCGTCAATCTCAACCGCCGGCGCAGTAATATCATCGGCATCATCATCCCGAATTCGACGGACCCTTTCTACATGGCGTTGACACGCCGGGTCGAGCTGATCGCCAACGCTGCGGGGTTTCTGGCCTTCGTGTTATCCTCCGATGGCAATGCCGAGATCGAGGCAAAGGCCATCGAGACGTTGAAATCGATGAACGTCGCCGGTGCCATCATCGCGCCGCTCGGCGTACAGTCGCAGCACGAGACGCTGAAGGCGCTTGGGGAATCCATCGCGCTTGTCTATGTGGACTCGCCGCTGGACGAGACCTCGCCCTTTGTCGGCACCAACAACCGCCAGAGTTTTCAGCTGATCGTCGATTATCTCGTCCGCTCAGGCGAGCCGCCCTGTTACCTCGGCATGCCGCCGGTCAACACCAATGCCGCCACGCGCGAAACCGCCTATATGGAAGCCATGCGCCAGCTGAAGATGGAGCCGGTGGTCTTGGCAACCACGCATGACGGCAGTTGGGATTTCGAACGTTTTGGTTACGAGGAGACGTCGCGTTTTCTCAGTACCGGCGGCTTCCCGACCAAGACAATTCTCTGCGCCAACGACCGTGTCGCCTTCGGTGCTATTTCGGCAGCCTATCAGCACGGCTTGAAGATCGGCCAGTCTGCCGCAAGCGACATCCGCATTGCGGGCCACGATGATCATCCGCTGTCGCGTTATGCCTGCCCGCCGATCACCACGGTGGCGCAGAATTATAACGAGATCGGCCGGCTGGCGATGGAGCTTCTGTTCCGCAAGCTGGATGAGATGGAAGGCGCGGAGCCGACCACCGAGAGCGAACGCATCCTGCTCAATGCGGAAATCATGCTGCGGGAATCGGCCTGACGTTTCGTCAGGCCTTTCGAGATATTACGGACGTGTACCGATCAGCCGCTCGTATTCCTTTTCGCATTCGCCATAAACATCATGCGCAAAAGCTTCCAGTGCGGCCCTGTCGCGCACGATGATGACGCCGCGCTCCGAATAGATCAGCTTTTTGCCTTCCAGCATGTGAAGCGCCGTGGTCACGCTCGGGCGGCGCACCGCCAGCATGATCGAAAGGAATTCGTGGGTGAGGCTGATCTCGTTGCCATCGGTGCGATCGTGGCACATCAGGATCCAGCGGGCCAGCCGCTCGTCGATATGGTGCACGGCGTTGGAAAGCGCCGTATAGGCGCTCTGCACTGCCAATGCCTGCGCATAGCGGGCGAGAAGACCCTGCAGATCGCGATCCTCGTGGATGAGCGCCTGTAGCGTCTCGCAAGGGATGCGGTAGGCTTCGCCCTGAACCTGCATGAAGATGGAATAAGGGTCGTGGCCGGCATCCAGCACCAGCGAGGCGGGCGTCATGCCATCGCGGCCGATCACGCCGATCTCGGTTTGCTGACCTTCGGGGGATCGGGCAACGATCGAGGCTATGCCGGCTTCGGGGAAATAGGCGTAAGGACAGGCTTCGTTCGGTTTGGAAAGTTCGAAGCTGCGGGGCAACTCAACCCATTCGAGTGTTTCGCCCAGCCGGGCAAAGCTGTCGGCGGACATCAATCGGAGCAGGTTGTTCCGAATTATGTCTTGCCGTATCTCGCCCATCAATCATTCCCGAATGCAGTGCTTTTCGAAACGGCGACCGCCCCTCGTTGGTTCCATCTATGGCCATAGAATCCGGCAGGCAACCCGCGGAGATGGATCGGTACGGTATCAGACACAATAGGATTATTACCTTTGAGAACGCTAGATTACTTCCTTATGCAACATCGGTCGAATTTATGAATGTGTCTCCGAGCCGACCTGTCCTGCTTCTTGAAGATCAACCTCTGATCGCGCTTGATCTTGAAGAGTTGCTGATGGAAGCCGGCATGGAGGAAATCATCTGCTTGCGTTCAGTGGATGAGGGACTTGCGTGGCTGGAACAAACGCTGCCATCTGTCATCGTTGTTGACTATCATCTGAGCGACGGCGCCAGTTTCTCGATCCTTGAGCTGGCTAAAAAACGCGGCATTCCGTGCGTTGTCCATTCTGCCGTTCCAATGCCGGACGACGTCGATCGGAGTTTGATTGACGGCATGCCGTGGCTGGACAAGCCGAGCGACCCCAAAATTTTCGTCGAAACGGTACTGTCTGCTCGTTCAGGGCAAGCCGGCAGTTAAGCGGTTGCTTCAACGCTGGCGGAAGTCTCCCAGCAGCCTTGCATATTCGTGCTCGCTCGTTCCATAGGCGTCAGCCGCAAACGCTTCCAGGGCCACACGGTCGCGCACTATGATTGTGGCACGATGCGAATAGATCAGCTTGTTGCCTTCCAGCACATGCAGCGCGGTCGTCACGCTCGGACGGCGCACGGCCAGCATGATCGACAGAAACTCGTGGGTCAGCGACATCTGGTCACCACCCAGTCGGTCGTGGCACATCAGAACCCAGCGCGCCAGGCGCTCATCGACAGTATGGACGGCATTGGAAAGCGCTGTCGTGGCAGCTTGCGCGGTAAAGACCTGCGCCCAACGCAAAAGCAGCTTGTGCAGGTGAGGGCGCTCCTCCATCAGTTCGACAAGCTTCGTGCGCAATATTCTATATCCCCGGCCGTCTACCTGCATGACCACGCGATAGGGATTGCTGAGCGCACCCAGAACGGCTGAGGCAGGGCTCATCCCCTCACGGCCAAAAACGCCGATCTCGGTCTGGTGGCCTTCCGGGGAAACGATGACAGTCGAACCGATGCCGTCGGTTGGAAAATAACAGTAGACAGTCTCCTCGCCAGGCAGCGAAAGCTCCAGTTTCTGCGGCAAGTCGACTTCTTCCAGCCATGGCCTGACGTCTTCGAGATCGTGAGGACCGAGAGACGCCAGAAGGCGATTGGGCATGGACATCGGTTTCGTCCTTTTCGGGCGATCAGCCGGGTGTGTGGGGCGCTGTCTGGATCGTATAACGTTGGAGATGCTGATCCGTGCCATTTCGTGAAGCAATTCTGCTCTTGCCGACCAACGGTTGGTGGGCGCAGAGAAAATTGCGTTATGCAATTTCTCCCACAACATTCCGGCCGAATTGGCGTTCCGGTCTGTGTTTCTTCATTTCGCCCGTCATATGGCAGAAATTTCTCCACCTCTCTCAAGTCGGGAACGATTTGCGCTTCGACATCTGGCAGGGGGGTAGAATATTTTAAGGTGCGCTGCAGCATCCGCTGTGGCACCCTATTGTTTTCAGGTTTGGCCGCGCCGCTTTTTCCTTCCCTTGCCGCCGATAAATTCAGGATCCCCGATGACTGACATAGTTGACCAGCACGCGCTCGATACGCTGTTTCTTTCCGCCCGCTCCCAGAACGGCTGGCTGCCCGGCGAAGTATCGGATGAAACGCTGGTGAAACTCTACGATCTGGTGAAGATGGGACCGACTTCGGCCAACTGCTCTCCTGCCCGTTTTGTCTTCGTCAAAGGCCCGGCCGCCAAGGAACGGCTGAAGCCGGCTCTGTCATCCGGCAATCTTGAAAAGACGATGGCTGCGCCGGTAACGGTGATCGCCGCCTTCGATGCCGAGTTTTATGAAAAGCTGCCGCAGCTTTTTCCGCACGCGGATGCGAAAAGCTGGTTCACATCCAGCCCGGCTGCGGCGGAAGAAACAGCTTTCCGCAACGGCACCTTGCAGGCTGCCTACCTTATACTGGCCGCCCGCGCGCTCGGCCTCGATGCCGGCCCGATGTCGGGTTTCGACAAGGCCAAGGTGGATGCCGAATTTTTCGCCGGCACGACATGGAAGTCGAATTTTCTCATCAGCCTTGGCCATGGCGACCCTGCCAAAGTATTCGCGCGTTTGCCGCGGCTGGATTTCTCCGAAGCCTGCCGGATTCTCGGAGAATGAGCATGCAGGCACATCTCGTCTCACAGCCCGACGAAACTGCCGAGGAAACCCGCCGCGAAAACTATCGCGACGCCATGGCAAAGCTCGGTGCTGCGGTTCACATCGTCACCACGGCGGGTGCCGCCGGTCGTGCAGGTTTTGCCGCGACTGCGGTGTGCAGCGTTTCAGACAATCCCCCGACGCTTCTGGTCTGCCTCAACAAGGGGTCGAGCGCCTATTGGCCGGTCAAGGGTAACGGGACGCTTTGCGTCAATGTGCTTTCGTCCGAGCATCGGGAACTGAGCGGCCTGTTCGGCGGAAAAACCCCGGTGGAGGAGCGTTTTGCCGGCGCCACCTGGACGGAACTGCCTTCCGGAAGTCTGGCGCTCGATGGTGCGCTTGCATCGTTCGATTGCGAGATCACTTCCGTTGCCGATGGCCATAGCCACGATATTCTCATCTGCCGTGTTCTTGAGACGCAGGTGAATGAGGGCGGAAAGTCGTTGATCTATCTTAACCGCGGTTATCACACGGTTTGATCAGCCGTCGAAGCCAAGGCTTTTCGAGGCTGTCTGGCCCGCTTCCAGCAAAATCCTGACATAGGTGGATTTGCGGGCCGGATCGAAACGGAACAGCGGAAATGAAATGCTGATCGCGGCGATCGATTTGCCCAGATGGTCGCGGATCGGCACGGCCATGCAGCGCACGCCGGCTTCGCTTTCCTCCACCTCTTCCGAATAACCGTCCTCGCGAATGCGGCTCAGCTGATCGCGCAATGCCTCGACATCGGTAATGGTTTTTGGGGCCATTTTCTCGAATGTCATTTTCGAGAGCCGGTCGGCAATTTCCGTCTCGTCGCGAAAGGCCAGAAGCGCCTTGCCGAGAGACGTGCTGTGCAACGGGTTGCGTTTGCCGAGCGGCGAATTCATCGACAGGTTATAGGCGCTGTCGTATTTGTGGATGTAAGCCACACGCTGCTCGCGCTCGTCCATGACGCCGAGATTGATGGCTTCGCCTGTTTCACGAGACAAGGTGCCCATGGCGCGGTCGGCGACCTGCAGAAGATGCGTCTGTCCTCGCAACGTGCGTGCCCCCAGCCCGAACAGCTTGAGCGTCAAACGGTATTTGTCGGTCTCTTCCTCCTGCTCCACATAACCGAGATCGACCATGGTCTGCAGCAGGCGGTGAGTCGTGGCCTTGGATGTCATCGCGTGCTGGGCAATGTCGGCAAGGCTGGAGCGGCCGTCGTCCGCCAGTGTCTCCAGCACCGAAAAGACTTTCAGCACCGCCGCCACATTATCGGGTTTGTTCCGCGAAACGTCAGACATTGATTGTTCCAGAAAAATTGAAATCACATTCTGAAATTGTTCAAAGCTTCTGTCAAGTTGACAATAATCCGGCAAATTTCCTTGAGATCCGGGCTTTCTGAAAAGCCTTAGCGAAAATACGAAGGCCTATTGCATTTCATTTTTTTGTATGGTTCTTTCGCAAAATTGAAATCGCGTTCCGATTTCTTGCCGGACGAGGAGGTCCGGCCTTTTGGGAGGGTACGGCTTTGACGATGGATGTGCTGCTGCGGCAGAAGGATTACGTGGCGCCCAGACAAGAGGTGGTGCGCCTGATCCAGCGGCTTGCGGACAACCTCATCGCCATCGAGGACAAGACGGGTGAATTCCTGCTGCGGCTGGAAGACGGTCGCGTGATCGACACCAAAGGCTGGGCCGGCTGGGAGTGGACCCACGGCATCGGGCTCTATGGTCTCTTCAATTACTGGCAGCAGACCGGCGATGCGAAGACGCTGGATATCATTACCTCGTGGTTCGAGGCGCGCTTTGCCGAAGGCATGCCGACCAAGAACGTCAACACCGTCTGCCCTTTCCTGACGCTTGCCTGCCTTTATGAACTCAATCCCAATCCCGTCTGGAAATCCTATCTGGAGACATGGGCCGACTGGGTGATGTATGAAATGCCGCGCACCAGCGAAGGCGGCCTGCAGCATATCGTTTATAACAACGTCAATCATCAGCAGATGTGGGACGACACGCTGATGATGAGCGTTTTGCCGCTCGCCAAGATCGGTCTTCTGCTCAATCGTCCGGACTATGTGGAAGAGGCCAAATATCAATTCCTCATCCACATCCAGTACCTGGCGGACCGCAAGAGCGGCCTGTGGTTTCACGGCTGGACTTTCGACGGCAATCACAATTTCGCCGATGCCCTCTGGGCGCGCGGCAATTCCTGGATCACCATCGCCATCCCGGAATTCCTGGATCTGCTCGATCTGCCGGAAGGCGATGCTTTCCGCCGGCACCTGATCTCTACCTTGAAACGACAGGCGGAAACGCTGGCCGAGCGCCAGTCGGCCTCCGGCCTCTGGCATACATTGATCGACGATCCGCAGAGCTACGTGGAATCCTCTGCCGCGGCAGGCTTCGGTTACGGGCTGATGAAGGCCGTGCGCAAGCGGTATCTGGGGGCAGAATATCTGCCTGTCGCCCAGCGCGCCATCGAAGGTGTTATCGGCCATATCGATGCGGCCGGAGAATTGCAGAACACCTCGTTCGGCACCGCCATGGGCGCGGATCTGGATTATTACCGCCAGGTCAAACTGACGGCGATGCCATATGGGCAGGCGATGGCGATCCTCTGCCTTTCCGAATACCTGCGTTCCTACATCTGAGGACCGGCCCGGTTTTCCGGGCTCTTGATGATCTGTTGAAGCGTCCCGGTATCGCGCCGGGTCGAAGCGATCTGTCTATTTCAGGAGAATGCCATGCCCGCGCAATCCATGTCGGAAATAACGCTTGCCTATATCGGCGGCGGTTCCCTGAACTGGGCCCAGGTGCTGATGGCCGATCTCGTGCATGACCGGACGGTCTGCGGCGAAATCCGCCTGTTCGATCTCAATATCGAGGCGGCAAGGCGCAATGCGGCAATTGGAAACCGTCTGTCGCAAGCACACGGCCTGTCCATCCGCTATACCGCAAGCGAAACCATCGCTTCGGCACTGACGGGCGCTGACTTCGTGGTTGTGTCGATCCTGCCGGGTTCGTTTGACGATATGGCCAAGGATATCGAACTTCCCGAGGCGCAAGGGATTCTCCAGTCGGTTGGCGATACGGTCGGGCCGGGCGGGCTGGTGCGCGCCATGCGGGCGATCCCGGCCATGGCCGAGATTGCCGAAGCTATCCGCGCCCATGCACCAAAAGCCTATGTCTGCAATCTCACCAACCCGATGTCGGTGTTGACGGGCGCGCTTTACGCAACCTTTCCCGAAATCAGAGCGTGGGGCGAATGTCATGAGGTGACCAAGCTGCGGCACATCATCGCCTGGCTCGCCAACCGTGCTGAGGGCGCCATTCGGTATGGTTTTCGCGATGTGCAGGTCAATGTTCTCGGTATCAACCATTTCACTTTCGTCGATCGCGCCTTTGTCGGCGGCCGCGACTGGTTGCCGGATTATCTGACATTCGCTGCGGAACATCGCGAAAAAGGCTGGCGGGCAAAACCGCTCGATCCGGCCGACGAATTTCAACGTTACTTCGAGGATATCAACCGCGTCAAATTCGATCTCGCCGCCCGGTTCGGTATCGCCGCCGCCGCCGGTGACCGCCATCTCGCCGAATTCCTGCCCTCCAGCTGGTATCTCGATCGATCGGATGAGTGGGGTTTTGGGCTGACGCCGGTGGATTGGCGTCGTCGTGACCAGGCGAAACGCCGTGAGGATGCGCGGGCGGCTGAAATCGCCAACGAAGTGCCGCCTCTGCGCGCCATTTCGGAAGAGGCTCTGGTGGCGCAGATCCGCGCGCTCACGCGGGGCGAAACGCTGGTCGTTAATGCCAACATGCCCAATCGCGGCCAGATGGAAGGTTTCGCGCCGGGCACGATCGTCGAGACCAACGTGCTCTTCTCCGGCCATGGCGTGCGCCCCGTTCACGCCGGGCGCCTGCCGGCCGCCGTCGAAGCGCTGGTCAGGCCGCATGCGGACCGCCAGAACGCCGTGCTGAAAGCCGTTCTTGCCGGAGATGGCGCCACACTCGAAGGCCTGTTTCTTTCCGATCCGTTGGTGGCGCCGCTCGGGCAGGACCGCGCAGCAAAGCTGTTCCGCGCCATGGTCGAAGCAACTGCCGAGCGTCTGCCTGACAATCTCAGGAGGTTATCGGCCAAGAGGGCGTCGAGATGAGTGGCGACGGTCGTCTTCTCGGCTTCTGGTATGTCCTGCCTTACCTCATCGGGCTTCTGGTTTTTACCGCGATCCCGTTTCTGGGCTCGCTCTACCTGTCGTTCACCGATTACCGGCTGATGCAGGGTGCCAGCTTCATCGGGCTCGAAAACTATGCCGACATTCTGACAAGCGACCGCACGTTCACGCGTTCGTTCAACGTGACGATGCTTTATGTGCTGATCACGGTGCCGCTCAAACTGGCATTCGCGCTGTTCATCGCCGGCATTTTGAACTCCAAGCTCAAGGGCATCGGTTTTTTCCGCACGGCCTATTACGTACCCTCCATTCTCGGAGGCTCCATCGCCGTTGCGGTTCTGTGGCGTTACATGTTCGCCGATACCGGGCTGATCAACATGGTGCTGACCTCGATCGGTTTCGAAGCGATCAACTGGTTTGGCAATCCCGGCACCGCTCTGTTCACGATCACGCTTTTGCGCCTGTGGCAGTTCGGCTCGGCCATGGTCATTTTCCTGGCGGCACTGCAATCCATCGACAAGTCGCTTTATGAAGCCGCCGCCATCGATGGCGCCAAGCCGTGGCGCGCCTTTTTCGCCATCACACTGCCGCTGTTGACGCCGGTCATCTTCTTCAACCTCATCATGCAGATGGTCCAGGCATTTCAGGAGTTCAACGGGCCTTACATCATCACCCAGGGCGGGCCGCTGAAATCCACCTATCTCCTGCCTCTCTACATTTATGAAATGGCCTTCAAGAAATTCGACATGGGTTACGCCTCCGCCATCGCCTGGGTGCTGTTCGCGGTCATCATGGTGCTGACGCTGATTGCCTTCTGGTCGTCGAAACACTGGGTCTATTACGCCGGCGACAAGAGGAGCTGATCATGAGCCAGAGTATCATTCACTCCGACAATGCCATCGAGCGTGCCGAACAGCTTCTGGCGGTGCAGCGTCGCCGTCAGAACATTTCGCTTGCCATCCGCTACACGATCCTGGCCGTCGTCGGTTTCATCATGCTCTATCCGCTGATCTGGCTGATCGGGGCAAGTTTCAAGACCAACTCGGAAATCTTTGCCGGTGCCGGTTTCATGCCGGAAAGTCCAACCTTCGACGGTTACGCAAAGGGCTGGGAAACCTCGACGCCCTATACGTTCGGGCGGTTCTTCTGGAACACGTTTCTCATCATCGCGCCGAAGACGATCTTCACCGTGATTTCCTGTACGGCTGTGGCCTACGGGTTCGCGCGCTTCGAATTTCCAGGCAAGAAGATCCTGTTCGCCTCCCTGATCGCTACGCTGCTTCTGCCGAATGTCGTTACCCGCATTCCGCAATATCTGCTGTTTCGCGATCTCGGCTGGCTCGATACCTATCTGCCGCTGTGGGTGCCGTCCGCCTTTGCCGGTGATGCCTTCTTCGTCTTCATGCTGCTGCAATTCCTGCGCGCCATTCCGCGAGACATGGAAGAAGCGGCACGTGTCGATGGCGCCAACAGTTTCCAGACGTTGATCTACGTGGTCGTGCCGATGCTGGTGCCGGCCATGATTTCGGTGGCGCTGTTCCAGTTCATGTGGACGATGAACGATTTTCTCGGGCCGCTGATCTACGTCTCGTCGGTCGACAAGTTCCCGGTTTCGCTGGCACTGAAATTGTCGATCGATACTGCAGAAGCTTTCGAGTGGAACCGTATCCTCGCCATGTCGGTGCTGACGCTTCTGCCGTCGCTGGTGGTGTTCTTCCTGTCGCAAAAATACTTCGTCGAAGGCATCTCGGCCGGCGGCGTGAAGGGATAAGTGAATGGCTCAGCTCTCAATCCGCAATCTGGAAAAGGTTTATGGCGGTGCCTTCAAGGCGCTTCACAGCATCAATCTCGACGTCAAGGACGGCGAGTTCATGGTGCTGGTCGGTCCATCCGGCTGTGCGAAATCGACGACCCTGCGCATGATCGCCGGATTGGAAACGGTCTCCGGCGGGCATATTTCCATTGGCGACAAGGTGGTCAACAATCTTGCTCCGGGCGAACGCGGCATCGCCATGGTATTCCAGAACTACGCGCTCTATCCGCATATGAAGGTGCGCAAGAACCTTTCCTTCGGCCTGAAGCTTGCGGGCGAGAAAAAGGATGAAATCGCCCGCCGCGTTCAGGAAGTCGCCGAGGTTCTGGAAATCGAGCCGTTGCTCGATCGTCTTCCCAAGCAGCTTTCGGGCGGGCAGGCTCAGCGCGTGGCGCTCGGTCGTGCGTTGATCAAGAAACCGGAAGTCTTCCTGTTCGACGAACCGCTTTCCAACCTCGATGCCAAGCTGCGCGCCTCGATGCGCGTGCGCATTACCGACCTTCACCGCCGGCTGAAGGAGCAGGGCCAGTCGTCGACTGTCGTCTATGTTACCCATGACCAGGTCGAGGCCATGACGATGGGCGACCGCATTTGCGTGATGAAGGACGGCCGCATCATGCAGGTGGCCGATCCGGAAACCCTTTATGCCCGGCCCGATAACGCCTTCGTGGCCGGTTTCATCGGCATGCCTGAAATGAACCTGGTCGATGCAAGCCTTCATCGGGCCGAAGGCGGGCCGGTGGTCGCCTTCGGCGACCAGTCCATTCAGTTCGGCGCCAATCTGGCAGGGCGTCTGGCGGCTGATACGAACGGCGATGTGACCTTTGGTGTCCGGCCGCAGCACTTCCGTCTAGCAACGGCCGGCGAAGATGCGCTGTCGGCAAAGGTCATCAAGGCCGACTTTCTCGGTCACGAGGTCGATGTGCACATCACCATCGGTGGCCAGCGTTTCACCGTCGTTTTGCCGGTCGAGGATTTTCGCAAGGCGGCCGTCGACGGGATAATTCGCATTCGCCCGGAAGAGGAACGGGTGTTCATTTTCGATCGCGCGAGCGGTCAGAACGTCAGCCTCGCCTGAAAGCGCGACTGACGGAAACATCACAGATGCAATGTTTCAGGAGGGAAACGCATCATGACCAAGAAATCTATACTGGCAGCATTGTCTCTTTCGCTGGCTGCCTCGGTTGTCGCCACAAGCGTCGCTTCGGCGGCGGACCTGCGCATGTCGTGGTGGGGCGGCGATGGCCGCCATGTCGCCACCCAGAAGGCGCTGGATTATTGCACGACCAAGACCGGTCACAAGGTCAAGCCGGAATTCATGGGCTTTGAAGGATATCTCGAAAAGCTGACGACGCAGATGGCGGGCAGCACGGAGGCGGATATCGTCCAGGTCGATTGGCCATGGCTTTTCCAGTTCTCCAAGGATGGCGGCGGTTTTGCCGATCTCAAGCAGTTCGCCGGCGAACTCGATCTTACCCAGTGGAACGATAGCCAGCTGGCGCCCGCGATCATCGACGGCAAGCTCAACGGCGTGCCTGTATCCGTCACCGGCGCCACGTATTATTTCAACGACGAGATTTACAAAAAGGCCGGTCTGGAAACCCCGAAAAGCTGGGAAGACATGGCCGCCGCCGCCAAGAAGCTCAACCCGGACGGCATCTATCCGTTCGATAGCAGCCGCGTCATCCTGATGCTGATGGTCGAAGCCTTTGCCGCGCAGATTTCCGGCAAGGAATTCGTCAAGCCCGGCACCAATGAGCTGGATTGGACGGCGGAAGATATTGCCGGTGCGTTGAAACACTATCAATGGATGGTCGATAACGGCATCGTGCGCTCCGCCAAGGATGTGGCAGGCGTCGGCAATGTCGAGATTTTCGATGATCCGGCCTGGGGGTCCGGCAAGATCGGCGGCACCTTCTTCTGGGATTCCACCTATTCGAAATACGACGATCCCCTGAAGGTCGGCAGCCTCGTTCCGGCGGCGCCGCTGAAGATCGAAGGCGCAAAGTTCGATGGCGTCTACAAGAAGCCGTCCATGGTGTTTGCGATTTCCAAACACTCCAAGGATCCCAAGGCGTCCGCCCAGGTCATCAATTGCCTGCTGAACGACAAGGACGCCATCCTGATCCTCGGCGACAGCCGCGGTCTTCCGGCCTCGGCCATCGGCAAATCGACGCTGGAAGGTGCCGGAAAGCTGACGCCCGAACGTCTGAACGGGGCAAAAATCGTCGCCGATGCTACTGGTCCGGTGATGTCGCCGCTCATTGAACATCCTTCCGTGCAGGAAGTGTTCAAGGATGTGATCGAGCAGTTCGCCTATGGTCAGTTGACGGCCGAAGAAGCCGGCGAAGAGATGGTCGACGATCTCGGCAGGGCGCTGCGCCGATTGTAACCAAAAACGATGGCCCATGCCGCTCCGCGGGCGTGGGCCGTTTCCGCTCAGGCTTCGTGGTCGCTCAGATATCGTGTTCGTCGCTCGAAAAGGCGTTGGCGATAACGCTCCTGACTGGCGGAAAGGTGCGCCCGCATGGCGTCGCGCGCGGCCGGCGCATCGCTGGCGGAAATGGCGTTGAGGATCGCCAGATGCTCTCGCTGCAAGCCGGTCTGATAAGCCACAGACAGCACGTCTTCCGTCGCATATGGCGAGGTGACGTCGCACGGAATGGTGCGGCTGCCGAGCGAATCCAGCACTTCCACATAAAATGCGTTGTTCGTCGCCTCGGCAATTGCCCGGTGAAACGCGAAGTCGGCGGCACCTGTCGGCTGGCCGAGCTTCAGCAGATGTTCGAACTCGAAGAACCGCTCCTGGATCTGCGCTTCCTGCGAGGCGCTGCGGCGGGTGGCGGCCAGTGCCGCACTCTCCATCTCCAGCGCAATTCGAACCTCCAGCACGTTCAGTGCATGCGAGATGTTGTGCGAGGTGTCCTTGGTCTTGATCGGTTGTGGTTCGGCTGAAAGCTGGTGCCGCAGTACAAATATGCCGGCGCCCTGCCGGGTCTCGACAAGCCCGTCCGCCACCAGGCTTGCAATCGCTTCTCGCACGACAGTGCGGCTGACGTCGAAGTTCTCGGCCAATTGCGTTTCGGTCGGCAGTTTCTGGCCGATTTCAATCTGCCCCGACAAAAAGCCTTGACGTAGCCCCGTTGTGATCCGATCGGACAATTTTGGCCGTCGGGTTGGACCTTGTTCGGCAGAATTCGATGGTTTGGTGGAGCTCTTCATAAGGCCAGCTTTGTACTAAATAGACAAATTCATGACAGTATTAACACGATTTGTCTGCGAGCGAACATGTCGGGTTAAAATTTGTTGATTAGGCAAAAACGGCTTAAAACCGGAAGAAATTGCCAATGTATGCGTGACGAATGCAAATTTTATCCGTGGCATGTTGTATGCGTTCTCGCGATATGTATGATGACTACAAACTCAATGCCATGGGAGATAACATGAGTCACACGGATTTCACCAATCGCTTCGCCATCGATCCGATGACGGCTGCCGGTTTTAATACTGCGCAGTTGCGTGACCATTTCCTGCTGCCGCCGCTTTTCGTTGAAGGCCGCATCCAGCTGCATTACACCAACTACGACCGCATGATCGTCGGTGGCGCCACCCCGACGTCTTCGCCGCTCGAACTCGAAACCATCAAGCCGGCCGGCACCGACAAGCTGCTGGCGCGTCGCGAACTGATCGCCGTCAACATCGGCGGAGCAGGCTCCGTTACCGTGGATGGCGAAAAGTTTGCCGCAGGTACGCGTGACATGGTGTATGCCGGTCTCGGTTCCTCGGTCACCTTCGCTTCCGACGATGCCACCAATCCCGCCAAGTTTTACCTGCTCAGCGCGCCGGCCCATTTCAAGCACCCGGCCCAGCATATCGGCATTTCCGACGCCAAGCGCATCGATCTCGGTTCGCAGGCCACCAGCAACGAACGTTCTATCTTCCAGTTCATTCACCCGGAAGGTGCAAAGACCTGCCAGCTGGTCGTCGGCATGACCACCCTTGCCGAAGGTTCGGTCTGGAACACCATGCCATGCCATATCCATGACCGCCGCATGGAAGCCTATCTCTATTTCGACCTGCCGGAGAAAGCCCGCGTCATTCACCTGATGGGTGAGCCGGATGAAACCCGCCACCTGATCGTCAAGAACGAAGAAGCGATCCTGTCGCCGGGCTGGTCCATCCATTCGGGTGCCGGCACATCCAGCTACACGTTCATCTGGGCCATGGCCGGCGACAATGTCGATTATACCGACGTCGATCCGGTTGCCATCGAAGACCTGAAGTGAGGAACGATCATGTCATCCAGTGATCTGTTCGTCTCGGCCGAAGGTGCCGAGTGGGTGAGCCCGGAACCGGGCGTCACCCGCCGCATCATGACCTATCTGCCGGAAATGATGATGGTGGAAGTCGTGTTCGAAGCCGGTGCTATCGGCGCCAAGCATAACCACCCGCATATCCAGGCAAGTTACGTCGCGGAAGGTTCGTTTGAGGTCACGATCGACGGACGTACCGAAACGCTGGTCAAGGGCGGCAGCTTCATCGTGCCGCCGGATCTGGTGCATGGCGTGAAAGCGCTGGAAGCCGGTCGTTTGATCGACGTTTTCAATCCGCATCGTGCCGAATTCCTGAAGTGAGATAATCGATGACCTTGTTCGATCTTTCCGGCCAGACGGCCGTTGTCACCGGCGCAAACACCGGCATCGGCCAGGCGATCGCGATAGCACTCGCCGAAGCAGGCGCCGCCATCGTCGCTGTTGGCCGCTCCTCCATGGATGAAACCGAAGCGGCGGTGAAAAAAGCCGGCGTCGGTTTTCATGTCATCAAGGCGGATCTGGGCACGATCGAACCCGTCAAGGGCATCGTGTCGGAGACGATATCGACCTTTGGAAAGCTCGATATCCTGGTCAACAATGCCGGCATCATCCGACGCGCCGATGCCATCGATTTTACCGAGGAGGACTGGGACGCCGTCATCGACGTCAACCTGAAGACGGCGTTTTTCCTTTCGCAGGCGGCCGGCCGTCACATGCTGGAGCGCGGCAACGGCAAGATCATCAACATTGCCTCCCTGCTGTCGTTTCAGGGTGGCATCCGCGTTCCGTCCTATACCGCTTCCAAAAGCGGTCTGGCCGGTTTGACCAAGCTGCTTGCCTGCGAATGGGCAGGCAAGGGTGTCAACGTCAACGCCATCGCGCCGGGTTATTTCTCGACCAACAACACCACCGCGCTGCGTGAAGATCCGGATCGCAACGAGGCCATTCTCGCTCGCATTCCGGCCGGGCGTTGGGGTTCGCCTTCCGAGCTTGGCGGTGCTGCCGTATTCCTTGCTTCGAAGGCATCGGATTACGTGCATGGCACGGTTCTGCCTGTCGATGGCGGCTGGCTGGCGCGCTGATTTGGCTTTGCAGGAAAAAGCCGGCTCCGTGATGGAGCCGGTGCCTATCATCCCGACCTCAGCATTCATGAAAAAGGGCGGAGCCCTGAGGCACCGCCCTTTCGATCGGGACCGGTAACGTGTCCCTCGGTCCAGCCTGAAGCTTACGGCTTGGCAGGCGTTGCCGGGGTAGTGGCGTTATCGGCCGGAGCCGCCGGGGTTGCCGGAGCGGTCGTTGACGACGTGGTCGTTGTATCCGTGCCGGACGTGGCTGCGGTCTGCTGTTCGGCCAACGTCATGAATTTCGGCGCCGACTGCAGAGATTCCGCCGTTTCGGTGGTGGTCAGGCGCACGCTGTTGTCTTCACGCGTGACCGACAGCTTGTCCATCGGGATGGCGACATTCTTTTCGCCGATACCAAGGAAACCGCCGACGCCGACCACGGCTGCGACAACACCGCCGTTTTCTTCCATGATCAGGTCATTCACGTCGCCGATGCTTTTGTCCTCGGCGTTATAGATCGACTTGCCCATGTAGTCGCTGGCTGCGACCTGGGTGGCGGCCTGTTCAGTCAGATAGGTGCCGGCCGCACCAGCGTCTGCCGATTTCATGGCAGGCGCTGCCGGTTTGGCCATCGTATCGGCCGGAGCCGTCTGTTCGGCGGGAGCCGCCGGAGCCGGAGCGGTGGTCTGGGCGAATGCCGGAGCAATCGCGGTGGATGCCATCATTGCAGCGGCTGCCATCGTGGTAAGGATCTTGCTCATATCAAACCTGCCTTTCTCTCGTTGAAGACACAGCGTTTTTGAAGTTTTCCGCTGTGCCGGATCGACAGGAGAATGGCTAAGCCAAGCAATTGGTTCCGATTTTAATGGCTAAAAAATAGGCGGAAACTTGCGGAACAAACCCATGCCCCGCAAGTTATGGGAGCCGACCGAAAACCGGACGGGGGCGATCACTCAGATCAGATAATCCGGCTCGAAGCGCCCTTTCACGGAAATCCCGAGATCGATCAAATTGCCGGCTTTCGGATCTGCCTTGCGCGCTTCCTCGTCCATGCCCTGCCATGCGGATGTCGTCAGCAACCGGTCGGCATTCTTGCCGAAAAAGGCCGGGCAGCTCGGCTGTTTCACAGGCACTTCGTAACGGCCAAGCAACGTGCCATCGGGCGCATAACAATCCACAACCCCGGCGCCCCAACGGGAATTCCAGATCTTGCCTTCCGCGTCGCAGACAGCGCCATCCATGCCGCCGGGTTTGCCGTTCTGATCGATCAGAACCGAAGCCTCGCCGGTCGGCAGGCCGGTTGCGGCGTCGAGGTCCACCCGCATCAGCCGGTTGATCTTGGTATCGACGAAATAACCGATCTTGCCATCGGGCGAAAAGCAGATGGCGTTAGTGATGCTGATGTCACCGTACAGCTTTGTAACTTTGCCCTTGGCGACGTGGTAGATTGAACCCGCACCGTCTTCCGCCTTGCGGCCCATTGTGCCGATCCACAGCGCGCCGGATGGGTGTACGCGGCCATCATTGGAGCGGTTGCCCGGCTTGTCTGCTTCCAGTTCCAGATAAGGCGTGAACTCGCCGCTGACGGTATCGCGAATGAAAAGTCCCTTGTCGGAGGCGATCAATTGGCGACCGGCATCGATGCGGGCAAGTACGCTGCCCATGAATGGCAAAAGGTGAACGCGGGTTTCGCCGGTCGCCGTGTCAAGTTCATGCAGTTCCTGGCCGACGATGTTGAACCACCATGCCTTGCCGGTATGGGGATCGAAGGTCGGGCCTTCGCCAAGCAGGCTCGTCGCATCCGAAAGCACGGAACCCTTGAAGGGGATGATATTGGCCGTCATGCCTCAGCCTCCCTTTTTCGCTGCGATGGCTGCGTCGTAGGCGGCAATGGTCACGCGGGCACGTTCGCCCACTTCGGCGGCGGTCATCCCCGGCTTGTAAAGGCTGGAGCCGAGACCGAAGGCCAGAATGTTGGCGTCGACATATTCACCGAAATTGGCGTCCGACACGCCACCGACGGCTGCGATCACCAGTTCGGGCGGCAGCACGGCGCGGATGGCGTTGATGCCGGATGGGCTGAGGGCGCTGGCCGGGAAAAATTTAAGACCCGTCGCGCCAGCGCGGGCAGCCGCCAGCGCTTCCGTTGCGGTAAATACGCCGGGCAAAGTCACCATGCCCCTGGCGGCCGCGGTTTCGATCACTGCCGGCTCCACATTCGGGCTTACCATCAGCTTGCCGCCAGCCGCATCCAGCGAATTCACCTGCTCGACCGTCAGCACCGTTCCGGCGCCGATCAGCACATCCGCGGGTGCAATCCTTGCTGCCGTCTCGATTGAGCGGAACGGATCGGGTGAGTTGAGCGGGATTTCGATCGCGGTAAAGCCGGTCTTGATCAGCGTACCGACAACGGCTTCCGCTTCGGTTGGTTTCAGGCCGCGCAGGATGGCCACCAGCGGGCGCTGCATTGTCGGGAATGGAATTCGGGTCATGGTCATGTCCTTAATTGTTGCCGCTGAAGACGGTTTTGGCTGCCTGCGACAGGCCGCGGCGCACCGCTTCATCGGCATCGATCGTATTGTATGGAAGGTTCAGCGCGTCGAAGGCGGCTTCATAAAGTCCCTGAAGACGGCCGGAGGCTATCAACCGGATGGGGGCGTCGAGTTTCTTGCGCTGCCAGCCATCGGCCATGCCGCCGGCAATTTCCGCGCCGATCAATGTGCCGGAAAGACGGGCCGCGGCACCGGTTGCATCCAGTCCGTCGAGCAGCTGGCCGGAACGCACGGTAAAGACCAGATTGGTGGCGCGCGCCGGCTGCGCAAACACGGCCTTGATCGCCGCCAGAAACACCGGGTGGGTGCCATCAAATGAGCCGGCATCGGTCAACGCATGCTGGAGGATCGAATTTTTCGAGATGACGTCGAAAAGCTCGCCGGTCATGAAGCTGGCGAAACCGGTGACCGTCTCTCCGTTCAGCCGCACCCATTTCGAATGCGTGCCCGGCATGCAGAACAGCTGTTCGCCTGAAACGCTTCGGTCGCGGGCGCCGAGAAGCTGGGTTTCCTCGCCGCGCATGACATCCGGAGCAGCGCCGCGCTGTGCGATGCCGGGCAGGATGCGGATATCGCGATTGCTGTTCGAAACGATTGCGGCTGCAGTCAGAACCGTTGGCAATGCGGCGGGCACATCGACATAACCGGCCTCCACCCATCCCTGACGCGCGCCAGCCATGCCGCAGATGATCACCGGCAGGTTTGCAGGAGCCGAAAGGGCGGACAAATGACTTTCGAGAATATCGGAAAAGCCGCTTTTGGCGGCAGTGGTCATGCCTTCACCGCTGCGGCGTTCACCAAGGACCTGGCCTTCGGCATCGATCAGCCATAGTCGAAAACTGCTGGTGCCCCAGTCAACGGCGGCATAAGCGGGAGATGTCGTCACAAAATTCCTCCATCGACGATAATCCATTGGGCTGTCATCGCAGCAGAGGCCGCAGATGCCAGAAACAGAGCGGGGCCGGCGAGATCGTCCGCCACCAATATGCGCTTCAAACACTGGCGTTCGATCATCGTTGCAATCGATTCGTCCGTCAGCCACAGGCGTTTTTGCCGCTCGGTGACGATCATGCCGGGCAGAATGGCGTTGACGCGGATATTGTCCGGCCCCAGCTTGCCGGCAAGGCTTTTGGTCAGTCCCAGAATGCCCGCCTTGGCGGTGGCGTAGGCCGGCAGTTCACCCATGTTGAGCATGAAGGCGATCGACGAAAAATTGACGATCGCGCCGCCGCCCTGTGCCTTCATATGGGGCACCGCCGCCTGCGAAACGAAGAAGAGCGGTTTCAGGTTTACCGCCAAGTTATCGTCCCAGTAGCTTTCGCTCACGGTTTCCAGATCGTGGCGGTCATCGCGGGCAGCGTTGTTGATCAGCACATCCAGCCGTCCGAGTTTCTGTGCGGCCTCGTTCACGGCGTTTCGTGCTGCGGCAACATCCGAAAGGTCTGCCTCGATGAAATGCACCGGATGCCGGCAATCTGCAGACAGATGGTTCGCGAGAGCGCGACTTTCATCTGCCGCGATGTCGATAAACGCTACCCGGCTGCCTTGCCTGGCAAACGCCGTCGTGAGGGCGGCACCGATGCCGGATCCACCACCTGTAACGAGAACGCCGCGTCCGGCAAGATCGGGAAAAAGGGCAGGGGTTGCCGGCACTGTTTCCTCCATTGCGGCAGAACACTGAATTTCCATTATGTGGAACTGTGTTTGATTATTTGGAATAGTTTCGCTATGCCGTAAAAATTGTCAAGGCGGCGGTCAAGCGAAAGAGCAGCGCGGCATGGTGAAACAAATGGAAAATACGGCTGCTCGAAACGGCGATACCGGCACGCTCGGCAAGGCGATGGCGCTTGTCGAAATGGTGGCGGATGCCGCGGCACCTTTGCGCTTCACGGATATATTGAACCGATCCGGCCAGCCGCGCGGCACGCTGCATCGGCAGTTACGGCATCTTGTGGAAGAAGGGCTCATCGAGCTCGATACGGACGGCGCCTATGTGCCGGGCCTGCGCCTGCTTCGTCTTGCCTCGCGCGCATGGTCGCGCAACGAGTTTCGCCAGCTTGCCGCGCCGCATCTGCAGGTTCTTCACGATGCGACAGGTGAAACCGTGCACTTGGCGCTGCTGCGTGGCGCAGATGTCATCTATCTCGACAAGGTGGAGGCGCGCCAGGCGGTGCGCATGCACTCGCTGATCGGCAATGCTTCTCCCGCCTATTGCACAGGCGTCGGCAAGGCCGCGCTTGCAACATTGGATGATGCGGAGATCCGTACGCGGCTCGACGCTGTAAAGTTCGAGCATTTCACGGATAGCACTCATGCCGATATCGAATCGTTGCTGGCTGATGTGAAGGAAATCAGGCAGCGCGGTTTCGCGTTTGATCTGGAAGAGCACCAACAGGGTATCTGTTGTGTTGCGGCATCGATTCGCGTGGTTGAGCAGAACCTGCTTGCCGGTATTTCCGTAACAGCACCGGCCTATCGTGTGGGTGAGGGGGTTTTGGAAGCATGGACCGCTCCGCTTCTGGCGGCAGCAGAGGCAATCTGTCGAGATGTGATGGCAGGGCTTTCGCCGCGGCGTTAACAATATCGGTGCAAATTACCGTATTTTTACGGAGAATTTCGAACAAGGGTTTGCAAATCTAATCATGTGTCATCATTGTCGGGCGTGTTGCCAATAGAGTGATAATCGTTTCATGCCACGTTGGCTGAAAGTGGAATGGGGGCGCTTACGCTTTGGTCGGAGATTTTTACCGCCAAGCCGAAGCGGAAGTACAGCAAATGAAACAAATCGATATGGAAAATATGGACGCATCCGGGGGCGGGAGTGTCGATGTTGCTGAAATTCCGGATCTGAAAACGCAGTTTGATGTCTTCCGTTTCATGAAACGGCTGACGGAGAACTATCGCCAGCGTGCCTTTATGGTCATGAACCTGCCGGCGGCGACCGCCACGGAGTTGGCCGGCAACACGATCATTACCAATTGGCCGGCAGACCTGCTGGCCGCCTTCGATCAGGCCAAAATGCTCAGCGGCAGCACGCTGTTGCGCAAGCTGCGACGCACGTCTGCGCCCTTCGCCTACGATCTCGAACAGGTGACGAAAGCCAGCGGCAACGCCGCCGCCCGGGTCATGTTCGAGCGATTCAATATGGTGCGCGGCGGATATTTTCCGGTTCACGATATCGCCGGCAATCGCGGTGTGGTTTCCATTATCGGTGATGGTCCGGCCTTCTCGAAACAGCAGATGATGGAACTGACCTATGTTTCCATTCATGTTTTCGAGCGCTTGTCCGATATTCGCAGCCTCGACATACGTGTCAACGAACAACTGAGCGACCGCGAGCTGGATTGCCTCAATTGGACATCGGCCGGCAAGACAAGCAGCGAGATTGCCGGAATTCTCGGATTGTCGGAGCATACGGTCAATCACTACCTGAACCGTGCAACCAAGAAGCTGGATACGGTCAACCGCACGCAGGCCGTAGCCAAAGCCTTGAGGGTCGGATTGATCAAATAGGCGTCCGCTGCATCGCAGCAGAGGCAGGTTCTGATGAAAAAACAGCCGCATCCCGCAGTGCATCATTTGCAGCGCGCAAGAAAATAGTTGAATAGCTGAATTAACTTTCTGATTTCAAAGGTTATTTTTACTATTGAACAAACTGGCACGATACCTGCATTATCAATAGCAGGTCCAGAGGGGACTGAAAGCGTCCCAAGAGGCGCGTCAAGAAGAGAGAGCCGCCGTCGGTTTCCTGCGCGCCATTGAGCCTTGCGCGGAACCGGCGGCGGTTCCTTTTTAAGCGGCTCTTTATTTGCTTCCTGACAATCACGACCTATAAGCCGGACTATATATCGGCTCAGCGTATCGTTGCGCCCGGGATGGATGAAGAGGTTGGCCATGACAGAGGTTACCAAGGAGCAGGTTCTGCAAACCCTATCGAAGGTGCGCGGCCCGGATCTTGAAGGCGATATCGTTTCGCTTGGCATGGTCTCGGACGTCTTCATCTCCGATTCGAAGGTTTATTTCTCCGTCAGCGTTCCGGCCGACCGTGCCAAGGAACTGGAGCCGTTGCGCTCCGCTGCTGAGCGCATCGTCAAGGCTATTCCGGGTGTAAAGAGCGTTCTGGCCACGCTGACCGCCGATCGCAAGGCAGGCTCCGCCCCGGCATCGCGCCCGGCACCACAGGCTCAGGCGGGCGGTCATGCCCATCCGCATCCGCCCAAACCGGCCAAGTCCGGTGTGCCCGGCGTCGGCGCGATCATTGCGGTCGCATCCGGCAAAGGCGGCGTTGGCAAATCGACCACAGCCGTCAATCTGGCACTCGGGCTTTTGGCAAACGGTCTGCGCGTCGGCCTTCTCGATGCCGATATCTATGGCCCTTCCGTTCCGCGGCTTTTGAAGATTTCCGGCCGTCCAGAGCAGATCGACGGCAAATACATCAAACCGATGGAAAATTATGGCCTCAAGGCCATGTCGATGGGTTTCCTCGTCGATGAGGAAACCGCAATGATCTGGCGCGGACCGATGGTGCAGTCGGCGTTGTTGCAGATGCTGCGTGAAGTCGCCTGGGGCGATCTCGACGTTCTCGTAGTTGATATGCCGCCGGGAACCGGCGACGTGCAGCTGACCATGGCGCAGCAGGTGCCGCTGGCGGGAGCCGTCATTGTCTCCACACCGCAGGATCTGGCGTTGATCGACGCCCGCAAAGCCGTCAACATGTTCCGCAAAGTGGAAATCCCGCTTCTCGGCATCGTTGAGAACATGAGCTATTTCCTCGCTCCCGATACCGGCAACCGTTACGATATCTTCGGCCATGGCGGTGCCAAGGCGGAAGCGGAACGCATCGGCGTGCCGTTCCTCGGCGAAGTGCCGCTGACCATGGAAATCCGTGAGCGTTCCGATGCCGGTACCCCCGTAGTCGCCGCCGTGCCGGATGGTCCGTCGGCCGCGATTTACCGCGATATCGCCACCGCCGTGTGGGCGCAGGTTTCCGGCCGGCCGCAGCGCAAGGCTCCATCCATCGTGTTTGAGTAAGCGAGCGGGTTGAAGGCGGGAACCGTGAGGCACTTTTTCCGTTTTTTGCCACTGAACACACCGGCGCCGCCGTGGAGAAACTACCTTGATCAATGCCTATCATTCGCACGGATCGGTGACGGCTATCGCCGTCGAAGAAAATCCAACTTCCCTTGCCGAAGATGTGGTGTGGCTCGATCTTGTTGATCCGACGGCGGACGAGGATCGTTATGTGGAGCAGCTCCTCGGCATTCAGATCCCCACCCGCGCCGAGTTGAAGGATTTCGAACCCTCCAGCCGTCTCTATATCGAAAAGAACGCGGTGTTCATGACTGCCTCGCTGGTCTGGAAGGCCGATTCGGATAGTCCCGAAATTACCGACATCGCGTTCATCCTCACCGGCGGCAAGCTGGTGACGGTGCGTTATGCCGATCCGAAATCCTTCAAGCTCTTTACCGCCGCTCTGTGCCGCCAGCCGGCCGAAGCGCCGTGGGTGGGCAAGATGCTGCTTGCCCGTCTTCTTGAAACCATCGCCGATCGCACCGCCGAAATTCTTGAGACTGCCGTGTTGCGTATCGATGAATTGTCAAAGGACATCTTTCGCAACCGCGGCACGCGCCGCCCGCCGCAGTTTCTCGAAAACAAGCTTGCCGATATCGCCGCCCATCACCGGCTGGTCAGCAAGCTGCGCGACAGTCTCGGCTCGCTATCGCGCATGCTGACATTTCTTCTCAACGTGCCGCAGATCCATCATCACCCCGAAATCGAAGATCTCTGCAAAACTGTGGCGCATGACCTGACGACACTGTCTGAGCACGCCAATTTCGTTTCCGGTAACATTGCCTTCCTGCTCGATGCTTCGCTTGGCCTGATCAGCGTCGAGCAGAACGCCATCATCAAGATCTTCTCGATTGCCTCTGTCGTGTTTCTGCCGCCAACCCTGGTTGCCTCCATTTACGGCATGAATTTCCACAACATGCCTGAACTCGACTGGACATTCGGCTACCCGATGGCGCTTTTCGGCATGATCCTGTCGGCGGTCATTCCGTTTTTCTTCTTCCGCTGGAAGGGCTGGCTGTAACCGCGTAAAGCCGCCGGTAACCGCACGGTTTTTCTTCACAATTCCGTCCTGTCTGCGGCGTGGCGCAAAGGTCACGCCGTGCTGACGTTTATGTGAGATCGCTAAAATCCCCGCGTTGGCAGGGCGGCCGGCGGCCGCGTTAACCGCTCATCAAGGTTAATGATTCATCTTCAAGGCATCGATTTGCCTTTGCCTGCTTTGTCTTTTGCCAGCGGCCTGCCTTGTGGAGTACCCGGTTTTGCGTTCGATCAGCGTTTTGCGTCGCAAGTCCTCGTTCCGTATGGAAGGGTGGACTTCCCCCGTCGTTTTCGGTCTTGCCGCCTGGCTGGTATTCCCCGCCGTTCCCTCGAATGGCGATCTCACCGATCTGCTTGCCGGTTTCGAACGCGACGGCGCACAGTGGCGGATGGTCATGACCAATTCACCTGCCGGCTCCATACACAATGCAGAACTGGCGTTTCCCAATGCCACGGGGAAATTTGGTGATGCCGGCATGCAGTTGCCGGATGGTCGCAAGGTCGCATTCGTGGGAAATGGCAAAACCAACGTCGAAAAAGACAATCCCGGTGACGGCACGACAGATGAGGAGCGCGTCAACCGCACGGCCAAGAAAGGCCGCGTCATGGCGGTCGAGCGGATGTTGCCGCCAAAGGCCTTCACCGCCGGTTCCGTCCTCCAGCGTACAAGCTATCTTTTCAGCATGCCTGAAAAAGGAACGGAAAAGGTCGCCTTCGCGAAACCCAGGAAGGGCGAAAAGACGGTCGAGCTCGCTGCCTTCTATTTCCGCAAGAAGGATGACAAGCAGAGCGTTGGCGGCATGAACCCGATGATCGCCAAGCTGGTCACCAACACCAGCCCGGATATCCTCGCCACCGCCTATGCGCCGGCCAAGCCGGACTATTCTCGTCAATCTCCGTTCGATGCGATCCTCAACGATCCGTCCAAATCCGATCCCAATGCAGGGCGCTTCGTGCCGGAGATCGGTCCGAAGGATCACGCCTGGGCCGCAACAGCGCTTCCGGCCGCCGCCTTTACGCCCAAGGAACAGCAGTGCCTCGCCTCCGGCATCTATTTCGAAGCGCGCGGCGAATCGGTAAAGGGCCAGGCGGCCGTCGCCCAGGTCATTCTCAACCGCGTCCGCAATCCCGCCTATCCCGACACGATCTGCGGTGTCGTTTATCAGAACGAGGATTGGCGCAACCGCTGCCAGTTCTCCTTCGCGTGCGACAACATCAAGGACCGCGTCCGCTCCGAAGAGCATTGGAAGATGGCCCGCGAAGTCGCGATGGCCGTCACGTCCGGCAAGATCTGGCTGACCGAAGTCGGTTCCGCCACCCATTATCACGCGGTCTACGTGCGTCCGAACTGGGCCCGCACCATGCAAAAGGTCGGGCGTATCGGCCTGCATGTCTTCTACCGCACCTATGGCGGTGGCTGGAGCTGAGGCACGGCCGATTCCCTCGCAAGTTTGGCGCGGGAACCCCATAAAGATGATAAGCCACTGATTCAAAACAGTTAATTTGTGCTGGATGAAGCGCTTTCAACGCCTTGACTATGAGGTCGTGCAAAACTATGTTGCGGCGACTTCAAAACGGGCCGGAAGGCGCGATTTCCTCGGGCTCAGGCATCTCTGACCGGCTTGCCGGAAAGATGGTGGGGAGAGGGTAACGCGAATGACGGACGACCGGGATGAAGGTCTGGAGCAGCGCCGAAAGCGTTTGACCGCGGAACTTGCGGAAAAACGTGCGGACGACGCGGCAGGGGTGGCGAGGGAAGAGCAGTCTGAGGCAAGCCGCAAAGGCATGGCACTCGGGTTGAAAATATCCTCCGAATTCATAGCTGCGATCGCGGTTGGCGCTGTGCTGGGCTACGTCCTTGGACTGGTTTGGCCGGCTTCGAAGCCGTGGGGGCTGATTATCCTGCTCCTTCTTGGTTTCTGTGCAGGTGTACTGAACGTGCGTCGTTCGGTCGGAATGGTGGCGCCGTCGCCCTTTTCCGGCAAGGATGAAGTGCATAAAGACTGAATGAGGCGGCGACAGCCGTTTCAAATAAAGAGAATACAAAGCGCGATATGCGCGGCGAAGGAAGAGGGTAAGCGGTGGCAAACGATCCGATCCATCAGTTCCAGATCTCCAAGATCGTTCCGATCGAGATCGGCGGCATCGACCTGTCGTTCACCAACGCATCGCTGTTCATGGTCGCCACCGTCGCGGTCGCCACCGGTTTTCTGTATTTCGCATCCGCCTCCAAGAGCCTGATCCCGGGCCGTGCGCAGTCGGTCGCAGAAATGTCCTATGAATTCATCGCCAACATGCTGCGCGAAGGCGCGGGCTCGCATGGCATGAAGTTCTTCCCGCTGGTCTTCTCGCTGTTCATGTTCGTTCTGACTGCGAACCTGCTCGGCCTGTTCCCGTATTTCTACACGATCACCAGCCAGATCATCGTCACCTTCGCGCTCGCCGTCCTCGTCATCGGCACGGTCGTCGGTTACGGTTTCTACAAGCACGGTTTTCACTTCCTGAAAGTGTTCGTGCCGTCGGGCATTCCGGGCATTCTTCTGCCGCTCGTGGTGATGATCGAAATCATTTCCTTCCTGTCGCGTCCGATCTCGCTCTCCGTTCGTCTTTTCGCGAACATGCTCGCAGGTCACATCACGCTTAAGGTTTTCGCAGGCTTCATCGTCTCGCTCGCGGCTCTCGGCCCGATCGGTATCGGCGGCGCGATCCTGCCCCTCATCATGACCGTTGCCATCACCGGTCTCGAATTCCTCGTCGCCTTCCTCCAGGCCTATGTCTTCGCGGTACTGACTTGCATGTACCTCAACGACGCAGTTCACCCCGGCGGGCACTAAGGATAACTACCCATTGGCGTCCTGAAGGCGTCAGTCATCAGCCGCAACACCCATTCTAAGGAGATCATCATGGAAGCGGAAGCAGCAAAGTTCATCGGCGCAGGTCTCGCTTGCTTTGGTATGGCCGGCACGGCCCTCGGCCTCGGCAACATCTTCGGCAGCTACCTGTCGGGCGCCCTGCGCAACCCGTCTGCCGCTGACAGCCAGTTCGGCCGTCTGGTATTCGGCTTCGCCGTTACGGAAGCTCTGGGCATCTTCTCGCTGCTCATCGCTCTCCTGCTGCTCTTCGCAGTTTAATTCGCGGCGAATTAGTGCATACGGATGGCGGCGGCTCCTTTGAGGGTGGCCGCCATCTTCGATATTCGAATTCCACCTGGAGGTGATGATGTTCGTGACACCGGCACATGCGCAGACCGCGCCGGAAGCCACACAGACGCCGGCTGCACCTGGCGCCGCTCCCGCGGGCGAAGTGCATACCGAAACCGGTGTAGCTCATGATGCGGCTCATGGCGGCGGCGTATTTCCGCCTTTCGATAGCGCCCATTTTGCTTCGCAGCTTCTGTGGCTCGTCATCACCTTTGGCGTATTCTTCCTTCTCATTCAGAAGGTCATCGGCCCGCGTCTTGCTGCGATCCTCGGCGATCGCCACGACCGCATTGCCGCTGACCTGAATGAAGCCGGCCGTATGCAGGCGGAAGCCGACGCAGCCGTCGAAACCTATGAAAAGGAACTGGCCGCTGCTCGCGCCAAGGGCGCCGGCATCGCCGACGCCGCCCGCGAAGCCGCCAAGACCAAGGCCGCCGCCGACCGCGCAGCAATCGAAGCCGAACTGGCTGAGAAGCTTGCAGCCGCGGAAGCCAGCATTGCCGATATCAAGGCGAAGGCTTTCGCAAATGTCGGCGATATCGCATCGGAAACCGCTGCCGTCATCGTTGACCAGCTAATCGGCGGCACCGCCACCGACGCCGAGATCAAGACTGCGGTTGCTGCCGCCAAGCAGGGAGCGTGATCCATGGCTTTTGATGCAACATTTTACGCTCTCGTCGGCCTCATTCTGTTCCTCGCGCTGGTAGCCTATCTCAAGGTTCCGGGCATGATGGGCAGCCAGCTCGACAAGCGCGCCGCCAACATCCGCGAAGAACTGGACGAAGCCAAGCGTCTTCGTGAAGAAGCCCAGGCGCTGCTCGCCGAATACCAGCAGAAGCGCAAGGAAGCTGAAGCCGACGCCGCCAACATCGTGGCAGCGGCTGAGCGCGAAGCAGCATCTCTGACGGCCGAGGCAAAGCAGAAGACGGAAGAATTCGTCGCACGTCGCAACGCGCTGTCGGAACAGAAGATCCGCCAGGCTGAAGCCGATGCGATCGGTTCCGTCCGCGCCGCTGCAGTCGATCTGGCCGTTGCCGCTGCCGAAAAGGTTATCGCGGCCAAGGCAGACGCCGCCACCCGCAACGCGCTGTTTTCCGACGCCGTTTCTCAGGTGAAGACACGCCTGAACTGATAGACCGATCAGGATGAATTTCGAAAAGCCGGGTGGTGACGCCCGGCTTTTTTTGTGGCGGAACGCTATCCCCATTCTTGGCATGTCGAGCGATTGCGCTACCTCCGAATGAAAACAGGAGGATGTGATGAAAGTGCGGAAGTTCAGCCTTGCCGATGCAAACCTGGTCCAGTCTCCGGGGCAGAAAGGCGATATTTTTGTCGGCAATCTGGTCGATCAGCGACAGGGTGGGCCGGTTACAATCGGCTATGGCCGATACGCTCCACATCAGGAGCTTTCCGAGACGATGGCGGTGGACGACACAATGATCGTTCTGGAGGGGCGTCTGTCGGTGAGGGCTGCGGCCGGAACGTTTGTCGCCGGACCGGGTGATATCGTCTACATGCCGAAAGGGGAGGCCGTGACCATCTCCACCGAGGAGGAAGGGGCGCTAACCGCCTATGTGACCTATCCGCACTGGGCGGAGGGGAGGCAATGACGAGCAGCGGACCGACGCCGGTCTGAGAAACGGGTGAATTTTCGCGGTTGGCACGCGAACAGCCACTCTGCCACCCAGCGACTGACCTGCTGCAGCCTCAAGCGTCCGAGGCCAATATGCGTACGAAGCCGGCGCGGCAAACGGCTTACTCCGTCACCACTCCGTCTCTCTTCAACGGCCGAAAACTCATCCGGTGCAGCACACATGGGCCATGGTCCTGGATCGCTGCCCGGTGCTGAGCGGTGCCATAACCGGCGTGACCTTCAAAACCGTAGGCCGGATAGATGATGCCGGCGCGCACCATCATGCGGTCGCGCGTCACCTTGGCGACAATGGAGGCGGCGGCGATGGAAACGGAGCGGGCATCGCCCTTGATGACAGCGCGGCCCTCACAGGCCATGCCCGGCGGAATATCGCGACCATCGGCGAGAACCAGGGCAGGCGGTGTCATCAGCCCCGCCACTGCGCGGCACATGGCATCCAGGCTGGCGCGCAGAATATTGCGTTCGTCGATCAGCCGAGGTCCGGAAGAGGCAATGGACACCTCCGCCGTGGCGATGATCTGCTCGAACAGGGACTCGCGCTGTTTCAGGCTCAGTTTCTTTGAATCGTTCAATCCCGCCGGAATGTTGTCAGGATCGAGAATGACCGCAGCGGCCACAACCGGGCCGGCCAGCGGCCCGCGCCCAGCTTCGTCGGTTCCGGCGATGGGCCAAAGGCCTGAGAGGCGGGCCGTTTCCTCAATGCTGAAATCGGGCTTCAGCGGCAGGTCATCGAACAGTTTTGGAGAATCGGGCGGCGTGCTTCTTTTCATGGCGGCGAAAATTGCACGCCGACCCGATCTCCTGCAAGCCCCGGCTGGAACGGCGGCAACGTCACCCGCAAAGGGAAAAGCGGGGCCGGGGCAATTCGACACGGAAAGCGGCGGTGGACCGTGTCGAAATTCAGAATGTTTTCAAGCATCCACACCATCCGCCAAAGTGCTTCGCAGTCTCACAGATCCGCGTGTCGCGCTTAAGCTCGGTGTTTTTGCCAATCTCTTTCTCGCAAAACCGATTGCGGCTTTCGGAAAAATGCTTCTAGAGCAGTGAAAGCTGTACGCCGCCTCCATCCGGCCGCACGAACATGTCGTCCCTGAGCGACATGCCGCGGCGCGCCAGACCCAGCCTCTTCGTCGCCATTTCGAAACGACGGCCGATCTGCCAGGCATAAGGACCGGCGCCCTTCATCCGTTTGGTGAAATCGGCATCGTAATCCTTGCCGCCGCGCATCGAACGCACGAGGTTCATCACATGCCGATAACGGTCCGGATAGTTCTGGAGCAGCCAATCACGAAACAGCGGGCTCACCTCCAGCGGCAGGCGTAACAGCACATAACTTGCCTCACGCGCACCCGCGGCGTGGCCTGCCTCCAGTACCCGTTCGATCTCATGGTCGTTGAGTGCCGGAATGACCGGCGACATCATCACCGCCGTCAGAATGCCCGCCTCGGTCAGCGCCTTGATGGTTTCCAGGCGTCGCGGCGGTGTCGCCGCGCGCGGCTCCATGGAACGAGCCAGTTTGCGATCCAGTGTCGTCACCGAAATACCGACCTTGGCCAGCCCCTTGGCGGCCATATCGGAGAGGATGTCGATGTCGCGGGTAATCAGCGAACCCTTGGTGACGATCAGCACCGGATGATTGGCTTTCTGCAGCACTTCGAGGATCTGCCGCATGATGCGCCATTCCTTCTCGATCGGCTGGTAAGGGTCCGTGTTGGTGCCGATGGCAATCGGCCGCACCTTGTAATCCGGGCGGCTGAGCTCGCGTTCGAGCAGGCGCGGCGCATCCGGCTTGGCAAACAGCTTTGCCTCGAAATCCAGCCCCGGGGAAAGCCCCATATAGCTGTGCGTCGGACGGGCGAAACAATAGATGCAGCCGTGCTCGCAACCTCGATACGGGTTTATCGAACGGTCGAAGCCGATATCCGGACTATCATTGCGGGTGATCGCCGTGCGTGGCTTTTCCACCTGCACCTCGGTGCGGAATGGCTCCAGCTCCTCCAGCGATTGCCAGCCATCGTCGAACGCCTCGCGGCGCTTTTCCTCGAACCGGCCGCTGGGGTTGATGCCAGCCCCCCGTCCACGTCGACGGTCGATCTCGATGCGAAGACCGGAAGCACCCACCAGTGCGTTGGCAATATCTGCCGTATGGCCAGGTGCAAGCGCACCCTGCCTCAAGTCTGACAGCTCGTTCATCGGGATCTCCAGCAGTCGGCAATGCGCCCCCGCAGTGAGTGAATTCCTATCGTACGAATGAGAACATTGCAAGAACAAAAATGCGAAATGTCGCGAGTGGCGTTTGATGCGCCGATGCGATAACGATGGGTAATGCTGACTGTCCTCATGGAATGCCGCGATCAGGAAACGGAACTGGCGCAGACCCTCTCTGTGCTCGTGGCGGGTGCCGTGGAAGGCCTGATCAGCGATGTGGTGATCCTCGACCACGGTTCGCGCGATGCCTCGGCTAGAGTGGCGGATGCCGCCGGCTGTCGTTTTCATACCGAATGGGATATCAGGGACATCGTGCGCTCGGTGCGCGGTGATTGGTTGCTTCTCATGGAACCCGGTGCGCGGCCGCAGATGGGTTGGATCGACGAGCTTGGCGAGCATGTGGCGATGGGCGGCCAGGCGGCGAAATTTTCGCCGTCACGAAATCATCTGCCGTCTTTCTTCAAGCGCCTCAGCCGCCGTGTGCCGCCGCTGGAATATGGTTTCCTGATGCCGAAAACGCAGGCGGTCGCTTGCGCCAGATCCGGCATGCCGCTGGCCGAACTGGCGCGCAAGCAGAAGGCATTCATGCTGATCAGCGAAATGGTGCCCGCCTGGGCTGCCAGAAAATAGCGTTCGCCGATTTTCGCTGGCGGTCGCAGCGGTGACAGAGGGGGAGAGCGGTGCGGCAAGGTGGGCTGAAAGCGGCATTTGCGGGCGGGCGCACCCTTAGCGTTTTTCAGCAATTACCCCGAAACCGTGGTCGTCGCGCAAAAATACCAGTCGGGGCGTTCAGCTTTCAGCGCCGTGACGGCAGCCTTTGCCTTGTCCGTGTTTTCGAAAATCCCGAAACAGGTGGCGCCGGAACCGGACATGCGTGACAGCATTGCGTCCTGGTCGTCGAGCATGCCGCGCAGCGTGGCAATTTCCGGCACCAGCTTTGTCGCCGCAGGCTCCAGATCGTTTCGAAGGTTTTTCAGGCAGTCTATCCAGTCGGTCAGCGTCGCGGATGATGGCAAGGTGCCGACCGGTGCGTTGTCACGCCTGTTCAGCGCCTTGAATATGTCCGGGGTGGAAACGCCGATCAGCGGGTTGCCGAGTACCAGCGCCATGGCCGGCATATGTGGCAGAATCGAAATATCCTCGCCGATACCGCGCGCCGAAAGCGGCTGGCCGGCGAAACACATGGGCACATCGGCGCCGAGCGACAGCAGAAGCGCCATGCTTGTCCGGGGTTCCAGATCGGTGTTCCACACTCGCATCAACCCGTGCAGGGCTGCTGCCGCATCCGCCGAACCGCCGCCGATACCCGAAGCGACGGGCAGGTTCTTTTCCAGATGAATTGCAACAGGCCCGCCCGCGATGCCGCTGGCACCCAGCCGCCGGCGCAGGCTGTCACGGGCTTTCAGCACCAGATTGTCGCAAGGCTCGCCCAATGCGGCAGCAAACCGACCCGATACGGAAAACCGGTCTTCGTCAGCGGCAAAAATCTCCAGCCGGTCGCCGGTCTCGCAAAAGGTCACCAGGCTGTCGAGCAGGTGATAACCATCGGCTCGGCGGCCGGTCACATGCAGCGCAAGATTGATCTTGGCTCGCGCCACTTCCGTCGCTTGCGCCACCTGGGGCATTACGGTCATGCGTCGTCTGCCGCGTCAGTTGCCGGCAGGGGCAGGGGCGGCTGCGGGTGCGCCCGCATCGGCACCGGGAAGGTCGAGAACCTGGCCCGGAAAGATACGGTTCGGGTTTCGGCGCAGGGCCGGGTTGGCGCGGATCAGCTCGATTACGCGTTCGCCATCGCCCAATGCGTCATTGGCGATCTTCCACAGCGTATCGCCCGCGTTCACGGTGTAGCTGCTGGCTTTGGCGGCTGTATCGGCAGCCGGCGCCTCTCCCGCCGACGGTGTGGCTGCGGAAGGCGCGGCCGTTGCAGGCGCGGCAGGGGCAGGATTGGCCGGCGCCACCATGGCGGTCTGCGTTTCGCTCGCGACGGGCGGCGTCACGGTGCTTTCGGCACGCTTGATGGGTTCGGCAGGCGGCAGACCGTTTTCGATCTTCGCCTTGATCTTGGGGATTTCCGCTTCTTCCGGCTCCATGGTCAGCGCGCGTTTCCACTGGTAATTGGCTTCCAGCTTGCGGCCCACACGCCAATAGGCGTCGCCCAGATGGTCGTTGATGGCGGCATCGCCGGCGCGCAGCTGCACGGCGCGTTCCAGTTCCGTCACCGCTTCTTCGAACTGGCCGAGACGATAATAAGCCCAGCCGAGCGAATCGACGATGTACCCGTCGTCGGGACGTGCATCCACGGCCTTGCGGATCATCGTCATGCCCTCATCGAGATTGCGGTTCATGTCGACGAAGGAATATCCGAGATAGTTGAGGACCTGCGGCTGTTCCGGGTTGAGTTCCAGCGATTTGCGGAAAGCCGGTTCCGCCTTGTCCCATTGTTTCAGGCGCTCGTAGGCGATGCCCTGCTGGAAAAAGATCGTCCAGTCGGCCGGTCTCGCAATCGGGCCGACAACCTCGACGGCCTTGTCGTAATTCTCCGCCATGGCCTTGAAGTCCTTGGCATCAGAAAGAACGCTGCCATAAGCGAGATAGCTGCGCAGGTCGGCCGGATCGGATGCGATCAGGTTTTTCAGGTGTTCGCGGGCGCTGTCCACTTCGCCGGTCTGGGCAAGTGTCAGGCCAAGCTGCAGTTCGGAAATGCGCCGCATGGGCGAGTCCGCCGGCACCTTCCCGTAAAGTTCGATCGCCTGTTTGGGCTGCTCCAGCTTTTCGGCAATGCCGCCGAGCAGGATCAGCGTGTCGGCGCTTTTCGGGTCCAGCGCATGCGACATGTGCAGGTAAAGCGAAACCATTTCTTCCGCGCCCTGGCGGTTCAGCGCGCCACCGACGGAAAACAGCACGGCTGCTGCGCCCTCGGTTGCGGTCGTGACCTGCTGGGCGGGCTTCTCGCCAGCCTCGATGCTCTGGCGCAGCGCTTTCAGCGGCGCATAATTGCTGATCAGCCGGTCACCGACCGAAATTGCGTCGAGTGCCTTCTGCTTGTTGCCCTGGGCAGCCTCAAGACGCGCCAGCGCCATGATCGCGCGCATGAACGTGTCGGGTGTGGTGGCCACGCCGTCGTCATTGGTAACGGCGGCGGTCAGGTGCGAGCGGGCGGCGTTCACGTCTCCGCCCACCAGCGCCATGGCGCCCAGGTGATAGTCGGTAAACACCTTGAACCAGGCAGGGCCCTTCATGCCGCGCACCAGCGCCTGCGCTTCCTTGCCCTTGCCGGCACCCACACGCGCCCAGCCGGCCAGAAGCGTATGGGTGATGCGGTCGAGATCGTTGGAGCCCTTATAGGTCAGGAGCTTCTCCGCCTCGGCGAATTTGCGATTGCGAATATCGTCCAGACCGCGAACGATCGTGGTGATGCGCTCGACGCCTTCATCCGCCTTCAACTCGTTGGCGATCGGCAGGGCACCGTCAAAATCGCCGCTCATCAGAAGCGACAGCATCAGCCGTTCGCGGATTTCCGTATTGGCCGGTTCCAGTTCCAGCGCCTTGCGGTAAAGCGTGATGGCATTCGGGTAGTCGTGATCGACATCGGCCGTACGCGCTGCCAGGAATGCACCCGAGAACGTATTGACCTTGCCGGCATCGAAGGTCTGGGTTTCTTCCGTCGCCGGCTTTTCATTGCCGGCAGCGGCCATCGCCTGGCTACCCAGCATGAGGGCAGCGGCAAAGGCCGCGCCGGAAAGCAGACGAAGGGCGAATTGCTGCCGCATAAAAGTGCCTCTCATGAAAAGCGCAGGGCGACAGAGTGGCCGCCGAATGTATCAGTGCCGATGATTCACGACAGAATGGCTTTTTTGAAGCAGGTCCGCAAGAATATCACGGAACCTGCCCCTTGTGCCGAACGCCTCGACTTGTATCAATTCACACGCTCGATACAGAAGTCGATGACTTCCAGAAGTGCTGATTTGTAAGCGGAGTGAGGCAAAGGCGCCAGCGCGTCGCTGGCAATCGTGCCATAGTGTTTCGCTCGCGCAATCGTGTCCTTGAGGCCGTTATATTTACCGATCAGGCCCAGCGCCTTTTCGAGGTTTTCCTCGGTGCTTTCGCCGTTTTCAATGGCCTGACGCCAGAATGCGCGTTCTTCGGTCGTGCCGCGGCGGTAAGACAGAATCACCGGAAGGGTGATCTTGCCTTCGCGGAAATCATCGCCGACATTCTTGCCGAGATCGGCAGCCTTGCCGCCGTAATCCAGCGCATCGTCGACCAGCTGGAAGGCGAGGCCAAGGTTCATGCCGTAGGAACGCAGCGCACTGCGGGTCGCCTTGTCGGTGGCGGCAATGATCGGACCCACTTCGGCGGCCGCCGCAAACAGCGCCGCTGTCTTGGCGCGAATGACCGAAAGATAATCGTCCTCGGTGGTTTCCATGTTCTTGGCGACGGAAAGCTGCAGCACTTCGCCTTCCGCAATCACCGATGCAGCGGTGGCAAGAACGTCGAGCGCTTCCATGGAGCCGACTTCGACCATCATCTTGAAGGCCTGACCGAGCAGAAAATCGCCGACCAGAACGCTGGCCTGATTGCCCCAGATGGTGCGGGCGGTGGATTTGCCGCGGCGCAGGTCGCTTTCGTCCACCACATCATCGTGCAGCAGCGTGGCGGTGTGCATGAATTCGACAGAGGTCGCGAGCTTGATGTGACCTTCGCCTTCGTAGCCGAACATGGCGGCAGACGCGAGTGTCAACATCGGGCGCAGGCGCTTGCCGCCGGACGAGATCAGATGGTTGGCAACCTCGGGGATCATCTGCACGTCGGAGCCGGCCTTCGACAGGATCAGCTGGTTGACACGCTCCATGTCAGCCTTGGTCAGATCGACAAGGGGCTTGACCGAAGCCTGTTTGTTCTTGCTCTCTTCGAGCGGAATGACGACGCCCAAGAATGCGTACTCCTGTTCAAATTTTGCTGGGGACCATAGAAAGGGGCGGGCGACCGGGCAAGGGGCAAAAGCGCCTGCACCCGTGATTTTGAGGGAATTGTGATGATAGAACTGATCCGCACCAATGATGTCGTGCTCCTGTCCTTTGCGGAAAGCCTGATGCGGGACGCCGATATTCCCTGCATGATCGCCGATCAGTCTATGAGCGTGCTGGAAGGTTCGCTCGGTTTACTGCCGAAACGCCTGTTGGTGGCCGAAGATATGGCGCAGGACGCACGCCGAATTATGATCGATGCCGGACTGGAAGCCGAATTGCGGGATGAGAAGAAGTGAGCAGCGAGAAGCCGGACGCCAGGGGCGAAACGCTCGATGCCTTCCACCGAGGCAATTTTCACGTGCTGCAGCCGAAGGGTGAGGGACATCGCTCCGGTGTAGACGCCATGCTGCTGGCCTCCCTGGTAGCGGAAGAGGGGCCAATCACGGTTGCCGATCTCGGTGCTGGTGCCGGTGCCGCCGGTCTGGCGGTCGCCTCGCGCCTGCCCGGTGCGAAGGTCACGCTGGTGGAGCGTTCGGCCCTGATGGCAGATTACGCACGCCGCAGCGTGGCGCTGGCCGAAAACGCGCATCTGGCGGAGCGGCTATCGGTCATCGAGGCGGATGTAACGCTGACGGGCCGGGCGCGCGTCGCCACAGGACTTATCGATGACAGCTTTGCCCATGTCATCATGAACCCGCCCTTCAACAATGCCGGGGACCGAACCACGCCGGACAGGTTGAAAGCGGAAGCGCATGCGATGACTGACGACCTGTTCGAAACGTGGATCCGCACGGCCTGTGCCATCACGATGCCCGGTGGGCAGTTGTCGCTGATTGCGCGGCCGGAATCGGTCAGCGACATCGTCGCCGCCTGCGGAAAGCGGTTCGGCGGCATTGAAATGACGCTCATTCATCCGCGCCCGGATGCGGATGCGACCCGCATTCTCGTCACGGGCATCAAGGGGTCGAAGGCCCGCCTCGCTTTTCGCGCGCCTCTTTTCCTGCACGGAGAAGACGGTCACGCCTTCCTTGAGCGGGCCGACGACCTCAGCAATGGCCGTATGGCCTATCACAGGCGTATCGGCCGCCAGACGCGTGTGACGGTAATTTGACATGCGTGCGGAACGCAGTGATTGCGCTGGCCGTTCAAATCCCTACATGAATGTCTGTTCGATTTGGAAGGATTTGATATGGCCGGATTTCTGACACGCCTGCTGCCGAAACGCCTGCGCAAGAAGGGTGTTTCCATCCCCGTCGTGCGTCTGCACGGCACGATCATGGCAGGTGGCAGCCAGTTCCGGCCGGCGCTCAACATCTCAACCGTCGCGCCGCTTCTGGAAAAGGCGTTTTCGAAAAAGGATGCGCCTGTCGTCGCCATCTCCATCAACTCGCCCGGCGGTTCGCCGGTACAATCGCGCCTTATCTTTCAGCGCATCCGGTCGCTGGCAGAAGAAAAGGACAAGCGCGTTCTGATGTTCGTCGAGGATGTCGCGGCCTCGGGTGGGTACATGATCGCACTCGCCGGTGATGAAATCTTTGTCGATCCGACCTCTATCGTCGGCTCCATCGGCGTCGTTTCAGGTGGTTTCGGTTTCCCGGAATTGCTCAAGAAGGTCGGCGTCGAACGCCGCGTCTATACGGCTGGAGAAAACAAGGTCATCCTCGATCCCTTCCAGCCGGAAAAGGAAGGCGATATCGAATATCTGAAAACCCTGCAGCTGGAGATACACAAGGTCTTCATCGACATGGTGAAGATGCGTCGCGGCGAACGTCTGGCCGATGACGAAACGATCTTTTCCGGCCTTTTCTGGACGGGACTTCGCGGTGTCGAGCTCGGTCTTGTTGACGGCGCAGGTGAGATGCGCGAAACGCTGAAACGCCGTTATGGCCCGGATGCCAAGCTGGAACTGATTGGTGGCGGGCGCAACCTGTTCGGTCGGCGCGTGCCGGGTGTGATGTCGCAAGCCGGTGCTGCGGAAATGGCGGCGGGTGCCGCATCGGGGCTGGCAGCAACGCTGGAAGACAAGGCGATGTGGAGCCGTTACGGGCTTTGATAATTAGGGACGCTTGAGGGGACAATGGCGCAAATCATATTCCTGACTATCCTCGTGGTAGGCGGCTGGATGATCTACAAGAAATTCGTCGGTGACGCGGAAAAGCTCGCTGCCCGTTCCAAGAAGGCAGAACGCGAACGCCAGACGGGCGCCATGGGTACGCTGGAAAAGGACCCGGTGACGGGCGAGTATCGGGTGAAGCGCGAGGAAGAGGAATAGAAGCAGAACGGTCAGTCCCGCCTGCCGGAAATCGCTCTCGGCCAGGCTCGGAAACCGCTCCGCTCACACCGCCATCAAACCTCTGTCGGTGAAAATCGTTCGTGCCTGTGCAACGGATTCCGGGGTCGGCGTCGGATAGTTCTTCAGTTTGTATTCGATGCCCAGTTGCTCCCACTTCTGCGTGCCCATCTGGTGGAAGGGCAGCACTTCCACGCGTTTGACGATATCGCCGAGGTCGGCGGCAAAGTCGGCCAATCGGGCGATATCCTCAGCGCCATCCGTCCACCCGGGCACCAGCACATAACGCAGCCACATCGGTTTTTTGAGACGTTTCAGACGTTGGGCAAAGTCCAGTGTCGGCTGCAGCGGCTGCGCCGTCAGGCGTTTGTAGGTGTCGGGGTCGAAATGCTTGATGTCGAGCATCACCAGATCGACATTGTCGAAAAAACTATCCTCGACATTACCGTGCAGAAAACCTTGCGTGTCCAGCACCGTATGCAGGCCGAATTCCTGCTTGATGCGACGAAACATCTCGCCGACAAAACCGGCCTGCATCAGCGGCTCGCCGCCGGAAATGGTCACGCCGCCGGCAAATTTCAGGAAACCGGCATAGGGTTTGATCTCGGCGATCACGTCATCGAGCGTGATGCGGCGGCCATTGTGCAGTTTCCAAGTATCCGGGTTGTGGCAATAAAGACAGCGGAACTGGCAGCCCGCCATGAAGAAAACGAAACGCATGCCGGGGCCATCGACGGCAGCGCCGCTTTCGACAGAGTGTAAAAAGCCGTGGTCGAAGGGCGTGTGGTGGCTGGCGGCCGCCTTCGGCGAACCGTCCTTGATATTATGGATGTCCATGGTGAGGCTCATGGTTTTGTCGCGAAAAATGTCTGGAAGGACCGGACGCAGAATGAAACTGCGCCCGGTGTGGTCTCCAGATCCGGCTTACATTTTGGCGTGGAACGTACGCGAGATGACATCGAGCTGCTGTTCGCGGGTCAGCTTGACGAAGTTGACGGCGTAGCCCGAGACGCGGACCGTCAGCTGCGGGTAGAGTTCCGGGTGATCCATGGCGTCAACCAGCGTGTCGCGATTGAACACGTTGACGTTGACATGGAAACCGCCGGCCGCCGAATAACCGTCCAGGCAATTGGCGAGGTTCTGCGCGCGCTCCTCATCGGTCTTGCCGAGCGAATCCGGGGTGGCCGAAGCCGTCCAGGAAATGCCGTCGAGAGCCGAGTCGTAGGGGATTTTTGCAACCGAAGCACCGGCCGCAACAAAACCCTTGGTGTCGCGACCGTTCATCGGGTTTGCGCCCGGCGCAAAAGGCTCGCCGGCGCGGCGTCCGTCCGGCGTATTGCCGGTCTTCTTGCCGTAAACCACGTTGGAGGTGATCGTCAGAACCGACTGCGTCGGCATCGAGTCGCGGTAGAAGTAAGGCTGGGCGGCGATCTTCTTCATGAAGGTCTCGGTCAGCCAGACCGCGATGTCGTCGGCGCGGTTGTCGTTATTGCCGTAGGCCGGATATTCGCCTTCGATCCTGTAATCGACGGCGAGGCCTGCCTCGTTGCGGATCACATGCACCTTGGCGTGTTTGATGGCCGACAGACTATCTGCTGCCACCGACAGGCCGGCAATGCCGCAGGCCATGGTGCGCAGAATGTCGCGGTCATGCAGCGCCATTTCGATACGCTCGTAAGCGTATTTGTCGTGCATGTAATGGACGGTGTTGAGCGCCTTGACGTATGTCGCGGCCAGCCAGTCCATCATCTTGTCGAACTTGGCCATGACTTCGTCATAGACCAGCACGTCGCCGGTAATCGGCTCAAAGCCCTTGGCAACCGCGACACCGCTCTTTTCATCGACGCCGCCGTTGATCGCATACAGCAGAGCCTTTGCGAGGTTCGAACGGGCACCGAAAAACTGCATCTGCTTGCCGATGCGCATGGCCGACACGCAGCATGCAATGCCGTAGTCGTCGCCCCATTTGGGCCGCATCAGGTCGTCGTTCTCGTACTGGATGGCGCTGGTATCGGCAGACACTTTTGCGCAGAAATTCTTGAAGCCGGTGGGCAGCTTGGTGCTCCACAAAACGGTCAGGTTCGGTTCCGGAGCCGGGCCGAGATTGTAGAGCGTGTGCAGGAAGCGGAAGCTCGACTTGGTGACCAGCGGACGCCCGTCTTCGCCGATGCCGCCGATCGATTCCGTGACCCAGGTCGGATCGCCGGAAAACAGCTGGTCATACTCTGGGGTGCGCAGGAAGCGAACGATGCGCAGCTTGATGACCATGTCGTCGATCAGTTCCTGGGCCTGCTCTTCATTGAGAAGACCGGCATCGATATCGCGCTGGATATAGATGTCGAGGAAGGTCGAGACACGGCCGAGCGACATGGCCGCACCGTTCTGTTCCTTGACCGCTGCCAGATAGGCAAAATAGGTCCACTGGATGGCTTCGCGCGCATTGGTCGCAGGCTTGGAAATGTCATAGCCGTATTTCGCGGCCATTTCCCGCAGTTCGTCGAGCGCACGGAACTGTTCCGACAGTTCTTCACGCAAGCGCATCACATGCGCGAAGAAAACCTCGTTGTCGAGTGCGTGAAAATCCTTCTGGCGGAAGGCGCGCAGGGCATCCGTGCCGTAAAGCGCAACACGGCGATAGTCGCCGATGATACGGCCGCGGCCATAGGCATCCGGCAGGCCGGTGATGACGCCGGACTTGCGGGCGGCGAGGATTTCCGGGCTGTAGACGTCGAAAATTCCCTGGTTATGGCTCTTGCGATATTTGGTCCAGACTTCCTTGACCGAAGGGTCGAGTTCGAAGCCAAAAGCTTCCAGGCCGTTTTCGACCATGCGCAACCCGCCATTCGGCATGATGGCACGTTTCAGCGGCGCGTCGGTCTGCAGGCCGACGATCAGCTCGGCGTTTTGGTCGATATAACCGGCATCATGGGCGGTAATGGTCGAGGCGCGGTTGGCGGAAACGTCGAGAACGCCTTTTTCACGCTCTGCCTTGAGGAGGACGCTGAGGTCTTCCCAAAGTTTCAGCGTGCGTTTTGTCGCACCGGCCAGAAATGTGCTGTCGGCGCTGTAAGGAGTGTAGTTCGCCTGGATGAAATCGCGAACATCGACGCTTTCGCGCCAGGCCTCGCCCTTGAAACCCGACCATGCGTCGGCGGGTGAGATGTTTTCGGAAAGGATGCCCATTGATTGTCTTCCTTCTGGTTGGCCTTGCGGCACGTGAGTTCGGATCCTCCCAGATCGTGACGCCTGCCCTCCTGAGGCCGGCACCCTGACTTCCTCAGGCATCCTACCGAGGCGCTCACGCAAACCATTGATCACGATCAACGCCGAGCGATCGGCATCCCGATAGGTTCATTTCGAAAGCGCAAGGCCGGGGTCAGAGAGACGCCCTGCGCTTCACGCCGCAAATTGCGCGGCCTGAAGGGATGATCAATGACGCAACCAACAATCAGAGTCGCTTCGATCGGCGAATGTATGATCGAGATGCAATGCAAGCCCGATGGGTCGATCACCCAGGCTTTCGGTGGCGATACCTTTAACACCGCTGCTTACATGGCGCGTCTCGGCGCGGGCCTTGGCTCTTTCGTTTCCTATGTCACCGCAATCGGTGATGATCCGTTCAGCGATCAGATGGCCGCCTTCTGGAAGGAACAGGGCGTCGATGATCACCTTGTCCTTCGCCTGAAGGGGCGTCGTGCCGGCCTTTATTTCATCCGCACCGATGCCGCCGGGGAGCGCCGCTTCTTTTACTGGCGCGGCGAGGCGGCCGCCCGGGAAACCTTTGAATCGGATGGCTCGAAAGACCTGCTGGAAGCCCTCGGGTACTACACCAGCGTCTACCTGTCGGGCATCAGCCTTGCCGTCCTGCAACCCGAAAGCCGGGAGCGTCTGCTCGAACGGCTGGAGGAACTTGCCCGCGCCGGTGTCGCCATCGATTTCGACGGCAATTACCGCCCGCTCCTTTGGGGTGACATCGAAAATGCGCGGGCCGTCTATGAGCGCGTCATCGGGTTTTCCACCCGCGTACTGGTCACCATCGAGGAACTGGAAGTGCTGGGCCTCGAACCAGCGGTCGAGGCGGGCATCGCATATTTCGCGAAATTGCCCGGGCTCGAAGTGGTGATCAAGGACGGCCCGGGAGACGCCACGCTCATCCATGGCGGCAAGGTGGAGATCGTGCCCGCCACCAGGGTCGCCAAAGTCGTCGATACCACGGCGGCCGGCGACAGTTTTTCGGCCACCTACATCCTCGGGCGCCTTCTCGGTCTTCTACCCGCAGACGCCGCCGCCCGAGCGCATATCGTCGCGGGTGCGGTTGTCCAGCACCACGGCGCCATCATTCCGGAAGGAGCAACGCCAGACGTTTTTTCAAACGAGATTGCACAGCGCGGACGGCAGATCGCTGCCGCCGAATAGCGAAAAGAATTTTCTGGAGAAATGCCAAAATGAATATCAAAAAAGCAATCGACAAGGTGCCAGGCGGATTGATGCTCGTGCCGCTTATTCTCGGCGCGCTTTGCAAGACCTTTTTTCCCTGGGCCGGCAGTTATTTCGGCTCGTTCACCAACGGCCTGATTTCGGGCACGGTTCCGATTCTCGCCGTCTGGTTCTTTTGCATGGGCACGTCGATCGATCTGCGCGCAACCGGCACGGTGCTGCGCAAATCGGGTAACCTCGTCGTCGTCAAGACGCTGGTTGCCTGGGGTGCGACCTATATCGCCGCCCAGTTCCTGCCGCTCGAAGGCGTCCAGTCGGGCCTGTTCATGGGCTTTTCGGCACTCGCCATCTGCGCCGCGATGGATATGACGAATGGCGGTCTCTACGCCGCGGTCATGCAGCAGTATGGCACCAAGGAAGAATCGGGTGCCTTCGTGCTGATGTCGATCGAATCGGGTCCGCTGGTCTCGATGCTGATCCTCGGTGCAGCCGGTGTCGCCACTTTCGAACCGCATCTGTTCGTCGGCGCCGTCCTGCCGTTCCTGATCGGCTTCATCCTCGGCAACCTCGACAAGGACCTGCGCGCCTTCTTCAAAGGCGGCGTCACCACACTCATCCCGTTCTTCGGTTTTGCGCTCGGTAACGGCATCGACCTCAACGTCATCCTGACCACCGGTCTCGGCGGCATCTTGCTTGGCGTCCTCGTCATCGTCATTACCGGCATTCCGCTGATGCTGGCTGACAAGATCATCGGCGGCGGTAACGGTACTGCCGGTCTGGCCGCCTCGTCGGCTGCCGGTGCGGCCGTCGCCAACCCGATGATCATCGCCGAAATGGCACCGCAGTTCAAACCCGCCGCCGCCGCTGCCACCTCGCTGGTCGCCGCCGCGTGCCTGACCACGGCCATCCTGGTTCCGATCCTGACCGGCATGTACGCCAAGCACATGAAAAAACGGGCAGGCGTGACCGAAGCCGCCCCGGCCGATGCGCTTCCAGCAGGCGATGCCTTGAGGCCTGCCGAATAAGTTCGTCGGGGACCGGCGCCCGGCGTCGGTCCCGCCCCACGCATATTCAAGGAATATTGTAATGTATCTCAGCCATCTCGCCACGCTCGATCGCGACGCCGCCATCCTGCCTGAGAATGTCCGCAAAGGTCTCGATTTCCTCGCAAGCACAGATATCGCATCGCTGCCTGCCGGCCGTGTCGATATCGAAGGCGACGCCGTCTTTGCGCTGATCCAGGATTACGACACCGCCCCGAAGGCAGAAAAGCGCCCGGAATCGCATGCCCGCTATATGGATATCCAGTATGTCTTTACCGGGCGCGAAGTCATCGGTTACGCACCGCTTGCCGGCGACCACACGGTCGAGGAAGACTTGCTCGAAGGCCGCGACGTCCGCTTCTATTCGAACGTGACCGACGAGACTGATCTCCTTATGGGCCCGGGTGCCTACGCACTTTTTTACCCGACTGACATCCACCGTCCGGGTTGCGCTGCCGAGGTTGCCGGCAAGGTCCGCAAGGTCGTCGTCAAGGTCCTTCTCTGAGGGCCGCAACCGCCTCTTTCATCACGATACAAGTTTCCACAGGAGTTACACCATGGACATCCGTTATTCGGCCAGCCAGAGAGATTTCAAGCGTTACACGACCGAAGAAACACGCGCCGAATTCCTCATCGAAAAGCTTTTCGTCGCTGACGAAATCCTCGCCACCTACAGCCATGTCGACCGTATGGTCGTGTTCGGCTGCATGCCGGTAAGTGAAGCCGTGCCGCTGGACAAAGGCATCGACTGCATGAAAAACTTCGGCACCAACTACGTGCTGGAGCGCCGCGAACTCGGCATCTTCAATCTCGGTGGCGAAGGCTCGATCGACGTTGATGGCGAAGTGTTCGAGGCAGGCTTCAAGGATTGCCTTTATGTCACCAAGGGCACCAAGCAGGTCACCTTCCGCAGCAAGGACGCAACCAAGCCGGCAAAATTCTACATGATCTCGGCGCCGGCCCACAAAATTTGCAAGACCACCTTCCTGTCGATGTCGGACGCCAAGAAAAAGCCGGTCGGTGATAACGCCACCGCCAACAAGCGCGTCATCAACCAGTTCATCCACCCGGACGTTCTGGAAACCTGCCAGCTGTCGATGGGCCTGACCGAACTCGATCCGGGCAATGTCTGGAACACCATGCCGGCCCACACCCATGAGCGCCGTTCGGAAATCTACTACTACTTCAACATCGCCGAAGATCAGGCCGTCTTCCACATGATGGGTGAGGGCCAGCAGACCCGCCATATCCTGGTCGGCAACGAACAGGCCGTCATCTCGCCATCGTGGTCGATCCATGCTGGTTGCGGCACCGCCAACTACACGTTCATCTGGGCGATGTGCGGCGAAAACCTCACCTTCGACGACATGGACCACATCCCGATCAACGAACTGCGTTGATCGCCCGTTGCCGGGCCGGATCCCGGTCTGCGGAATAAGGCGGCAGCAGGTTTGCGCTGCCGCCTTGCCTTCCCTTCGTATTCAAGGATTTTTTTGATCATGAGTTACACCGACGCTTTCTCGCTCAAGGGCAAGGTCGCCCTCGTCACCGGTGCTTCCTACGGTATCGGTTTTGCGCTTGCCAGCGCACTGGCCGAAGCCGGCGCCACCATCGCATTCAATGATGTCAACGAGGAATTCCTCGCCAAGGGTATCGAAGCCTACAAGGCTGCCGGCATCGACGCCAAAGGTTACATCTGTGACGTCACCGACGAGCCGGGCGTGCAGAAACTGGTCGCCGATATCGAGAAAGACCTCGGCCCGGTCGATATTCTCGTTAACAATGCCGGCATCATTCGCCGCACCCCCATGCACGAAATGGACGTCAAGGATTTCCGCCAGGTCATCGATATCGACCTGACTGCACCCTTCATCGTCGCCAAGGCTGTCATTCCCGGGATGATCAAAAAGGGTGGCGGCAAGATCATCAACATCTGCTCGATGATGAGCGAACTCGGCCGCGAAACGGTTTCGGCCTATGCTGCCGCCAAGGGCGGCCTGAAGATGCTGACCCGCAACATCGCCTCCGAATACGGTTCGCTGAACATCCAGTGCAACGGCTTGGGCCCGGGTTACATCGAAACCCCGCAGACCGCACCGCTGCGCGAACCGGGCCATCCGTTCAACGCCTTCATCCTGGCAAAAACCCCGGCCAACCGTTGGGGCACCACGCAGGATCTGAAGGGCCCCGCCGTCTTCCTCGCCTCGCCTGCATCGGATTTCGTCAACGGCCACGTCCTCTACGTCGATGGCGGCATCCTGGCCTATATCGGCAAGCAGCCCTGATCTTTGTCGGGCATTAAATATGGAGGCCGGGGTTCGCGCCCCGGCTTTTCATATGGTTGTTTTTGACGGCCGAGAGTTTACAATCAGGGCGGACGATGGAGATCACAATGTCTGCCAAGGCCCGTAAGCAAGCCAATGTTTCAGTCGATGCCGCACTGTTGTCGGATGCGCGTCATCTCGATATCGACGTGTCACGGGTTGCGGAAACAGGCCTTGCCGCGGCGGTAAAGGCCGAACGCGAGCGGCGTTGGCGGCTGGAAAATGCCGAAGCTATCCGCGCTGAAAACGAATATATCGAAAAACATGGATTGCCCCTCGCAAAATATCGGCAATTCTGATGGCCCGCTTCGATGTATTTCGGGACAAGCATGGTTCGTTCCTGTTGCTCGATCCCCAGTCGGATTTACTAGACGGCATCAAAACGCGTGTCGTGGCGCCGCTCTTTCCAGTGGACGATATGTATTGGCAGATAGGAAAGCTCAATCCTCGCTTTGATATCGATCAAGTGACTTACGTTATGGCGACGCACCGTCTGGGTGCTATCGAAGCTCAAGAACTCGGGCCTTTAGTCACAAGCCTTTCCGCGCATGCGGATAAAATTTTGGCTGCTACCGACTTTCTCTTTCAAGGCTTCTGATCTGTGAGTTGTAAATCGTGTCCTACACCCAGCGTGGACCATCACCTCGTCCGGTCAAAAGCCACGAGAGGCTGACTTCCAACAGTCGCGCAATCAGCGGCAGGCGGTTGGCCGTCGGTTCGGCACGGTCGTTTTCCCAGGAAGCCCATGTATCGGACGATACCGTGATGAAATCCGCCGCCTCACCGACCGTCATGTCGATCGCGTCGCGGGCAAGCGAAATGCGGCCGCCAATCGTGTCGTCTGCGGAATAATCGGGTTCGATCTGTTCTCGGTGCATCAGGCACTCCTGTCGGCGATCGATCGTCGCCACACATCAGATAGGCTTCGCCGTGCATCCGGCGAAGCCCTTCTTGATAAAATGTTCGGAGACGAACTTAGCCTTCGTCACCAATCCAGCTTTTGATCTGGTCCGGATGGCTCTCGATATATTTCGCCACCGCAGCGTCGTATGAGGTGTCCTGTGCGTCGGACATGCCGGCCTCGAGATCTTCAAGAGGGATTTTCATGCGCGACAGGAATTCCGCAGCTGCCGGATTGTCGGTCTTGAAATCCGTGCGCGACAGGATGTCGACATGTTCGGAACCGCCGATCGCCTTTTTCGGGTCGTCGATGTAACGCATCTTGTATTTCCCGAACATCCAGTGCGGGCTCCACGCCGTCGCGACAAACCACTTTTCGTTGCGATAGGCACGATCGACCGCCGACAGCATGCCGGCCTCGCTGGAAATCTGCAGCGTGTAACCGTCGAGACCGTAATCCTTCAGTGCCTGCTGCGACATGCGGGTCAGGCCGGCGCCCGGTTCGGTGCCCTGCACCTTGCCCGCCAGTTTTTCCTGCACTTCGGGCTTCTTCAGATCCTCAAAAGAGGCGATTTCGCTTTCAGGAACATAAGCCGGAACAACCCAGCCCTGTTTTGCGCCTTCATAAATGGTGCCGAGTGTTTCGACCCGATCCTTCACCTTGTCGTAATAGTCGGCATGGGTCACCGGCAGCCACGCCATCAGGATCGCGTCCAGATCGCCACGGCTGACACCCTGGAAAAGCGGTGCGACATCGGTTTGCAGCAATTCGACCTTCTGGCCGAGTTTGTCCTCGATAACCTTGGCAGCAAGTTTGGTCACGAATTCGGCGTCGGACCATGGGGCGTAACCGAGTTTCACCGTCTTGGCATCCTGCGCCATGGTCGGCAGCGCGGATGTGACCAGAAGCGATGCGGCAAGGCCGAGCGAGGCAGCGAGTGTCGTGCGGCGGGTAACGGCTTTTTTTGAAAATGTCTTCAGCATGGCTCTTCTTGTGGGTGGTCCGTCAGCGTCCTGTGCGCATGGCAGTGGAGGCAATGGACCGCTTGAAGTTGAACAACTTCCAATGCGGAAAGGGGCTCACGACCGCGCCGCAAGGGCACGGTCGTGAGAAATTCAATCAGGCTTATTCACCGACCCAGGTTTTGATCTGATCCGGGTGATCCGCGATATACTTCGTCACGGCCTCGTCATAGGAGGTCTCCTGCGCATTGAACATCGCCGCCTCGAGATCGGCGATCGGCAGTTTCATGCGCGAAAGGAAGGCGGCAACCGTCGGGTTTTCATCCTTGAAGCCCTTGGTGGCGATGATGTTGACGACTTCGGCCTCGCCGAGAGACTTCTTGGGGTCTTCGAGGTAACGCAGCTTGTGCTTGCCGAACATCCAGTGCGGGCTCCACGAGGTGGCGACAAACCACTTCTCGCCGCGGTAAGCACGGTTGACCGTGGTCAGCATGCCGGCTTCACTGGAAATCTGCAGCTTGTAGTCGTCAAGCCCGTAATCCTTCACTGCCTGCTGCGAAAGACGCGTCAGGCCGGCACCCGGATCGATGCCCTGAATGGTCTTGGCAAGCTTTTCCTGAACCTCGGGCTTCTTGAGGTCTTCGATGGAAGCGATCTCGCTTTCCGGGATATAGGTCGGAACCACCCAGCCGAGCTTGGCGCCATCGTAAACGGTGCCGAGCGTCTCGACCTTGTCCTTGACCTTGTCAAAGTAGTCCGCATGCGTTGCCGGCATCCAGTTCATCATCATGATATCGACATCACCACGGCTGACACCCTGATAGAGCGGGGCTACATCCGTCTGAACCAGATCAACCTTGCCGCCGAGTTCATCGGTGATCAGCTTGGCAGCCAGCTTGGTGACGAATTCGGCATCGGACCATGCGGACCAGCCGATCTTCACCGGCTTGACGTCCTGCGCCATTGTCGGGAAAGCGGAGCCGGCAACGAGGGCCGCGGCAAGGCCGAGCGTTGCGCCAAGTGTGGTGCGACGAGTGGTGCCGGTCGTGAAAAGGTTCTTCAGCATGAGTTCTCCTTGATGGGAGTTTCAGTGATCGCGGGTTCAGCACCCGCATGAAAGGCACGGGGACTGGCTCAGGCGTTTGCCGTCGCCAGTTCCTCGCGCTCTTGTTTCTTGAAAAGCACGGACCAGAATGCGGCGCGCGGTTTTCCGAGGCTCTGGGTAATACGGTCGAGGATGACCGCCAGGATGACGACGGCAAGGCCGCCTTCGAAGCCGGTACCGACGTCAAGACGCTGGATGCCGGTGAGAACCGTGTTGCCGATGCCGCCAGCGCCGATCATCGAGGCAATCACCACCATCGAAAGCGACAGCATGATTGTCTGGTTGATGCCGGCCATGATCGACGGCATGGCGTTCGGCAGCTGAACCTTGAACAGCAGCTGCGTCGAGGTGCAGCCGAAGGCGTTTCCTGCCTCGATGAATTCCTCATGCACCTGGCGGATGCCGAGATTGGTGAGGCGCACGACCGGCGGCATGGCGAAGATGACGGTAGCGATCGCACCGGGTACTGCGCCAAGTCCGAAGAACATTGCGGCGGGGATCAGGTAGACGAAGGCCGGCATGGTCTGCATGAGGTCGAGGATCGGTCGCACCACCGCGGCCACGCTATCCTTTCGGGCCATGGCAATGCCGAGCGGCAGGCCGATGATGATCGCCATCAGCGTCGAGGCAATCACCAGCGCAAGCGTTTCCATCATCGGAGCCCACAGGCCCATATGGCTGACCAGCCATAATGCAACGCCGGTCAGCACACCGAAACCGAAACTGACGCGCCAGAGCGACAGTGCAACGAAGATTGCAATGCCGACCGGCATCGGGATCGAAAGCAGGATGTTCTGGATGCCTGTCGTCACGAAGCCGATCACGGCTGCGATGAAATCCAGGGCGGGCGAAAAGTTGTCGAGGACGTAATTGACGGCTGTATCGATGCCGTCACCAATATCGAAATTCATGTCTGTCTCCGGTGTTTGGGCCGGTTAAAAGAAGTGGCGGCGCGATCAGGATGCGCGGTCGAGCGTCTCAAGCAGCATCGATTTGCTGATGGAGCCGACATAACGCTTGTTCTCGTCGATGACCGGCACAGGCCATGGGCTGGCTGCCACCTTGCCGAGCACGTTCGACAGCGACTCGTCGGCCGCGATCGGCTCGATCTCGGAAAGGAAGGCGCCACGATAGGGGTCCGCCACCTTTTCGCGCATCTTTTCCACCAGCGATGTCTGGCTGACGACGCCATGGTAGGTCTTGTCGCGGCCGAGGATGATCGCGTATTCGCGGTCAAAGTTCTTCATCCGCTCAAGAGCTGCCGCGGCTGTCGTGCCCTGACGCTCGATGATGGTGATCTGCGTCTTGCGCGCCACGTCGCCGGCCTTGAAGACCTGCGAAACGTCGACATTGCGGAAGAACGAGCGGACATAGTCGTTGGCCGGGCTCATGACGATTTCGTCCGGCGTGCCGACCTGCACGACATTGCCGTTCTGCATGATGCAGATGCGGTCGCCGATACGCATGGCCTCGTCGAGGTCGTGGCTGACGAAGACGATCGTGCGGCTGTGCTCCGATTGCAGGCGCACCAGTTCGTCCTGCATTTCGGTGCGGATCAAAGGATCGAGCGCGGAAAACGCCTCGTCCATCAAAAGGATTGTCGGTTCGCTGGCAAGAGCGCGAGCCAAACCGACACGCTGCTTCATGCCGCCGGAAAGCTGGTCCGGCTTGCTGTCGGCATAACCGTCGAGACCTACGGCCTTGAGCGCTGCCAGCGCCTTTTCCTTACGTTCCGTTTCACTGACGCCAGCCACTTCGAGACCGAAAGCAGCGTTGTTCAGTACGGTTCGGTTCGGCAACAGTGCAAAGGATTGGAACACCATGCTGATGTCGCGGCGGCGAACATCGATCAGCTCCTTGCGCGACATCTTGGTGATGTCCTTGCCGTCGATTTCGATGGAACCCGAAGTGGGCTCGATCAAACGGTTGAGAAGCCGCAAAAGGGTGGATTTGCCGGATCCCGACAGGCCCATGATGACGAAGATCTCGCCGGCCTTGATGTCGAATGTGGCATTGTTGACGCCCACCGAACAGCCGGTCTGGGCGTGAATTTCGGATTTTGTCTTTCCGGCGCGAACCATATCCAGCGCCTTTTCGGGGCGCTCGCCGAAAATCTTGAAGACGTTGTTGATACTGATCTTGGTCGAAGCCGGCTCAGCCGACGCGTCATTTTCAGTTGTAAAAGCCATACAATCTTGGGCCCGGGCTCGATAGCGCGGACATACTCCTTGCTGATAAATCCTCCGGAAAAGCCAGCTATGCTACCCTTTCCGGAAGTTTTATATATTGCGTTATCGCATGCGTTTGTGAATTTCTCAGCAGAAATTCTGACCGTTCGAATATACGTCATGTACATCCGCAAAGGCCCGGAATATTATTCCGCGCATGCCGTGAGGTTTTCCGATCCGTCGATCAGGAAATATGTCGAAGACGAGATCTATGTAGGGCGCTATACGAAATGTGTCCATAAAAAAATCCCATTTGACGTGATCACGGATGGGTTATGGATGCGATCTTCTTTGCGCGTGATCCGGCGTAAGGCACTGTGCCATAGGGGTTTTCGAAGGTTGCCGTCCAGTAGCGAAGCAGGTCGATCGACGTGCGGTTTTGACGCGCCAAGCCGGGCCTGCCATGCCCTCGCATGCTGCCTATGAGCACGCGAGGGCGCAGTTCAGGCCGACAATTTCTGTCAGGGCAGCTGATGGATCTTTACTTGCGGCACGACAGCTTTTGCGATGTCGCAGAGGTGGCGATGATGGGTGAGGTAGATCACCTGACCGACTTTCGACATCTCGCCCAGCAGTCGGAAAACCTCTTCAGAACGCTGATCGTCAAAACTCTCCATGATGTCGTCGGCAATGAACGGAACCGAGGGGCGAACCGCAGCAAACTCCTCGTAGCCCGCCAGCCGCAGAGCCAGATAAAGCTGGAACTGCGTGCCGGTCGACATTTCCTTGGCCAGCTTGGAGCCGCCATCCCGGGCAACGCCGATCAGGATTTCGCTGCTGCCATCGATCTGCGTGGTCAAGCCGGAATAATTGCCTCCGGTAATAAGGCTGAAGGCTTCCGAAGCTCTGACCATCATGGAGCTGCGATGTTTTTCGCGGTAGACATGCAGCGCCTGTTCGGCGGCAAGAATACCGGTGCGCAACGTCAGGTAACGCGTTGCACGATCCTCGATTTCCAGGAGGATCGTACGCCTTTTCGCCTCTATCTGTGCGACCGCATCATCGCCGCCGACCGCGTCCAGCTTGTCGCTGGCGCGGGTCATTTCGGCGTAGAGTTCTCGCGTACGGTCAGTCAGGCTGGTGATGCGGGTGGACAGTTCTTCCGCCTCCCGCTCGATGTCGCCGGCATCGATCTCGGCCAGTTGTCGCGTCGCATCCTCGAAATGCGCCACCTGCAGGTTCTGCGCGATCTGTGTCTTCAGTTCGGCGATGCGGATATCGATCTTTTCGCGTTCTTTAACCTGATTCAGAAACGCTTCGACGGCAGCCAGCGTATCGGTGCCGAAATAGGCGGTGATCTTCGCCTTTTGCGCCTCATGAACGGTCAGTTCGCCGGCCAGGTCCAACCGCTCGGCCTGAAGCTTCTCGAGATTTTCACGCCGTGCCGCGCGCACCTGTTCTTCACGCGTCGCAAGTTTGAGCCGGTCCAGCAATTGTCCGGCGATCACCAAGGGATCATCGACACTGCCGTTGTCATCCAGCTTGCGTAACAACGCGGAAATATCGTCGCGAAACTGCGTCTGATCGCGTTCCATGGCGGAAACGCGCTGGGCCAAATCCTGCCGATCCTTGAGGAAGACCGGCAGTTTTTCCAACAGCGACAGGATTTTTCCGATGGCGACGACGGAGTCGGAAAAATCCGCCAGCCACGTTTTCGAAAGCTTGCCCTGCCAGGCATCCCGCCAGGCATCGGCGCCTGCTTGCGCTTCTTCCCGATCGCGCTCCCGTTCGAATATGTCGCGGGCAAGGTCTGCCATCGATTTCGTATGAGCGGCGCGTGCATGCGCTCCGGACTTGATGCGTGAAAGGAAATCGGCGGCGCCGCGTGCCAGTTCGCCTGGGACTGCCCGATGAATGCCGCGCGCCCCGGCTTCCGACAGCGCCGCCTGCAACTCGGTGCAGATGCCATCCAGTTCGTCGCGGATGTCGATGATATCCGTTTCCGTCTGCTGCAGCTGCGCCCAGGCAGACAAGGCATCACCCCGTCTTGCGATCCAGCCTTCCAGTGTCGCGACGCGGTCCACGGCATCGCTGTCCGCGGCGGGCGTATCGGGCAGAAGCTGGCCGATCTTGTCGCAGAGCGCCGCGTGTTCTGTCGCCACCTCAGCCAGAAGATCGCGCTGGTGCCTTATTGCGGCATCGTTTTCCGCTGTCTTGCGTGTCAGCTGCCGCAGCTCCGCCAATTCATGCGCACGCGCAAGCCGCGCGGCCGAAACGCCGTCATCGCGGCGCATTGCCTCTTCGAAAGCCTTTGCCGTCTGCCCATCGAGGGCCGCCATATGAGACTGCCAGGCTGTATCGCGGTCGTTGCGCGCAGTCTGTGCCTCGGCGTCGTCTATGGCGCCACCGGCATTAAAGGCTGCCAGCCGCGCCTGCGTGGTCACCTGCTCGGTTTCCATCTCGCGAAGGCGGGTGCGGTGCTCATTCAGGCGCCGGTCGATAGCGGTTGCCTGACTGCGCCAGGTCTCGATCTGGCGGTTATCGACCGTGCGTGTCGCGGCAAGTGCATCGATGTCGCCCGACCACGGAGCAAGGAGGCCGATACGGTTTTCCAGATTACGCTGCAATTGCGTGCGGCCGCGTTCCTCGAAGGAAAGGCGTGACGCAAGGTCGGAACCGGTCAATCGTGCAAGCGCGGCTTCGAGCCGTTCCAGCGTGATATCGTCGACGGCTTCACTGTCGCCATTCTGCGACGCATCATCTTCTTGCAACCGTTCCAGAGTATCCCGGCTGCGCTTCAATTCGCGCTCGGCGGATGTCAGCTGTGCATCGATACCGGAGCGTTTTTCGATCAGTTCTCGAATGACGGCGGTGACGGAAGCCGGCAGCATCAGTGCCTCGGCGTCGTCATGAGGCGAACGTTCCAGATCCGCCAGCAGGCGTGCCAGTGCGCCTTCCTGTTCGGCCAGCGACTGCCGGCGTTTGGGCAAATCCTCCTGCGCGCCGCGAAAGCGTGCAATGCCATCCAGCAACGATTTTTCATGTGCCGCGATCAGCATGGCTGGCTCGTCCACGGCAATGGCGTTCATCTCGCGCTGAAGCTGCTCGATGGCGCGATCTTTTTCCTGCAGCAGCGCCTGCAGCCTTGTTTCGTCACGGACAAGTTGCGGCAGCAGTGCAAACCATTCCGTGGGAGGGCGTGGCAATTCCTTCCGGTTTGCCGGATCGGCTTCCAGCCGCGTCAACTCCAGTGAAAGGGGCAGGGCAGTGAGGATCCGGTTCAGCCCGGCGTGGCGGATACGGGTCTGCGCCAGTTCGGAGGCGGCACCATCATAGGCGGTTCTGGCCTGTTCATGGCTGGTGTTGAGGCTGGCATAGGCCGCCGCAAACGTGTCGATGGCATTTCGTTCGGTCTTCAGCGTTTCGAGCGCACGCTTCAGTTCGGCCATTTTCGAGGTGGAAGAGCGTTTCTTGTAGACACCGGCCGCCTCATCGCCGGCGGCAGCAAGCGCCTTGCTGAGACCCGCCAGACCGGAACTGGCGGAAAACAAAAGTTCGCCCAGTTCGCCTTTGCTCTGGATGATGGCATTGCCGCCTTCCTCCAGCGACTTGTCGTCCAGCGAAAACATCGTGCGATAGGCATCGCGGCTCACGCCGCCGAGGGCACCCACCAGAAGCGCATCATTGACCGGTGAACCGCGCCCGTCGATCAGGCTGCCGCTGCGCTGTTTCAGTCGTGCCAGTTCATGGAGCGCGCCATCGATTTCCAGCTGCGCGCCTATGCGCATGGAACTATAGGGATGCAGGAAATTGAACGGCGTCTGCTGGTGCATGCCGAACAGCAGGTCGAGATAGGCGGCGAGCGTCGTGGATTTTCCGGCCTCGTTGAGGCCGTAGACGATATGAAGGTCCGGCTGCCCGGAGGTTGCCTTTCCGAAATCGATCACATGGTCGGTGAACTTGCCGTAGCGGGTAAGGTTCAGACGGTTGAGGCGCATCAGTTTTCGTCCCGCTCGGCGCCGCTCAGGCGCGCGGTGATATCTTCGGTGCCACGAGCCAGCAGGTCGTCGACGAAACGTGCAAAACCCGCCTCGTCATCGCCGGCAAAATGGCGGCTTTCGGCCGGCAGGTCCGAGAGCATTTCGCGCACCATGTCCGCGATGTCGTCGCGAAAGCCGGGGCGGGCAATCACGTCATCGCGCATCAGTTGCCCAAGCTCGATTACTGGATCTGCGGTCGCCTGATCCGTATCGCCGGGTGGCCGCACGTCCAGTTCCAGCTTCTCGATCCACGTCTCGCCCAGACGTTCGCCGCGCTGTTCGGCTTCTGCCAGCATAAGATCGATATCGCGCCGCAACCTGAAGGAAAGCGGTGTTTCACCAATCAGGCGAAGTCGCGCCACCAGATGTGTCGATGCGGTCTTTTCACGCTGACGGGCAAGCGCGGTCTCGATTGCCGACGCCGCATCCCGCCATTCGGAAAGGTCGGTCAGATCGATGGAAATACGTTCGAATTGCGCAATGCTGGTCAGCCGCTCTTCAACCGTCACCGTGCGGTCATCGGCGATGGTCACCAGCGAAACGGTCTTTTCTCCGGCCTCGTTGATATCACGACCTTGCGGCATGCCGGGCATGATTACGGTGCGCATGCCTGCATGGTGGGTTCGCTGATGGATATGGCCGAGCGCCCAATAGTCGAAACCGGCAGCATGCAGGTCGGACGGGCTGCAGGGTGCGTAAACGTCGTGGCCCGGGGCGCCGGCAAGGCTGGTGTGCATGATGCCGATATTGACGGCGCCTGCGACCGGCGGCTTGTATTTCGGCAAAAGCGGGTCGGGCGCATGCGGTTTGGCAAAGCTCATGCCGTGAATGGAAACGGCAAGCCCGTTTGCTTCCATCTCGATTGCCTCTGCCCGTCCGCCGAAAATCTTGACGCTCGGGGGCAGAACCAGTTCCTGTGTGATGCGGGAAAGTGCATCGTGGTTGCCGCGAATTGTGTAGGTGGCGATACCGGCCTGATGCAGCCGCTCCATCTGCCCGGCCAGAAAGCGCGCTGTCTTCATCGACGTCTGGTCGCCGTCATAGAGATCGCCGGCGATCACGAGAGCATCGACCTGCTCCTCAAGGCACAGATCGACGATAGAGATTAGCGCCTGCCGCGTCGCGCCGCCAATCAGTTCCGCCAGTTCTGCATTGCGCAGCGCCAGCGAACGAAGCGGGGAATCGAGATGGATGTCGGCGGTGTGAACGAAGCGGAATGGCATGAAGTGTGACTCGCGGAATATGCGGCACTATAGGCCGGAAAAGGGGCGCGGTGCCAGCGTCACGCCCACTTCAATTCGGAAAGTCCTTCCGCCGCCGCCTTTGCGATTGCTTCCGGGGTGGCATCGATATCGACAGTTACCACGCCGTTTTCCTTGTCCGGCCGTTCCAGCGTCGCAAGCTGGCTTTCAAGAAGGCTGGTCGGCATGAAGTGGCCGCTGCGATGACCCATGCGCTCGGTCAGCAATTCTTTCGAGCCGTCAAGAAAGACGAAAGCGAGTTTTTCACCGGCGGCTTTCCGCAATCGGTCGCGGTAAGCCTTTTTCAGCGCGGAGCAGGTGATCACGATACCGGTGTCGGCGCTGCCCGCAAGCCGCTCGCCGATCAGGTCCAGCCACGGCCAGCGATCCTCGTCCGTCAGCGGCGTTCCCTTGGACATTTTTTCGACATTGGATTTCGGATGCAGTTCGTCGCCTTCGACGTAAGGCAGGTCCAGCGCTTTTGCGAGCAAGATGCCGACCGAACTCTTGCCGCTGCCGGAAACGCCCATCACGATCACCGGACCATCAAATGCGGTAGCTATCTGTTCCATCGACATCGCAGTACTCATCCTTGCATCCAAATTCGAAGGGAGAGAAGCGTGGCCGTTCCCTCCGGTCAAGCCCGCCGGCAATGTTCTGCTTACCATTCGCGCGAATGTACTTGCCCACATCGCAATGTTTTGTCTTGCTAAAGCACGGATCTATGCAATTCTTGGTAGGTATTTTCAATCCTTGTGCGGGCAAGGCATCGACGCGATGACGGACGGGAAAAATCGTAACCGCCACCATACTCCTCTGGGGGAGCTGACCCGTGCTGTCGGCCGTCTGGCCGGCGCCAAGTCGGCTGATGACGTGGTCGAGATCGTACGGACGACGGCGCGCGCGCTGGTCGGCTGCGAAGGTGTCGCCATCATCCGTCGTGACGGCGATCTGTGCCATTATATCGAGGAGGATGCGATCGGCCCTCTCTGGAAAGGCCAGAAGTTTCCGATGTCCGCCTGCATCAGCGGCTGGGCGATGATCAATCGACAGACCGTTGTCGTACCTGACATCAGCGTCGACGACCGTATACCCTACGAACTTTACGAAGAAACATTCGTGCGCGCGGTGCTGATGACGCCGGTCCGGCGTAACGATCCGCTGGGTGCCATCGGCGCCTATTGGGCTGCGCCCTATGAGCCGAGCGACGATGAAATCGAGGTGTTGGAGGCCTTGGCGAGCGCCACCGCGACCGCCCTAGAAAATGTCCGCCTGATTTCGGCGCTCAAAAACGCGGTCTCCGAGGCTGAGCTGGTACGCGATGAACTGCGCCACCGCGTCAAGAACGCCTATATGGGCGCACAAAGCCTGGCTCGTCTGACGCTTCCTGCCGATCTCAGCAATGAATTTTCCGGGCGAATATCCGCGCTTTCGCGCGTTCATGAATTGCTCGACGAGCAGATGAAGGACGGAGCCCGCATTGATCTTCGCAGTCTTATCGAAATCGAGGTCGAGCCTTATACGACGACCGAAAGGCAGCCTTTTTCCCTTTCCGGTCCTTCAGTGCAATTGCAGCCGATGCGTGCCACGGCACTGGGCCTGGTTATAAACGAACTGGCGACAAACGCGCTTAAACACGGCGCGCTTTCGGTGCCGGCGGGAAGGGTCGAAATCGCCTGGCTGGTGGCCGGCTCCGAGCTTACCGTGCTTTGGGCGGAAATGAACGGTCCCGCCGTCGTCGAGGGCGCCTCGCCCAATCAAGGATCCGGGCTGATCACAAGGCTTGTCGAGCGACAGCTGCGCGGCAGGCTCGATCACGTTCTTGCCCGTTCGGGTGCTCGCTGCCAGATAACTTTCGCCATTGATGCTGCCATCAGGGAAGATGCCGCTCCGCGCGATGATCGCTTGCGTTAGCCGCATTCTCCTGTCGGCTGCTCCGAATTCCTATGAAATTCCTATTTCTTTACTGGTCAGGCCGTCTCGAACGGCTATGCGCTTCAGCCGCATATTGACGGTCGGGATGCCGAACAAGGCCTTTCCCGGCCAGAAAACATGACAGGTGCCTTCCATATGGATGGCGCCTTTCAGGTTGTCTGACTCCATGAACGAACAGGAGTCCACACCCATGATGGATATCATTCTACTCGCAGCGGCGCTGGGATTTTTCGGCCTTTGCTTCGCCTATGCGCGCGCATGCGACAGACTTTGAGGTCGCGGCGATGATCCTTGATTACGTCCTTGCCGGTGGCGTCACCGTCTTCCTCACGGTCTACCTGACCTATGCTCTCATTAAGCCCGAGCGCTTCTAAAGCTGCCGGGAACTGAAAGTTTCCTCCCATGACCCTCAACGGATGGCTACAGATCCTCGCTTTCTGCGGGATCCTCATCATTCTCGTCAAACCGCTCGGCGCCTATATGACGCGGGTGTTTTCCGGCGAGCGCACCTTTCTGTCGCCGCTGCTCAGGCCTGTCGAGCGCGGCCTCTACGCGCTGGCTGGCACCAGCGAGCGGGAGGAACAGCATTGGACGGCGTTCGCTTTTTCCATGCTGATGTTCAACCTGTTCGGCCTGGCTTTGCTCTATGGCCTGCTGCGCCTGCAGGATGTTTTGCCCTACAACCCTGCCGGTATGCCGGCCGTCGGCCCGGAATTGTCGTTCAATACGGCGATCAGCTTCGTCGCCAACACCAACTGGCAGAGTTATGGTGGCGAAAGCACCATGTCCTATCTCAGCCAGATGGCTGGTCTGGCGGTTCAGAATTTCGTTTCAGCCGCAACCGGCATGGTTATCGCTATCGGCCTGATCCGAGCCTTCTCGCGTGCATCGGGCAAAGCGATAGGCAATTTCTGGGTCGATATGACCCGCGCCATCCTGTACGTCCTGCTGCCGATCTGCGTTGTCCTGACCTTGGTTTATGTATGGCTTGGCGTGCCCCAGACTTTTGGGGCTTACGTCAATGCCACGACGCTCGAAGGCGCGCAGCAGACAATCGCTGTCGGCCCGGTCGCTTCGCAGCTCGCGATCAAAATGCTCGGCACCAATGGGGGCGGTTTCTTCAACGCCAATTCGGCGCATCCGTTCGAAAATCCCGATAGCATTTCCAACATGATCCAGATGCTGTCGATCTTCGCGATCGGCGCCGCCTTTACCAACGTGTTTGGTCACATGGTCGGCAACCAGCGGCAGGGGTGGGCGATCCTCGCCTCGATGGGTGTCCTGTTTATCGCCGGCGTCGGCATCGTTTATTGGGCGGAAGCTTCAGGCAACCCGATCATGCACGCGATGGGCCTTTCCGGCGGCAACATGGAAGGCAAGGAAGTCCGCTTCGGCATCGTCATGTCGTCGCTGTTCGCCGTCATCACCACGGCCGCTTCCTGCGGCGCTGTCAATGCCATGCACGGCTCGTTCACCGCGCTCGGCGGCCTCATCCCGCTGATCAACATGCAGCTCGGCGAGGTCATTGTCGGCGGCGTTGGTGCGGGTTTTTATGGCATCGTGCTGTTCGTCATTATCGCCATTTTCGTGGCGGGCCTGATGGTCGGTCGCACACCGGAATATCTTGGCAAAAAAATCGAAGCGAAAGAGATGAAGATGGCCGTGCTTGCCATTCTCTGCCTGCCGCTCGCAATGTTGATTTTCACTGCCATCGCCAGCACCTTGCCCTCGGCGGTAGCGTCGATCGGCACGGCCGGACCGCACGGATTTTCCGAAATTCTCTACGCATACACCTCGGCTGCGGCCAATAACGGTTCGGCTTTCGGCGGCCTGTCGGCCAACACGCCCTGGTTCAACATCACGCTCGGCATCGGCATGCTGATGGGGCGTTTCCTGGTCATCGTGCCGGCACTTGCCATTGCCGGTTCGCTGATTTCGAAGAAGACGGTTCCAGCGTCGGCCGGCACGTTCCCGACCGATGGCCCGCTCTTCATCGGTCTTCTGGTCGGTACGATCCTGATCGTCGGCGGTCTTACCTTCCTGCCGTCGCTGGCGCTTGGCCCGGTCGTTGAACATCTGGCGATGATCGCCGGCCAGACTTTCTGAGGTGGCACGATGAGCATTCGTCAGGCTTTCAGGCGGCAATCCCTTCTCGCTTCGCAAAAGCGGAGCGGGGAGAAGGTGCCCCGCTGGTGCAACGGCTCGAACGCCATTCTTGCGATGATGGCGGTAGTCTTCGCCATCGCATTTTTCGTCCAAATCCTGTTGGGCTGACCGCGCGGCGGTCGCCCTCTTTCAAAGGCTGGAGTCTCTTATGAGCCAGGCACAACCCGCGAGCATTCCAAGATCTGCAAGCATCATGGACAGCCGCATTCTCATCCCGGCGATCGGTGCGGCTTTCACCAAGCTCAACCCGAAAACCCTTGTCAAAAATCCGGTCATGTTTGTCGTGGCAACGGTCTCGATGCTGACATCGGTCCTGTTCCTGCGCGACCTTGCCACCGGCAGCGACAATCTCGGTTTCTCTTTCCAGATCAATCTTTGGCTCTGGTTCACCGTTCTTTTCGCCAACTTTGCCGAAGCGGTGGCGGAAGGTCGTGGCAAGGCGCAGGCCGACAGTCTGCGCAGGGCCCGCACCGAAGTGCAGGCCAAGCTGCTGGCCAGCGCCGGGAATTCCGACTACCGGATGGTTCCCGGCACCAGCCTGAAGGTCAACGACATCGTTCTCGTTGAGGCCGGCGATATCATCCCCTCCGATGGCGAAGTCATCGAGGGTGTAGCCTCGGTCAACGAGGCGGCCATCACAGGCGAATCCGCCCCTGTCATTCGTGAATCGGGTGGCGACCGTTCTGCCGTGACCGGCGGCACGCAGGTTCTCTCCGATGTTATCCGTGTGCGGATCACGGCTGCTGCCGGATCGACCTTTATCGATCGCATGATCTCGCTCGTCGAAGGTGCAGAACGCCAGAAGACACCCAACGAGATCGCGCTCAATATCCTTCTGGCAGGCATGACGCTGATCTTCGTGCTTGCCGTGGCAACAATCCCGGCTTTTGCAGCTTATGCCGGCGGTTCTATATCGATCTTCGTTCTCGTCGCATTGTTCGTGACGTTGATCCCGACCACGATCGGTGCTCTGCTTTCGGCCATTGGCATTGCCGGCATGGACCGCCTCGTGCGCTTCAACGTTCTGGCCATGTCCGGTCGGGCAGTGGAGGCGGCCGGTGACGTCGATACGCTGCTGCTCGACAAGACCGGCACGATCACTCTCGGCAACCGTCAGGCCACGTCGTTCCGCCCTGTGCGCGGCGTCTCCGAACAGGAGCTCGCCGATGCGGCGCAACTGGCATCGCTGGCCGATGAAACGCCGGAAGGCCGTTCCGTGGTCGTGCTTGCCAAGGAAAAATACGCCATCCGTGCACGCGACATGAACAGCCTCAAGGCGGCCTTCGTACCGTTTACCGCGCAGACGCGCATGAGCGGTGTCGATCTCGACGGAAGCCAGATCCGCAAAGGCGCTGTCGAAGCCATCTTGAGCTATTTAAACGGCGGAGCCATGCCGGTATCAGGCAATACGGCGATCGCCGCCAACCCGCAGTCGGATACGGTGCGCGAATTGCAGTCTATCGCCGACGAGATCGCCAAGGCGGGCGGCACACCGCTTGCCGTTGCGCGTGACGGAAAACTGCTTGGCGTCATTCAGCTGAAGGATATCGTCAAGGGCGGCATCCGGGAACGTTTCGCGGAGTTGCGGCGCATGGGTATCCGCACCGTCATGATTACCGGCGACAACCCGATGACCGCTGCCGCCATTGCAGCCGAAGCCGGTGTCGACGATTTTCTCGCCCAGGCGACACCGGAAAACAAGCTGCAGCTGATCCGTGACGAACAGGCCAAGGGCAAGCTGGTCGCCATGTGCGGCGATGGCACCAATGATGCTCCAGCGCTCGCCCAGGCCGATGTGGGTGTCGCCATGAATACCGGCACGGTGGCCGCGCGCGAGGCCGGCAACATGGTCGATCTCGACAGCGATCCGACAAAGCTGATCGAAATCGTCGAGATCGGCAAACAGTTGCTGATGACACGTGGTGCGCTGACCACCTTTTCGATCGCCAACGATATCGCCAAATATTTTGCGATCATCCCGGCCATGTTCCTGGCCTTTTATCCGCAGCTCGGTGTGCTCAACATCATGGGGCTGGCCACGCCGCAAAGCGCCATCCTGTCGGCCATCATCTTCAATGCGCTGATCATCGTCGCTCTGATCCCCCTGTCGCTGAGGGGCGTCAAATACCGTGCCGTCGGCGCCGGTGCGCTGCTGTCGCGCAATCTTCTGATCTACGGTCTCGGCGGCATTGTCCTTCCGTTCTTCGCCATCAAGGCAATCGATGTTGTCATCACGGCCATCGGTCTCGCCTAAGGAGTTTCGATCATGTTCAAGCAAATCCGTCCGGCACTGGTGATGATCATTGGTCTCACCGTCATCACCGGCCTCATCTACCCTTTTGCCATGACCGGCATCGCACAAGCCGTGTTTCCCTCGCAGGCAAATGGCAGCCTGATCGAAAAGAACGGGCAGGTGGTCGGCTCGAGGCTGATCGGCCAGGCGTTTGCCGACGACCGGTATTTCCATGGGCGGCCGTCCGCTGCCGGCGATGGTTATAATGCCGCCTCTTCGTCTGGCTCCAACCTCGGCCCGACCAGCCAGAAGCTGATCGATCGCGTCAAGGCGGATTACGAGGTGGCTAAGGCCTCCAATCCGAATGCCGAGGTGCCTATCGACCTCGTTACGGCTTCGGGCAGCGGTCTCGATCCGCACATTTCGCCGGAAGCAGCTTATTTTCAGGTGTCGCGCGTTGCAAAGGCGCGGCAAATGGAGGAAGCGGCGGTGAAATCGTTGGTGGACCAGTTGGTTGAAGGCCGACAGCTCGGTTTTCTGGGCGAGCCGGTAGTGAACGTGCTTGCTCTTAATATGGCGCTGGATGCCGCAAAAAGCTGAGTTGAGTTTTGACAAGGGGGCCGCCACCGCCGGCGGCACCCTCTAAGACAATCAGGCTGCGTTTCTATCCCAGGACGTAAACGGATCCGGCAGGCCGCGCCATAGCTCCGGCTGAAAATCGGCGCAGTCTACAAGGCAGGCATCGAGCTCCGCCCGAATAACCGCTTCGTCCATCGGGTCGGCTCCGATGAAGACCATCTCCTGCCGACGGTCTCCCCAGATAGGATCCAGATAAGGCTGCATGGTTTTCAGAAAACCCGGGTCTTGCGGCCATTGAAGCTTCGGAACGGAGGACCACCAAAGTCCCATCTTCTGCGTACGCACCAACGCACCGGCCTGGCTCATTTCTCCCACATGGTGCGGGCGGGTCGCCAGCCAGAAAAAGCCCTTGGCGCGCACCACGCCCGGCCATGACCTGTCGATGAACGCCTTGAAACGTGTGGGGTCGAAAGGCCTTTTGGCACGATAGACGAAGCTGCGAATGCCGTATTCTTCGGTCTCCGGCACATGGTCGGCGAAGCCGTTAAGCTCCTTGAACCACAGCGGATGGGTTTCTGCGTTGGCGAAATCGAAGCGCCCGGTGCCAAGTATGCTTTTCAGATCCACCTTGCCGAAATCGGTTTCGATGAGAAGCGCGTCCGGATTGAGCGCCACAATGATCTTTCTGGCCGCGTCTCGCTCGGCCGATGTGGCCTGACTGACCTTGTTGAGGACGACCACATCGGCGAATTCGATCTGTTCCACCAGCAGGTCCACGAGTGTCCGGTTGTCGCCGTCACCGGCTGTCTCGCCGCGATCGGAAAGAAAATCGGCAGAGCCATAATCCTGCAGGAGATTGGCGGCGTCCACGACCGTGACCATCGTATCGAGACGCGCGACGTCGGAAAGGCTCAAGCCTTGCTCGTCGCGAAAGTCGAAGGTTGCCGCCACGGGCAATGGTTCGGCGATGCCTGTGGATTCGATCAGCAGATAATCGAAACGGTCCTGCTCGGCCAGTGCCCTCACTTCTTTCAGAAGATCATCGCGCAGCGTGCAACAGATGCAGCCATTGGTCATCTCGACCAATTGCTCCTGCGTGCGAGACAGGTTCGCTCCGCCCTCTCGCACCAGGGCGGCGTCAATGTTGATTTCGCTCATATCGTTGACGATCAACGCTACCCGCAGGCCGTCGCGGTTGGAAAGGATGTGGTTAAGCAATGTCGTCTTGCCCGCGCCAAGGAAGCCGGAAAGGACGGTGACTGGTAGTTTGGATTTCATGTTTGGCACCGATATGTCGATAATGATGTTTTGTTATAACATAACGTTTTGTGCGAATGTCAAGTTGCTGCTGGTTCCGTCACGGGATGCCTGTGCCGCATGCGCGGCTAATGGACGGTTCGAGTTCGAAATTTGCGGATGCGGATCAACGGTACAAGGACCGGCGCAGCTCTTATGGAGCGCCGTTGGTCAGACCGGATTGATCGCCGGTCAGATAGAAATAAGCGAAGGCAGCCAGAAACGCTGCGATAACTCCAAGAATGACAAGCGCCTTTCGCACCCCTGGCGGCGTCTGGCGCGGCGGCTTGGGGACTTCTTTTTTTCGGAACTTGATGACGTTGTCGTTCATAGCTCTTCACTGCGCATGACTTGAGATGTGCCGGTAGTCTTAGCCGACGTGATGCGGGTGCGCCACCGCGAAAAAACAATAAGTGGCTGTGAAAATTAGAGATCCCGTTTTCAACTCATGCGAGCGCCTACAAAAGGTTGATTGTTATCTTGTGTTTCAAAAAATGGTTGTGTTTATTGCTGTCACGAGGACGCCGGTTTCGACGTCCTCTCATCGTGGCGGGAGATGCGGGGGAGGGCGCGGCCGATCTGAATCAGGTCATTTGCGCGTACAGGCGGTAGCGATCCGGGCTGCCTCAAAATGAGATTCTGAAAAATGAGGACTCGCAGAGGAATGTCTTATGCCTGAGGCCGTTATTAGGGTCGAAAATATTTCGAAATGCTATCAGATATACGAAACCCCGCGCGAAAGACTTAAGCAATTCATCGTTCCCCGACTTCGGCGCAATATAGGCCTGCGGCCGAAGGAATATTTTCGGCCTTTCTGGGCTCTACGGGATATCTCCTTCGAGGTTGCACGAGGCGAAACGGTCGGTCTGATCGGTAGCAACGGAAGCGGCAAGTCGACCCTGCTGCAGATAATATGCGGTACGCTTAACCCTACAGGGGGCGACGTGGCCACTGCGGGCCGTATTTCAGCACTTCTGGAGCTTGGCTCCGGTTTCAACCCGGAATTCACCGGGCGCGAAAACATCTATCTGAACGCCAAGATACTGGGCATCGGTCGGGAAGAAACGGATCAGCGTTTCGACGACATCGCTGCATTTGCGGATATCGGCGATTTTCTTGACCAGCCGATCAAGAGTTATTCAAGCGGTATGGCGGTTCGCCTCGCTTTTGCCGTTCAGGCGATGGTTGAGCCGCAAATCCTCGTCGTGGACGAGGCGCTTTCGGTTGGCGACGAGCGATTTCAAAGGAAATGTTTCGCGCGTATCGAACAGCTCAAGGCGAACGGTACGTCCATCCTGTTCGTTTCCCATTCCGCATCCACGGTTGTCGATCTATGCGATCGGGCACTGCTCCTTCATCAGGGCAATCTCATCGCCGATGCGCCACCAAAACTCGCCGTTGGTTATTATCAGAAACTCCTCTACGCGCCCGATGCAATGAAGGGCGAAGTTCTGGCATCGATCAGAAAAGGCGAGGAGGACTGGCTACCCGTCGGCGACACGGCTGATGAACCTCTCATCGATGACGAGGCTTACAGGGAGCTTTTCGCGGAAGGGTACGATCCCGCTCTGGTGCCCGCCAGTACCATAACCTACGAGCCGAAAGGCGCTGAAATCTCCACGATCGAGATCTTATCCCTGCAAGGCGAGCGTCTCAATCTTCTGCATCGGGGAAAGCGGTATCGTTACTGTTATGTCGTCGATTTTCAGCAGCCGGCGGCAAATGTCCGCTTTGGCATGTTGTTCAAGACGCTGAACGGCACGGAGATTGCCGGTGCCCATACCGCAAATCGAATAGCGGCAGGTTTTCAATCTGTTTCCCCCGGGCAGCGGATGCGGATCGAATTCGAGTTCGATTGCAGGCTCAATCCCGGTGTCTATTTCACCAATGCGGGCGTGACCGGCAGCATCGATGGCCGGGAGGACCAGCTACACCGGATACTCGACGCCGCCATGTTCCGCGTGATGCCGGACCAGACCAATCTGGCGACTTCCATTGTTGACCTCAACTGTGTTCCCAAACTGAGCTGACGTGATGAAAAATCGAATTTTCATGGTTCTCGGAATGCACCGCAGCGGCACCAGCCTCGTGACGAGCGCGCTGCAGACCGTTGGCATCGGGCTTGGCTCAAGCCTTTATCCTGCCGGGCCGGATAATCCAAAGGGTTTCTGGGAGGATCGCGATTGCCTGGAAATCAGTGAGGCTTTGCTGGTTCTCGTCGGCTCGGCATACGATCAGCCCGGATTTGCCTGGACCGAGTTTCCATCGACGGAAGCTTTCGAAAAGCTGAAATCGCAAGCCATAGACGTAGTGGGACGAAAGCTTCGCGAAAACGGTGGCACCTGGGGCTTCAAGGATCCGCGCGCCTGCCGGTTCATTGCGTTTTGGCAGGAGGTTTTCCGCGTTCTCGATGCGGACGCATTTTACATTCTGGCAATCCGTAATCCAAAAAGTGTTGCCCAGTCCCTGGAGGCGCGCAACGCGATCCCTCGCGAGCAATCATATGTCCTCTGGCTTCAGCATGTCGTGCCGGCAGTGGAGCAAACCATCGGTCAAAAACGTCTCGCTGTCGATTATGACAGGTTCATCGAAAAGCCGATCGTGCAGCTGCAACGATTGGCAGCTTCGATTGGCGCTGACCTGACGGAGGATGACTACGAAAGTTTCCAGCGTTTCTGTGACGAGGATGTCGATGGAGAGCTGAGGCACTCGGAGTTTACCAGGGAGGATGTGCTGACCGACCCCGGCGCACCGGCTTTGGTCTGGCCTCTCTACGAATTGCTTCGTGAGGCAAGCGCAGACGAGATCGATTTGGACGGCGTGGCATTTTCCCGGCGCTTCAAGGCACTGAAGAAAAAAATCGCCGAGGTTCTTCCGCTCATGAATTATTCCAATGCGCTGGAACGCGACCGCCGCGAGCTTTGGAGAAAATCGGAAGCTTTGGAAAAGGCGTTCGATGGCGAGGCTTCACGGTCAGATAAAGTTGCCGCAGAAAACGAAAAAGAGCTCGGCGAGCTCCGTGTCTCGCTGGGCTCGGCGCTTGAAAAGATTGAACATTATCGAGAACATCAGACGTATCTGGAAACGACCCTCAGGGATCGGCAGGATCAGTGGGATGCGTTTGAACGTGACCAGCATGCGCCGCTGGTCAACAAATATCGGGACCTCGAAAAGGTCTCGCAGAAAGACAGCGAGAAGATCGCAGAACTTCATGCCTTGCTGAGCAAGGCCAGCAAGGACGCTGCCAAGTATCTGGCACGCTGCAAGACCTTGGCGCGGACTGCAAAAGAGGCGCGCAGCGCAGAGGCCGACCGATCCGAAGCCATGTTTGCCAAGCTGGCCGCGGCCGAAAATCGGCTGTTGAAGGAGAAGGAAGCCGCCACGGGTCTGCGCGGTTCGATTCAAAAATCCTATGTTCAGATAGAAGCACATAGTCGGGAAAATGGTGCGCTGGCTGCGATCAAGCTGGCGCTGGAGCAGCGGGAAAAAGACCTGGAAAGGGAAATCGCGCAAATCCTTTCCAGTCGCTCATGGACGGTAACAAAACCGCTGCGCCTGATAAACAGGCTGATTTCCAAGGCCATTCGTTTCCTCATTGGTTGCGTGGAACGCGTACTCCATTTCATGTGGCGTGGCGTCCCCGGGCGGGCCGACCGCAAGACGCGTTTTAAGGCGAAGCTTTTTTCGGCTTTTCCCTCCGTGTTCGGTTGGTCGCGCGCATATCGCAACTGGCGCCTGATGGAGGCGTCGAACTTGCTTGCGGCTCCTGTCTCGCAATGGGACGCACCGGCGCAAGCATCTGATGTTTATGTGCCCATGACCCGGATAGGCCCGCCCCAGGATGTCAGTACGCGCCTGATTGCGTTTTATCTGCCGCAATTCCACGCGATTGCCGAAAATGACGAATGGTGGGGGAAGGGCTTTACGGAATGGACCAACGTCAAGCCGGCGAGGCCCCAGTTCAAAGGGCATTACCAGCCGCACGTGCCCGACGAGCTGGGCTACTATAACCTGGTGAGCAGCGACACCATGCGCCGCCAGATCGAGCTTGCGAAACTCTACGGCTTCGGAGGCTTTTGTTTCTATTATTACTGGTTCGGTGGAACCCGCCTTCTCGAAAGGCCCATCGAGCGCTTTCTCGCGGATGAAACGCTCGATTTTCCCTTTTGCCTATGCTGGGCCAACGAAAACTGGAGCCGCCGGTGGGATGGGAAGGAAAGCGAGATTCTCATTGCGCAGCAGCATTCGGAAGAAGACGATCTTCGGCTCGCGCAAGACCTCGCGCGATATGTGAAAGATCCGCGCTATATTCGCGTGAATGGGAAACCGCTCATCGTCGTTTATCGGCCGAACCTGCTGCCATCCGCCAAGGCGACGAGTGATCGCTGGCGGGACTGGTTCCGCAGCAATGGATGCGGTGAGATTTACCTCGCTTACACGCAATCCTTCGAAACGGAAGACCCGGAAGTTTACGGGTTCGATGCCGCCATCGAATTTCCGCCCAACAATTCGGCGCCGCCCAACATCACCGATCAGGTTGAAAGCCCTCTGCCGAATTTCCAGGGTACCGTTTACGATTGGTCCGTTTTCGTTAAACGGTCGGAAAGCTACACGGATCCCGGCTACAAGATTTATCGCAGTGTGTGCCCTTCGTGGGATAACACCGCGAGACGGAAAAACCAGGCGACGATCTTCCTGAACAGTGAGCCGGCGGCCTATGAAAAATGGCTGAAAAATGCGGTTGCGAACACGGCTGGAAATGCTGCGTCGAAGGATGAGCAGATCGTTTTCGTCAACGCCTGGAACGAGTGGGCGGAAGGCGCCCATGTGGAGCCCGACAGGCATTACGGCTATGCGTGGCTCGAGGCCAGCCGCCGGGCGATTTCGCAGGAGCCGCCGGGGCCGTTGAGGCACAGGTTGGCGATCGTTACCCATGACGCGCATCCTCATGGCGCGCAATTTCTGGCGCTTGGGCTCGTGCGCAGTTTTGCACTGGACATGAAATTCGATGTGCACACGGTCTTTCTGCAGGATGGCAGGCTCATCGGGGATTTCGCTCGTTATTCCACCGTCCATGCCGTCACGGCGGAAGACGATCCTGCCGAGCGGCTAAGCGGCATCGCCAAAGCATTAAGGCGCGCCGGCGTCAGACATGCTTTGGTAAACACCACGGCGTCCGGCCATTTTGTCGAATATCTTGCACGCGAGGGGATAACCTGCGTCACCCTCGTTCACGAGTTGCCGGGTGTGATCGAAGCCCATGGTCTCCAGAGTTCGGCCCTTGCTGTTGCCCAACATGCAGACAAGATCGTCTTTCCCGCCGAGCGGGTTGCCAGCGGCTTCGAGCGGTTTGCGAAGGTTCCGGCTGAAAAGTCCGTTATCCGGCCACAAGGCGTCTGGCGTCGCAATTCCTATAGAACCGAAAAGGACACCATCCGCCGCAAGGTTCGCAAGGAACTGAACGCTGCCGACAATGCACCGATGGTCCTGTCGGTGGGGTATGGCGACTACCGCAAGGCACCGGATATTTTCGCGCGTGTGGGGCTTCAGATCCTGCAACGCTTTCCCGATGTCGTATTGGTCTGGATCGGGCATTGGGAACCGGGGATGCAGGAAGAGGTCGCCGACATCGTCGGTGAGCGTGCGCCTTCCTTCCATTTCCTCGGCTATAACCCCGATACCGCACGCTATCATGTGGCAGCGGACGTCTACGCATTGACCTCCCGAGAGGACCCGTTTCCGAATGTGGTGCTTGAATCCTTCGATGCTGCGGTGCCGGTGGTCGCTTTTGCAGAGACCGGCGGCGCTGCCGATCTGGTATCGGAAGTTGGCGGTCGTGTGGTTGCCAAGGATGATGAACAGGCATTCGCAGCGGCTGTAATCGAACTGATCGGTCAGCCTTCGCTCGCAGCCGGTCTGGGCAAAGCCGGAGCCCGCTGCGTCGACGACCGGTTCGCGTTTCGGGAATATGTCTTCGACCTTTGCGACCTGATGGGGATTCAGATCCCGCGCGTGTCCGTGGTCGTACCGAATTTCAACTATCAAAACTTCATAAGGGACCGTCTGGACACCATCATCGACCAGACGGTGCCGATATTCGAGTTGATTGTGCTGGATGATGCGTCGACGGACGATAGTCTGCGGGTTATCCAGGCGTGGATGAAGGAGCGGCAATTCGAATGCCGCCTCGTCGTGAACGACAAGAACTCCGGCAGTGTCTTTTCACAATGGAAGCGCGGGTATGAGTTCGCCAAGGGCGATTATCTCTGGATCGCGGAAGCCGACGATCTGAGCAGGGCGGAATTTCTGGATGGCGTTCTGGCGACCCTCGAACGCGATAGCGATGTGGCGCTGAGCTATTGCGACAGCCAGCAGATCGATTCCGGCGGCCGAATGCTGGCCACCAACTACAAGGATTACCTGAAGGCTCTCTCGGTCGACCGTTGGGATGTGCCGTTTACCACGGCCGGTAAAAGCGAGGTCGAGAACTATCTGTTCCTCAAGAACACGATCCCCAATGTCAGCGCGGTTCTCTTCCGCCGTTCGGCAATCCATCGAGTGTTCGAGACCCATGCCGAACGTATCCGGGAGTTCAAGATCGCAGGTGACTGGCTGGTATATGCGCTTGTCCTGAAGTCGGGAAAAATCAGCTTTACCCCCCGTTCCGCCAATCTGCACAGGCGGCATGACCAAAGCGTAGTCGGCTCCAACAGGCGCAGCCGGATTCTGGAGGAGATCGCCGGCGTCCAGACCATCATCCACAAGGAGTTCGATCTGAACGAAGAGCGCAGATCGCGAGCGGCGCAATATCTCGATGGACTGAAACGACAGTTGGCTTGAGCGGCACCGGCTGGAGAGCGGTGGCGCGGGGGGCATGGCCATGCCGCGTAGAGGCGAGGTAGGCGACAATGCTTGGAGGGGCGCCGCCGGCTTCATCACCAACCGATCGGTGGCTGGACGGCAGGGGAGGGAGCATCGATGCAGCAGCAATATCTGGTGTTTGGCGGACGCGGATTTATCGGCTCGCATCTGATCGACGCGTTATTGGAAGGGGGGCACAAGGTTTGCTGCTTCGATCGCCCGCATGTGCAACCGCTGACATCCGCTCATGCCGGAAATCCGGATTTCACCTTGCTTGAAGGCGATTTTACCAGCGAGGCGGATGTAAAGGCGGCTCTTGCTGGATGCACGGTGTGTTTCCATCTTGTGTCCACCACCTTGCCGAAATCATCGAATGCCGACCCGCTGTTCGATGTCGAGAGCAATCTTATCGGCACCGTTCGCATGTTGGAAAATGCCGTGAAGTCCGGTGTCCGCAAGGTGGTCTTTGCCTCTTCAGGCGGGACCGTCTATGGCGTGCCGCAGCAGGTTCCCATCAGTGAAACGCATCCCACGGATCCGGTATGCTCCTACGGCATCACCAAGCTTGCCATCGAAAAATACCTGCAACTGTTCAGCACCTTGCACGGGCTCAATTTCACGGTTCTTCGACTGGCCAATCCTTATGGCCCGCGCCAGCGCCTCCATTCCAGCCAGGGGGCCGTAGCGGTGTTTCTCGGCAAGGTGATGCGCAGGGAAACCGTCGATATCTGGGGGGATGGCTCGGTTGTCCGCGACTATATCCACATTCGCGACGTCGTTGACGCGTTACTGCGGGCAGCGGAAACGCGCGAAACCGGAGTGTTCAACATCGGCTCCGGGCGAGGCCAGAGCCTAAATGACCTGCTCGACGCCATCGAGCGCGTGACCGGCATGAAGGCGGAGCGAAACTACCTCGCCGCCCGCGCCTTCGATGTGCCGGTGAGCGTGTTGAGCATCGAGCGCGCGGCGCAGGCGCTGGACTGGTTTCCGAAAGTGTCGTTCGATGACGGCCTCGTCAGCTTCTACGATTGGCTGCAAACCGAGATGCAGGACGCATGAACGCAACTGGCGGTCATCGGGGCCAACCGGCAACGGCTGGCCCGCAAACCGGTCCGTATGACGACGGACCGGTTCGAAACGTCAGGCCGCGCGCTTCAATGCGTCTCCGATCATGGAAACGATCGTTCCGATCTGCTCGCGTTCGATGATAAGCGGCGGCGACAGCGCGATGATGTCGCCGGTGACCCGGATCAGAAGGCCCTTGTTGAAGCAATCGACGAACACGTCATAGGCGCGTGTGCCGGGCGCATTTTCGCGTGGGGCAAGTTCGATGGCGCCGACGAGGCCGAGATTGCGGATGTCGACGACATGGGGCAGGCCCTTCAGCGAGTGCAGCGCGTTTTCCCATTCAACGGCGAGGTCAGCTGCGCGTGTCAGCAGCCCTTCCTCCTCATAGATTTCCATTGTCGCCAGTCCCGCCGCGCAGGCAACCGGGTGGCCGGAATAGGTATAGCCATGGAAAAGTTCGATGGCATTTTCCGGCCCGGTCATCAGGCCGTCATAGACCCGGCTGTTGGCGAAAACCGCACCCATGGGGATCGTGCCGTTGGTGATGCCTTTGGCGGTGGTGATGAGATCCGGCACCACGCCGAAATAATCGCTGCCAAAAGGCGTGCCCAGACGGCCGAAGCCGGTGATGACCTCGTCGAAGATCAACAGAATTCCGTGTTTGTCGGCAATGGCCCTAAGGCGTTCCAGATATCCCTTCGGCGGCAACACGACGCCGGCCGAACCGGACATCGGTTCGACGATGACGGCCGCAATGGTTTCGGCTCCATGCAGCGCAACCAGCCGCTCCAGATCCTCGGCAAGCTCGATGCCGTGTTCCGGCAGGCCTTTGCTGAAGGCATTGCGTTCCACGTCGAGTGTGTGACGCATGTGATCCGCGGGGATTTGCGGAAAGACCCGGCGGTTGTTGACGAGCCCGCCGACCGAAATGCCGCCGAAGCCGACGCCATGATACCCCTTTTCGCGGCCGATGATCCGTGTGCGTGTGCCCTGTCCAATCGCACGCTGATAAGCGATGGCGATCTTCAAGGCGGTATCGACCGATTCCGAACCTGAGCCCGTAAAGAATATGCGGTCCAGCTTTTTGCCGGCAGTGCCGGGAGCGTTGGCCGCCAGTTTCGCGGCAAAGTCGAAGGCGATGGGATGGCCCATCTGGAATGTCGGAGCAAAATCGAGCGTGGCCAGCTGGCGCTCCACGGCCTGCGAGATTTTTTTGCGGCCATGACCCGCATTGCAGCACCACAAGCCGGCCGTGCCGTCCAGAACCTTCTTGCCGTCCACATCCGTGTAATACATGCCATCGGCGGCGGCGAGCAGCCGGGGGGCTGCCTTGAACTGGCGGTTCGCCGTAAACGGCATCCAGAAATGGTCGAGATTGACCGAGTTTGCCTTGCTGGCGTGATCCATATTTGCCTCCCTTGGTTATCCGTGAGTTTGGCTATTTGTCTGTTCTGAACAAGTCGTTTTCTGCTGAATTTCAAGTCGCTGAATTCGTTGACAGGCAGAGGAATGTTTTCGATATTTCAAACACCGAAAACAGGATTGGCTCATGTCCCTCGACGTCGGAAGCCGTTTGCGGCAGTTGCGCATGGCGCGTAACCTGTCCCAGCGTGAATTGGCAAAGCGTGCAGGCGTTACGAACTCGACGATTTCGCTCATCGAGTCGAATTCAGCCAACCCGTCCGTGGGCGCTTTGAAACGCATACTCGATGGTTTGCCTATCGGCCTTGCGGAGTTCTTTGCCTTCGAACCCGAAAAAACCAGACAGGCTTTTTATGCGGCCGAAGACCTGGTGGAGATCGGCAAGGGGCCGATTTCCTATCGGCAGGTGGGCGACAACCTTTTCGGACGCAGCCTGCAAATTCTGAAGGAATGTTACCAGCCGGGCGCCGATACGGGAAAAGTGCCGCTGGTCCATGATGGTGAGGAGGGCGGTATCGTGCTGTCGGGCCGGCTGGAGGTTACGGTGGAGAATGAACGCCGTATCCTTGGGCCGGGAGACGCCTATTATTTCGAAAGCCGCCGGCCGCATCGTTTTCGTTGCGTTGGCCCGGTGCCGTGTGAAGTGATCAGCGCCTGCACGCCGCCGAGTTTTTGAACAGCAGGGCGACGTGGCAAATCACCACCTGAAAACACGGCAAAATTCTCCCTTCCCGCAAAGGGACAGGGAGGCTGCTGTCCACACCCTACCGATCGCGATCAAGCTTCCCGTGCCGATCCGGTGAAACAGATGAGCGCAAGGCATGCGATAAGAACGGCTTCTGCGATCTGCATCGCAAGGTTTGGCCGGGGGAAATGAAACTTGCCGGATGTGAACTCGCCCGTCGCGGTCTGCGCCGCCTTGGCGAAGAGAAATATTTCAACGGCGAGCACGGGGCACAGCAAAAAATGCAGGCCGCCAATGCCGATTGCCGACACGAATGCAACGGCGAGCAATGGCAATTGCCGAATTTTATTTATTCCGTATAGACGTGCGGCATTGCGCGAACGACGGTCAGGATAGATCCTGAAATTTCTTGTCTCCAGCAGATCGATCGCTGTGAGAAGCGCGCGTGCGACAAAAGATATCCAAAATAGCATGTACCAGAGCATGTTGCCTCAGAAACCGGCGGTCGATCCAGCATCGACCGCCGCATATTGAAGGGTTTTCCTGTATCAGCGGGAGGAGGAGGGTGGTCACCTTCTTGCGAAGCGAACGAAAAGCGGAAACCGCAGGACTTCGTCGATCGGCTCCATTCGTCTGACAAGCCCCTTTGCCGCCTCTCGTTTGTAGCGTTCACTGATCCCTTGTGGTAGGCGGGTACTCGCTGCCAAGCCCATTTCTCTTCTCACGGGGGAACCGATAATGAAGTGCCTGCGCATCTATGCCACGCCGGACGGCGAGTCTCATTTCGATGAAATCGATTTGCCGACGACCGAACGGCCAGTTCATCCAGACGCCGTGCCTTTCGATGTCACGGCGAGTTACCCGGCATCTCGCGTACGTATCACGCACATTCCCGCAGGGATGCGAGAAGTCTCGTGGCATAAGGTGCCGGAGCCTGTTCTGACGGTGAGGCTTGATGGTTCAGTGGAATACGAGACGAGTGATGGTGAGATACGCCAGGTTTCTGCGGGCAGCTTCGTACTGGTCGAGGACACACACGGCAAGGGTCATCTCTCGCGCCACTCGCCGCAGGCTCAGACCGTCATATGGATCTCATTGCCGAACGGGCTTCAACTCCCGCCCGCACAATGATCCAGTCGTTGCATCCGCGCCATATCGGCAGTCGGCCCGAAACGGAGCATGAGGCCTTCCGACATGACCGTTTTCCTCTCGAGCCACCTTCACCGGTGAGCTGCATGCCGCCATAAATGTATTGAAGCTTGTTGCTCGACTCCATACACCCTGCTCGCGCAAGTTCTTGATGATTGCGATGGCCGATGCCTCATCCGGGGCGCGGGTATCGGCATGAATGGACGCTGACAAAGGAACGCAGATGTCGATCACCGTACAGAAAACAATCCCCGCTGCACGTATGCGTCAGTTCAATCAGATGGTTGATCGCTGGCTTGAGGAAGGTCCGATCAAGCTGGCGACAAATGCCACGATCACAGCGATGGACAATGCCGCAATCCCGAAAGCTGAGCAGGCCGCGATCATCGAGGATCGGGATATCATCATGAAACACAATATGCGCCTCGGCATCATCAGCGAAGTGTTCGCGCCTGCCATCGAGAAAGCGGTGAATTCGTCGCGGTCGGGAAGCGAAGCGCAGGACGAGATCGCCCGGTTGATCGTAACGGCCGTCGGAATCCGTCAGGACGATGACAGCGAACTGGTGACGTTCACCTTCGCCACTCAAAGCGAGGCAGATACATTCGATCAATCCGTCTGACGGCGTCGAGCGACCGCGATCAACGTTACCGGGATCGAAATGCCCGACTGGAAACGGATATTGAATTTCCGGCGGGGTCTTTGGCGTTTGCGAACTGATAGCCGTCCGCTTGATGAACAGGGCCGAAGATAAGGCCTTTTGCTTCGCTTTTGCGGCAAAAGGCTTCGACATCTTCGATATCGAAAACCAGTTTCACTGCTGTTTGACCTTTTCGTTGCCCCTTTGCCGCAGCATGGAGCAGGATCGCGCAACCACCTTCGAGGGGCGATAGTTCTACGATCCTGTCCCCCGGTGCCGTGTTGATCGTGAAGGCGAAATGTTCAGCATAGAATTTTGCGGTGGCGTCGATATCGCTCACGTAAAGCACCACCCTGTTCAACAAGCCTTATTTCCCTTCATGATACCTGCAGTCTGCCGCGTTGAGGCTGCGGTACGCTCCCGCCGGAAGCTGTCCCTGCAGCCCATCCGCTTCAGCTGATGATGTTCTCATCGCCCTGCGACAGCGGAAAACGAATGTCGCAGATCAGGCCGGTCCGGGCAAAATCCAGCACCGTATCGCCGCGCAATTCGTAGCGGATGCTGCGCTGGATCAGCGTCGTACCGAAACCGTCCGTTTCAGGCGGTTTGACCGCGGGTCCGTCGATTTCGCGCCAACGCAGCGCAAGCCAGGGCTCGCCATCCACGTCTTCGCGCGTCCACTCTATGGTCACACGGCCCTGCGCATGCGAAAGCGCGCCGTATTTGATGGCATTGGTCATCAGTTCGTTGAAGGCAAGGCTCAGCGCCAGTGCCGCCTTGGGATCGAGATGGATGAGCGGGCCGGCGGTGATCTGAAAACGGTTGCCCTGTTCGTGCGGTGCGATCGTGCGCTCCAGCACCTGCAGAAGCTCCGCATCGGTCCAGTTGCTTTCGAACAGCAGCGCATGCGCATCCGCCATGGCGCGCAGCCGGCCACCGAGGTTTTCCACGTAGCTTTCCACCGTGCCGCTGTTGCGCGCCGTGCGCCGCACGATCGACATCACCATCGCCATCGTGTTTTTCACGCGGTGGCTGAGTTCGCGAACCAGCAGTTCCTTCTGGTGTTCGGCGCGGCGACGCTCAGTGCGTTCACGGGCCTCTGCAAGCGCCCGTTCCACGGCCGCCGGCAGGCGGATGAGCCGCTGTTTCAGCACATAATCGGTTGCGCCGCGACGGAAGGATTCGATCGCGACTTCCTCGCCCAGCACGCCGGAGACGAAAATGAAGGGGACGTCCGGCACCTGCGCGGCCGCAAGCTCCAGCGCCGACATGCCGTCGAAATCGGGAAGCGAAAAATCCGACAGGATCACGTCGAAATCACGTTCGCCCAGTGCCTTCACATAGGCCGCGCGCGAAGACGCCCGCCGGATTTCCGGCATGGGCGAAATCTTTTCCAGATGTTCGGCAATCAGCTCGGCATCGAGCGGGCTGTCTTCGAGCAGGAGGATGCGCGGATGCGCGGGGGCATGATCAAGGGGCATTACGTCCAAATCCCGGTGGCGGTTCGTTGATAATGGCCCAGAACACACCGAGGTCCTGGATCGCCTTGAAGAATTCGTTGAATTCGACCGGCTTCACCACGAATGCGTTGACGCCGAGTTCGTAGGAGCGGACGAGATCCTGCTCTTCGCGCGAAGAGGTCAGCATAACCACCGGAATGTGGCGCAGGTTGGCGTCCTTCTTGATCTTCTCCAGAACTTCCAGCCCGTCGATCTTGGGCAGTTTCAGATCGAGCAGAACCACTGTCGGGTTGCCGCCGTCCTTGCCTGCATGCGCACCCTGACCGAGAAGGTAATCCATCGCCTCTGCGCCATCGCGGGCAATGACGATCTCATTCGCCAGCTGGCATTTTTCGAGTGCCGCGAGTGTGAGTTCGAGATCGCGGGGGTTATCCTCGACCAGCAATATGGGACGTAGTTCAGGCAAGCAGTTTTCCCTTTCCCTGGTTTGGCAGGGCGAAAACGAAGGATGCGCCGTGATCGACTTCGCCTTCGCCACGAATGAGACCGTGGTGTCGTTCGATGATTCGACGGACGAGAGCAAGCCCGATGCCGGTGCCCTCGAAATCTTCGACCCGTTGCAGGCGCTGGAAAACGCCAAACAGCTTGTCGACATAGGTCATGTCGAAACCGACGCCGTTATCGGTGACGGTGTAGGTGGTACGTTCTTCCTCGGCCTTGCCGCTGACGGAAATCTCTGCAGGCGTGCGTGGCCTTGAATATTTTACGGCGTTTTCGATGAGGTTGAACCAGACCTGGCGCAGAAGCGTCGCATCCCCCCAGGCATTGGGCAGCGGCTCGATGGCCCAGACGATCTCGCGCTCAGTATTGCTCAGCATCACGCTGCGCACCACCTCGGCGACCAGCTTGTTCATGTCGACCGCCTTGTGAACGATCGAGGCGCGGCCGAGCTGCGAAAAATTCAACAGATCGTCGACCAGCCGTCCGGCCGAAAGCGCTGCTTCGGAAATCGTTTCCAGATAGTGTTTCGACTTTTCATCCAGCGCGCCTTCGCGTTCGCGCAGCAGCTGCGCAAAACCGACGATATGGCGGAAGGGCGCGCGAAGGTCATGAGATACCGAGTAGGAAAACGCCTCGAGTTCCTTGTTGGAGCGCTGCAGTTCGCCGCTCAACTGGGCCAGTTCCTCTGCCTTGCGCAAGACGATACCGACGATTGCGGCCCTGAGATCACGCGCCGCGGCAATCTCCGCATCCGCCCATGGCAGGCAATGCAGCCGCACTTCATCGCTCCAGCGTTCGAAGGAAACGCGGGGATGAATGCGGCCTTTTTCGTGGATGACCTTGTGCGGGTTGCCGCCCCATTCGACCGTGCGCAGCACTTCCGGGCGGAACCAGATCAGCCAGCTCGGATGCAGTTCGGAAATGCGGATGGCAACGATGCCGCTTGCCTTTGCCGCAAAATCCTCCGCACCCGGCATGTCGAGCGATAGCGCGCCGGAGGTGAAAATCTCGGTTTCAGGACGTTCGTCCAGCCACTCGATGATGCGGCGGACCTCCGGCTCTTCGGGAGCATCGGCGATCCGCACATAATCTCCGCCGGTGACGATGGCAGCACCGGCGGCTGCCACTTGCGCCAGAAGATCGCTCGGGTTGGAGATCAGGCCGTCCAGCCAATACTGACTGGCGCTCATGGCGCCCAGAAGTCGTCCCTGAATACGTGCCAATGCCACGCTGTGGGCGGCGCCATCGGCATGTTCCTGCGCGGCGATCCGCATGGCGAGTGTCTGCACGATGAAATCGCAGGCCTCGCGCGTCACCACTGTCACATTATGCGGCTTGTGGCTGTGGCAGGCAATCAGTCCCCAGAGCTGGCCATCCACCATGATCGATATCGACATGGACGCGGCTGTGCCCATGTTGCGCATATATTCGAGATGGATCGGCGATACGCTGCGCAATTGTGCGGCGCTCATGTCCAGCGGCGAACCGGTCTCGGGGTTGTGCGCTGGATCGATGCGCACCGGCACGTAATCGGCATCGGGAATGATGCGGATATGGTTGGCGGCATAAAGTGCCCGGGCCTGTGCAGGAATGTCGCCTGCCGGAAACCGCAGGTCGAGATAGGAAGGCAGGCGCCCATTGCCGGCCTCGGCTACCACATGACCGTTCCATTGCTTGTCGAAACGGTAGGCAAGAACGCGGTCGAAGCCGGTGAGGCTTTCGATGAGGCGCACGGTGCTGGAAAGCGCACCGGAAAGATCCGGCTGGCCCGCCAGTTGCTGGGCAAAACCACGCAGCTTCAGAAACACCTGGTCGGCGGCGTCGCCGGAGGACATCTCCGCCTCGGCGATGATCATGCTGCCGGCGCGATGGAAGCCGAGGCTCAGATTGCCCGCCTGGATCTGCAATTGCGGCTCTTCGGACGCATGCCATGCGGCGATATCGTCAAGGCGTTCGCCGATTGCGCCGCCAGGTGCCTTGCCGTGTGTGATCGTATCGCCGAGGCAATCCTTCGTATTGGCGCTGGCCTGCAGCACCGCCATGTCGGAAGAGCGCATAACCACAAGCGCGCCGTGCGGCTGGATTGCTCCGGGAATATGAATAGGTTCCTGCGCACAGGTCTCAAGATCAAGATCCGGCAGGTTCAAGTTGATACTCCGAGGCTTGCAAGTTCCGGTTTCAGTCGAAAACCTCGTAAAGATAAAGTAATCCGACCCTGTAACTCCAACATAGGGGCACGGCACCCGATGTAAACGTCTGGATGCGATTTCGGTTCTTCACAGTCGCGGGATGGCTACCCCGTGGTCGAGCGTGCAACGGAAAAGGCGCAGGTTTCCCCGCGCCCGTCCTTTACATTTTATAATCGGGCTCAGAATTCTTCCCAGCTATCCTGAGCCAATGCGGCATTGCCGTGAAACGCCGGGGCCGGGGCCGCGCGTTTGACTGACATCTGGACGGCAGGCCGCGGTGCAGCGGGTTTGATGGCCGGTCTCGGCGCAGCCGATGCGACCGCTGCCGGCTTGCGATGCGCCGTCTCGCCGACATTGAATTGCGCGATGAGCCTGAACAGGTCTTCGGCTTCCGCCGCCAGCGCCTGGGCTGCCGCATTCGATTGTTCCACCATGGCGGCGTTCTGTTGCGTGCCCTGATCGATGGTGTTCACCGCCTTGTTGATCTCGGTAAGACCGGTCGATTGTTCACGGGCGGATTCGACGATGGCCGCCACGTTGCCGCTGATCTGCTGCACCTGCACGACGATCTCTTCCAGAGCCGCGCCGGTGCGGTCCACCAGCGTCACGCCTTCCTTCACCTGCGAAGCCGAAGCGGTGATCAGGGCCTTGATCTCCTTGGCAGCTTTTGCCGAACGCTGGGCGAGTTCGCGCACTTCCTGGGCAACCACGGCAAAACCCTTGCCGGCCTCACCGGCACGCGCCGCTTCCACGCCGGCATTGAGCGCCAAAAGGTTGGTCTGGAAGGCAATCTCGTCGATGACGCTGATGATGCTGGAAATTTCGCGCGACGAGTTTTCGATCGCGCCCATCGCGCTGATCGCCTCGCGTACCACCACACCGGATTGCTCGGCGTTGGCGCGGGTGGTCTCCACCAGTTCTCCTGCCTCGCGGGCGCGGCGGCTGCTATCCGCAACGGTGGTGGTGATCTCTTCCAGCGCCGCGGCTGTCTCTTCCACGGATGCTGCCTGATCGTCGGTGCGTTTGGAAAGATCGTCGGACGCACTGCGCACTTCGGCGGAGGCGGCAGCGATGCCGCTGGCGTTGCGGGCGACGGTCGTCATGGCCTCGCAAAGGCGCTGGGCCGTCAGGTTGAAATCCACCCGAAGGCGTTCCAGCGACGGAATGAACGATTGCCCGATACGGCTCGTGAGATCGCCATTGGCCAGATGATTGAGGCCTTCCGCCAGGGCATCGACATTGTTGACGCGGCCGGTGATGTCGGTCGCGAATTTGACGACCTTGAAGACCTTGCCGTTCATGTCGAAGATGGGATTGTAGGATGCCTGGATGTGGACGATGCGTCCGCCCTTGCCGACGCGCTTGAACTCGGAGGCGACGAACTCGCCGGCCTGCAACCGGGACCAGAAGCCCCTGTATTCCTCGCTATGGGTATAATCGCTGTCGCAGAACATTTCGTGATGCTGGCCGACGATTTCACTCAGTTGATAGCCCAGCGTCTGCAGGAAATTTTCGTTGGCATTGAGGATCTTGCCTTCCGGCGTGAACTCGATCACGGCCTGCGCGCGAGAAACGGCGGCAATCTTGCCGGCATCGTCTGCGGCCTTCAGGGTTGCGGCCGTAATGTCGGTCGCGAACTTGACGACCTTGTATACCTTGCCGCCGCGCAGAACCGGATTGTACGAAGCCTCGATCCAGACTTCGCGACCGCCCTTGCCGATACGCTTGTATTGGCGGCGATCGAACTCGCCTCGGCCGAGCTTTGCCCAGAACTGCCTGTATTCTTCGCTTGCCGCCTCCTCCGGCGTGACGAACAGCTTATGGTTCTGGCCGACGATCTCGGATGCCACATAGCCCAGGGTGGAACAGAAATTCTCGTTTGCTGCAAGCACGCGCCCGCTCGTGTCGAACTCGATGATCGCCTGTGAGCGGTTCATCGCGTCGAGGATCCGTGTCGCGTCCGAAGAAATGGTAAGAGGCATGTAGGTCTCCCGTTGACTGATCCAGTGCGATTGTCTGCCGGTTTCAGGAAATCTGCTGATTTCGCAACCGGAAGAATAGATTGCCGCGCTGGATAGCTCCTATGTGCAATCCTGAATTTCGAATGATTGCAGTATAACTCCAACTGATTTCGAAGCAGTGAATCCGCACGGCTGTGCACGGGCGGGCAGCAGTAGGGGAAATACTGCCATAAATTGCGACAATCAATCACAATTGATGATGTATATGCGTTTTTTCTTATTTTTTGGAGTGTTCAACTTGAGCGTTGAGCAACAATATTAGGAAGACTCGAAAGAGTACCGTTCTGTCTTATCGCGGTACGGTGCTGAAGACTTCCTTCAGAAGATTGTCGAGCCTCATCGGACTCCAGGGCTTCGGCAACATCGGCAACCCCGTCAGCCGGTGTTTCAGTTCCGGAAGCTCCGCATAACCGCTGCAAACGATGACAGGCACATGTCGGCTGCGCAGCAGTTCGATGACGGGAAACGACATCTCCCCATGCAGGTTGAGATCGACGACGGCGCCATCGAGGCGGCTGTTTTCCGCGGCTTCCAGCGCTTCGCCCACGCGGCCGAAAGGACCGATGACATCGTAACCGCGCTCGCCGAGAAACTCTTCCATATCCATTGCCAGAAGCAGGTCGTCTTCGAGAAGGAGAATGGTCGGTTTTGCTGCGGTCTTTCGGGCTGTCTGCACTGCTCTGTCCTGCTGGTCATCTCGCATGAGGTCGAAGAGCGTTAGGTGCAGCAGCGGCAACAGAATTCAAGAGTTTAATGCTATTCTAAAGAAGTCGTGATCGCGTATGCAAACCCCTACATCCCTTCATCGGGGATGTTGAGCACGTGTCCGCATGCCTTGCAGTGAACGGCATCCGCATCATGGCGCTGCAGTCCGCATTCGGGGCAGGGGAAGGTCACCTTGTAAGGCCGCACCACCGCCTGCGCGAGGCGCACGAACAGCGAGATGCCGATGATCATGGTGAGAACGGACGTCAATTTGCCGATCGTGCCGGGCAGGGTGATATCGCCGAAGCCGGTCGTGGTCACGGTCGCGACTGTAAAATACAGCGCATCGACAAATCCCTCGCCGCCCGGCCGGTCATAAAAGAAGCTGGTATAGACGAAACCGGTCATGACGAAGAGGAACACGAGGAAATTGATGACGGCGCGGATGACATCCTGAACGTTGCCGCAGCCGAGGCGGATCAAGATCACCTTGAAAATCCGGCTGTTGCTGATCGCCCAGAGCCGCATGATGCGCAGGAAGGCGAAGTTGAACAGCGCTTCGGGAAACAGAAGCGTGGCCAGGATGAACAGGTCGATCCATGTCATCGGCCGTTTCACGAAGGTCCAGAATGAAGGTGCGGCAATCGCGCGCGCCATCAATTCGCCGGCTATCCATACCGCAATCATGTAATCGATGATCAGGTAGCTGGGGCCGGAGCGCAGGTAGGGGCCAAGCAGGAAAAAGGCGAGAATGGCGAGGTCGACAACTGCCAGCAAGGCCTGCCAGCGAAGCGCCCAGTCATCCCGGCCACGTTCTATGCGCTGCAGTTTGTCTCGCAGATTGCGGGAACGCGAGTTGAATGTGCCGCCGGTATCCTGGGTGTTCATGCCGCCGAGATAGAGACTTCTTTTCCGTGGTCAAGCGGCGAAACAAACTCCGTCAGCTTGCTGCGATTTCTTTCTCGGCCGTCTGCTCCATGGAGCCGCGGATACGGCTCTTGCCGACATCGATGACATGCTGCATGGCCGCCACCGCCTTGGCCGGATCGCGCGAGGCGATGGCATGGGCAATGCGCAGGTGATTGCTGGCCACTTCGTCGATCTTTTCCGGCGATGCCGCGGGAGACGAAAGCTGGAAGGAAATCGCCAGCGCCGCCTCGATCAGTGCGCTTGCCGAGCGCATGAACGGATTGCCGGACATGCGGGCTACGGCGAGATGAAACTCAAGGTCTACTTTGGCGATGGTTTCCGGCGTATGAGACAGATCGTCGAAACGGGCGGCAATCGCATAAAGCGCCACGATATCGTCGCTGGTGGCACGAAGGGCGGCGGCAGCCGCCGCAGCCGGCTCCAGCGCATTGCGCATTTCGGCGATGTATTCGATGAAGGCGAGGTCAATTCCGGCATCGCAGCGCCAGCCAAGCACGTCGGGATCGAAAAAATTCCAGGCCTCGCGATCGAGAACGCGGGTGCCCACGCGCGCCTTGGGCTCGATCAGCCGCTTTGCCGAAAGCGTCTTCATCGCCTCGCGCAGAACGGTGCGCGATACACCGAAACGGGCGGAAAGCTCGTTGTCTCCCGGCAGGATCGAACCTTCCGGGATCTCGCCGGAAACGATGGCGCTGCCGAGTTCGGCAACCACATGCGCGTGGCTGCTGCGTCGCTTGCGTCCGCTAATCGTCGTTTCCAGCAGTCCCAATTCAAGCCCCCTTCAGGCGCGCTATGTCGATGCGCCTGTTTGAATACCAGATGATGCCGCGCTGCAACACGATGAACACGAAGAGCAGTACGCCGATAACGATTTTCGTCCACCATGAGGACAATGTGCCGTCGAAAACGATGTAGGTCTGGATCAATCCCTGGATGAGGATGCCGACGAATGTGCCGGCGATCAGCCCGGTGCCGCCGGTCAAAAGCGTGCCGCCGATGACGACCGCCGCAATCGCATCGAGTTCGACACCCACTGTGGCCAGCGAATAACCGGAGGAGGTGTAGAAGGTGTAGACGATGCCGGCGAGGCCGGAGAGAAAACCGGAGGTGGCGTATATGCCGATGGTGGTACGCCCCACCGGCACGCCCATCAGTTCCGCCGATTGCGGATTGCCGCCGAGCGCATAGACATTGGCGCCGAACTTTGTGCGTGATGCGATGATGCCACCGATCACGAACACCGCGATCATCAGCATCGACATCGCCGTAAGTCGCCCGCCACCAGGGAACCGGAAATAGAAACCCTGGATCGTATCGATGAACGGATGCGAGATCGGAACCGATTCCGTCGAGATGAGGTAGGCAGCACCTCGGGCGAGAAACATGCCGGCGAGCGTCACCACGAAAGGCGGGATCTGCAGGTAACGGATCATTGCGCCCATGGCACTGCTGAATGCCGTGGAAATTACCAGAACCAGCGCAAATGCCGTCAGCGGGTGCAGGCCGAACGATCCGACGGTGACGGCCACAAAGACGCTGGTGAAGGCGATCACCGAACCGATGGACAGATCGATGCCACCCGAGAGGATGACGAACGTCATACCCACGGCCGCAATGCCGAGGAAAGCGTTGTCGACAAGCAGGTTGCCGATCACGCGCGTCGAGAACATTGCCGGAAATTGCAGAGCGCAGAGCGCATAGGCGATGATGAAAATGGCAAGCGTGGTGACGAAGGGCAGGTTGCGGCTATGGATCATCGTGCGCTTCCCTTCACGCTGGTATCATTGACTTCGCTGCGTTTGGTGGGCGTGGCGATTTCGGGCCGTTTGCGCCAGAAGCGCAGGAAGGCGGTCAGCGTCAGAAGTGCGGGTGATTGCAGGGTGAGCACGATGACGATGATGACGGCCTTGATGATCAGGTTGAATTCCGGTGGGAAACCCGAAACCAGAATGCCGGTATTGATCGACTGGATGATCAGCGCGCCCAAGAGCGAGGCCGCGATTGAAAACCGTCCGCCATTCAGCGATGTGCCGCCGATGACGACCGCGAGGATGGCATCGAGCTCCAGCCACAGGCCGGCATTGTTGGCGTCTGCGCCGCGGATATCGGCGGTGACGATCAGGCCGGCAACCGCTGCCATCAGGCCGGAAATGGCATAGACGAAAAAGATCAGGAATTTTGCGCGCACACCGGCAAGCGTGGCGGCGCGGCGGTTGATACCGGTCGCCTCGATCAGGAAACCGAGCGCTGAGCGCCGCACCACAAGGCCGACGATCAATGCCATCGCCACCCAGATCAGGATCGGCAACGGTACGCCGGCAAAGGAGCCGGAGCCGAGCGCTGCAAACGTGTCGTTGTTGAAGGTGAGGATGGCGCCCTCGGTGATCAGCTGCGCGATGCCGCGACCAGCCACCATCAGGATCAGAGTGGCGATGATCGGCTGGATATCGAGGAGCGCCACCAGCATGCCGTTCCATAAGCCGCAGATGAGGCCGACGCCGAGCGAGACGAGAATAACGACGGGCAGGCTGTATCCCTGCGTGACGAGACTTGCCGCGACAGCACCGCAGATGGCGATGACCGCGCCGATGGACAGATCGATGCCGCGTGTGGCGATGACCAGCGTCATGCCGATGGTCAGAAGTGCCACGGGGGCTGCGCGCACCAGTACGTCGATGAGGCTGCCATAGATGCGGCCATTGGCGATGGAGAGATTGAGGAAACCGGGCGCAACGGCGGTGATCATCCCCAGGATAACGACAAGCGCGATGATCTGCGGCGCCAGACGGCGCAGGCGGCGGGTGATGGCGTTTTTCATGCGGCCTCCGTCCGGTTGGGGGCTGCAATCGCGTGCATGATATTGTCGGCCGTGACCTCTGCGCCGGACAGTTCGGCAATGTGCTTGCGATCGGAAAGAACGATCACGCGGTGGGCAATCGCGGTCAGTTCCTCCAGTTCGGAGGAGATCACCACAAGCGACATGCCTTCGCTGCAGAGTTTTTCGATCATTTTCAGAATTTCCGCATGCGCGCCGATATCGATGCCGCGTGTCGGTTCATCCAGAATGAGCAGGCGCGGGTTGGTGGCGAGCCAACGGGCAAGGATCGCCTTCTGCTGGTTGCCGCCGGAGAGAAATTTGATCGGTCGGTCGGGATCGGCGGGGCGAATGTCGAGTGAACGGATAAACTCTTCCGCCAGCGCCCGTTTTTGCCGCGATGGAATGGGCCTGGCCCAGCCCTGTCTGGCCTGAAGCGCCAGCGCGATGTTTTCGGCAACGGAAAAATCGCCGATAATGCCATCCGTCTTGCGCTCCTCGGGACAGAAGCCAAAGCCGTTGGCAATGGCCGCTTCCGGAGAGGTCAGAGTAATCTCGTTTCCGTCCACCGTTGCAGTGCCGCTATCGGCGCGGTCTATGCCGAACAGCAGGAAGGCCGTTTCGCTGCGGCCGGAACCGAGTAGGCCTGCCACGCCCACCACTTCGCCGGGGCGGATGGCGAGATCGAAGGGTGAAACGCTGCCGCGCTTGCCGTAATCGCTGAAATGGATGGCGGCGTCGCCGGTGGGAACGTCGCCTTCGCTGGCCTGATGGTCGCGGGTTACATGCTGCAACTCTCGACCTAGCATCATGGAAATCAGTTCCATGCGCGGCAGACCGTCGATATCGCGGCTGCCGACCAGTTTTCCGTTTCGCAGCACGGTCACGCGGTCGGAGACGGCATAAACCTGGTTGAGAAAGTGAGTGATCAGGACGATGCCGAGACCATCCGCTTTCAGCTTGCGCAGCACGGAAAACAGAACTTCGACTTCCTGCGCGTCGAGACTGGCGGTCGGCTCATCGAGCACCAGAACCTTGCCGGAAAGATCGACGGCGCGGGCAATGGCGATGATCTGGCGGATGGCAACGGAATAGGTGGAAAGCAGCGCATCGACATCGATATCCAGCCCGTAGCGGGAAAGAAGATCGCGCGAACGTCGGCGCATTTCGCGGCGGTCGGTCAGGCCGAAACGGCGTGGCTGGCGACCGAGAAACAGGTTTTCAGCCACCGTCAGGTTTTCCAGAAGATTGACCTCCTGATAAACCGTGCCGATGCCGAGTGCCTGCGCCTCGCCGACATTGGCGGGTGAAACCTCTTGGCCGTCCAGCCGGATCGTGCCGCTGTCACGTGTGTAAACGCCGGTGAGGATCTTGATCAGCGTCGATTTGCCGGCGCCGTTTTCGCCCAAAAGCGCATGGATTTCCCCACGCCGCAGCGAAAAGTCGACATTGTCGAGCGCTATATTACCGAGAAAGCTTTTCGCAATCGACCGGCCCTGAAGCACGTAATCGGCTTCCGGAATAAGTTGGAATTCTGACATGCTCACCTGTCCGCACGGGTTATCGGCGAGCGGCGCGCGTAAAACCGCGCCGCCCGTCTTGCGTCAGTGATGCAGGCATCACGCAGGATGCCCGCTCTTGTTATGCCTTGAGGGCAGGGATCAGTAACCGAGGCCCTTCTTGGACTCGTACACCTTCATCGGATCGTCCTTCTGGGTGTAGAGCTTGGATTCGGTCTGGATCCACTTTTTCGGCTCCTTCTTGTCCTTCAGATACGCATCGAGCGCATCGAAGGCCGGGCCGGCCATGTTCGGGGTCAGTTCCACGGTTGCGTTGGCTTCACCCTTCGCCATGGCCTGGAAAATATCCGGCACGGCGTCGATGGAAACGATCTTGATATCGGTGCCCGGCTTCAGGCCGGCTTCCTTGATCGCCTGGATGGCGCCGACGGCCATGTCGTCGTTGTGGGCATAAACGGCACAGATGTCCTTGCCGCCGCCTTCTGCCTTGATGAAGCTTTCCATGACTTCCTTGCCCTTGGTGCGGGTGAAGTCACCGGTCTGCGAACGCACGATCTTGATGTTCGAAGCGGCCTTGATGCCTTCCTCGAAACCCTTCTTGCGGTTGATGGCCGGCGAAGAACCGGTCGTTCCCTGCAGTTCCACGACCTTGCAGTCCTTGGAGCCGACATCCTTGGCAAGCCATTCGCCGGCAACCTTGCCTTCGTGGACCTGATCGGAGGTCACGGCGGTCAGGTAAAGATCTTTCGGCGACTCGATTTCGCGGTCGAGCAGGATTACCGGGATTTTTTCTTCCTTGGCTTCCTTCAGGACGGCATCCCAGCCGGTTGCGACAACAGGTGCGATCAGGATCGCATCGACGCCCTGAGCGATGAAGCCGCGGATCGCCTTGATCTGGTTTTCCTGCTTCTGCTGCGCATCGGCAAACTTCAGCGTGACGCCACGCTTTTCGGCTTCCTGCTTGGTGACCGTGGTTTCCGCCGCGCGCCAGCCCGATTCGGAGCCGATCTGCGAGAAGCCCACCGTCAGCGATGCTGCGGAAACGCTTGTTGCCAGGGAAAGTGTGAAAGCGACGCCAAGCGCCGCGAATGCTGTTCTCATCTTAAATCCTCCCAGAGATGAAACTTAGCAAGTGCCAGGCTAACTGAGCATATAGTAATACTTTTGCAAGCGGAATCTTTGCAGATAGGTGGCAACCTGTCGGATATGCCCATATTCGCGATATCTAAACGTTTGAAATGCTGAGTATGCGAGTAAACATTTGCCAAAAACAGCATCGGACAGTCAGCGTCCACTGCTTGACAATCCGCGCCTCAATCCAATAGTCATATTTATGGGCGCAGCGTCATTATGGCGCAGATGCCTGGAATGTTCGGCCCTGAGGAGGCGCCGGGCGGGAGCGAAACATCTACAGGTGATGAAATAGATGCTGCGAATTCTTCAGGTTGCGGATGCGTCCGGCACGGTGCGTGTTGTTGCGTGGGATGGTCAAGGCGATGCACGCGTCGTCAATGGTGCAAACTCCACCTATGAACTGGCGCGCCAGGCAATCGCCACCGGCAAGCCGCTGGCAGCGCAGATCAGCGAAGCCGGCCTCGGCGAGGTCGTCGATCTTGAAAAGGCCGCCGCTGAAAAGCGCATCCTTCTGCCGATCACCCATCCAGACCCGGCTCATTTCATCGTTGCCGGCACCGGCCTTACCCATCTCGGCTCGGCCGATGGCCGCGACAAGATGCACAAGGCCGCGCAGTCGGAAGAAAAGCCGACCGATTCCATGCGCATGTTCCTGATGGGCGTCGAAAACGGCAAGCCGAAAGCGGGCGAAACCGGCGTGCAGCCTGAATGGTTCTACAAGGGCGACGGCTCGCAGCTGCGCGCCACCGGCGAGGATCTGGTTTCCCCGGCATTTGCGCTGGATGGTGGCGAAGAGCCGGAACTGGCCGGCATCTATCTGGCCGGCGAAGATGGCGTCACCTACCGGATCGGTTTCTGCCTTGCCAACGAGTTTTCCGACCACGTGACGGAGAAGGGCAACTATCTCTGGCTTGCGCATTCCAAGCTGCGCCAGGCGGCTCTCGGTCCGGAACTGCTGGTCGGCGACCTGCCGGACCACGTCGAAGGCACTTCGCGCGTGCTGCGCGATGGCAAGACCATTTTCGAAAAGCCCTTCCTTTCGGGAGAGGCCAACATGTCGCACACGATCGCCAATCTCGAACACCATAATTTCAAGTACGATATCTTCCGCCGTCCGGGTGATCTGCACGTGCATTTCTTCGGCACCGCGACCCTGTCCTTCTCGGAAGGGATTAAGACCGAACCGGGCGACGTGTTCGAAATCTCCGCTGCGCCGTTCAAGCTTCCTCTCGTCAACCGCTTGAGCGTCGCCGCTGCGACGTCGGTTGACGTGCGCAAGCTTTAAGGAAGAATGACATGAGCAATATTCGTCTCGGCATCGTCGGGCTCGGGAAAATCGCCAGGGATCAGCATCTCGGCGCCATCGAAGCGACCGCCGGTATCGAATTGGCGGCCGTTGCCAGCCGCAATGCACAGCTGGAAAGCGTGCACTGTTTTCACGACATCGAGGATATGCTGGCATCTGGCGTCGCGCTCGATGCGGTCTCTCTGTGCACGCCGCCGCAGGGGCGTTTCGCGCAGGCCAAGGCCGCCATTGCAGCCGGCAAGCATGTCATGCTGGAAAAACCGCCGGGTGCCTCGCTTTCCGAAGTTTACGCGCTCGAACGTTTTGCCCGCGAAAAGGGCGTGACGCTGTTTGCAACATGGCATTCACGTGAAGCTGCAGCCGTCGAACCCGCGCGCGAACTGCTCGCCAAGCGCTCCATTCGTTCCGTTTCCGTCGAATGGAAGGAAGACGTGCGCCACTGGCATCCGGGTCAGGCATGGATCTGGGAGCCGGGCGGTCTCGGCGTTTTCGATCCGGGCATCAACGCGCTGTCGATCGTCACCCGCATCATGCCTGAGAGCTTTCACCTTGTCGGCTCCAGTCTGTCCTTCCCCGCCAATCGCGCCGCCCCGATTGCGGCCAGCCTTTCGTTCGAAACCGCTGCGGGCCTGCCCGTCTCGGCGGAATTCGACTGGCGCCAGACCGGTCCGCAGACCTGGGATATCCGCGTCGAAACCGATGAAGGTCCGGTCGTGCTGACCCATGGCGGCAGCCGCCTCAATGTCGATGGCAATGCCCGGATCATCGAGGAAGACCGCGAATATCGTAATCTCTACAAGCGTTTCGTAGCGCTTGTGGCAAGCGCGCAAAGCGATGTCGACCTTTCGCCGCTGGTGCATGTGGCCGATGCCTTCATGCTCGGCCGCCGCCTGACAGTCGAAGCGTTCGAGGACTGAGATGAATATCCGGTCCGCCCCATCTTTCAATTCGAGAACCGCATCATGAGCAATTCCGACAATCACGATCCGAAGGCCATCGTCGAAGCCGCAAAGGGCCGCAAGCTGCGCTCGCGCGCCTGGTTCGACAATCCCGACAATGTCGACATGACCGCGCTTTATCTCGAGCGTTACATGAACTTCGGTCTCAGCCAGGCCGAGTTGCAGTCGGACCGTCCGATCATCGGCATCGCCCAGACCGGTTCCGACCTGTCGCCGTGCAACCGCCACCATCTGGAACTGGCGCATCGCCTGCGCGAAGGTATTCGCGAAGCCGGCGGCATCGCCATCGAATTCCCCGTCCATCCGATCCAGGAAACCGGCAAGCGTCCGACCGCCGGCCTCGACCGTAACCTTGCCTATCTCGGCCTCGTGGAAGTGCTGTACGGTTACCCGCTCGACGGCGTAGTGCTGACCATCGGCTGCGACAAGACCACGCCGGCCTGTCTCATGGCGGCGGCCACCGTCAACATCCCGGCCATCGCCTTGTCCGTCGGCCCGATGCTGAACGGCTGGTTCCGTGGTGAACGCACGGGGTCCGGCACCATCGTCTGGAAGGCGCGCGAACTGCTCGCCAAGGGCGAGATCGATTATGCCGGCTTCGTCAAGCTGGTCGCCTCTTCGGCGCCGTCCACCGGTTATTGCAACACGATGGGCACGGCAACGACAATGAACTCGCTGGCCGAAGCGCTCGGCATGCAGTTGCCGGGTTCGGCTGCCATCCCGGCGCCATACCGCGACCGTCAGGAAGTCTCCTATCTCACCGGCCTGCGCATCGTCGATATGGTCCGCGAAGACCTGAAGCCTTCCGACATCATGACCAAGGAAGCCTTCATCAACGCCATCCGCGTCAACTCGGCGATCGGCGGCTCCACCAACGCGCCGATCCACCTGAACGGCCTTGCCCGCCACATGGGTGTGGAACTGACGGTGGATGACTGGCAGCAATACGGCGAGGAAGTGCCGCTTCTGGTCAACCTGCAGCCGGCCGGCGAATATCTCGGCGAAGACTATTACCATGCCGGCGGTGTTCCGGCCGTCGTCAACCAGCTGATGACCCAGGGTCTCATCCATGAGGATGCGATGACCGTCAACGGCAAGACCATCGGCGAAAACTGTCGCGGTGCGATCATCGAGGACGACAAGGTCATCCGCACCTACGACAATCCTTTGAAGCCGCATGCCGGTTTCCGCGTGCTGCGCGGCAACCTGTTCGATTCGGCAATCATGAAGAAAAGTGTGATTTCGGAAGAATTCCGCAATCGTTACCTTTCCAACCCGGCAGATCCGGAAGCCTTCGAAGGCCGTGCCGTGGTGTTCGATGGACCGGAAGACTACCACCACCGCATCGACGATCCGTCGCTCGCCATCGATGGCACGACCGTTCTGTTCATGCGCGGCGCCGGTCCGATCGGTTATCCGGGCGCTGCCGAAGTCGTCAACATGCGCGCGCCGGACTATCTGCTGAAGGAAGGCATCAGTTCGTTGCCCTGCGTCGGCGATGGTCGTCAGTCCGGCACGTCGGGCAGCCCGTCCATTCTCAACGCTTCGCCGGAAGCGGCGGCAGGCGGCGGTCTCGCCATCCTGCGCACCGGTGACAAGGTTCGCATCGATGTCGGTCGCGGCACGGCTGATATTCTTATCTCCGCGGAAGAACTGGAAGCCCGTCACAAGGCGCTCGCGGCCGACGGCGGTTACCAGTATCCCAAGCATCAGACGCCCTGGCAGGAAATCCAGCGCGGCATCGTCGGGCAGATGGAATCGGGCGCCGTGCTCGAACCGGCTGTCAAATATCAGCGTATCGCGCAGACTGCCGGTCTGCCGCGTGATAACCATTGATATTTCCCCCCGAAATTCAAGGATGGTTTCGGGGGCTGCAATGGGCAAGCTTAGGAGACTTGCGGTGCAATAACGCCGCAAGATTGCAAGCGGTGGCGGTTGAGGAAATCGCCAACCGGAGGATTGAGCGGCTCGTTGGGAGCACGCTTTTTTGGGAGAGTAGTCATGACTATGTTCAAATACCTGTCGACGGTGGCCATCGCTGCTGCCGTCGCCTTTGCGGCACCGGCATTTGCCGCCGACAAGGGGCTCGTCGGCGTCGCCATGCCGACAAAGTCGTCCGCCCGCTGGATCGCCGATGGCGACAACATGGTGAAGGTTCTGCAGGAGCGCGGTTACTCCACCGACCTCCAGTACGCTGAAGACGATATTCCGAACCAGCTGTCGCAGATCGAAAACATGGTCACCAAGGGTGCCAAGGTTCTCGTCGTCGCCTCGATCGACGGCACCACGCTGTCGGACGTTCTGGCCCAGGCCCACACCGCCGGCATCAAGGTCATCGCTTATGACCGCCTGATCCGCGATACGCCGAATGTCGATTATTACGCAACGTTCGACAACTTCCAGGTCGGCGTTCTGCAGGCCACCACGCTGGTCAAGGCTCTCAAGGCCGACACCGAAAAGGGCCCGTTCAACATCGAACTGTTCGGTGGTTCGCCGGACGATAACAACGCCTACTTCTTCTATGACGGCGCCATGAGCGTTCTGCAGCCGCTGATCGACAAGGGTACGCTCGTTGTCGGTTCCGGCCAGGTCGGCATGGACAAGGTCGCCACCCTGCGTTGGGATCCGGCAACCGCACAGGCCCGCATGGACGCCATCCTGTCCTCCACCTATTCCGACAAGAAGCTGAACGCAGTCCTGTCGCCTTATGACGGTATCTCGATCGGCATCCTGTCGTCGGTCAAGGGCGTTGGTTACGGTTCCGGCGACATGCCGATGCCGTTCGTATCCGGTCAGGACGCCGAAGTCCCGTCCGTCAAGTCGATCATCGCCGGCGAACAGTATTCGACCATCTTCAAGGACACCCGTGACCTCGCAAAGGTTACCGTCGACATGGTCGATGCCGTCATGAGCGGCAAGGAACCGCAGGTCAACGACACCAAGACCTACAACAACGGCAACAAGGTCGTTCCGTCCTACCTGCTCAAGCCGGTCGCCATCGACAAGACCAATGTCGATGTTCTGGTCAAGAGCGGTTATTACACCGAAGCACAGATCAAGTAATTCGCTTAAGGTCGCGCGGCGTCACCGTCGCGCGACCCCTCTATATTGGGAGTTGTCATGCTTGATCCCGTACCATCCGCTGCGGAAAAGCCGCCTATTCTTGAAATGCGTGGCATTTCGAAAAGTTTTGGCGCCGTAAAGGCGCTTTCGGACGTCAGTTTTACCGTCAGAGAAGGCGAAATCCACGCGCTCGTCGGTGAAAACGGCGCCGGTAAATCCACCCTGATGAAGGTTCTGTCGGGTGTTTATCCGCACGGTTCTTACGAAGGCTCGATCCTTTTCGATGGAGAGGAGCGCCATTTTCGCGATATCAACGATAGCGAAAAGCTCGGCATCATCATCATCCATCAGGAGCTTGCGCTCATTCCGCTGATGTCTATCGCGGAAAACATCTTTCTCGCTAATGCACCGTCGAAGTTCGGCGTCATCGATCGCGACGAACGTTACAAGCGCACGAAGGAGCTGCTTGCCAAGGTGGGTCTCAGTGAAGCGCCGGAAACGCTCATCACCAATCTCGGCGTCGGCAAGCAGCAGCTGGTGGAAATCGCCAAGTCGCTGTCCAAGGACGTGCGCCTGCTGATCCTCGACGAGCCGACCGCATCGCTGAACGAAACAGATAGCGCCGCGCTTCTGGAGCTGCTCAAGGAATTCCGGCGCGCCGGCATCACCTCGATCATGATCAGCCACAAGCTGAACGAGATCACCGAAGTCGCCGACCGCATCACCGTTCTGCGCGATGGCCGCACCGTCGGCACGCTCGATTGTCATGAGGGTGAAGTCGACGAAGACGAGATCGTGCGCCGCATGGTCGATCGCGATCTCGAAAGCCGTTACCCGGCCCGCACGCCGAAAATCGGCGATGTGATCTTCGAAGTCGAAAACTGGTCCGTCTATCATCCGCAGCATTCCAGCCGGCAGATGGTCAAGAACGTATCGATGAAGGTGCGCGCCGGAGAAGTCGTGGGCATTTCCGGCCTGATGGGCGCGGGCCGCACCGAGTTCGCCATGAGCGTGTTCGGCCGTGCCTATGGTCGCGACATTACCGGCACGGTGAAGGTTCACGGCAAGCCGGTGGATACATCCGACGTCCACAAGGCCATCAAGGCGGGCCTCGCCTATGTGACCGAAGACCGCAAGCAGCTCGGCCTCATTCTGGCGGAAGACATCCGCAAGAACATCTCGCTTGCCCATCTCGGCGGTGTGTCGAACACCGGTGTCATCGATGACATCAAGGAAATGAAGGTGGCGCAGGAATTCCGCAGCCGAATGCGGATCCGCAGCCACAACGTCTATCAGGAAACCGGCAAGCTTTCGGGCGGCAACCAGCAGAAGGTCGTGCTGTCGAAATGGCTGTTCACCGGCCCGGATATCCTGATCCTGGACGAGCCGACACGCGGTATCGATGTCGGCGCCAAGTATGAAATCTATTCCATCATCAACGAACTTGCGGATGCCGGTAAGGCCGTCGTCGTGATCTCGTCGGAAATGCCGGAACTGATCGGCACGTGCGACCGTATCATGGTGATGCACGAAGGCGAATTTGTCGGCGAAGTGGCCGGTGAAGAAGCAACGCAGGAAAATATCATGCGCGCCATCATGCGCCGCAAGGGGAGATAACCCATGAGCACTCCACAAGAAGCAGCAGTCGCGCCAAAGGCGGCGACCGGTTTCTGGAAGGAAAACCTTCGCGACTACGGCATGCTGATCTCGCTGGTCGTCATCGTCATCTTCTTTCAGTTCGCCACCGACGGCATTCTCCTGAAGCCGCTCAACGTCACCAATATCGTCCTGCAGAATTCCTATATCGTCATCATGGCGCTCGGCATGCTGATGGTCATCGTCACCGGCCATATCGACCTGTCGGTCGGTTCGGTCGCGGGCTTCATCGGCGGTCTCGCCGGGCTGCTGATGGTGCGCTGGGGTGTCGATATCTGGCTTTCGATCATTGCCTGCCTCGTTGTCGGCGGCATGATCGGCGGCATCCAGGGGTATTTCGTCGCCTATTTCAAGATACCGTCCTTCATCGTCACGCTGGCCGGCATGCTGGTCTTCCGCGGCTTCATGATCGCCATTCTCGGCAGCCAGGCCATCGGCCCATTCCCGCCGATCTTCCAGAAGCTGTCCTCCGGTTATGTTGTCGAATTGATCTCGTCCGACGGCGGCATCTACCTGACCTCCTTCATCATCGGTCTCGTTCTGGCGGCACTTCTCGTCTGGCAGAATTTCCGCAGCCGTTCGCGCCGCGTCCTGCACGGCGTTGAAAGCGAGCCTTTCGGTTTCTTCGTCGGTAAGAACATCCTTGTTCTGGCCGCCGTCGGTTACGTTGCCTACCTGATCTCCTCGCATCGCGGCCTGCCCAACGTGCTGATCATCATGGCGGTGCTGATCGTCGCTTATGGCTTCTTCACCAACCGCACCATCCTCGGCCGGCAGATCTATGCCGTTGGCGGTAATGCCCGTGCGGCGGAACTGTCGGGTATCAAGACTACGCGTCTGGTCTTCTGGACCTTCGTCAACATGGGCGTTCTGGCGGCTCTCGCCGGCCTCGTGGTTGCGGCGCGCCTGAACAGCGCCACACCGAAGGCAGGTACCGGTTTCGAGCTCGACGTCATCGCGGCCTGCTTCATCGGCGGTGCGTCGGCTTACGGCGGCGTCGGCAAGGTGACGGGTGCCGTCATCGGCGCCTTCCTGATGGGTGTCATGAACAACGGCATGTCCATCCTCGGCATCGGCATCGATTACCAGCAGGTGATCAAGGGTCTGGTATTGCTCGGCGCCGTCTGCGTCGACGTTTACAACCAGCGTCGCTGATGATGCCCTGATGGCGGGAGCGATGCTTCCGCCATGTTCCGCTCGGAAACAAAAAACGGCGCCGTGCTGACCACGGCGCCGTTTTTGTATTCGGGATTGGTCGCTTTCCGGGATCAGCCCATGCGCTCCGATGCGTAGCTTCCCGGGCTTGGCGGGAAGACGATCGTGCGGTTGCCGTTGATGAAAACCCGGTGATGGATATGCGCGTGTATGGCGCGCGCCAGAACCTGCGCCTCCACGTCGCGGCCCAGCGAAACATAGTCTTCCGGGCTCTGTCCATGCGTGACCCGCACCGTATCCTGCTCGATGATCGGGCCTTCGTCGAGATCGGCGGTGACATAGTGCGCCGTCGCGCCGATCAGCTTTACGCCGCGCTGGTAAGCCTGCTTGTAGGGGTTGGCACCCTTGAAGCTTGGCAGGAAGGAGTGGTGGATGTTGATGATCCGGCCCGACATCTTCTGGCAAAGCGCATCAGATAGTACCTGCATGTAACGGGCGAGAACCACCAGTTCCGTGCCCGAGTTTTCCACGACCTCCAGCAGCTGCGCTTCGGCCTGCGGCTTGTTTTCCTTCGTCACCTTGATGTGGTGGAAGGGGATGTCGTGGTTGACCACCAGCTTCTGGTAATCGAAATGATTGGATACCACGCCGACGATATCGATCGGCAAGGCGCCGATCTTCGAGCGATAAAGCAGGTCGTTGAGGCAATGGCCGAAACGCGACACCATCAGCAGAACCTTCATGCGCTCGGTGGCGTCGAAGATCTCGGCTTCCATCTGGAACTTTTCGGCCACCGGCGCAAAACCGTCGAGGAGCGACTGGCGGTCGATGCCTTCTTCGGAAATGAAGCTGACGCGCATGAAAAAGCGTTCGGCGTCGATGTCGTCGAACTGCGACGAGTCGATGATGTTGCAGCCCTTTTCCGCGAGATAGCCGGAGATCGCCGCGACGATGCCGCGGCTGGTGGGGCAAGACACGGTCAGGACGTAACTGCTCATGATCAATTCCTCGTTCACGGGTCGCGCATCATACGGCTGCGCCCGGCATGGTGACTGGCGGCGGACCATATCGACGGCCTTGCCGGAATGGAAACAGGATTTTCGGCCCTGCAACGAATTTTCGCCAACCGGCTTCGCTCATGCTGTCTCGTGTGACGAATGTAAATCGGTGGCGGGCCGGTGCCGTTCTCAAAACGTCCTGCAAATGTGTAACACCGGCATTGTCTGACGGGACGGAAAGCGCACGCCAAATCACCGAGACCTTTGACATTTCAAATATCGTTTTCTATCGCTGATTATGGGATGGCGCTGATCGGGGGATTGGCAGGAAAGCGGCATGACGGAAACGGAAGCAACCAGCATCGATTTGGAAATCATCGCGCACGGCCCCAAAAGCGGCGCCAAGGCTGAAACACGTCTGTGGCTGCGCATGCTGTCCACTACCAAACTGATGACGAGTGAAATCCGTCGTCGGCTGCGAGCCGAATTCGGCGCGACACTGCCGCAGTTCGATCTGATGGCGCAGCTTTATCGCGAAACCGATGGCCTGCGGTTGGGTGAGCTTTCCAAGCGCACCATGGTCACCAACGGCAATATCACCGGCCTTGTCGAGAGGCTGGAAGCCGATGGCATGGTGAAACGCGTGACCCCGGATGGCGATCGCCGTGTCACCGTCGCGCGGCTGACGGACGAGGGCAAGGCGCTGTTTGCCACCATGGCGGCAGCGCATGAGGCATGGCTGTGCGACATGATGGCGGATGTCGATCAGGATATGATCGCTTCGCTCTGGCGCGAGATCGGTATGGTCAAAGGTTCCGCCAGCAATCATTTGTCGGGCGCGGCAGACGAATAGGGTATCTATAACCGCTTGATAAGCCGTTGATGATATCTGCGCGGCCAGCAATACGGGGAAGGTTTTCATGACAGATCTGCAGGCGATCCTGGATGATATCCACGCGGAGCTGAGCACGCGTCTCGGCGAAGGCAAGGTCGCGGACTACATTCCCCAACTTGCACATATCGACCCGAAAAAATTCGGCATGTCGCTGATCACGGTGGACGGTGCCGTCCACAAGGTGGGCGATTGCGACGAGCCTTTCTCCATCCAGAGTATATCGAAGGTCTTCACGCTCACCATGGCGCTCGGCAAGCACGGCGAGACGACATGGAACCGCGTTGGCCGGGAACCTTCCGGCTCGGCCTTCAATTCCATCGTGCAGCTGGAAAACGAGGGCGGCAAGCCGCGCAATCCCTTCATCAATGCCGGTGCCATCGCCGTCAGCGATCTTGTGCTTGCCGGCCATACGCCGCGAGAGGCCATCGGCGAAATCGTTCGTTTCGTTCGTTACCTCGCCGATGACGAATCGATTGCCATCGATCCGGCCGTCGCAAAGTCGGAAGAGGCGACCGGTTTCCGCAATGCTGCCCTTGCCAATTTCATGCGCGCTTTCGGCAAGCTCACGCATCCCGTCGAGCATGTGCTGGGCGTCTATTTTCACCACTGCGCACTTGCCATGACCTGCACGCAGCTTGCCCATGCCGGCCTTTTTCTTGCGGCCGGTGGCAGCAATCCGCTCACCGGACATTCCGTCGTTTCCAGCCAGCGGGCACGCCGCATCAATGCGCTGATGCTGACCTGCGGCCATTATGATGGGTCGGGCGAATTCGCCTACCGTGTCGGCCTGCCCGGCAAGAGCGGCGTGGGCGGCGGGATTTTGGCCGTGGCTCCGGGCAAGGCGGCTGTCACCGTGTGGTCGCCGGGCCTCAACCACCACGGCAACTCGCTGCTCGGTTCTCTGGCGCTGGAAATGCTCGCCGCCCGTACCGGCTGGTCGGTTTTCGGCCCCGATTGAGCTTTTCGGCTCAGGCCTTGCGACCTGCCTCCATGCCCGCCGCAATGCCGGCACCGAGATAACGCGTATCGCTGCCGAGGATGAAGAAGGTCGCACCGGCATCGGCCCACTTGCCTGTATCCGCGGTGTTGGGGCGGAAAATCCCCGCAACCTTGCCTGCCCTGCGTGTGGCCTTGGCAATCGTGGTGATCGCCGCATTCAGCCGGTCCGCATCCGCGGGCGTGGTTGCGCCCAGTGACGCGGCGAGATCTGACGGGCCGACGAAAATCACGTCGATACCGTCAACGGCCACGATCTCGTCGATGTTGTCCAACCCTTGCGCCGTTTCCACCTGTATGGCCAGCACCAGCCGCTCATTGGCGGCCGCCAAGTAATCGGGAATGTGATAACCGTAGGAGGTGGCACGTCCCGGTCCAAGCCCGCGTTCGCCGATAGGCGGGAACCGCGCAGCCTTCACCGCCGCGCGTGCCTGCTCGGCCGTGGAAATGCGCGGCACCAGCACGCCGGCAGCGCCTGCATCCAGCACCGCGGCCGTCCATTCCGAGGCGTGGCCCGGTACACGCACCATCGCGGGAACATGCCGCACATCGGCGGCGCGGATCAGATCTTCGATGCGCTCGCGGCTGATCTGGGCATGTTCCCAATCGATGCAAAGGAAATCCGGCCCGGCTGCAGCGCAAACCTCTATCGCCACCGGATGTGGAATTGCGCAAAAAATCCCGACGATACGATCATGTGCAACGCAACGCTTACGAAAATCGGTCATGTTCTTTCCCTGAATGAATCGGTCGAAAACGACGCTGGCTCGTGTTCGAGTATGCGCAGATCGGCACGGGCGACAAGCCGCCGCCGACGGCTATTGCGCTTTCCGTCACGGACGGTAGGTATGGGGTTCGCGCCCACGGTGACGAAAGGTCGGGTGGATGCGATGAATGGAATGGGATTTGGAGTGGCAATGACACCGCAAGAGGATGCCGAAACCGCCAGGCTGGCTTTTCGCGATGCCATGTCCCGACTTGCGGCAGCCGTGCATGTCGTCACCACCGATGGCCCCGCCGGTCGTGCCGGGTTCACTGCCTCCGCCGTCACCAGCGTCACCGATACGCCGCCGACCCTGCTCGTCTGCCTCAACCGGGCAAGTTCGGTTGCTGGCCTGTTCGAAAAGAACGACGTTCTGTGTGTGAATACGCTGACCGCCCGACACGAGGATATTTCCCGTGCCTTTGGTGGCGCCACGCCGCAAGCGGAACGTTTTGCCGCCGGTGAATGGACCGTCGGCGATACCGGAGCGCCGGTTTTGAGGGATGCCCTCGTTTCCTTCGATTGCCGTATCGAAACCGCCGTTGCCAGCGGCACCCATCACGTTCTCTTCTGCCAGGTGCTTGGCATGCAGACGAGCGCGGATGACGATGAAGCGCTCGTCTATTTCCGGCGCCGTTACCATCATATCGGCTGAAATTTTCGTGGCGAGATAGTCTTGCGGCTTGCCAGTTCTGCTGCAAGCCGCAAGACTGGGGGGCGTTCTCATGCTTCCGATAAACCCGCCGGGGAATTCCATGACCGATATCGCAATGATCAAGGCCGCCCGCGACCGGATCGGCAACCATGCGCGCCGTACGCCGCTCCTGTCTTCCCCGTTTCTGGACGAGATTGCCGGACGCCGTCTGTTCGTGAAGGCGGAGTGTCTGCAGCTTACCGGCTCATTCAAGTTCCGTGGCGCGTGGTCGGCCATATCCGCCTTGGATGAAGAGACGCGCGGGAAAGGCGTCATCGCCTTTTCCTCCGGCAATCACGCGCAGGGCGTGGCGCTTGCCGCGCGCATGCACGGCATCCCGGCCGTTATCATCATGCCTTCTGACGCGCCGAACCTGAAGATCGAAAACACCCGCGCCTATGGTGCCGAAGTGGTGCTTTACGACCGCCAGAACGAAGATCGTGACGCAATCGGGGAGCGGCTCTCCGCCGAGCGAAATCTGACATTGATACGTCCGTTCGACGAGCCGCATGTCGTAGCCGGCCAGGGCACGGTCGGGTTGGAACTCGCCGAACAGGCCGACGAGCATGGCATTGCCCGCGCCGAGGTTCTGGTGCCCTGCGGTGGCGGTGGGCTGACTGCCGGTATTGCCCTGGCGCTCGAGGCCGAAGCGCCCGGCCTTGTGGTTCGCCCATGCGAGCCTGACGGATTTGACGATACCGCCCGTTCGCTTGCCGCCGGCCGGATTGAGCGCAATGCGGCGATGGGCGGCTCGATCTGCGATGCCATTTTGACACCGTCGCCCGGCCACGTCACCTTTCCCATCACCTCTAGATTATGCGGCCCGGGTCTTGTTGTCAGCGATGACGAAGCTGCAAGAGCCATGGTCCTTGCGTTTACGCGCCTGAAGATTGTTGTCGAACCCGGTGCTGCGGTGGCGCTGGCTGCAGCGCTTTTCCGGCAGAAGGAAATAATGGGCGATGCAGTAATTGCGGTCGCTTCGGGAGGAAATGTCGACCCGGGATTCTTCTCCGAAACGTTGCGGCGGTATCGATAGTTTTCCACGGCTTAACAGCCGCCGAAGACGCTTTTGCTCGGCCTGCAAGCATTTGCTCGGATATTCTTGTTGCGCAAGTAAAAATGCTGCGCCGCACAATATATTTGCGCCAAAAACGCAATTTTCCCCATGCAATCATTAGGGGAAATTTAGTCAATATTGAACATTCATTTTGCAATGCGAGATCGCATCGGTCGCGTGGGGGATATCGGGCTGGCGTCGACGGGGTTCATCTCCCGCGCCGGTACCTGTGGGGGCATTGCAATGAAATTTTCGGTTCGAAATATACTGGTCACCGTGTTTGCGGTTCTCAGTCTCACGGTCATGGGCTTGATGGCGCAGCAGCTGTTGCGACAAATTGAAACCCAGCGTACCTCCAGCCAGTTGGCAGGATTGGCTTCGCTCGACAAGTCGCTGTTCGATGCGCTTCTCGGTATGCGCGGTGAGCGCGGCGCGATCAACTCCGCCGTCAAGCTGGAACCGGCCGATATGGCCTCCACCCGCAAGAATATCGATGACGGTCGTCACGATCTCGATGCCGCCTTCAAGGATGCAAAGGCTGTCATCGAGACCGTTGAGCCGGCATCCTTGAAAACAAGTCTCGGCCCTGTCCTTGAAAATTATGCCAAGTGGCTGGACCTGCGTCCGAAAATCGACGCAGCGCTTGCGCTGTCCGTAAAGGATCGCGATGCGGCGACCGCGAAAAGCGCGCTCGCTCTTGCCGACCAGATGCTTGTCGATCTGGAAAAGGCATCCTATCAGGTCGAAGCCGTCATCAATGCCCGTGGTCCGGCGATGATCATGTTCACGCAGCTGCGTTCGCTTGCCTGGACCTCGCGGACGCAACTCGGCACAGCCAATTCCTCGATTGTCGGGGCAATCATTTCCAAGCAGCCGCTTTCGGCTGAAAAGCTGGCCGAAGTCGCCGTTCAGGATGCGCGTGTTTTCCTGGCATGGGACGTGATCTCGCAGATCGTTGCCAGCGATACCACTCCGGGGGCGATCCGTGATCTGCACAAGGTCGCCCAGAATACCTATTTCTCCGGCGCCTATGCCGAGCAGAAAGCCGCTGCCATCAAGCAGTTCCAGGCAGGTCAGCCTTTTGCCATGAATGTCGATGATTGGCGTAAACCGGCAGGCCCGGCACAGGCATCGCTTGCCGATATCGCTTCTGCGTCGCTGAAGGAAATGACCGCGATCACGGCTGCCAATAACGCCGCCTCGCTTCAGTCGATCATCGTTTACGGTGTCGCCACACTTCTGGCGCTGGCGCTTTCGATCGTCGGTTTTTCCACCATCATCTTCCGTATCGCCAACCCCATCACCGCACTGACTGCCGCCATGCGCAAGCTTGCCGCCGGCGACCTGTCGGTCGCCATTGCCGGCGCCGCCCGCAAGGACGAGATCGGTGACATGGCGCGCGCCGTCGAGGTGTTCCGCGAGGCATCGCTTCACAACCGCGAACTCGAGGCGGAAGCCGTCCGTTCGCGTGAGGCCGCCGAAGTCGAGCGTATCGCCTTCCAGAAACGCGCCGAAAGCGAGGCGGAAGCCCGCCTTACGCAGGCGACCTCCGGCCTTGCGACCGGCCTGCGTCGTCTCGCTTCCGGCGATCTTCTTTGCGAGATCGAAGAGGTGTTCTCTGAGCGCTTCGAGGCTCTGCGCCACGATTTCAACAGTTCCGTGCGCCAGTTGCGAGATGCGCTGGAAGGTGTCGCCAAGTCGGCGCTGACGGTTCGCAGCGGCAGCGGTGAAATTTCCACTGCCTCCGACCAGCTTGCCAAGCGTACCGAACAGCAGGCGGCCTCGCTGGAAGAAACGGCGGCAGCTCTGGAAGAAGTCACCACCAACGTTAAGCAGACATCCGACCGTGCCGCCGAAGCGCGCGAAATGGTCCGCCATGCCAGCACACGCGCCGGCACTTCCAGCGCCGTGGTCGCCAATGCCATCGATGCCATGGGCAGGATCGAGACGGCGTCTTCCCAGATCGGGCAGATCATCGGGGTCATCAACGATATCGCTTTCCAGACCAACCTTCTGGCGCTGAACGCCGGTGTGGAAGCCGCCCGCGCGGGCGAAGCAGGCAAGGGGTTTGCGGTGGTCGCGCTGGAAGTGCGCGAACTTGCACAGCGCTCCGCCAATGCTGCCAAGGAAATCAGGACGCTGATCGGCAATTCGGAAGCCGCAGTCACGCAAGGCGTGACGCTGGTCAACGATACCGGTAACGGATTGAAGGAGATCGCCGATCTCGTCTCCGCCATTAACCAGCACATGGATGCGATTGCAGTGGGCGCGCGCGAACAGGCATCCGGCCTCACCGAGATCAACACCTCGGTAAACCACATGGATCAGGTCACGCAGCAGAATGCGGCGATGGTGGAGGAAATGAACGCCGCCGGTGCCGGTCTTGCGGATGAAAGCGCCCGTCTGTCGGAACTTCTGTCACGCTTCGAGATGCGACAGGCACAGACACCCGGTCACTACAGAAGCCGCGCCGCCTGATCTGCTCCGATCTCGTGAGAAAATACCGCACCCCGGACGGCAACGTCCGGGGTTTTGCTTTTTCCGTGTTGAAAAATCTGGAACATCTGCGCCATGCGTCGATTAGGGCCTTAGTAAAGCAAAAGAAGGAGGCCCCTCATGGGTAGCAGACTTCCCCCAACACCGAACGAAAACCTCAGTCACAAGGGAGCGGGCGAACATACCCATTCCGATCTGAGGCATGTCGAGGCCAAGACTGTTGGTGATCCCGCAAAGCAGGGTCAACAGGGTAACACCAAGGTGAACACCACCCACCAGGGCTACCAGCAGGACCGATAACACCATTTCGAGAGGAGGTCGCGATGAGTACATCGACCAAAACTCCAGCCAGTATCCGTCAGGGTGGCCCTGGTTCTTCCAAGCAGAACGCCAAGGCGCCACTTGAAATCAACAAGCCGCCGGCGGACGGCGAGGTTCGCACCAAGAGCAAGGTTTCCGGCGGCGGCGGTGAGCGCGACAGCCACCATACCCGAGATCCGGCCCGCAAGGGCGGAAGCTCGCACGCCTCGCATTGATCATGCGAATGGAAAAAAAGCCCCGCATCGAACAATCCGATGCGGGGCTTTCATTTGCGGCGGTGGATCAGTTTGTTCCGGCGCTTGCGATATCGGTGCCACTCTGCGCAACATCGACGCTGGCAACAACCGACATGCCGGGAACCAGCTTTTCGGAAAGCGATTGACCGCTATCGATGGCCACCCGCACCGGCACGCGCTGCGCTACCTTGGTGAAGTTGCCGGTGGCGTTATCTGCCTTGATGATGGTGAATTCCGAGCCCGTCGCCGGTGCAAACCGTTCAATGCGGCCGGTAAACGTCTTGTGGCCCAGCGCGTCGACCGTGAACGTCACCTTCTGGCCGACGGTCATTCCGGCAAGCTGCGTTTCCTTGAAGTTGGCGACGACCCAGGTGTGGTCGGGCACGACCGAAGTCAGCTGTGTGCCGGCCGAAACATATTGGCCGAGACGACCGGAGACTTCGCCAAGCGTGCCATCCTGCGGGGCCGTGATGCGGGTGTTCTGCAGGTCGATATCTGCCAATTGCACCGCTGCCTTGGCACCTTCCACGGTCGCTTCCAGCGAACGGCGGCTGACGATGACAGTGTTGAGATCCTGCTCCGCCACCTGTTCGGCCGCCTGCGCCTGATGGATGGCGGCGACCGCCTGATTATAGGTGGCGCGGTTCTTTTCCGCCTCGCTCTGGCTGGCGATGTTCTTTTCCAGTAGCGCCTCGGTGCGTTCGTTGGTCATGCGGGCCGCATCGAGCACGGCCTTGGCGCTTTCGACCGCCGCCTTTGCGGAAACGATCTTGGCCTCGGCAGTCTTCTGGCTTTGCTGAGAATTGTCGAGTGCGGCTTCCGCCTGCGCTTCCGTGGCCTTGGCCTGTTCCAGCTTCTGGGTGAAGATACGGTTGTCGATGCGGGCGATCAGGTCGCCGGCCTTGACCTTCTGGTAATCCTGAACCGGCACTTCGACGAGGTAACCGGCCAGTTGCGGGCTGAGCAGCGTCACCTGGCCACGCACATAGGCATCGTTGGTGGTTTCCACCGAGTTGTGGAAGGGCGGCAGCTGCCAGGTATAAAGGATCACCAGAATACCGGCGGCACCGATGAGAAGAGCCACATAGGTGGCGAGCGAGCGGAGGGCGTTCATTGTCTTGGTCTTCTTGGTTCGTTGTCTTTTTAAATCAGGAATTCACGGCGACGGGCGTTTCGGCCTCATGTCGCCTGAGAAGGATCGAGCGGTGCCGCCACGCCATGTGCAGGCAAAGGCAGGCAAGGGCCGCAAGAGACATCAAAGATGTCAGCAGGAATGCGTCGTTATAAGCGAGCACATAGGCCTGCTGCTGGATCAGCTTCTGCAGCTGGCTGGCGCCTTGTATGCTGCGCAGCGAGCCATCCTGCGTCACCTTCGCAAATGCCGCGCCATATTGCTGCAATCGCGCCGTCAGCATCGGATCGGTAGGGTTCAGTCGCGAGATGATGCGGAACGAATGGAACTGTTCGCGCCAGGTCACGAAGGAACCGAACAGTGCGCTGCCGAGATAACCGCCGACCTTCTGGGTGGCGAGAAAAACCGCCAGAAAGCTGAGGATGTAGACCAGCCCGCGCTGAAGAGCCGCCCCAAACCCCACGGCCATCGCCGGCGGCAGGAAAAGCCCCATGGCAAAGCTCACGAGAAACTGGCTGAAATACATCTGTTCGGGACGGGTCAGCACGGTTGCCTGGCTATCCATATAGCTGCCGATGGCCAATAGCAGCAGCGAGATTGCATGGATGATTTCCTCCCGGCCCGGCCGCGAAAGCCAGGCGCAAAAGGCGCCGGCACCGAGCGAGCCGACAAGGATCACCCAATAAAGCCCCTGCAGCTGGTCGTTCAGAAGGCCCATCTGGCGGAACATGTTGATCGCGCCGCTCGATTGTTCCGACAACAGGATACGGAACAGAAGCAGGATGCCGGCGAAATGAATGATTTCGCGCGAGGTGATCCAACGGATGTCGATCAGATGGTTGCGACGGTTGAGTTCGATGACGACACAGATCACGCCGGAAGCGATACCCACCACCATCATCCAGCCCAGCCACGGTGCTTCCGTCCACCAATAAAGGCGACCGAGCGTCAGCGCAGCTGCAAAACATCCCATGCAGACGGCAAGGAAGGTAAAGCTGACGTAGTCCATCCACTGAACCACCTTCATGCGCGGCGCTGAAGTGAGGGGCAGAAGATAGATGAAGGCAAGCGAAACCAGCGACAGGCCGAGTTCCAGCATGTTGAGGGAGGACCAGTCGCCGAGATCGAAAAGGCTGGGGGAGAGCAGGCCGGCGACGGGCGTCGGCAACGCGATCGCGGTCAGCGCCAGGGCCTGACCGATGCTCAGCTTCTTCTGCGGCGGAAATACCTCGATCATGTAGAGAAAGGCGAGAGACGACAGCGGTGCGGCGGCAGCCCCCGCAAAGAAACGCAGGATCATCGCCGAGGTGAAATCATTTGCCCAAAGATGGGCAATCGACACCAGCACATAGATGACGATGGCAATTTCAGCGAAATTGCGAATGCCGTATTGAGCGCGGATCTTGAACAGGAACATGCCGAGGCTGGCATTGGGAAACACGTAAGCTGCCATCAACCACGCGGCCTCGTTGGTGGTGACACCAAGGGGGCCTGCCACCTGTTGCAGGTTGACGGTCAGAAATGAAAGGCCAAGCCCCTGTGTCAGCGCCAGTATGGCGGAGGCCAGCATGTAGCCGAGCGCGATCAGCTTTGGTTTCGGTATGAACGGCGGCGGTGCGGCCGGTGCGGGAGCGGGTGCCTGTTCGGCTGCCGGCTCACCCTGCACGGTTTCATCCCTTGCTGCGCCGGCCTGCGCCGTGGCAGGCACGTTCTCTTCGGCCGCGTCGTCATTCACGCGGGCAACGGTTTCACGCTGGGACATCGGTCGCCTCCAGTTCGGCAACGCGGCCGGTGACTGTCTGCAGCAATTGTGTCAGTCCACGCAGGTCGTCCATGTCGATCCCGGCAAAAACTTCGTGGCGCATCTGGTCAGCAATAGAGCGTACCATGGTGGCCTGCTCTTCTCCATGCGGTGTCAGCGCAATCAGCTTTACACGGCGATCGACCGGCGAGGGGCGTCGTTCGATCAGCCCGTGTTCTTCCATCCGGTCCAGAAGGCGCACCATGGTGGGTTGCTCAAGTTCCAGCTCGCATGCCAGTTCCGTCTGCGCAATGCCCGGCCTTTCGGCCAGCCGCCACAGGGCGCGGGCACGCGGATAGGTCAAGCCATGCGCAGTCACGCGCTGGTTGAAGGCGGTTCGGATTTTGCGGCTGGCTTTTGTCAGCTCTTCCAGAAATTGGGATTGCAGTTCGGAGCGTTTCATCTGATGGACTGATAATTAGCGTGCTAATGATGTGTGCAAAATAGTTAGCATGCAAACTATTGCATTGCAAGTAATTGACGTCTGTCATTCTGTTCTGTCTGATATGCACTGTCGGCAAAGCTTGAGCTTTGAAGCAGGAGGAAGACGATGGTTCTATCGCCTGAATGCGCACTCAAACGTGCTCGCGAAATTGCCCAGGAGGCCCATCTGGGCCAATCCAGCAAGACGGGAGGCCCCTTTATCGATCACGTTCGTCGCGTTGCCGAGCGGGTGGGTGGCCAAGACGAGACCATCGTCGGCTGGCTGCACGACGTTGTGGAAAAAGGGCCGGGCTGGACATTGGCGCGGCTGCGCGACGAAGGTTTTCCGGAGCATGTCGTCGAAGCCGTCGATGCGATGAGCAAGCGCGAAGGCGAGGAGTATTTCGCCTTTGTTCGCCGCTCGATCAGCAATCCGCTCGCCTTTCCCGTCAAACATGCCGATCTCAGCGACAACCTTATGCAGATGCAACGGATTGGCGGCGACGCCGGAAAATTTGTCGAGGGACTGCGGATTCTGGCGCAAGCCGCAGCTTCCGCAGATGACGTCTGAGCCGGCGATCCTGCGTCTCCGTTCCGCATGTCGCGACCGTTGCAAACAATGAATATGCAGCTAATGGCTTTACGACACCTTTCATAGATGTAAAAAGTTGTCGGGCGTGCATGAATTACCCGAGGATTTTCGACTGACTCAGCATCCGCTTTTTTCGGGATAGCAGAAGCCACATGATCAAGCGTTTTTTCATTCTTTTGCTCGTCATCGTCGCGGCTGTTATTTTCTGGAATGCCTTTTTTGCGGGCGCGCTGGTCGATGGCGGCTGGTTGAAGGCCGCCATTACGCCGCTTGCGATCATTTATCTGAACGCGTTTAACGATCCATCGACCGCGATCGGGCTTTGCGTCGGCATGGTCCTGGCTGCGATCTTTTTCCTGGCCTATTATTGGCTGGGACAGATTGCTCCAACTGTCCGTGAACTGGCAAATGCCGCCTATGAAATTCGCTGGGGCACAGCGCCCGCCGGCACGCGCGCGGCTTTTGTCGAGCTCGATGGCGTGCTGATGCGTTATCCCCGCTTGCGGCCGCTCTGGTCGGCATATCGATCGACCGTCTCAGCCGCGGACGGCGATCTGGTGAGATCGCAAACCGCGCCAAGCCGCTATCTCAATATGACCGGTCTTGAAGTCAGTGGCCTGCGGCTGCGCTTCTTTCTCAGTCTCCCCAACGATTTCGTCGGGCTTGGCTTGATGTTCACCTTTCTCGGCCTCGTCGCCGGGCTTTATTTCGCGACACAAAGCATGATGTCGGCGGACCTGACGCAAGCCCGCTCGGCGCTCGTACTTCTTTTGCATGCGGCTACGTTCAAATTTCTGACGTCGATCACCGGCATTGGACTGTCGCTGGTGCTCAACTGGGTCCAGGGCGCGATGGTCGGCCAAATTCGCCTGCGGCTTTATGACCTGCAGATGGCCGTGGAAGAGCGCTTGCCGGTGAATGCCGGTGCCGCCGTGCCGCAGTCGGCGGTCGTGGAGCCTCTGGTAAGGCCGGGTCCGGTAGCGTCGCAAAAATCCGGCATCAGGCATATTCCATGATGGATCACGACCGGGATTTTGCCGCCTGGCACGAAGGCGAGGAGCGTGCGCACAGCTACTTCGTTCCGATGGTCGATATGCTTGCGGGAGTCGTGTTCATTCTCGTGATCATGCTCGCAGCAACGGCGCTTCTGTCGCGCCAGGATTTTTCCGAAATCGAACCGATGCAGCGGGAGATCAACGCAGTTCGCAGCGAGTTGGCGCAAGTCAGAGAACTGGAGCGTTCGCTTTTGACGCCGCGGCTGGAAGCGCGCCGAAAACTGTCCGATCTGCTGGGGCGTTTTCAAAAGCGGCTTTCGGCCGAAGGACTGGCATCGAGCACACTGCCGGCCCAGGGCCAGTTGCAGCTTACCGATCCCGATCTTTTTACCGAAGGGTCAACAGGCGTTACGGAAAAAGGCCGCAGGGCCGCTTCTGTTCTGGCCCAGACCATCGCGACGGAAAGCGCATGTGCCGATCCGTCGCCGCCGGTTTCTTCGTCCTGCCTCGTTGGTGGGTTGGATTTGGCTTCCATTCGCGTCGTCGCGTCCGGAGCGGAGTTGTCGCCGGAACTCAAGACGGCGCGTTCTCTGACCTATCTCAACCTGATGGCCGAAGGAGTTCCTGAGCTTCTGGGCTTGCAGGCCATGGGTGGCTACCGCCTGATGGAATTCGAAACGCCGGGTGCTGCCGATACATCACCGATTACATTGAAATTCGACCTCGCTCCCATGGAGCTTTCTCGGCCCTAAAATCTTACGCGGACCGGCGATTCCAGCTGGTTTCGGGCTCAGGCGCGGATGATCGGCTTAATGAGCATTGTTCGCCCGCCTATAAAACCTTGACCCCCGCCGCCTTGCATGGCACTCGTCCGCATCCTCAATAACCGATATCGATTATGCCCATGACCGATCTGCCCGAACACATGGACCCCAAGCGCTCCTTTCAGGCGCTCATCCTGACGCTCCATAACTATTGGGCCGACAAGGGGTGTGCCGTTCTGCAGCCTTACGACATGGAAGTCGGTGCCGGCACCTTCCACCCGGCCACCACGTTGCGCGCGCTCGGGCCCAAGCCCTGGAAGGCTGCTTATGTGCAGCCGTCGCGCCGCCCGTCGGATGGTCGTTATGGTGAAAACCCCAACCGGTTGCAGCACTATTACCAGTATCAGGTCATCCTGAAGCCGAACCCGTCCAACCTGCAGGAGCTTTATCTCGGCTCGCTGAAGGCAATCGGCCTCGATCCGCTGCTGCATGACGTGCGTTTCGTCGAGGACGACTGGGAAAGCCCGACGCTCGGTGCCTGGGGCCTCGGCTGGGAATGCTGGTGCGACGGCATGGAAGTGTCGCAGTTCACCTACTTTCAGGCAGTCTGCGGTATCGACTGCTCGCCGGTTGCCGGTGAACTGACCTATGGTCTGGAACGTCTCGCCATGTATGTGCAGGGCGTCGACAATGTCTACGATCTGAACTTCAACGGTCGTGAAGGTGAAGAGAAGATTTCTTACGGCGACGTCTTTCTGCAGGCCGAGCAGGAATATTCCCGTCACAATTTTGAATTCGCCAATACCGAAATGCTGCATCGTCATTTCATCGACGCGGAAAAGGAATGCCAGGCGCTGCTCGCCTTCGGTGCGCCGGTCGAAAATTCCAACCAGATGCTGCACAAATGCGTTTTCCCGGCCTATGACCAGTGCATCAAGGCATCCCATGTCTTCAACCTCCTGGATGCACGCGGCGTGATCTCGGTCACCGAACGCCAGAGCTATATTTTGCGCGTGCGTACGCTGGCCAAGGCCTGCGGCGAGGCGTTTCTGCTGACCGATGCCGGTGGTGCGAATGTGGGTGAAAAGGCGGCTTAACGCTGCCTTTTTCCATTCATGCGGCGTCGCTCTTTTCCAGAGAGAGCCTGAATCCCAAGGCGTGAACCACTTTTTGCACGGTCTCGTAGCGCAGTTTTGAGCCGGATTTCAGCGCCTTGTAGAGGCTTTCACGGCCTAGGCCGGAAAGCTCCGCGACTTGCGACATTCCCCGCGCCTTGGCCACATGCCCGAGCGCTGTGATGAAAACGTCCGGGTTTTCATCCTCCATCGCCATCTCAAGATATTCCAGCATGTCTTCGGGACTGTCGAGATAATCGGCGATCTCAAAGCGGCTTGTCGTGATCATGACTGTCCCTTCCCAATCGTGGCGGCCATATCGATCGCCTGCCGGATATCCCGCTTCTGCGACGATTTATCCCCGCCAATCAGCAGCAGATAGATCGTCTTGTCGCGACGTGTGAAATAAACGCGGTAGCCCGGTCCGTAATGAATACGCATTTCGAAAACGCCGCTGCCAACCGGCAGGCAATCACCGAAGTTGCCGTGCTGGGCCGAAGTGATGCGAGCAAAAATTCGCAGCTTGCTGGTCCTGTCTTTCAGTGATCGCAGCCAGTCGTCGAATTGCGCTGTTTTCTCGAAGCTGTTCATGGAAAATGTATCCGATTAGATACGAATTTTCAACCGATCCCGGCCAACCACGTCTTTCCGCGGCCTTGCTCTTCAATAAAGCGCGGATTGCGTTAGATATATCCTCGGAAACAGGGGGACGACCTCAATGCTCTACATCATTCTCGGCATCATAGCCGTCGCAGCACTCTATCTCGTCATGCTCTACAACGGTCTCGTCAAATCCCGGCAGATGGCCGAGGAAGCGTGGTCGGGCATTGATGTGCAGCTGAAGCGCCGTGCCGATCTCATCCCCAATCTCATCGAAACCGTCAAAGGTTATGCCGCCCACGAAAAGGGCACGTTCGAAGAGGTCGTGCGGCTTCGCAATCAGGCGCAAGCCGTTCCAGCGGGTGATGTCGAAGGTCGTGCAGTGGCCGAAGGCATGCTGTCCCAGGCACTCGGAAAACTGTTCGCGCTCGCGGAAGCCTATCCCGACCTCAAGGCCAACCAGAATTTTTCGGAACTGCAGGCTTCGCTGGAAGAGCTGGAAAGCGAAATCCAGATGTCGCGGCGCTATTACAATGGTGCGGCGCGTGACCTGAACGTCAAGGTCGAGAGTTTTCCGTCGAACATCGTCGCCGGTCAGTTCGGTTTTGCCAAAAAGCCGTTTTTCGAAATTACCAACGAGGCCGACCGCGCGGTCCCAACTGTCAAGTTCTAGGCGTCAAGTTCTGATCCCTTTCCCTTTCGGCGGTGACGGTCTATGACGCTGCCACACGATATTCTGGCCTGAAACCCGGCCGACGCTCGGGCGTTGGCGGGTTTAAGAGATGCGAAAACAATGCCCAAGGAAAAGCTGACCATCGTTCCCCATCCGGCGCCGCTCGAAGGTCGCGCCGTGCCGCCTGGCTCCAAATCCATCACCAACCGCGCGCTGCTTCTGGCCGGTCTCGCCAAAGGCACCAGCCGCCTGACCGGCGCACTGAAAAGCGATGATACGCGTTATATGGCCGAAGCCCTCCGCGCCATGGGTGTTGTGGTGGAAGAGCCGGATGCGACGACCTTCGTCGTCACAGGCAATGGTGAGCTGAAAGCTCCGGCCGGCCCGCTTTTCCTCGGCAATGCAGGCACCGCCACGCGTTTCCTCACCGCAGCGCTTGCGCTCGGCCATGGCCGTTACGTGGTCGATGGCGACGAGCACATGCGCAAGCGGCCGATCAAGCCGCTGGTCGATGCGCTGAAATCGCTGGGCGTAGCGATCGAAGCCCCGACCGGCTGCCCGCCGGTCACCATCGATGCCGATGGCACATTCGCCAGCAACAAGGTCGTCATCGATGCCGGCCTGTCGAGCCAGTATGTCTCCGCGCTGCAGATGGCCGCTGCCTGCGGTTCAGAACCCTTCACCATCGAACTTGCCGGTGCCGATATCGGTGCGCGCGGTTATATCGACCTGACGCTTGCCGCCATGCGTGCTTTCGGGGCCAAGGTCTCGCAGCCGACGCCATCCGCCTGGGTGATCGAGCCGACCGGCTACACCGCCACCGATTTCGTCGTCGAGCCGGATGCGTCTGCCGCCACCTATCTCTGGGCCGCCGAAGTGCTGACCAATGGCAAGATCGATCTCGGCGTCGCCAACGAAGAGTTCACCCAGCCGGACGCCAAGGCTTTTGACGTCATCCGCCAGTTCCCCAATCTGCCGGCCGAAATCGACGGCTCGCAGATGCAGGATGCGGTTCCGACCATCGCGGTTCTGGCCGCCTTCAATCAAACGCCGGTGCGTTTTGTCGGCATCGCCAATCTGCGTGTGAAGGAATGCGACCGCATCCGCGCCGTCTCGACGGGCTTGAACAATATTCGCGAGGGTCTGGCCACCGAAGAGGGTGACGACCTGATTGTCGCCTCCGATCCGGCGCTGGCAGGGCAAACACTGCCGGCCGACATCGACACGTTTGCCGATCACCGCATCGCCATGAGCTTTGCGCTGGCCGGCCTGAAGATCGGCGGCATCACCATTCTCGACCCGGATTGCGTGGGCAAAACCTTCCCGGAATACTGGGATGTGTTTTCCTCGCTCGGCGTTTCCATCGAGGAATAATCCTACAAAGAGGGGAAGAGTTTTGATGCGACGGATTTCCGGTTTTTGTCTTGCTCTTCTCCTGCTTTTTGCTTTGCCGATAGCCGTCTCGGCGCGCGAGGAAATCCTTTCCTACCATTCCGATATCGTGGTGGAGCCGGATGGCGATTTCACCGTCACGGAAAACATTCGGGTCAATGCCGAGGGCGTGGATATACGGCGCGGTATCTTTCGCGATTTCCCGCTGCGTGCCCGCGCCCAAACGGGCCGGCTGATCACGGCCGGTTTCGAGCTCCTGTCGGTGACGCGTGACGGCCGGCCGGAAGCCTCGCATACGGAAAACATTTCCGGTGGCGTTCGCATCTATGCCGGCAATGAAGATACCCGCCTGTCGCCGGGTGTTTATACCTATACGATCCGGTATCGCACCGACCGCTGGATCCTGCGTTATGACGATCAAGACGAGGTCTATTGGAACGTCAATGGCACCGGCTGGAAGTTCCCGATCAGAAAAATTTCGGCCATGGTCCGCCTGCCCGGCGAGACCGCGCCTGTCGCGACCGATTATTTCACCGGCGCTTATGGTGCCGAGGGCAAGGATGCGCGCGTCCGCATCAATGGCAATACCGCGTTTTTCGAAACCACGCGACCATTCGCAGCCGGGGAGAACCTGACGGTCCTGGTCGGCATGCCCAAGGGCGTCATTCCAGAACCCACGGCATCGGAAAATTTCTGGCTGTTCGTGACCGACAATGCCGGATGGTTTGTCGGTGGTCTCGCCGTCGCCATCGTCGGCCTCTATTACTGGTGGGCATGGGCTGCTGTGGGCCGCGATCCGCAAAAGAGCGTCATCGTGCCGCGTTGGGATGCGCCGGAAGGCCTGTCGCCCGCACTCGTCAATTACGTCGAGAACAAGGGTTTCTCCGGTGCCGGCTGGACGGCCTTTTCCGCGACGCTGCTGCATCTGGCAGTGGGCGGTTATGTCGAGCTTGACGATGTCTCGAAGAAAATCACCGTCCGCCGCACGGAAAAGCCCGCGCCGGCAAACCTGCCTTCCGGCCAGAAGACGATCCTGGCGGCTGTCGGCAAGCCGGGCGAGCAGCTGGCCATCAACAAGGCCAATGGTCCAGCCATCGAAAGTCTCGGCAGCCGTTTCCGTGGCGCCATCGAAAAAGAACATCGCGGCAAATATTACCAGGCCAATACGAGTTACATCGTGCTTGGTATCTTCCTCAGTGTCGTGTCGCTCATTCCGTTGTTCTTTTTCGGCAATTTTTCGGAAGATACGCTCGGCCTGACGATCACGCCGATCTTCTTTTCGGTGTTTCTGGGCATATTCGGCATGGGCGCGATCAAGGGTCTGCGTCGTGGTGCGCCGCTTGGCCAGCGTATCGTCTCCATCGTCATTTTGTGCGCCATCGGTTTTGCCGTCATCACAGGTGTGATCTCCGGCCTCGCCCTTCTGCTCAGCGAACTTTTGCATGGCGGCGACATCGGTGGGCCGATCGCGGTCGCTGCCATCGTTCTCATGAATATCCTGTTCTTTTTTCTGATGGGCGCACCCACTTCGCTCGGCCAGAAGCTGATGGATGGCATCGAGGGCCTGCGGCTTTACCTCACTGTTGCCGAAAAAGACCGGATGAACATGGCAGGCGCGCCCACCATGTCTCCGCAGCATTTCGAGAAGCTTTTGCCGTATGCCGTTGCGCTCGGTGTGGAAAAGCCGTGGGCACAGGCGTTTGAAGCCTGGCTGGCGGCCGCAGGCGTCGGAGCGGCGGCCGGCATTGCCGCAACCTATAGCCCCGGCTGGTATCACGGCGGCTCGATGGACGATCTTTCCGGCCGGATCGGTGAATTCTCTTCCTCCATGGCCTCCACCATTTCCTCTTCCATCCCCGCGCCCAAAG
>UCHV01000037.1:0-26935 GCA_900472395.1 Hyphomicrobiales bacterium
TTGTCAAATAACCGACACTCTAAGCACCATCAGATGCAGGAACGTCGTCAACCCAAGAGACCAAACCGTAACCCGGTCCCAATCAATAACCTCAGATTATTGGATGTTTCCGAAGCGACAATCAGCCCGCCGGCTGCTGCCCCGCTTCAGTGGTGCGGCTTATAAGGGCGAGGCCGCGGCAGCGTCAATGGCGAAAAGTGAGAATGTTGAGAATAAAACCACAAGTGGCTGATTTAAAAGGATAATGACTGTTGTGAGCTGCGAAGGGGATAATTTTCGCTATTTGCAAATCCCACTCCAGACGTTTTGCCTGCGTGAACACAGTCGAAATTTTTGTGTGGAAGCGGTTTCGCTTTCAGCCTTCCGTATAGCGAGCTGAAATTTGCATGGATGTCGACGACGCGATGGCTGGAATGGCAGGGCTCGAACCTGCGACCGGGCGATTAACAGTCGCCTGCTCTACCAACTGAGCTACATTCCAATGCACTTCACTGACGTATATGGCCGTTGGTCAGTCTTAGGACGCGCCGTGTATATGCACGCTGTTTGACAATCAAGTGCCGATTTCCACTCGGTGGGATTTGACCATGTGAACGGTGTTGTGGGAGAGGTAAACCGGCGTGAAGCTCCACGACGACGAAGTGATCACTGTCAATCGCGCGGGCTGCGGGTCTACAGTTTAGAAATCCAGCGGAAGGTCCATGTGGGATAATCTCCCAGTGCACGATCCAGTCTGGACAAACCCATAGCTCCATTCTATAGGCCCGTCTGTCTCCACTTCGGCGGCAGCGCGGGTGATTAGCTCAGTTGGTAGAGCAGCTGACTCTTAATCAGCGGGTCGTAGGTTCGAGCCCTACATCACCCACCAATTTTTTCTTTTACAAACTGCAAGAAAAGCAGATCAGCCCCACCGTGCATTCCATGAATTTCACGTTGCGCAACTGAGGGGCGTATCCATATTCTATCGTCAAATCTCCTTGATAAGCTGCTCGGCGATGCGCACGCTGAGCGCCGCCCCCGTCAATGTCGGGTTCATACAAGAAGCTGACGGCATGACGCTGGTGCCGGCGATGAACATATTCGAATGGTCATGTGTGCGACAATCGCGATCGACGACCGAATCCTTCGGGTCGTCGCCCATGCGGGTTGTTCCCATGACGTGCTGGCGATTCTGCCATTTGACGTCGGTCGACAGCACCTCCGCATCGAGCAATTCGGCGATCTTGTTCAGGTCCTGAAGGCCACGGTCGCGTCCCGCGTTCCAGTAGTCGGTGACGCTGTAATAGAGGACGGGAACCGGGATGCCGAGCGCATCGAACTTTATCTTCGACGGCGTGACCCTGTTTTCCGCCAAAGGCAGCGGTTCGAAATCGATTGCCCAGTTGAGCGAGCGTGCCGAATATTTGCGGATCTGCTCATCCAGCTTTGAACCCAGTATGCCCTTTTTGATGAAGCCCTCGGTCATCTGTGCGGTCGGCACGGTGTTGCGGACCTTGATCTTGTAGCTCGGATAATCCTTGCGGAATTCGCCGTCACGCTGGTTGAGATAGACCAGAAGTTCGGTCGGGCCTTCACCCGGCCACATGTCCTCCTTGGTCAGCATGTTCATGCTGATGCCGGTATGGTCCATCAGATTACGACCAACCTGGTCGGAAGAATTGGCAATACCGTTCGGATATTTTTCCGAGGTGGAGATCAGCAGCAGTTTCGCGGATTCGATGCCGTAGGCGGCAAGCACGAAATATTTGGCCGTCAGCCGGTGTTCGGAATTGTCCGGTTTTTTGTACCAGATCGCGGTGATCTTGCCGTCGTCGCCGGCTTCGATCTTGTAGACAGGGGAATTGTCCAAAAGCTTGGCGCCGTGGCGTTCGGCCTCGTCGATATGCATCGAGCCATCGTATTTCGCACCGATGGGACAGACCGGGTTGCAGTTGTTGTTGCCGGCGCAGACCGGGCGGTTGCCATAAAGGCGCGAAGCGCGGCCGTGCGGTTCCAGGACCGGATTGAAGCCACCAACCAGAAGCTTTTCCGAAAGCGTGTCGAACATGTAGGTGGAGTTCAACTGCTTCATCGGGAAGGGCATGGAACGCGGCGGCATAGGGCCGCCACCCTGCCCGCTTTCGTCCTGGCCGTCGGTGCCCGTAACGCCGAGTTCGAGTTCGGCCTTATTGTAATACTGCTCAAGATCATCGTAGCCGATAGGCCAGTCGCGACCGCGACCGTAGAGCGTCTGGATCTTGAAATCGTTGGGAATCATCCGCCACAGCGCCGAGCCGAAATGCCAGGTCGTGCCGCCGACAACACGCAGATAGGAGGTGTTGTATTTCACCGGACCTTCGAACTGCAGGTAATCGCCATAGGTGGATGGCGCATGCGGCAGGCTCGGGAATGGAGAACCGGCACCCTGCAGCTTGGCATTGGCAAGCGACAGTTTGACCGGTGCGTTACGGTAGGTCTCGACGATCTCGCGGCGATTGACCCGCGGACCGGCCTCCAGAACAATGACCTTCTTGCCGGCCTTGGCGAGATTGGCGGCGACGATGCCGCCCATGACGCCCGAGCCGATGACGATCAGGTCGGCATCATAGGATGTGTTAGCCATTTTTCTGTTCCTGTCAGATCTTGCTGCCGGGTTTTGGTCCCCAGGCGTTGGGGCCGGGACCGTAGGAAGGGATGGTGAGGAGGCCCTTGGTCGGGCGGTACATCAGCGAGTCGGCATAGGTGATGAGTTCAGCGTCTTCCGGCTCGCCGACGACGCCGAGATACCAGGCGGAAACAATCTTGGTGGCCGTCTTCATCAGGGCAGGATCAGTTCCGGAAAGAGCGAGGAAACCGTCCATGTCCGGCACGCCGGACTGTTTGATCAGGGCCGACAGCGCCGCCATGCTGTCATCGAGATCGGCGTCACGTTTTTTCAGCGCTGCCAGAAAACGCGCGCCGAGAACCGGATCGAGCGTGTAGCCGGTCAGGAATTCAGACAGTTGGGTGAAGGAAGCGACGGCATCATCTGCCGCGACAGCAGAAAGAGGACCGGCAAGATCGGCCAGGAGCGCAAGGCCCGCAATGGCGACGGTGGTGCGTAGAAGACCACGGCGCGAGACGTGCTGGCCAAACATGGGCGGGGAGGAACGATCGATAGGCATCAGGATCTCCGGGGAAGCGTTCAATGCGGGAAAAGGAAGAGTGCTTCAGGCGGCAGCCTGAGTTGAGCGGCGACGGCGCAGCAGAAGCCAAGCGATCAACGCGACGACGATGACGACACCCGCAATCGCGGCAGGTGCTGCCAGCGGCGCCAGTCTGACGATCAGCGGTTTTTCGCCACCTTCGCGAATGATCGCGACATCCACCGCACTGACTTTGACCGCCGGATTGCCGTAATTGGCCAGAACGTAATTGCTGACATCGGCAATATCCTTGTCCGACAGGCGGTCGGTGTAGGATGCATCCGGTCCGAATGCCGGCATGAAGGCGACGTTTTCACCAACCGTGCGATGCAGACCGTAAAGAATGGTGGCAATCAAGTTGTCGGGACGGTCGCCACCTGTCGCGGTGTTCTTGAACAGCGAGGGATAATGTAGATTGCCCTGCCCTTCAGGCTGGTGACAGGCAGCGCAGCTGCCACTGAAGACATGGAAACCGTTTTCATTCGGTGCCTGTCCCGGCAAGCCGCGCAGCGAAGCCTCGATCTCGGTTGACGGCTTTCCAAAAGTATCTCGCGCCTGCGTGTAGGCAGAAGCAATCGCCGGAACGTCGCGGAGATATGCAACGATAGCCTTGATGTCGTCGTCGGGCAGATGCTGGAAGCTTTGCTCGATCGCCTCGGCCATCGGCCCTGCTGCCTGTGCCTTACCCACAACATTACCGGTCTTGAGGTACTGCGTCAGCTCGGCATCAGACCAGCCGCCCAATCCTGCGGTCTTGTCGGACGTGATATTAGGTGCAAACCACGGACCGACAGCGCCGCCGGCAAGCGGTTGATTGCCGTCTTCCGCCATCAGGCCGTTGCGCGGCGTATGACAGGTCGCGCAATGCGTCAGCGCTTCGGCAAGATAGGCGCCACGGTTCCATTCCGCAGACTTGGCCGGGTTCGGCTCAAAGCGGGTCTTATCGAGGAAAAGCAGGTTCCACACAGCCATGGATGCGCGGATGGAAAACGGGAACGGTAAGTCCGTCTGCTGCGGCTTGTGATCGTCCGGCTTCACCTCATTCATGAAATACGCATAGAGCGCCTTCATGTCGGCATCGGTGATCTTGGCATAGGCCGTGTAGGGCATGGCCGGATAAAGGTGGCTGCCATCCTTGGCGACGCCATCCCGCACGGCGCGGGCAAAATCCGCCTCACTGTAATTGCCGATGCCGGCGGCTTTCGAAGGCGAGATATTGGTCGAGAAGATCTGGCCGAGAGGCGTGTCGATCGCATAGCCGCCGGCAAACGGCGTGCCGCCATGCGGCGCGGTGTGACAGGCGGCGCAATCGGCCGCGGTGGCAAGATAACGCCCGCGGGCTACAAGATCGGCTGTGTTGGTATCTTCGGCCAGCGCCATGCCGGGTGTGGCGGCAAGCGCGGTGAGACAGAGAAGGAATGGCCGCACTGCGGGAGGGAGCTTGGGCATGGGCAGCGTGCTTTCATCAAGCATGAAGGATTGGTGCCAGATCCAGCTTCTCCTCCCACGAGCAAGACTGTTCCGTGTCATCACCAGGTTGGCGCCACACCGGATCAGATACCAAACCCACTTAAGCGCTTCTTTCACAAGAAACATCTGTGGTTACCCGCAACCGGGCCGAACGGCGTGTCGATGTGTCGCGGTAGCGACTTGATCTGGGTCATATCGCCGGGATGATGGCTTTGAATATCAATTTGTCGTAGAAGCAGCTTTCATACCGGGTGAAAGCAATGCAAAAATTCGACCTTACCGATCTCAAGATATTCGTTTCTGCACTCGACCGCGGAAGCCTTTCGGCAGCAGCCGAGGAGAACAACCTCGTCGTTGCAGCTCTGAGCACCCGACTGAAGCGGCTTGAACGCGCTTTCAATCTCATTTTTTTCGAGCGAACAGGACGTGGCATAAGGCCCACTCTTGCAGGTCACATTTTCGCCCGGCACGCCCGCACGATACTCGACGACGCACGCAAGCTCGAGGTCAATCTCGAGGCTTTTGCCGAGGGGCGCAGCGGCACTGTACGGGTTCTTTCCAACACGAACATGCTGTCGGAGCACATGCCGCAGGCACTCGCGCCATTCCTGAAAGACCACCCGGACATATTCGTATCGATGATCGACAAGCCCAGTCACGAGGTGGTCAATCTGCTTCGCAACGGTGATGCTGACATCGGTGTGGTTGCTGCATCGGCCGACATGAGCGGTCTCGAGCGCTGGAAATTTGTCCGCGATCGGCTCGTACTGATCGTGCCCGCCTTGTCGCCACTATCGGAGGCAACCCGTTTTTCGACCATTCTTGATTACCCGCTGATCAGCCTGACGGAAAAAGTAGCGCTATCACAGTTTCTTCGTCGTCAGGCCAATGAACTCGGTCGACAGGCAAACGTTCGACTTCGATGTGAAACCTTCGAATCAATGAGCCGCATGGTAGAAAGCGGGGTGGGGATTGGCATCGTGCCCCAGTCCGCCGCGCATCGATATGGGCTGGCAATGAATTTTCGGACTCTCCAGATCGCTGAAGCGTGGGCAGAAAGAGAATTGTATCTTTGCGTCCGAAACAGATCTCATCTGCCCAGCTATGCGGCCAATCTGCTGGATCATTTCCTCGCATATGTCGAAATGGTTCAATGCCAGGATACCAAAGTATTTTAGCGACTTCGGCTTCGTGTATCTTCCGCTCTTGAAAGGATCTGAACCCAAGTCCCACTCAAGCATATTGGCCAAGCATCTGGAACCTTGTGATCTTATGCAGAGTGACTACTATAGTGGATACAGACATAAGGCGAGTTCCGCTCTCGATTTACGCTTCATCTCAATGCAAATTATCCCAACCAGTTGATGACTTACAGCTTCTCATCGACTTTCTATCGGATAGCTCCGGGCGGCAAGCCAATCGAGCCAGATATGACACTATCGACCGCAGCTAAGCGATCCCGTGCACGAGCGGAATTCCGTGCGTTTCCAATAGATGTTGCGGAATTCCGCTCGTTTGCATACAAGGAATTCATGCGGAATTCCGCATTCTCGTTGTTATAAAGCGGAATTCCGCATGACCGGTACCGTATTTCAGTTATTGGGCGAACAACTGCTCGCGGCCCGTAAAAGGCGCGACCTAAGCCAGCTGGCACTTGCCGAGCGACTCGGCCGAAATCGTGCCCGCATATCGGAACTAGAGCGTGACCTTGCCAGTAGTCGTCTGGGCAGGGACCGTCTGACTCTGTTTGCCGAACTCTGCGATACGCTTGATCTCGTCCCCGTGCTTATCCCGAAATCGCGTATGGAAACCGTACGGCTGCTGATCGATGACGTACCTGTTGCTCCAAGACATTCGACCGAGGTTCCAAGAGCCTTCGACGAGCTGTTCATCGACCTCGACGACGATCAAACGAAGGAAGGATAATGGCGAAAGCAGCGGCGGTCCTTGGCGTCTTCATGCTCGACGAAAAAGGAGTGTCCGTCCGAGCCGGGACTCTGACGCGCTACGCGGATAGAGCGGTGTCTTTTGTCGTTGCGGAAAGCTTCCTGCGGGACGCAACGAGGCCAATCCTCAGTCTCGGCTGGTATGATCCGGATTCCGACCAAGGGACACGCGAAAGGCTCGCCTCACGGGGAGACAAAATCGGGCTGCATGGAAGATTGCCGCCATGGTTTTCCGGGCTTCTACGGAAGAAGCCCTGCGCGAGCTGGTGATGACGGAAATGGGTCCCGGGTGATCACGACGAGTTCGACGTGCTGACCCGCCTCAGAGCAGACTTGCCCGGGGCGGTGTTCATTGTCCCGGAGACCGAGATACCGGCGGCGGCGGGACCGCTAAACATCGGAAATTTCCATGGATTCGAAGCGCCGCTTCCCGAAGGCGCTGTGAAATTCTCACTGACAGGCGTCCAGCTGAAATTTACCGGCAACCGGGATGGCGACCGGCTGAGAGGCTCCGGCCCGGGGAGAGACTGGTCGTCATATCATCAAGCTGGGCAGTGAACGATTTCCCAACCTTCCCGAAGCAGAGTTTGCCGCCATGCAGTTGGCAAGCGCCATGGGCGTCAGAACCGCGCCGTGCAGGCTCATCTCTCGCGACGCTATCCGGAACGTTCCAGCTGAATTGCTCCAGCAAGGCGAAAACGTGCTTGTCGTGGAGAGGTTCGACAGATGTGCTGGCGGCCGCATCCATATCGAGGACGCCGGCCAAGTTCTCGGCGCGGTAGGTGAACGCAAATATACGATGGGCACGACCGAAACGGTTATCAACATGGTTCGCCGTGTCAGTACCGATTACCGTGACGACGTTCTGGAAGCCGTCAGACGTGTCGTCGCCGACGTGCTTCTAGGGAATGGCGACAATCACCTGAAGAACTAGTCCTTCTATTTCCCGCAAGCCGGCGAGATTAGGCTATCGCCCGCCTACGATATCGTGCCGACTGTCCTGTATGCCCCTCAGGACGATATGGCGTTGCGCTTCGCCAAGGCACATGATTTCGATGCAGTCAATCTGCATCGCTTCGAACGGGTTGCGAGCTTTATTAGGCTGGGTCCAAAGCTCATCTCGCGCGAAGTCGAGCATGCCGTTCGCCAAGCCTTGGAAAATTGCCCGAAGATTGCCCCCAGCCTTTTGGGACCCGACCCTTCGGATCGGGTTCTGAGGCGGCTCGACACGTTGACGCTCGTCCGTGAGGTCCGTCTGAGGATCGGACGATGATAAAGCTCGCTTCGATCAAAGGCCTGACGCGCAAGTCATTATTATGGAACAGAAAGAAGCGGTGGTCGCTCGAATTGCTGGCCACACTAGCGGTTTCCCGGATTGCGGCGCGCCTCAGCATGAATTCATAATCACATCATCTTTTTTCCAACGCTTCCGCCAGATCCACCAATGTCTCGAACTCGGACCGATATCCGAACGGGTCATTACCACGGGCACCACGAGCCAGATCGCGAATGGATCCATAGGCATAGTCTTCAATCGCCGGTGTGCCGCCCAACTTCTGCCCCAAGGCTGCAACGGCCGTAGCAAAACGAACATCTGCCGGAGCCGCCCCCATCTGATTAACGGCATTCGCGTCCGTGACCGGCGTGGTGACAAGCTTGCTCGTACCGACACCAGGCTGTTTAAAGCGGATTTTTACGAAGGCGAGTTCATCCGAAGCCTGCCCGGGCAAAGGCGCAGGTGCGGTTTTGGAGCCGGACTGATAACGCAGCGGATCGTTGAGAACTGAAGCGCTGCCATTCGGCGTCACTTCGTAGATTGCCGTTACCGAATGGCCGGAGCCGATATCGCCTGCATCGATCCGGTCATTGTTGAAATCCTCGCGTTTCAGCGCGCGCGTCTCGTAACCGATCAACCGGTATTCGGCGATCTTGTCCGGATTGAACTCAACCTGAATTTTGACGTCCTTGGCGATCGGAAACAGCATCGACCCAACCTCATCGACTAGGGCCTTCTGCGCTTCCGCTAGTGTGTCGATATAAGCAGCCGTGCCGTTGCCGTTCTGAGCCAGGGTCTGCATCAGGTCGTCGTTGAGATTACCCTGCCCGAAACCGAGAACGGAAAGATAAATGCCGTCTCGGCGGCGATCCTCAATCAGCCGCTTGAGCTCATCTCCACTGGATGCGCCGACATTAAAATCACCATCGGTTGCCAGCATGACACGGTTGATGCCATCCTTCATGAAGGCCTGGCGCGCCAGACGATAAGCTGCATCGATCCCTTCGGCGCCGGCGGTCGAGCCGCCGGGTTTCAACGTATCGATGGCATTGAGGATCTTCTCCCGCTCGCTGGCGGACGTCGGCTCAAGAACCGTTCCGGCAGCGCCGGAATAGGTGACGATCGAGACCTTGTCTTGCGGACGCAGTTTGCCGACCAGCAGCCGGAAGGCGCTTTTCAAAAGCGGAAGCTTGTCCGGCGCGTTCATCGACCCCGATACATCGATCAGGAAAACCAGATTGCTGGGCGGCGCGACGGCAGGCGTCAACTCATATCCCTTGATGGCAACATTCATAAGCCGTGTGCCACTGTTCCACGGTGTCGGCGTAACGGTGACAGTCGTCCGGAACGGCGCATCGGCAGATTGCGGACGCGGCCAGTCATAGGGGAAATAATTCACCATCTCCTCCACCCGCACGCTGTCGGGATCGGGAAGATGCCCTTGCATCAGGGAGCGCCGGACGTAGGCATAAGACGCCGTGTCCACGTCGATCGAAAAAGTGGAAACAGGCTCTGTCGCCACGCTTTTTACCGGATTGGTTTCTCTATTGGCAAAACGATCACCGGGCTGTTTAGAGCCGTTATTGCGCTGATCAGGCATGATTTGAGCACGCTGCTCTCCCATGGAAGCCGGCGCCGCATTCATTGTCACCGGTGCGGATGGGCGCGGCGCTGGATGTTCGGTAATACGTGCGGGTTCGCTTGATTGCTGCAGCAGCTCTCGAGAAGCAACCGCGGCATCGCTCAATCGCTCCGGTTCAGAATTCCCTGAGTCAAAGTTCATTCTGAAATTGGGGCTCGGCGCGGGTGGCTCGCTGATTTCCTGCTTCCCCGCCTCCGGTTTACCCAAAACTTCAGGCGCAGGAGATGCCAGATCGGCGATCGTCGGCGAGTTGCTGCGCATGACCTCGAAAGCAAGGTATGTGGCGGACGGCACGAGCAGGAGCGTGGCAAGCGCCGAGCCTGCGAGATAACGATGGCGGGTGATCATGTTGAGACTCCAGATCCGATTGAGGATGGAGCTTTGACGTCTGGCATCCGATTTTCCTTGAGTCCGGGATGAGATTATTTCCGCGCCGTCGAACGCTTCCATCGCGGAAGACACCGCACGGGCGCGGGCAGACGCCGAAGACGGCGGTGCTGGTGCCAGGTTTCGTAGGTTTTCGAATTCGTCCGTCATGATCAGACAGCCTCCTTTTTGAGAAGGTCCTTCAATCTTTTTCGGGCATCATGGAGCTGCCAGGAAATGGTTTTTTCGGAGCAGGCCAGGACAGCAGCGGCTGCGGCATGGCTCAGTCCTTCAGCATACACAAGCAGAACGGCATCACGCTGTTTATCCGGCAATGTCCTCACCGCCGCCCAAAGCCACTCTTGCGGCTCATCATCTGCCTTCTCACGCTCGCCGACGTAAACCGGATCACTCGCCAGCCGGTTTGTATCCCGTTGGCGGCGTGCCCTTTTCCTCTGGTCATCACGAACGGCATTCAGGGTCAGCGTATAAAGCCAGGTTTTCAGGTTGGACTGCCCCTTGAAGGCACGAATGGCACGGGCCATACGAATGCAAACTTCCTGGGCAATATCTTCCGCTTCACCGCTTGCGCCGCACCAGCGAAAGGCAACGGCATGGATGAAGTCGTAATGCGTTTCGACCAGACGTGAAAACGCATCCCGATCCCCTTCCCGCGCTCTCTGCATCAATTCGGCGCTCAACGTCGTCCTGTCCGTTTTCCTCGATTTCAGCTTAGACGTTCGCCAAAAGGAAATCCTTGGGTTTTGGAAAAACAAACTGAAGGTCTTGATTTGAAGGCAATCGGTGCCGGCCGCCGGGTACGCATCCAATTATCCAAGTCGAAATAATCGAATTCCGAAGAAGCCGGTTCCGAAATCAGAGCGATTCATCAAGGTAATGGTCTGACGAAGGGCAGCCGCGGCTCGGTCCTTGTCAAGAGATCAAGGGCATAGGCTGCGCGCAGCGTACCGGTTATTTTAAGGGGGTCGAACTGTCGATGCGAAATGCTAACATCTTGCAGCGGACCGATTGGCTGGTCATTTGATAATGATATTTCTTGCTTGCCAGTCATGGATTGGATCTAGGAATTCCATGTTTCATCTCATTCCCGTTGTTCCGTGGCTCGTTGTCGTCTTCCGGTTCATCCTCCCCCTGCCCTGGATTCTGCCAGTCAAGATTGTTGTCGCCGGCGCCCTGTTGGCCGCCTCCCAGCAACTCCTCATCAATCGGCTCTCTTCGGGTTCGGTCTTCGCCCCTGAGTATCCACGACCACTCATCATCTCGTTTAATGTGCTATTCGGCGCGGTGGTGCTGCTGGCGATCTTCCAGCTCGCCCTCGATCTCGTTTCGCTCGTGATCGGGTTGGTTAACAAGGGCATGCCCACGGCTCCGGTCTCCCTCCGATATGGAATAGGCCTACTGGCACTTGGATTATCCGCCTATGGCGTAAACCAGGCCATTCGCGTGCCACCGCTGAAAAATGTCGAGATCGCGATCAAAGATCTTCCAGCAAGCTTCGACGGCTACCGGATCTTGCAACTCACAGACCTTCATCTCAGCAGGCTGTTTCCGAAGTCATGGGCGGAAGAAGTCGTCAGTCGATCGAACGCGCTTGGCGTCGATACGATTGTCATCACGGGCGATTTCATAGACGGCAGCCTGGAGGACAGGCGTGCGGACGTCGCGCCGCTGGCATCCCTTATTGCACCCGACGGGGTCTTCGCCATTCCTGGCAACCATGAATACTATTTCGGATACGATAGCTGGATGCGTCATGACGCCGGCATGGGAATTCGGATGCTCTTGAACGATCACAGTGTCATTGAGCGCGGGGATGACAGGCTGGTTCTTGCAGGTGTGACAGACCTTGCCGCCCGAGGCAGTGCATTCCTACAGCCGAACCTTGACGAAGCTCTGAGTGGTGCACCGCGGGGCCCCGTTATCTTGCTGGAACACCAGCCGGGCATGGCCCGGAGATCTGCAAGCGCGGGGATAGCACTGCAGCTCTCCGGACACACGCATGGCGGCATGGTGGTCGGCCTCGATCGGCTCGTGGCACGTGCCAATGACGGGTTCGTATCCGGGCTGTATCAGATCGGCAATATGCAGCTCTATGTGAACAACGGAACAGGGCTCTGGCCGGGTTTTGCACTTCGCATCGGGCGACCGTCGGAACTGACAGTGTTTACATTGAAGCGGATATAAGGGGCACTTTTAGGCACTATTTTCCGCTGGCCAATGACGCGCCGACGGCTAAGAGATACTTAATGGCCAAAGCTATCGGCCAAAACTTTGGTCCGACGCCATGTGCTGCTAAACCGGTTTGATTTCAGAAGCGCGGGCCGAGATTGACCGGCGGCGCTGCATCACCTTTTGGAAGCGACCGCGCAAAAGCGTCAGCTTCTCCAGAATAAGGGAAATCGCCACCGATTTGCAAAGTTCCGCTGTAGACCTTGAAGGTTGGTCCATCGACTTCCACGATCTTATAGCCATTCACGAATTCGAATTTTGGTGTCTTCCAGCCCACGGCGCGGTCCTCGTCATAAAGTCGTGCAGAAATTGATTAGAAAGTACTTGTTGACCATTCTTCATGGCCGTGCCGAATGCGGATCACAAATACGCTCCCGTCTTCCTCGAGGCGGTAGACGATGAGGTGAGCCTTGAAGGGATGGATCCTTACCGGCGGAGAAATCTCATGGCGTTCGCGCGCCATTCTCGGGTTCGCGGCGATAAGTTCAAATAAGGCAAAGAGTTCATTGTGATATCGCTTGGCAACGACTGTGCCAAAGATTCGGATACCGTCTTCCGCTATGGAAACAATATCCTCTTCCGCCTGGACCGAAAGCCTGAATGGCATCAAGCGCGCCCGCGGCCGATCTCCGCTCTCGCGGTGGCTTCAGCAAACAATTCGTCGCTTGAACGGCTTCCAACTCCGCTTCTGATCCCGTCATCGACAAAGCGCTGCATCTCGGTAATCTTGTCTGTACGAGCCTGGTCTCTGCGGATCAGGTCCCTGACGTAATCGCTCGCATTCGAATATCTACCCGTTTTGGCCTGTGCTTCGACCCAATCTTTCATGGGGTCCGGCAGAGACACATTCATCGTTGCCATTCTAATCTCCTTGATACGCAAAGATACCAATCAATGGCAAAGTTTGTCAAACTGATGGTGAAGTCGCAATCAAGCTCTCGATCAGGGTCGAACTTTTGGTCCACCTTTTTATCATGAACTGGAAGACAGGAGATCGGTGCCTTCGCTTGGAATTGCGAGATGCCGATAGCTGAACACGCGGCCACGCTTGCGGGCCGTGGCCCTATGAACGATGCCCAACCACTCCAGATCAGCAAGCGCGGCGTTGACCGTCGGTGCGGATTGACCTGATATCTGAACGATCTGGTTGGCCGTGTGAACCGCCACATGGCCCACTGCTCGTGAATACTGTTTACAAAATACTTAGCGCATGAACGACGGAGATACGCTTCCAGTCCTTATATCGCTGCAGCTACAGTCGCATTCGATCGGCCGGCATGCCCGTTTGCCGAACGCACCCCGAGACTTAATGCCCGCATTCAACAGCACGCTTAACGTTACGCCAACCATATCGGCGAAATGAGTGGTGACGTAAAGGATCTTATAAAGACCGCCCTATAGGCTTGGACGTAAGGCAGGCAGAGCAATGCAGATCGATTTACAAACCCTTTGGTACTTAACCGTCGGAACGCTGCTGGTGTCAGCGTCGCTTCTCCTATGGGAGAAGCAGGCTCATCCAGGTCGCGCACGCGTGATCGGTATTCTGGCCGCGGCTCTCTTCGCGTTCGTTCTCGGCAGCATACTTGCAATGAACCGCAGCCTCTTTCCGGTCGCGCTCGGCATGGGGGCGACCAACATCCTGATGATGCTCGGCTATCTTCTGGTCCTTAACGCCAGCGCCGGCCTCGACGGTCACCGGTATTTCTGGTCGTCCGTCGCAGCTCTAAGCTTCCTGGCACTTGCCTGGGCGATCGCTGGCACGCACTTCCCTGCCGCATTCTGGAATCATGTCTCGTCTATCCCCATCGCGCTGACCTGCGGCCTGACAGCATGGATACTTCTACGCAGCGGCACGGTTCAGCGATTGCGGTCACGTCCGATCGCCGTATCGATCTCGGCCGTCCATGCCGTGTTCTACCTTGGCCGGGCGTTCATTGCCCCTGTTCTCCTTCAGCGGTACGGGCAAGATATCATCTCGATCATCGGAAAGGTGACGATGTACGAGGCCGTATTGTACTCGGTAGCGATGCCGATGTCCTTTCTGATGATTATTCGAGAGGAGGAAAAGCTCAAGCTGCTCCGCATGTCACAAACCGATCAGTTGACCGGGCTTGCAAACCGTCACGCCTTTTTTGAGCAGGCAGCTGGGATCCTCCGGGAGCGGCATGGTGACCCCGTCTCCCTACTTGCCTTCGACCTCGATCATTTCAAGGCGATCAACGACCGTCACGGACATCCGACCGGAGATAAGGTTTTGCAGCTGTTCGCCAAAACCGCTCGCGAAGAAGCGGGGCCCGACGCGCTTATTGTCCGGCTGGGTGGTGAGGAATTCGCTGCGCTTCTGCCGCGGTGTGACCATTCCCAGGCTCTCAATCGAGGCTCGGCGATCGCGAGCCGGTTCGCTGAAGCAGCCGCTCGGGCAGAGGGTTTGAAAACCGGGGCCACCGTCAGTATCGGCCTTGCCGCACCGGACTGTCACGACCTTGCCGGGATGCTTGCAAGCGCCGATGGTGCGCTGTACCGCGCGAAAGCCCTTGGGCGGAATCGCGTTGAAACCGCACGGCCAAACGGATTGCTGCTGCACCCCTCAGCCAACGCCTCCCATCATCAGTTGCGGGTAGTGGCGACGGGGCGTGCTGATGCGATGTAGTGTTTTTGGACGAGAGCGCCTTGAAAGAATTTGAGCCCGCGACCCGGTAGTTTTAGCAAGCAAACGTCCAAAATTTGCCGCCCTGCTTGAATGCTGGCGGACCGTGTACAACCAGTATGGCATCCCAGTACCGATAGATTACAGTCTCGCATCGCCGCGATAGACATTTGGTTTCGCGCCCGTCAGCCGGCCAAACACCTTCCGAAATGCTGCCGGATCAGCATAGCCGACCGCCCATGCAATGCTCTCGACCGAACCGTTCGTTGTTTCCAGCAACTGCCGCGCCTTCATGATGCGCACGTTCTGCAGATATTCGGTCAGCTTCAACCGTGTCGCCCGAAAAAAACGGCGCTGAAGCGTCCGCTCCGAAAGATGCACGCTGCCTGCCAGTTCACCGATCGATTTCTGCAACTCCGGTGTCGCATGAAACTGGTGTTGGACCTGCAGGACTTCCTTGTCGCCATGATCGAACCGCGGAAGGAAAGCCTTGTACTGGCTCTGACTGCGACGCGGCGGATCGACGACGAGAAAGCGTGCCGTCTCCAGCATCACGGCCTGACCGAGCAGCTTTTCGACAAGCAGCAGTCCGAGATCCGCCCAGGCGAGAATGCCACCGGCGGTGATGACGTCGCCATCGTCGATGATATGTTGTCGGGCGAGACGTCGATATTGGGATACTGTTCGGCAAGCCTTTCGGCAAATGCCCAATGGGTCGTAGCACGCCGGCCGTCGATGAGCCCGGTCTCGGCAAGGACAAACGCTCCGGCACAGATCGAACAGACGGTGACACCACGCGCATGCTGGGACGCGAGCCATTGCGACGCGGAGCTCATGCTCTGCATTTTCTCCGGCATCACGATACTCGGCGGCGCGATGATGTAGCTCAGCGAGTGCGCAATTCCGGGATGTGAATCCCATGAGCAGGACACATCCCTGTCCTCCATCTTCCAGTAGCTGACGCGGATGTTGCGAAGGCTCGTCGGCACTTGCAGGTTCGTCGACCAGTCGCTGGCAACCCGAAACAGATCGGTCAGTCCATAGACCGCGGCCAACTGACAATCCGGGTAGACCAGCAGCCCCACCTCGATGAAATCGGCCTCTTTGCGCTTTGCCACTTTTGCCTCGGATAAAGTCATTTACGCCACGTGTTTCCGCTAAGAGATGGCGATACCTTCTCCCTGTCAAATACGGAATTCGCAAACACAGCGCGACAGGAGAAATGCAATGGCATCCGATACAGATCGGTTTTTCGTGTCGAGACGCAGCGTCCTGCTCGGGAGCATCGCACTTGCCAGCGTGAGTATTCCGGCACTCGCCTTCTCACACACCTCTTCCAATACCAATTCCTCACAAGGAGATCTCGACATGGGCTTTGTAACAACCACGGACGGCACTGAAATCTTTTACAAGGACTGGGGCCCGAAGGATGCCCAGCCGATCGTCTTCCACCACGGCTGGCCGCTGTCGTCGGATGATTGGGATGCGCAGATGCTGTTTTTCCTCTCCAAGGGATACCGCGTCGTCGCTCATGACCGCCGTGGCCATGGTCGTTCCGCGCAGGTGGCAGATGGCCACGATATGGATCACTACGCAGCCGATGCCTTTGCCGTCGTCGAAGCGCTTGAGCTGAAGAATGCCGTCCATATCGGCCATTCCACCGGCGGCGGGGAGGTTGCCCGTTATGTCGCAAAATTCGGCCAAAAGGCCGGCCGCGTTGCCAAGGCAGTTCTTGTCTCGGCCGTCCCACCACTGATGGTCAAGACCGCCGCCAATCCGGAAGGTCTGCCGATCGAAGTCTTTGACGGTTTCCGTTCGGCACTTGCCGCCAACCGCGCGCAGTTCTTCCGCGATGTTCCGGCCGGCCCGTTCTACGGTTTCAACCGGGATGGCGCCAAGGTGCAGGAAGGCGTAATCCAGAATTGGTGGCGCCAAGGCATGATCGGTAGCGCCAAGGCCCATTATGACGGCATCAAGGCCTTCTCCGAAACCGACCAGACCGAAGACCTGAAGGCAATCACCGTGCCGACGCTTGTCCTGCACGGCGAAGACGACCAGATCGTTCCGATCGCCGACTCGGCGCACAAATCCTCCAAGCTGCTGAAAAACGGTACGCTGAAGACCTATCCCGGCTTATCGCATGGCATGCTCACCATCAATGCCGACGTCCTGAACGAGGATCTGTTGGCTTTCATCAAGGGCTGAGCCTGACCCGGCGTGGGTGATCCGTGCCACAGCCATCTCGGCGGATGGAAATATGAGAGGGGCGCAAGCGCCCCTCTCTCACGACCGCCCACGGTAAGGCGGGGTAGCCGACCGCCTCGCAATGCAGGATTTCCTCCTATCCAGTTCAACGCCGTCGCCTTTGCCATCCTTCCGAGGCAAATCGACAAGCTCGGCGGCCGACATGAATCGCATCTCCCTTACTCTCTCTCAGCATAAATTCCCCGCCGTGGCAGCTCGCATTGAAGGAGCGTTGCCGGGTTAGGCGCATAGCGACGCGATCCGTTCGATGCCTCTGTCTGGCTACTCCAACATAACTGGCGCCGCGATTTGATGCCGAAAGCAAGCCCGCCGATTGTTCGCCATGCCATAGAAAACGCGTTGACAGCGGAACACGTGGCGCATAGTGTACCAATCAGTAAAGTATTTACTGATTGGTACACTCAGAACCAACCTTCGGAAAAAATGAACATGTCACGTCCTCCTCTTCCCCCGTTCACACGCGAAACTGCAATCGAAAAGGTCCGTCTGGCCGAAGATGGCTGGAACAGCCGTGATGCTGCCAAGGTCGCCCTCGCCTACACGATCGATACCCGCTGGCGCAACCGCGTCGAGTTCGCGACCAATCGCGAAGAAGCCCAGGCGTTTCTGACACGCAAGTGGAACAGGGAGCATGAATACCGCCTCATCAAGGAGCTCTGGGCTTTCACCGACAACCGCATCGCTGTACGGTACGCTTACGAATATCGTGACGACAACGGGCAGTGGTTCCGAGCGTATGGTAACGAAAACTGGGAATTCGCAGAGGACGGCCTGATGGCGCACCGCCACGCATGCATCAACGAAATGCCGATTGCGGAGAGCGATCGCCTGTGCCATTGGCCGCTCGGCCGCCGTCCGGATGACCATCCCGGTCTCAGCGATCTGGGGCTCTGATCATGGCCCGCATGGTCGCTGAAAGATCCGACGCCATCGCCTCCCTGGCCGAAGTATTTCGCGAGCATGGATACGAAGGTGCGAGCCTCGCCTTGATCGGCAAGGCCACCGGCCTGGGCAAGGGCAGCCTGTACCACTTCTTCCCGAAGGGGAAAGAAGAGATGGTGCGGGCCGTACTCGCCGAGATCGATCAATGGTTTGAAGATTCCGTCTATTCCCCGCTGCGGGAAGGGACAGATGCCAACGCCGCCGTCACTTCGATGCTCGATGAAACTACGAAATACTTCAGGTCGGGCAGGCGCGTCTGCCTCGTCGGCGCCCTGGCTGTCGCCAACACGCGAGATCTCTTCGCACAGGCTATCCGTGGTTATTTCATCGCCTGGGTAGACGCACTGCAATCAGCGCTGGTCCGGCAAGGCCGTGACGTCGAGCAGGCCCGCCTCCTGTCGGAAGACGCCGTCCTCGCCATTCAGGGCGCGATCGTTCTGTCTCGAGCGCTGGATGATCCCGCAGTGTTTGAACGTGCCATCGGCCAGCTCCATAAGCGATTGGGCGTTGAAGCTAACGGTATTGTGGTGCCAGCGACGGCGCGCCCTGAAGGCAGTATCACTCCGTTTCGATAGGATTACCGATTGCCGCACTTCGCGGGTTGAGTACAGCTTCGGCACTGGAAGTCGTCGGGCAGTCAGTCGTCAACACCCACCTTCTGGTAGTGAATTCCTCGCTGCTCGGGCCGGCATTGTCCTTGCTGTTTGCCCGGGGGCAAAAAAGCTAATCTAGCCGGTCGTAGCTGATCAAGTCGAATTGCGGTGCGTCACCGGCCAGAAAACTGTCTCGGGCGATGAAGGCATATCGCTTCCCGTCCTCCAGCGGCACCGTCATCAGCATCGGCACGGTCTGGTTCACGTAAAGCACGGCATCCTGGCCGTCTGCAGTGCGCACGTGCAAAGCCGGACCGACGTGTCGGGTTTTCGGTTCGTTGATATCGAGCGCCGGATTGGCCATGTCCGGCTTGGTCGAGACGACGGTGGCATCGATGCGCAGCAGTTTCCGCCACGTCGGATCGGTTTTGGGATTGTAGGGGGTATTGTTGCGCCTCAAGTCTTCGCGGGCGCTTTCGGCGGTCGCCAGCATCTGCTGCAGGCTGCTGAATTTCACCTGCCATTCCAGCACCTGGGTGTCGCGCATTACCCGGTAGCTGGCATCGGCCAACAACCTGCCCGAGGTCAGCGATTTACGGGGCGTATCGTTAAGAGTGAGAAAGCTTTTCAGATAACTCCGTAGCGGCTCGACCGTATCGTATAGCACGAGCAAGCCGGGGCCGAGCGCAACGCCGGTCTGTTTCGCATCCGGCGCGACCACCAGCACGGCACCGTTGCCAACATCCATTTTTCCGACTCGCATCTGTCGCATTACGTCGAGCGCATATTGGTCGGCGCTGCGGCCCTGCAGATCATTGGTGACGATGGTGACGATCTCGACATCGGTCGCGGCGGCATATTGATAGGCGAGCGTCGACAGTTTTTCTTTGGTCTCCGTGTCGAAAACGCCGACGGCGTCATACACGAAACGGTCGAATTTCGAGGGTGTGGCTGTCTGGTCGAGGTGTGCGATGCGGTCGAGTGGCGCAGCGACCGGTGCGGGACGATTGCTGCCGCCATCCTTGCTGAGCGAGGGCATGACGATTTCCGAAGCACCCGGAATTTTCGGCATCGGTGCGCGCGGCACGCCGTTGCCGGCGACTTGTTGGCCTGCCGGTGCATGTGGTGGCGTCATCGGTGCGGCGGCCGACGGCGCCTGGGGCACGCTTCGTGCCGTTTTCTGCTGTTCGGCCTGCGTTTTATTCGGGGCAGGCGGGGTGGACTGGGCGGCAGCAACTGCGGCCTCGCCGCAGCCATCCTGCTGTTGTCTGCAAGATTCGATCCAGCCGGCCTTGATGGCTGAAAGTCGCATAGTTCGGCCCGGATGAGTGAGACTGGCGGCTTCAGGGATCAGATTGGCGATCGCCTCCTGCGCATCATCCAGTTTTGCGCCCATCTTATAGAGCACGTAACCGGAAAATTTGTCAGCCTCCAGTTCGATTGGAGGCTGGCTGCCACCTGGCACCAGCGTGTGGCCGGACAGGTGATGGCCGATCTCATGCGCCATGATCGACAGCGTTGACCAGTCATTGTTGTCGGTGGCCTTGGCGACCTGCTGCATGAAACGCTTGTTATAGGCTATCACCCGCTGCGGAACACCGTCCGGGTCGAGCACGATGATGGCGGCCGCATTAGGCACGTTTCCTTCCATGATGCGAAAGTTCTGGGGCAGACCGGTATAGCGCATCACCCTGTTGACCGCCTGCATCCCATCCGTGTCGGGAGAGATGGAGAGCGCCTTCGCATCCACTGCCAGGGCCTTGCCGTCATAGGAACAGGCCTGCAGCATGTCTTTCAGCTGGTTGGCGAGTTCATCCTCGTCAACATCGGCCGATTTTTCGACCGCTTTGCTTTCCTCTTTCGGGACAGTTGCCTGCGCCATCAGTGTCTGTTTGCGCTCGTGATCCTGCAGTTTCGAAAAGATCGGATCGCAGATCTCGGCATCGCGGCCAGGAAATGGCAAGGATTTGGTTTTGTGCTCGGCCAGTGCCGGGGAGACCGGGGTGAGTGCCGTGATGGCGGCAAGGAAAGCGGGAAACAATGCGGTTTTCATGAGACCTCCCTTCTCGAAGAAAAACCGTCATCTGCATCATGTCAGCTGGGCGAGCACGATGCGAATGACGGCGCGGGCATACAGATAAAGCAGTCCTTCCTTGACGAGGTGGAACACGATCGCGCCGATCGCCGGCCACCACCATTGTCTCTTCCAGTCGATGGCGAAGAACTGGCCGAAGGCGAGAAACACGATGCTGCCCTCCAGCCAGTCCATGTAGATGCCGCTGTATACGCGGTGCGTGGCCACACGTTCCGGTGTCGAGCCGATGAGAAGCGGTAATAGATTGATGATGTTGACGGTGATGATGGCGAAATGGGCATAGGTGGCGAGCACCAGATGTTCGATGACATTGTAGCCGCCACGGCGCCAGAAGGTTAGGTAGGACGCGATGAGTACCGCCAGAATGCCAAGCGAAAACGACCATTTCGAATAGGATTGCACCAGCGTGATCGCCTTGGTCAGCGTCTGGTTGCTGGAGGTGAGGTAACCGGTCTGGGCGATGACGACGAGCAGGATGACGATGGCGGCGAGCAGCAGTTTCAGCGGATTTACGTGGCTCTTGCGCTTGCCTTCTACATATTCGCGCGCCACCCGGCCGGGGCGTAGCATCACGTTGAAGGCTGATTTTGCCATATCCGCCTCGAACCAGCGGATCTTTTCCCAAGCTTCGTCGCGCAGGTGGGTGGAGCCGAATCGCTCCGCCTTCTTCTGCCCGCAGGACTGGCAGTATCTGGTGTGAAGCGCCTCACCGCAATTGCGGCAGACCTGTTCGTCGAAAAACGCGCTCATCGTTGAAAGGCAAATGTGGCACGCAGAACGGTTTTCAAGCCAAGCTCTTCAAGGAAGTGCTATTGGGGTGGTATTCAGGCGAACTGCATCCATCCGCTTTTCGAAAGCCCGTGGGACGGGTGAGCTTTTTGATATCATTGCCAGGTGCGCTTCCTCCATCGACATGATCTATGTTCACAGAGCCGTCTGACGATAACTAGTTTCCGGGCCGCGCAGATCGGCCGATCTCGATCTCAGGCAACCAAATCTCATGCCAAAACATATCAAGAGAGCCGATCTGTCGACGAAACGTTGCGCCACCTGCGGTCTATCCTTCACATCTCGAGAGAGGTGAGCAAAAACTGGGACGAGGTGATATTCTGATCGGAGCGAGGGTGCAATTTAAAGCCAGCAAATAAACGATTGTTGCGGCCATCTTTCAAACTGACCGAAGGCGATCGACCTGGACGTGGACTCGCAAACTGAATTGATCCAAATTCGTGTCGCAACGAGTTTCAGTGCGGCAAGGTAATTGTCAGGGCGGCGGTCGTAGCGCGTGGCCAGTCCCCGCATGTGTTTGATACGATTGAAGAACCTCTCCACTTGGTTTCGCTGCCTATAGACCCAGCGACTGAAGCTGAAGCTCTGCTTCCGATTTATCTTTGTTGGGATGTTAGCCCAAGCCTTGCGGCCTTTCACAAACGCTCGGATCGCGTCGGTGTCATACGCTTTATCTGCAAGTAGCGTCGTGCCTGGTTCGATGTCAGAAATCAGCCTCTCAGCGACCGGAGCATCCGCTGCCTGGCCTGCTGTCAGCTCCATTCGTAACGGTCGGCCATCCGCATCGACCATGGCATGGATTTTGGTCGTCAGGCCGCCGCGCGAACGTCCCATGCAAGGATCGGTAGAGCCCCCTTTTTTGCGTTGGCACCATGCTGGTGAACGCGCACACATGACGAGTCGATCATAACTATATCGCCGTCGTAACGGCTTGATACCGCTTCAAGAAGTCGATCCCAAACGCCGGCTTTACGCCAGCGCGAGAACCGATTGTAAAGTGTGGTACGAGGGCCGTAGCGCTCAGGGATATCCCGCCAAGAGCAGCCAGTTCTGAAACGCCACAAAATGCCATTGATCACCCGGCGGTCATCAACACGTTCGACACCACGGCTCTTATTCGGCAAAAGCGGTGCGATGATCGCCCACTCTTCATCGCTAAGTTCATGACGGCGCATATCAATCTCCTTCCAAGGACATTGAATCATCATCCTGACTAAAGCGAAACTCTTTTATGGGGACGCGACCTAGGAAAGCTGCTTTAAAACAACCGTCGGGATCGGCGCATGCCTGAATTTTCGTCTCGTCCCGAACGTATCGCCGCCCTGTAGGTTGGGGCCAACGGTGGGATCAGCCACACTAACGCCGATTGCGCACCTCTGGATAACCTCTCCCTAAGGTCCTCATCTCCGTAGTGGCACTGTCCGGTCGCTCCGGCAAAGCCAGGATCAATCTATAACCTGCAACCAGTCGGCGGCTTGAAGGCTCAATGATCACACGCCGGCCGTTGACCGGTGCGTATCCGTCGTTCGGATTGTCCGGAATCTGCTGAACAACACTCTTCTGAGGAAGCGGCTCCCCGAGGACGACGGACTCTTTGACAACAACCCGTGCCGTTGTGTCATCTTCGCGGCTTTCAGCTCTGCCGCCGAGCGTCAAAATCGTGCGAGGGTAGAGTTCTGGACAGAATTACTAGCTGTCTGTGATTCTGGGCCCACACACTGTTTTCTGCCCCCGAGAAGGGCTGGTATGTATTGTCGTCGAGTCGATACGAGCTATACCGCTGCATACACCAACGCGCATTTGAGTCCATCTCTTCAGCGCTCCCGTTGTCCGCTACCTGTTGTGCAGGAGCGATTGAACTAGGAGCTGAGCAGGGTTGGCGGGGTCCTCCCCCGTAGGGCTGATAGCTATTGCTGAGTGGATCGAAGGAGCGGTACCGCGCGCTGCACCATTCACGCGACTTCGATGCTTGTAGCTCGGCAAAGAGGTTTTTCGGCGATGCGTCGCTTGACGCGGTGAGATTTGTCGGCGACCCGAGCGTCCCGGTTGCGCGCTCAACGGGTTTGAGCACAGCCAAGACCGTATTCCCAGACTGGGCGGCGGGAAGGCGTTGGTATACTTGCTGGTTCTGATCAACCCGCTTCACCCCGGATGGCCAAAGGGGCTCGTCATGCAAATTGGTGAAAGAATGAGGCTTTGACTGCTGCGCGACCTCTGATGACCTGAGACCCATCTTCCCTCCGGTTTTCAGGAGAGTCTTGGGTTTTCAATCTGGCCTTATGCGGCCTGTTTTTCCATAGCCATTTTCATCGCGAATTCATTGGGTGTGATGTTGCCCAGTGAAGAGTGTGGTCTGTTTCGATTGTAGTCCTCCTTCCACGCGGTGATTTCGATCCTCGCCTGCGTCAATGACGAGAACAGTGTTTCGTTGAGGCATTCGTCACGGAAGCTGCCGTTGAAGCTTTCTACGAAGCCGTTCTGCATCGGCTTGCCCGGTGCGATGTAATGCCATTCGACGTGAGTGCTTTGGCACCATTCCAGAACGGCCATGCTGGTCATCTCCGTGCCATTGTCGGAGACAATCGTTCGCGGCTTCCCTCGTTGGGCGATGACAGCATCGAGTTCCCGCGCAAGCCGCCTGCCTGAGAGCGACGTGTCGGCGACCAGCGCCAGGCATTCGCGGGTGAAGTCGTCGACGATGGCCAGAACCCGAAAGCGACGACCATCTGTGAAAGCGTCGCTGACGAAATCCAAGCTCCATCGCTCGTTGGCACGCGAGGGCAGCGCCAGAGGGCGTCTCGTCCCCAAAGCCCGTTTGCGTCCACCACGTTTGCGCACCGACAGCTTCTCTTCGCGATAGAGACGCCGCAGTTTCTTCAGGTTCATGATGATGCCCTGCCGACCCAGCATGACGTGAATGCGGCGATAGCCGAAACGACGGCGCTCGGACGCCACCAGCTTCATTGCCTCACGAATATCAGCGTCATCTGGTCGAATGCTACGATATCGCACACTCGACCGATCAACGGACAAAATCTCACACGCCCGACGCTGGCTCACCCCATGCTGTCTGCAAACATGAGCCACAGCGTCCCGCTTCACATCGGGCGTCACCACTTTTTTGAAGCGACATCTTTCAGAATGGCATTGTCCAGCATGGTCTCGGCCAGCAGCTTCTTCAGCTTAGCGTTCTCGTCTTCCAAAGCCTTCAGCTTACGGGCATCGGACACCTCCATGCCGCCGAACTTTGCCTTGTATTTGTAGAAGGTCGCCTCGGATATCCCGTGCTTGCGGCAGACGTCGGCGGTCCGCATGCCGCTTTCCTGCTCTTTCAATATCCCGATGATCTGCTCGTCCGTGAACCGTGAATGCTTCATTCCGTCCGTCTCCTTGATACGACGGACTCTACCAAAATCTGGAGGAAGTTCAGGGGCTCAGGTCACTGACGCTAACTTTAATCCGCCCGCGGCGACCGGGAGCAGACAAGTAACGAGCAAGAGACTTGTGAAAAGTTCGCTCATGAAAACAACCTGATGATATTGCGTACGAAAATGCCGTCGCTATCGAATGGTTCCAATGCATACGGTTTGACGACCGTTGGCGCGCGGTGGCGAAGACGTCCACGCTTCAATCGAAATCAAGGTCGAGAATTGAGCATGCGCGGCAGGCCACCTGTCAGAGGTCATCAGCCCTTTGAGACGTGGGGGACGCCGTCTCACTGACCGCGAGAACAAAACCTGTGACTCACGCAGACGCTGCCGTGGGCGCCTTACCAGAAGCGCGCGCGTGGCGTTTTCGATACTCTAGGCAAACCCAAGCATTTTCTTTTTGTAACAACCAATCCTGTTCGAGTAGACAGTCCTTTATTATCGCAGTTCATCTACAAACATTGCGCTGCTGCGAAAGTCTTCGAACTGAGCCTCCCTGGAAAATGTCTGAAATCTCAGAAAGCCTCGAGCTGGACCGAGGTCTCTAAGACGTACGGTATTGGGCATTCATTTCGTCCTGGAAATGCCTCGGCGTTGAGCCCCAAAACCGGGTTTAGTGTTTGCGCAAGAATTTAACGGGATCTGAAGATGATCGTCACTGCGTTGATTGATTTGTACTTAAACGGATGGTCTCTGTTCGTCCGACGTCGCGAGGATGGCATGATGAGAAAGTTAGGTTGCCGAAACGTTTTGCCTACTCTAAGAATGATTCTAAATAGGGCTCGTTGCTGATCGACTGCGCGCCTAACCGTGTATTCATCTAGGACTTGCAGATGGTTAAAGAGATTCTTCAGGATCGGGTCCAGCAGGCTCTAGACAGCGTGGCTGAGAAAAAAACTGACAGGCTGCAGAGACAAGGAACACGGCCAGCAAACACCATCAAAAAGAAACGCGAAAAGAGCAGGACCAGTGCGAATGCCCCTAAAGGAGACATTATGTCCGACGATCTTGAGATCGAGCAAAGTCGCGTGCCTTCTTTTGCTAGTTCGTGAAACGAGGCAGTGAACGAATTCAATAAATCGCTTCCATTCCACCTCGTCGAGAAACGCTCTGCGTAGTGGTTTCCGTTTAGTAAGAGCGTGCGCCGGAGTGATCACCGGAATTTCACTTCGCCCCATGGGCTCGGATTGCTATCGTTTTGTTAAGCTTAGTGTCTTCTCGAAACAGCTACTTCAACGTATGTTAACGCAACTATGGCTTCCTTGACCGATCGCGGGGGACCATACATGCAGCGCTTAGTCATACTTTTGAGCTTCCTTTTCGCTATGGGGCAAGCTGTTCACGCTGCTCCTACTGAGTGGCAAGTCACTATGACGACGAGACAGGTCAACTACACGACCGATTCAAAGACTTGGCTTGCTGTCAAAGTGGGTGATGTGATCCCAAACAAAGCTTGGGTTTCAACCGGACCGAAGGGAAGGATACAGCTTTCTCGAGGCGTCGAGACCATTTCTTTTCAGCCAAACACATTAGCAAGCATCACCACCTCTGGTTATTTTCAGAAAACCACCGAAGTGCGCCAACAGACTGGTACGCTTGACCTCGAGATCGAGAAGCGCAGCAGGCCACATACGACGGTCCAGACGCCGTACCTCGCGGCTGTCGTCAAAGGTACTGCGTTTCGCGTGTCAGTCACAAAGACAACGGCGAGGGTTTCGGTAACACGTGGGCTGGTCCAGGTGAGTTCTTTTGCTAGCGGTCAGCGTTCCTCCCTTGGCCCTGGTCAACGTGCCGCGGTGGACGGCGTAAAAGGGATGACTGTCGGCGGCGCCGTTTCAGCACCTGCAATCAGCGCGATCGAACCTTCAGTGGCTAGTATGCGAGCGCTTGGCGCAACGACGCTCAACGGCCATTCGCAGTCTCAAGGCATGGAAAAAAGCTCTGCGACGTCGGGCTCAACGAATAGCAATCGCTCCGATGATGCTGACCATTCGTCAAGCCGTAATGACAGTACCGGCCACGGCAACGGGATTGGCAACGGTAACGGCAACGGCAACGGCAA
>UCHV01000037.1:26945-30313 GCA_900472395.1 Hyphomicrobiales bacterium
CGGGAACGGGAACGGGAACGACTAAAGTCGTTATCCAATGTCCAGAGGCACGTGATGAATTTTTGGAGAAAAATAAAAACGTCGCTTACAGTTAGGGCTGCGTTGGTCGTTCTGATGTTTGCCGTGCCGGTTTGGACAGCAGTAAAACCATTCACAGATTACGTCGACAACGTGATTGCCGGTCTTCGCTTCAAAGCTTTGCAACGACCGGCGAGTGGCGACGTTGTCTTCGTGGCAATCGACAAGAAAAGTCTTGATGCGATAGGCGTATGGCCCTGGCCACGAAGTGTTCACTCGAAGATCATCGACCGACTGGCAGCGGCGGGTGCACGTGACGTTTTTATCGATATCGACTTCAGCAGCCCGTCGTCCGCCCCGGAAGATGAAAAGCTAAGGCTATCACTTATTGCTGCTGGCGGAGGCACTGTATTGCCGGTATTCCGGCAACATGACAGCGCTGTAGCGGGATCGGCCACAAGCGTAACCAGGCCGATCGCCGCTTTCGCCTCGAATGCTTGGCTTGCGTTCGCCAACGTTGAGCTTGCGGAAAGCCGGCTAATAACGACGTTCAAGATCGCCGACCAATTGGACGGAAAGGTGACGCAATCCGTACCTGCTGTTTTGGCACAGGTCGACGACACCGCTGGCACTTACTTCATCGATTATTCTATCGACCCTTCAACAATCCCCACTTTCTCTGCTTCCGACTTGGTGGATGGAACGGTTCCACCCGGAGTTTTCGCCGATAAGGCAGTGGTTGTCGGCGCTTACGCTACAGAACTGAAGGATGTCTACCCGGTACCAGTCTATGGGCATGTTGCCGGACCGCAGATCCACATTCTCGCGACAGAAACGATACTCCAACACCGATTGGCTTCAGTTGTTGCTCAAACTATTCCGGAGTGCGTCCTTGCAGCTGTGCTTATAGGACTAGCTTTCACCTTCAGAGTGTATCGCCCGGTCGTTTTTGTGACGACTACATTCACGCTGATCGCAGCTTTCGAGATCGTCGCGTTCGTTATCCAGTTGAACGAAGCATATGTAATCCGAACGGGGACCAGTTGGGTCCTTTTGGGGATTTCCCTTTTGCTGGCCCTCAGCGAGAGAAGCAATTTTACCCATATTCGTGGCCGCATCGCCCTCGCTGACTCTCAGGCTTCCAGGAGGACGCTCCATTCCGTGATTGCGGACAGCAATGACGTTGTCCTTGTTTTCGATGAAAACCTTTTCGTTGTCGATCGAAGCGCGTCTGCCGCTTCACTCGACCCAGAGCATCTGGATGGTGTCGAGCATCGTCACTCTATTCCGAATGTGTTGATTTCGCATGTCGAGCAGGCTGTCCTGCGTTTCAGAGCACAGCACGCGCCGACCTATTCCGTTTCTACGGACTTTGAAGTAAATTGCAGAAGTTTGAGGACCCGTTTTGAAGCGTCAATTACGATTTCCCATTCAGAACGTCTCGACCATAGAGGCGAGCGGGTCGACGGGTTTATCGGGAGCGTTATTGCTCGAGATGTTACCGCCCGTCGAAAATACGAGGAGGACCTCGTTCGTATCTCTCAGGTCGATGAATTGACTGGGCTGCTCAACCGCCGAGAGTTCATCAATCGCCTCCAATGCATGGTCGAACCGCAGCTTGTCGTTGCTATCGGATTGCACAGGTTTCCTGAGCTCAGTGCAAGTCTCGGCCGAGTAGCAAGCGACGAGCTCCTACGCGCGATCGCCAAGCGTTTGTCAGGCGTCTCACCTGTCTCACATCTGAGCCGGGTCGATAGTGATTGCTTTGTGATGTCATTGAGCTTGCCAACCGGGGCTTTTGACAAAATGCACGCGGAAGCAATCCTTAGACAGTTCGCACGTCCTTTCGAGGCCGATGGGTCCGAAATCTACGTTGACGCCCGTTTGGGTATTTCGATATTTGATGACAATAGGCTTTTGGCCGCGTCTGCTGTAGACCATGCCGAAATAGCACTCATAGACGCGGGGGCGAACCCCAATTCCAACTGGATGGTCTATGATCAAAAACTTGCCCAGGATCAACTTCGAGCTAGAAAGCTCGAACAAGCGATGCGCACCAGTCTGCGACGGGACGAGTTCTTTCTAGCATATCAGCCGCAGGTCGATCTCGCCACCGGACGGATAGTAGGGGCTGAGGCGCTGATGCGGTGGAGGCATCCCGAATTTGGTTTGGTTTCTCCGGGTGAGTTTATCCCCGTTGCGGAAAGCAGCGGTGTTGTGTGCGACCTGGGCACATGGGCGCTTCAGACTGCATGCGCAACTGCGATGAAATGGCCATCTCATATGACCGTGGCAGTTAACGTCTCTCCGATCCAATTTGCCAAGACGGATATCTTGGCGGAGGTTAAGAGAGCTCTGGCGGAAAGCGGGTTGGCCGCGCACCGACTTCACTTGGAGATCACTGAATCCGCTTTTTTGGACGGAACAGAACGTCTATTAGGCGTCATTTTACAGTTGAGAAATCTCGGCGTTTGTATCGCACTTGACGACTTCGGCACCGGCTATTCATCCCTCAGTTATATGTCTGGCTTCCCGTTGGACAAGCTGAAGATAGACCAGTCCTTTGTCCGCAAACTGACGACCGACCGTCAATCGCTTCTGATCGTTACCGCGGTCATCTCTCTTGCTCAGGCTCTAGGGCTAAAGCTCGTTGCTGAGGGTATTGAAAACGAAGAAGAGCGGCGGATCCTTGCCAATTTGCAATGCGAGGAAGGACAGGGCTACCTGTTTGGGAAACCGCAGAGCGCTGAAGAAATTATGCAGCAGCTAGCAATCGGGAATGTTACCGAGGCTGCCTAATCACTTATGGAGCACTGGACGGATATGCCTGTTCCAACGTTGCAGCGATCGAAAAAGTAGGTGAGCCCACAGCCTTCTTGCAGAATACTGAACTGTTGACCCAGTTCTTTTATGCTCAGTTGACGTAGCGTTCGAGTCGAGCCGCGCTGCCGTCGGCTTACCGACAAACTAAGCCCATCGATCCGACATCTCGAACTTGCCAGTTGGGATGTCCATCTGCCAGAAGCCGCCACGGACGGCTTCAAGCGCCAGCTCAATCTGCGCTGCTCGCTCGGCAAGCTGACGCTCATGCTCGTTGTGGCGGGTGATGTCCTCGATCTGCGAAATGAAGCGCACAATTTTGCCCTCGACATCGCGCATCGTGGCAACGTGGACGTGAACGATCTCCCCGAAAGGCCGCAGGTAGCGCTTTTCGATCGTGCAGCCGTCCCGCCTTGCCTGCAACACCTGCTGAAACAGGATCAGGTCCGCCGCGATATCCTTGGATGGGTGAAATCCCTGAAATGTGTCCCGAGTATCTTTTCGGGAGGTAGTGACAACAGCTTGGCGAA
>UCHV01000027.1 GCA_900472395.1 Hyphomicrobiales bacterium
AACATCTCTCCACGACCGTGGCCGATTGCCAGCGGCGGTCCGAAACGGGCCGAAAGAATGGTGTCCGGCGCATCCTTGAACATCACGACAAGCGCGTAGGCGCCGTGCACACGGTTCAGCATTTTCAGCATGGCGGCGCGGTGATCGAGGCCTTCGCGGGTGTATTTGGCGAGAAGATGGGCGACGACCTCGGTATCCGTCTGGCTTTCGAACACGGCGCCCTCGGCCACCAGTTCGTCCTTCAGTTCGGAAAAGTTTTCGATGATGCCGTTATGGACGACGGCTACGCCATCGACGAAATGCGGATGCGCATTCGGCACGTTCGGCACACCGTGGGTGGCCCAGCGGGTATGCGCGATGCCGATATTGCCCGCCAGCGGGTCGCCATCGAGCGCCTTTTCGAGGTTGAACAGTTTGCCTTCGGCGCGGCGGCGATCCATCGTGCCGTCATGGATGGTGGCGACACCGGCCGAATCGTAGCCGCGGTATTCGAGCCTGCGCAGCGCATCGACCAGACGCTCAGCCACAGGTTCTTTTCCGACGATCCCGACAATTCCACACATCTACGCTTTTCCTGATTTGTTTAAATCCGAGCGAATACCTAGCCGATCCAGTAACTTACGCAATCCGGCAAATGGTCACTTTCGATGTCGGACGGTAACGCTCCACCGTTAACATTTCCATGTGACGATTTTCGTTCTCTTGCTCGCGATATACACACGGCGTCGGCCAAGCTGACCTTCATGCGACATCAACAAAATCAATCCGTTGCAGAGGCTCTGGACGTCCTCGGGTTGAACCCGAAGACGAACATGACGTCACAGCACTTACTTGCCGCTTCGCGTCTTCTTGAGAGCAAGCGCACGTTCGCGGATCAGCTTCGCACGATCTGCCTTGATTTCCTGACGAGCACGACCGAGAGCCAGGGATTCGGAGGGAACATCCGCGGTGATAACGCTGCCGGAAGCGACATAGGCACCATCCCCAATGGTCACCGGCGCCACAAGAGACGAGTTCGATCCGATAAAGGCATCCGCGCCGATCCAAGTTTCGTGCTTGTTCACGCCGTCGTAATTGCAGGTAATCGTGCCGGCGCCAATATTGGTATGGGCACCAATAAAAGCATCGCCGATATAGGTGAGGTGATTGACCTTGGCGCCCTCGCCGATTTCGGCCTTCTTCACTTCGCAGAAATTGCCGACCTTTGACCCCGCACCGAGATTGGCACCAGGACGCAGCCGCGCATAAGGGCCGACCGTCGCACCGGCAGAGACATGGGCGCCTTCCAGATGCGAAAACGCATGAATGATCGCGCCGCTTTCGACCGTGACACCCGGTCCAAACACGACGTTCGGCTCGATCAGCGCATCCTGCCCGATCTCGGTATCGAAGGACAGGAACACGGTTTCAGGTGCAATCATGGTCACACCCGAGACCATGATCTCGTGGCGACGGCGCTCCTGCCAGAGCTTTTCTATGAAGGCGAGTTCGGCGCGGTTATTGCAGCCCGTCAGCTCACTTTCGGGTGCATCGACGGCCACAACCTTGCCGCCATCCGCGCGGGCGATCTCGACGAGATCGGTGAGGTAATATTCGCCCTTGGCGTTCTTGTTGTCGATCTTATCCAGGAGGGCCAGCGCCTTGGCGCCGTTGATCGCCATCAGGCCGCTATTGCACCACGTGACCTTGCGCTCTTCTTCGGTCGCATCCTTTTCCTCGCGGATGGCGATCAGTTCACCGTTTTCCACCAGCAGGCGACCATAACCGGTCGGCTTGTCTGTATGGAAACCGATGACGACGATATCTGCGCCTTCCGCGAGTTTCTGTCGGGCGGCAGCGAATGGCGCTGGCGTGATCAGAGGCACGTCGCCATAAGCAACAACCACGTCGTCATAACCCTTGGCGATGGCATCACGTGCCGCCAGAACGGCATGACCGGTGCCAAGCCGCTGCGTCTGTAGGAAGCTCGAAGTGTCGATGCCGCCGATCTGCGCCGCCTTCTCCACCTTCTCCGCATCGCGCCCCAGAACGAGTGCTGCGTTAGCCATGCCTGCGCCGACAATGGCCTGCATGACATGCGCGATCATCGGACGGCCGGCGACCGGGTGCAGCACCTTCGACATCGACGATTTCATGCGGGTGCTGTCGCCTGCGGCGAGGATCACGGCCAGACATGTGCGGCTCATCTCGAAAAACTCCTAGAATCCATTGTGCCGGACATTTAACGGCTGGATGATTGAAACGCTATGAACGGCTTGTAACCTGCTGAAACAAAAAGGGCACCCGTTTCCGGGCACCCTCTTCAAACTTTCAAGTGTCACCGACCTAAGCCAATCACCTGCCTCACTTCGGCAGCTTGTCATCCACGCCTTCGACGTAGAAGTTCATGCCCAGCAGCGTTTTGTCGTCAGACTTTTCGCCGGCCTTCAGCCATTCCGAGCCGTCCTGTTTGTTGATCGGGCCGGTGAACGGATGCAGTTCGCCCGACTTGATCTTGGCTTCGGTCTCTTCAGCCATCGCCTTCACGTCGTCCGGCATGTTGGTGTAGGGCGCCATCGTCAGGATGCCGTCTTTCAGGCCATCCCAGATCTGCTCGGACTTCCAGCTGCCGTCGAGGGCCGCCTTTGTGCGCTTGATGTAATACGGACCCCAGGTATCGACGATAGCCGTCAGCTGCGTCTTCGGGCCAGCCGCAATCATGTCGGAAGCCTGGCCGAAAGCCATGATACCGCGCTCGGCAGCAACCTGGATCGGCGCCGTCGTGTCGGTGTGCTGGGTCAGGATGTCGACGCCCTGATCGACGAGCGCCTTGGCGGCATCGGCTTCCTTGCCCGGGTCAGCCCAGGTGTTGGCCCATACGACCTTGATCTTGAAATCCGGATTGACCGACTTTGCGCCGAGTTCAAAGGCGTTGATGCCCATAACCACTTCCGGGATCGGGAAGGAGGCGATGTAGCCGGCAAGGCCCTTCTTCGACATCTTTGCCGCGATCTGACCCTGGATGTAACGGCCTTCATAGAAACGCGCGTTATAGGTGGCGACGTTGTCAGCCGACTTGAAACCGGTCGCGTGTTCGAACTTTACCTTCGGGAATTTTGCGGCGACCTTCATCGTCGCGTCCATGAAGCCGAACGAGGTCGTGTAGATCATCGCGCAGTTGGAGCGGGCCATGCGCTCGATGGCGCGCTCGGCATCCGGGCCTTCCGGCACGTTTTCGAGGAAGGCGGTCTCGATCTTGTCGCCCATCGCCTTTTCGAGCGCCATGCGGCCGATGTCATGCGCCTGCGTCCAGCCGCCGTCAGTCTTGGGACCAACGTAGATGAAACATACCTTGGTCTTTTCCTGCGCCTGGGCAGCGCCGGACATGCCACCGAGAACGGCAGCAGACGCAGCGAGTGCGATGATCAACTTCTTCATTTTCAACCCCTGTTGGCTTGAAGTGTTTGTGCGTTTGTTTTTGCGCGCTGTCATCGGTCCGGAACGAAAGGTTTTCCGAGCGAGGCCGGCGTGTTGATGAGTGTCGTGCGGCGATTATGCGAAATGATCACCAGAACGACAATAGTGGCGGCATAAGGAAGTGCCGAAAGGAATTGCGAGGGAATGCCCACGCCAAAAGCCTGCGCATGCAGCTGGCCGATCGTTACGGCGCCGAAAAGATAACCGCCGGCAAGGATGCGCCAGGGACGCCACGAGGCGAACACCACCAGCGCCAGGGCGATCCAGCCACGGCCGGCCGACATGTTCTCCACCCATTGCGGCGTATAGACCAGCGACAACTGCGCGCCGGCAAGACCAGCACAGGCGCCACCGAACAGCACGGCCAGATAACGGGTGCGCACGACATTGATGCCGAGCGCATGTGCCGAACCGTGATTGTCGCCAATGGCGCGCATTTTCAGGCCGGTACGGCTTTTGAACAGGAACCAGTTGACGCCGATGATCAGCGCTATCGACAGGTAGAAGATCAAGTCCTGCGCGAACAGGACGCGGCCGATGAAGGGGATGTCCGAAAGGACCGGAATGGTGATCGGTTGCAGCTTGGTCCCGGCAAGTCCGACAAAACTTTCACCCAACTGGCCAGAGACGCCAAGACCAAGAATGGTCAGGGCCAGACCGGTCGCCACCTGATTGGTGACGAGCGTCAGGGTGAGGAAACCGAAGAGCAGCGAGAAAAGCGCACCGCCGCCAATGCCGGCGAGAACGCCGAGGTAAGGCGAGCCTGTCATGTGAGCCGTCGCGAAGGCGCAGACGGCCCCCATGATCATCATTCCCTCGACGCCGAGGTTGAGCACACCGGATCGTTCTGCCACCAGTTCGCCCATTGCTGCGATCACCAGCGGCGTTGCGGCGGTCATGACGGTCAGCAGGATTGCTTCGAACATCTTTTACGCTCCCGCTTCTGTCTTGTTGCCGGAGAAAACCAGGCGGATGCGGTAGAGGATAAGGGTGTCGCAGGAGAGCACGAAGAACAGCAACAGCCCCTGGAAGACGCGAGAAACCTTGTCGGAAATTCCGATGGAAAGCTGCGCTGCCTCGCCACCCAGATAGGTCAAAGCCAGAACCAGACCGGAGGCGATGATGCCGATCGGATTAAGGCGACCGAGGAACGCGACGATGATGGCGGTAAAACCGTAACCGGGCGAAATCGATGGCTGCAGGTGGCCGATCGACCCGGACACCTCGGAAATACCGGCAAGACCGGCAAGTCCGCCCGAAAGCATCAGCGCGAACCACACCATCTTTTTCGACGAGAAACCGGCAAACCGCCCTGCCCGTTCGGCCTGACCCAGAACGGAAACCTCGAAACCCTTGAGCATGAAGCGCATCATGAACCACAAAGCCACGGCGGCAACGATGGCGAACACGGCAGCCCAGTGGGCGCGGCCTGAATCCAGCAATTCCGGCAGGATGGCCTCGGGAGCAAAGCTGATGGTTTTCGGGAAATTATAGCCCTGCGGATCGCGCCACGGTCCGCGCACCAGCCAGTCGAGAAACAGTTGCGCAATATAGACCAGCATCAGGCTGGTCAGGATTTCATTGGTGTTGAAACGCGTTTTCAGAAGGGCCGGAACGCCCGCATAAAGCGCGCCGCCCAGAATGCCCATGATCAGCATGGCCGGCAGAAGCAGCGGTGAATGCCATTCCGGCATCAGCACCGGCAGGATAGATCCGGTGATCGCCCCCATGGTGAACTGCCCTTCTGCTCCGATATTCCAGTTGTTGGAGCGAAAACAGATGGCCAGGCCCACGGCAATCAGGATCAGCGGCGCCGCCTTGATCACCAGTTCATGTAGCGACCAGACATCGAACAGCGGCTCGATGAAAAACGTATGGAGCGTGGCGACCGGGTCTTTGCCCATCAGCCAGAACATCAGTCCGCCGAAAAACAACGTGAGAACCAGCGCTAGCAGCGGTGAGATGGCGGCAAAAGCAGTGGATGCGCGCGCGCGTCGTTCAAGTTCAATGCGCATGCGCTGCCTCCCCGGCCTTTGAAGCCTCATGAGAGGTGTTTTGGGTGGAATCGTGAATACCGCCCATCAAAAGGCCTATACGTTCCAGCGACAGCGTCCCGGCCGGATAGGCATCCGACAGCTTGCCCTCCGAAATCACGGCAATCGAGGTCGCAACCTCAAAAATTTCATCGAGATCCTGGCTGATGACCACCACGGCAGAACCGGATTTGGCGAGATCGATCAGCGCCTGGCGGATGCGGCTGGCAGCACCGGCATCCACACCCCATGTCGGCTGGTTGACGATGAGCACCGCAGGCTGGCGGTCGAGTTCGCGGCCGACAATGAATTTCTGCAAATTGCCGCCCGAGAGCGAACCGGCGGCGGGGTCGTCGCCGCTCTTGCGAACGTCCATCGCCTGACAGATGCGAGCCGCTGCATTGCGCACGGCACCGTGACGAATGACTTTGGCAAACCCTCCGGAAAGGAAAGCCTTGCGGTCGGAATGCGCACGCGCCAGGAGCAGATTGTCGGATAACGGCATCTGTGCCACCGCCGCATGGCCGTGCCGCTCTTCGGGCACAAAACCGGCGCCCAGCAAGCGGCGACCGTTGATGCGGGTGTGCCCTACGGACGTGCCGCGTATCTTGATCGCGTCATGATCGGCCACCGGATATTCACCCGAAAGCACGTCGAAAAGCTCGCCCTGCCCATTGCCGGCAACGCCTGCGATCGCCAGCACCTCGCCGGCCCGCACGTTCAGCGACACATTTTTCAGCGAGACAGCAAACGGGGTGCGTGGCGCAAACGAGATCGACCGAACATCGAGCAGAACCTCACCCGGTGTGCCGAGATCTTCGCGATGCACAGCAGCCACATCGCTGCCCACCATCATGCGGGCAAGCGAAGCCGGCGTTTCCTGCCGCGGATCGCAGACGCCCGTCACCTTGCCATGTCGCAGAACCGTGGCGCGATCGCAGATGCGCTGCACTTCGTCGAGGCGATGGCTGATATAAAGAACAGAACGCCCCTCGGCCTTCAGCTTGAACAGGGTTTCGAACAGGCGGTCGGCCTCCTGCGGGGTCAATACCGAGGTCGGCTCATCCAGAATGATCAGCTTGGGGTTTTGCAGAAGCGCGCGTACGATCTCGATGCGCTGACGCTCGCCGACGGAAAGATCGGCCACGTGCATCTTTGGATCGAGCGGCAGGCCATATGTCTTCGAGAGCGAAGCTGCTTCGTCGGAAATCCTGGATAGCGAGATTTTCGGATCCAGCGACAGCGCTATGTTTTCACCGACAGTCAGGGCTTCAAACAGCGAAAAGTGCTGAAAAACCATGCCGATGCCGAGGCTTCTTGCCTGTCCAGGTGAGGCAATCGATACCGGTTGGCCTTGCCAAAGGATTTGCCCGGCGGTCGGTTGCAAAACGCCGAAAAGCATCTTGACCAGCGTCGATTTGCCAGCGCCGTTTTCACCCAGAAGCGCGTGGATTTCACCGGGGGCGATATCGAGGTCGATCCCGTCGCATGCGGCGAATGTGCCGAAAAGCTTCGTCAGCCCTCGAACCGAAAGAAGCGAAGGCTCTCCCTGATCCTGCGATGAAACCACTCAATTCCCCTCGTTCACCGCGGGCGGCTTTTGTGAAACCTGCCGCCTCGATGGTGCAACTTCTAAAGGCGCTCTCGTATCAACGCCTAAAAAACATTCAAGCTCTTTTTATCATCATGCACAACTGCAAACGCGATAACGTTATCGATCTTGCCTGCTCGCACCGAGCTTGGGGAACATCTGCAATACGCCGCCGATGACGTAGAGATAAAGGCCGGTAATCACCACGCCCCAGACAAGCCATGCCGGACTGTTGAAATGCAGCAGCAGCGCATAGCCACTCAGGCCGCACCAAAGGAAGAAAATCCCTAGATTGAGCGTCCGCAGCCGCTTGACGCGAACAGGGTGCAGGAAGTTGATCGGCAGGAAGGTCAGGAATACCGACACGGCGACGATGATCATGGCCGTTGTCGCGCTCGGCTGTATGACGAACAGCGTGAAGATCACCATATTCCAGACGACAGGGAAGCCGGAGAAAAAGTATTCGTCGGTCTTCATGCCCATGTCGGCGTAATAGATGGCGCTCGAGACGACGATCATGCCGGCAGCGACAAAGGACCATGGTTCACCGATCATGCCGCTCTTGTAGAGCGCAAAGGCCGGAAGAAGCACATAGGTCACATAATCGATGATGTTGTCGAGCGTATCCCCGGACCAGTTGGGCAGGACTTCCTTGACCCGCACCTTGCGGGCGATCGGGCCGTCGATACCGTCGATCAGCAGAGCAAGACCCAGCCACCACCACATGTCGACAAATCGCAGTTCCGAGGCGGCGACAACCCCCAGAAACGCAAAGAAAGAACCGGATGCGGTGAGAATATGCACGGAAAAGGCGCGGATTTCCGCGTAGGGAACCTTGCGATAGTTGAAGATGCGCCGGATCAAAAAGGTATTCCCCATTTTTCTATAAGCAAAGCGGTATGCGGCCAATTGCCCTGCAATGCAACCTTCCGGGCGCTGCAACGGTTAAAAGCGGCAAAATCGCTTATGGATAAGTCATTGCGAAAGGCATACATGAGCGTCAGCAATAAGGAGTTCTGCCATGGGTGATGTCGAGATCGCAGTCGTCGGACACGGACTTGCCGGAAGCGTGGCGGCGCTGGCCATGGCCCGCAGCGGCCGCAAGGTGGCGCTGATCGGCCCGGTCAAAGCCGGCAATGACGAGCGCACAACGGCGCTGATGGACCAGTCGATCCGCTTCATGGATCGCCTTGGCCTCTGGCAACAAATCGAACCCTCGTCCGCCGGCCTTCAGGTCATGCAGATCATCGATGGAACGGATCGTCTGCTGCGCGCGCCGCCGGCCCAGTTCCGTGCGGCAGAACTCGGCCTTGCCGCTTTCGGTTACAACATCCCCAACAAGGCGTTATCCGAGGTTCTGGAAAAGGCCGTGTCTGCCGAGGCGAATATCCGGCGCATCGATACGCCAGTGGAAAAAGCCGAACCGTCCGCCGACCACGTGGCACTGACACTCGGCAATGGCGAGATGCTGACGACGACGCTCGCCGTTGGCGCTGATGGTCGCAATTCCATCCTGCGCAACGGTGCGGGCATCGACGTCAAGAAATGGGCCTATCCGCAGTCGGCCGTCGTCCTGAATTTTTCGCACGACCTGCCGCACGGCAATGTCTCTACGGAATTCCACACCGAAACCGGCCCGTTCACGCAGGTGCCGCTTCCCGGCCGCCGTTCCAGCCTCGTCTGGGTGGTAACACCGGAAACCGCCGAACGCCTTCTGGCCCTTCCGCTCGAGCAGCTGTCGCTGGAAGTCGAGCGACGCATGCAGTCCATCCTCGGCAAGGTCGAGGTGGAAGCAGGCGCGCAGAGCTGGCCGCTCTCCAGCCTGATGGCAAAACGCTTCGGCAAGGGGCGTATCGCTCTGGTTGGCGAAGCGGCACACGCATTCCCGCCGATCGGCGCGCAGGGCCTCAATCTGTCGCTCCGGGATGTGATGACGCTGGTCGACCTTGTCGGAAATGTGGATGGCCGCGACATTGCCGCAGATACAGGTGATCGTTTCGAGCGCCGTCGTCGCCCCGATATCATGACCCGGACGTTTGGGGTCGATTTGCTCAACCGCTCGCTGCTGTCGGATTTTCTACCGATGCAATTGGCCCGCGCCGGTGGCCTGCATCTGCTGACCGGCATCAGCCCGCTTCGAAACCTGCTCATGCGCGAAGGCGTCGAGCCCGGCCGCGGTTTCCGCGATCTGCTGAGCACTTTCAAGCCTTCAAGGCACCGGAAAGAAGCCTAGTTCGATCAGGTAGAGGAAAAATGGCAGCGTCACCACCGAGAGCAGTGTGGTGATGAGAATGGTGGCAGACGCCCTCTCCTGCCAGACGCCGTAATGCTGGCTGATGACAAAGACATTGGTCGCCGTTGGAAGCGCGGCCAATAACATTGCCGCATGCACCCAGGTCGGCTCGAAGCCGCCGACAGCCGTCAGCACCATATAAATCAGCAGCGGATGGACGATCAGCTTTGCCGCAGCAAGGTAACCGATCTCCACCGGCACGCGCCGGATCGGCCGGAGCGCCAGCGTTGCCCCCATGGCAAACAGCGCACAGGGAGCGGCGGCCTGCGCCAGCATATCCACCAGTCGGGAAAACGCCGCGGGCAACGGCCACTCGAACCCTGCCACCAGAAAACCGGCGACCGTGGACAGAATGAATGGGTGCAGAGAGACGCTCCGCAACACACCGAGCGCAACCTCTCCTCGGCTTCTCCTGTCACCGCCCGCCAGTGCCATCATCGCCGGGGCGACAATAAAATGTATGGCGTTTTCCAGGCAGACGATCAGCGCCACGGGCACAGCCGCCGCTTCGCCAAAGGCGATCAGGGCAAGGCCTGGGCCCATATAGCCGATGTTGCCGTAAGATCCACCGAAGGCCTGGATCGTACTGTCGCCCAATGTCGCGCGCCGCAACACCATGCCGATGCCGAATAAGAGCGCGAACAGCAGATACGTGCCGCCGATATCGCCGGCGATAAAATCGATGCGGGTCAGGTCATGAAAAGGTGTTGCCGCGACCAGTTTGAAAAACAGAGCCGGCAGGGCTGCATAAACGATAAACACGTTCACATAGCCAAGCGCCTCAGCCGGCTGCTTGACCGCTCGCGCCGCCACGTAGCCGATCAGTATCAGCCCGAAAAACGGCAGGAGCAGTGTGATGATGGCCAGCATGATTGATTCTCAACCGATCTGGCTGAGAATCGGAAACGTCTGCTGAAACCAGATCGCCATTGAACTGATGAAACCGAACAGGAAGGCCAACCCTGTCACCACGAGCAAGCCACCCATCAATTTTTCCACCACGCCCAGATGTCGACGGAAGCGGCTGAGGAACCGCATGAATGCGCCGGAAAAACCCGCTGCGATCCAGAACGGCACCGCGAGACCGAGAGAGTAGACGGAAAGCAGCATCGCACCCTCGCCCACCGTATCACGCGAGGCGGCAACGCCGAGAATGGCGCCGAGCACCGGCCCGATACAGGGTGTCCAGCCGAAGGCGAAGGCAAGCCCCATGACATAAGCGCCAGACAATGTCGCCGGCTTGCCGCCGCTTTGGAACCGCGCTTCGCGGGCGAGCACGCCGATGCGGAAAAGGCCTAGAAAGTTGAGGCCCATGATGATGATGATCACGCCGCCGATCTTGGACAGGATGTCCAGATGCTGGCGCAGAAGTACCCCGATCGACGAGGCGCCGGCACCCAGCGCCACGAAAACGGTTGCAAAACCGAGCGTGAAGAAAAACGCCGACAAAAGGATTGCCCGCTTGGTTTCAGCGCTGACGACGACCGGTCCATCGGCCTTGCCGCCGCGGAACTGTTCCACGGAAACACCAGCCATATAACATAGATAGGGCGGCACCAGCGGAAGCACGCATGGCGACAGGAAAGACAGGGCGCCGGCAAAAAGGGCGCTCAACAACGAGATTTCGGCAATCGACAACACAGACTCCAGACCTTGCGGACGTGCCCTCTCCTAGCCCCGCGCGCACCTGCCTGCCAATCACCTTTTCCGGCGCAACGGTACGCAACAGGCATTCGGGGCGCAAATTGGTGGAGCCGAGCGGGATCGAACCGCTGGCCTCCGCAGTGCGATTGCGGCGCTCTCCCAGCTGAGCTACGGCCCCTTACCTCCCGAAGAGCCATAGGCGTCACAGGAGCCTGCGTGAATGCGGCAGTATGGCGCGCGTTGACGAATGTCAGCTTCATACCGCGCTCGTTAAAACGCGAAAGGCCCGCATGGCAGCGGGCCTATCTTTGATTTGAAGTAACAACCAGATCTCAATCCAGCAGATCGGCCGGCACCTTGCCGCCGTTTTCCGATAGCTTTTTCAGCAGCGCCTTATGCAGCCAGGTGTTCATTTCGGCGGAACCATTCTTCTCGCCGGTATATCCCAGTTCTTCAGCGAGCTCCTTGCGTTCGGCAAGGCTCGCATCCATTCCGAGCGCCTTCATCAGGTCGACGATCGAATGTTTCCAGTCCAGCTTCTGGCCGCTGTTCTTGACGGCGGCATCAAGAACAGGAGCGATATCAATCGGCTGACCGGCAGCAGGTGAAGATGCTGCCGGAACGGGCGCAGCCGATGCGCCGGAGGTGGCCGGAGCGACAGGCGCAGTTCCACCCACCGGTGCCGCGCTCGTCACAGATGGCTCGGCAGCCGCAGCTCCGGTTGTCGATGTGGACGGAGTAGCCGCCGCGGCCGGGTGTCCCCAGATTGCGTTCTTGATTTTGCTGAAAATGCTCATGGATCATCTCCTCATGGTACACCGGGAAATTAGGTGACGCCCATGAACGAGTTTTGCGCGCGTTCTGTTCCTTTGCCTCCACACAGTGAAGGAACTGGGATGCCGAAAACGATGATCGTATAAATGTGACAGAACCGATCTGGACCACACAATGGTCACTATTGTCGTCACATGCAGGTTATCGGATGCCGGTAAGATGGTGAGAGCGCAGGGGTTCGAACCCTGGACCTACTGATTAAAAGTCAGTTGCTCTACCGGCTGAGCTACGCTCTCCCTGGAGCGCGTTGATCCGCGCCCCGAAAGTGGGCGGAACATATGCAGACGAAACCCGGTGGTCAACCCGGGTTTTCTGCAAAAATTTCATCTTTCCCGCACTTTAATGCACAGACTTGCCGTTTTTTTCTTCTTCGAACATCACGGCAGCATCTGCATTGGCCGAAAGACGCACCACGCCGCCCTCAACTTCCGCCACAAGGCCTAGAGAAACGAAGTGGTGATGCCCCTCGTGGCTACCCTCGCCGCTGTCTTTCTTGGTCAATTTGATTCGGTTGCCTTCCACCCGGTCCACCGTGCCGACATGTGCGCCGTCTGCGCCAATGACTTCGGCATGTTCGTGAATGTCGCGTGCGTTGATCATGACGATCTCCTTTGCTTTTACGCAATGACAACGCAGCAGACGCCCGAAGGATGCGTCGATGGTCCGAAGACGGGCCAATACTTACCTATAATTCACTAGGTGATGACTGAGCGCTATGTCATTGCAGAATCAGGACGTGCATGCGGCCGCTCCGCGAATCGACGTTCACGCGGAAGGTGTGGTTGCAAGGGAGAATCTCGGTGAACATCTCAAACAAGCCGGAAACAGCTGAAAAAGCCGGCAGGACGCCTGACCTTGCCGCCATCCTTTCGCAATCCGGCGGTGCCAGAAAACGTTCGAGACGTATCGTCTGGCCGCTCGCGATCGTTCTTATCCTGGCCGGCGGTTACGGAGCTTACAGCTATTTCAGCGACAACGCTCCCCGTTATGAATACTCCACCGAGGAAGCAAGAAAGGGTGACCTCTCCGTCATGGTCACCGCTACCGGCTCCGTGCAGCCGACCGATCAGGTCGATGTGTCGAGTGAACTCTCTGGTACGGTGCGCAAGGTCAATGTCACCTACAACAGCACGGTCAAGGCCGGCGAGGTCCTGCTCGAACTCGACACCAATAAGCAGGAAGCAGACGTCCAGAGCGCCCGCGCACAACTCGCTTCTGCCAAGGCAAATGTCTTGAAAGCTGATGCGGAACTGGCTGCCGCAAAGGTCGCGCTCGACCGGTTGACCTCTCTCGTCAACAACCGCATCTCCAGTCAGCAGGATCTCGATGCCTCTCGTTATGCCTACGAATCGGCGCAGGCCGCAAAATCCGTCAACGAGGCCGCCGTCTTGTCGGCAGAAGCCAGTCTGCGTCTTGCCGAGGTCAATCTCTCCAAGCTCAAGGTGCTGTCGCCGATCGATGGCGTGGTGCTGACGCGTGATGTCGATCCTGGTGCGACGGTTGCTTCGTCGCTGAATGCTCCGGTACTTTTCACAATCGCCGGCGATCTCAAGCGCATGGAATTGCAGGTGTCGGTGGATGAAGCCGATGTTGGTCAGGTTCGAGAAGGTCTTGAGGCGACCTTTTCGGTCGATGCCTATCCCAACCGCAAGTTCCCGGCCAAGATCGAGGCCGTCCGTTTCGCCTCCGAAACCGTCAACAATGTCGTGACTTACAAAGCGATACTGACGGTGGACAACGCCGACCTGCTCCTGCGCCCCGGAATGACCGCCACTGCCGACATCACCGTCGAATCGCTGAAGGACACATTGCTGGTGGCGAACGCCGCCTTGAGATACTCGCCGCCGATGCAGCAAAATGCGCGCGGCGGAAACCCGCTGACACGGCTGTTTTCACCACCGCGTCGTCCGCGAGGCGGAAGCGGACAAAATGATGCTTCGGCCCAGCGGGACGGAAGTCGTGCCGTCTGGGTATTGCGCAATGGCGGCCCGCAACGCGTCCGCGTGATGACAGGCTCTACCGATGGCCGCTTTACCGTCGTCAAGTCCGGTGAACTCAAGGAGGGCGATCTCGTCATCACCGATGCCACCGCCCGCAACGGCTGAGCACAATCATGACAACTGCCCCGCTTATCGAGTTCAGGAAAGTATCGAAATTCTACGGCCGCGGAGAAGCGACGATCCGTGCGCTCGATCATATCGATCTTTCGATAGACGCCGGTGAATTCGTCGCCATCATGGGACCTTCCGGCTCTGGCAAATCGACGGCCATGAACATTCTCGGCTGTCTGGATACCCCTTCCTCCGGCGAATACGTATTCCAGGGCGTTTCCACCGCCGGTTTCGGCCGCGAGCAGTTGACGCTGCTGCGTCGGCATATGCTTGGATTTGTCTTCCAGGGGTTCAATCTTCTCGCTCGCACATCGGCTGTCGAAAACGTCGAACTGCCGCTTGTCTATCGCGGAATGGATACAAAACATCGCCGTCAGCTTGCGATGCACGCGCTTGAGCAGGTGGGCCTGAAAGGCCGCGAGGGCCATACGACACAGGAGCTTTCAGGTGGCCAGCAGCAGCGCGTGGCTATTGCGCGCGCCATCGTCACGAACCCATCCGTGCTATTGGCGGATGAGCCGACCGGCAATCTGGATACGCGCACCAGCATCGAGATCATGGACCTGATTACCGGCCTCAATCGCGATCATGGCATTACCGTCATCATGGTCACGCATGAGGAGGATATCGCATCGCACGCCAAACGCCTGTTGCGCTTCACCGACGGGCATCTCGTTGCGGACGACATGCAGGAGAAGGAGCCGGCACATGTTCTTTGAGACGGCAAAGCTTGCATGGCGCGCCATCAGCAGGAACCTTCTTCGCTCTTTCCTGACCGTACTCGGCGTCGTTATCGGCGTCGCCGCAGTCATCGCCATGGTCACCATCGGCAACGGCACGACGGCGCAGGTGCAACAGGAATTGTCACGGCTTGGAACCAACACGCTCTTCGTTCGCCCCGGGCAGTGGGGGCCTGGGCGCGCCAGTTCGGAGGCGAAACGATTTGTCGATGCGGATGTGGACGCCATGCGCAGCCAGATCAACGGCCTGCGCGCCGTTGCACCGGTCAACCGCGGCACAGCCACCGTCATCGCCGGCGGCGCCAACCATTCTACCAGCGTCATCGGCACCACCAACGATTATCTGATCGCCCAGGATTGGGACATGGCGCTCGGCCGCAATTTCGAACCGAACGAAGACCGCGGCAGCCAGGCTGCCTGCATCATCGGCGAAACGCTTCGTAAGGAACTCTTCGGTTCTGCCGATCCGGTCGGCCAGACCATCCGCGTCAGCAATATCGCCTGCCCGGTTGTCGGCGTGCTCGCCGCCAAGGGCCAGTCCGGCATGGGCGACGATCAGGACGACACGGTCATCATGCCGCTGAAACTGCATCAAAGACGCATCGGCGGCACGACCACGATCAGTTCGATCACCCTTTCCGCGCAGGAAGGCATATCGACATCGAAAGTTCAGAGCGACGTGCAGAACCTGCTGCGCGAACGACGCCGAATAGCGATTGGCCGCGACGACGATTTTTCGGTCAATGACATGACCCAGATCGCGTCCGCCATGACCGGCACGACGGTGCTTCTGACCGGTCTGCTCGGGGCGGTCGCCGCAGTCAGCCTTCTGGTCGGCGGCATCGGCATCATGAACATCATGCTTGTTTCGGTCACGGAACGAACCCGCGAGATCGGCATTCGACTGGCGATCGGTGCTGTCGAAAGGCAAGTCCTCACCCAATTTCTGGTGGAAGCCGTCATGCTTTCCGTCTTCGGCGGAGCCACCGGCATTCTGACGGGCGTCGCTCTTGCTTATGGCGTGGTCACATACATGAACGTACCTTTCGTGCCGAGCCCAACCATCATTGCTCTGGCCTTCGCCTTTTCGGCGGTCATCGGCATGGTGTTCGGTTATTTTCCGGCTCGCCGCGCCGCCCAGCTCAATCCGATAGACGCGCTGCGTCATGAATAAAAAAAGGGCCGCAATGGCCCTTTCGATGTCTGTCGATTGATTTATCGTCCGTCAGATTGCCGAGGCCTGACCTTCGCGGCTCTTGGCCAATGCAGCCAGATCGGCAGGTTTCAATTCGACCGATTCGCCGCAGCCACAGGCAGACGTCTGGTTTGGATTGACGAAGATAAAGCCAGAGCGCATCTGCGTCTGTTCGAAATCCATCTGTGTGCCGAGAAGGTAGAGAACCGCGGACGGCTCGATCCACACTCTGGCCCCGTTGAATTCCACCAGGTCATCCTTGGCGTTCGGCTCGGTGACGAGATCGACGGTATATTCCATCCCAGCACAGCCGCCCTTCTTGATGCCGACGCGAATCCCCTTCGCTTCCGGCCCGGAATTGCCCACAATCGCACTAACACGCGTTGCGGCGGCTTCTGTCATCGTCATCACTGCAAAGCCCATGGGCCCACTCTCCTTGCACAGCCGGGTTCAAGGCCCGGTGGTTATGGTGTATTATGTAGTTCTTGATAAATGCCCAATCAATAGATTCGGTTACTTTGGAAGAAGTCGCCAATCACGAGCGGCATGGATGACACGCAGCACAAGGATGCTTTCGCCATCAACCCGATAAAGGATGACATATTTTCCGGTCGGAAATATCCGAAGTCCTCGCCGTACTTCATCATGGGCTGCGCCCATTTGAGGATTGGAACCGAGAAGATCGAAAATGTGAAAAATCGTCTCCCGCCAAGCTCGGGTTGCAGCCGGATTTCGTACAGCAAGGTAGGCAAGTATATCGGATATATCTTTGCGGGCGCGAGGTCTGAGACGGTATCGCATCAGAGCTTGCGCCCGAACTCTTTCTCGAATTCTTCGTCTATCTGCCGCATCGCCTCGGTGGCATCGATGGGATCGCCACTGTTCTCGGCTTCCGTAACCAGCGCATCCAACTCGTCTACGGTGTAACCATAAATCAGTCGCGATGACTGCAACGTCGCCATGGCTTCTGTGACGACGTCACCAGCCGTTGCAAACTCCCCGGAAGCGACCGCTTGGTTGATAGCCTCACTCACTTCGCGGGGAATATCGATGCTTACCTTTTCAAGCTGCGGCATGATGCTGAGCCTCCGGTCGATACGAAGATTTATAACCGATCCGGCCGATCAATACCACCCGACCGCAACCTGCGCCTCTTCCGACATGCGCTCCGGCGTCCACGGCGGATCGAAGGTCATCTCGACCTCAACGCCGGAAACGCCTTCCACCGCGCCGACGGCATTTTCCACCCAACCCGGCATTTCACCGGCAACCGGGCAACCGGGTGCGGTGAGCGTCATGGCGATCTTCACCATGCGGTCATCCTCGATGTCGATCTTGTAGATCAGCCCGAGTTCGAAAATGTCGGCCGGGATTTCCGGGTCGTAGACGGTCTTCAGCGCCGCGATGATGTCATCGGACAGGCGCTCCAGTTCATCCGCCGGAATGGCGGAATCGATGATGCCTTCGCGGGCATCCCACTTTGGTATGTCTTGGTCCATGGCCTTCAAAAATCCCGGTCATTCAATCAGTTTAGGCAGTCAGTTCAGGCAAAGAAATCGCGTGCGTAGTCGAGCGCGTCGGCCAGCGCATCCACTTCGGCACGAGTGTTATACATGCCAAAAGATGCGCGACATGTGGAGGTGACGCCAAAGCGTTTCAACAGCGGCATAGCACAATGGGTGCCGGCCCGCACGGCCACACCTCGGCGATCAATCACCATCGAAACATCATGGGCGTGGATGCCGGCCAGTTCGAACGAAAAGATCGCACCCTTGCCCGGTGCATTGCCGATGATTTTCAGCGAGTTGATCGCCTGCAGCCGTTCGGTCGCATAGGCGGTCAGATCCGCTTCGTGGCGTGAGATCGCCTCGCGGCCGATCTTTTCCATGTAATCCAGCGCGTAACCAAGCCCGATCGCCTGCACGATCGGCGGCGTTCCTGCTTCGAAACGATGCGGCGGATCATTGTAGGTGACGAAATCCTGGTCGACATCGACGATCATCTCGCCGCCACCCATGAACGGCCGCATCTCCTTCAGCCGCTCGGTCTTGCCGTAAAGCACACCGATACCCGACGGGCCGTAAAGTTTGTGGCCGGTCATCACGAACCAGTCGCAATCGATATCGCGCACGTCGATCGGCATATGCACCGCGCTCTGCGAACCATCGACCAGAACCGGAATGCCGCGCTCACGGGCGATACGGCATATTTCCTTGACCGGAACCACCGTGCCGAGCGCATTCGACATGTGCGTGATGGCGATCAGCTTGGTCTTTTCGGTCAGCGACTTTTCGAACGCCTCGATATGGAAAGCGCCTTCGTCATCCACCGGCACCCAGACCAGTTTTGCGCCCTGTCGTTCGCGGATGAAATGCCATGGCACGATGTTGGAATGGTGCTCCATGATCGAGATGACGATCTCATCGCCTTCACCGATTTTCGGCATGCCGTAACCGTAAGCAACGGTGTTGATCGCCTCGGTGGAATTCTTCGTAAAAATGATCTCGTCGATAGAACCCGCATTCAGGAACTTTCGGACCTTTTCACGCGCTGCCTCATAGGCGTCGGTTGCGGCATTCGAAAGATAATGCAGGCCACGATGCACATTGGCGTATTCGTTCGAATAGGCGTGGCTGATCGCGTCGATCACCGATTGCGGCTTTTGCGCCGAAGCGCCGTTATCGAGATAAACGAGCGGCTTGCCGTGCACCATGGTCGACAGGATCGGAAAATCCCGCCTGATGGCCTCGACGTCGTAAGCTGCTTGAGTGCTGTGGTCCATTGAGAAGCCTTTCTGATCCCGCTTTTTAGGCGAAATACCGGCAGAAACTCTTTGCTTATTGGCAAGCTCGAAGACTTACCTGCTTCATCCTCTGGCCTGACCCGAGGATCCAATCACGTTGCAACCGGTTCGACGGTCGCAGATGCTCGGGACATGCCTCGGGTTAAACCCGAGGACGAGCATGACGAAGGAGACGTGCAGCCCCCTTCGTCCCGTTTTATCAGGCGTGCTTTTCCAGCCAAACGGAAATGATGCCTTCCAGTGCTTCCACCAGCGGCTCGTTTTCCAGTTCCTCAACGATCTCGGCGACGAAAGCGTTTACCAGCATGGCACGTGCCTTGTTTTCCGGAATACCGCGCGCCATCATGTAGTACAGATGGTTGTCGTCGATATCGGCAACCGTCGCACCATGACCGCAGACCACGTCATCGGCGAAGATTTCGAGTTCCGGCTTGGCCGAGAAATCGGCATCGTCCGAAAGCAACAGCGTGTTGCACGACATCTTGGCATCGGTCTTCTGCGCATCGAGCGCGACCTTGATCATGCCCTGGAACACACCGCGGGCGCGATCGAACACGACGTTGCGGAACACTTCCGTCGAGCTCGTGTTTGGCACGTTATGCGCCAGAACCAGCGTCACGTCGGTATGGGTGTCGCCACCCAGCAGGTTGACGCCGCGCAGGGTCAGTTCGGCATTTTCGCCCGAAACATCGATGCGCAGTTCCTGACGCACCAGCTTGCCTCCGGCATTGATGACGAACAGTTTCAGCTTGGCATCCGCACCCACGCGGATGCGGATCTGGCCGAGATGCGTGTCGTCAGCGCCCTGCTGCTGTACGATCACCCAGGTCACATCAGCCCCGTCTTCCAGCGAGATATCGCTGACGGTCGACACAAAGGCTGCACCATCGCCGGTCGCCGCGTGGCGTTCGATCACGGTAGCCTTGCTGTTGGCACCAAAGCTGACAGGAAAGCGCGTATGCACCTGACCGCCGCCATGGATCGCCTGGATCTCGATCGGCGTCTCCAGTTCGGTATCGGCCGGTACTTCCAGCACGTAACCGTCGGCTACGAAGCTGCCATTGATGCGGCCGATGGCATCGTCACCGTCGATGACGGAGAGGCCAGGAGCGGCCGTTCCTTCACGCAGCATGTCGGCAAAGGCGCTGACAACAACACCTTCGACTGCCGCCTTGGCGTCGACCTTGCCCTGCAGGGCGGCCAGAACCGGCGAACCTTCGACGAACGGCGCCCGCGCATCGATGACGGCAGTGCTGGTTTCGGTCGGAACCGTGCGCAGCAGCGTCTTAAGATCCGTGTAGTGCCAGGCTTCGATGCGACGCGTCGGCAGGCCCTTGGTTTTCAGATCGTCGAGCAGGCGGTCACGCGCACTGGCAACGGCGCCATTGCCCGGCAGTTCGCCGAAGGACGCGTTATAGGCGTCGATCAGCGCGCTTTCCGCCGCACTCAGGCGGGGTTGTGTCTGGATATTCATGGTCTATTGCCTCCCGCCGATCAGGCTGCCGCGCCGATGATGTCGGCATAACCATTGGCTTCCAGTTCCAGCGCCAGTTCCTTGTCGCCCGAGCGGATGATCTGGCCCTTGTAGAGAACGTGAACGCTGTCCGGCACGATGTAGTCGAGCAGGCGCTGGTAGTGGGTGATGACGATGGTGGCGCGATCCGGCGACTTCAGCGCGTTGACGCCGTCAGCGACGATCTTCAGCGCATCGATATCGAGGCCGGAATCGGTTTCGTCGAGTACGCAAAGCTGCGGCTGCAAAAGCGCCATCTGCAGGATTTCGGCGCGCTTCTTCTCACCGCCGGAGAAACCGACGTTCAGCGGACGCTTCAGCATGTCCATGTTGATCTTCAACTCGGCAGCCGATTCCTTGACGCGGCGAATGAATTCCGGCGTCGTCAGTTCTTCTTCGCCACGCGCCTTGCGCTGCTCGTTCATGGCCACCTTCAGGAACTGCATGGTGGCGACACCTGGGATTTCGACAGGGTACTGGAAGGCAAGGAAAATGCCCTTGGACGCGCGCTCGGCCGGGTCGAGTTCGAGAATGCTCTCACCGTTGTAAAGGATGTCGCCCTCGGTGACTTCATAGTCTTCGCGGCCTGACAGGATGTAGGACAGCGTCGACTTGCCGGAACCGTTCGGGCCCATGATGGCAGCCACTTCGCCGGCCTTCACGGTGAGGTTCAGGCCACGGATGATTTCGGTGCCGTCTTCGGCGATACGGGCGTGCAGGTTCTTGATTTCAAGCATTCTCTCTGTCCTGTTCATAGGGCGGTTCAAAGGCCGCCTGTTTGCCCGCAAGGGCCTGTCTCAAGTTTTCGTTCGTCATCCTCGGGCTTGTCCCGAGGATCTAAGCCGTCAATTGTAGTCGTTCCATTGCCGCGTATTTTCACGCGGCCGATACGGGTTCTCTATCTCGTCAATGCGTTCATAAAGATCCATCCAAGTAGGATTGATTTCCTCTATGAGGTTGATTTTCCACTCACGCAGATAATGCTTCAACGACTTCTCCCTTTGTATCGCCAGGACGATACTCGGGTGGGTTTCGAACCAGACGAGGTTCTTCGCCCTGTATTTCTCTGTGTAGCCCTTCTGCACCGCATTACGATGTTCCCAGACCCGTCCATGAATGTCACTCGTCACACCGGTGTAGATCACACCGCGCGGCTTATCGGACATCATGTAGACGAAGCCACTCATCCTCTATCCTGCGGCAGCAGATCCTCGGGACAAGCCCGAGGATGACGGCGTTGAATGTCCTTATCCGACCGAACCCTCAAGCGAGATGCCGATCAGTTTCTGCGCTTCCACGGCAAATTCCATCGGCAGCTCCTGAATGACTTCCTTGACGAAACCGTTGACGATCAGCGCGATCGCCTCTTCCGTCGGAATGCCGCGCTGCAGGCAATAGAACAGCTGGTCTTCGGAGATTTTGGAAGTTGTCGCTTCATGCTCGAACTGCGCAGAAGAGTTCTTCGCCTCGATATAGGGCACGGTATGCGCGCCGCAACGATCGCCGATGAGCAACGAGTCGCACTGCGTGAAGTTACGGGCATTGCTCGCCTTGCGGTGAGCCGAAACCTGACCGCGATAGGTGTTCTGCGAAACGCCGGCAGCGATACCCTTGGAAACGATGCGGCTCGACGTGTTCTTGCCGAGATGGATCATCTTGGTGCCGCTATCGATCTGCTGGTGACCGTTGGAAACGGCGATCGAGTAGAACTCGCCGCGCGAATCGTCACCACGCAGGATGCAGGACGGGTATTTCCAGGTGATCGCCGAACCGGTTTCCACCTGCGTCCAGGAAATCTTGGAACGGTCGCCACGGCAATCGCCACGCTTGGTGACGAAATTGTATATGCCGCCCTTGCCGTCCTTGTCGCCCGGGAACCAGTTCTGCACGGTCGAGTACTTGATCTCGGCATCATCCAGGGCAACGAGTTCGACGACAGCTGCATGCAGCTGGTTTTCGTCGCGCTGCGGTGCGGTGCAGCCTTCGAGATAGGAAACGTAAGCGCCTTCTTCACAGATGATCAGCGTGCGCTCGAACTGGCCGGTATTCTTCTCGTTGATACGGAAGTATGTGGACAGTTCCATCGGGCAACGAACGCCCTTCGGCACGAATACGAAGGAACCATCGGTAAAGACGGCGGCGTTCAGCGTCGCATAATAGTTGTCGGTGGTCGGCACGACCGAACCGAGATATTTCTTGATCAGTTCGGGATGCTCGCGGATGGCTTCCGAGATCGACATGAAGATCACGCCGGCCTTCTGAAGTTCCTTCTTGAAGGTGGTAACGACTGAAACCGAATCGAACACGGCATCGACGGCAACCTTCGACTTCTGCACGCCAGCCAGAATTTCCTGCTCGCGCAGCGGAATACCCAGCTTTTCATAGGTCCGCAGCAGTTCCGGGTCGACCTCGTCCAGCGAAACCGGGCCCGTAACGTTTTTCGGAGCCGCGTAATAATAATAGTCGTTGAAGTCGATCTTCGGGTAATCGACGCGCGCCCAGCTCGGCTCTTCCATGGTCAGCCAGCGGCGATAGGCGTCGAGACGCCACTCCAGCATCCAGTCCGGCTCCTGCTTCTTGGCAGAGATGAAACGGATGATGTCTTCGGACAGACCCTTGGGGGCCTTGTCGACTTCGATGATCGTCTCAAAACCGTATTTGTACTGGTCGATATCGATCCCGCGGACCTGATCGATTGTTTCCTGAACGGCAGGCATCACATTCTCCAAATCTGGCCGGAATAAAGGGTCCGGCAGCTTGTCATCCTCTTGGCGGATTTCCGCCTTCATGTAAGCGCCAGAAGGCGGTTTTCACACCTCTTGGCAAGTCTAAAATTTGCGTTTCCGCAAATCATTCTAAACTAGCGCTATGCCGCCTGCCCCGAAAGCCGGCGGCGACCAGCAACTTTTGCAAATGCAGCTATGGCTCGGTCGATATCCGTATCCGTCGTCGATGGTCCAAGCGAGATACGCAGGCCTCCGAGTTTGGGATCATGCCCCATCGCCGTCAGCACATGGCTTTCGCCAACGCGTCCCGATGAGCAGGCAGATCCCGCCGAAAGCGCGATGCCTTCGAGATCGAACCCGATCTGCCCGGTTTCGGACTTCAGTTCGGGCAGCGTGAAGAAGCAGGTATTGGCCACGCGCTCGACATCGGCACCATGAATGAGGACATCGGGTGCCGCCGCACGCATTCCGGCCTCCAGCCTTGCACGCATGGCAGCGATCCTGCCGCGTCGCTCATCCAACTCTTTCAGGGCAACCTCGGCAGCCGCGCCAAAACCGACAATCGCAAAAAAGTTTTCGGTACCGGAACGATGGCCCTTTTCCTGGCCGCCACCACGGATCAGCGGTTTAGGCATCAGCATTTCGCCACGCGCTACCAGCGCGCCCACACCTTTCGGCCCACCGAGCTTGTGCGACGAAATGATCAGAAAATCGGCATCCAGCGCATTGATATCGAGCGGCAAACGCCCGGCCGCCTGCACGGCATCAACGACCATCAGCCCGCCATGCACGTGCGCAAGCTTTGCAGCCTCCGCCACTGGCTGCACGATACCGGTTTCATTGTTCACCAGCATGACGGCAACCATTGGCAGGCCGCTCTCTCGGTCATGCGAAACGAGCATCGCCTCAAGTGCCGCCAGATCGACCACCCCCTCACCCGTCACCGGGATTTCATGAACGTTTTCGGCAGCGAAACGACCGCCTTCGCGGATAGCAGGATGTTCGATCGCCGAAATATAAAGCGCGCCGATTTTCAGCGGTGCGCGCCCCATACGGAATTCCGGCACCAGAACATGGTTGGAAGCCTCGGTCGCGCCACTGGTAAAGATGACATGAGCCGTCTCGGCACCGACAAGCGCTGCCACGGACCGACGCGACTTTTCGAGTGCCGCCCGCGCCGCCCGACCTTCGCCATGTACGGAAGAGGCATTTCCGGGCAATGACAACGCGTCCAACATGGCAATACGCGCCTCCTCACACAGAGGTGAAGTCGCGTTCCAGTCCAGATATGTGCGTTCAAGCGCCATTGGCAGCCATTGTCCGATGCGGTTCAGTTTCTAGATAGGCATGATACGGCGCATTTTCCTTGAAATTTTCGCCGGCCTTGCCGTATGAGACACCCAACCGGGGCAACCTTTGTTGGTAGCCCCAATTTTCGAATGGTTCTAAACTGTTTTTAGAAAAGATGAGCGGCTTCGTCAAGTCAAAGCGCTCGTTAAACAGTTCCGGACCTGCGACACTGACCGGAGTACCGATGCCCGAAGTCATTTTCAACGGCCCTGCCGGCCGCCTTGAGGGACGTTACCAGCCGTCCAAGGAAAAGAGCGCGCCAATCGCCATCATCCTGCATCCGCACCCACAGTTCGGCGGCACGATGAACAACCAGATTGTCTACCAGCTCTTCTACATGTTCCAGAAGCGCGGTTTCACGACACTTCGGTTCAATTTCCGCTCGATCGGCCGCAGCCAGGGTGAATTCGACCACGGCGCCGGCGAATTGTCGGATGCCGCATCCGCGCTCGACTGGGTGCAGAGCCTTCATCCCGATTCGAAGAGCTGCTGGGTCGCCGGTTATTCCTTCGGCGCGTGGATCGGCATGCAGCTTTTGATGCGCCGCCCGGAAATCGAAGGGTTCATGTCGATTGCGCCGCAGCCGAACATCTACGACTTCTCGTTCCTGGCGCCCTGCCCGTCTTCCGGCCTGATCATCAACGGCGATGCCGACAAGGTTGCACCTGAAAAGGACGTCAACGGTCTCGTGGAGAAGCTGAAGACCCAGAAGGGTATCCTCATCACCCACAAGACCGTCGAAGGCGCAAACCACTTCTTCAATGGTCAGGTGGAAACGCTGATGGGCGAATGCGAGGATTACCTCGACCGTCGCCTCAACGGCGAACTCGTGCCGGAGCCGGCTGCCAAGCGCATCCGGTAAAAGCAGACGACAAATGAGAATCAGACGGCCGCCTCTTGGGCGGCCGTTTCCGTTTCGGCTACCTTATCCAGAGCAAGCTGGCTGGAGCATGGACTAGGCGGCCATTCCTCTTGACTGATGAACGCAATCCCGGCCACCCCGCTTGGCGGAATACAAGGCAACGTCGGCATCGCGCAGGGCTGCGGCCAGATCACCCCGTGCCGGCAAGGCTGTAACACCAAAACTGGCAGTGACGACAAAACCGCCGGGAAGCCCCGGGATCATCATGGTGCGCACGCCGATCCTCAGCGTCTCAGCCACAGCGACCGCCATGGATGGCGATGTATCCTGTAAAAACACCGCGAATTCTTCGCCGCCGATACGCCCAACGATAGCACCGCTTCCTGCTTGAGCCGCGATCATCGTGCCGAATGCGTTGATCACCATATCACCGGCGTGGTGTCCGTAGGTGTCGTTGATCGATTTGAAATGATCGAGGTCACACAGGATGAGTGTGTTTTGGTGTTCCCCACGCCTGTCGATGACCCGTTTCACCGCCTTCTCGAAGCCACGGCGATTGGCGAGGCCGGACAGGCTATCCCGCTCGGCGCGTCCCCGTTCGACTGCCATGATATCAAGCGTCAGAACGGCCAGCAGCATCAGGCCGACGGCGACGATCAGCACAGCCGTGATACTCTGCGAAACCACTGCGTAATTGGTGGAGACATAGGCGCTTGGCGTCGAACCCGGCCCCATCACCGCTGCAAGCGTGGCCTTCACCAAAAAATGTCCCCCGCTCACCACCAGCACGATGGCAAGCGCCCTGTCCATCGCGGTCCGTCGCTCGGACAGGAAGACGTGAAGCGCCGCGGACAAGGTCACCAGCGCATAAGGACCCTGATAGACAAAACCATAGCCCCACCAAAATCGCGGCAGATCAACAACGACAAGATAGGCTGCCATGCCCGCAAAAAATATCGATGCGGCGAACCATTTGGGAAACGGCCGGTCATAGAGGACCGAAACGCCCCAATGCAGCATTATCAGACCCGCCAGTACCGTACCGTATGCAGCCATCGCCCATAATTGTGGATGGTCGGCAAAGGCGATCCCCAGCTCTGCCAGCATTGTCAGCGATGCAACGAACAGCCCGCCGCAAAACAGAAGGGCTGCAAAGCGCCAGCGACTGTAGATCGACACAACGGCAAACACGGCGCTGAAACACAGGCCGATGGCAAAATTCACACCCAGAAATATCGCAGCTGCTGACATGAGTGATCAATCGCATGATGAAATGGAAATGTGCGGGTATTGTTGCGCCGCACCTTAGGAGCGCATTGAGAACAAAATATTAAAAAAACTCACGTTTCCCCACTGCCAGCACGCCGCCGCTGACCGGCATTTCTACACCCGTTGTGCCTGGAAATGTCAGAGGCAAATCGCGCACTGAGCGTACAGCCAGATAGGCCCAGGCTTCCGCCTCCATGGCTCCCCCGTCAAAACCGGCTGCTTCGGCAGCAATGACCGTGGCGCCCTGTCTTGCGGCCAGTTCTGCGAATTCCCGCATGATCACGTCGTTCAGACGTCCGCCACCGCAGACGACATAGGTCTTGGGCTGTTCCGGCAGATGCGTCGCCGATTTCAGGATTGCTGCGGCGGTCACATGCGCCAGAGTGCGCGCGCCGTCGGAAAGCGAGGCTTCGCCGACCTTCGGCGGCAGAAAATCGCCGCGATCCAACGAACGGCGAATGTTGCCGGAAAAGAACGGGCTTTGAAGATAGCGGTCCGCCAAGGACTGTACGACTGCACCCGAAGCGGCCAAACGTCCGCCCTTGTCGTAGGCCCCGCCGCCATGCGCTTCCACCCATTGGTCGATCAGCATGTTTCCAGGGCCGCTGTCGAAAGCAGAAAGCGCGCCGTCACGACCGATGAAGGTGAGGTTGGATATGCCACCGATATTGACGAAGACCACCGGCGTCTCGCAGGTCTTGGGCAGATTGGCGGCAAGCGCGGCGTGATAGATCGGAATGAGCGGCGCGCCCTGCCCACCCAGCGTCATGTCCTTTGCACGCATGTCATAGACGACATCGATGCCGATTTCGTCCGCCAGCAATGCACCGTCGCCGATCTGCACCGTCAGAGCATCGTCCGGCCGGTGCAGCACCGTCTGGCCGTGAAAACCGACGAGATCGATATCGGAAGGCTTCAAGCCATTGCGGATCAGAAACGATTTCACGGCCGCCGCGTGACAAAGCGTCAGGATACGTTCGCTTTCACCGAGGTCACCCGGTCGCTGCATCCGTTCGGTGATATTCCTGGCGGTTTCCAGCGCCCGTTTCCAGCGTTCACGCAGCGCGGGATCGTAGGGCACGTAATAACCTGGACCGCGCTCCAGCCTGTTTTCACCGTCGGTGCGCAGCAGCGCGACGTCGATACCATCCATCGACGTGCCGCTCATCAGCCCGATTGCCGTTTTCATCTCAGCCATTGATGTCATCCAGAATCACTTTTGAAGTGATTATCCCAGAAAACGGTGCTAGGTGCCGTCTCGCAAATGAAAACACATCTATAGAGAAGAGAGATGTCCAGGTTTAAGTCCGATTTCCTCAGCACGCTCGATGAGCGCGGCTTCATTCACCAGATCTCCGACGAGGCGGGTCTCGACGAACTGTTCGCCAAGGAAACCGTGACAGCCTATATCGGCTTCGATCCGACGGCGCCTTCCCTGCACGCCGGCGGTCTCATCCAGATCATGATGCTGCATTGGATGCAGCAGACCGGTCACCAGCCGATTTCCCTGATGGGCGGCGGCACCGGCATGGTCGGCGATCCATCCTTCAAGGACGATGCCCGCCAGCTGATGACCATCGATACGATCGAAAGCAACATCGCCTCGATCAAGCGCGTGTTCTCCAACTACCTGACCTACGGGGAAGGCAGCCGGGACGCCATGATGATCAACAACGGCGACTGGCTGCGCGATATCAACTACCTCGAATTCCTGCGCGATGTCGGCCGTCATTTCTCGGTCAACCGCATGCTGTCCTTCGACAGCGTCAAGACGCGCCTGGACCGTGAGCAGTCGCTTTCCTTCCTGGAATTCAACTACATGATTCTTCAGGCCTACGATTTCGTGGAACTGAACAAGCGTTACGGTTGCCGCCTGCAGATGGGCGGTTCGGACCAGTGGGGCAACATTATCAACGGCATAGATCTCGGCCATCGCATGGGCACGCCGCAGCTTTATGCGCTGACCTCGCCGCTCCTGACCACATCGTCGGGTGCGAAGATGGGCAAGTCGCTGAACGGCGCCGTATGGCTCAACCCCGACATGCTTTCGGCCTACGATTTCTGGCAGTACTGGCGCAACACCGAGGATGCCGACGTGTCGCGCTTCCTGAAGCTCTACACCACGCTTCCGATGGATGAGATCGCACGCCTTTCCGCACTTGGCGGCTCCGAGATCAACGAGGTCAAGAAGATCCTCGCGACCGAAGTCACCGCCATGCTGCACGGCCGTGACAATGCCGAGCAGGCTGCTGAAACGGCACGCAAGACATTCGAGGAAGGCGCACTCGCCGACAACCTGCCTTCCATCGATGTCGCCACCGGCGAACTCGAAGCCGGCATCGGCCTGCTTGCCCTTATCGTCAAGGCTGGCCTTGCAACGTCGAACGGCGAAGCCCGCCGTCACGTTCAGGGCGGTGCCGTACGCATCAACGACGTGGCCATCTCCGACGAGCGCAAGGTCATCGGCTCCGGCGAGGTAACCGGCGATGGCGTGATCAAGCTTTCACTGGGCAAGAAGAAACACATTCTCGTTCGCCCGGCCTGAAAGGGTCAGCGATAACCGAACGTAAAAAAGGCCGCCACAAGCGGCCTTTTTCATGCCCGCTTACTGGAACTCAAAAATCTGCCGGAACACACCCGGCGCGATGATCGACAGGGGATTGACCGTCAGATCCGGTTTGGAAAATTTTCCGGTCAGCTTGAAGGTGATGCCGAGCAGGCCGCGGTCTCGTCCATTGCCGAGAATGGCACCGAACAGCGGCACCTCCCCGAACAGGCGGTTCAGGCCGTAAGCCGGCATGAACGTGCCGGTCATGTCCATGTTTCCGCGCGGGTCCTTGACGATGCCCTGGAAGGTCGCGCCGATGTTTTCGCCCCGTACCAGCCCATTGTCTAGAACCATCGTGCCGTTGCGATACGCCAGACGCGCAAATCCGCGCTGGAACTTCGACGAACTGATATCGACATTTCCCTTCACGGCCGAGTTCAGACTGCGCCCGCCTTCCCCGGTCGGCGAATTGACCATCGACTGCAGCCGCTGCTCGTTGACCACGTTGAAATTGCGGATATCCACCGAACCGTTCCAGTCGCTGCCGGTCTCGGTCTCGAATTTCAGGTTCAGCAACCCACCGCGCATGTGGGAATAAAGGTCCGCGAACCGCGCGAGCGAGCCGGCATCGCCGCTTGTCAGAGAAATGATGTCGCGACCGTTACCGCTCTGGGTTTCCCCCACCACGGCCTGTCCGTTCCTCGTCACGCCGGAAAGATCGAGCCGCTTGACGTCGCCCTCGCGGATCGTCAGCACCATGGACGCATTGCGGATGGCCTCGTCATTGAAGCCAATCAGCCTCGACAGATTGAGCCGTACCGTCGCTCCGCCTTCCGACGGATTGTCCGACTTGCCGCCATCGGAGGAATTGCGCATGCGGCTGATGATCGGGCGGACATCCGCCGTGTCTCCGGTCACGCCGATATCATAGACGCCCTTGCTCTGCTTCAAGGTGACCGCAAAACTGTCGGAAGCCGACAGTTTCATGCTGGAAAAATTTGCAGCGACAAGCTGGCTGCCTGCCAGACCGATCTCCCCTCGCGCTCCAAAACCATCGCCATCCAGAACGAATTTGCCGATATCGGTGCGGTTATCCGTCTTGGACACTTCGAAGGACGCTTTGGCCGGAATGCCACCACCCTTGGTCCAGCCCACATAGGGAATGGAAAGGGCAGCCTTGCCGAGATCGAGTTTGACTCCCTGACGCTTGTCATCGATCCGCGAAAGCTCGACCGTCACGGTGCCGTCGATGATCTCCGAGAGACCCGGCACAAGCTTTTCGCGCTGGTCGTTGCTCAATGAAGCCGTGATCAGCCGCTCGCGTTTGACGCTCGAGGCCTTGTCGACCGGCTCAACCAGCATGATTTCCGCCGGGACGCTGTCGATCTGCCCCTTGGCCTCGAGCTTTGCCACCTGCGGGTTGATGTCGAGCTTGCCGTCCACGCCGGTGATCTTGTGACCTTCCATCGGTCGCGCCAGATCGACGTCGTCCAAAGCCACCTGAGCCTTGAAGTCCGGCTTGGGCGGGTTCTGGTCGGAAATCAGGCCGAACCGCGCTTGCACATTCGCAGTTGCCTTGCCTGAGAAGTCGGCAACCTCAAGCCCTGTGCCTCTCAGGCCATTCACCGGCTTGGCGCTCGCCAGTTCGGCAATCGCGTCGGCCTTGCCGGTCACCTTGATATCGAGATCGGCCATCAGCGGCTTGGTATAGGTCTCGGCGATACCGAAGGTTCCACCTTCGACATTAACGACGCGCTTGGATGGGAAGGTCGCGTTTGCCTTGGCAATCTTGACGCTGAGTTTTTCACCCTTGAGATCGAAATGCCCGCCGAGATCCATCAGCGGCGGTATGTCACCCGGCAGCACCAGCCGGTTTCCGGCGATGTCGAAACTGATCTGCAGCTCGCGCTCATCCAGATTGAGCGGCATGCCCGGCCCCTTCATGCGGCCGGCCGGAATGAAGACGGCTATAGCGCCGTTCGTGACATCGCCGCCGAACATGTTGGCCATGACCCAGTCACGCGGTTTGCGCGCCATCCAGAACGGCCATAGCTGCTTGACCGCCGCGACCTTCATTTCCGGCAGCTGGGCGCCAAAGCTGATTTCGGGCGAGACCTGCCCCCGCAGGCTGAGCTTCAGCGATCCCGCCATCTGCCCCATCGGACTGCTCACCAGCAATTCGTCGATCTGCAGTTCCCTGTCGCCGGAGAGATAACGTCCGCCCGCTTTCAGGTCGAAAACGACCCGCTCTTCGCCGGAGTTCAGCGATTGCGCCCGCGCGCCGCTCACCAGCAGATCCAGCCCGACACCGGGACGTTTGTCCTGCGCGTCCAGCCGGTCGAGATCGATAACGGCGCCGCTGATCGGCAGCACGGTCGGCCCCAACCGGGCTTCCGACGGCAGGATTTCGATAGACTGCCTTTCGAAGTTATAGGCGACATTGATTTCGGCACCCGACAGCGCCTGACCGACGCCATCGAAATAGAATGTGCCAGGGCGCCCAAGCAGCGATGCCTTGATTGCCTGATTGGTCGTTTCCGTCTGACGGGTGGCGGAAATATCGAGGTCGAGAGAACCTTCCAACCCCTCGCGCGGGCTGCCATCCGGCGCATGCTGGAGCAGGAACGGCGTCACTTCGACGCCCGTCACCCGGCCTTGCAGATTGGTGGTCACACTGTTGACCGCCGTCGCCTTGATATCCAGCTGAGCCACGCGGCCATCGAGCTCCAGCGCGCCCTCCACATGTACCAGCCCTTCCGGTGTGCGGGTCAGCTGCAGCGTCTCCACCTTCAATACCGATACCTTGCCATCGCGAGCAGGCGGGAAACGCACTTCGAAACCGGAAATGGTCATCGAGCCGGTACCGGTGCGCTCGATCAGACCGCGCGCTTCGTCGAGTCTCTGGAAGACCTGTTCCAGCGCCGGCGGCAGATCATCGACCCGGATATTGGCGGGATCGAGAGGATCGCCGGCCGGCAGCACGGCGGTATCGAGGCTGATGTTCTCTGCCTCCATATGCCGAACCGTCAGTTTTCCGGATAAAAGAGCCAGCGGATCGACTGCCATGCGCATGGCGCCAAGTCGGGTCAAATGTTTGCCGGTGGCCACTTCCACCAGATCGACGTCCCTCGCTTCCAGTGCGATTCGCCAGGTATGATCGATTCGCATCGCCGTCGAGCCGACGGTTGCCTGATAACGCGGGCCAATGGCTCCATTCAGCGCTGATTGCGCCTGACTTTCGAGCGCGCCATCGATGGTGCCGGTCTCGATCGCGGCGATCACCAATCCGCAGGCCACGAGAAGAAATATCATGAAAGACACGCAGACACGCGTGAACCGGCGCGCTCGCCGCCGCTGAGGCGGCGGGCAATGCACGATGATGGGGTCATCCACCTGGGCCGAGGGCAAATCGTGCAAGGCGATGATATCCTTGCGACTGAAGCGCACCTTTTCTCCGCGTATCTCCGCCATAATGCTCCGGAACGAATCGAAAATGCGCCCAAACCCCTGTTGGACGCGGCCGCGGCCAATATATATCGAATGCGGCAACAATCACCCCTTGGTGGGGCGAAAGAAAGGAAATTCATGTCTGAGATCGTGATCGGTCAGCCTGCTCCCGTTTTTGCCCTGCCTCGTGATGGCGGCGGCACCGTTTCGCTGGCCGAACTCAAAGGAAAATCCGTCGTTCTTTATTTCTATCCGAAGGACGACACGAGCGGCTGCACGATTGAAGCCGTTGATTTCACAAGCCTTGCGGCCGATTTTGAGGAAGCGGGCGCGATTGTTGTCGGCGTTTCGCCAGATACGGTCGCCAAGCACGAGAAATTTATCGCAAAACATTCTCTTTCGCTCATTCTCGCAGCCGACACCGACCAGATTGCCGCAAATGCTTATGGCGTCTGGAAAGAAAAGAGCATGTATGGCCGCACCTATATGGGCATCGAACGCTCGACCTTTCTCATCGGCCCGGACGGCATTGTCCGCCAGATCTGGCCGAAGGTGAAGGTCAAGGGTCACGCACAGGAAGTCCTCGCCGCTGCCCGCGCGCTGAGCGCAGCGTAAAGCCGGGCACGCAGGGAGAACGCTGAGAATGGCGAATACCAAGGAAATCGACGGCAAGCCGCTCAACCCCGGCTCGCTGCGTGGCGGCGCAACAGAGGCCATCCTTTCAGCCGATCTGGACCGCAAGACGCTTTTGACTCAGGAAACTGCGACCCGCTGGTTCGAACGCCGCCTCTCCCTCCGCTCGCCACTCGATCCGCCACTGCCGTTGCGGCCCGGACGACCGGACAAGCCGGAACTCGTGCCGCCTCGGGCTGTCGAAAAGCGCTCGCTGCACACACTGAACGGGCGAATCGCCCTTCTGCACTCCATCGCCCATATCGAACTCAATGCCGTCGATCTCGCGCTCGATATCGTTGCCCGCTTTGCCAGCGAGCCGGTTCCGCATTCCTTCTTCGACGGCTGGATGCAGGTGGCTTTCGAGGAAGCAAAACACTTCCGCATGGTCCGTGCGCGATTGAACGATCTGGGTGCCGACTATGGCGACATGCCGGCGCATGACGGCTTGTGGCAGGCTGCCCACTCTACCCGTAACGATCTCACGGCTCGTCTGGCCGTCGTGCCGCTCATTCTCGAAGCGCGCGGGCTCGATGTCACGCCGGCCCTGCAGGCCAGGATGCGTGAGACCGGCGATCACGAAACCGCCGCCGTTCTCGACGTGATCTACAACGACGAAAAAGGCCATGTGGCGATAGGCGCCAAATGGTTTCGCTTCCTGTGCGCCCGCGAGCGCAAGGATCCGGCGGCAACCTTCAAGGAACTTGTAAGAGCGAATTTCCGTGGCGCGCTCAAACCGCCGTTCAACGATGTTGCTCGTGCCGAAGCCGGCCTTACGCCATCCTTCTATCGATCGCTGACGTCCACAAGTCAGTCCTAATAGGAAAAACCGGACAACGGCTTAGCTTTTCCTGTCAATAGTTTCAGGTAAACGGCTCCCCTTCCCGGTAAAGCATTCATTAACCCTAACGTCGTGTAATCCCGGCATGCCGAGCGACCGCAAAAACGAGTCGCGATCTGGGAGACGACCTTGGCCGACGCAGCTGAAAACAGGGTATTTGGAAAACGCGCCACCCAGCACGTTCTCGTTCTCGCGTCAGGCGACAAGGTTCGCCACATGGTCATCCGCCCATGGATGACCGGCATGGTCGTCACCGTCATCGCGCTTTTTGCCGTCGGTTATCTCGGGGCCACCACCTATCTCGTCCTGCGGGACGATCTGATCGGTGCGACCATGGCCCGTCAGGCTCGCATCCAGCACGATTATGAAGACCGCATTTCCGCATTGCGCGCTCAACTCGATCGGGTCACCTCGCGTCAGCTGCTCGATCAGCAACTGGTGGAACAGAAGGTCGAGAAACTGCTGCGCCAGCAGACCGCCCTGTTTTCTCGCAACGGCAAGCTCGGCTCTCTGCTGGAGCGAGCCGAAGAGGCCGGCATTTCCGCTGCACCGGTTACGGACGGGAAAGAGACGGCGGCAGATGCGATCGATCGCCAGGTGGGCTTGACCACATCGTCCGTACCGCCGAAGACCTCGGCGCTTGCCTATTCCGGCACCGGCGAAAATATGGCTGACCGCGCCGACCGTATTTTTTCCAAGGTGACCCTGTCGTTGAAGGGGATAGAAACTGAACAGCTGAAGACCATCGAAACGCTGACCGAGGATGCTTCCAAAAAAGCGGATACGATGACGCAGATCATGCGCCGTACCGGCGTCGATGTGTCGGACAAGCGCAATGAAGCGCAGGTGCTCGAAGCTCCAGCCAACCGCAACGGTGAAGTCAAGGGTGGCGTCGGCGGCCCCTTTGTCGAGCCGATGAAATTCGACCGGTTCAACGCTTCTCTCGACGAGCTCGACACGGCACTCAGCCGATTGGAAACGGCCCGCGAAACGGCGCTTGCCCTGCCCTATGGCAATCCCGCACCGGGCCAGGGAATCACCAGCCGATTCGGTAACCGCCCCGATCCGTTTCTTGGACGCCTTGCCTTTCATGGCGGCATCGATTTTCAGGCCGAAACCGGCCTGCCCGTAAAAGCCACCGGCGCCGGCAAGGTCATCACCGCAGGTCCGGCTGCCGGTTATGGCAATCTCGTGGAAATCGACCACGGACAGGGCATCACCACCCGCTTTGGTCACCTGTCGCGCATTCTCGTGCACGAAGGACAGGAGATCGCTGCCGGCGAAACGATCGGTCGCGCAGGAGCGACCGGCCGCGCCACGGGCCCGCACGTCCATTACGAGGTCCGCCGTAATGGCGAAGCCGTCAATCCGATCCATTTTCTCAATGCCGGCCTCAAGCTGACCAGCTACATGAATTGAGAAATGTCAGCAGATCGGTAGTTGTCGATGCCGCGCACAAAGGCTTTTCTCGCACATACGCGTGAAGAGTCACCGTTTTATTCACTAACATCGCCGCCTTATGGTCGCATTTCTTGACTTGACGTCTTTTTGATTTTATGTGGCCCGCAACGTCGGGCAGGACTAAGACCCGACTCACACGTGTTCGCACCGAACCGGAACGGGAAACAACCTCCCTTTGACGACATTTGCTGATCTTGGCCTGAGCCAGAAAGTCCTTTCCGCCGTAACCGACGCGGGCTACACCACGCCCACGCCTATCCAGGCGGGTGCCATTCCGCCGGCGCTGCAGCGCCGCGATATCCTTGGCATCGCCCAGACAGGTACCGGTAAGACGGCATCCTTCGTTCTTCCGATGCTGACCATTCTGGAAAAGGGTCGGGCACGCGCACGCATGCCGCGTACGCTGATCCTCGAACCGACCCGCGAACTCGCGGCACAGGTCGCCGAGAATTTCGAGAAATACGGCAAGAATCACAAGCTCAACGTGGCTCTGCTGATCGGTGGCGTTTCCTTCGAGGAACAGGACCGCAAGCTGGAGCGCGGCGCAGACGTTCTGATCTGCACCCCCGGCCGCCTGCTCGACCATTGCGAGCGCGGCAAGCTCTTGATGACCGGCGTCGAAGTCTTCGTTATCGACGAAGCCGACCGCATGCTCGACATGGGCTTCATCCCGGATATCGAACGCATCGCCAAGATGATCCCGTTCACGCGCCAGACGCTGTTCTTCTCGGCCACCATGCCGCCGGAAATCCAGAAGCTGGCCGACCGCTTCCTGCAGAATCCTGAACGCGTCGAAGTCGCCAAGCCGTCTTCGACCGCCAAGACCGTGACGCAGCGTATCGTCGCTTCGCACAACAAGGATTACGAGAAGCGCTCGGTGCTGCGTGATCTCATCAAGGCGCAGGACGATTTGAAGAACGCGATCATCTTCTGCAATCGCAAGAAGGATGTCGCAGACCTGTTCCGTTCGCTCGACCGTCACGGTTTTTCCGTTGGGGCGCTGCATGGCGACATGGACCAGCGTTCGCGCACGACCATGTTGGCCAACTTCAAGGACAACAAGCTGACCCTGCTCGTCGCCTCCGACGTTGCAGCTCGCGGCCTGGATATTCCCGATGTCAGCCACGTCTTCAATTTCGACGTGCCGATCCATGCGGAAGACTATGTTCACCGTATCGGCCGCACCGGCCGCGCCGGCCGTTCCGGCAAGGCTTTCACGGTCGTTACCAAGTCCGATTCAAAGTATCTCGATGCAATCGAGAAGCTGATCGGCGAAAAGATCGAATGGCTTTCCGGCGATCTTTCGGAACTCGGCGCACCGATGGAGAGTTTCGAAAGCAACGACAAGGGTCGCAAGGGTCGTGACAAAGGCCGCGACAAGGATCGTGGCAGAGATCGCGGTCGCGATCGTGATGGCCGACGCGGATCCTCCAGTCATTCGGATGACACCAAGCAGGTCGATACTGTTGCAGTCAGCCAGCCCAAAGAAACCGTAGCGGAAACCACAAGGACCGAAGTCGTGAACGCCGAAGCCAAGCAAGATACCCGCAGACAGCAGAACGGGTCTCGTAATGCGCGCCCGTACCCGGCAAACGACGACAACGGCCGCGAACAGCGCCGCCAGCGCCATCATCGCGACCACGATGACGGTCCGACCCCGGTCGGGTTCGGAGACGACATCCCGGCCTTCATGCTGATCGCTGCCAAGGCCTGATCCGGCCTTTTGCGATGGCATTTCCCGGAATTGATTTTCCCGGCGTCGGTTGTGGCCTGATCATTCAGCGCGCCGACGCAAGGGTTCTGCTTTACCGGCGCGTCAAGGCGCCGGAAGCCGGCCATTGGAGCATTGTCGGCGGCAAGGTCGATCAGATGGAGCATTCCTCTGAAGCCGCCCGCCGCGAGGCCGAGGAAGAGAGCGGTCTCTCCATAGGCGCTGTCGATTTTCTCTGCCCGCTCGAAGTCCTCGTCGAGGCCGACCGCCAGCACTGGATCTCGATGATCTATGTCGCCCGCGAATTTGCCGGCGAACCGCAACTCACCGAACCCGAAAAACTGTCCGACATGGGCTGGTTCGACCTTTCCGACCTGCCGCAGCCGCTTTCGCTGTTTGCAAGGCAGGCCTTTGACGCTCTTCAAAACGCCCGCAGGGCCTGAGATCACGGGATTATGCCGCAACCGTTGCACTGCGGGATTGATTGGCGATTGACCCTTTCTTGACCAAAAGTTAAACAGTCGCCGCAACTGGATGCCTCAAAGCACGAGCGGAGCTTGAATGCACAAGACGAGAAAGGCTGCACGGTCCTTTCGCGCGGATGGTTTTTCCATTCTGGCGCGCTGGCCGACGCTTGTCGCCTTTCTGCTGATTGCGGCCTTTTCCGGTTCCGGTTTCCAGACGGCAAACTCGATGCTGCAGCAATGCCGGCAACTGTTCGATAGCGAAGGCGGCGACAACACGTTGCAGATCGCCAATCGCGAACAGCCGCGTCTCGCGGTCGCGACAGCGGTATCGGAAAAGCAGCAATCCACCTGGCAGGGTACGCTCGATGGCATATTGCCGTCTGCCAATGCGCTCGCCCACCCCTTCGCTGCCTGGCGTGGCGGCATAGCATCCCGCCAGCAACAGCTTTCGCAGTTTACGGCCCTCGCCCTTGCGCGCGGCCCGCCTCGCCTTTCGTGACGCCCTTATCGCTCGCGAACTGAAAAACAGCGCTTCCTGACGGCACTCTTGGTGCCCCGCGCGCAACAGGACCATATTCATGAGAAATTCCCGCTGGCTGGTGGCGACCTATATCGCCATCATTTTAATCGGCACGCTGGTGGCGTTGCCCAACATCCTTTCGCCTTCCATGCTGGCGCGCCTGCCTTCCTGGCTGCCGCACACGCAGGTATCGCTTGGCCTCGACCTTCGCGGTGGTTCGCACCTCGTGCTCGAAGTCGATCGCGCCGATCTGATCAACGAACGCCTGCAAAGCCTCACGCAGGATAGCCGCCGCGTTCTGCGCGATGTGCAGATCGAAACCTCGGCCATCCGCCGCACCGGTGACAGCATCACGGTAACGCTGCGCGATCCGGCAAAGCGCGATCAGGCCGTGACCCAGTTGCGCACGCTCTCCAATCCCGTCAGCCTGGCAACCAGCATCGGCCAGAGCGATCTCAATGTCGCCACCCCTCGCGACAACACGATCACGCTCAACTACACCGAAGCCGGCATCAACCAGTACATCACCAATGCCGTCGAGCAGAGCCTCGAAATCATCCGCCAGCGTGTCGACCAGGTCGGCGTTGCCGAACCGACGATCCAGCGCGTCGGTGGTGACCGTGTCCTCGTCCAGCTTCCGGGCGAGCAGGATCCGTCGCGCCTGCGTCAGCTGCTTGGCTCCACGGCCAAGATGAGCTTCCATCTTCTCGGCAATCAGGGCGAACCCGGCGTCACCATGATCGCCGACGAGCAGGGCCAGCAATATCCGGTACTCGACCGCGTCGAACTCTCTGGTGACCACCTGACCGACGCGCGCGCCGCCTTCGAACAGCAGACGCAGCGCCCCATCGTTTCCTTCCGTTTCGACAGCTCCGGTGCCACCCGTTTTGCCCAGATCACTCAGCAGAACGTCGGCAAGCCTTTCGCCATCGTTCTCGACAACAAGGTCCTGAGCGCCCCGGTCATCCAGACGCCGATCACCGGCGGTCAGGGCCAGATCTCGGGTAACTTCTCGGTACAGGAAGCCAACACGCTCAGCGCCCTTCTGCGCGCCGGCTCGCTGCCTGCCAAGCTGACGGTCATCGAAGAACGCACCGTTGGCGCCGACCTTGGTTCGGACGCCATCGAAATGGGTATATTCACCGGTCTCATCGGCTTCGGCGCCGTCGTTGCCTTCATCTTCTTCCTTTACGGAAGCTGGGGCATTCTCGCCAACTTCGCACTCCTCATCAACGTCATCCTCACCTTCGCAGGCCTGACGCTGATCGGCTCGACGCTGACATTGCCCGGCATCGCCGGTATCGTGCTCGGCATCGGCCTTGCGGTTGACGCCAACGTTCTCATCAACGAGCGCATCAAGGAAGAAACCCGCAAGGGCAAGAGCGCCTTTGCCGCTATCGACGCCGGTTTTGCCCGCGCCTATTCCACCATTGTCGACAGTAACGTCACGGCGCTGATCGCCACCGTCCTGCTCTTCTGGTTCGGCTCCGGCCCGGTTCGCGGCTTTGCCGTCACCATGGGCCTTGGCATCATGATCTCGATGTTCACCGCGGTTTCCGTCGTACGCGTCCTGATGATCGCCATCACCGCCCGCAAGAAGTTGAAGACGATCAATATCAAGCCGCTTCTGCCGATCAACCTCGTTCCGGAAGGCACCAATATCGCCTTCATGAAGGGTCGTTTCATCGGCATCGGCATCTCGGTCATCCTGTCGATCGCCTCGATCGTGCTGTTCTTCAAGCCAGGCCTAAACTACGGCGTCGATTTCCAGGGCGGCATCCAGATGGAAGTCGTGACCCAGCAGGAAGCCGATCTGGCAAAGTTCCGTTCGGGCTTGAACGAACTCGGGTTCGGTGAAGTCGCGCTGCAGGAATTCGGCAGCAACAACCACATCCTCGTGCGCGTCGAGCGTCAGGAAGGTGGCGAGCAGGCCCAGACCAACGCGGTGGAAGCCCTCAAGGCCGAAGTGGTGAAGATCGATCCGACCGCCAAGGTCGAGCGTACGGAAGTTGTCGGACCGAAGGTCTCGGGTGAACTTGCCATCGCCGGCTTCCTGTCGCTGACATTGGCAGCGCTTGCGATGACCGCCTACATTTGGGCGCGTTTCGAATGGCCGTTCGCGGTCGGCGCCATGATCACGCTGATCCTCGACGTTACAAAGACGGTCGGTTTCTTCGCGATCACCGGTCTGGACTTTAACCTGACGGCCATCGCCGCCGTGCTGACGCTGGTCGGTTATTCGGTCAACGACAAGGTGGTGGTCTATGACCGCATGCGTGAAAACATGCGCCTCTACAAGAAGATGCCGCTGCGTGACCTGATCGACCGCTCGATCAACGAAACGCTGGCACGAAGCCTCTACACCTCGGCGACGGCATTCCTGTCGCTGCTGCCGATGGCCATCTGGGGTGGCAGCGCCGTGTCCAGCTTCGCCATTCCGATGGTGTTCGGCATCGCGGTCGCGGCCCTCTCGTCGGTCTTCATCGCCGCTCCGATCCTTCTGTTCCTCGGCGACTGGCGCAAGCGCCACGGCAAGGCGATGATCGCGGACGAGCAGGAAGAAACGGACGGCGCAAAGGCCGCCATCGCCGCCAAGCCGTAAGGTCGGCAGGCTGCCATCACGAAAAACAAGGGTCGTCCGCAAGGGCGGCCCTTTTGCGTTTCGCCCTTCAGTTTTTCTGCAAGCACTGACAGTTCAACTTGCTCGCCTGCTTCGGGCGAGGATGTTAGGTTCACCTCGCAATCTGCAAATCAACGACGAGGAAAAGATATGGCAACGGACAAGGTAGCGATCATCACGGCCGGTGGCAGCGGCATGGGTGCGGCAAGCGCAAGACGCCTGGCAGCGGACGGGTTCAAGGTCGCCATCCTTTCATCTTCCGGCAAGGGCGAGGCATTGGCATCCGAGCTTGGCGGCATCGGCATCACCGGCTCCAATCAGTCGAATGACGATCTGAAACGCCTCGTCGATACCGTCACGGACAAATGGGGCCGCATCGACGTGCTGGTCAATAGCGCCGGACACGGCCCGCGAGCGCAGATCCTCGAGATCACCGACGAGCAATGGCACACCGGCATGGACGTCTACCTGATGAACGTCATCCGCCCGGTTCGTCTGGTCGCGCCGGTCATGCAGGCCCAGAAATCCGGCGCCATCGTCAACATCTCCACCGCCTGGGCATTCGAGCCGGCGGCGATGTTCCCGACCTCGGCCGTTTTCCGCGCCGGCCTCGCCTCCTACACCAAAATCTTTGCCGACACTTATGCGGCCGACAACATCCGCATGAACAACGTGCTTCCCGGCTGGATCGACAGCCTGCCGGCTACCGAAGAGCGTCGCGACAGCGTGCCGATGAAACGTTACGGCACCAGCGAGGAAATCGCCGCCACCGTTGCCTTCCTTGCATCGGAAGGTGCCGGCTATATCACCGGCCAGAACTTGAAGGTCGATGGCGGTCTGACGCGTTCAGTCTGATGACTGTCTTCGCTCATCGACGGGCGCATGAGTGCCCAGTCGATGAGCGAATCTTCACAGAACGAAGAAATGAGCAAAATATTCTCACTTGCGCAATTTTTTGGCGCTTTCCTCTCCTCCAAATCCACTGGCTTTCCTAGATAACGGCATCAATCGATACCCGGCCAAAGTGACCGGACGCCTGAAAGGAAAAGAACATGAACTGGCTGAAAACATTTGCCGCCGCCGCCGTACTTCAGGCTGTTGCCATCACGCCTTCGCTCGCCGGTGAAAACCTCGACCAGATCAAGGCCGCAGGCGTCATCAAGATCGGCACCGAAGGCACCTATGCACCGTTCACCTTCCATGATGCCGCCAACAAGCTGGTTGGTTTCGATGTCGAAATCGGTGAAGCCGTCGCCAAGAAGATTGGCGTCAAGGCAGAGTTCGTCGAAGGCAAATGGGATGGCCTGATCGCCGGTCTTGACGTGAAGCGTTACGATGCCGTCATCAACCAGGTCGGCATCACCGAAGCCCGCAAGCAGAAATACGCCTTCTCCGAGCCCTATATCGCCTCCAAGGCCGTGCTGATCGTCAGCGAGAAGAACAGCGAAATCAAGTCCTTCGAAGACCTCAAGGGCAAGAAGTCGGCCCAGTCGCTGACCAGCAACTTTGGCAAGCTCGCCGAAGCAGCCGGTGCCGAACTGGTCGGCACCGACGGTTTCGATCAGTCGATCCAGCTCGTCCTGACCGGTCGCGCCGAAGCCACCGTCAATGACAGCCTGTCCTTCCTCGATTTCAAGAAGAAGCAGCCGCAGGCACCGGTCAAGATCGTCGCCGAAAAGGCCGACGCTGATTATTCGGGCATCATCGTGCGCAAGGGCGATGACGATCTGGTCGCTGCCATCAACAAGGCGATCGCCGACATCAAGGCCGATGGCACCTACAAGACCATCTCCGACAAATATTTCGGCGCTGACGTTTCCAAATAAGCGGCCTGTTCCGCTTCAGGAAACTAGGTCATTATCAGATGCAGGAGAACGCCCGGCGATCATCGTCGGGCGTCCCGTTTTTATTGAGGTTCGCCGTGCCGCACTGGCTTCAATTGATGATCGACTCGCTGCCCACCCTGCTCTGGGCCGGCGTGAAATTCACCATTCCGCTGACACTTCTCTCCTTCACATTCGGCCTTGCGCTCGGTCTCGTAACCGCGGTCGGCCGTTTGTTCGGGCCTGCGCCGGTCGCAGCCATTGCGCGCTTTTATGTCTGGATCATTCGTGGCACGCCGCTGCTCGTGCAGCTTTTCGTGATCTTTTACGGCCTGCCCAGCATCGGCATCCTGCTCGATGCCTTTCCGGCCGCCCTTATCGGTTTCACGCTCAACGTCGGCGCTTACACGTCGGAAATTATCCGTGCGGCCATCTCGTCCGTGCCGAAAGGCCAGTGGGAAGCGGCTTATTCCACCGGGATGAACTGGTCACAGGCCATGCGCCGCACCATCCTGCCGCAGGCGGGGCGCGTCTCGGTGCCGCCGCTGTCGAACACCTTCATCTCTCTGGTGAAGGATACATCACTTGCCGCCGCCATCACCGTGCCGGAACTGTTTCAGTCAGCACAGCGCATCGTGGCCACCACTTATGAGCCGCTGATCCTCTATATCGAGGCTGCGCTTATCTATCTGGTGATGAGCTCCGTGCTTTCTCACCTGCAATCGCGGCTGGAAGTGCGGTTCGCGCGTTATGGCGGCATGCTGGAGGCCAACCGATGATCGAGCTTTCCCATATCGAGAAGAAGTTCGGCGACGCCGTCATCCTCAAGGATATCTCGCTGACCTTCCCGGAAGGCAGCGTTACCGCCCTCGTCGGCCCGTCCGGCGGAGGCAAGAGCACCCTGCTCCGCTGCATCAATCTGCTGGAACAGCCGACTGCCGGAACTGTGCGCATCGGTGACGACGTCGCAACATTTTCGCCCGGCAAAAAAGCCGCATGGTCCTCAGTGCAAAAGCTGCGCAGCCAGACCGGCATGGTGTTCCAGAACTTTCAGCTGTTCCCGCATCGCACCGCGATAGAGAACGTCATGGAAGGTTTGCTGGTCGTGCAGAAATGGTCGCGTGAGAAAGCCAGGGATCGCGCCATGGAGCTGCTGACCAAGGTCGGCATGGCTCACAAGGCGGATGCCTGGCCCGCCAACCTTTCCGGCGGCCAGCAGCAGCGCGTGGCGATTGCCCGAGCACTTGCTCCTTCGCCAAAGGTTCTGCTCTGCGACGAACCCACCTCCGCGCTCGACCCGGAACTCTCGGCGGAAGTGGTGGATGTGTTGGGAACGTTGGCCCGGGAAGGCACGACCATGGTCATGGCAACGCACGATCTGCGCCTTGCCTCGCAGGTTGCCAATCTCGTCGTGTTTCTGGAAGCCGGTCAGGTGGTGGAAACCGGCAATGCCGAACAGGTTTTCCGCGCACCGCAGCACGAACGCACAAAACGGTTCGTCTCGTCTATCAACGCGGCGCAGACTCTGTAATTCATTCGGCCCGGTTATCCGGGCCGAAATATCTTAGGATGCCTCAGCCTGCAGCAGCGTTTCCGAGATAGTATCTCCGAAAACGCTTTCGAAAGCCTCGCGCAGGCGGATATCCACATCCGCCATCATCACCGGCAGTCCGAGATCGACCAGGCTGGTGACGCCATAACCGCTGATGCCACAGGGCACGATACCGTTGAAGTGGCTGAGCTCCGGTTCGACATTCAGCGCCAGCCCGTGAAAGCTCACCCAGCGGCGCAGACGGATGCCGAAAGCTGCAATCTTGTCTTCGGCCATGCTGCCATCCAGCAGCAGCGGCTTTTCCGGGCGCTTGACCCAAACGCCAACCCTGTCTTCGCGGCGCTCGCCGCGCACATTCATGGAATCGAGCGTGCGAATGATCACTTCTTCCAATGCCGCCACATAGGCGCGCACGTCCGGGCGGCGGCGTTTGAGGTCGAGCATGACATAAGCCACCCGCTGGCCGGGTCCGTGGTAGGTATATTCACCGCCCCGGCCTGTGGAAAACACCGGGAAACGGTTAGGCTCGATCAAATCTGCGGCATTGGCGCTGGTCCCGGCCGTATAGAGCGGCGGATGTTCCAGAAGCCAGACGAGTTCATCCGCTTTTCCGTCTGCAATCGCCGCAACTTCGCGCTCCATTTCGGCTACGGCGTCCTCGTAGCCGATGGGACAGTCCGAGATTCGCCACCTGATCGGTGGAAAACCGGCCTGTGGAAACATCGAAACATCGAGATCGGTGCGCGTCGACATATTTTTTATCCATATTTTTCGAGGCCTTGGCGGCCGAAAGCCCTGCAAAGCAGGGACTTTTTGCCTATCATCTCTATATAGGAATTCACAGACCGATTTTATCTTCAAAAATCTGTCACGGTCCCCTTGTGCCCGCAAAATCCTTTTGCTAAATGCTCCCTCGCCGGCGCAAGTCGGCATCTACCACGATGCGGTCGTGGCGGAATTGGTAGACGCGCAGCGTTGAGGTCGCTGTGGGGCAACCCGTGGAAGTTCGAGTCTTCTCGACCGCACCAAAATTAAGAAACCCCCGCAAGCCATTTGGTTTGACGGGGTTTTTTAATGCTTTATTCTAAGCCGGGATCGATGGCGCGATATTGCCGCGATATGTCAGCCACAGCTGCCAACCACGTCCCCACGCTGCAACCTTGCCGGCAGCATTTCCGGAAGACGGCAAAGGCCTTTGATCGCTCGGGATTATCATGCCTGTTACCTGCGCCTCGACTGTTCGCGATGATGAGCCCTCAAACCAGGCGCCCCGCGCCTACGAGGCTCAGGAACTCGTAAACCTCCCGTTCTTTCGAGAAGGCCAATCCCTTACCGCCATCGAACTGCTGGAAGCGCATAGGCTTCTGCCCAAACGCGTTCGTTATGTCGCCGATATCCAGCGCTTCATGCTCAGCCAGGCCGCCATGGCGCTGCATCTGGAACATGCGGTCGATCCTGCAAAGCCCGGCATCACGGCCACGAACCTGCTGCGTTTCTTCGAAAATGCCCCGGCTGCCAGCAAGAATACCGTTCTCGCCTTCCTCGTCGAAATGCGGCATTACAATTTCGTTGAAGCCGTCGATGAAGGTGACCGCCGTAGCCGCGGCTTTCGCGCAACCGCCGATACCGAAGGGCTGATCCGCTTTTATTTCGATGTTCACTCGCGTGGCCTCGATCGTATGGACGGCGGCAAGCGATCGGCCATGCTTGCGGCCCATCCGCGGCTCCTGCATCTTGCCCAGCCGCGTTTTGCGCGGCTTCTTCTCCATAACGACCGCTGGCGCAATCCGCCGGAAACCATTGCCGGATTTACAAAGTCCGATTCAGGCAGCAGCGTCATTCATGATCTGGTGGCCCGCGTCCCGCGCGGCGAACTCGGCACAGAACCGATCTGGATCGGCAACGTCTCGGCAACGGAGGTCGCCAAGCGTTATACGGTTTCGACCACCCATGCGGTGCGGCTGTTCTCCCGCGCCAAGACGCAAGGGCTGATCGGCTGGCAGGGCAGTACCAATCGCGGCGAATGCTGGATTTCGGCGGTTCTCGTACGAGACTATTACGACTGGCAGGCGCAGAAATTTTCGGCCATTTCATCGGCCATTCGGTATGCCTGCGAAAAAGCGGGCATTACATCGGCCTGATCGGTCGCATCTCAGGCTTGCGAGCCGGCCACCGCTGTGCTCCACAGAAATGCTGCCGAAACGAAGGCCGACAGATGACCGCACTGACCGCCGAAAATCCGTTGAAGGGCATGGCCCTGATGGCGAGCTGCATGCTCGTCCTGCCCATCATGGACGCGATCGCCAAATACATGGCGACTTTCGAAGCCATGTCGCCCGGCCAGGTAACTTTCTACCGTTTCTTTTTCCAACTCGTCGCCCTGCTGCCATTGATGCTGATCGCGACACGCGGCCTTCTCGTGGCAAAACGACCGTGGATGAACCTCCTGCGCGGCGCCATTCACGGTGCTGCCAGTCTCATGTTTTTCACCGCCGTCAAATACATGCCGCTCGCAGATGTGTTCGCCATCTATTTCGTCGAACCCTTCATGCTGACGCTGATGTCGGCCATCTTTCTTGGCGAGCGTGTCGGCTGGCGGCGCTGGCTCGCTATTGTCGTCGGTTTCGGCGGGGCGATGATCGTCATCCAGCCAAGTTTTGCAATCTTCGGCTGGACGGCGCTTTTGCCGGTCGTCTGCGCATTTCTTTATACGCTTTATCTTTTCATGAACCGCGCGCTTGGCGAAGGTGACAGTCCGCTGGTGATGCAGACTATGGCCGGACTTGGTGGAACGCTGTTTTGCGCCGCGGTCCTCGGCATCGGCAGCGGCTTTTCCATCCCCGATTTCGACATGAGCCTGCCCGGGTCCACGCTCGGCCTGATGCTCCTCGTCATCCTGGGTGCCATTTCCGGCTATATTCACCTTGTCGTCGTGCAGGCCTTCCGTCTGGCTTCGCTTTCGCTTCTTGCGCCTTTCCAGTATTTCGAGATCATCTCGGCAACCGTGCTCGGTTACGCCCTGTTCGGTGATTTCCCCACCGCGTCGAAATGGAGCGGCATCGCCATCATCGTTCTTTCCGGCCTGTTCATCATCTGGCGCGAGCGCGTCAGGGTGGCACAATCGCAAGCCGCCTGAGCAGGCGCAAATCCCATTCGTTAACTAGGCTTGTTGTCGCGACCTCAACGTCTTCGTTTTAAACTCCATTTCAGTTTCATGATGAAACGGAGACGAAGATGAGCGATGTACGCTTTTCTTTCCCGGCATGTGTCATCGCCGGGAAACGTCGACTCGACGTCGACGACCTTATGATGTTGCGCAAACACGCGTTTTCCGACGGCATTCGGACCGAGGATGACGCGCGCCTTCTATTGGCCATTCACCGCGCCTGCGCATCCTCGTGCCCGCAATGGGATTGTTATGTCATCGAAAACATCGCTGGCTATGTCGTGCACAAACAGCACCCGCGCGGCTGGCTGGATGAAGCCAATACCAACTGGCTGATCGATACATTGTCGGTCGACAAAGTCGTGCAGGAACCGCTCGAGTTGGAAATCATCCTGCATGCGCTGGATATGACGGCTTCCGCACCGGACCGGCTTTATGCTTTCGCCCTCGAGCAGATGTTCGTCGGGCTGCAACCGGCCAGCCGCAATGCCTATGCCATCAGCCGGCCAAGCCGCCATCCCGGCATGGATTTCGCCGATCTGCATTACCTGTGGCGGGTATTGCGCAGCGCCTGCGAAGGTGGCCGTTTGCTGATGTCTTCAGCCGAACGCGACATATTGCTGGCCATCGATGCAATGGCATCCCCTGCGAACCATCATGCAGGCTGGAATTCACTTGCCGCAACGCTGCGTCTGCGTGCACCCGTCACCAACGGCCGCAGCAAGGAACCATGGCTCAAGGCTTCGGATGACATTCTGCTCGAAAAACAGCCGCAAGCCGCCTGACCTGTTTCATTTTTGCGATTCATCAAATGCCATCTTTCGTTTCAACCGAAGCGGAATAATCCTGTGCCATAGTGGGCACCAATCCAAATTTCGCCCGCAACGAGCGGCTGGAGTGGCCTGCTTTGACGACAACCATGTCCATCGTTCTGCTTCTGACGATCAATCTCGGCCTGTTATGGCTGATGATGGCGGCGCCGATCGGACATCGCACCATTACCATGCGCAGGATCCTGCCGCATGATCCTGCAACATTGCGGCGCGCCATCCGGCCCCAAGGAAATCTGACCGACTGGAACCCGGACGTCACCGCTGTTCGTCACGGACCGTCCGCCGGGCTGGACAATGGCTTGGTTGAAATGAGCATGCGGTATCCCGACCGCAGCGGACAACCGGTGCGCCGCCTCTATGATGTGACCGAACAGGCAGTCGACGGTTCCTACGCCAGTACATCGCGCATCATTGCCGACAGCACGCTTGCCAATTCATTCTGGCAAAACTTTCAGGACGATCGCAGGATCGAGCCTTCAAGCGACGGCGCCATCGTTACCTTCAGCCAAAGCGACACATATCGCGGTCTGGCCTTTTATCTTTTCCGTTTCTTCGCCATGCGCCGGGAAATGGCGGCCCTTGAAGGCTGGCTCGACACCGGACACCGACAGGATCGTCGCCTGTTCACCCATCCGCTCGTACAGATCATGCTGGCGGTGCTTTCCACCTTACTGCTCTGGCCGTTTTTCGGCCTGACGCCGAACGGTCTGGCGATATCGATCCTTCTCACGCTCGTCATCGTCCTTCACGAGCTTGGCCATCTCGTCGCCTACCGGGCATTCGGCCATGAGCGGGTAATGTTGATCTTCGTGCCGATGCTGGGCGGCATTGCCATCGGCGGACGCCCCTATCGCAGCAGGTTCGAAATTGCCGTCTGCGCGCTGATGGGGGCAGGCATATCTGCTTTTCTTGTGCCCATCCTCGTGCTGGTCAATGACCTCTCCGATATCGGCAACCGCGTTCTGCCGGGCGTCCTTCATGCACCTTCCGCCGTTTTCCTTCTCATCCTCGGCGCTTTCAACCTCCTCAACCTGCTGCCCATGTCGCGCTTCGACGGCGGCCAGGTGGTTCGACAGGTTTTTCCCGGGCGCCAGATGCAGATCCTCGCCAGTTTCGGCCTGACGTCGATTGTCCTGCTCGTCGGTTATCGCATCGGCATGCCTTCGAATGCGCTTCTCGCAGGGTTGGCCGTTCTGACACTGGTCAGCCTGATCGGTTTCAGAACAAATGTCCTGCGTGACGAACTGGAAAAAATGTCCCCCGGTGAACGCCTGATGGCGGGATTCGGCCTTTATGCTGCTGTTGCAATCCATTCTTATGCCATCATCACCGCCTGCCAGATTCTCTTCCGATAACGGCCAGGCCCCGAGTTATCCTCTTTCACCGCTTCCAGCTGGATACCATGAAAACAAATAACCCTCTTCTTCCGCTCGGCTATTCGGACATGCCTGCAGGCACCATCGCCACCGTCGTCACCTGTCTGGAGATGCGCGCACGTCCGGAACTGCCGCTGGTATCCACGGACAATTCGCTGACGTTGCGTCACTGGCACCAGCCGGACCTCGACGAGTACCGCGAGCTTTTCCGCAATGTCGGCGCCCAATGGCTCTGGTCGGCACGCCTGACCATGTCCGACGAAAGGCTTTCGGCCATTCTCAACGATCCACGCGTTGCCGTTTACATTCTCAAGGATGCCGGCCGTCGCATCGGTCTTCTGGAGCTGAACTTCACCGAAGACAATGAGTGCGAGCTTGCCTATTTCGGCTTGATCGAGGATGCCACCGGCAAGGGCGCGGGCCGCTTCCTCATGAACCATGCGATCGACAAGGCATGGGCGCGTCCAATCGAACGTTTCTGGGTTCACACCTGCCACCTCGATTCGCCTGCCGCGCTGCCTTTTTACAAGCGCATGGGTTTCACACCCTACAAGATCATGGTCGAGGTATTGGACGATCCGCGCAGGACGGGCATCGTGCCGGCCACGGCTGCGCCGCAGGTACCCTTGATCGACCTTTGACATAATCACCGAATTGCGACCTGCGACGCCTCTATCCGGCTTGAGCCGAAGTACCTTCCCATGCGAAAGTGCAAACGGATTCTGACAGATAGCTAGGAGAGACACGATGGATGTCCGCGCCGCAGTTGCCGTACAGGCTGGCAAACCGCTGGAAGTGATGACCGTTCAGCTGGATGGCCCAAAAGCCGGTGAAGTGCTGATCGAAGTCAAGGCAACCGGCATCTGCCACACCGACGATTTCACGCTTTCCGGCGCCGATCCGGAAGGCCTGTTTCCCGCCATCCTCGGCCATGAGGGTGCGGGTGTGGTCGTCGATGTCGGCCCGGGTGTCACCTCGGTGAAAAAGGGCGATCACGTCATCCCGCTTTACACGCCGGAATGCCGCGAGTGTTATTCCTGTACCAGCCAGAAAACCAATCTCTGCACCTCGATTCGCTCGACACAGGGACAGGGTCTGATGCCGGACGGCACAAGCCGCTTTTCCATCGGCAAAGATAAGATCCACCATTACATGGGCTGCTCGACCTTCGCGAACTATACGGTTCTGCCGGAGATCGCGGTTGCCAAGGTCAATCCTGACGCGCCTTTCGACAAGATCTGCTATATCGGCTGCGGCGTGACGACGGGCATCGGTGCAGTCATCAATACGGCCAAGGTCGAAATCGGCTCGACGGCCATCGTTTTCGGTCTTGGCGGCATCGGCCTCAACGTTCTGCAGGGCCTTCGCCTTGCCGGCGCAGACATGATCATCGGCGTCGATATCAACCCCGACCGCAAGGCATGGGGCGAGAAATTCGGCATGACGCATTTCGTCAATCCGAAGGAAGTCGGCGACGATATCGTGCCTTACCTCGTCAACATGACCAAGCGCCACGGCGACCTGATCGGCGGTGCAGACTATACGTTCGATTGCACCGGCAATACCAAGGTTATGCGCCAGGCATTGGAATCCTCGCATCGCGGCTGGGGCAAGTCGGTCATCATCGGCGTTGCCGGCGCCGGTCAGGAAATTTCCACGCGTCCGTTCCAGCTGGTTACAGGCCGCAACTGGATGGGCACGGCCTTCGGTGGCGCACGCGGTCGTACCGACGTGCCCAAGATCGTTGACTGGTACATGAACGGCAAGATCCAGATCGATCCGATGATCACCCACACGATGCCGCTCGAAGATATCAACAAGGGATTCGAGTTGATGCACTCCGGCGAAAGCATCCGCGGCGTGGTGGTCTATTGAGCACCCTGCCCACCTACACGACAGACGTGCGGAGACTGGAAGAGTTCTCCGCCGTCGAACTTTACGCCATGCTGAAAATGCGTGTGGACGTGTTTGTCGTCGAGCAGGAATGCGCCTATCCCGAGCTCGACGGCAACGATACCGACTGCCTGCATCTGCGCCTTTTCGATGGCCGGGACCTTTTGGCCTGCGCGCGCCTCTGGCGCCCGTCGCCGGATGTCCTTCCGCGCATCGGCCGTGTCGCCGTCTCGCCCGACCATCGCGGCAAGCGCCTCGGCGACGCCTTGATGCGTGAGGCGATCGTGGAATGCGAAAAGGCCTATCCCGGCGAAGCTATCGAGATTTCCGCGCAGGCGCATCTGCAGAAATTCTACGGTTCGCTCGGCTTCGTGCGAACATCGGAAGAGTATGTGGAAGATGGCATCCCGCATGTGGACATGGTGCGACAGCCCACATCTGCGTAACCGCACCGACAAGACTTTAGCGGCCTCATCCGGGGCCGCTAAGGTCACAGCGATGACAGACGACGCTCGAGTTCGGCGACGCGTTCGGTCAATTCTTCTAACGCCGTCTTGTTCTGCAAGCTAGACTGTATGGCGTTCAGGACCTCGTTGTGCTGGCGATTGCCTTCGATCCGCAGTTCCTTGATGATGTCAGCACTTTCGTGGCTGATGCTCTCCACCTCATCCAATCGGCGGAGAATAGCATCAAGCCTGTTTTCAAGAGCGCCGAGCCGTTGATCGCCATGATCGAATCTCTGATCAACGGCGTCAAATCGGCGATCGACAGCCTCGAACCGACGATCTATTGCCAGGAATCCCTGCCGCATTTCAGCCTGCATGCCGAAGACCATTTCCGTCAGCGTATTGTACTGACGGTTGATCTTGAACAATTCCGTCTCAAAGCGGGCGCTCGTTTCGATGTTTCGACCGATCTGAGCATTCAGCACCTGCATGCCGTCGATGATCGACGACATGTAACCAACCAGATGTTTCGGAAACTCTGCTTCTTCGGACATGCTGCTGCTCCGAGATCGTTGCGTTCAATATAGGCGCACCCATGACAAGAAACAAAGCATGTTTACACGTCCGCGCAACCCTGAAGATTGATAGAATTTCGACATGCCGCTAGAAAACAGCATGACCAATTCAACGAATGAAGCCATGCCGCAAATCTACGTCGATGCCGATGCCTGTCCGGTGAAACCGGAAATCCTGAAAGTGGCCGAACGCCACAATCTCGAAGTCACCTTTGTCGCCAATTCAGGCCTGCGCCCCTCCCGTGACCCGATGGTGAAAAATGTCATCGTCTCGGCCAGCTTCGATGCCGCCGACGATTGGATTGCCGAACATGCCGGCGCTAACGATATCGTCATTACCGCCGACGTGCCGCTTGCCGTGCGTTGCGTCGCCAACGGCTCTTTGGTCACTGGACCGACGGGCCGCGTGTTCGATGAAGGCAATATCGGCATGGCCAGTGCCATGCGCGATCTCGGCCAGCACCTTCGAGAGACCGGCGAGAGCAAGGGCTACAATGCCGCCTTCTCACCGCGTGACCGGTCAAAGTTTCTGGAAACACTGGACAGGTTCTGCCGCCGCGCCAAATCTGCCGGCTGAGGAAAACTGAAGGATGGGGTGAATGTCGAATGCTGCGGGCAAGGCCCCATGGTGGAAATGGCGACGCCAGCGCCACGGCCCGTTCTTTGTCGCGGCAATAGCAGCACTCGTTGCGCTCCCGGCGCTGATCTGGCTCGTTCCCGATCTTGCCGCAGCGCTTGCGGCCATCACCTTCTTCGTCTTTTATCTCGGTTTGATGGCGGAGCGTATTCCACGTCTTGATGCCGACCGTTTCGAGGCAAGCGGCCAGAATACCGACGAACCGGCGCCGATCATTCTCGCCGTCACCCTCATCGCCGCGATCGTTGCGCTGATCACGCTGTTCGAAGCGCTCAACGACCAGCAGCCGTCCGGCGTCCTCGATGTCACCATTGGTTTCGCGGCCGTCATCCTGGGCTGGTTTTCGATCCACACCATGTTTGCCATGCACTATGCCCATCTCTACTGGCGGCCCGGCGATGCAAGTGATGAAAATCCCGTCGGCGGCCTCAGTTTCCCCGGCACGGATCGTCCGTCAGCCTACGATTTTCTCTACTTCTCCTACATCATCGGCATGACTGCGCAGACGTCCGATGTGGAAATAACCTCGACCGACATGCGCAAAATCAACCTCTTGCACTCCGTCGTCTCTTTCTTTTTCAACACTGTGCTGGTAGCCGCTGCAGTCAATGCCGTCGTGTCACTGGCAAGCTGAACCCAAAACGATAAGGAACCCGACGATGAAGGTCCTCTCCCAGAACACTGCCTTTGGTGGCATGCAGGGCGTCTTCGCTCACGATTCCGAAGCGCTGAAATGCGAGATGACCTTTGCCGTCTTCGTACCGCCACAGGCCATCGCCGAGCCGCGTCCCGTTCTCTGGTATCTTTCCGGCCTCACCTGCACGCATGCCAATGTCATGGAAAAGGGCGAATACCGTCGCCTCGCCGCCGAGCTCGGCCTGATCATCGTCTGCCCGGATACCAGCCCGCGCGGCAATGACGTCGCCGACGAGCTGACGAACTGGCAGATGGGCAAGGGCGCAGGCTTTTACCTCGACGCCACCGAAAAGCCCTGGGCCGAACACTACCAGATGTATACCTACATCACCGAGGAACTGCCGAATTTCGCCAGCCAGCATTTTCGCATGGACATGTCCCGCCAGGGTATTTTCGGCCATTCCATGGGCGGTCACGGTGCCATGACGATCGCGCTGAAAAACCCGGATCGCTTCAAGAGTTGCTCAGCGTTTGCGCCGATTGTCGAACCCTCGACCGCCGACTGGTCGGCGCCTGCGCTCGAAAAATATCTCGGTCCCGATCAGGCCGCATGGCGGCAATACGATGCCTGCGCGCTGGTGAAGGACGGTGCGCGCTTCCCGGAATTCCTGATCGACCAGGGCAAGGCCGACAGCTTCCTTGAAAAGGGCCTGCGCCCCTGGCTGTTCGAGGAGGCCATCAAGGGCACCGATATCGGGCTGACACTGCGCATGCACGAGCGCTACGACCATTCCTATTATTTCATCTCGACCTTCATGGACGACCACCTGCGTTGGCATGCCGAGCGCCTCGGCTGACGCGGTAAGATCATCGATAAGGAAACGCCCGCCCGGTCAGCCGGTGCGGGCGTTTCTATTTTCAGTTCTTGTCCACAGCCCAGGCGCCGGGGCCGGAAAACACGAAATACAGGAAAACGAAGCAGAACAGGATTGCAGCATCGCCACCGTTCACGGCCGGCCAAATCGACTGGCCGGCATGGCCCATGAAATAAGCGAACGCCATCTGGCCGGAGAGAATGAACGCTACCGGACGCGTGAACAGACCGATAGCAATCAATGCACCGCCGAAAACTTCAAGAATGCCGGCAACCAGCATCAGCGGCGGCAGCGCGCCCTCGCCCATGGCGGCCGGAAAACCGAAAAGCTTCATCGTGCCGTGTTCGATGAAAAGCAGCGCCGCGATGATACGCAGCACGGCCAGAGCCTGCGGACGGTATTGGCTCAAACTATTGAAGAATTGCATCTGATCCCTCTCCTTAAGGAAGATCGCGACAACGCTGCGACATGCAGCGATCCGTCCGCTCTAAACTCAACCGGATTACTCAGGAAATCAATTGCAATTGATTGCAGTCCATACCCACAGGCACGGTCGCTTCACCGTCCGGCAAGTGCCGAGGCAATCGTTGTCTGGCGTCCGCCATCGAGCTTGAACTCGGCGGCAACCCGGTCGGCGATCCTGGCCGCGAGCGCGTCCTCGCCGCCATTGTCCTTGCCGAAAACCGTGGTCGACACCGTGAATGTGGCGCTTGCAATGCGCTCGCCTGTGGTCACCGACGTGGCATCCACCGTCACCCTGGCCTCGTGACGCCGTCCGAACAGGATCGGCAGACCGCCCGCACGCGTGATGCGAACTGTCAGAATGGCGCGTGGCAAGGACATGCTGCGCACTGTCGCGCGGATGGCGGCATCGATACGCCGGTCCGTCCCGGCAATCAGGGCCGCCGGAATCTCCGGTCTTGCTGCAACGAACGCGCCGCGCACGTCGTAAAGCGGCCCGCTTCCACGCGTATTCTCCGCCGTCTTCATGCTGAATGACATCAGCGGAAGGGCGGCGGACACAACGATCAGAAGGCGGCAGGCGGAGCGGAACATGGATACAAAGCCCGGATGACGACGTGTCCGGGATGATCCGCTTTCAGGGTTAGAATTCGGTTAAACAGCAACCAATCCTGTTCAGGATTTCAGTGCCAGAAAACTCTGTGCCGCAGCCATCATGTCCACGTAGCGATTGGCGCGGCGCACTTCCGCCTCTTCGTCAGTGCCCCAATGCTCGATCGTCCAGTCTTCATCGAGATGGGCAAGCGCCCATGCCTCGTCCATGGAAAGACGTCCCTCCGCAAAGGCAAGCGCCAGGATGGCTGAACCGGTCAGCGAAGTGATGGTGTGCAGCGCCGCCAGCGCCACCGGGTTATCGTGGTTGCGCAGACGTGCCCCGAAAGCGGAAATCGCCTCACGCGGCTGCTCCTGCGGCATGATGCCCTCGATCAGGATGAAACGTGCGCCAAGATCATCGGCCGCCCAATCCAGCACAGGGTCCCACTGCGCGCGTTGACGCTCGACCAGACCTTCCGGCTCGTCTGCGCGGTAGCAGAGCGCATCGCTTGCCGAAAAGCGCAGCATGTCTTCCACGACGGCCTGCGGATCGTTGGCAATGCCGTCGATTGCGGTGTTGACGAGACGCGTAATCGGCATGGTCGCCGGGTTGACGACCTCAGTCTGCGCATCCCATTCGTCACGCAGAAGAGCTGCCAGGGCGGCAGTCGGCGCCACCAGCTGGTTTTTCGCCGGCGTTTTCACCGCGCGGCCATCCAGGTGAATGGCGAGGCCATCATCGCCGGCTGCGACCGTGACATCCTTGTAGAAACGCTTCGGCAGCGGCTTCAGCATCTGGATCTGCGCGCGGCGCGTGGGATCCTCGTGGCTGAGTTCGATGTTCGTGTCGGAAAGAATGTCGCGCATGGAAAACCTCAGCCGATCAGGGGCAGCAATTCGCTTGGTTGGTGAACGATATGGTCGGCGCCGGCCTCGTTCAGTTCGGCAACGGTGGCATAACCCCAGGCAACACCGATCGCCGTTGCACCCGCCGCCTTCGCCATCTGCATATCGTAAATGGCGTCGCCGATCACAAGGGTGTCGGCAGGCTTCACGCCCATCACGTCGCAGCATTCGGTCACCATGGCCGGATGCGGTTTGGATGGACAATCGTCGGCGGTGCGGCCGACCACGAAATATTTGTCGAACCCGTGTGTCGACATTACCAGATCCAGTCCGCGACGGGATTTGCCGGTGACGGCACCGATCAGCAGATCGTCACGCGGGCCAATGGTATCCATCAGTTCGCGGATGCCCGGAAACAACGGCTCCTTGAAATCGAGATCCGAGCGTACGACCGAGAACAGCGACTTGTAATGCGCCATCATCGCCACGGCTTCATCGTCCGCATGCGGCTTGCCGTCGATGCGGGCAATGGCAATATCGAGCGTCAGCCCGATGATCGCCTTGGTCGCCTCGAATGTCGGCTCCGGCTTGTTGAAAGCCAGAAACGTGCGGCGCATGGTTTCGTGGATCAGGCCGGCGCTATCGACCAGCGTGCCGTCGCAATCGAAAAGAACGAGTTTCATTCCTCGTCGTCCCGCGCACCGTTTTCCATGTCGAAGCCGAGCAGGTTCCAGCTCTGCACCATATGCGGCGGCAGAGGTGCGGTTATGCGCAGACGCCCGCCATTGGGATGCGGAATGTCGATATGGCGCGCATGCAGATGCAGCTTCTTCTGGATGCCGCCGGGGAATGGCCAGTTGATATCGTCATCCTGATATTTTGGATCGCCGATGATCGGATGACCGATATAAAGCGCATGCACACGCAGCTGATGGGTACGGCCCGTATAAGGTTCCATCTCCAGCCAGGAGAGCGATTGCGCTGCCGTCTCCAGCACGCGGTAATAGGAAACGGCATGATCCGCACCGTCCTCGCCGTGTTTGGCGATACGCATGCGGTCGCCATCCGGCGTCTGTTCTTTCACCAGCCATGTCGAAAGCTTGTCGGAGCGTTTGCGCGGCACACCCTTCACCAGCGACCAGTAGGTCTTCTTGGTATCGCGTTCGCGAAACGCCGCCGTCAGTTTCTGGGCCGCACCGCGCGTACGGGCGATCACCAGCACGCCTGATGTGTCGCGGTCGAGACGATGCACCAGACGCGGCTTTTCGCCCTTGTTGTTGGTCCAGGCATCCAGCATCTGGTCGATATGGCGTGTCACGCCGGAACCGCCCTGCACGGCGAGACCGGCAGGCTTGTTCAGCACGATCACCTTGTCGTCCTCATGCAGCACCATGCGCTGCAGAAGCTCGTAATCGCTGCCGTGCTTCAAATCCTTGCCGGCGATCGGGCCCTTCTTGGCATCCGTATCCATCGGCGGCACGCGCACCACCTGCCCCGGCTGCACGCGCGTATCGGTCTTTACGCGACCGCCATCGACCCGCACCTGGCCGGAACGCAGCAGCTTTTGCAGCGGCCCGAAACCAAGGCCCGGATAATGGATCTTGAACCAGCGGTCGAGGCGCATGCCCGCTTCGTCCGCCTCGACGGAGATATGCTCGATGCCTGCCATCGGAACTCTTTCTATTATTTTTATGGCCCAAAGCGGCCTTTGAGCCAGCCTTTAGAGCATCAGGCGGGTCTTACGGAAGTGCAAATCGACCGCAGTGCCGTTCAAAAGGCCATGCGGCCGATAAACAGCCCCAGAAAAGTCGCGCCGATGGACAGGACCACGCTTGCCGCCACGTAAGCGATTGCCAGAGGAATGGCGCCCCGTTCCACCAGTCCCACGAAATCGAGCGAAAACGACGAAAAGGTCGTGAACCCGCCGCACAGCCCGGTCATCAACAGAAGCCGCATTTCCGCCGAACCGCCGAAGCGGCGCAGGATCATCTCCAGAAAAAGACCGATGGCAAAAGAGCCGGTGATGTTGATCAACAGCGTGCCCCAGGGAAATGCCGGACCGAACAGCCGGACCGCCCACACACCGACGAGATAACGAAAGACTGATCCGACAGCCCCGCCGGCGGCCACGAGAAGCATGAAATTCACGTCAGAATCCTGATAAAACACGAGAAATACGGGGATTCGCTAAAATGCGATGACACCATTTAAGGGGGAACCAAGAGGTCGAGCATACGTTTTCATCCGTAGGGAGTTCAAGCGTCATGTCCACCGTCATACCAGTCAATGCCAATTTTGCCGCGTATGCGCTGGAAAATGTGCGCGTGGTCCATCACGTCGGCTCCAAGGAGCAGGTGAAACGTATCCAGAAGGATGCCGACCGCAATCTTCGCCGCGCACAGAATGTCGGCGAGGTAGACGAACCGGGCCTTATCCCGCCTCCCAACATTTCCGTAGACGTGATGATCTCCGATCGTCAGCCACAGCAGCAAACGACGTTTCAGTACGTCGCCGCGGCCTATCGCGAGCTGGACGAGTAAGACGTCTTTTCCGTCTTGGTCATCCTCGGGCTCGTCCCGAGGATCTAATCACGTCAATAATAATCTAATCACGTCAATAATATCAGTCGGCGACTGATCCTCGGGACAAGCCCGAGGAAATGTAACTCCGGCGAACTCAAAACACCGGCCGGTGGCAATTGCGCACAATCTCCCGGCGCCCTTCCCTGTAATCGATCCGCAGATATTCACACTCATAACCGTAGGTCTCGCGATAGGTCGTGCGCACCACATGCCGTGACTTGTGTGGCCGAACGGTTTTCGCACGCGGCGGCTCCTGCCAGCGCACCATATCGGCGGCCGACGCGCTAACCGGCAACATGGCGGGTGCAATGATGGCTGCGGTCAGGATGGCTTTGACGATCAATCGGCGTGGCATGGAATTCCCCTTCTGAAATCACTCAAGCGGCAATGCCGCCTCAATGCACATAAGCAGGCAAATGTTCCCACCGAGCGATAATCCCGGAATGCTGCCACCATCCTGAGCAACGACAAATAATTCGCTGGTTGCGACCTTTGCCACTTGCCAAGCCTATCGCTTCATCGATAATGCCGATCGACCCGTAGGGAGAAGCCGCTTCAATGCGGTGCCGAAGGAGCAACCGCCCCGGAAACTCTCAGGCAAAAGGACCACGGGAAAACTGCAGGAACTCTGGAGAGAAGCAACCGTTTAAACCGGGGGCTCGCCGAAGGGATAACAATCTCAGGCGAAGAGGACAGAGGGGGCTCGAAAACGATGCGGGAAACTCGCGTCCTGATCTGAGCCGGTGTGCGACCTGTTTTCAGGCGTGCCCAAACCTGGAGGCGTCTTTTTGGACGATCAATCCGTTTTGAAAACCACCCCGCTGCACGCGCTGCACGTTTCGCTCGGCGCAAAAATGGTGCCGTTCGCCGGTTACGACATGCCGGTGCAATATCCGCTCGGCGTCATGAAAGAGCATCTTCATACGCGCAACGAGGCCGGCCTGTTCGACGTTTCCCACATGGGTCAGGTCATCGTTAAGGCAAAATCCGGCCTGTATGCCGATGCCGCGCTTGCGCTGGAAAAGCTGGTGCCTGTGGATATTCTGGCCCTCAAGGAGGGTCGCCAGCGTTACGGGTTCTTCACCGATGAAAACGGCGGCATCCTCGATGACCTGATGATCACCAATCGCGGCGATCATCTTCTGGTCGTCGTCAACGCCGCCTGCAAGGATCAGGACGTCGCCCATATGAAGGCGAACCTGTCAGGCTGCGACGTTACCCTCCTCGAAGACCGCGCGCTGATCGCCCTTCAGGGCCCGCGTGCCGAAGCGGTTCTGGCCGAACTCTGGGCCGGCGTTTCCGCCATGAAATTCATGGACGTGGTGGAAGTGCCGCTGCACGACGTTCCCTGCATCATCTCCCGCTCCGGTTATTCCGGCGAGGACGGTTTTGAAATCTCCGTACCGGAAGCGCATGCCGTCGAAGTGGCAAACGCTCTGCTTGAACACCCGGATTGCGAAGCCATCGGCCTCGGCGCCCGTGACAGTCTGCGTCTCGAAGCCGGTCTGTGTCTCTACGGAAACGATATAGACACCACCACCTCGCCGATCGAAGCCTCGCTCGAATGGGCGCTGCAGAAGGCCCGCAAGGCCGGTGGCGACCGTGAAGGCGGTTTTCCGGGTGCGGACCGCATCCTCGGTGAACTCGCCAGCGGCACCACCCGCCGCCGGGTTGGCTTGAAGCCTGAAGGCAAGGCGCCGGTGCGTTCGCATGCCAAACTTTATGCCGATGCGGAAGGCAAGACCGAACTGGGCGAAGTCACCTCCGGCACATTCGGCCCGACCATCGAAGGCCCGGTCGCCATGGGTTATCTGCCGGTATCGCACACCGCCGCTGGCACCACGGTTTATGCCGAAGTGCGCGGCAAATATCTGGCCATGACGGTCGCGACGCTGCCCTTCATCACGCCGACATACAAACGCTGATCACATGATGGCTGTGCCGGTCCTTACCCCCCTCTGGCCGGCAGGCCAGAGGGGGCGACTTGCGCAACGCCCAGAAGAAACAAACCAACACCCTTCCAGAGAGGACTTCCCCATGCTGAAATTCACCGCCGAACATGAATGGCTGAAACTCGAGGGCGATGTCGCCACCGTCGGCATCACGAGCCATGCCGCCGAACAGCTCGGCGATCTCGTCTTCGTTGAACTGCCGGAAGTGGGCGCCGAACTCACCAAGGACGGCAATGCCGCCACCGTCGAGAGCGTCAAGGCAGCCTCCGACGTCTATTCGCCGCTCGATGGCGAAGTCACCGAAGTCAACCAGGCGATCGTTGACGATCCGTCGCTGGTCAATTCCGACCCGCAGGCCGCCGGCTGGTTCTTCAAGCTCAAGCTCAAGAACGTTGCCGATATCGACAGCCTGATGGACGAAGCCGCCTACAAGGATCTGATCGGATGAACGATTCTACCGATTTCCACTTCACGGATTACGATCCGTACGATTTTGCCAACCGCCGCCATATCGGTCCCTCTCCGACCGAAATGGACGCCATGCTCAAGGTCATCGGCTACAAGTCGCTTGACGGGCTGATCGAAGCCACGGTCCCGGCCTCCATCCGCCAGCAGACCCCGCTCGCCTGGGGCGCGGCCCTGACGGAGCGTGAAGCGCTCGACAAGCTGCGCGAGACCGCTAACAAGAACCAGGTCCTCACCTCGCTGATCGGACAGGGTTATTACGGCACCGTCACGCCGCCGGTCATCCAGCGCAACATTCTGGAAAACCCCGCCTGGTACACGGCCTACACGCCTTATCAGCCGGAAATTTCGCAAGGGCGCCTTGAAGCGCTCCTGAATTTCCAGACGATGATCTGCGACCTTACCGGTCTCGACGTCGCCAATGCCTCGCTGCTCGATGAAGCGACTGCCGCCGCCGAAGCCATGGCGCTCTGCCAGCGTCAGGCAAAGTCGAAGGCAACAGCCTTCTTCGTCGACGCCGCCTGCCACCCGCAGACGATAGCGCTGATCGAGACCCGCGCGGCCCCGCTCGGCTGGAGTGTCGTCATCGGCGATCCGATGACCGATCTCGACCCGGTCGACGTTTTTGGCGCGATTTTCCAGTATCCGGGCACGCATGGTCAGGTCCGCGATTTCACCGGCCTGATTTCCCGCCTGCACCAGACCGGTGCTGTCGCGGCCGTCGCCGCCGACCTTCTGGCGCTCACACTCCTGAAGTCGCCCGGCGAAATGGGTGCCGATATCGCCATCGGCACCTCGCAGCGTTTCGGCGTTCCGGTCGGTTACGGTGGCCCGCATGCCGCCTATATGTCGGTCAAGGATGCCCACAAGCGCGCCATGCCCGGCCGTCTGGTCGGCGTGTCGGTCGATGCGCGCGGCAACCGCGCCTATCGCCTGTCGCTGCAGACCCGCGAACAGCATATCCGCCGCGAAAAGGCGACGTCGAACATCTGCACTGCGCAGGTCCTGCTCGCCGTCATGGCTTCCATGTACGGCGTCTTCCACGGCCCGGACGGCCTGAAGGCGATCGCGCAAGCCGTGCACAGGAAGGCCGTGCTGATGGCCAAGGGCCTCGAAAAGCTCGGCTACAAGATCGAGCCGGACGCATTCTTCGACACCATCACCGTCGATGTCGGTCACATGCAGGGCCTCATCCTGCGCGCTGCCGTCGCCGAGGGTGTCAACCTGCGCAAGGTTGGTGAAACCAAGATCGGCATGTCGCTCGACGAGCGCACTCGTCCGGTCACGCTCGAGGCAGTCTGGCGCGCTTTCGGCGGCGATTTCAAGGTCTCCGATTTCGAGGTCGAATACCGCCTGCCGAAGGATCTGTTGCGGAAATCGGATTACATGAGCCATCCGATCTTCCACATGAACCGTGCGGAAAGCGAGATGACCCGCTACATCCGCCGCCTGTCCGACCGCGACCTCGCGCTCGATCGCGCGATGATCCCGCTCGGCTCCTGCACGATGAAACTGAATGCCACGGCGGAAATGCTGCCGATCACCTGGCCGGAATTTTCGGATATCCATCCGTTCGTCCCCGCCGATCAGGCGCTCGGTTACAAGGAAATGATCGATGATCTGTCGGCAAAGCTCTGCCAGATCACCGGTTACGACGCCTTCTCCATGCAGCCGAATTCGGGCGCGCAGGGCGAATATGCGGGCCTGCTCACCATCCGCAACTACCACATCGCCAATGGCGATGCGCATCGCGACGTCTGCCTCATCCCCACCTCCGCACATGGCACCAACCCGGCCTCGGCACAGATGGTCGGCATGAAGGTCGTGGTCGTGAAAGTGCGTGAAAACGGCGATATCGACCTCGACGATTTCCGCGCCAAGGCCGAGAGCCACGCAGCCAATCTCTCGTGCTGCATGATCACCTACCCGTCCACGCACGGCGTGTTCGAGGAAACGGTCAAGGAAATCTGCGAGATCACCCACAGCCACGGCGGTCAGGTCTATCTCGACGGCGCCAACATGAACGCCATGGTCGGCCTTGCCCGCCCCGGCGACATCGACTCCGACGTCAGCCACCTCAACCTGCACAAGACCTTCTGCATCCCGCATGGCGGCGGCGGCCCCGGCATGGGCCCGATCGGCGTCAAGGCACACCTGGCGGCACACCTTCCGGGTCACCCGCAATGGGATGGCCGTGAGGGTGCGGTTTCGGCGGCCCCCTTCGGTTCGCCGTCGATCCTGCCGATCTCCTGGTCCTACACCCTGATGATGGGCGGCGAAGGTTTGACGCAGGCAACGAAGGTGGCGATCCTCAACGCCAACTATATCGCGGCCCGCCTCAAGGGCGCTTACGACGTGCTCTACAAGTCGGAAGCCGGCCGCGTGGCGCATGAGTGCATCATCGACACCCGTCCGCTCAACGCCTCTGCGGGGGTCACCGTCGACGATGTCGCAAAACGCCTGATCGATTGCGGTTTCCATGCCCCGACCATGAGCTGGCCGGTTGCCGGCACGCTGATGATCGAACCGACGGAATCGGAGACCAAGGCCGAAATCGACCGTTTCTGCGATGCCATGCTGGCGATCCGCGAGGAAGCCCGCGACATCGAGGAAGGCCGTATCGACAAGCTGAACAATCCGCTGAAAAACGCACCGCACACGGTCGAAGACCTCGTCGGCGAGTGGGATCGTCCTTACAGCCGCGAACAGGCCTGCTACCCGCCCGGCTCGTTCCGAGTCGACAAATACTGGTCCTCGGTCAACCGCATCGACAATGTCTATGGCGACCGCAACCTGATCTGCACCTGCCCGCCGCTGGAAGATTACGCGGAAGCGGCCGAATAAGCCTCGTAAACACACGCACTTAAGGCCCGCCGCGTGCGGGCCTTTTGCATTCTGCCCCCATGAATTCAGGGATAAACGCTCGTAAAAAAGCCCCGATCACGATAAATTCTGCAGGATTCAACCGGACGTATATTTATTTCCGCTTACGGGCTTGCCGGTTCGGCTCAAATCTCTATCTTGAGTCGCATCGAACTTTGCTTGTGACTCGTCCGCAGCCTTCCGGCTCTACCGATCTCCTTCATCGTCGATTTAAACGCCGGTCTTTTGGACCGGTAACCCACAACGATTCAGAGGAAGATCGTTATGAATACCGGCACTGTAAAATGGTTCAACAGCACCAAGGGTTACGGCTTCATTCAGCCGGATAACGGCGGCCAGGACGTTTTCGTTCACATCTCCGCCGTGGAGCGTGCCGGTCTGCGTGGCCTCAACGATGGCCAGAAGGTCACTTATGAGATCGTCCAGGACAAGCGTTCGGGCAAGAGCTCGGCCGATAACCTGCAGGCAGCCTGAAAAATCTCTCGTCATTGCGACGCTTGACCACGGAGGAACTGGCAAGCGGAACGCTTTGGCGCTACAAAGGTCGGGACCCGTCCCGGCCTTTCGTTTTTTCCGGGCGGTTTTGCATCGGGCTTTGCCCATCGGCACATCTGCCAACAGTCGCATTTCTTAAAAGGTGACGAACAGAAAACGGCGGTCATCCGCCACATAAAGGAGAATTTGTTGCAAGTACTCGTCAGGGACAACAACGTCGAACAGGCACTGCGCGTGCTCAAGAAAAAGCTGCAGCGCGAAGGCGTGTTTCGTGAAATGAAGGCTCGCCAGGCTTTTGAAAAGCCTTCCGAAAAGCGCGCCCGCGAAAAGGCCGAGGCTATTCGTCGTTCCCGCAAGCTGGCCCGCAAGCAGGCTCAGCGCGAAGGTCTGCTGCCGGCACCGAAGAAGAAGATCGTCGCTCGCGGCGGCGCTCGCTAAAAATTTGATTTTGTGTCCGCGCGGCCGTCTGCCGCGCGCCCACATGCCTTCTGCCCGCATGATGTCGGCCTGAATGCCGATTGGGAGAAAAGCATGCCCCAGACAAAAGAACAGGCCGCCAAGCCGGCAAAACTTTCTGCCCAGCAAAAAGCGGAGCAGACGAATTCCGTCGTAAGGGGCATTCTCGATGCGGAAGTGACGGCCCGCGAAAAAAAGACGGAAAAATTGCGAGCTCTTCGCCTTGCCCAGGCTGAGGAAGAGGCTGCGGTGAAACCTGCGGTCAAACCGAAGAAAACCGCGCGAAAATAGAGTTCTGAAGCATGCCGCGCGAAAGTGTGCAGCGTTTTTGCGATGACGGCATTCGAGAACTAAAGATCTTCACCGTCGAAAGCTCCCCCGAAGGATCGCAACGCGCTTTACGGTTTTTCATCCCGTTTCAGCAGGGGATTTTTCCCCTGTTTTGCGTTTTGGCCGCCCTTTTCATTGCCTTTACGTGAAGCCGAACTATGTGCGGCCCTGCCCGGCCTTGTGTCCTGCTCCCAGCAGCATGTGAGCATCGCCGGTCGATCAAATCAATCGGAAGCATGCAAGAGGAAATCCCAGTGAGCACCAGCCTGTTCAAGAACCCGCGCGCCCTGCTTGGTGGCGCAGCCGTCGCCGTCGTCGTGTTTATCGCCAGTGGCCTGTTCATCGGTGGCGGCAGCGCTCCATCGGCGCCGCAGCCGGGTTCGGTGCAGGTTCGCGCCATCACCAAGGATAACGGCGTCAAGAACGCGACAATGTCGACAGTTCTGGCTCTCGTTGCAGGATTTTTCGCCGCCCGCGCCATCCATCGTCGCGGCAATGCAAAGGCCTGATTCAAAGGCACCGCCGGAAGCACTTCAATCTGCATCTTAAATCCAGGACCCGCCAATGGCGGGTCTTTTCCGTTGATCTCGAAAAGGCACACACAGAGCACCAGAAAACGCGATCCTTAACCGTTTCGCTTCACCCTTCATTGGCGTCCCGTACGGCATAACCTCCGAACAGGCGCAGGGGCGAGGCACAGGCGATGACGATTACGGCAGCTCTCAACACATCCCTATGGGGAATGCAGACCGAGACCACGCGTCTTTCGACCGCCGCCCACAATATCGCCAACGTTTCGACACCAGGCTACAGTCATGATCTCACGGAGGACATGCTGGAAGTGCTGCAGGCCGAAACCGGCTTCGCCGCCAATGCGTCGGTCTTTGAAACCGGTGCCGACATGTGGGACATGCTGATGACAATCGTCAGAGATTGATGCTGGGCGACAGTTGCTGGCATGTCGCCCCACCGGTGTTGTGAGGTCTGGAAATTTCCCTGGATTGTCACCGCGTCCGTTCCGTCAGCAGTCGATTTACCGAGCGCGGGATGCGCTTGCGTACTGGGGATGGCGCCTTTTGGAACCGCCAGCCCATGTCGCAAACAGGACAACAAGCGGGGATGAAATCACCCCTTCCGGAAAATAGTTCCAAGCCTAATCAATCACTTGTAAAATAGTT
>UCHV01000034.1 GCA_900472395.1 Hyphomicrobiales bacterium
AAACTTGCTCTTTGCCATTGATGCTTCCTATAATCTGTAGGGATGATAGATCCGCAGTGAACGGATTTGGTGTCGCCGTTTAAGGCTTTCACTACGAATGCGCAAGACTTAATTGCTGAGCCCTATTTAGGGGCGCCCTCGCCGAATACCAAGCCCGGCGAAGGAACCGATTTCGCGTTTGCAAAAGAAGGTCGGCCAAGCGGCCTCCCCTTTATCGGCTCATTGCATAGAGGCCGAAGTTGATGGCGATCAGCAAAACCATCGTACCGATGAAACCACCGACGAAATAAAGCATCCGCCGGCCAAACGGCTTAAGGCGGTTCTTGCCGGTAAATGCTGCAAAAGCGGAAGCGCCGAGCGAAATGCCGACGATGGCGGGTAAAGACATCATGATAAAATCCTCTCCTTGGCCAAGCGCGCAACGGAAGACATCCGCATGCGCGAAAACTGCCACCCCTGCGGGCCGCATCGTATGGACAGCTAGAAAATTGAGGATAGAGAAGATCTGGAGCGGGTAGCGGGAATCGAACCCGCGTATTCAGCTTGGAAGGCTGCTGCTCTACCATTGAGCTATACCCGCGGGGTCTGGTTCGATCCATGCAACGAAATGGTGGAGGGAGTTGGATTTGAACCAACGTAGGCTGAGCCAACGGATTTACAGTCCGTCCCCTTTAACCACTCGGGCATCCCTCCAGTATTTCGTCTGGATCGAGAACCAAGCTCTTCAGAACGTTGGGCGAAACCGCCGTCTCGTTCTGTGCGGCGTATATGACGGCCACTTTCGCTGCTGTCAACACGGGTCGAAACGAAAAGTTCGGAAAAAACACAGATTGATGTGTCAGGCTGATGAATGTGCTCTCACCCTGTGGATAGATGAAGCAGTCACCAAACCGCGCAGAACCAGAGTGTACGGGGCTTTGCCGAAAGGCCGCCTGACGTTATAAGGCGGCATGAGCAAAAATGATCCCAATGACAAAGCCGGGCGTGACAGCCATTACGCCACCCTGCGCCGCAATGTGCGCGATGCCAAACGCGAGCGCGGCGAGATCCCGACACCGGATCCGCGCAAGCGCCCGAAGCCGGCGCATGAGAACTGGAAAGCGCCGCAGCTGCAGCCTGACCAGGTATTCCTTTATGGCCTGCACACCGTGCGCGCCGTCATCGACAATCCCGAGCGCCAGATCGTCAAACTGACGGTCACGCAGAACGCATTCGTGCGTCTTGATATCGGCGAATCCCACGCACTGCCCTTCCCGGTCGAATTCGTGTCGCCGCAGGATATCGACAAACATCTCGGCCCCGACGCCATCCATCAGGGCGCGATGATAGAAACGAAGCCGCTGCCGGTGCGCCGTCTTGAAGCGCTGAAGGAAAGCAATCTTATTCTCGTGCTCGATCAGGTCACCGATCCGCACAATGTCGGCGCCATCATGCGTTCCGCAGTCGCCTTCGAGGCCGGCGCGCTGATCACGACCCAGCGTCACAGCCCGACCGAGTCGGGTGTCATGGCAAAATCCGCTTCCGGCGCGCTGGAAATGATCCCCTATATCCAGATCGGCAATCTCGCCGATGCGCTCGGTGAACTCCAGAAGCTCGGCTTCCACACCATCGGGCTTGATTCGGAAGGTCCAGCACCTCTCGAAGGCACGTTTGCAGGGGCTAAGGTCGCGCTCGTTCTCGGCTCCGAAGGCAAGGGCCTGCGCCAGAAAACCCGCGAGACAGTCGATGCGCTGGCGCGCCTCGATATGCCGGGCGCCATCAAGTCGCTGAACGTCTCCAACGCGGCAGCCATCGCGCTTTATGCGGCACGCCAGCATCTCGCGAAGGGCTGATGACCCTCTAGTGAAGCGCCGTCGCCCGTTTGTCGAAACAGCGCATGCGTTCGGGCGGCGTCGCATTGCGGCCATCGCGCACTTCGGCTGCAAACTGGATCGAGCCGATCAGTTCGAGGTCGAATAACGGTTTGGAGATGACGCCGAGCGTACCGGGTATGCCGCTGGCGATGGCCTCGGGATTGGCGGTCATGAAAATCACCGTCAGCCCGCGGGCAGCAAGTTCCCGGCCGATATCCGGGCCGGTCGGACCATCCTGAAGATGGACATCGACAAGTGCGATGTCGGCGTCATCGCCGGCATCCAGTGCGTCTGCGGCATTGGCCGCGATGCCGGCGACTTCATGACCAAGCGCCAGAACGGCGTCTTCGATATGCAGTGCAATCAGCAGCTGGTCTTCCACGACGAGAATCCGATGCGGCATGTGCCCCTCTTCGTTCCATGACTGGTTACAATGACGCGCACACGATTTTGTTCCACAACCTGCAATAATTGATTGCGGCGTGAACCGCAGGTGAAAGCAGCTTTTCCTAAAATGCTGCCTGCGGCGGAGAGAATCGGTTAGAAAATATCATATGATTCGGAACCGCCCATGAGCCTCGCCTATCTCGACAAACTCAACGACGCCCAGCGCCGCGCCGTCGAGCACGGTGCGTTGAACGCAAAGACCGGCGACAGCGGCCCGCTTCTCGTCATTGCCGGCGCAGGCTCGGGCAAGACCAACACGCTGGCGCACCGCGTCGCCCACCTCATCGTCAACGGCGCCGATCCGCGCCGCATCCTGCTGATGACCTTTTCCCGGCGCGCCGCCTCCGAAATGGGCAAGCGTGTCGAGCGCATCTGCGGTCAGGTGCTGGGCGCCAATGCAGGCGTGATGACCGATGCGCTGGCATGGGCCGGCACGTTCCATGGTATCGGCGCGCGGCTGATGCGGATCTATGCCGAACAGATCGGCCTCGATCCGGATTTCACCATCCACGACCGCGAAGACAGTGCCGACTTGATGAACCTCATCCGGCACGAACTTGGGTTTTCCAAAACCGAAAGCCGGTTTCCGACCAAGGGCACCTGTCTCGCCATCTATTCACGGGTCGTGAATTCGGAAGCCGCGCTCGGCGAGGTGCTGAAAACCTATTTTCCCTGGTGCGCTGCTTGGGAAGCGCAGCTGCGCGAACTGTTTGCCACTTACGTGGAATCCAAGCAGGCCCAGAACGTCCTGGATTACGACGACCTCCTGCTCTACTGGGCGCAGACCATGTCGGAACCACTTTTGGCCGCCGATATCGGCGCGCGTTTCGACCATGTTCTCGTCGATGAATATCAGGACACAAACCGTCTGCAATCGAGCATCCTGATGGGCCTGAAACCCGGCGGCCGCGGACTGACCGTCGTCGGCGACGATGCGCAGTCGATCTATTCGTTCCGCGCCGCCACCATCCGCAACATTCTGGATTTCCCGAAATCCTTCGAGCCGCCGGCCGATATCATCACGCTCGACCGCAATTACCGCTCGACCACGACGATCCTTGCCGCCGCCAATGGCGTCATAGACCTCGCCCGCGAACGGTTCACCAAGAACCTGTGGACCGAACGGCAATCGGCTGACCGCCCTCGCCTCGTTTCGGTACGCGATGAAAACGAGCAGGCCAATTACATCTGCGAAACTATTCTGGAGAACCGCGAAACCGGCATGACCCTGAAAAATCAGGCCGTTTTGTTTCGCTCCTCCAACCATTCCGGCCCGCTGGAAGTAGAACTCACCCGCCGCAACATCCCCTTCGTGAAATTCGGCGGCCTGAAATTTCTGGACAGTGCCCATGTGAAGGATCTTTTGGCAGCGTTGCGTTTCGCCCAGAACCCGCGCGACCGCGTCGCCGGTTTCCGGCTGATGCAGTTGATCCCCGGCGTCGGCCCGCAGACAGCCGGCAAAATTCTGGATGCCATCGCGACCGATCCCGAACCGCTGGCGGCCCTGCAGGAAATCCCCGCCCCGCCCCGCAGCGGCGAGGACTGGACAACCTTTGTCGAAATGCTGGCTTCCGTGCGTCGCGGCGAAGGCTGGCCGTCGGAAATCGGCACAGCGCGAACCTGGTACGAACCGCATCTCGACCGCATCCATGAAGATGCCGACACCCGCAAGGCCGACCTGTTGCAGCTCGAACAGATCGCCTCGGGCTACGTGTCGCGCGAACGGTTTCTTACCGAACTGACGCTCGACCCGCCCAGTGCCACCAGCGATCAGGCCGGCGTGCCGCTGCTGGATGACGATTACCTGATCCTCTCGACCATCCATTCGGCCAAGGGGCAGGAATGGCGTTCGGTCTTCGTGCTGAACTGCGTCGATGGCTGCATTCCCTCCGATCTCGGCGTCGGCACCAGCGCCGAGGTGGAGGAGGAACGCCGGCTGCTTTACGTGGCGATGACCCGCGCCAAGGACAGCCTGCATCTGGTGACACCGCAGCGTTTCTTCACGCATGGCCAGCACAGCCAGGGCGACCGACACGTTTATGCCGCCCGCACCCGCTTCATCCCGGCAACGCTGCTGCAGTTTTTCGAAACGACCGCATGGCCGGTGGTGGAACCGATGTCGGAAGCGGAAAAGGCGGCACGCAAACAGGTCCGCATCGACGTGACGGCACGGATGCGCGGCATGTGGCGGTGAGAATACGCTGTCATAGATGATGGAAATACGAAGGCGCGGCTTGCTCCCCTGATCTCCCCCCTTGTGGGGGAGATGTCACCGAACGGTGACAGAGGGGGGCCGCACCGTTGCAGCAGATGCCTCGGAAGTGGCGTTTGCGCGAGCAGTGCCCCCTCTGCCCTGCCGGGCATCTCCCCCACATGAGGGGGAGATCGGCGGAACGGCACCGCCTCACTCCCTATTCAGATGCGCCCTCACGCCTCCGGCACATTCTCCTCCAGCTCCTTCAACCACACCCGCGCATTGCCATCCGAAGGCGCGCGCCAGTCGCCACGCGGCGAGAGCGAGCCGCCCGACGTGACCTTGGGGCCATTTGGCGAGGCCGAACGCTTGAACTGGCTGATGGTGAAAAAGCGGAACAGAAATGTCTGCAGCCATTTGCGGATCGTCGCGAGATCGTACTCCCGGCGTTTCTCATCCGGAAAATTCGGAGGCCACGCGCCTGCCGCCACATCGCTCCAGGCGTGATGCGCCAGATAAGCGATCTTCGACGGCTTCAAGCCATAGCGTGTCAGGTAATAGAGCGTGAAATCGTGCAGGTCATAAGGGCCGATCTTGTCCTCGGTGCTCTGGATGACGCCGTCTTCTCCCGCAGGCACCAGTTCTGGTGAGATAATCGTGCCGAGCACGCGCTCCAGCGTCGCATTCGCCTCCGCATCGAAACTGCCACTGTTGATTACCCAACGGATCAGATGCTGGATCAGGGTTTTCGAGACCGAACCGTTGACATTGTAATGGCTCATCTGGTCGCCGACGCCATAGGTGCACCAACCCAGCCCGATTTCCGAAAGATCGCCGGTGCCGAGCACGATGGCATTGCGCTGATTGGCGGCGCGGAACAGGAAATCGGTACGCAGCCCCGCCTGCACGTTTTCAAACGTCACGTCATAAACCGGCTCGCCACCGGAAAACGGATGGCCGAGATCTTTCAGCAATTGCAGCGCCAGTGGCTTGATATCCACCTCTTCCGCCGTGATGCCGATGCTGCGCATCAGCGACCAGGCATTGCCGAGCGTTTCGTCGCCGGTGGCGAAGCCCGGCATGGTGAAGCCCAGAATATCGGTTCGCGGCCAGCCGAGCCTGTCAAACGCACGCGCCGCCACCAGCAGCGCATGGGTGCTGTCGAGACCGCCGGAAATGCCGATGCACAGGCGCTTGATGCCGGTGGCGCGCAGGCGCTTCATCAGACCCTGAACCTGAATATTGAATGTCTCGTAACAATCCTGATCAAGGCGCGCCGGATCGGACGGTACGAACGGGTACCGCGCGACCGAACGTTTCAGACCGATATCGCCTTCAGGCGCTATAAACTCGAAGCTGACACGACGGAACGGCTGATCTGCGCGCAGCGCACGCTCGGCGGCATCCTCGAAAGTCACGGTCCGCAGACGCTCCAGCGCCAGACGCTCGACATCGACATCGGCCACGCACATCTGCGAGCCTTCCGGGAAACGTTCTGTTTCCGCCAGCAGATCGCCAAGCTCATAGATACAGGCCTGACCGTCCCAGGCCAGATCGGTGGTCGACTCGCCCGGACCCGCTGCCGAATAAAGATAGGCGGCGATATTGCGCGACGACTGGTTGGCGCAAAGCTGCTTTCTGACATCCGCCTTGCCGACCGTGACATTGCTGGCCGAAAGATTGGTGAGGATGGTCGCACCCGCAAGCGCGCCAAAATCGCTCGGCGGCGCGGGTACCCAGACATCCTCGCAGATTTCCACATGGAAGATGAAATCGGCAATACGGCGATCTTCGAACAGCAGATCGATGCCGAACGGGACAACCTGCCCCGCCACTGCGATCTCCTGACCACGAACCGTGCGCCCGGAAGCGAACCAGCGCTTTTCATAAAATTCGCGATAGTTGGGCAGATGCGCTTTCGGCACCACGCCGAGAATTTTCCCCGCATGGATGACGATCGCGCAATTATAAAGCCGGCCGCGATGACGCAAAGGCGCGCCGACCAGAAGAACGGGAATGAGGTCGCGGCTTGCTTCCACCAATGTTTTCAACGCGGCTTCACTGGCATCCAGCAAGGCAGCCTGCCCCAGCAGATCGTCGATCGAGTAACCGGAGATCCCGAGTTCAGGAAACACCATCAGCGCCACGCCCTGCTCATGACCCTGACGCGCGAGGTCGAGCACAGCCTTTGCGTTGAAGGCAGGATCGCCGATTTCGCACGCCGGCGTGCAGGTCGCGACGCGGACAAAACCATGGGCATAGGCAGAATGGAAGTTCATCGGGCACTCCGTATTCTTGGATGCGCCATAAGTAATGGCGCGGCGCGGCGCGGTCGAGAGCGTTTTGGTGATTCTTGGTTCGTGGAGAGATTTGTATGCCACTCGATGAACTGACGACCGTCTGACGGCACAGGTACAGGTACAGGTACAGGCGATATCCACACCCACGTCCCGAATTATCAGCCGTCAAATCCGCTTCTTCGCCATTCGCGATAATTTCCTCTTTACAGGCAACGAAAATATGGTACTTCGCACGCTATTGCCCTTGTAGCTCAGTTGGTAGAGCACCTGATTTGTAATCAGGGGGTCACGAGTTCGAACCTTGTCGGGGGCACCACTTTTCGATTTTCCGACTTTTGACGTTTTATGTTGAAAGTCGGAAATCTCGAAAGGCCTTTAAATCCAGCATCGCAGTCCATTTCAGCTGTTCGCATCAGCCACGGCGCGGCCATTCTTTTCCACAGTCTTTGACATTTGTGCGTAAGCTGCAGCACCATTTGTGCTTGGCTCGCTTCTAGCCGCTCGCCAGCCTTGTCGCCCTCCTCGCTTTTCATGTACCAAGGACGGCCATTGCAGAAGGTGCCGTTCATGTCACAGCAGAAAAGGCTCGCATTCCTGGCGTCTATCGCCCCGGAAGCGCAAGCCGCCCTTGAAGAGCTAATCCGTCTCTACGGCCAGACACCGGTCGAGGAGGCCGATGTGATCGTGGCGCTGGGGGGCGATGGTTTCATGCTGCAGACGTTGCATGACAGCATCAATTCGGGAAAACGCGTCTACGGCATGAATTGCGGCTCGGTCGGCTTTCTGTTGAACGACTATCGTACCGACAACCTGCATGAACGTGTGACGGCCTCCGTCGAAAACGCCATCCATCCGCTACGCATGACCACCACCAATACCGATGGAACCACATCCGTGGCACTCGCCATCAACGAGGTCTATCTCTTCCGCCAGAGCTATCAGGCCGCCAAGCTGCGCGTCGAGATCGACGGCAAGGTTCGGCTGGAAGAACTGATCTGCGACGGGCTGATGGTGGCGACACCGGCCGGCTCCACCGCCTACAATCTATCCGCTCATGGCCCTATCCTGCCGCTCGAAGCGCCGCTTCTGGCCTTGACGCCGGTCAGCGCCTTTCGCCCGCGCCGCTGGCGTGGCGCACTTTTGCCGAACCGGGTCTGCGTCGACATCCAGATCCTCGAGCCGGAAAAACGGCCCGTCAACGCGGTGGCCGACAATACCGAGGTCAAGTCCGTGCTGCATATCCGTGTCGCCCAGTCGAAGGACATCAAGGCGCACATTCTCTCCGATCCCGACCATTCCTGGTCGGACCGAATTCTCGCCGAACAGTTTTCGGACTGATTCGAAACGAACAAAAAAGGCGGCCTCGAAAGAAGCCGCCTTTTTCATTTGTAGCATGTACGCCTGATCAGTCGAGATCGCCGCCGGCAACGTCCGCCTTGCCGCTGATGCGGTGGGCAAGCGCCGCTTCCATGAACTCGTTCAGTTCACCGTCGAGAACATCGCCAGGTGCGGTGCTTTCAACGCCGGTGCGCAGATCCTTGACCAGCTGGTACGGCTGCAGGACGTAGGAACGGATCTGGTGACCCCAGCCGATATCGGTCTTGGAAGCCGCTTCGGCATTGGCCGCGTCTTCACGCTTCTTCAGCTCGGCTTCGTAGAGACGGGCGCGCAGCATGTCCCACGCCTTGGCGCGGTTCTTGTGCTGCGAACGCTCCTGCTGGCAGGCCACCACGATGCCGGTCGGAATATGCGTGATACGTACGGCCGAGTCGGTCGTGTTGACGTGCTGGCCGCCGGCACCCGACGCGCGGTAGGTATCGATACGGCAATCGCTTTCGGCCACCTCGATATTGATCGAGTCGTCGACGACAGGATAGACCCAGATCGACGAGAACGAGGTATGGCGACGCGCATTGGAATCGTAAGGCGAAATGCGCACCAGACGATGCACGCCCGATTCGGTCTTCATCCAGCCATAGGCATTGTGCCCCTTGACGAGAATGGTGGCCGACTTGATGCCCGCCTCTTCGCCGTCATGAACTTCCAGCACTTCGACCTTGTAGCCCGAACGCTCGGCCCAGCGGGTATACATGCGCAGCAGAATGTTCGCCCAGTCCTGGCTTTCCGTGCCGCCGGCGCCGGAATGCACCTCGACATAGGTGTCGTTGCTGTCGGCTTCACCCGAAAGCATGGCTTCGACCTGGCGGCGGTTGGCCTCGGCACGCAATGCCTTCAGCGCATCCTCGGCGTCCTTGATGATCGCCTCGTCGCCCTCTTCCTCACCCATTTCGATGAGTTCGATATTGTCGTTGAGCTGCTGCTCCAGCGCTTTCACGCCGTTGATGCTGTCATCCAGCTGCTGGCGCTCGCGCATCAGCTTCTGGGCTTCCTGGGCATCGTTCCAGAGGTTGGGATCCTCTGACTTGTTGTTCAACCAGTCCAGTCGTCTTACCGCCTGATCCCAGTCAAAGATGCCTCCTCAGCAGGCTTATGGCCTGCTTGATTTCGTCGGTGACGTTGATCATTTCGTTGCGCATATGCGTAGCTGCTTCCCGTATTTTACTTGGAAATGAGGGCTGACATAGAGACGGCGGGCGAGGATGTAAACCCCGCCCGCCGCGCAGAACTTTTGCAAAAATCGATCAGAACAGGCCGCCGGCACCTGAAGTCACGGCCTGCTGCGCCTGCGGCGAGGTGCGCAGGATTTCCTCTGCCGGCATCGTGTCTTCCATGCCGATCACGCTGAACGTGTCGGAGGGGCCGGTGCCGGGCTTGAAGGCTTCAACGATGGTGTCCGGCTCGCCTTCGTTGGCGAACATGCCGGTCTTGCGGTTGACGGCGATGAACTGCATGCCCTGCGGAACCTGGAACTTGCCGGCGTCGCGGTTCTTTTCGGCAGCCTGCATGAAGTCGGCAAAGATCGGGGCAGCAAGACCGCCGCCCGTTGCGCCGCGTCCAAGCGTCGCCGGGTTGTCGAAACCGATATAAAGCCCGGCGACGAGATCCGGCGAGAAGCCGACGAACCAGGTGTCCTTGCTGTCGTTCGTGGTGCCGGTCTTGCCTGCGATCGGACGGTCGGTGATGTGGATCTTGCCGGCGGCAGAACCGCGGATCACCACGCCTTCGAGCATGGAGGTCACCTGATAGGCGGTCATCGGGTCGAGAACCTGCTCGCGATTGTCGGCCAGCACGGGCTCCTCCTGGTTTGCCCAGGCATTGGCATTGCAGCCGTCGCAGGTGCGCTCTTCATGACGGAAGATCGTCTTGCCGTAGCGGTCCTGGATACGGTCGACCAGCGTCGGCTTGATCTGCTTGCCGCCATTGGCGATGACCGAATAGGCCGAAACCATGCGCAGCACGGTGGTTTCGCCCGAACCCAGAGCCATCGGCAGGTAAGGCGCCATCTTGTCGTAGATGCCGAAACGCTCGGCATATTCGGCCACGAGTTCCATGCCCATGTCCTGCGCCAGACGAACGGTCATCTGGTTACGCGACTTTTCGATACCGGTTCGCAGCGTCGAAGGACCGCCACCATCTTCCCCGCCGTAGTTGGTCGGGCGCCAGACCTGATTGCCGGATACGACCTCGATCGGCGCGTCCATGATCACGGATGCCGGCGTGTAACCATTGTCCATGGCCGCCGCATAAACGAACGGCTTGAAGGACGACCCCGGCTGGCGCATGGCCTGCGTGGCGCGGTTGAATTCCGATTGCGCGTAGGAGAAACCGCCGACCATGGCCAGAACGCGGCCAGTATGCGGATCCATGGCCACCAGCGCACCCTGCACCTTCGGCGGCTGGCGCAGGCGATAGGAACCCTGCTTGCCGGTCAGCGGCTCGACATAGATCACATCGCCGGCCTTCAGAACGCCTTCGGGAGAACGCGCCGTCTTGCGTTCGCCGGCCGCGTCGCGATAGGCCCATTTCATGTTTTCGGCATCGATATGCCCGCGTTCGCGATCTTCGGTTACCTTGCCACCGGCAGCCGTTTCAGGCTGCAGGCCAATATCGACCCCCGATGCGGAAACGGCAGTTACGACCGCAAGCTGCCATTCCGGAACGTCGCGAAGAGCCGGCAGCTTGGCAAGTTCCGGTCCCCAGTCACCACTGGCGGCAATCTGCTTGACCGGGCCGTGGAAACCGCGGCGCTCATCATATTCCACCAGACCATGCTGAAGCGCCTTGCGCGCCTGCAACTGCATGTCGGGATCGATGGAGGTGCGCACGGAGAGGCCACCTTCATAAAGAACCTTGTCGCCATATTTGCCGATGATCTGGCGGCGAACTTCTTCGGCGAAGAAATCCGTGCCCAGCAGCGAGGAGCCGGCGCGGCGCGTCGTTACGCCGAGAGGCTGCGTTTTGGCAGCGCTGGCATCATCCACATTGATGTAGCCGTTCTCGGCCATGCGGTCGATCACCCAGTTGCGGCGCTCGAGGGCCGCTTTTTCGTGGCGGAACGGATGGTAGTTGGCCGGGCCTTTCGGCAGCGAAGCGAGATAGGCCGATTCGGCAATCGTCAGCTCGGTCACCGGCTTGTCGAAATAGGTCAGAGCGGCACCGGCAATGCCGTAGGAATTCATGCCGAAGAAGATCTCGTTCAGGTAGAGCTCGAGAATCTTGTCCTTGGAATAGGTCTGCTCGATGCGGAAGGACAGAATGGCTTCCTTCACCTTTCGGTCCATCGTCTGGTCGGCAGACAGCAGGAAGTTTTTCGCCACCTGCTGGGTGATGGTGGACGCGCCCTCGGGGCGGCGGCCGGAACCGATGTTCTGGATGTTATTGACGATGGCGCGGCCGAGACCGGTGATATCGACGCCCGGGTGATTGTAGAAATTCTTGTCTTCGGCCGAAAGGAATGCCGCCTTGACGCGATCCGGCACGGCCTGGATCGGCAGGAACAGACGGCGCTCACGCGCATATTCAGCCATCAAGGCGCCGTTGCCGGCGTGGATGCGTGTCGCGACAGGCGGCTCGTAGGAATTGAGGACTTCATAATCCGGAAGATCGCGGGTCACCCCGACCAGATAAACGGCTGCAGCACCCGCCACTGCGAGAAAGAGCACGCAGCCCAGTCCGAACATGTATCCAATCAATCTGATCATCAGGCGCTACCGTCTATCGTCGTAGGGTGCAAAAAAGCACAATCGCATATTTTCTGGCGTTTTGCACGGCAAGGGCAAAGAGTACAAGCCTTGAGGCATCGTCGGTCCTGGCGTGTGATAAAACATCATACACGCCACAGAATCCCTCGATGTCCGCACGGCCCCGTTGTAACCGGCCGAATGCGCGCAAAATAGGGCTTGGAAGCATTATTCCAGTGATGTCTCAACATCATGGCCTGTAAACAGCCCGGTGTTGCCGTCCCATCACGATCGCGGCACCGCGGTCAGCCGCCATCGGCGATGGCGCGACCGCGATATTGCAGCACGGCATCGGCAATCAGGCTGGATACCTTTTCGCGCCAGGCGTCATCCAGCAGAAGCTTCTCATCATCCGCATTGGAAAGGAAACCGAGCTCCAGCAGCACTGAGGGAATGTCCGGTGCACGCAGAACCTGGAACCCGGCATAACGGCGCGGATTGTTGATGAGCCCGATCTGGCCTTCGAACGAATGCACCACACGATCGGCAAGCGAGATGGAAAATGCCTGGGTTTCCCGCCGCGTCAGATCGAGAAGGATGTCGGCGACCTCTGGCGGACCGTTCTGGATACTGTAGCCCGCCAGCTGATCGGACAGGTTTTCGCGCGCCGCCAGATTTTCCGCCATTCGGTCGGATGCCTTGTCGGAAAGGGTATAGACGGTCGCGCCACGAATGTCTTTTTCACGCAGCGTATCGGCATGCAGAGAAATGAAGAGGTCCGCCTTGCCCTGCCTTGCGCGGGTCACCCGCTCCGAAAGCGAAAGAAAGTGATCGTCTTCGCGGGTGAGGAACGCCTTCATCCCCGCCTTGCCGTCAAGCTTGGCATGCAGCGCCTTGGCAAATGCCAGCGTGATGTTCTTTTCCTGCACCTTGCCGTCGCTGCCGCTGGCGCCCGCATCGATGCCACCATGGCCGGCATCGATTGCAATGGTAAAAACGGAATCCTGCGCCGGCTCCGCCTTGATCACATTGATCTCACCCGGCGTATCCCAGGTCTGCTTCCTGACCATTTCGACAAACGCCTTGTCGGTGGTCATCTCGGCATCGAGAACCAGCCGGTGGCCGTGATCTTCATTTTTCTGAACCTCGGCCAGAACCAGTTTTACCGGCCGGATGGCCGTCAACACGATACGGGCGCTCGCCTCCCCCATCGCGCCATAGCGAATATCCTTGAAGAGGCCGCGCGCCGTCAGATCGCCGGCCGGAAATCCGAAGGCTGTGGCCGGAAGGTCGATCACCACGCGGTCGGGATTGGCAACGTAATGGACGGAAAAGGTCGGCTTGCCGTCGAAATCGAGGACAACGCGTGTGCGGGCGTCGTCACCGGCGATACGCGCACCAAACGCAAGCAAAGGCTGCACGGCCGGCTTGTGCGTTGCCGTCACGTCGGCAGGCAGAGGCCCTGCGGCATTCGCAGGGTTTCCCTCAAATCCGGCAAACGCCGCCAGCGTCATGAACGCTGCCAGACGCGCGCAACGAATCAGGCTGGCTCGCACGGATTGCACACGAGCCGCATGCTTTTCGATCGTCATACCCGCCGCCAAATGCAGCCCCACAATCTCGAAGAAACGCAATAAAAATCCGCCGCCAGGTTCGAAAAGGACGCTTGCCGCTTCAGCTGGCTTACCTTCTCGTCAACATTTCCGCCTCGAGTGGCGCCGGCCCGTCTTCACCAAATCACGCCGGATATCCGGACTTTTACGATCCAGTTCAACTTTCTCGGCCGGCAGACCTCGCCGAATACGCCAACCCGCTCCATGTTTTCGCGCGGGCGAATCGCGTTACGACAGCTGTCATATAGCAAGTTCCACGAATTGATCCATAATAAGGCGGAGCGGGCTTTTCCCTTGCCATTGCAACAATTAAAACATAAAAGACAAAGAAGGGTCAAAGTGTTGACGGGATAGGACTGCCACGGCAGCCAGCCAATAGGATCTGGCGCCATACACGGGCATACATCCGTCGTCGCTGCACTTTGCTCTGAAACACTATCCGCACCGGCGGTGGCCGGAACAGTACCCAGTCGCGGGCAACGTATCGCTCGCACGGAGCATATTCATCGGATCCATCAGGATCTTTACGTATCGTCATTCTCGTCTGGTCTTAGATGTCGCGGCACGTTTTTCAAAACCTGGAGATGCTGAGGGAGCCCAAGGCTCCGCCGGCTATCGGGTTGCGGTCGCCACGGATGTACCCTGCGGGAATAATCTTATCCGGCGCAACAACCGCGACGCATGATCGGCCTGCCCTTGCGGCAGGCATCCGTGCCCCTGCGCGTGTGCGCCGAGGAGCACATATTCAATGGCAGACAAAATGCTCATCGACGCGTCTCATGAAGAGGAGACGCGGGTCGTAGTCGTCCGGGGTAACCGGATTGAAGAATTCGACTTCGAATCGCAGCACAAGAAGCAGATCCGCGGCAATATCTATCTGGCCAAGGTGACACGCGTAGAACCTTCGCTGCAGGCCGCCTTTGTGGATTACGGCGGAAACCGTCACGGCTTCCTCGCCTTTGCGGAAATCCATCCCGATTATTACCAGATCCCGCTGGCCGACCGTCAGGCCCTCAAGCAGGCCGAAGCGGAAGAGCAGCAGCGCATCGCAGATGCCGATGCAGTCGATCCCATCGTTGACCCTGCCCTGCAGGACCAGCCGGATGTAGGCCTGCCTGCAGCCGTGGTCGAACAGGTCGAGGCAGCGCTTGGCGAACAACCCGCCGAAGATGCGCCGTCAGCCGAAGTCGCTGAGGAAGCTTCGGCGGAAGCCGCAGCCGAGCCTGTTGCCGAAGAAAAGCCGAAGAAGCCGCGCCGCAGCCGTGCCCGCAAGAAGGTTGCTGAAGAAGCACCTGCTGCGGAAGCCGATGCCGCTGAAGGCAATGACGACGACAGCACGCCGGGCGAAATGGCGGCCATGGTCGAAACCGATTCGATTTCGGAAGAAGTCGAAACGCGCGGCCGCCGTCGTGATGACGACGACGATGACGACGACGACCATCACGAGAAGGAAGAAATCGAATCCGTCGGCGCCGAAGACGCCATGGAAGAGGTTCCGGATCGTATCCAGCGCAAGCCGCGCAAGCAGTACCGCATCCAGGAAGTCATCAAGCGTCGCCAGATCCTGCTCGTGCAGGTCGCCAAGGAAGAGCGCGGCAACAAGGGCGCTGCTCTGACCACCTATCTGTCGCTTGCCGGCCGTTATTCTGTTCTGATGCCGAACACCGCACGTGGCGGCGGCATTTCCCGCAAGATCACCCAGCCGACCGACCGCAAGCGCCTGAAGGAAATCGCACGCGATCTCGAAGTGCCGCAGGGCATGGGCGTGATCCTGCGTACCGCCGGTGCCAACCGCACCCGCGTCGAGATCAAGCGCGACTTCGAATACCTGATGCGCCTTTGGGAAAACGTCCGCACGCTGACGCTGCAGTCGACGGCTCCCTGCCTGGTTTACGAAGAAGGTTCGCTGATCAAGCGCTCGATCCGCGACCTCTATAACAAGGACATCAACGAGGTCATCGTTTCCGGCGAAGAAGGCTATCGTGAAGCGAAAGACTTCATGAAGATGCTGATGCCGAGCCATGCCCGCGTCGTTCAGCCTTACCGCGACATGCACCCGATCTTCTCGCGCTCCGGTATCGAAGCGCAGCTCGACCGCATGCTGCAGCCGCAGGTGACGTTGAAGTCCGGTGGTTACCTGATCATCAACCAGACCGAAGCTCTGGTCGCCGTCGACGTCAACTCCGGTCGCTCCACCCGCGAGCACTCGATCGAAGACACGGCGCTGCAGACCAACCTGGAAGCGGCTGAAGAAGTCGCCCGCCAGCTGCGCCTGCGCGACCTTGCCGGCCTGATCGTCATCGACTTCATCGACATGGAAGAAAAGCGCAACAACCGCGCTGTCGAGAAGAAGCTGAAGGATTGCCTCAAGAACGACCGCGCCCGCATTCAGGTCGGCCGCATCTCGCATTTCGGCCTTCTGGAAATGTCGCGCCAGCGTATCCGCGCCTCGGTTCTGGAATCGACGACGCAGGTCTGCTCGCATTGCGGCGGTACCGGCCACGTCCGTTCGCAGTCTTCCGTTGCCCTGCACGTCCTGCGCGGCATCGAGGAATACCTGCTGAAGAACACCACGCACGACATCACCGTGCGCACCACGCCTGAAATCGCTCTCTACCTTCTGAACCACAAGCGTCAGACGGTCATGGATTATGAAAAGCGTTTCGGCGTCTCGATCTTCATCGAATCCGATCACAATGTCGGCGCAACGCACTTCGCCATCGATCGTGGCGAGGCGGTGGAAAACCCGGTCAAGATCGAAAGCCTGATGCAGTTCGCCGCCATTCCGGTCGAGGACGAGGATGACGATATCGTCATCGAGGACGAGATCGACGAAGAGGAAGAAATCGTCGAAGCTTCCGGCACCACTTCCGCTCCGGCCCAGCAGGCCCGTGGCGAAGACGGTGAAAACGGCCGCAAGCGCAAGCGCCGTCGCCGCCGTCGTGGCAAGAATGGCGATCGCAACGGTGACGCTCAGGCACAGTCCGCTGATGGCGACGCCATTTCCGGCGATGCCGACGAAGACGGCGAAGAAGGTGACGACGACGCAACCGAAGGTCAGGCTTCCGCAGAAGCCTCCGAGGGCGATGAAGGCGCACGCCGCAAGCGTCGCCGTCGTGGCAAGCGCGGTGGCCGTCGCAATCGTACGGATGAAGAAGGCAATGTCGTTGAAGGCTCCGGCGAAGACGATGGAGAAGCCGAAGCTTCCGTGAGCGACGCTGAGGGCGAACAGCAGGCCGAACCGGTCGCTGCCGTCAAGACGTCCGAAGAGCCTGTCGCCGAAGCACAGGCTGTCGAGGCCTCTGAAGAAGTGCCGGCTGAAGCCAAGAAACCGCGCCGCACCCGTCGTGGCAAGGCTGCGGCCGTACCGGCCGAAGACGAAGTCGTTGCCGAAAGCGAACCGGCCCCGGCCGCCCCCAAGGCACGGGCTTCCCGCAAGAAGGCCGAACCCAAGGCAGCGGTTGCTGTCGAAGCCCCGGCTGAAGTCGTCGAGGAAGCCAAGCCTGCAGAGGTCGCTCCTGCTCCTGCGCCGGCTGTTGCAGCAGTCGAAGAAGCGCCCGCCGCCACCGAAGAAGCCGAAGCGGCGAAACCCGCTCGTGCAAACCGTGGTGCAGCGGTTTCCTCTTCCGATCCGGTGGTCACCTCCAACGCCCCGGAAAAGCCTGCAGAAGGCGATGAAAAGCCGAAAAAGGCCGGCTGGTGGCAGCGTCGCGGCTTCTTCTGAGCCACGAAGATCGAATAACCGAAACGGCCGCCATCGTGCGGCCGTTTTGCATTTCCATAGGCATTTGTCAGAGCATTGCGACGCAGGCCGATTTTGCGGTTTTCATGCCGGCAAGGCTGGCTTAGTCTTGCCAACCAAAGAACATCGATTCAGACAGGATAAAGATATCATGGCCCCTACCCTCCGCACGATGACTTACGCGCTCATGGGTGCCACGATCCTGGCGGCATCGAGCCTTGCTGCCGTCAAACCTGCCTCGGCGGAAATGACCGAAACGCAGAAACAGGAAATGGGCGCCTTCGTTCGCGAATACCTGATCGCGAACCCCGAAGTCCTGATCGAGGTGCAGCAGGCCTACGAAAAGAAACAGTACGAAAGCCGCCTTACCCAGGCAGGCGCCGGCATTGCCGAAAACAAGGACGAGATTTTCTCCGACAAGAACGACATCGTGCTCGGCAATCCGAACGGTGACGTCACCGTCGTTGAATTCTTCGATTACAATTGCGGTTACTGCAAACATGCGCTCGAGGACATGGACGCCATCATTGAAAAGGACAAGAATGTCCGTTTCGTGCTGAAAGAGTTCCCGATCCTCGGACCGGAATCGATCGCAGCCCATCGGGTTGCCAACGCCGTGCGCCTGACCGCCCCAGAAAAATATCCGGATTTCCATCGCAAGCTGCTCGGTGGAGAAACCCGCGCGACGGAAGCAACGGCTATGGAAGTGGCCACCTCCCTTGGACTTGACGAGGCAAAACTCCGCAAATCGATGAAGGACCAGCCGAACGAGAAAAACGTCAAGGCGACCTACCGCCTCGCCAACGCGCTCGGCATTACCGGCACACCTTATTATGTTGTCGGTAATGAAGCGTTGATCGGCGCGCAGGGCGCGGACGCCATCGAAGAGAAGATCGCCAATATCCGCAAATGCGGCAAGGGCAGCTGCTGACCTTAACCAAAACCGGTTTTTGACGCCGCCCCTAAGGCCACAAACCCCGGTTATGCACGGGTTTCACGGCCGGGGGCTTTCCCTCGGGGTTTCAGCGGTTTATAGGTGGCCCAGATTTTTCGACGGAAGACTTGATGAGCAAGACGATTTTCGTCCTCAATGGGCCCAATCTCAACATGCTTGGAAAGCGTGAACCCGGTATCTATGGCGCCGGCACGCTCAAGGATGTCGAGAACCGTTGTATTGCGGTCGGCAAGGATCTCGGTTTCGAGATCGATTTCCGCCAGAGCAATCACGAAGGCATTCTGATCGACTGGATCCATGAAGCCGGCGAAAAGGCGGCGGGCATCGCATTTAATGCGGGCGCCTACACGCACACGTCGCTGGCGCTGCATGACGCCATCAAATCCATCACCGTTCCGGTGATCGAAGTGCATATCTCGAACGTGCATGCGCGCGAGGAAATCCGGCATCATTCGATGATCGCGCCGGCTGCCAAGGGCGTCATCTGCGGTTTTGGCCCGACGAGCTACATCCTCGCGCTGCATGCCTTCAAAGACATAATCAGCTGAAAAAAGACAACAAAGATATAGGGTTTGCCATGTCTGAAAAGAAAAGCGGTATCGACAAGGTACTGATCCGCGATCTCGCCAACATCCTCAACGACACCGATCTTTCCGAGATCGAAATCGAACAGGACGATATGCGCATCCGCGTTTCGCGCTCGGCTCCGCAATACATCCAGGCGCCGGTCATGTCCGCGGCTCCGGCAATCGCCGCAGCTCCTGCTGCCGTTGCAGCTCCGGCTGCCGCTGCCGCTCCGGCCGCATCGCCGCGTGACAACAAGAACGCCGTTCCGGCTCCCATGGTCGGCACCGTCTACCTGTCGCCGGCACCGGGCGCACGTCCGTTCATCGAAGTCGGCGCCACCGTCAAGGAAGGCCAGACGCTGCTCATCATCGAAGCGATGAAGACGATGAACCAGATCCCGTCGCCGCGTTCGGGCGTCGTCAAGGAAATCATCGTCAACGACGCACAGCCCGTCGAATACGGCGAAGCGCTCGTCATCGTCGAATAACGCATAGGTCAGCCTGATGGTTTCCAAGGTCCTCATAGCCAATCGCGGCGAAATCGCGCTTCGCGTCCTTCGCGCCTGCAAGGAACTCGGCATCGCCACCGTTGCCGTGCACTCGACGGCCGACAGCGATGCCATGCACGTCCGTCTTGCCGACGAGAGTGTGTGCATCGGCCCGCCGCCGTCGCGTGACAGCTACCTCAACATCCACCAGATCGTCGCGGCCTGCGAGATCACCGGTGCGGATGCGGTTCACCCGGGCTATGGCTTCCTGTCGGAAAACGCCAAGTTCGCCGATATTCTCGACGCCCACGGCATCACCTTCATCGGGCCGACCGCGGATCATATCCGCATCATGGGCGACAAGATCACCGCCAAGAAGACGGCGCAGGATCTTGGCATCCCGGTCGTTCCCGGTTCCGATGGCGAAGTGCTGCCGGAAAACGCTCTGGAAGTCGCTAAGCAGATCGGTTTCCCGGTCCTGATCAAGGCAACGGCCGGCGGCGGTGGTCGCGGCATGAAGCTTGCCCATAGCGAAGCCGATCTGTCCGAAGCCGTGTCTTCGGCCCGTTCCGAAGCGCTGGCCGCTTTCGGCAACGATGCCGTCTACATGGAAAAGTATCTCGGCAAGCCGCGCCACATCGAAATCCAGGTTCTGGGTGACGGCGAAGGCAATGCGGTGCATCTGGGTGAACGCGATTGCTCTTTGCAGCGCCGTCACCAGAAGGTCTGGGAAGAAGCAAACTCCCCTGCCCTCGACGTCGAGCAACGCATGAAGATCGGCGAAATCTGCGCCGATGCCATGCGCAAGCTGAAATATCGCGGTGCCGGCACGATCGAGTTCCTCTACGAAAACGGCGAGTTCTATTTCATCGAAATGAACACCCGCCTGCAGGTGGAGCACACGATCACCGAAGCCATCACCGGTATCGACCTGGTGCATGAACAGATCCACATTGCCTCCGGCAAGGGCCTGTCCGTCACCCAGGAAGACGTGGTATTTTCCGGTCACGCCATCGAGTGCCGCATCAATGCCGAGGACCCGCGCACATTCGTGCCGTCGCCGGGTACGATCACCTATTACCACGCTCCGGGTGGTCTCGGCGTTCGCGTCGATTCGGGTGCCTATGCCGGCTACAAGATCCCGCCTTTCTATGACAGCATGATCGGCAAGCTCATCGTCCATGGTCGCACCCGCGACGAGTGCATGATGCGTCTGCGCCGTGTTCTCGACGAGTTCGTCGTGGACGGCATCAAGACGACGATCCCGCTGTTCCAGGATCTGGTCGACAACGCCGATATCGCCAAGGGCGATTACGACATCCACTGGCTGGAAAACTATCTGGCCAGCGCCAACGCTTAAAGGATAGCCATGGCAGGCGGACGCAGGAGAAAATATCCGAGCATTACTGCGGACATTCTCCTGCGCGCCTATTCCATAGGTCTGTTTCCCATGGCGGAATCAGCGGACGACCCGGAGATATTCTGGGTCGAGCCGGACTTGAGGGGGGTCATCCCCCTCGATAGTTTCCATGTCTCGAAAAGCCTGTCGAAGGCGATGCGCAAGGCGCCCTTCGAGATCCGCTTCGATACCGCATTCGCCGCCGTCATGGATGGCTGTGCGCAAGCGGTGGACAATCGCCCCAGCACATGGATCAATTCCACCATCCGTTCGCTCTATACGGAACTCCACTCGCTCGGACACGCCCATAGCGTCGAGGCGTGGGAAGATGGCGAACTGGTGGGCGGCCTTTATGGCGTCTCGCTGGGCGCTGCCTTTTTCGGCGAAAGCATGTTTTCCCGACGCACCAACGCATCGAAAATTTGCCTCGTGCATCTGGTCGAACGTCTGCGCCAACAGGGTTTCAGGCTGCTCGATACACAATTTACCACCGAGCACCTGAAAACCTTTGGCGCGATCGACGTGCCGAAGGAAGAATATCTGGTGATGTTGCAGGCGGCCGTCGAGCCGCCGCATCTGGCGTTTTAGGGGTGGTGGCGCGCTCTGGGCATGTTTTCGCATCGAGAAGAACCGCATAGCATTTTTTCACAACGCCAAACGTAAGCCCCTCACTTGCGATTTCTAACACTTAGCTGAAGCTAAGATGTTGAAATCGCTTTCTCTCCCACAAGGGGAGAGATGATGGTGCGGCACCCTCGACGCCTACCTCTCCCCTTGCGGGAGAGGATAGCAAGTCCGCGAGAGGCAAAGCCGATCGCTGGACGCGCTTGGTGAGGGGTAATCGCCACCTTCCTTACGTGCAACCGCCATGTCGCAAACAGGACAACAAGCGGGGATAAAATCATCCCTTCCGGAAAATATATCCAAGCCAAATCAACAACTTGTAAAATAGTTGCATCCCACTTCGTCCCCCCTCCCAAAACCCATGCCTACAATTCCGGCGTTCCATCGCGGATACACC
>UCHV01000054.1 GCA_900472395.1 Hyphomicrobiales bacterium
TAATGAGTCCGCGTCCTAGCTCATTTCTTCGGGACCGCTTTGGGCTTCGGTTGATACAGGCGTCGTTTGGCATTCGACCGAAGGGCATTGCCAAGATCCTTGTCGGTCATCGCAAGGTCGAACCATTCCGGATCGAAATAACCACCGCACCAGCGCATGGTCTCTTCGAACTCGGGATCATCCGAATCGGCGATGATCTCAAGAAACCGCTCGTAACCTGACACGCCGCCAACATCTTCAGGCGGGCGCGCTCTTTCGCCGGCGATACAGCTGCCTTGTTTCGGCGTCGTCGCGAGCGTCAGGAATTCCTCGATTGCAACGGTGTGCCGCCAGCCGTCACCGAAATCATAATGGTAGCGGAACACTGCGCCTTCCTCGAAATCTAGCAGCCGAACCTCTGTTTGATCGAAGACCCGAGGATCTTCGTCGACCGCGTCTTCGGTCAGGATCTCGACGTCGCCATGGCGTAGGCCGCCAATCCGAAACTCATAAAGGTGATAGTTCAACCAATTGAACGCGGCCTGGATGCCAAGGTGCAACTGTTCGAGATTCCAGTGAACCGGCAGGATCAAGCGGCGCCAGACCTCCGGATTGATCTCGTCGATGGAAACTCTGATCTGCACGGCGTTCGGAGCTTTGAACATGGCGCGAGTGAACAAGCATGGCGGTGGCTCGTCAAGAGGTCCTTCGTGGCGACCTCGCGCCGTGTTGGTTGACGGATTGCTGCAAACAGGAGAACTCGGTGTCTCGCCTGCTTCATTTGTTGCAGGTTTGCGACCTACGGCCGCGCCTGATGTCATTCATCCGCTCGTTCCATTCGAGCGGCCGGGCAAAGCTTCTTGCTCGATTGAGACGATGCGAAGAAGTGATGCAAGGTCGGATTTTTTCTTCGCCACGTCCTCCAGCGTATAACGATCAAACACGCCGACGAAGGCGGCTGTTGCCTCTCTCAAAACGACAGGGAGGCCGCAGGCCGGTGCGATAATGCAGCCATCGCAGACAAACAGATCTGTCAGTTTTTCGGTATGTCGCAGCAAGGCGCCAAGATTGATTTCCCTCGCTGGGCGGGTTAGCTCGATGCCACCGTTGCGACCCCTCACGGCATTGATAAAGCCCGAACCAGCCAAGTCCTGCACCACTTTCATGAGGTGGTTCTGCGATATGCCGTAGATCGCGGCCACCTCCTTGATGGAGGTCAGGTCCTCGTCCTTCGCGGCGAGGTGGATCATCACACGCATCGCATAGTCGCTGTAGAGCGAGAGTTTCATGAGCGTCCCTGCGACAAAATGGCATCCGTCAATAACATGCATTTACATAGCATGTTTTTGGACGCATTAATAGATGCAAATGAAATGCATGTTTTAGGTGAGCCATGGACGTAGATCGTTTTAGTCAAGAAGACATCATGCCCGTGCTGTCCCGCTTCTATGCGCGCGTGAGGCATGACCCTGACCTGGGGCCTGTTTTCAATACCGTTGTGGAGGACTGGACCGAGCACCTGCAGCGGCTTGAGGACTTCTGGTCGTCGCTGATGCTCACCAGCAGGCGTTACAAGGGTAACCCGGTTGCCATGCACGTCATCCATGCTCACCAGATCCAGCCCCACATGTTCGCGCGCTGGCTTGAGCTGTGGGAGGAAACCACAAACGACATGGTCCCTTTAGATGTGGCGCGTGAGATGCAGACAAAAGCTGCCCGAATTGCGGACCGTTTGAACAGGACGATGCACGGTCCTGAAGCAGTGGTGGCCGCGCGCTGGCCTTCGGATAGCGTGCCTCAACAACCGTACCGCAGAACCACGATCTTCGATCAGGACACGGTACCTTCGGCGCTGCTCAGCCGGCACGAAACCAAAGACGGCACCTGGGCAATTATAAGGGTCGTTGAAGGTGAAATCGCCCTCAATTCCGAGGGGGTCGCTTCGCCGTCAGTCCTCCACCGAAACCATCCAGGCGTCGTCGAACCGCGTCAAACGCATCACCTTGAGCTTCTGGGCCCTGTGCGCTTCCAGCTCGAATTCTTCGACCGCGATCCTCGTTCAACTATCAACATGAACCACCAAGGAAGCTGCCATGCCTACGCCCCTAAGTGAAACCACGATCCTTCTCGTTAAGGCAAGTGCGCCGGCACTCGCCATTCACGGCACTGCGATCACCAAGGCGATGTATGCGCGCCTGTTCCAGGACGCCCATATCAAGGAGCTTTTTAACCACTCGAACCAGGGGGAGGGCGGATCACAGGTCCATGCTCTGGCCGCTGCGATCCTCGCTTACGCCCAGAACATCGATAATCTTGCTCCAGTCGTACCTGTCGTCGAGCGCATCGCTCACAAACATATTGGCTATCATATCCTCCCTGAGCACTACCCCTTTGTCGCCACGGCACTTCTTGCAGCGATCGAGGAGGTGCTTGGTGATGCCGCCACGCCGGATCTTATAAATGCTTGGGGCGAGGCCTACTGGTTTCTGGCAGACTTGCTCAAGGAGCGTGAAGCTGACATTCGCAAGAACCTGGAAGCGCAGGTCGGGGGATGGAACGGCTGGCGGCCATTCGTGATCGCAGAAAAACGCCCTGAAAGCAGCGTTATAACAACGTTCATTCTGAAGCCCGCAGATGGCGGGCATGTGGTTAGGCAAAAGCCTGGCCAGTACCTGACGTTCCGTTTCACCACGCCTGATGGCTCACAGGTCAAACGCAACTATTCGATCTCATGCTCTCCCAATGACGATCACTACCGGATTTCGGTGAAGCGGGAGGCGACCGGCGCCGGCGGATCGCGCTTCTTGCATGACATCGCCCAAGTTGGCGATGCTGTCGAGGCGACACCCCCGGCGGGAGACTTTTTCCTGCCGGAAGAACCTGTCCGTCCGGTCATTCTTCTTTCTGCCGGCGTCGGGCTCACACCGATGGTTAGCATGGTTGAGGCCATTGGCGCGGATTATCCCGACGTCCAAGCGCATTACGTTCACGCGGCACTCAACAGCTCGACCCATGCAATGGACCGTCACGTCAGATCAATCGCCAAGGATCATGGCCGTATTTCAGTCGCTACGTTCTATAGCGAACCCGCTGTGACAGATGCGGCAGGGCTGACACACGACTATGACGGCTTCATCAGCGTCGATTGGTTGAAGCTAAACACGCCTTTCACCACTGGTGATTTCTATCTCTGCGGTCCGAAGCCGTTCCTGAAGTCGCTGGTCACAGGCCTCTGGATGGCCGGCGTGGAGCCAGAACGAATTCACTTCGAGTTCTTCGGACCCGCCGACGAACTGCTTGCAGCTTGACCTCTCACAGAGGCGGGTTTTCACCCGCCTCATCCCCCTGAAAGAACCCGTCATGTTTGAGCATCTCAAACGGTTACCTCGCCTACTTCTTCCAACCCTTGTTGTGACCACTTTCCCGGACATTGCGTCAGCGCATGTGAAGTGGTTTGCTCCTTACATCGTCGGTGCCCCGCCGGAGCCCATCGGCCGGACTCTAACCGATGCATGGTTCTGGATCGGCATCGCGCTCGTACTGGCATTTTTCATCCTGACGCGAATGATCGAGCGCGGGCGCTGGGGCGGTGTTGCGATCGGCGCGCTGAACCGAGCGACCCACCCCATCTGGATCCGTCAGGACGACTATGTCAGGTCGATCATCGCAGGATTTTTCATTGCTATTTTTGCAGTCGGTAACGTCTATCTCACCCCGGATCTGAAGACGCCATATGAATGGGTATCCTGGTTACAGCTGGTCATTGCATGCTGCATCTTCTGGCGCCCGACTATGCCACTGGCGGGCATCGGGATAATCATGCTTTGGGTGTTCGCGCTCAGAGATTACGAGCTCTTCCACCTTTTCGACTACCTGGCTCTCGGACTGGGCGTCGCCGCCTATCTAATCCTCGAACCTCTGAAATCCGAACGCCTACGTGCCCGTCGTTTCGAAGTCCTGCGCTGGGGCCTCGCCATTGCGCTAATGTGGTCGAGCTTGGAAAAATTTGCGTTCCCAAGTTGGTTCTATCCCCTGGTTGTCGAGAAGCCCTTCCTGACTTTCGGCATGCCGCGAGACGTTTTTATTCCGATGGCCGGTGTGACCGAATTTACGTTGGGCTTCGGTCTTCTCTGGACGCCGTTGATCCGCAGACTATCCGCGATAGCTTTGCTCGTCATTTTCACGGCTGCCGTCTGGCCATTCGGACGCATCGATCTCATCGGCCATGGTCTCATAATGGCGATCCTGATTGCTGTCGCCGCTGAGCAGCGCTCCGGTCTGGATTTGATGACACGTTTCAAGCAGCCACTGTTTAACGTGCCGATCGGTTTGTCGGGAGCTCTGATTCTATTCTGTACGGCCTACTGGGGTCTGCATCTCGCCTTCTTTGGCGCAAACGGAGTAGTCCATTCGCCAGACGTTCCGAAGTCGACCCATTCTTACAGCGAGGAACACCCTCACGGTCCAGGCGGACCGGCAGATATCCGGCATCAGCACTGATGAGGCTGTACGAAAAAGGCTTGGCGAGTTAAACGAGGAATATGCCGCAATGAGCATTGGAGGCGCGAATGGTCGCGCCTCCTGCTTTGCTCAGCAGGGGTATATCGACAGTCGCAGTCAAAGAGACGGCGATACTGAGGAAACTCGTTGAGCCACAGCGTTGTTCGGACTGGACACCGAAGCGATCACTTCGCACCGCCCGCCTCCCATTGCTCGACAAGATCTCTGATTGAGACGTGTTCAAGATTTGTACGACAGTCTTTCTCTGCGCCCGCCAAGACGCGCTTCACGCAGTCCGTGACAAAACAGGCTCCGGACTGGGAAGCGCGCCTAGGCGGCTGGCGACGCCGTTTACCCTCAACAGCATCAAGAACGTCCAGCACTTTTATAACCTCGGCGGACTTGGACAGCCAGTAGCCCCCGAATACACCTGGCGTTGCCGTCAAAATCCCTGCTTTTGAGAGGGCTTGCGAGCTTTTAAGAAGATGAGATTTTGAGACGCCGAGTAGGCTTGCGAATGCTGAAGCTGCGATGATCTCACCATCAAGCTGAGCGATCAGGACCACTGCGCATATCGCTTGGCTGGGACCACTATTGTCTCTCATTCGAAAACCGCTTTCCTGGCGTCAATATCAGGATGTGGAGATCGCGAGCAACGCGGGCGGGACCGGGCAGGTGCCAATGTCAACGCAGTGTTTCAGTCGTTAGCAGCTCTCGCGCAGACGGCTCTCACTGACATTCGTTGCACTGAGAAGCAGACCAGCTTTTCCACGGGCTGACGCCGAATACCAAAGCGACAAAGCGGCCGGTCCGAAGTGCGTCTCTCTTGCCGCCATGCCGATGTGCTGATCATCAAATCCCCTTGGCAATGGAACGAGCACTGACAAGCCTACGTGTCGAAACCCAGCTCGCTCAAGACCGCTCATCAAAAGATCGCGCCGCTCGTTATAGATTTATCGCGTGCGGCGAAGGTGCCGCCCTTGATCGTGCCCTTCTTTCAGACATGCCGCTAACGCGGTCTGACTGGCAACATTTGGCGTTGAATGCAGCCATGTCGCAGCGCCAATAAGGCGCCTCGCGAACCAATAAGATTTTCAAGAGCTCGCTGCTGCGTCGCGAGGGCGAATTCGCCGTACTTGGCAACCGTCATTGGGAGCTTCGGGGCCTGATGAAGTCAGAGCCGGATTCGGGTCGCGACGGCCTGAACGCGGTCGTCCGCATAGAAAACGTCAACGGGTTCGATAGGCCGGGCGAAAGCCGCGTGAAGATGAAGCTCGAAGACTGCCTGTCTCTCGGCGAGGCCTGGGAATACCGCCTGACGAGTGGCGATCTGTCTCTTCGTGCCCACGGCAAACGGCAGATGCCTCAAGGCGACGTACATGTCGAAATTTCACCGGCCGACGTCTGGATTTTCGCAGATCATTGAGCGTCGCGCATGCGAGGGTTGGATTAAAATGACAAAGAAACTGACAGACGTAAGCGCGTCCGCGCCGATATCGTTCGATCCTGGCGCAAAGGGGCCTCTCTCGGGTCTGCGCGTCATCGACATGAGCCGGGTCGTGGCCGGAAACATGATGACGGCCTTGCTTGGCGATCTCGGGGCGGAGATCATCAAGGTCGAGTCTTTTGGCGGCGACGGACTGCGAGACTGGAGGAACGACGGCATCTCGTTTCACTGGAAGGTGTACGGTCGCAACAAGCGATCGATTGCCCTTGAACCTCGAACCGCTGAAGAGCGTGATCTGCTCCTCGAGCTGATCGATGGAACTGACGTTTTGGTCGAAAACTTCCGTCCCGATACGCTCGAGAAGATGGGGCTCGCACCGGAAACGCTGCTGTCACGCAACAGGAACCTGGTCATCGTGCGAATATCAGGGTTCGGACAGTCCGGTCCATATTCGCAACGGCCCGGATTCGGAACACTGGTCAAAGCCATGAGCGGGTTCGCATCGAAGACGGGCTTCTCGCCGACCGGGAGCCCGTTCTGCCGGCAACGTCGCTCGCGGACATGGTGGCCGGACTATACGGAGCGTCGGCCGTCCAGGCGGCGCTGCGCGCGCGCGATGTCGGCGGAGAAGGCGGACAGGTCATTGACCTGTCGCTGCTGGAGCCGCCTTACGCCACCATCGGCCCTGACCTGTCCATCTATGAACGAACCGGCACGATTAAACAGCGCGTTGGAAGCGGGTCGAACAACTCCTCGCCGCGCAACGTGTACCGTTGCGCCGATGGGAAATACGTTGCGCTTTCCGGACCACTCAAAGTATGGCGGAGCGGGGTTTTCCAGGTCGTTGGAGCGCCCGAGATGATCCAAGCCCCCCGGTTTCGCACCAACGCAAACTGTGTCGCGCATATGAGCGAGGTAGACGCTGCCATCAGCGATTGGTTCGAGACAAAGTCACGAAGTGAAGCGCTGGCCACGATGTACGCCGCCGATGTTACTGTCGGACCGGTTTACGACATCGCCGATACGTTTGCCGATGCGCATTTCCGCGAAAGGCGCGTTTTTGTGGAGGTCGAGGACGACGAGCTTGGTACGGTCACCATGCAGAACATCACGCCGGCCGCGGTTTTCCAGGACGCCAGGGGTATGGCCTTACCCGGCCCCCGAAATTGGTCAGTATACCGACGCAATCCTGACCGAAGCGGGACTGGATCGCGGACGGATCGCAGCTCTGCGTCAGGCAGGAGCGGTGAAATAATGCGCTCTCTTCTTGATGTCCCGGCAAATTCGGAGCGATTTGTCGCGAAATCGGCTGACATTGGCGCCGATGTCATCATCCTCGATCTGGAAGACGGGGTCGGTGAAGCGCAGAAGGACAATGCCCGGCGGACGCTGACCGAGGCCGTACAGATATGTGCAAGCGGATCGTTGCAAATTTTCCTTCGCATCAATGGCGGCACGGAACGGGAAAGGGCGGATGTGGAGGCAGTGTTCCGTGCCGGCGCACATGGCGTCTTTTTGCCGAAGGCCCGGAATGCGCATCATATTCGACAACTGGTCGAAACACTCGAGAGCCACGAGGCGCAGTCGCTTTGCGTTGCGCCGCTGAAGCTGATCGTCGCGATCGAAACGGCCGACGCGCTATTTAAGGCGAGGGACATTGCTCGTGCGAGCGACAAAATTGTCGGCCTGAATTGCGGCAGCGAGGATATCGCTACCGCTTTGGGCGCCAGTCGACTCCGCAGACGCTCCATTTTCCAAAAATGATGGTGCATGTCGCGGCTCGCGCGGCGGGCGTCATGTCACTGGGCATGCTGAGGTCGGTTGCGGACTACATGGATCTGGCCGGTATTGCGGCCGCAGCGAAAGAAGCAAAAGAGTACGGGTTTGATGGGTCAACTTGCGTTCATCCGAGCGCCATTCCCATACTCAATCAAGTATTTCTGCCCTCAGCCAGAGAAATCTCTTGGGCGCGCAGACTGCTCGACGCGGCAGGGGCCCAAGACGCGGCAGGCCGAGGCGCGTTTGCCTTTGAAGGCAGAATGGTCGACCGACCGGTGTTCCGGCGAGCGCAGATCATCGTCTCCCGTGTTGGCTCCTGACATCCGCAAACGAACTTCGAAATTTCTGAAACCATGAGGGAGATCACGTTATGTCCATGGGAAGAAAACTGCGCGATCGTATCGTCCTGACCGGTCTCGCGCATGTGATGGCCGCGCACAGTCCTTTATCGGCGCGACTGGCAGAGGAAGCGGGCTTCGATGGCATCTGGGCATCCGGGTTCGAGTTATCCGCGCTTTACTGTCTGGCGGATGTCAGTCTCATCTCCATGTCTCAACACCTCGATATGGTCAGAGCAATGGCAGACAGTTCTTCGCTCCCGATTATCGCGGACATCGATACGGGCTTCGACAATGCGATCAATGTCATGCACGCAGTCAGACAGTACGAACGCGCCGGTGCGGCGGCCGTTGTCAATGAAGACAAGTGCTTCCCCAAAGTTACGAGCCTGGTGGAAGCCGGCAGACAAGAACTTGTCACAACTGAAGAGTTTGTCGGCAAGATTGAACCAGCAATAGCCACGCGATCATGCCCGGATTTCATGATCATCGCGAGGACCGAAGCCCTGATTGCGGACCAAGGGGAGGCGGAAGCATTGAAGCGTGCATATGCCTACGAGGCCGCAGGGGCAGACATGATCCTGATTCATTCCAAACAGAAAACTGCCGACGAGGTGGGGAGTTTCGTTCGCGCGTGGGTGGGCGAAAAGCCGATCGTCATTGTCCCGACCGCATATCCCGAAATGAACGAGATGCGCATCAGGCAATCGGGTAAGATTGCAATCGTGATCTATGGCAATCACGCGATCAGGGCCGCGGTGACTGCGATGCAAGAGGTGTTTGCGCGCATTGTGAAAGATCGCGGACTACACAACATCAACAGGGATATCGTACCTGTCGATGAGATTTTTCGTCTTCAGGGGATGGGTTCGATCAAGGAAAACGAAATGCGCTTTCTACCCGGGTCGTAGTGATCGGAGTGAGATCTGGTGCTTGAGTGCTGGCATGACTCATTGATGTGTGAGCACTCAGGTCGGCCACTCGTCGGGCAGCGCGAGTAATATTGAATATACAGAGTATATCCAAAAAAAAAGAGCGGACCAGGGACGGATTTTCAAATAGAAGTGAGTTTATTCAGGCCGGGAAACGGGTGGGTACACTGATTATATAATCAATATCGGTGTGATAATGACGGCTTTTGATGTCGTCATTATTTTGGTAATGCGAAATGTCTTCACGGTGGTACGAGGCGTTATTATTTGAACGCGATCTGACGAGGTTCACCATCATAGATTTGGATCGTGCCTACGCCTGTAGATTTGATGTCGGGAGAAGGCGAAAGGGTGACAGTGCCGCTGGTGCCGTCGCTGCACCAGACGGGGAACTTCAATGGGCCATCCTCCCAAGAGGAATAGTTCCCAGAGCATGTTATACCCGCGTCGGCAATCGAAAACCGACCATTGCTCATACTGGCAAAACCTCCGGTCATGATCCCAGAACCGTAGGGACCATCTGGTCCAACATACGTCACTTTTGATGTGCTGCATCCACTCGCGATCAGCAGCCCAATGAGCATGAACTTCTTCATAAGCCCCGTCCTTTTTGATGACCACCATACCTGCGCAGGCCTAAATTTGAAGGTTTGAAGAGGCCGAAGCGGTCCTATAGCCGGGTGTCTGTTAGAGGTCGGTATACAAATGCTCTTTGCTGCGACGCCCGTAATCCTCTAGGTCCTGCAAGCTGACAGTCAGTCGCCGGACAGACCTGCAGGTTGCCGCATCCGCGGCGGTCCCCAAAAAATCTCTTGGCTTACTCGCTCAGCCGTTCCCGACAAATTGTCTCGACAAGGCCCTGGAGCACCTTGATCCGCTCGACCAACCAATCGATCTCTTCCTGTTTTATTTCGAATTTCGGGGAATACCGAGCTTCGACATAAGCGCGTTCCAATTGCTCGAAACAGCGACGTGAAAAACGATTGTCACGCGGCCAAGCCGCAACAAGCCGTGGCTCGATCTCTTCAGCGCGTCGGCGAAGATTTTTGAGATTATGCGACTTTGGGCTGTAAAGCTTTAGAGTGAGAAGAGCGCAGTGATAAGCCTCTTCCGTCGCCTGATGCAGCATAAAGGCGCCATGCCTCCGCGCGCCCGCTCGTAGGCTCAGTTCAGCCACGAGTAGACCTTCGTTGGTCAAGCTCCAATACTGGTCGAAGTTCTTACGCGCTTCGTTTCTTCGAGCCTCTGGCGTCAGGGGCTTTGGCTCTGCCAAGGAGTGATCGCCGTCTTCATAGAGAACTATGCCGTCACGTATCACATCCACGAAAAACGGCCGACCGCGGGATAATTGGTCGTTCACGTCCTCAATGCTGTGTACGATAAAATTGACTGGCGTTTTTAGCTGCCGTGAAAGTACGAGCTCACGGGTAAAGTGCTCCTGAGCGCGATACCAGTACTCGAGATCCGTGAATGTGTGGGTGTTTACCACGACGAGCAGATCGTAGTCGGATCGGTATCCGCTCTTTATGTCCTCGACCCAGTCGCCGCGGGCATAGGAGCCAAACAAGATCAGCTTCAGGATACGCCCGCCGATGTTCTTGAGGGAGGTTTTCCCGCGCAGCGCGACCTCGAATTCGTCACTCAATATCTTGACGACGCGAACAAGCTCCTCTCGCTTTTTCTCAGGCAAATGATCCAAACGATCGGTCACAGATTCGGCCCAATCCAGTTCGTTATTCAAAACAATATCCATTATCGTACCTCCTTATAATGCCGCGATGATGTTGATGTCGAGTTTGCACATTGTTCGCTGTAGGGTCGGTCCAATCGAGAGAATAGGCTTGAGTGGCATGTGGCGTCCTCGATGCTGGTGGGCCTCTTCCGAGAAGGAAAGCTCTAGGCGAAATCCAGCAGCTGCCGATTGAGTATGTGAGCGAAGTAAATTAGAAATTGTAGATAGGGCCGCGGGTTCGCGCAAGGTGCAATTTGACATCTTTGAACTCCATGGTCGGTAGATGAATTATCGCTTAGTGGGCCCTATAGCTGAAGTGACCTGAGGGGATGGACGGCCTCCGCTCCCGGCATCGCAATGTGCGAAGATGTGGGGTGTCGAACTCACATCAGGAGATGCATCCATGGAGAAGGTTAGGATAATTGGCCTGGATATCGCCAAGCAGGTGTTTCAGGTTCACGGGATTGATGAGGCCAGGGCGATCGTTTGCCGTCGCAGGCTTCGCCGCGCCGACGTTGTTACATTCTTCAAGGCATTGCCGCCGTGCCTGATTGGGATCGAGGCTTGCGCAACTGGGCACTACTGGGCGCGGGTTCTCATGACACTGGGTCACGAGGCTCGGTTAATGCCGGCGTTTTACGTTAAGCCCTACGTGAAGCGTCAATGACGCGACCGACGCCGAAGCTATCTGCGAGGCGGTGACTCGGCCGACATGCGCTTCGTCCCGGTGAAGAGCGAGGAGCAACAGAGCGTGCTGATGCTGCATCGGGTCCGCGAGCTTTTGATCCGGCAACGGACGATGCTTTCGAACGCCTGTAACCGCCCGGTTGTTACC
>UCHV01000035.1:0-2628 GCA_900472395.1 Hyphomicrobiales bacterium
GATGAGCATGAACAATGAGAACGATTAAGCCAATCGGGCTATTAGTAAGGCTAAGCTTCATACATTGCTGTACGTCCACACGCCTCCTATCAACGTGGTCGTCTTCCACGGCCCTGATAGGGAATACTCGTTTTCAGGTTGGTTTCCCGCTTAGATGCCTTCAGCGGTTATCCATTCCATATATAGCTACCCTGCTATGCCGTTGGCACGACAACAGGTCCACCAGAGATATGTCCATCCCGGTCCTCTCGTACTAGGGACAGATCCTGTCAATATTCCTACACCCACGGCAGATAGGGACCGAACTGTCTCACGACGTTCTGAACCCAGCTCACGTACCGCTTTAATTGGCGAACAGCCAAACCCTTGGGACCTGCTCCAGCCCCAGGATGCGATGAGCCGACATCGAGGTGCCAAACAACCCCGTCGATATGGACTCTTGGGGGTCATCAGCCTGTTATCCCCGGCGTACCTTTTATCCGTTGAGCGATGGCCCTTCCACGCGGGACCACCGGATCACTATGACCGACTTTCGTCTCTGCTCGACTTGTCAGTCTCGCAGTCAGGCGGGCTTATGCCATTGCACTCGACGACCGATTTCCGACCGGTCTGAGCCCACCATCGCGCGCCTCCGTTACTCTTTCGGAGGCGACCGCCCCAGTCAAACTACCCACCATACACTGTCCCGGATCCGGATGACGGACCGCGGTTAGACATCCATGACGATAAGGGTGGTATTTCAAGGATGGCTCCACGAAGACTGGCGTCCCCGCTTCAAAGCCTACCACCTATCCTACACATGCCGACACGAATGCCAGTGTAAAGCTATAGTAAAGGTGCACGGGGTCTTTCCGTCTAACCGCAGGAACCCCGCATCTTCACGGGGAATTCAATTTCACTGAGTCTATGCTGGAGACAGCGGGGAAGTCGTTACGCCATTCGTGCAGGTCGGAACTTACCCGACAAGGAATTTCGCTACCTTAGGACCGTTATAGTTACGGCCGCCGTTTACTGGGGCTTCGATTCAGAGCTTGCACCCCTCCTCTTAACCTTCCAGCACCGGGCAGGCGTCAGACCCTATACGTCGTCTTTCGACTTCGCAGAGCCCTGTGTTTTTGATAAACAGTCGCTACCCCCTGGTCTGTGCCACCCCAATCCACTTGCGTAAAAAGGGGTCACGCTTCTTCCGAAGTTACGCGTGCAATTTGCCGAGTTCCTTCAGCATAGTTCTCTCAAGCGCCTTGGTATACTCTACCTGACCACCTGTGTCGGTTTCGGGTACGGTCTATAATGGTGGAGCTATTTCCTGGAACCGCCCCACTGCACACCCAATCCAATAAGGATGTACAATTTACGCGATCCGTCACTACCACCAGGCCCACGAATATTAACGTGGTTTCCATCACCTACGCATTTCTGCCTCGGCTTAGGGGCCGGCTAACCCTGCTCAGATTAACTTTAAGCAGGAACCCTTGGTCTTTCGGCGAGGGGGTCTCTCACCCCCTTTATCGTTACTCATGTCAACATTCGCACTTCCGATATCTCCAGGGGTCCTCACGGATCCCCCTTCACAGACTTACGGAACGCTCCGCTACCACGTACACTTACGTGCACATCCTCAGCTTCGGTGCATGGCTTTAGCCCCGTTACATTTTCGGCGCAAAGACCCTTATTTAGACCAGTGAGCTGTTACGCTTTCTTTAAATGATGGCTGCTTCTAAGCCAACATCCTGGTTGTTTTGGGATCCTCACATCCTTTCCCACTTAGCCATGACTTGGGGACCTTAGCTGGAGGTCAGGGTTGTTGCCCTTTTCACGACGGACGTTAGCACCCGCCGTGTGTCTGCCGACTAGTACTCCTCGGTATTCGGAGTTTGGTTAGGATCAGTAAGACGGTGAGTCCCCATAGCCCATCCAGTGCTCTACCCCCGAGGGTATTCGGTCGACGCTCTACCTAAATAGATTTCGCGGAGAACCAGCTATCTCCGAGTTTGATTGGCCTTTCACCCCTAGCCACAAGTCATCCCAATCTATTGCAACAGATGCGGGTTCGGCCCTCCAGTTGGTGTTACCCAACCTTCAGCCTGCTCATGGCTAGATCACTCGGTTTCGGGTCTAATGCAACTAACTGAACGCCCTGTTCAGACTCGCTTTCGCTGCGCCTACACCTACCGGCTTAAGCTTGCTAGTTACACTAAGTCGTTGACCCATTATACAAAAGGTACGCCGTCAGGCNNCGCCCTCCGACTGCTTGTAGGCATCCGGTTTCAGGTTCTATTTCACTCCCCTTGTCGGGGTGCTTTTCACCTTTCCCTCACGGTACTTGTTCGCTATCGGTCATGCACGAGTACTTAGGCTTGGAGAGTGGTCTCCCCATGTTCAGACAGGATTTCACGTGTCCCGCCCTACTCAAGGACAATGAGTGTTCTACGCTTACGGGGCTATCACCCACTCTAGCCAGGTTTTCCAACCTGTTCAGCTTTATTCCTCATTGCCACTGGCCTGGTCCGCGTTCGCTCGCCACTACTTACGGAGTCTCGGTTGATGTCCTTTCCTTCAGGTACTTAGATGTTTCAGTTCCCTGAGTTCGCTTCTTACACCCTATGTATTCAGGTGTAGATACCTTAT
>UCHV01000035.1:2677-2838 GCA_900472395.1 Hyphomicrobiales bacterium
TAAGGTGGGTTGCCCCATTCGGAGATCCATGGATCAAAGCTCATTCGCAGCTCCCCACGGCTTTTCGCAGCGTATCACGTCCTTCTTCGCCTGTGCATGCCAAGGCATCCACCAAATGCCCTTACGACACTTAATCGTTCTCATTGCCAATGCTCATCAAT
>UCHV01000035.1:2889-3010 GCA_900472395.1 Hyphomicrobiales bacterium
GATCTTAAGACCAGCTTCTCGAGATTAAATCCGGGTCCGCGCGGTTAGCAAACGGACATCAATAAGTCGTCAGATAATCCCGAAGGATCAAACAACGACCGACCAGAGTGACAAGCTTCCT
>UCHV01000017.1 GCA_900472395.1 Hyphomicrobiales bacterium
GGTAACAACCGGGCGGTTACCGGAAAACGATGTTTTCCGGACACCTATCGTTTGGACGTGGACAACATGGCGGCTGCGCTGAAGACAGCAGTTGCAGCTGGGGCCGGTATTCGTGACAGCCTACATGAAGTTCCGTGATTGGCAGCTTGGATCGAAAGCGGAAGCAGTACCCGACCTATCGCCGACTTGTACGACATAATCCGCACGTAATCTGCGACAACGTCGTAACCGCTGTTCCAATCCCACATTGTCCTCGCCGCCGTGATCTGTGATCGCCTTTTCATGGACGAGCAAAGGGAGTTTCTCCATGGAGAGTACATTGGAGGTTCTCACGACCAGGAAGTGTGGACGTGAGTTTCATCGGCATTGGCCAGACGATGTTAAGGCACAGGCCCGGAGCCTTGGTGAATGAGGTCGCAGAGCGCTACGGCCTGAGGCCGAACCACCTCTCTGCGTGGCGGACGATGGCGCGGCAGGGCAAACTGATTTTGCCGGCACCCGAGGATGCGGTGGAGTTCGCGGCGGTTGTCGTCGATCCACCAGTTGCGGAGCCGCCCGTCAAGAAAGCCAGCCGCCCCGAGATCATCGTCGGCGCTGTCACGATCAGGTTGGAAGAAGGCGCGTCCGCCGCCCGGATCGCCGCTGTCGCGCGTGCCTGTGCGGTTCCGGCATGATCTTTCCATCGAACCGGGTTCGGATCATGGTGGCGACCAAGCCCGTCGATTTCCGCAAAGGCCATGATGGACTGGCAGCGCTGGTAAAAAACGAGCTGCACAAGGACCCATTTACAGGAACGGTCTTCGTATTCCGGTCACGCAAAGCGGATCGGTTAAAGCTGATCTACTGGGATGGCAGCGGTCTGGTGATGGCCTACAAGCGGTTAGAGGAGCACACGTTTACCTGGCCGGATATCCGAGATGGCCTGATGACCTTGGGGCATGCCCAGTTCGAGGCGCTGTTCGCGGGGCTTGATTGGCGACGCGTCCGGTCCGTCGAGACAAGGGTGCCAACCGCAATCCAGATGCGGCCCGTATCAGTCTTTCCCTTCGCCAGGATCGGCACGGTCGTGTCGTCGCCATGCAGTCGCTCGGCGGCCAGGACATGGGCCTAGATCAACGAATGGATTGGCTTCAGGGCCGCAGCACACGCGCCGACCTGATCGGCAAGCGTCGACAGGCTGAGATCGACGCCCTCACCGTAGGACCATAACTGGGAAGCAGGCATGGGAGGATACATTCCACCGAGATTCCGGTCGCCTTGTACGAAGTGGATTACGGCATTGGTGCCGGCGTCAGTCGCAATGGCGCAGGCGGTTTCGAGCAACACATTGCAGCGTTTTTGCCTTGACAACGAGCTGCTCGCCCACGGACGTAGAAACCGACCTAGCTTCGTATCGATATAGTCATGGCAGAGACTAATCGTTAGACAATTTTATGAACGTATGTCCACATGCACCTATAATGCTATTTTTATAGCAATCTACGTACTTACGCACTTATGTATCATTCTATCAATCAAGCTTACACCTTCATATATCCTGCCACGCGCTAAGCCGTTTGTGGTTAGTGCGTGGCAGGATATATGCTGTTCCCCGATTGGCAGCGGCCAATCGGGTGACCTTTGATCTCGATTTCAAAGCAGCTGACGCGGCACATGCATCATGCCTGGGTAAAGCGCCAGCCGTAAATGCCACGTCAGCTTGACCCGCAGCCGGTGCGTTGCGCAATATGTCATCATTGGCTCGCAATGCAGATCATGAGACGGGCACGGAGCAATACGAGCTTACCCCTCCTTTACACGCCCTTGGCGTCGCACACTCCGACAACGGACCGTGCGGGGCTGACGCCAAGGTGCCGATCGCAATTTACCGTGTCGCAGAAACCTGCTCAAACTTGCTCAGAGGACGCCACGTCAGCAGCGAGGTCAGCCGACCCACCAAAAGCGGAAAACAATCATCGACATCGGCGATGAGAATGAGCGAGGACATGTTTTGCTGAAGCCGAGGCCGCGGTCAGAGCGAGCGCTCCCAGGCATAAATAGAGGCTTCCCCGCTCCTCTTTCTCATCAACCAGCAACACTCACAGTTTCCAGATCCAAACATCGTTCAGCTTTCTCCAAAAAACTTTCTACCTTCATTGCAACAATGTCCGACCCTCGTCCCATCCTGCCGTCCCAGTGCGTTGGTGAGATCATCCACAAGGATGTCGACTTCCAGGACCTCATGGGAGAGCTCAATGCCGTCGAGCACACACCTGAGGCTCGCCTGGCCTTCGCGGCCCAGCGCGCTCCGGGCTCCGCCACCCTCGGTCTCATCGAAGCCTCCAATGTCGACCTCAACCTTACCGAGCGCTGCGGTGCGGCCATCGAAACCTTGTTGGCCTCTGAGCAATACAAGAACAAGACCGGAGTTGAGATCGGCCTGAACCATACGCCCGCCATGGTCCTGACCGACACCTTCAAGCAGCTCATCATGAGCTCGGACGTCTTGACGCCCGCCAAGGTCGATGAAGTGCGCAAGACCGTCAAGGCCAAGGGCGGTTGCAAGATCTCCGTGCTCTATCAGGCCCACCGCATGCGCGGCGGAGCCGTTGCCGGCTCCCATGTCGAGGTGGTCATCACGCCCGACAATGACGAGGATGGCCCCGAACTTGCCCTTTCCTTGGTGCTCACGCTTCCCGACGACGGGAAGTGGAAGAATGCCAGGTCGATCATCCAGCAGCTCACCGGCTGCGATGAACTCGCCCCCCCTGCCCCCGAAGGCAATCTCGCCAAGGCCTTCTGCGGCCCTGAGGGAACCCGCATCTTCGGCCCCGACAATGTTCTCCTGGTTCTCCCGCGTAAGAATTGGGCCGCCACCCTGGCCGAGTATCTCGCCCGCAACAAGCTCGAAACCGTCAACATCAAGCCCGATTGCGCGCTGCGCGTGCACACGCATCCGACAGAGGCCCGCACCACCTATACAGGCGATGACGCGGCCATGTCCGTCTATAAGCAGCTTGCGGCTCTTTCGGACTTCTCCATCGGAAAGGGTCGCCTGCTGTCCTTCGGCAGCCATCTGGGGATGAACTCCTGCATCACCAATGCCGGACGGCTGCTCGAATGCGCCCTGCCGGACAGGTTCACCGACCAGAGCGGCCGTTTCGTTCCGGCCAAGACCCTGATCGACCGCATGGTCGAAAAGGCTGACGGGCACTTCCGCGCCACAAAGAAAGATGCCCGCATCAACGAGTTCGACGATCCCGCCGTCTTCGAGCCGGTCTCGGCCGACGACGTGCGCAAGCATCTCAATGAGATCTGGGAGGACGAGAACATGCACCGCCAGCTCAGCGCGGACAGCCAGGATTGGTCGAACATGTACGATCATTATGCGACGCCGCACAAGGATGAAGCCGCCCGGCAATTCTATCTGACAATGGGATTGGAGACGACGCATCTCTTGGAAAGCATGGCCGACGAGATCGCCCCTCCGCATGAGACGCCGGAAAGCCTGATGGCCAAGCTCGGATTGTCTCCGGTGGACGTGCAGCCCAAGCTGACGAAGCCGGCCGTCGCGAGGTCCGGTACCGTGGACTACGTGTTTGTTTCGCCGGAGGAGGAGCAAGACTTTGACGCCTTCCTTGCCAAGGCCATCAAGGAAATGGAGAAGCCTTCGCAGATCAGCGACGAGGAAGTCTTAAAATGGGTCAAGAAGATGACCGCAGTCCTGGATGCCTCGATCACGGAAGAGGTCACCCAGCGCTACGGCGCCGAGGCGTCCCAGCGTCTCACCCGTCAGCGCACGCGCACGCCCGGTCAATTGCCCGGCGACGTCATCGTGCAGCAGTTGCAAACGATCCAGGAGATCATGGAAAATGCTGCGCCAGGGGAGAGCCCCCCTCAGCCGGAGGCCGCCGACGACGACAGCGAGCCGTCCACCGCCGCTCGCGAGCAGGTCTACCGCGCCGTTGGTATCGCGCTCAAGCACTTCCCGGAGCACGCCGAAAAGATCAAGGCGCTTTGCTGGCTGCTGTTCTCCGATCCTCTTAAGATCGGACTTGGCCTCATGGTCTTCTGGCAAAGCATCCGCTACGCCTTTTCCGAAGATGGTGGCCGGACGGCGAGCCTTGGACCCGAGATCGGCGGCGTCCTTCTCTTCGTGGCCCTTATGCCCGAGCTAGAGAAGCTGGTGAACCGGCTCGCGATGACCACGGGCGGCCATATCAGCCGTGTGGCGCCTTTGACCTATCCCCGCAGGCTAGTCCAAGAGCTTCCCCAGGCCCTGTTTGGTGGGCATGTCATCGGCTGGACGATGAGCCTGATCCCGGCGGTGGCGGAAGGCAGCAATGTTCCGACACGGCTGTCTTCGGAACTCGGTCGCCTCGTTCCTGGCCTGTGCACCGTCGCCGGGTTGAACTACATGGTGGACGTCTACTTCTTCCACCAGCAGATGGATCATCTTCAGACGGACGGACGCGTGATCAAGGCGATGCTGAAGGATCTCAGGCAGTCCGGGCGCGATCTCCTGACCCTGCGTCACTGGCTCACCGTCAGGGGCCCGCTGGCGATTGCACTCGGTACCCACAGGCAAACCACGGCCTTCTGGTTCAACATCTTCGACAAGAACCCGAATGAGCGCGTCCAGAACCTGGTTGGCGGATCGCAATTCGCCACCTTCTACTTCAGCGTAAAAATTCTGACGATGCTGGGAGGCCTGCCCTACGACATCCAGGATCCGCGGGTCATCAAGATTGCGCCATGGCTCTTCAAAAACTCAGAGCGCCGCGTCGCAGAGGTCGAGGGGGAGGACGAGGTCTAGCGGGACGGACGGGCAAGGATCGGGTAGGAGCGGCGGATTTCCTATGTCAGTCATTTCAAGAAAAGCCTGCGGTGCATTCCGCCGTCAGGATCAGTAGCAATTAGAGAACACAAAACGGCCTGGTGCCACAAAAACAATACAACATATGCAGTTCTCGAATGTGCCCCAGCCCCACCGTGATCGCGTCATAAGCCACTAACCTCTACAGCGGATGTCAGGAGATGAGATCCTTAGGGTTAGGGTTAGGGCCAGGATATTTTCAGATGTAGTTATTTTGGCCGTTCGACGGAGCGCCCCGCTGCGAAGCGAGGGCCGCGAGCGGAGGAGATAAGGCCGAAATAACTACATCTGGATATATCCTGCCAAGGGTTACGAAAGAGGAGGCTGGTCGCCCGGCCGTTTCGCGTGATCGTGGGCTGGCTGGTCGCCCGGCCGTTTCGCGTGATCGTGGGCTGGCTGGTCGGCAGCCCACGATCACGCGAACAGGGGTTATTGCAGGAACGTGGGATCGATTGCCTCTGCCATTGCCCTGTATCCGGCATCGTTTGGATGGATGTGGTCGCCGCAATCAAAATCGGGACGCAGCCGGGCCGGCCGCGACGGATCGCAGGTGATGGCGTCGAAGTCCAGTATCGCATGGGTATCGACGCAACTGCGGATGAAGTCGTTGACCGCAAGGCGGATCCGTTCCTTGGCAGCCGTGTGATAGCCACCTTTCGGGAATTCCGGGTTGGTGCCCTCGAAGGGTAGCAAGGTGCACAGAATGGTCTTCAATCCATGGAGACGCGCCTTGGCGAGAAGCTGCCGATAGGCAGCGATCATCTCGCCCGGACCGACGGCTTCGCTCTGAGGGGCAAGAACGGTGTTGGGCCAAAGGATGTCGTTGATTCCGATCAGGATGATGACGTGCGACGCGGCTGGATAGCTCAGCACGTCGCGCTCGAAACGCGAGAGAGCCCGGCTGCCCCTGCCACTGTTCAACAAGCGGTTGCCGCCGATCCCCTGGTTCAGGATTGAGAGCCCCTCTAGACCCTCGATGCTGGCAAGGCGCTCCGCGAGGATGTCGGGCCAGCGCCGGTCGGCATCGATGGACGAGCCGTAGCCATCGGTGATGGAGTCGCCGAAGCAGACGACGCTTCTCGCTCCCTCCGCCGTTCTCACGAAGATGCCGGACAAGAGATAATGGCTCGTCGTCGTTTGCTGGACGATCATCTCGCCCGACCCCGTGAAATCGCCAGGCACGGAGATGTAAGCTGTCTGCTGCGCTTCGAAATGATGAGTTTCGACCGGAATGAAGCCCTGACTGTAATAGCTGACCGCCAGTCGGCTAAAGGCCCGCGTCTTCATATCGATCGGATCACTCAAAACGGAAGATCCGGGCGCAATCGTAACTGACCGGCTGCCGCCGAAAAAAATAGGCAGGTTCGTAAGAAACTCGATGCCGCCCCGCTCCGCCGCATAAGCGAGATTGACGAGATCGAGATGGATCGGGGTTTTTCCATATTCATTCGTCAGACGGATGACGATACTTTCTCCACCAATGGAGATCCGCGCAATCTCGCGAACAGTCTGTCCATAGAAGCCCGATAGCGGCGCGTCCGGCGCCCATATATTCATTGGCGCAGCCGTCCACGTTCCGATCCATTGAGACACCTCAAAACCTCCCTTTCACATTGATGGAGGTATCGGTAGGCTTGACCCCAAAAAACGTCAATAATAAAAAAGACTGAATTAATTACGAGAAGGGCAGCGCTTTGACCGGACATATACCAGGAGCAACAGTTCTCCGGGGCAATATCAATGCGGAGGCCAGCCGTCCGGGGACGAATCATGTTGCGCTGCGCGCTGTCAACGAGCGCCTAGTCCTCTCCCTAATACGAACTCATGGCTCGCTGTCGAAAGCGCAGTTAGCGGAGCTGTCGGGTCTTACGGTTCAGACCGCCTCGGTCATTTCCCGCAGCCTGATCGATGCCGGCCTGCTCGTCGCAGGGGCGCCGGTGCGTGGAAAAGTCGGGCAGCCATATGTGCCGCTCGGCCTCAACCCGACAGGCGCTTCCTTTCTGGGCGTGCAGATCAACCCCTCAAAAATCCACACGGCCCATGTCAATTTTGTTGGCGAGGCAGTATCGGAGACAATGCTCGACGCTGAGCAACTCGATATCGATCCGATCATGCGGCATGTTCGCGAAAGGATTTATCAGATCAGGGAACAGGCCGAACCCGGACAGCGCGCACGCTTTCAAGCGATCGGCGTGTCCATTGCTAATGGCCTCTTCATCAACGGGCGCTCCTCGTTCGATCTTAAATCCATTGAACGCGCTTTCAAGGATCTCAGCCACTCGCTCGAACTGCCAGTCACCCTCGCTGGCAGTGCGCTCGCCGCGGCCAGCGCCGAGCTGATCTACGGCCTCGGCCCTACTGTCCCGGACTTCGTTTACGTGTTTTTAGACGATGGCATTAGTGGCGGCCTCGTTCGGGATCGGCGCATCCGCTTTTCGGAAGATGCCGACGGTCCAAACATTGCCGATGTCCTCGTGCCGAATAAGCAGGGCTCGTCTGTCCCGCTGAAGACTCTAGCTGTCGCCGACACATACGATGCACGCTCTCTGCAGTTTCTGGCAGAGGGTATTGCCCATGCCGCCGCGAATTGCGCGGCTTTAATGCCCTGCAACACAGTGGTTGTCGATGGCTCCTGGCCGGCAGAAAAGCTGGGCATATTGATGACCAAGCTACGCAACACTATCGCCCAACTTGGCCTGGCGCCTAAAAAGAACATCGTTGCTCGCGAAGGCTCTATGGCACGCAAGCCGGCCGCCATGGGCGCCTCCGCACTACCGCTGCTCGACCGCTATTATCCTGAGGAATGATGGTGTCTGCCTCGTGAGCCCTGTAAATCTACCAGATCTTCAAAATTAATTCAGAGTTATTTAGTTATTGACAGCATCCAGTTTTCCAACGAAGTTGCGACGGAGGAGGAGGGGCAAGACCGCATATATCTGCCCCGCCTGGCATAAGAGGAGGAAAATCTATGCCACTACGGACCCTGGAAATCACGCGCCGCGCAATCTTGAGCGCAGGTGCTGCAACAGCGCTCATTCTCTTCGCGGGAGAGACGTCCGCACAGGAAAAGCCTTTCGAAGGTAAGCAGCTGGCCGTGTTGATGGTAGGCCATCCTACCACGGATGCGGTGCGCAAGGCCCTGCCCGAATTTACGGCAGCCACAGGCATCCAAGTCGATCTCGAAGTGGTTCCGGAGGCAGACTCCGTGCCGAAGATGATGCTCGAATTCTCCGCCGGATCCGGGCGCTACGACGTGGTGGAGGCCAGTTCCATCCACCTCAGCAGTTTCGTTGCCGCCGGCTATGTTTCGCCGCTGAACGATCTCGCCACACAGCACAAGGATTTTTTCGACGAGGCCGATTTCGTACCGGCCTATCTCAAACCCAATATGCTGAGCGGCAAGCTCTACGGCCTGCCGCTCTTCGGCGAGAGCTCCTTCCTGATGTATCGCAAGGATCTCTTTGAGCAGTACGGGATCGCCGTTCCTAAAACATTTGACGAGATTGAAGCTGCTGCCAAGACCGTGAAAGAGAAATCGAACGGCCAGGTCGTCGGTATCACGATGCGCGGCCAGCAGGGCATTCAAGGCGTCTATATCTGGGCTTCCTATCTCTGGGGCATGGGTGGCTCCTTCCTGTCAAGCGATGGAAAATCCGCACTCGACACGCCCGAGGCCACGAAGGCTCTCGAGGGCTTCGCGCGGATCCTGCGCGATTACGGTCCCGTTGGCGTCGCGAATATCGGCTGGGAAGAAAACCGGCTGCTTTTCCAGCAGGGCAAGGCGGCCATGACCATCGACGCCACCGTAAACGGCGCCTTCAACGAGGATCCCGATGTGTCCACTGTCGTCGGCAAGGTGGGCTATGCGCCCGTGCCGCTACAGACAAGCAATCCGAAAGGCGGATCGTCCTCGCTTTCCGTTTTCAGCTTGAATATCGCCGCCGCCTCCGAGCAACAGGAAGCGGCTTGGCTCTTTGCGTCATGGGCAACCTCGAAGCAGCACCAAATCAATTCGCTCGGTACGGATCCGAATTCCGGGGTGACATCTCGCGCCGCCATGGAAAGCCCCACCTTCGAGAAGCGCTACGGTGCATTTAAGGAAGCGATGCTGGAAGCGCTCGACAAGGGGAATCCGCAATATATTCCCACCGTTCCGCAGGCAAACGAGATCATCAACAATACGGGGATCGCCGTTTCAAAGGTGCTGGCGGGAACAATGTCAGCCGCGGACGCCCTCAAGGAAGCCAATGATGAGAACAATGCGGCCCTAGCTCGCTAAGGTCGCGTATCCCGTCGCGACTTCCTCCCAGCGCGACGGGATTTTTGACACGAAGGCAGACGACATGCAAACCATCTCTCGCAATCCCACGCGCATCTTCTACTGGCCCATCATCGCCTTATTGGCCGCGATCGGATTTTCTCTGCTCGGCTATGCGATCTGGCTGTGCCTGCATAATGTTTCGCTGACAAGCACGAAAGGCACACAATTCGTCGGGCTCCGCAATTTTGAACGCCTGATTACCGACTGGCGCGGATTGCAGGCGCTTTGGCGGACATTCCTGTTCGTCGTACTTGCAACATCGATCGAGGTGGTGCTCGGCATTGCCGTCGCACTGTTTCTCGACCAGGAATTTCCCGGCAAGAGGCTGGTCCGGTCACTCATCCTCGTGCCGATGATCATGACTCCTGTTATCGCTGGCCTGACATGGCGGTTCCTTTTCAACGCGCAATCAGGCATGATTAACTACTGGCTGTCAACGCTCGGCATTGCTCCGGTCGATTGGCTGGGCGATCCATCCGTAGCACTCTATGCGGTATTGGTCGCCGATATCTGGCAGTGGACGCCCTTCGTAGTTCTGCTGGCTATGGCGACACTGGAAAACCTTCCCAAGGATCTTGTCGAGGCCGCTCGCATGGACGGCGCCAACGAGGTGCGGGTCGTCTGGCACATCATCCTCCCCATGCTTCGTCGCACACTGGCCGTGGCTGCCCTGATCCGCGCGATCGACAGCGTAAAGGCTTTCGACCTCTTCTATATAATGACCAAGGGAGGGCCAGCGTTGTCCACCGAAACACAGAATCTTTACGGCTATACGGTCGCCTTCACCAATTTCGACATATCCTATGCGATGACGATCGCGGTGCTCCTTACCGTCGTGACGAATGTCGCGCTGCTCTTGCTTAATCGCTTTGCGATGCCAAGGGGGAACCGGTGATGGTCCGAAAGATCCTCTTCTTCCTTGTTCTCGCCATCATCCTGTTCGTGACGCTTTACCCTGTTTATTGGGTGATCACGACATCGCTGAAGAACTTGCGCGACGCTTTCGCGATGCCGCCCGTGACCTTCTTCTCGCCGACTCTTGAGAATTACGCCAAGATTCTCAACAACGCCGCCTTCCTGAAGGGCTTTGCAAACAGCATGCTAATCTCTCTCACCGCGAGTGTGCTGGCCGTGGCCGTCGCAGCCGTCGCTTCCTATGGCATCGTCCAGCAGAGCGCGAAACGCCGACAGTCCATTGAAGGTTTCGTTATTTCCTTGAGAATTGCGCCAGCCATCCTCTTCGTGATACCTACCTATTACGTCTCGATGCGGATGGGCCTGCTAAATTCGCACGGCTTGCTGATAGCGGTCTACGCCTTCATCAACATTCCCTTTGCGATCTCGCTTCTCGTGACCTTTTTCGAAGAGGTTCCGAAAGAGATGCGCGAAGCCGGGCTCATGGACGGGGCCAGTGAATACCGAGTATTCTGGCATATCATATTGCCGGTCGTTCGCGGCGGCCTGGTCGCCACCTTCATCCTATGCGTGCTATTCACCTGGAACGAATTTTTTATTGCACTCATACTCAGCGGCAGAAACACCCAGACGCTGCCGGTGACAATTACGTCCTTCCTTACCTTCCAAGGCATCGAATGGGGCACGCTGACCGCTGCCGCCACGCTGATCATGTTACCGATGATCGTTCTTGGAATGCTGGTGCAGGGTACGGTGGTGCGCGGCATGTCAGCCGGTAGCGTCAAGGGCTAGGAAGCTGTCACAAGCGGATTAGAAAGATTAGAGACCCTGGCATTTATAAATGCCAGGGTCTTTGCGTTCGGGCTCTAGCGATGCGGTAGACCAACTCCAGGCGATGGTTACAAATGTAGCTTAAGGCAGTCCGTATCTTGCGCGGCGGCTGGAAAAGTCCAATTTGAAGCGTGACGTCTACTCTAGGACTTTCCGATCAAGCCCGCATCCTCGATGAACGTCGCAAAACGCATCCGGACAGGAGATTTGCTATGGGTATTCTGAATTGGCTTCGGGGCAAGGAAATGCCAAAGGCCGATGCGGCGTCTCATTTTAAGCAGTCGCTCGACAATTTCGAAACCAAGCGGCAAAGCGGCGCGATCACCACGGACGACGCCAGCTCCGTCTACGAAGACGCTGTCGAGAAGCAGCCGCCGTTCCGCGGCGAGCCTCTGCGGAAGGTGGACTTCACCAGCGCGCGTTACGGCGGCTTCGACACATCCTCGGGATATGACAAGGCCAGCTCGACAGTCGGCGATTACGTCCTCAAGCAGAAAGTGTACTTGCGCGACGAAAAGACCGGTTCGGCGATCTCGATCGACGAAAACCTTCTGAGAACGCGAACGAACTATACCGAGAAGGACGTCGCCGGCGCCGACCGACAGGTCCAGCGTGAAACGAAAGTAGGTAGTTTCGAAAAAAAGGTCGGCTATCGCGTCGGCACCGAGAAGGACGGGGAAAAGGAAACAAAGAGGCTCGAAAAGGAAATCGAGCGCGGCTTCGACTCTGCCTCCGTCACCTGGACGAAAAAGGACGGCAATCGCTTCAAGCGCGATTTTAACGGTTTCACCCTCGGTCCTCTATCGGTCCGCTACAAGAAGCTCGATGGCACGAAGCACTTCAAGATCCAGCTCGGCAAGCGCTTGGGCTTCGAACGCTTTGAAGATGAGAAGCAGAACGTTAGCAAGCAGATCGTCGTCGGAGACCGTTCACGCGTCTCCTTGACGAAGGACAAAAAACCTATCGAGGTCAGGACGTTCACGCCCAACCATACAAGGGTAGAATCTCACAGCGATGACGGGTCTGTCATCAAGTATAAACAGAAGGGCATCCACGCCGAGAAGCTCTCCATCCAGGAAATCGAAAAGGCGATCGATGACAAGCAATCAACCATAAAGGTCCGCCGCTTGTTGAAACCGGGCATCGGCAGCGAGCCCGATAGGGATTTCAAGAAGTCGCGTTTCACCGCAAGGATGAGCGACACACAGCGTGGACTAGACGGCAAGAACGACGTTACCATCACCCGCAATCGCTTGGGCATCAAAAGAATCAACGACAATCCCGGCACAGAGACGGTAAGTGCGTTGAAGATGCAGGAGACCCCGGGCGCGTATCCGCAAGAGAATGCCGCGAGACCGGGCAAGGACTCGCCGCTAAACGCCAAGCTGATGAAGCTGCAGGCGCTGCACCGGCATGACCGCGACCGCGGAACTATCCGCAGCCTCTGATAATGGGCATTGTGTGCCTCTGACAGACAACGAAATTTGGCCGAGACGTGAGATGCCTTATCGACTGAACGGGAATGCCCTTGAGCGCTATACCGACGCCCAGAGTCTCGTCATAAAGCGAGGAATGGCGGCGCCAGCGGCAATCAAAACTCTAAGAATAAGCGACGATGACGACAAGCGTCTACTGCGCCATCTGGCCGCGACGCGCGACACCGCTAAGGGAATGCCAGCCCCCCAAGCAGTCAAGCGCAACGAAGTAGACAACGAGGCTGACCAGATCGACATAAAGATGTCGGCAGCCAAGAGCGCCTTGCGTAAAAAGGTGTCTGTCGGGGAGGCCGTCGCCATTCACGGCATCACAAATGACAACCATATCAAGACCCTCAGACTAGCCGCGCTCCAGCAAGAAATGGTGCAGGGCAAATCCGCGATCGAGGCTGCCGCCATCCACAAGCTGCCGACCAACGACTATATATTTAGGGTGTCGGCGCTAATAGGTGCGGAGCTCGATGTCGAAAGGAAGCGCTCTGCGGAAGAGGCACTGGCCCGCAACGGTGTCGACAACGAAACAGATGCCCTAAAGATCTTCACGAAAAGCCTGCAGCAACGCAAATCTACCTATGTCGACGCCTGGCTGAAGGGCATGCGTAAAGAGCAAGTCGCCGATTTCGAGCGTGCTAAAGCACACAAGACGACACGCAAGAGAACGTTCCAGCCGACGGAATTCGAGCCCGTCGCAGCTCATGTGGACCTCGAAAAGATCGGGGCGCAAAAACTCATGGATCAGGGCAAAGCCGCCCCTGAGATCCTTACCGCGCTCAATCTGTCGGAGCAGAGCCATATCGCGGAGATCAAATCGAGATGCGCGAGACGGGACTTCGAAGGAAGCTGCGACCGCGGGCCGCTCGGAGGCAAAGCGGTTTCGGCTCTTTACGCCCTCAAGCGAAATCAGGTTTATGACAGGGACGTTTCGGAGCAGCTTTTCCGAGAGGAAGTCCAGCGCTCCGCTGCTCAAAAAGCCCGCGACTGGGCATCTTCAAGAGCCTTAAAGCATGGCAGCCCGGCCGTGAGCTCTACACCGCCAGACAAACGCCGAAGCCCAGAACCCGTCCAAGCAGTCAAGCGGCTACGGTCCACCGCACCGACGGATGCTACACAATTGGGAGCAGCGATGCTGGACAAGGCCGAAAGGCGCCTTCCGCAGCATCGTGAGACGAGCGTGAGCGATACCCGTGAACCGGCTGACGGGCAGACAAAGTTAGACACCCGCTATCGCGGCCAATCGCACGTGCGCTCCTCATAAGCCTCCGACCGTTCAACCCTAGCGCCGACCGAGCGGCTCACACCCGTCGTTCAGGGAAGTGGCAGGAGCCTGCTGCCCTTCTGAAAGCCATGTCTCAATGACGCACCGCCGACAATCTCGAGGACATAGCTGGTCGAGAACGACGAGGACAGCACACGCTCGCTGTTCGGCTCCTCCATATGGCGAACCGCCTGCACGATCCCGTCTGCGTCAATGAAAAGCAGGTCGAGACTGAGCGGCGTGTCCTTCATCCACATCTTCACAGGATGAGCGCCTTCGAAGCGAAACAGCATGCCACTCTCCTCCGACAAATAGCGGCGGTGCATCAGACCTTGGACTCTGTGCGCTCGGGTTGCAGCAAGCTCGACTGAAAACTGCGATGCCCCTCCCCCGGGGTTTTCAATCGTGACCTCCATAAACGGCATTTCTCCAATCGTTCCCGCGCCTGGTAGGAACACAGCTGCGGCGACCAGAAGCCTAGAGGTGACGTTTCCCACCCGCGCTAAGATCGGTCAGCTTTTGCCACATCGCGCGCCATGGACCTGTTGCTATCCTGAAGAGCGATGACACGCGCCAGTAATGCGCGCTGCGCAGCAGCAATCGTATCCTTATCGTCGGAGCCAATCTCGTCTTTCTGCTCCGCTTCTACAGCCAGTTCCTCTAGCGTCTCTTCGTCCCTAGTGATGGCGAGATCTTCCGGCTGGCTCGCTACCGCGTCGTGCCGCGTCTGGTTGCCGCCCTCCATCAAGTCGGAAAAATCCGCAATGGAAGCGGAGAGATCAAGCACCTCAGGTTCCGGCAGGGGGCCCTTCTGCGCCTGAAAGATGCGCTTGAGGATACGGTCTTCGAAATATTTCACCTTCGGCATCATCAAAGGTGGTTGACCCTTGATCAGCACGATTTGCTTGGTATCGTCGATGAGACGCACCTGCTCGGGCCTCAGGAGCGTGGCTCCCTGCTCGCTGCGCTGGATATTCGCGTTGAAGCGGTCATTCATGTTCCAGGATACGGATCTGGCCTTATAGCTGTAATCGCCGATGGCCTTCGAAATATATTGCGGCGTCTCGTCATCCGCCGTCGCCATAAAAACCTGCATGCCGGTATTAGACAGGAAGTTTTCCTTGCCGGAAGACTCGTAGGCGCCCGTTAGGGCCGACAAGCTCTGTATGATAAACATAAAGCGGCCTTTATACCCGGCGATAGTTGTAACAGCCGTTTCGATGGACTCGAGCTTGCCCAGGTGCTTGAATTCGTCGAGCAAGAACAGAACCTCGAAAATCTCTTCCTTTGTCGGCATTTCCCGCTGCATGACCGCGACGATCTGCTGGAAGAACAATCTGACCAGCGGCGCGATGACCTCGAGGTCGTTGGGGCTAACAACCAGAAAGATAGATGTGGGATCACGCCTTAGATCGTAGATCGAGAAATCCGATCGCGTCGTCGCCGCCTTGATCAGAGGGTCCGCCCATAGATTTAGACCGCCGTCTCCCAACACAGAAGTATAAGACGTGATAATCTTCGTGTCGTTCCCCGCCATATTGTCGAAGATGCGCTTGACTTCAGGAACATTGCTCTCCTCGGCGAGGCGGGCGAACAATTTATATTTCTCGCCAGGCAGCGTAAAAAGATCGTAGACCGCGCCAATCGTCGGATTGCCGCGTTCGATACAGGCTAGAATGCCGGCGACGAACAGATTGCGGGCGCCGTCGATGAAACCCTCGGCGCCTTTGCCCTTCGGCACTATCAGGTTGACGGCTAGTCGGCGCGCCTCCGCTAACCGCCGTTCCGGCACCAGCTTCACGATGTCTAAAACTGGATTGTAGCAATGCGTGCGCCCGGCGGGATCGAGCGGCGAGAATTTGAACACTCGATCGCCTCGTGAAACCCTATTGCGCGACGTTAGCTCGAATAGTTCGCCTTTGACATCCAGCGCCAGAATCGAACCGTTGAAGGTGAGTAGCGTCGGGATGACGATGCCGACGCCCTTGCCGGCGCGTGTGGGCGCAACGATAAGGCTGTGGGGTTGATCGCCGTTGGAGAGATATCGTCCCGGTAGGCGCGGAGATGTTGTCTTTCCAAAGATTGGCCCGGAGATGGAGCGATAGGCCTTGATATAGCCGTTGCGCGTCAGATCTGCAGAGCGCGCCCATCGCGCCGTGCCGTGATGTTCGGAGGCGCGGATGAAAGTGAGGCCCAGCGCAACGATAAGCGTGACGACCATGCTTGCCGCGCCCAGCAGCAGACAGGTCTTGAACTCTTCGGTGACATAGCCCTTGACGAACGGGCTTGCCCACCAAACCGCAAGGATATTGAAGTTGGCGATCAATTCCTTACTGACGCCGCCCCTGAAGGTCACATACGCGCTCATCGCCAAAAGCGCGACGGGCAAGGACAGAAAGGTAGCAAAAATCAAGGCGGACGACCGACTAGCTGGGTTGCTCATCGTACTGTTCCAATTGTAAGCTTTGCATTGCATGGCATACAGAATAATCCTACAGAAACGGCAAGTAATACCTCCTTGCTGAAATTGCGCATGCTGTGGGATGTAGTGCTTTCTCGATGCACGCGATAGCTTTAGAAAGCCAATATTGCATTTGTAGTCTTTATGGGTCCGATCTCTACGAGAAGAGAGCCATAGGAGTTTGACAAGCCGCTTTGGCCGGCAATACGATTTCACACTGATACGAACGAACATCCGGTCATTGCCGAAAAGGGAAATTCATGAAGCTCGTCACCTGCTGCTCGTTCAAAGGGGGGGCTGGAAAAACGACCTCCTTGATGGGTCTCTGCTCCGCATGGGCTTCCGATGGAAGAAAGGTTGCGCTATTCGAGGCAGACGAAAACCGTCCGTTGACACGCTGGAAGGCCAATGCAGTCGAAAACGAGACATGGGACGGGTCCTGCGAGGTCTTCATCGCAGACGATCTAACGCATCTGGAGGCGGCCTATAACGAGGCGACGGAAGAGGGTTTCGATTACGGTCTTGCCGATACGCATGGGGGGTCGAGCGATCTCAACAACACTATCATCGCCAGCTCTGACTTTCTGCTTATCCCGACCATGCTAACGCCGCTTGATATCGACGAGGCTTTGGCGACCTATCGTTATATTCTAGAGCTGCTTGTCGGCGAGGCCATCGATGTTCCGACTGCGATCCTGCAACAGCGCATTCCTGTCGGCCGACTGACCGCTTCCCAAAAGGCCGCTAGCGATATGCTGGGTGTCTTGCCGGAATTCGAGTCTCCGATGCACGAGCGAGACGCCTTCGCCGCTATGAAAAACCGCGGCCTGCTGCACAAGACGTTGCAGCATATGGAAGGCAATCCCGCCCAAAGATTGCCGATGCGCAACTATCTTACGGCGATGAATGAGGTGAAAATCATGGGCAGTTTCATTGATGCCGCCTTGGGGGAATGAGCTTTGGCGATCCGCAAACCAAGCCTCTCCGTCAAGGAAGCCCGCCATCTCGCCGCCATCAGAAATGTCGCTCTCGATGAAACAGTGCCCTTGCCGTCCCTGCCGGCGGGCGAGGACGCTATGCCAGCGAGGATCGGCGCCGATCCCGATAGCGGAGCTGGAGCGACCGGCCGCTCGCCGGAGGTGGCTGAAAGCACCAAGCAGGTCTTCCTGTCGGCGCCGCTGCCAGCACGCGGCCTTTCCAAGAGTTACGACTTTCTATCCAAGCAATATCAGCGGGAAAAGGCGCTGCGCATGGTATTGCGCCGCGCCCTAGACGATTACGAGGTGCTGCTCGACAGCGGCCAGTTCAAGAATCAGCCGCTGGACTATGCTTCAGCAACAGGCGCAGAAGGAAGCGGCACGATCCAAACCTCGCGGGTGATGACAACCAAGCATCTCGCGCTCGCGCGCGCGTTCTTCGATCCGCTCGGGTTCGAGAGCGACAGAGCATTCGGCCGCAAACTGGCGTGCGCCGCGCTCGGCGCATTCTTCGCGCTGGAAAAACGGCGCCCATGAAAACACCGGCGGGGTCGCGAGACCCTACGCCGGTCGATCTTGCTCCGAGACTAAGTTATCGGGCCTCCGCCGTCTTGGGACGGCAGATAGACCTCCAACACCCCTCTCGCCCCATTGCGGCGGCCGACCTGCACCACGAGATCGATGGTCCGCTTGGCATAGGTGATGACCTCGCTGTGGGACAGCTGCACGCCCGATCGCATCACCATCAAGGCCAACCGGTCGAATGCGAGCGCAGGACTATCCGCGTGGATGGTTGTCACTGCGCCGGGATGGCCGGTATTAATCGCCTCCAGAAAATCATAAGCCTCGACACCGCGAATTTCGCCGACGATGATTCGGTCGGGACGCATGCGCAAGCAGCTTTCCAGCAGCTTAGACGGCATGCGCGCGGATTTTTCTTTGCGGTCGGAAATCAGGGCAACCTGATTTCTATGAGGCGGAAAGAGCTCCAACGCATCCTCGATGGTGATAATCCGCTCCTTCTGGTCCATCATGGTGATGAGCGAGCGTGCAACGGTCGTCTTGCCCGATGAGGTTCCGCCGGAAATCAGAATATTGAAGCGCTCGTCGATCGCTTTTCGGAAGAGGCCCTGCAAATCGCCCTTCTCCGCCATCTCCTCGATGGATCGATGACGCGCGCGCCTCTCGTCGTCTACGCGGATCTGAACGCCTTCGACGAAACCGATATCCGTGGAAGCAAGGCCCCGCGAAAGATACTTGCGGATGGACAGCGAGACGCCCTGTTCCACAGCCGGCTCGATCACGACCTGGACGCGCTGAGGGCTTCCCCAGACGGTTACGCGACCGGACACGATGGGATTAAGCGCTCCGAGCGTATTGCGGGTCTCGCCGGCGAGCTGCGCGCCAAGCCGCTTGATGGCATGCGGCGACAGCGTCACGTCTATCTCGTGCATATGCGGTGCGCCTGACTCTTCGATGAAAATCGAGCCGTTCGGATTGATCACCAGTTCGTTGACGCGGTCATCGACGAGATAATCTCTAAGCGGGCTTAAATATTGTTCGACATAGGAAATTTCACGTGAAGCCGTGTCGGTCATTTAAACAAGAGATCCCGGTTGACGAATACCCGCACCTCTTCGCCTTGCGGGATTCTGATGACCTGCGGCAGCGAAAGATATTTCTCTAATACGCCGGACGATTGTTCGGCTAGGCTGTCGCCGGCGCCACCGGCGAACTGGCTGCCTATGTTGATCGTGCTGCCGGACGAGCGCCCACTGCCGCCACCAGCCTTGCTGGACAAGGCGGTCGGGATGGCCGAAATGGCGCTAATTAGCACGGCGGAGCCGAATTTCGTGCCGTATCTGTTGTCGACATTGCCCAGAGTGCCGGCTCGACCAAGCGTGTCGGTGCCCGTCGAGCCGATAGCTATCGATTTACCGTCTGGTGTTACCGCACGGTTCCACGCGATCAGAACCCGTTTTTGCGCCAGCTCCACATCGTTGTTGAACTGGCCGATCAGCATGGTGCCGGGCGGCATGAGAACACGCTTGCCGTCGAAGGAATAAACTGGCCGCATTACCTGCGCTCGGATGTTGCCGGGCAATTGCGTATCGATCGCCGTCTCCAGCACTGCGGAGATAATGGTGCCTTGCACGATCATTCTCGATGTGTCGTAGAGGCGCTGCGAAACGGAGGTCTGGACGACGCTCGCCGCGCTTGACTTCAAGAAGCGCTCGTTTTGATCGAGATCCTCGGTGCCGCCGCCCTCCTGCGATGCATGCCCCGTACCTTCTGCGAAGCGGTCGCGCTCGTCGACAAGGACAGACTCGGATTCACGCTGCATTTTCTCGATTTTGGCGCGATCCTTAGCATTGGCCGCCTGCATTTGCGCTTCTGCTTCAAGTCGTTCGCGTTCGCGTTCGGCTCGCTCCGCTATCTCTTTGAGGCGGGCATTTTCCGCGGCCATAGCCTTACGCTCAGCTTCAAGCTTGCGGGTAATGGCATTGTTGTGCTCCGACAGCATGTCGCGTATTTCGCTGGAGGAGATATCCGGCTTCCGGTTCTTCTCCATCTCCTCCATCTTGTCTTGTAGCTCTTTGAAGCGCGCCGACCAAGCGGCATTGGGATCGACAGGCTTCTCCACCGTCGGCTCCGGGGGGGCAGGAACGGTGAAGTCCAACCTGGTCTGGGCGTTTTTCTCGCGGGCGACTTCCATGTCGATGGTCGATGTCTCTGCTTTGTCGCTTGTGATAAAGCCGAACATCTTAAGCGCACCCTTGGGACCGGCGATGGTGAGCAGCAGAAACAGAGCTCCGCCGCCAAACGCCAGCGCGAGAACCTTCATACGTTTACCCCGGCTGACCCGTCCCAATTGCTTGGAGCGGCGCTCGTTTAACAGCGCCTCGCGTTCGCTCATGTCCTCGGCTTCCGGCCGGTGGCTATCGTCGCTGTCGCGATGCGCTGCGTCGGATGCTTCTGACATGCCGTCATCCTGCATGTCCGCCTCCTTTTGCCAGTCTCACATTCGGATTGACGGCGGCTGCCGCCTTTCGCGCAACGCAGACGGTCTTGTCACCGATCCTCAGCACCCAATAATCGCTCACTCCGTCGACGACGATGCGGCTGCCGACGGTGCGGGAATTGATCAGTTGCTCCTCATTCTTGTCAGCGACCTTGAAGATAGCTGGGCGGGAAGCGTTTTCTGGCAGGAAAAAGGAGGTCTGACGCCCGTTGTCCTGAACCCATAAAGGACTGAATTCGGCTGTACCGGCGACCATATAGTTCGAGTTGATCTGCTCCGGTTGGGCCGGCCCGGGTTTCCTCGTAACAGCTTTCTTAGCTGGATAAGTGAATACCGTGCGCAACGGTGCCGGATATGTCGAATTACTCGCGAGCTCGCTCAGAGAATGTAGCTCGAAGGTGTAGACACGGCGATCGCTATAGACGGTCATATTCGTCTGCGTGCTGGGGATCTTCGCCTTGATGCTAATCACGTGCCCATTCTTGAGTTTGACAACCTCCCAGGACGCACTATCGCCGATGAGAATGGACTCGATGGTCTCGTCATCAGAAAATTGCACCGCCGTCACCGACTTCAAGCCCAGATCGAGACGGTAAACGCTGTTTTCGGCATAGCCAATATGCCGGATTCTGGGATCCGACTGGGCGGATACGGCCTGTTGTGCGAAAGCAGGCACTGTCATTGGCAGGACGCCCGCGACAATGGCGGCAAGGCAGGTCTTCAAGAGGATCGTCTTCATTATTTTGCGGTCTCCGCATCGATACGGTAGCTGGCGACGTTGAAGCCCAGCGGATTCTTCCAGACTTCCTCGAGCTTGGCATTTTGCTTGGGGCGAAATGCGTAGCCGACGGTGGCGACGAATGTCCGCTCGGCTGTGGCTTTGCCCTTTTCTTCGCGATATTTGGTGATCCGGACGCGTGCTAAGTCCGGTGCGCCGCGCCTGACCGAAGGGCTAAGCGAAATCGACTTAACGACTACCCTCACCCGTACGCCAGTGCCGTAGACAGTCGGCGGATAATCGGCAGAACTCGAAGTCCAGATGCTCGCAAGAGAACCGGCCGCATCCGCGACCGACCGCGCCATGACATCTGGGATGCGAACGGCGTTGTCGGCGGGATCGAAGGTTTCTCGGTCGATGACATAGGAGACGAGCTCCGCTTGCAGAACGGCATCCTGCTGGTCAAGCGTAGCGGGGCGTACTTCGACGAGTTTTTCTGCCTGACCCGTCGTCTTGTCCACCATGACGACGAACGGTCTGGTCTCGTCCAGCGGTAAGACGATAATCAGCGCGATGACCGCCATTAGCGCGATGCAGATGGAGCCGATTGCGATCTTCGCCCAGGTATTGCGCTGATGCCGGAGGGTGAAAAAGATCTCGTCCTCGAACGCATTCTGTACATTAAAATTCGCCATGCGCCATCGAGCCCTTCCTTAACCCATAGGCGAGCGATTTGCATGTTATCATCGTCATGTCTCTTTCCTCTTTCCGTTCGCCATCTTCGACAGCTTCTTGTCCACTTTCTCGGCTATCTTGGCTCGTGCCAGTTCCTTCACTTTGTCTCTCACCCGATTGTGTGGTTTGTCGCTGGCGGAGCTAGAGGGCGCGCTCTGCGCCGGCTTTTCGGGAGCGGAAGGGCGCCAGGACTGGAAGGCAGGGTTCGGGCTCATCTGACCAGAGCCTGTCACGCTCTGCTCGCGTTTGTTGAGCCAGTAAGACTTTCTATCTGCGGTATGACGGCGCCATGCCGAAAAGCCTGACACCAGCATCTGCTTCGCCCCGCCGGCACGCGCGCCGAAAGCCGCCTTGGTCCCGTGCGCATATTTGCGCGGATCGAGCGCCTGACCAAGGGCGCGCGGCGGTAGTGCCATCGCATATTGTTTCAGATTCGATACGCCGCTCATGGCGCCGGCCGCACCGGTCAGCGCGCGTCCGATGCTGGCGCCGCCGACGGCAACCGATGCCGAGGCAAGCGTCTGAGCCATGGTTGGGATGTGGAAGAGAAGAACCAGTGCGGCGATCATCACGAAGATGAAGCCCCAGAATTTGTCCTTGTCCAAGCTGCTGGCACCAGAGGTCGCCAGAAGGTGGCCGGCAAACCAGAGAACAATCGCCATTAGGCATCCAAGAAGAAGCGGTATAACCGCGAAGCCGACCAAGAGGCTGATCCAACCCTGGAAATAGCTACGCGTTTTCTCCCACATAAACATGGAGATTCCGAGGGGCGCCAGACTGATCCCCAATATAAGCCCCACCTTAGCGATTAGGACCATGACGGTGGCGGCGGCAATGAAAATGCCGCCAACAATAAGGATCAGCACGCCTGAAAACACGTTTCGAAATGTCTTTCCGAGATTTAGGATCGACGTGTCGCGCAGGAAGTCATGGGCGATCCAGACGATGGCATGGCCGAACTCGTCCATGGCCGCATAGGTTTTGCCCTCGCCGGCCCCTTTTATCCGACCAGGGTCGAGAATATCGGGCCTTAAAGTCTCGATATCCTGGGCAACTGCTTCCACGACGAGGTTGGAATACCCCTGAGTAATGCCAGTCAATGCATTGTAGACCGGCTGGAAGTTGCTCCAGATCGTAGCGAAACTGACGACGATAATATAAGTGACCGCCCAGTTAAGATATTTGGAGTATTGAATGCTGGCTGCCTGCAGAACGTGGTTCAGAGCGATGAACAAAAGCGCCACAATACCGACCGACTGCATCAAGATCTTGACCGGTTCGCCGACACCCTCGAATACGGCTCTTAGATAGTCCACCGTCGCTTCGTCGATTGAGGTGCCGATTGACTGAATGATACCCATGGGTCACCTGTTGAAGTTCTTTAGCCCGTCCACCCAATCCGCCTCGCTCGCCTCGCTCGCTAGCATCATGAAATAGGAGCTGATGATGGAGGTGATGGCGGCCTGGGTGCGGAGCGCTTCGTTGGTCTGCTGCGTCAATTCGAGCATGGCACGGGTGTTGAGATCGATGCTCTGTTTCAGATCCTTGCTGTCGTCGAGCGCCGTGCCGTAAGCCTCGATCCGCGTCATGCTGACATTGGCACGCTTAAACGAATTCTCCGCCGTGGCTCCTGAGATGGCCGCGCGCGCCGCCAATTCCGCGAGCATCTTCTTGCTGGGCAGTTCATCGTTCTGGAGGTCGAAGGCGCGGCTGAGCTTGAACTTTGATTTAAGGTCGTTGAAAGCGTCGATGAGTCCCTGCGGACCAGTAATGGCGCCCGTCAGAGCGCCGGCGGAAAGCTCCTTCAAGCCTTCGCCGCCATCGCGAGATTGGTTGTCATCACCGAAGGGAGGCGTGGTTCTGGCTCCTGTCTGGGAGCGGTAGAGCTCATCGAGCGTTTGCTTCTGTCCCTGCGCAGAGTTGAAAAGCTGGCCGATACCGCCGGCAATCACCCGCGAGAGTTCGACCATTTTCATGACCTGCTGGATCGCCACTTCGTCATGGGTCTCCTGCGCATCTCCCGACGGTGCGGGAGCCGTTCCGGTCCCTGGGTCCGGCGCGGGTGTGACCGCCTGTTGAGCAACGGCCAGCTTGCACGGCATTACCTGCGTGCACAGCAGAATCGTCGTGGCCATAAGCGCGGATTGGGCAACGATCTTCATGTGATAGCTCCAAGGCTTAGCCCCTTCATGGGCTCCCACAGACAGGCGCAGTGATTCTTGCGCTCGGCTGGCACGCTCTGGCAGGCAGACAAGACCGACATCGCTACCAGAGCGGCGAGGATTCGTAGCGTCATTGGAGCATCTCCATCTGAAAGTCGGGGCGGGTCCGCCAGCTGGCGGACGCCTTTTCTCCGCGCCCTCCGCCAAGCACATCGAGACCGGTGCCCAAGGCGGAAAGGTCGAAATCGAGCACGACGCTGTCGCTTCCCGATTTCAGTAGCACCAGATGATTGTCGACATTGCTCATCTGGAGGAAGATCGTCTCGGTCGGCGTTAGGTTGAGCGGCGCGAGTTCGGCTTCGGTGTTGAACGCACTTGGATAGACCAGACGCGTCACCGCGCTCTCCAAAATGGCATCACCGGCTGCGCTGTTCTTGATATGGGAGACACGCTGAGTCAGAAGGACGACCGCAACGTTCTTTTTGCGCATCGTAAGCATCCAGTCCTTAAGACGCGCCTCGAAATAGGGATCGTCGAGAAGTTTCCACGCTTCGTCGAGAACGAGGAGGGTTGGATGCTCGTCTTCGACCAGCCGTTCGATGCGCCGGAAGACATAGCTGAGCCAGGCCGTCCGAACGAGATCATTGTCGAAGATCTCGGTCAAATCGAAGGCGGTCAAGCGGTTGTCGAAAGCCAGAGGATCCAGGTCCTTGCCGCTGAACAGCCAGCCGAACTGTCCGGTATCATCCCAGCGACCGAGCCGGTTATAGAGATCGCCTTCATCGTCGGTTGCGCGCAGCTGGCTGCGAAACTGTTCGTAGTTCTGCAGCCTGTGATCTGCCGTGACATTGGCTTGGACGGCGTCGGTCAGTGCCTGGATCTGTAGAGGCGAAAGTGCATCGTCGTTATGCTCGACAAGGGCCGTCAACCAATCGGTCAGCCAGGCCGCACCACGCGTATCCGCTTCGGCCCGCAATGGATTGAACCCAGTTTCCTCACCCATTCTCACGGCCGAATAGCGGCCGCCCATGGCGCGAACGGCCATTTCGAAACCATTGTCCTTGTCGAACAGAATGGTGCGGACATCGAGCCGTTGCGCCTGGCTGATCAGGAAAGCGGTACCCAATGTCTTGCCGGAGCCCGTCTGGCCCAAAACCAAGGAATGTCCGACAGTACGCTGGCCCGGTTTTCCCGGCAAATGAAAATTGAAGCGGAACGTCTCTCCTCGCGCAGTCGGGATAATGGTGACCGCTTCGCCCCAGGGGCATTTTTCGGGCGGATTGCCTTTCGACAGGCCATGCATCGCGCAAAACTGCGCAAAATTCATCGAGGAAATCATTGCCGGACGAGTGCGATAGGCGAAGTTTCCGGGATGCTGGGCGAAATAGACGGCACGCGCCGAGAAATTCTCGCGCACGATGGAAGCCCCGGCATCCTGCATGGCGCGGGTGATATAAGCAACAGCATCTTCCAGGTCTTTTTCGCTGTGGCAAAACGTTGCGATGCTGCAATGATGCTCGCCGAAAATTACCCGGCCCGAAGCGACATCATCTTCGGCTTCTTCGAGCTGTGTCATCAGCGAGATGGCGGCATCTTCCGCGGCCCGCATCTGTTTCCTTACGCGAGAGATCTTGCCTTGTGCCGATACGGTGTCGATAGGTGTAAAGCTCTGGGAGACGACCGTATCGTATGGCAGGTTCAACCGGTCGAAAATCCCAGGATAGGTTTCCGTTGGATAATCCTTGACCGAGATGATGGTGCCGAAGCGCTTCTGGCGGTGGTCGGGCCCAAGACATTCGAATATCGAGCCCCTGAACGTGATCTGCGATGTCGCAAGCAGATCGGCGACGGGCGTGAATTTTGCCCCTGGCACCAGACGACCGCTGGAACCATCGATGATCGTTCGCAACAGCCCCAGCCATCTCCCATCGGAAACAGATAACCGGGTCGGGCGCGCTTCGCTCGCCGCAACCATACACGTGTTGAGAATCTGATCGAGCCGCATGGCCCGCGTCAGGACTTCCTGCCGGCTATGAACATCCTTCCCCCCGAACATAGACAGGAATTTCGCGATCCGTTTAGGCGGACGGACGACGATCGTGACGACGGTAACCCTGTCGCGAAGACCGACATTCTGCAGATAATGCTGCCAACGGCGGTCGATCTCGCTGTTGAACGGGTTTGTCTGGATGCTGGCCAAAGACGGCTTCGTTTCCACCGAGATCCGGTGGACGTAATAAGCCATATTGCCGCGCTGCTGGGCGACGACGCGCGAAAACGCATTGCTAAGTTCCGCCGTATGGCGATGGTCGACCGTATCGGCATTGATGCCCTCGACGACGAAGGATCCCATCAGATCGCCATCGCGCAACATAATTGTCTTGTCGTCGACGACGCTGAGATAGGGGAGCCCGCTAACCAGAAGTTGGCCGCGTGGCTTGTGTCGCTGCACGATATGCCGCGTCGCCTTGCTAGTGGCCGCCTCAAGCACGGTAGACCAACCCTTCTCCGCGCAGAAGCTCGGGGCTCATTCTCGTTTGCTGCACCGTGGCGATAAAGACGTTGATGATTTTTGGATCATAGGCGGCAAGGGCCCGCAACGCGACATAGCCCACGCCGCCCGCGCCGAGGAGAAAGAGAAACGATCCCGACATGATGAAACCCAGCATGACGACGGTGATCAAAACCACCAGATACATAATCGGCAAGCCGGCAAAGCTGACCTCTCTAGTAAGGCCGATGAAAAGCGGTGTATGCTCCATGTTTTTAACCTCTCTTGTCGGGATAAATCCGTCACATCAACTCGCGCTAAGCCCTTGGACGAAACTTGCACCGCCGAAGACGATGGCTATGCCTAGAATGACGGAGACGGCAAAGGTCCAGTCCATTCGGCCGGTCATGAAGGAGAAGCCGACCGCGATCACAGCGATCGCCGAAATCGAAATGCCGATCGGGCCGGTGATAGCGTTGACTATCGCGTCGAGGAACGTCTCGACGCCGCCGAAATCCTGCGCCAAGCTCGGACGGCTCGAAAACAGGAGCAAGGACAAAGCCATAAAGCCAAGCCTCAAGGTCGACCGGCTAAAACCTGTGGCTAAGCGCGTCTTTATTACGTAACTGAGTTTTGTCATATGCGACCCCTGTTTTTTGCGTGTGCGTTATCTGTCGTGATGGCTGGAGCGCAGGCCGTGCGGGATGTTGCGAAGGAAAGCGAAGTCTTCGAAGCCCGGTCGATCCGCGCGTCGGTCTTTTCCTGTCGGTCTTCGTCCGAGGGCATCGCGGAAGCCTGCGTGGTCTGGCTTGCGGACAAGATCGCCCGCACATAATTTTGCGTTTCGCGATAGGGCGGTATGCCACCAAAGCGCCGCACGGCATTCGGTCCGGCATTATAGGCCGCAAGCGCCAGCGCGGGAGAGCCGAACTCTTCCAGCATGGCGGTGAGATAGCGGGCCGACCCAACCAGATTATCTTGCGGCTCGAAGGGGTCACAAACTCCCAGAAAGCGCGCGGTCTGCGGCATCAATTGCCCCAACCCCATCGCCCCCTTTGGCGATAGGGCCAGAGCATGGAAATTGCTTTCGCGTTCGATGAGCGCGTAGAAGAGAGCGACGAAGGCCGAGCGATCGAGATTGGCGGCCGTGACGGCCGGGTGGCGGGCATAGAGATTGGCCACATCGGAAACGATCATGCGGATCGCGGCGCGCTGAAGTGTGGAACGCGGCGCGCCCGTGGTGGGACGCCGCGATTTGGGCGTGCCACCCTCTTCGGATTTGATCCGATCATATACAACCGCACTTGCGCCCGGCCTTGGATGGTCAGCCTCCGCCTGTGAAATCGTGCTTACTTCTCCGACAGCGGCCTCCACCATCGTGTCGTCGGCACCCTGCTCGAAAACGTCAGCAAGAGATAGAGCGGGACAGAGAACGAGAGAAATCAACATACCCATCGTTAATATTATGTATATCTGTGTGATCTTCCGCTTCATTTTCTGCATTTCCACTGAATATACATAGCTATCAGGACAGCGATCTGTAGCTCATCTTTTGCTATGCTCGAACTTACGTATTTATACACATATAAGGTTTGCGAAAGGCGCGAATGTCAACGAAGGCATGCGTTGCATTTGTAATATGAAAGCCGCTCAGAAAAAGTGCTTGCATATGGGGGCACCGGGCGCCTTGCGGTTGGTAAAAATATGCTTAACAAAAACAGTAGCTTACAACCTGCACAGCAACCGTTGCGGGAATTTTTCGCCGCTAAAGTCTGGTTACATTGTTACAAATGTAGCAAGAAGTGAGTGGCTTTTGCTCGGTCGTGTTGCAAATGTTCAATCTTACATCTCGTTGCAGATGTAGTTGGAGACAGAGGAGCGTCTTATCTTAAGTGAGGGACACTGTCTGAGAGATCACGCCTTGAGAGGCTGTCCTGTCGTAGATACCAAGAAGCGTTTTGCGACCAGTATATCGGCGTAACGCGCTTGTTCCAAACAATGTGGTCGGTCCATTCCGACAACCTAGCATCGGCGATTCATAGGTGAAACCTATGCAGACTGATAGGGCATTTATCTTTTACCTATCAGCGAGACGACATTAAATTTTTAGTCTGACCTGCAGCGGCAGCACTAAGGGAGACGGAATATGAAAAAATTAACAACTGTTTTTGGCGCTGCAGCAGCCTGCGGAAGCGGGTTGAACGCGGGAACGCTTCGTGTCGTTCGGGAGGAAGACCCGGTGTTCTTCAAATGCAGAAGCCGTGCACGGGGAGGCCAGTCATGAAAAATATTCTCGTGGTCGATGATGACGCTACGATTGGTGAAATGCTGGTGGAGTATCTGTCCCAACACGATTTCGCGATCGATGTTGTTGGCGACCACATCGGTTTCAAGCGGTATCTTTCCGATAAGACGCCAGATCTCCTCTTGGTAGATATGAATCTCGGGGAAGAGGATGGAATGGAGATAGTGCGGGAAATCACCGACCAACTTGATGCGCCCGTGATCATCATGAGCGGCCGTCGGTTGAGCGAGAGCGACCGGGTGCTGGGCCTCGAATTGGGTGCACGCGACTACGTCGCCAAGCCTTTCAATCTCAGGGAGATGTTGGCCCGTATTCGTGGCGCGTTGAAACATCGCTCGATCCGCGGGGCTTCTGCCGGGCGGTCCTATGTGTTTAACGGATGGCGTCTTAGCACCAGACATCGCCGGCTGACGAGCGCCGCGGGCATGGAGGTCAAACTCACCGCCAGCGAACTAAACATCTTGATCGCCCTCGTAGAATCTCCGAAACGAGTCATGTCGCGCGAGAAAATCCTTTTAGCGACGCGGATCTACGATCAGGAAGTGTTCGACCGAAGCATCGACGTGCTAATCCTGCGATTACGGCGCAAGCTCGAGAAGTTCGGCTTGGCTAAACACATGATCGTGACGAAGCGCGGATTGGGTTACGTCTTCGACGCCGATGTCGAAATAGCACAGAACGCGCGGGTTCTCCAATGAGGTCCACCATTCTGTGCTGCAGTATCTTGGCACTTAACATCGCAATGTCCAGCACCTCCAAGGCTGCTTTGCCCGGGACGTTCACGGCGTTAAAGGCGTCAGGAACCGTCGGATCGACAACAGGCCCAATCGACGGAAGCGACGACCGGCTGGTCGTGGTCGCTGCCGAATTCTGGCCTGAGGTGAACGGTCTGGGGCGACAGATGGCCAAGCGATTAGAACAAGGGCTATCGGCGCTGAAGGGAACGACGATCCGTCCTCAGAGCAGGGCACGTGGTCGCGCGAGACGGTCCCGCACCGACAACACCGATTATCAGCCCGTACCGCAGAGAGGGCCTGTACCAATTTTGCGTCCAGTGCCCTCAGTCAAGGCTGAAGACCGCGTCGGGGGCCAAGCTTCTGCAATGGTGGGGCCCAATGCCGATCGCTTGGCGTCAATCATCGCTGCGCTTGGGGCTGCCGCAGTCCTCTCCCTTGCAGCGGCATTGTTGCATGGTCTGACAGGGCGGCGCCGGCAGCGTCTCTTGGCCGAAGCGCAGATTTATGCAGCAATATCCGCGATGATGCACTCAAGCGATGAACTGGAACCCAAGCTCTACGAGGTGCTAGACTTGATCAGGCGCTTCTACAGTTTGGGCAGCCTGGCCTTTATCCGGCTCGACTCCGCGTCCCCATCGACGCTTGCATGTAGCGGCTCCGCCATTCGGGTGACCGACGCCGAATGGCAGTGTCTCAAGGAGAAGCGGGAAAACGTAGAGGCGGCATCGGCCTCTTTCGGCATCGCCAATGGTAGCGAAGTCGACGGCAGCGACAAGGCGGCTAGCCGCGGTATCGTCGCGTGGTTGGCTCCGGACAGCAATTTCGCCATGCTCGGCGCGCAGACCTCAAGACCGCTTTCGATGGCGGGATATTACGCCATCCGCACTATGCATCATTTAGTTGCGAAAGCCGTCGAGATACGCTTGCTGGCCCAAGGTTCGATCATGCAGGATGATGGACAGCATTCGGCAACTGATACCGGACGAGACGAAGCCAGTCGAATAGCTCACGAGTTCAATAATCTTCTGACTTCGATCCGCGGCTATGCCGAGATGGCCAATGACTCACTCAGTCTCGGAAATTCGCCGAGTAAATATCTCGACCGGATCCAGCAGGCCGGCGACAGGGCCAAGAAGATCATCGATTCCATGCTGGATCGTGGTCGGGACCCGGGAGCGAGCAGGATCAATGTCAAATCGGCGATATCGGACGTTATCCAGGATGTGAAAGTCCTGCTTCCCAAAGAGGTCGACTTGCGGACGTCCTTTGCCAGAGGCTATTACGAAATTGCCGGCGAACCGCAGATCCTACAGCAGGTCATCATCAATCTATGCAAAAACGCTGGCGAAGCGATAGAGCGCCGCGGCAGCATCACCGTGCGCGTTTCGCCGGAAAAGCCGCCTTTCAAGGACCGGCGCCACCCGTTCAAGACTACGGACCCTCATCTGCGGGTCGCCGTAATCGATGACGGCCACGGCATCGCTCAGGACGATCTCGAACGCATCTTCGATCCATTCTTCACCCGGAAGCTTGGCCAAAACGGCACGGGGCTAGGCTTGTCGATTGTCCGGCAGAGTGTCGAAAGACTGGGCGGCGTGGTTACCGTCAGCAGCGCGGTTGGCCTAGGAACGACGGTCGAACTTTGGTTCCCTTTTAAGAGCAAAAAACTATGCTCTTCGAAGGTTAAATCTCGAAAATCCGAACCTAAATTGCGCATATCAGCGGCATCATAAGTAGTTTATTCTGTAAACCGATGCAAAAGTACAAACGGTAATTTGTAAGCTTTTTATGACTCTCGTCCGTTTTTAACTTATGATTTCATTAGTAACATAAGTCGACAAAGTAATTGTAATTCATGATGACCGGCGCAAAATACATGATCATAAGGAGCGGATATCACGACGCTCCTCGCCTTTAAAGCGAAGATAGGATCATGGCATTGGAGGCACAAAATCTGTTTCCCGAACCGCGCGCCCTTAAGAGCAAGCGGAAGAAAGTCGATCCGAAAGGTTACAAGGTCGTTAGCGTGCGTCTTCGAGAGGGCGAATTCGAAACATTGAGCCAGCAGACCACAGCTATGGGAATGACGAACAATATGGCGCTTCGCATCGCGGCACGGCGGATCTCGGGCTTTCTGGAACTGGACCGGGAAACGCGCCTTGAGCTGCAAGCCATATCGGATACGATCGGTTATATATCAGACGACCTCCGGGAACTCTTAGAACTCTGCGCCACCCGACCCGGGTTCGACAATGAGAGATTCTCTGCCCACAGGGCGGATTTCGCCAAAGAGTTCATGCAGCTGGACCGTCTGCTTCGCGCGCTCTTAAGCGTGTCGCGCCGCCGGACCGATGGCTGCAAATTGCTCCGAGCGGATATCTAGCAAGGAGAGGTCCATGCCAGCCAATGCGCCACATCCTGAAGCTATGGTGAAAGTCAAGCCTGATGGTCCGAAGGACCGTCAGGGCATCCAGGACCTGCTCGACTACATCAGCCGCGACGGTGATGTCGATATAAAGCCCTGCGAGCGATGGGGCGGTGCCGGCCCGATCCCTGTCCAAGACTTCCCCGAGCTTGCACGCGGCTGGGTAGAAGCCGCCGCCCAAAGGCCCGATCTGAGGCGTGGGGATGGCAGCCGCAAACCGATCGCCACCCATATCATCGTCAGTCTGCCGAAGGTTTTCGGCGAAACGCAGAATGGCCGGAATCTGGCAGAGGAAGCTATGCGAGCTTTCGCCCGTGAACTGTTCGAATCTGGCAGGCATGGGGGAAAATGGCCATGGGTCGCGGGCTTCCATACGGACCGGCCGCATCCGCATCTGCACATTGTCGTAAGCCGGATGTCGAATGAAGGCCGTTGGCTGAAAATTTCTCGGCGCGATGCCTTCATGAATTATGACAATATGCGGGCCGTCATGGTCGATACAGCCCTTGCGAAAGGGATCGATCTGGAGGCGACAACGCGGGAAGCGCGCGGCCTAGTGGACCCACCGATTACCGAAGCGGAATGGCGCCGCCGGGCCCGTGCGGCCGTCGAAATGTTCCCTGAGCCTGAGGCCAATGCGCCGCTGGAAGAGCATGACCCAATTTTGCGAGCGCATCCAGGCGCAGCCGAGACGGCTGCGCGGATTCAGGCCGCCGGACATGTCGTGCATGCGGCTTTGATGCGGCGCCGAGCTCGCGATGCAGGAGCGGCCGCCGCTGCCCGCGCCCGCGAAAACGAAGAGCGTCGCCGGCACGAGCACGAGGAAATGGACGGTCACGGCCTCGCGGACCAGGACGAGGAGATTGCCGGAGGCGCCGACGGCGCTCATGCTCGCCGGCGACGCCGGCGACGGCGATACCAGCGCGGCACGAATGTGGAAACGCGGGCGCAACGCGCCGTTCGTGAGGCGCAACAGGCGGCGCGCCGGCGTGATGAAGAGCACCGCAGCGCACCCAATGTCGAAACGCGGGCACGCGCCGCGCGACGCTGGCAGGAGGAAGAGGCGCAGCGGCGGCGAGACGAGCGTGCAGCCGCACAGCCGAATGTCGAAACACGTAGCCGGGCGGCGGCTCGTCGACAGCGAGAAGAGGCTGAAGACCAAGCTGCCGCTAACAGCGTGCGACAGCCAGAGCGGCAAGCCGGGCGCAGCGACCGCCCTGCTCAACAGGGCACTGGAAGAACTGGTGCGTCGGCTCGGCACAACCGAAACAACCGGTCGGCCAGAAGTCGTCGCACGGGCGATGATCGCGACCGCTGATCCGCGCCGGCCGGCGCGGACTAGATCGGCATCCGGCTCGGCCGCTCAATGAGATCAAAAGGAGATGGCAATGTCCGACGACGACGTGGACATGAACGAGGGCACTTCGGCGAAGCCCGTTCTGCCGGTAAAAGGGAAACCCGTTCTGCCGGTAAAAGGAAGGAAAGATCCGGCGCAAGTCGAGCCGATCATCGGCAAGAAGCGAGAAAGGGTCAACGATGAGATCTTCCTCGGTGCGTTTGAGCCTTTGGCTAAACGACGCCGGCTTGGTGAGCCGATGCGGCAATCCGATCGCCAACCGGCGGATCTCAATGAAGTGACCACAGAGGTTCGGAGCACCGCGGAAAACAGCGCGGTGCCCCGAGAAGCCGACCTCTTCGGCAATTCGCATTACAGGTTTGACTGGAATGCCCGGCCGGACCCTGTCACGCAGAGCGAGTTGCGGCTCTCCGAAGTCTCCGACGTGAAGATCAAGTCGGAACCGGATTTCGACGACGCAAGCGTTCTCAGCAGTCGGCCTCCGCGCCACGGTATTGAAACGACAGAGATCGAGGCGGTAAAT
>UCHV01000036.1 GCA_900472395.1 Hyphomicrobiales bacterium
TATCCGCGATGGAACGGGGGCATTATCGCATCGCCGAAAACAGCGGGGATGAAATCGTTTGTAAGGTATTGATAAGTTTGAAATCGGAGCCGCAAATATCCCCGCTACTTGCCGATTTGCGACATGAATGTCGCAAACAAAACGGTCAAGTCGGCGTACTCACGAAAATGTGATCACAAATCGGTTTGTGTGCCGATTGTGTTGGTGCTGTCGGTATGGACGGCGATATTGGATACGAGGCGGGGCTTCGCCCGTTTACCGCGCCGGGGCGGAAACCGGCTGGCCGGAAAGCCTGGAGGAAACCAGTTCGACACTGCCGCGCACATGGATCGTCACCGGCTTGCCACCGCTGCCAGCCACGGCCAGCGCGATCACCGAAACGTCTTCCTCGATTGTGGTGACATACAGGACCTGAGCGCGGTTCACGTAGATGGGCTGGTTATGGGTGTTTCTGAAGCCGATCATCGTGGCGGGTCTCCTTGGCATGGTGGTCGAGGAGATATGACATGGGGTTGGTTTATGGAGGGTGAATGGGGGTAGGACGGCTTAGAACATGATCGCGCGATGGATCGGATGCGTCGAGTCGTAATGGCGATTAAATGCTGCGCGTAGTGCCCAGCCAAAATGATGGCTACGATTTTTCAAATCAGTAAAGTCATCGGAAGTGCCACGAGCATCCGCAGTTAGCTCATGAATATTTCTGCGGAATTGGCCGTCAGACATTTTCTGCATGAATTCATCATATATTTTTAATGGTCGTTCGGCTTCATTTCCTAGTATCTCTAAAATCCTTTCTGTGGGCGTTAACTGCATTAGTCGTTTGAATATCTCTCGTTTTTGCTTTGATGACGCTTGCGCTAATTCACCGCACATTAGAATTCCGCTAAAATAAATTAGTTTTCTGGAGAATACTAATTTAAGGTTTCTTACCGCCCACGGCTTTTTGTCCTCATAGGTTTTGTATTCAAAATCTACACACATGGTTCTGTAAAATCGAATAATGTCGTTTAAGACAAACATGCCTAATTGATGATTTGTTGTTTTTTCATCAATATAACGAGAAACAATTTCTATTATGGCTTCATCTCTTACGCAGAGATCGCCAATAAACTTCGACTCAAGAATTATTAATATTCTCTGTGATATTTTTGAGTTGCTGTCATTCTCGCCGCCAATATTTTTCTTGATATCATCGATCGTCGTTAATTTTTCAGATCCAAAATTTCCTGTAGTGCTCGGATTTTTTAATCGAGATAGTTCCGCAGCTTCATTCCACAGCAAATTTACCTTTGTCTTATCTTTTAGGGTCTGGTTGGCTATTGGGTATACGTCAAAATCAGACTCGGCAGTTGCTTCTTTTCTGCCTAGTGACCCTATTATAGCTAGGCATACACCAGTTCCGGCGTACTTCTCATTTAATGGCTGTAAATTTTTGTAAATATTATCAGAATAATCAGCTGCAGACTTTAGTGCTGGAAATTTCCCGAGATCGAGACTGCTCATTTCTTATCCTTATATACCGTCTTTCTAAGTCTTGAATGCAATTCAATTTTGCGCTGTAGTCAATAAAGAAATTCCACTTTGGGTTATTTTTTTTGCGATGGGTGTAGTTCCTATTGAACTGATGCGTAGACCAGCCTGTCTCTTCCAGAATTTGTCGTTCAGATAATTCAATTAGGACGCTGGCATTTTTGCCAATATTTGTTTTCAGGAAGTTTATAAATTGTCTTTCGTATTCAGCGTAAATGCCGTTGATCAAAAAAGCCTCGTAAAATGATTTTTTTACTTCCCAAAATATATCCATTTGCCGAATTTGTATTTCGTCAAGCGGGGTATTCTCGTGTAGGCTTATAAGAGATTTCACGATTGTATCGGGCGAAAACGGCAGATTTAGCTTAAATGAATGTAAGAAACGCGACATGCCGTCAATTGTATCGATGTTTATCGGGGCATGAAATATCCAGTTAAGTGGGTCATCCTTATTGCCATTTGCAATATCAACAAGTCGGTTATAGTCGATATTTGCAGAATTCAACGCAACAAAAATGTCTTCATCCTCGCCGGATATAATATCTGCACCGCGAGTTTTGTGATTTACTCCAAGGCCCAGCTCCTTGGCGACATGCTCTGTCGTATGTGAAAAAGCTAAATGTCCGATATCGTGACAAAGTGCAACAGATACTATCAACTGTCTTTCATTGTTTGAAAAATTTCTCGAGGTGCAAATATTTTTGGCGTGGTTACATACCGCCAGTGTATGTTCAGCCCGAGAATATTTGTTGGTGGTGTTTTTGTACGCACTAACATTAAGATGATCAATTACGCCTAGAAATGATATTTCCTTTAAACGAGCAAAAGAAAGCGATTTGATTATCGCTGCTTCGAGCTTGGCCGTTGAAAAAAGGTCCAGTCTTTTTGGGCGCATTTTGAGTCTCAATTTTAGGTTGTGGTTTTAGCCTGAATTTCCTGACTAATGAATGGCTGAAAAGTGATTTCCACAACGCTCGTTATCTTTCCAAAATTTAAGACGTGTTCTCTTATTAATGCGAATCTGGTCTCCCTCACCGCCCCGGACGCCCCGTCTTGCCCTTCGTCCGCCGCTTCTGCTGCTTGGCGTCGCCCGCATCCTCATAACTCCCTGCGCCGACCTTGCCGCGCACCAGCGGGCGCACATCGTCCTTGTCGGCGCGTTGCGGCTGCCCTTCCATCAGCGGCGAAAACCGTTTGCCGGGTTCGGTGACCGGTTTTTCCGGGAGTTTGCCGGTGGTCGGTTTTTCCGTGCGGCCGACGGTCATTTCGTCCAGCGTGTTGCGGCGGAAGAGGGAGGATTCTGATGGGGTCGAGGGTACGTCTTCACCCCTCACCAAGTTCGCCGATCCACTCGGCTGCGCCTCGCGGGGCGAACTATCCTCTCCCGCAAGGGGAGAGGAAGACGTCGCGTTTGCCGCGCTCTTGCCCTTGCGGCCGCCACCTTCCTGGCTTTTCGCCTCGTCCCTTGCGATCGGGTCGTCCATGGTCGCCAGTTCGGCGGCCTTGAGGCGTTTGATCTCGTCGCGCAGGCGGGCGGCCTTTTCGAAGTCGAGATCGGCCGCAGCGTCGCGCATGCTCTTTTCCAGCGCGTTGAGATGGGCCTGCAGATTGTTGCCGACCAGATGGCCGCCATCGGCAAAACCTTTTCCGCTGGCACCGGAAATGTCGGCGCGGACGTGGTCGCGTTCGTAGACCGAGTCGAGGATGTCGGAAATCTTGGCCTTCACCGATTCCGGCGTGATGCCGTGTTCCTCGTTATAGGCGACCTGCTTTTCGCGGCGGCGAGTGGTTTCGTCCATCGCCCGCTGCATCGAGCCGGTGATCTTGTCGGCGTAGAGGATGACCTTGCCGTCGACGTTACGCGCCGCACGGCCGATGGTCTGGATGAGCGAGGTTTCCGAGCGCAAGAAACCTTCCTTGTCGGCGTCGAGGATGGCGACGAAACCGCATTCGGGAATGTCGAGCCCTTCGCGCAGAAGGTTGATGCCGACCAGCACGTCGAAGGCGCCGAGGCGCAGATCGCGGATGATCTCGATGCGTTCCAGCGTGTCGATGTCACTGTGCATGTAACGGACGCGAACACCCTGTTCGTGCAGGTATTCGGTGAGGTCTTCCGCCATGCGCTTGGTGAGCACCGTGCAGAGCGTGCGGTAGCCTTTTTGCGCGGTCTCGCGGATTTCTCCGAGCACGTCGTCGACCTGCGAGCGGGCGGAGCGCACTTCCACCGGCGGATCGATCAGGCCGGTGGGGCGGATGACCTGTTCGGCAAACACGCCGCCGGACTGTTCCATTTCCCAATTGCCGGGCGTCGCCGACACCGAGACGGTGAGGGGGCGCATGGCGTCCCATTCCTCGAAACGCAGCGGGCGGTTGTCCATGCAGGATGGCAGGCGAAAGCCGTATTCGGCAAGCGTCGCCTTGCGCCGAAAGTCGCCGCGATACATGCCGCCGATCTGGCTGACGGAGACGTGGCTTTCGTCGATGAAGAGGAGGGCGTTGTCGGGAATATATTCGAACAGGGTCGGTGGCGGTTCGCCGGGATTGCGGCCGGTGAGATACCGCGAATAGTTCTCGATGCCGGCGCAGGAGCCGGTGGCTTCGAGCATTTCGATATCGTAGCGGGTGCGCTGTTCCAGCCGCTGCGCTTCCAAGAGGCGGCCGCCCTTTTCCAGCTCGGCGAGACGGATCTTCAGCTCTTCCTTGATGGATTTGATGGCGCCGTTGAGCGTGGGGCGTGGCGTGACATAGTGCGAGTTGGCGTAGATTTTTACCGATTTCAGGTCGCCGGTCTTCTGGCCGGTGAGCGGGTCGAACTCGGTGATCGAGTCGATCTCGTCGCCGAACATAGAGATGCGCCATGCGGCATCTTCCAGGTGGGCGGGGAAGATTTCGATCGTATCGCCTCTGACACGGAAGGAGCCGCGGATGAAATTGATGTCCTGGCGTTTGTATTGCTGGGCCACGAGGTCGGCGAGCAGCTGGCGCTGGTCGAGGCGGTCACCGACTTCCATCTGGAAGGTCATGGCGGTGTAGGTTTCGACCGAGCCGATACCGTAGATGCAGGAGACCGAGGCGACGATGATGCAGTCGTCGCGCTCCAGCAGCGAGCGGGTGGCGGAGTGGCGCATGCGGTCGATCTGTTCGTTGATCGACGATTCCTTCTCGATGAACGTGTCGGAGCGCGGCACATAGGCTTCCGGCTGGTAATAGTCGTAATAGGAGACGAAATATTCGACCGCGTTATCCGGGAAAAAGTTCTTGAACTCGGAATAGAGCTGGGCGGCGAGCGTCTTGTTGGGCGCGAGGATGACGGCGGGGCGCTGGGTTTCCTCGATCACCTTGGCCATGGTGAAGGTCTTGCCGGAGCCGGTGACGCCGAGCAGGACCTGGGAACGGTCGTTGTTGTTGATGCCCTCGACGAGATCCTTGATGGCGGTCGGCTGGTCGCCGGCCGGCTGGTATTCCGACGCCATGCGGATGGTGACGCCGCCTTCGGATTTCGGCGGACGCACGGGACGGTGCGGCGTCCACATCTTGCCGTCCTTGAACAGCGGGTTGCCGCTTTCGATCAGCGCGGAGAGGGCTTCGACCGTGGCGGTGACGGCACCGGGGGCAAGCGCTTCCGCCTCTTCCAGCGAAACGTCCATGCCGGCGATCGGGTTGAGGCCGGCGGCGGCGCGTGTTTTGGGGTCGGAGGACGCGCCGATGGAGACGCCGCGCGAGGTCTTGCTGGCCGTCGTATTCTTGGCGGTTTTCGGCTTTTCTTTTGCCGCCGCCTTGATGGCTTCCTCGCGGGCGGCGATCTCGATCTTCTTGCGGTGTTTGCCGGCCTTGGAGGCGATCTCGCGCTGGGTTTCGATGCCGGAGGCTTCCGCCTCGGCTTCGAGCTGTTTTACCCAGTCGGAAACGCTGCCCTCCAGCGGCGCGCCTTCAAAGGCTGTCTGGGGAGCCTCCTCAAAACCGCGGTTCTGGGGCGTGGATTTTTTCGGAGATTTGGCCATGCCGCGAATATGGAGTGGGTTTTCTCCATTGTGAAGGGGGCAGGGCCATAAAACCAGTACAAAAGGGAAACGTGTGGTTTAGCCCTTGCTGCCGGCGCTGCGCTTGAAATCGACCTGTCGCGTGTTGGACGGGCGTTCGGCGATCCAGTTGTCGAGGCGTTCCGGCGGCATCGGGCGGGCGAAGAAATAACCCTGCGCCGTATGGCAGCCGAGTTCCTGCAATGCGGCGGCATCTTCCGGCGTTTCGACGCCTTCCACGAGGACATCGATGGAGAGCGACTGTCCGAGCCCGACCAGCGCGGAGACGATGTTGCGGCTCTGGCGGCTGGTGGTGACGGCGGCTGCGATGCCGCGATCGATCTTCAGGCGGTCGACCTTGAGGCCGGTGAGATAGGTGAGCGAGGAGTGACCGGCGCCGAAATCATCGACGGCGAGCTTGTAGCCGGATGCGGCGATGCGCTCCAGCTGGTCGCCGACGGCGGTGGTGTCGAGCAGGGCTTCCTCGGTGATCTCGATTTCCAGTTTTGTGGGGTCGATGCCGTGGCGCTTGACGATGGCGTCGATGAGATCGACCACGGAATAGACCGAGAGTTCGCGCGGCGAGACATTGACCGAAACGGTGGCATGCGGCAGGCCCAGTTGCGGCAGGCGTTTCAGCAGGCGGCAAGCGGCTTCCGCAATGGTGCCGGTGAGGCGGTCGGACTGATGGGTGGCAAAGGCTGCCTGAACGATATCCGGCGGCGAGATCGCGCCGAGCTGCGGGTGATGCCAGCGCACCAGCGCCTCGAAACCGATAATGCCGCTTTCATCCAGCATGACCTGTGGCTGGAACCAGGCCTCGACGGCGCCGCTGAGAATGGCGGCGCCGAGATCCTGTTCGATCTGGTGGCGGCGGTTGGCGGCGATGCGGAAATCCGGATGGAATTCGCACCAGCGGCCGCGCCCGCCGTCCTTGGCCCGGTACAGCGCCATATCCGCGCAGATGAACAGTTCCTCGGCATTGGCGGCGTGATCGGGATAGATCGACAGGCCGATAGACGTGCCGACGAGGCAGGATTGATCGGCGATGGTGATGGGGCCGTGGCTGCGCTCGAGCATGGCCTCGCATTGCGCACGGGCGCGCTCGCTGGCATCGGGGCCGGTAAAGATGACCGCGAATTCATCGCCGCCGAGACGGGCAAGCAGATCGGCACCCTGGATGGACTGGCGCATGCGGTTGGAGATGAAAACCAGCAGGCTGTCGCCGACGCTGTGGCCGAGCGTGTCGTTGATCAGCTTGAAACCGTCAAGGTCCACCATCAGCAAAGCGAGTTGGCGGCCGCTGTCCTTCGGGCAACCGGCGATGCCGGCGGCCAGCGCTTCGTTGAAGGCAGTGCGATTGGCAAGGCCGGTCAGCGGATCGCATTTGGCCAGATGTTCCAGCCGGGCATTGGTGGTCAAAATTTCGCTGTTGGCGCGGGACAGCGATTCCGCCAGGGCCTTGGCCTGGACGGCGCCGCGCGTATTGCTGACAAAGGTTGCTTCCGACTGGCGGCTGCCGCGATAGAGGAGAAGGGTGAGGGCCGTCACGCAGAGAGCCAGCATGAGGCCGTGAATGCCTTGCGGCAGAAGCGAGACGATGACCGATATATGGACGGGCAGGGCGAAGGCCAAAGGTGCAAGGCTGTTGCCGGCGCCCATCAGCACCGTCGCGGCGGCGATGCCGAGCATCATCAGGTAAATGCCGCCGTCGATACTGGTGGCATCGAAATTGCTGAACAGGAAAGGAAGGGCGGCCCAGGTGCATCCGGTGACGAACTTGCCTGCCGCAAGAACCCTCAAGGTCCGCGCCGGTTCCGTATCGACCAGATTGCGCCGCATCATGCTTGCGGTCATGCCGGCGCGAACGAGCAGCGTCAGCAGGAATGCCATCAGCCAATAGGCCGCCAAACTGTCAGCGCCGTGGCCGACCGTGGAAACGGCATAGGCGCAGCCTCCGATGACCGCATTGGTGGCCAGCATGTAATACATGCGATCAATGACCGATGCCGCCTGCGCCTTGGCGATTTCCGACTTGATGCGGGTTTCATTCTCGTCAGTCAGGAAGCGGCTGGGCATCCAGAATGTCTCGTATCGTTTTTTACTCAGCGCATATGCGCATGTCCGCATGAAAAAAACATTAATTACGCCAATGGCTTAAAGGTGATCGAGTGTCTGATCCGGCGGCGGAACGAAACAGGGCGTTGCTGGTTCGGAGGCGGTTGCATCCGCTTTTGGAAAAACATGCGTTTCGATGACGGATTACAAAACGTTCATGTCTAAAAACTTGCCTTAACTTGTTGCCGTTTGTATCGCAGTGCTACATCACCCCTTGTCCACGGTTCGAAACGAGGTGCTCGATGACACTATCCCGCCCCACCATGGCAGCCATCCGATACGGATATGGCCTGAAGCCGGGTGAAGAAAATGCGCCGGCCAGCGCTGCCGACCTGATGAAACAGGTCGAAAGAGGCGCCAAGGCAAAGGCACGCTTTCCGCGGGAAGGTTTCGAGGGCCGACGCGAAACCGTGCTGCGGCTTCTTTCCGTGCGCGCCGTCGAGGCCAAGGCCGCTCAGGCTGGAAATCCCAATCCGGAACTGCGCCGCGACACGCTGCGCGAGGCCGACCGCATGTTGAGGCGCGATTCGTTTGCCCGCATCGTGCAGGCAGTGCATTCGCAGAACGGCTTTTTCGAGCGGCTGGCGAGCTTCTGGGTCGATCATTTTTCCGTCAACGCCCGCAAGACCTACGCGATGCGGATGATCGTCTCGCTGTTCGAGGCCGAGGCGATCCGTCCGAATATCGGCGGGCCGTTCGTAAACCTGCTGCATGCGACGGTGCTGCACCCGGCAATGTTGTTTTATCTCGACCAGAACCGTTCGGTGGGGCCGGAATCGCAGGCGGGCCTGCGCAACGGCACCGGGCTGAACGAAAATCTCGGCCGCGAACTTCTCGAATTGCACACGATGGGGGCGGGCTCCGGCTATACCCAGGACGACGTGCGCGGAGCGTCGTTGATCCTGACCGGAGTGACCGTGGATGGGCGCACCCTCGAGGTGGGTTATCGTCGCGCGCGCGCCGAACCGGGCAAGCTGTCGCTGCTGGGCAAGGTATATGGTGAGGAGGGGCGCTCCGAAGCGGACCATGTGGCCATGCTGGACGATCTGGCAAAACGGCCGGAGACCGCCCGGCATGTGTGCAGCAAGCTGGCAAAATATTTTATTGCCGACGAACCGCCGGCCGAGGTTGTGGATGCCATGGTGGCAGCATGGGCGCAGAGCGACGGCAACCTGAGTGCCGTTTATCAGGCCATGCTCGATCATCCCCGCGCGTGGGAAGGCGAGGGCCATAAATTCAAGCAGCCTTTCGATTTCGTGGTGTCCGGCCTGCGGGCAATGGATGTGAAGGAAGCCGAGCTGACGGCGCTTGCCAAGGCGCTGGACGACGAGGATGCGGAAGTGCCGGTTCGGCCGGAAGAAGCCGAGGATGGCGACGACGTCGTGCAGGCGGAAAAGCCCGGCCCGCGCGGTGCGGATATGGGGCGTCCCGATGTCGCCGCGACCGACAATGCCGTTTCCGGCGACATCAAGAAATCGACCACCAAGGCGGCAGCGCCGAAGCCCGGTTTTGCCCGCGCCGTGACATTCGGTGCGCTGAGACGCATGGGGCAGCCGGTGTGGCAGCCGCCAAGCCCGGCCGGTTTTGCAGACGACGCCGAGGCCTGGCTTTCCCCCAGTCAATTGAGCGAGCGGATCGCCTGGGCAAGGCTGGCCGTACGGGGATTGGGCAAGGATCTCGATCCGCCCGGATTTCTGACGTCGACACTGGCGGACGCGGCGCGCCCGGAAACAATGCAGATCGTGGCGCAAGCGCCCAACAAGGTGCACGGCCTGACCATGGTTCTGGTTTCGCCGGAATTCAACAGGAGATGACCATGGACGCTTCGCAAGGTTTTCGACTGTCGCGACGCGGCTTTCTCGGCGCCGCCTGCTGCATGGCGGCGGCACCCGTGATGACGCCCGTCAGCTTCGCCGCAACGCCGGGTGACGCCCGTTTCGTGACGATCATCCTGCGCGGCGCAATGGATGGCCTGGACTTGCTGCAGCCTTATGGGGATGCGGCTTATGCGGCATTGCGCCCGAAGCTGGCGCTGACACCGGATACGGGTCTCATCGATCTCGACGGCCGTTTTGGCCTGCATCCGGCGGCGCAATCGCTGATGCCTTTGTGGCAGGCGCGCGAGCTTTCTTTCGTGCATGCCGTTTCGACGCCCTATCGCGATCAGCGAAGCCATTTCGACGGGCAGGATATTCTTGAAAGCGGCGGTATCGACAAGCGTGAACGCAATGGCTGGCTGAACCGCACGCTGGCGGCCATTCCGCGTACGGCGAGCCGCCGGGCAATCGATATCAACACCTCGATGGAACTGATCCTTTCCGGCCCCAATGACGTGGATGTCTGGTCGGCACAATCGGACGTGTCGCTGGCAGCCGACGAGCTGCGGTTTCTGGAGCGGCTATACGAAGGCGACCAGAAATTCTCCAAGGCTTTTTCCGAGGCCGTGCGCACCGACATGTCCACCGATCCGCTTTACGCCAATGGCAAGCGGGGCGCAGGTGTGGCCGACATGGCAAAGCTTGCCGGCAGCCTTCTGGCGAGGGACTACCGGATCGGCAGCTTTTCCATCAACGGCTGGGACACGCATGTGAACCAGAAGGCACAGTTTGCCCAGGTTGCCGGCACGCTGGCGCAGGCGATCACCACGCTGAAAGACAGTATGGGCGCGGATGTGTGGTCGAAAACCGTCGTGCTTGCCATGACCGAATTCGGCCGGACGGTGCGCGAAAACGGCAGCGGCGGCACCGATCACGGTACCGGCGGCGTGGCGCTGGTGGCGGGCGGCGCGGTCGATGGCGGCAGGATTTTCGGCAACTGGCCGGGTCTCGGCGAAGACCAGCTTTACCAGGGCCGCGACCTGATGCCGACCGGCGACTTGCGCGAACTGGCGGCAGCGATGATCCACAAGCAGTATGGCGTTTCGGTCGGGGATCTCACGAGCAAGGTGTTTCCGGGGCTGAGTTTTGATACCAGCTCGGTGTATCTGCGCGGGTGAGGAATGCTCGGCGCAGCCGACGAAACGATCCAGTGAATCGTTTCGAATGACGAACGCCCTGAGCCTGAGCGAAGGGCCGGGGTGGGGTGCATAGGATTGCCCCTCACCAACAAAATCTATGACTTAGCTGAAGCTAAGGTCATGATTTTGTGTCCTCTCCCGCAAGGGGAGAGGTAGAGACGCTGCGGCCCCTTTCAACATCTTAGCAAGTGAGGGGGTATTTTGCCCCGCCAACTTACTTCAACTTCGCCACGACCAGATGTCCCGGGCTTGGCTCGCCATCCTGCATGCGCACGTTGATTTCCGACATTTCGATCAGTTCGAAGCCGGTTTCCTTCAGGCGGTCGAGGATATAGCTTTCGGCGTGCACGAAACGCTGGTGCGGGCCGACGATGTATGGACGTCCGTCGGTGGCCGGCAGGGTTTCGGAGGAGAACACGAAAATGCCGCCCTTGACCATGTTTTCGGCGGCGCCGAAGAAGATCGGCTCCAATGCGCCGAGATAGGGCAGGACATCGGTGGCGGTGATCAGGTCGAACGGCTCGTCGTCGTTGTCTTCCAGGAAATCCTCGACCTCGCCGACGTAGAGCGTCTCGTACAGATCCTTTTCATGGGCGATCTGCACCATGTTCTCGGAGATATCGAGACCGGTAATGTCTTCCGCCATGTCACGCAGTGCGCCACCGGTCAGGCCCGTGCCGCAGCCGAGATCGAGCATGCGCTTGAACGGCCCGAGATCGAGAGATTGCAGGTGCTGGCGCACCATCATGGGAACGGTGTAGCCGAGTTGCTCGACGAGAATGTCCTCGAAGCTTTCGGCATGCTGGTCGAACAGGGTCTCGACATAGGCATCCGGTGCGCGCGGCGGGGTTTCGCCACGGCCCATGGAGGCAAGGCGGACGGCCGCGCCACCGTGGTCTTCCGGGTCCAGTTCCAGCACCTGCGCATAGGCTTTGGCAGCGGCATCGAGATCGCCGGACTTTTCCAGTTCCAACGCGCGGTTATAGGCTTCGGCCAGGGCTTCCTCGTCGATCTTGGTCATGGCGCATCCTTTTCCGGTGCCGGTTGATATGGGCGCGCTTTTAGCTGGAATAGGCGTTTTTGCAATGGTGGATGGCCGGTGGCCTGCCTCAGCTTTGCCTGAATGCGGCGTTCAGGTGAAGTTCAGGCTGTGATGCACAGGCTTGGGAACAATTTTAATGGGTGGCCGTTGAGGGCTGCCCGAATGCGGACAAGCTTCCGGAAGAGAAGCGCCGTTCACGAATTGCAGGGATGCGAGATCACCAAGGAGGTCCCATGTCGTCCACATCGAAAAAACATCGTCTGCTGACCGCGAGGTTCAGGGCAGGCGTGGCCATGCCGGTCCTGTCGCTGTCGCTGATCTGGCAGCCGGCTATGGCGGCTCCCGTTGCGCCGGGCGCGATTGCCGTGCCGACCCAGAACGAGATCATACGCGTGCAGGACGCACCGGCAGGCGAACAGCCGATCCTGCCGCCGGATGCAGCCCCTGCGCAGGAAGCGCCGGCCGAAGAAGCACCGGCCGAAAAGCCGCGCCGTGAAAAGGCACCGGAACCGCAGGCTGAGCCGCAGCGTCAGGAAGCGCCTGCACAGCAGGCCGAGCCTGAACCCGCGCCACGGGCCCGCGAGCCCGCACCCGAGCCGGAAGCGCCGCGTCCTCGCCGGGAAGCCCCGGCACAGGAATCCCCCGCCGCCGAGCCGCAAGCTGCCGAACCACAGGCCGAACAGCCACGCCAGCGCCCCCGCCGCGATCAGGAACCAAGCCAGGAACAGCCCGCTGCCGAACAGCCGGCAGAGCGTCCGCAGCGCCCCGAGCGCCCGGCCCGCAGCCAGGAAAACAACAGCGAAGCGCAGCCCGGTACGGAGCGTCCGCGTGGCGAGCGTCCCCGTGGCGAACGTCCGAATGGTGAAAAGCCGCGCGGCGAACGTCCGGCCCCGGATGCGCAGGCTCCCGCTGAATCCAAGAGCGAAACCCCGGCTGAAAAGCCCGCTGCGCCAGCCGAAAAACCTGCTGCGCCGGCAGAGGCACCGGCGACCGCCCCTGCAGCCCCGGACACAGCGCCAGCCGCGCGTCCGCCACGTCCGGCCGACGCCAGTCGTCCGGCTGCGGGCGAAGCTCCTGCTGCCCCGGCACAGGCACCGGCCGAACAGCCCGCCGGCGGCGCGGCAACCCAGGGTGCGGCCCCTGCAGCGCCGGGTCAAACTGCGCCGGGCGCAACGGCACCCGACCAATCCGGCGCCGCGCCCGCTGCTCCCGGTACCGCTCCGGCTGCGGGACAGGCCGTCGCACCGCCGGCTGCTCCGCCGGCCGGACCGCGCACGCCAGAGGAAATCGAACGCGCCAAGACCATCGCCAAGGATCCGTCATCCGCGACTGGTCCGGTCGTTCTGCCGGTCGAAAACGGTGCTGCCATTCTCGACAGCGCCAAGGAATACCCGTCGGCACCGCCTGCCGCCGCTGCTCCGGGCCAGCCCGGTCAGCCGCGTGGTCCGCGTGAAGGTGGCCCGCGTCCGCCGCAAGGTGGCCAGCCCGGTGGCGCTGTGGTTGCCGCACCCGCTGGCCCGCCGCCACCGCCGCCGACATCGGATGCCGAAGCACAGGCGCTTGCACCGGGCGAACGTCCGCGTCCGCCGATCAAGCTCGAGGCTGCTACCGCCGAGCGCGGTGAACGTCTCGACGGCCGTCCGCGTTTCGAACGTCCCGAGGGTTTCCGCGAACGCGGTGGTGACCGCGATGGCGGCCGCGTGATCCTGCAGTTCGACAACCGCACCATCGTGCGTCACGACGACAGCCGCCGTTTCTACGACGAGGGTTACGAGCCGGAATACGAGCGCCTGCGCGGCGGTCGTACCCGCGAAATCATCGAACGTGACGGCGGTGTGCAGATCATCACCATCCGCAACCGGTACGGCGATGTGGTGCAGCGCTCGCGTATCGGTGACGACGGCCGGGAATACGTGCTCTACTACGCGCCGGAACTGATGGAAGAGCGTGACCAGCCGCGCCGCTGGCGCGATCCGGGCCTCGATCTGCCGCCCATGCGCCTGACGGTGCCGCTGGACGACTACATCATCGACACATCGAGCGAACCGGACCGGGATTATTACGAATTCCTGGAACAGCCGCCGGTGGAACGCGTGGAGCGCGTCTATTCGCTGGATGAGGTGCGTTATTCCGCCCGTATCCGCGACAAGGTGCGCCGTATCGACCTCGATACGATCACGTTTGCGACGGGCAGCGCCGAAATTCCGATGAACCAGGCGACTTCGCTGCGCAAGGTGGCGGATGCGATCAAGGAAGTGCTGGAGCGCGATCCGGCTGAAACCTTTCTGATCGAAGGCCATACCGATGCCGTCGGTTCCGACGACAGCAACCTCGTTCTTTCGGACGAACGTGCCGAATCGGTTGCCCGCGTGCTGACCGACGCCTTTGGCATCGCGCCGGAAAACCTGACGACGCAAGGGTATGGCGAGCGTTACCTGAAGGTCCGCACCGACGGCCCGTCGCAGGAAAACCGCCGCGTCACCATCCGCCGCATCACCCCGCTGGTGAAGCCGGTGGCGCAGAAATAACCCGCTTCGGGATAGACGTTGAAAAGCCGCCGGGTTCGCGCCCGGCGGCTTTTTTTGTTGTCAGAGGATTTTGTCGAAATCGACCGATGTATCGATGCCGCCTGACGGCGATGGATAGGAAAACCGGCCGAATTCCCGGTAGTCACGGCCGGACCAGAAGGAGAGCGTCGCCGGGGTCTGGGCGTCGGCGTGGAGATAGGCGGTATCGTAGCCCGATACACGGGCGTCTGCTTCAAGCGCTGCAACGATACGGCTGCCGAGACCTTTGCCGCGCACCGCCGGATCGAGATAGACGCGGGCGATCTGGCAGGTTTTGGCGGCCCCGTGCCGATCGGCAAGGCGGGCGGCTGTGCCCGGTTTGCGGACGAGATCGTAAAATCCGCCCGTCGCGATGATGGTGTTCGCGTCATCGCGCACGATACGAAAGCCGCCACCGTTGCGCGCCGAATACCAGCCCCGCTCGGCGAAACCGGTCAAGGTGTCGAGATCGGCGTGCCAGTCGCTGTTGTAATCGATGCCGTAGAAATCACGGATGATGCGCAGGCAGAATGTCCGCGCGTTCTCGGCCTCGGCGCTGCCTGGCTCGAGTGGGGCAATCGCGAAAGACGTCGGCATTCTAGGCGCTGGCGGTGATGAAGATTTCGGCGATACGCTCGATGCCGGCCTGATCGTCGGCATCGAAACGCGACGGCCTCGGGCTGTCGAGGTCGATGACGCCGATGATTTCGCCGCCCCGCAGGATCGGCACGACGAGTTCGGAGCGCGAGGCTGCATCGCAGGCGATATGGCCGGGGAAGGCGTGCACATCCTCGACCAGCATGGAGCGACGCTGTTCGACCGCCGCGCCGCAGACGCCGCGACCGACCGGAATGCGCACGCAGGCGGTCTTGCCCTGGAAAGGACCAAGCACCAGTTCGCCTTCCTTCATCAGGTAAAAACCAGCCCAGTTGAGGTCCGGCATCATCTGGAAGAGCAGCGCCGAAGTGTTGGCGGCATTGGCGATGAAATCCCGCTCGCCTTCGAGAAGCGCCGCCAGTTGCTGCGTGAGCTGACGATAGAATTCCGGCTTGTTTTCGGTTTCGATCGCGGTGGTTTCGAACATGCGGCGGTTCCTCGATATGGTGTGAGGACGGTTTAGGGCCTGAGACGGGGCAGGGCAAGCGTCGGTTGGCGCAGGCCGGCAACGGAAGATGACAGCGGGCGCGATCGTGTTAAACTCGGTGCCAAACCGGTTGCTGTCTGGGAGGCATCATGGCAACGACACCTGTCAAAGGACCCGCGTCCTATTTTCCATCGATCGAGGCGAAATATGGCCGGCCGATCGCGGAGTGGAAAGATTTGATCCGCAGCCAGGGCGGCAAGAAGCATATGGAGCTGGTGGCGTGGCTAAAACAGGAACATGGCATGGGCCATGGTCACGCCAATGCGCTGGTGGCGGATACGCTGCGGGAGTGAATGCCCCACATCTTCCCTTATGGGCTCGGTGGTGAGCCCGACAGGACGCGGTAATGCTCCACCGTCTCGGGTCTGGTCAGGAGATAACGATCATCCTCGGGATAATATCGGGCGGTTTCCGGGTTTTCACCGGCGAAAGCCTTGATGGCGTCCATGCCGCCCCACCAGCTCAGCGTGGAAAACTCGCTCGTGCCATCGCCGTTGTCCCGCACCGCGATCTGGTGACCGAGATATCCCGCGGTATGCCGATAATCGCCTGCGCCGGTCTCCTCCACATATCGGGTATATTCCTCCACATCCGCTGTGCGGATCGTGGCAGTCCATTTCCGCAGGATCATTGACATGCGCAGCCCTCGCGTTTCAGATCGAACTTTGCCGATACACGGCCCCCACCTTCAAAGCTGCGCCGCCTCAAGCATCGCGACGATTTCACGATAACCGCGCGTTCTGGCATGCTGCAGCGGTGTCACGCCGTCCTTGTCGGCCAGTTCGCGTCTGGCGCCGGCATCGAGCAACAGCCTGACGATCTGCTGGTGGCGAGGGCCGCCATCGCTCAGGATGATGGCTTCGAGAAGTGCGGTCCAGCCGAGATTGTTGACGTGATTTACATCGACGCCGGCATCGATCAGGGTCTTGACCGTTTCCACATGACCGCGCTCCGACGCCGGGATGAGCGCCGTGCCGCCGTACCGGTTGGTGCTCTTGAGATTTGCTCCGTGCGAAAGCGTCATGTGCAGGATTTCGAGATGGCCGCGCGCGCCGGCGTAGAGGTAAGGGCTGTCCTGAATGGCGTCCTTGGCGTTTACATCGGCACCGGCCTCGATCAACAGTTTTGCCGTTGCGATATCGTTGGCGCGGGTAGCGATGAGAAGAGCGGTCTGGCCGTTGTCGCCGCGCTTTTCGAGAGCCGCCCCGTCCCTGATGAGAGAGGCAACGGATCGGCTGTTGCCGCTCTGAGCCGCTTCCAGCAACGCATTGGTGTCGGTATCGGCCATGGCGGGCTCCATGAAAAGGGGGATCATCAAGGCCGTCGCCATTGTCAGTCGCGACGATGCTGCGAGGAAACGGCGTTTTATTGGCAATCCCGGTTTGGTGGTGATCATATCGGGTCCGTTACGTTCAATCTTCGGCGAAAGGTAAAATGAATCGCATGGTGACCGACGAGGCAAGTGATAATCGACGGTATGCCGGATGGACTGAAGAGTGGAAATTTATATTATATCAGTGACTTGATAGCGGATTGGATAAGTATTTTATGAGCTTGCTTGATCAATTTTTGGAGAGAGAACGACATGGGCGCTTGGGGTGCAGGTATCTTTGATAGCGATGAAACGCTCGATCTCATGACTGAGATGTTGCAGCGGTCAGATCCGCGCAACGACATTCGTCAGGGGTTTGCCGTCGTAAACAGGGCCGAATACGTCGAAGTTACCGACGGAGAGGCTGCGTTGGTGTTTGCAGCCATAGTCAAGGCAGTCCTTTTTAAGGAACCTCTTGAACCTTCGCAGGATGCCGAATGGACCGCATGGCTGCAGCGGATTGCCGGACTGGAGATGACGGATCTGGTGGCGCCAGCGATAAGAGCCTGCCGGCGGGTGCTTGCCGACGGAAGCGAACTTGCGGAACTCTGGACGGACAATGAAGAAATGTATCCGGTGTGGAAAGGCAATGTGGAGGCCATCATACGCGGCTTGGAACGTTAGGAGAATTCGGCCGAGAAGGGATGAAAATTGAAGCCGCTTGGGGGTGGTGACGCAAAACCTTCAATTGTCGCAGGTAGTTACGTCCGCAACTTCTTTGAGGACGTTTACATTGTCATATCCGGACCGCACCATTGCGATAGAAAAACTCGCCGCCGCCGTTTTATCGGTCGATCTAGACAGACCGGTGCGAGTGGCGGTCGACGGTCGGACGGCGTCTGGAAAAACGACGCTGGCGGATGAACTCGCCGATACCCTGACGGCTAAGGGGAGGGATATCATTCGCACCTCGGTCGATGGGTTTCACAAGTCGAAAGCGGAACGTTATGCGCGCGGCCGGTACTCGCCTGAAGGCTATTACCATGACGGCCGCGACCTCTCCGCGATCAAGGCCCTTTTGCTCGCGCCGCTGGGACCGGCCGGCAATCGGGAATATCGCACGGCCTCTTTCGACCTCCATAAAGATGAGCCGATCACTCAATCGGCGACGATTGCAATGGCCGATGCCATTCTGATCGTGGATGGCACTTTTCTTCAGAGGCCGGAACTGATCGATAGCTGGGATCTGACGATTTTCGTGGAGACGACGGTGGAAGTGTCCGCTGAGCGCGGCGCAAGACGCGACGCCGGGTTATTGGGAGGTGTCGATGCGGCGCGTGAACTTTATGCCGCACGGTATCAGCCCGCTTACAGACTTTACGAAAATCTATGTGCTCCCGGAAAGATTGCAGATGCGATCTTTGGGAATGACGATTTCGAACACCCGGCGCTGGAGATTCGAGCGGGTGGCCGGTTGGCATAATGGGCCACATCAGCCCTCCATAACCCTTCGCGCTTGACCCGGCCGACAAAGTCGGTAGCCTGCTTTCCGTCTGAAACAGGTCAGGTTCGGGAAGGTTGGCCCGGCCCATCTGTCATGGAGGTCCTTCCGTCATTCCGGTGGCGGCCCAAGGCTATCACGGCGTCTGCATGGTGCAGGCCTCGATAGAAAGGGTTTGGGATATGAAACCGCGTATTTCCGTCATTACATTGGGCGTTGCCGATCTCGAAAAATCGCTTGTGTTTTATCGCGATGGTCTTGGTCTGCCGACCGACGGCATTATCGGGCGTGAGTTCGAGCATGGCGCCGTAGCATTCTTCGATCTCTCGGGCGGCTTGAAGCTGGCTCTGTGGGCGCAGGACGATATCGCCCATGATACCGGCCTGCCGAAACAGGCGGGCAGCCCGACGTCATTCACCATCGGGCATAACGTGCGCCGGCGCGAGGAGGTTGACGCCGTGATGGCCGCGGCTGAAGAGGCCGGTGCCCATATCGTGAAGGTTGCGCAGGATACGTTTTACGGCGGTTACGCCGGCTATTTCAACGACCTGGACGGGCATGTCTGGGAAGTGGTCTGGAACCCGCAATTGCTGCCGCAGGAGTGAGGGCGCGACAAACGGTGATGCCGGTCAGATCGGCGACGTATGGGTCGTCGAGCTGATCCGTCGTTACTGGAATTCCGGCGGGCGTGGCCTTGGCAGCGGCACGTCTGCGACATTTTCCGTGGCCCAGGTGGTGATGGCGTGCACGAGGTTTGGGCTTTCCGCCTGCAGATAGCTGGGGTGGCCGGGCAGGCCCATTGGATACATGGCATCGCGCTCGGCCTCATAAGCTGCACTTGCAGGTGTGCAGAGTTTCACACGCATGTCCGGCGGCGTCAGATCGCTTCGGTTGGCGATGGCCTCGACACGGCCGGCGCCGGCCGGCAGACGGTTCTCGAAGGCTTCCGTCAGATATTGCGCGGAACGCTCGTTGCGCTCACGCTCGGTCGTCGCACCCATTATGACGACCATCAGGCTGCGGCCGTTGCGTTCCGTCAGGCCGACATAATTGCGGCCCGAGGCGCAGAGGAAGCCAGTCTTCATGCCGATCGTGCCGGGATAACGCGTGAGCAGAAGGTTGTTGGATTTGACTTCCTTGCCATCGAACGAAACGGCAGTCGCCTGGAAGAACCTTTCGTATTCCGGAAAGGCGCGGGCGATTTCCATGCCGAGAATGGCGAGGTCGCGTGCCGTCGTGTAATTGTCCTTGTCGAACAGGCCGTTCGGACTGGCGAAGTGGGTTCCGGTCATGCCGAGGCGTTCGGCCTCCGCATTCATGCGGCGAATGAAGGCCGGCAGATCGCCGCCAACCTTTTCAGCCAGCGCCACGGCGACATCGTTGGCGGAAGCGACGAGCGCGCCATAAAGTGCGTCTTCCAGCGTCATCGTGCGGCCGAAGGTGAGGCCGGATTCAAGAAAGGCCTGCTTGGCCGCATTGCGGGTGATCATGACCGGTGTATCGAGCTTCACTTCGCCAGCGCGCAGTGCTTCGAAGGTGACCAGCGCGGTCATCAGCTTGGTGGTGGAGGCCGGATACCACGGGGCGCCTGCATCTTCCTGATAGAGCACTTCATGGCTGGCCGTATCGACGATGAGGACCGGCGTCGCATGCGCTGCCGTCCAGGGAAAAACCGCGGCAAGACACAGGAATGTTTTCAGCGATCGTCCGGTCAATTTGCTCATGGCCATGCTTCAGTCTCCAACAGGTGCTTCCACTTAGGAAAATTAGTGAATGCTGGCAATGTTGTGCACGGCCTGAAAGCGGGTGGCGGTGCTCGCAAATCGACGGTGTTGCCGTAATGTCGGCACAGAAGTCGTCGAGGTTGCGGCGCAGTTCCCTTTGGAGGATGGCGATGAAGATTTTGGTAACCCTGTTTGCGCTTTCAGGTTTCGTGATGAGCGGACCGGCAGCGGCATTTGCTGCGCCGGCCAAAACCAAGACCTGCAATGCGCAGGCGGCGCAAAAGCTGGTGGGCAAAAAGAAACCGAGCGATGCGCGCGCAAAGCGGCTGACGGGCGCTGTGAGCGTGCGCCAGATTGGCCCCGGCGACATGGTGACGATGGATTTTCGTGAGGATCGGATAACGATCGAGACCGATCCGGCGAGCGGAAAGGTGGTGCGCGCCAAATGCGGGTGAGGGTGTCGGACACACTCGCGGCACGCTTTCGCTTGATACGCGCCTGAAAAACGCTACCCTCGGTAGAACCTGATGGCTTTTGTGGAGGATGAAAATGTCCCGAACCAGCGTCTGGATTTCGATGGTATCCTGGGCCGTATCGGCGTTGCTTCTTGCTTGGGCGAGCGTTCGCGTGACGAGCGCCGTCTATCCCGACCTGCATGCCGGCCTGCTTCTGATGGTCTGGATTTTTGCGGTGCAGGCGGTTTACGGCTTGCGCAGTTTCGCGCGCCGGCGCGGCTGGGCGATGGCGTCCTATGCGCCGGTGAAGGAGTGATCCAGTATAAAAAAAGCGCCCCCGTTTTCAGGGAGCGCCATATTGGTGAAGCCGAAGGCCGTTTCGGTCAGGCCGGCTGGACTTCGCGTTCGTCAAGCGTCTCGATACCCTTGACGTTGTCATAGGCTGACTGATCCAGAATGCCTTCGCGCTTGGCAACGATGGTCGGCACGAGAGCCTGGCCGGCAACGTTGACGGCCGTGCGACCCATGTCGAGGATGGGATCGATGGCCAGCAGAAGGCCCACGCCTTCGAGCGGAAGTCCGAGAGTGGAAAGCGTCAGCGTCAGCATGACCACGGCGCCGGTGAGGCCGGCGGTGGCGGCGGAACCGAGAACCGACACGAAGACGATCAGGAAATATTCCTGGAGCCCAAGCGGTACCTGATAGAACTGCGCGATGAAGATGGCCGAGATCGCCGGGTAAATGGCGGCGCAGCCGTCCATCTTGGTGGTGGCGCCGAGAGGAACGGAGAAGGCCGCATATTCGCGCGGCACGCCGAGCGCCTTTTCGGTGACTGCTTCGGTGACGGGCAGGGTGCCGATCGACGAACGCGAAACGAAGGCGAGCTGGATGGCCGGCCATGCGCCCGCAAAGAAGCGCGAGGGCTTCAGGCCGTGCGCGATGAGCAGCGCCGGGTAGACCACGAAGAGAACCAACGCGAGGCCGATATAGACGGCGGCCGCATACCAGGTGAGCTGCGACAGTGTCGTCCAGCCATACTGATCGACGGCGCGGCCGAGAAGACCGATCGTGCCGAGCGGTGTCAGGCGGATCACCCACCACAGGATCTTGCGCACGACGGCGAGAAGCGACTGGTTGAAGGCGAGGAACGGTTCCGCTGCCTTGCCGGCTTTCAGCGCGGCAACGCCGAAGGCGATCGACACGACGAGCAACTGCAGGACGTTGAAGTTCAGCGAGGTGGAGGCTGCGCCGTTTACCAGCTTGGTCGAGGCTTCGAGGCCAAGCACGTTGGTCGGGATAAGGCCTTTGAGGAAATCAAGCCAGGAACCGGCCGAAGACGGCGCGCGGGCAGCCGCCTCGGTGACGGCGCTGTTGAGGCCGGGCTGGATGATGAGGCCGAGCGCAATGGCGATAACGACCGATATCAGCGCGGTAATGGCGAACCACAGCAGCGTCTGCCAGACCAGCTTGGCGGCGTTGTTGAGGTTTTTCAGGTTGGCGATCGACGCAACGATAGCGGTGAAAATAAGCGGCGGCACAAGCGCGCGCAGCAGCTGAACGAAGATCGTGCCGATGGTCTGCAGTGTGACCGACAAGGCATTCTGGTTGCCGGCGGCATCAGGGCCGATATTGCGGGCGACGAGGCCAAGCGCCAGGCCGACAAGCATTGCGGCGAGAACCTGAAATCCAAAATTGCTGTAAAAGGGCTTCCGGCTCGACGGAGCCGGAGAAGGGGATGCTGTGGGCATTTACGAAACTTTCCAATGTGTCGATGCAAGGGCGGCGCATGCCTGCCGCCAACCCCTGCCTAATATTGGCCACAATAGGCCAATTTTTCGCAGAGTTAAGGTAGGAAATTCTACCGTTTGACAAGTTGGCAGCGTGATTGTTCTTCGTTCTGTCGGGTCGACGCAATTTGGTTTCAGGGTCGACGTGGACAGCTCGTGCGGGCCTGCACTGCGCAACTTTTTGGCGCCGAAAACCATTGCATGAGGGCAGGCGGGCTTATCTGCCTTTTGCTGACCGAAACGGAGAACGGCGCGATGGACGAAGTCGGCGGAGGTTGTCTTTGTGGAAATGTCAGGCTCGTGGCGGTCGGGCGCCCTTATCGCGTCGGCGTTTGCCATTGTTTCGATTGCCGCAAGCATAGCGGCGCACTGTTTCACGCCTCGGCGATCTTTCCTGAGGATGCGGTGACGATTGAAGGCGAAACCCGTGCCTATCGCGGCCGGCATTTCTGCCCCGATTGCGGCTCCTCGGTTTTCGGACGCAGTGGCGATGAGATCGAGGTCAATCTCGGCAGCCTCGACGAGATCGACCGTTTCCGGCCGAGCTACGAATTGTGGAGGATACGCCGCGAAGGCTGGCTACCGGAGTTTCCTGTGGCAACCCGCTACGAGCGAGATCGCGAGCGTATGTCGCGGACGGAAAATTAGCCGCGTATTGCCGCCTCGATCTTGGCGACATCGATCTTGCGCATCGTCATCATCGCGTCGAACGCGCGTTTTGCGGTAGTTCCGCCTTCCCGCATCGCATCCATCAGGACACGTGGCGTGATCTGCCATGAAAGCCCCCACTTGTCCTTGCACCACCCGCATTCGCTCTCCTGCCCGCCATTGCCGACGATGGCATTCCAGTAACGGTCGGTTTCTTCCTGGTTATCGGTCGAGATCTGGAAGGAAAAGGCTTCGGTATGCCTGAATTGCGGGCCGCCGTTCAGGCCCATGCAGTGGATGCCGAGCACGGTAAATTCGACGACGAGTACATCGCCCTGGTGTCCGTCCGGAAAATCGCCGGGTGCGCGAATGATCTTGCCGACAGCGCTGTCGGGAAAGGTTTCTGCGTAAAAACGGGCGGCTTCTTCCGCTTGCTTGTCATACCAGAGGCAAATTCTGTTCTTTGTCATGACGGGTCTCCTCCCTGTCGTTCCAACCTCTTCCCAAGGGTGAGGTAAGGGCCATGCGGCATTTCGCCAGTGCAAATGCGTGAAATTAGACTTTTCGGCTGTGGGAAAGCCGGAAAAGCCCGATGACAGCGGGGCGAGTTCGGATTAACCAAGGTTTTTGCGAGCCGATAGCTGCGACCGACGGATCATGCCGATCGCCTATCCGCGAAGCGCAATTTTTTGCATCCACGCCTCCGACCGAAATTGTATAAAGGCACGCGGCCAAAACGTGTGCCGGGTCGTCTGGCGGGACCAACAGACGGGGCACATCATGAGCGATACGGGTGGTTATTTTCCGCGCTGGCGGCTGAAGACGGAAGGGCGCATTCAGCCCGACGAACGTCTGCCGGCAGGACAGACGGTGGTGCTGGGTTTCCAGCATGTGGTGGCGATGTTCGGTTCGACCGTGCTGGCGCCGATGATCATGGGTTTCGACCCCAACGTGTCGATCCTGTTTTCCGGCATCTCGACGCTGATCTTCTTCATTGCCGTCGGTGGCCGCGTCCCGAGCTATCTCGGCTCGTCCTTCGCCTTCATCGGGCCCGTTCTGGTGGCAACCGCCGCGGCGGCCGGCGCGCCTAACCCCAATATCGCGCTTGCTCTGGGCGGTATCATCGCGGCCGGCGCGCTCTACGCCATGATCGGCATCATCGTGATGATGGCTGGCCATCGCTGGATCGAAATGCTCATGCCGCCGGTGCTGACCGGTGCCATCGTCGCCGCGATCGGTCTCGTACTCGCACCGATCGCCATCGCCAGTGCGTCCGGCACCGGCCCGACAAGCCCTGACGGCAGCCAGCTTTCGCGCTGGGTGGCAATCGCCACCGTCGCCGCTGTCGGTCTTGTCGCCGTTTACGCGCCGGGTCTCGTGCGTCGTCTGCCGATCCTGATCGGCGGCGCATTTGCCTATCTGCTTTATCTCACGCTGGCGAACGGCATGGGTTACGGTACGCCGATCGATTTTTCCGGCGTTGCCGCCGCCGCGTGGTTCGGCATGCCGACGTTCACCGCGCCGGTCTTCTCTGCTTCGGCCGTCACGCTCATCGCGCCTGTCGTCGTCATCCTGGTTGCCGAAAACCTCGGACATATCAAGGCCATCGGCGCCATGACCGGCCGCAATCTCGATCCTTATCTCGGCCGCGCATTCATCGGTGACGGCGTCGCGACGATGTTCTCCGGTTTCTTCGGCGGCACCGGCATGACGACCTATGCGGAAAACATGGGCGTGATGGCGGTCACCCGCATCTTCTCGACGCTGGTCTTCCTCGTGGCGGCGGCGGTCGCCATCCTGCTCGGCTTCTCCCCGAAATTCGGCGCGCTGATCCAGACCATTCCGGGCCCTGTTCTGGGCGGACTTTCCATCGTCGTCTTCGGCCTCATCGCCGCCACTGCCGGCCGCATCTGGGTTGAAAACAAGGTGGACTTTTCCGAACCGCGCAACCTGATCACGGTTGGCGTGGCGCTGGTTCTGGGTGCCGGCAATTTCAAGCTGGATGTCGGCGGCTTCACGCTTGACGGGATCGGTACCGCCACGATCGGCGCGATCATCCTTTACCACGTGCTCGGTTGGGCAAGCCCGCGCAAGGACGCGGAAAACCTCTGAGCTGACGATCAGTGATGGTGCAATGGGCCGGCTTGTCCGGCCCATTTTCGTTCGGGCGGACAATCATTCGCCGCCGATGAGTTCCTTGACACGGCGACCCAGCGCATCGGCCACGAAGGGTTTGGTCATCACCTGCATGCCGCGCTCCAGGTGTCCGTGGTTGAGGACAGCATTTTCCGCGTAACCCGTGACGAACAGGACATTGAGATCCGGTCGCTCTACACGGGCGGCATCGGCCAGCTGGCGGCCGTTCATACCGTTCGGCATACCCACATCTGTGATCAGAAGATCGATATCCGGCCGGGTATTGAGGATTTTCAGCGCCGACGGACCGTCTTCGGCTTCCAGCAGCGAATAACCGAGATCCTGAAGAATTTCGACCGCGACCATGCGCACCAAAGGTTCGTCATCGACCACGAGGATGAGGCTCTGGCCGCTCGCGACCGGAGCCGGCATGTCGTCGATCGGCAGGTCTTCGGTTTCACCTTCCACGGCATGGCGCGGAAGGTAGATGCAGATCATCGTGCCCTTGCCGAGTTCGGAATAGATGCGCGCCGCACCGCCCGACTGGCCGGCAAAACCATACACCATGGAAAGCCCCAGGCCGGTGCCCTGACCGATGGGCTTGGTGGTGAAGAAGGGGTCGAAAGCGCGCTCGACGATGTCTGCGGGCATGCCGGTGCCGGTATCGCTGACGCAGAGCGAGATATATTGGCCGGGCGGCAGGCCACGTTGCGCAGCGGCGCGCTCATCCAGCCAGCGATTGCCGGTTTCGATGGTCAGCTTTCCGCCTTCCGGCATGGCGTCGCGGGCGTTGATGCAGAGGTTGAGGAGTGCATTCTCCAACTGGCCGACATCGACGAACGCGGTCCACAAGCCGCCGGCGGCAACTGTTTCGATGGCCACTCCCGGGCCCACGCTGCGCGATATGAGATCCTGCATGCCGGCAACCACACGGTTGACGTCCGACGGTTTGGGATCGAGCGTCTGGCGACGGGAAAAGGCAAGCAGGCGCTGTGTCAGCGCGGCCGCGCGCTTGACGGCGGATTGTGCGCCGGTGAGGTAACGGTCGATATCGCCGATGCGACCTTGTGCCAGCCGTGTCTTCATCAGTTCCAGGCTGCCGCTGATGCCGGCAAGGATATTGTTGAAATCGTGGGCAAGGCCACCGGTCAACTGGCCGACTGCCTCCATTTTCTGGGCCTGTCGAAGCGCTTCTTCAGCCGCCAGCAGCGCGGTCGTGCGTTCCTCGACATGCTGTTCCAGCGTGTCGTTCAACTGGCGAAGTGCGGCCAGCGCGCGGTCGCGTTCCGCCTCGACGATGCGGCGAGCCTCGATATCGATGAGGACGCCGGGAAAATTGACAGGCTTGCCTTCCGGCGAAAGATCGACGCGGCCATTGGCTTCAAGCCAGTAATATTGGCCATCCGCCCTTCGTGTACGGTATTGATGCGCATAAGCGCCGCCGCGCGACAAGGCTTCGCGCATGGCGGCGGCAAGGCCAGCCTGATCGTCCGGATGAACGGTTTCCACCACCTGCTGCAGGCTGAGGCCGACACGCCCAAGTTTCGGATCGATGCCGAAAGCCGTTGCGAAGGCTTCGTCGACGGTGAAACGGTTCGCCGGAACATCCCATGACCATGTGCCGATGATGGCACCTTCGGCGAGCGCCAACTGGACGCGCTGGACATTTTCGCGGGCATGCGCCTCGCTCTCCCGCAACGCTTCTTCGGCATGCTTGCGCTGGGTCACATCGCGAAACAATACCGAGACCTGGTGCAGCGAGGCAGGTTCCACTCGCGTGGCCGACACTTCGATATGGCGACCGATCGATACGAATTCCTGTTCGAAACGCACCACCTTGCCCGTTTGCAGCACGTCGCCGTAAATCTTCAGCCACACATCCGCATTGTCGGGCTCGATTTCGCGCAGGCGTTTTCCGACGATGTCGGCAATGCCGGTCTGGCGCTCATAGCCCGAATTCGATTCGATATGGACATAATCGCTGAGAGCGCCATGCGGGCCGTCTATGAATTCGATGATGCAGAAACCGTCATCAATCGCTTCGAACAGGGCGCGGCGGCGCGTTTCGCTTTGGGCCAATTGCCCTATGTCCTCCTGCGAAGCCAGCGCCCGCAAGCGGGCAACCTCGTCCTCAAGGTCTTCACGGGAGAGCGATGCGATGTCTGGATGCACTAGGAGACCTCTCAAGCGGGCACACTGAATAGCATATACGCTGAAGAGGGGAAGCGGGTTGCATGACAGCGCCCTGCGATCCGCAATTTTATCGATATTTCAGGATGTTTCGCCGTTGCAGACGTCGCGCCCGGACCGCCATTCCCCGAGCCGGCGTTTGCCTTCGTGGACGTTTTCGCCGGACATGCGACGCCTCAGAGATTCATATATCGTTCATTTCTAATTGATGAAGTTATCACTAATTAAGTGATTGCTGAAATAATGCCCGCATTCTTCTTTTGCGAGCGTATTTCAGCATGCGACAGAACAAACCGAAAATCTGCCACTTCATTCGTCATCAGGGTGGTAATTTCAGTGTCATGACTGCGCTGATCCTGCCGGTTCTGCTCGGTACGGCGGGAATGGCGATCGATGCCACGAACATGGTCCTGTCAAAAGCGCAGTTGCAGGATGCCACCGATGCGGCAGCGCTTGCCGTATCTTCGCGGCTGGCCGACAAGAAGATCGACAGTTCCGCAGGGGCGGAATACGGCAAGAATTTCGTGGCCGGTCGTTTTTCCGGTACCGCCGACGCCGCCACGCTGACAGCGATCAAGGCTGGAACGACCGTCTCGATAACGACAACGGCGCAAGGGTATGCGGGGAAAAATTTCACCGTGGCGGTCAACTCGACGGTGGGGGTTCCGCTCAACCCGCTGACACGGCTGTTATTCGGTCAGCAGGTTCGGGTTTCGGCGGCGAGCAAGACGGTCAGCGGTTATGGCGGCCCCAAAGGCCTGTCGATGGAGGTGCTGCTCGACCAATCCGGCTCGATGGCTCCGGCGCAGCGCTGTACGGGTATTCCGGTCGGCACCCTCTGCCTGCTCGGCAAATGGGAGGATATTCCAGGCAGCAAGGCAGAAGCCTTGAAAAATGCCGCCACGGCGCTGTTCGATGGCCTCGACAAGGCCGATCCGAGCGCCAGATTCATCCGTACCGGCGCGATCTCATACGCCAACGGCATGACGGGTCAGTCAGCCATGGCTTGGGGCACTGCTGCGGCCAGAAGTTTCGTGGCCGCCATGCCGAGGCCGGTGGGCGGAACGGACGCCACCAATTCCATGGACACTGCCATCAAGAATATCGCGGCCAACGTCAACGCGACGGACACCGAGAGCGTGGAACACAAGAAAAAGCAGAATGACGCGGCTGAACGCATCATCGTGCTGATGACCGATGGCGAGATGACGGGGAATAGCGATCAGTGGGATTCGACCATCGATAGCAATGTGCGCAAGAAGTGTACGGCTGCCAAGGACGCCGGCATCAGGATGTATACCGTCGCGTTCATGGCGCCCGACAACGGAAAAAGCCTGCTGCGGTTTTGCGCCTCTGGCGACGCCAATTATTTCGAGCCCAACACGATGGATGGTCTCGTGTCGGCTTTTGCGACGATTGCCGATTCCGCCACCCGCCAGCCCAGTCGCCTGACCAACTGAGATCCATTCATTTCGGCGGCAGGCCGACCTTCTGCGCGATGAAATCGGCCATAGCCATCGTGTCATCAAGATCGAAGACGGGGATTTCGCTTGCTTCCACTGGATGATCGGCTGCGATCGCGACGATGTTGGGATCGTTTGGCGCGAGCGGTTCACGATTGGCGGATTGCAGGCGTCGCGCCTCGATCTTGGGGACGGGCTCGCGTTTGTAACCTTCGATCAGGATGAGATCACAGGGCGCGATACGGGCGACGATCTCTTCGAAACTGGGTTCGGGCGCGCCGCGCAATTCGTGCATGATGGCATAACGCGTACCGGAAACGATGGTGACTTCGTGCGCACCGGCTTCGCGATGCCGAAAGCTGTCGGCACCGACCTTGTCGATATCGAAATCATGATGAGCGTGCTTGATGGTGGAAATACGATAACCCCGACGGGTGAATTCGGCGACGAGACGGACGGCGAGGCCGGTCTTGCCGGAGTTCTTCCAGCCGGAAATACCGAAGATGCGCTGGGTCATCACTGCTCCAGATAATTTTGAGCCCGGGCAAAATCCTCGGGCGTATTGACGTTGAAAAAGGGATCGCGTGGGCCGGCCGGTGTGTCTTCCGGTTCGAACGTGACCGATACCATTGGATGGCGTGCGAAAAATGCCTTGATGCGGCGATTGTCGGGATCCTGCAGCCAGTTCTCAAGGTCGTCAGCCACCGAGAGCGGCCAGAGAGCATAGACCGGGTGCAGATGGCCGTCCGATTCCGCCACCGCGATTGTCCGCCGATCCGGGCACGAGGTGAGGAGGCGTGCAACGAGGTCGCGCGGCAGGAACGGCCCGTCGGCCGGGGCACTGACCATGTGGGTGACGCTGCCAAAGGCTGCAAAATGGCGAAGACCGGCGAGAATGCCGGCAAGCGGGCCTTGATGATCCGCCAGTGTATCGGGAACGACCGACAGGTTTCCGTGCTCCGTGAAGCCGGGCAGGGCGTTTATGGCAAGCGTGCCGACTTGCGGGCCAAGGCGCTCGACGACGTGAGCCGTCATGGAAAGCGCACCGAGGGGCATGACCGTCTTGTCGCGTCCCATGCGGCTGGAACGGCCGCCTGCAAGGATGAGGCCGGCAATGGTATCTGGGCTGGGTGTTGACAGGCTCATGGCTATCTTCCTGCTGCAAATCAGGCCGGCGGCGCGGGGTCTACTTCACCGACCGTTACCTGACGGCGACGGCTTTCGCGATAGAAGGTGTAAAGGCCGGAACCGATGACGAGCGTTATGCCGGCAATCATCCAGTTGTCCGGAATTTCGCCGAAAAACAGAATGCCGATGCCAAGCGCCCAGATCAGCGCGGTATAACGAAACGGTGCCACGAACGAGATTTCGCCGGTCCGCATGGCAAGAATGATAGATTGATAGCCGGCTAATACCGTGAGCGACGCGAGCGCGAGCAGCCCCAATGTGCCGGTATCCACCGGTTTCCAGCCACCCATGGGAACGACCAGCAAACCGCCCATCGCGGTGATGACGGTGGTGGTGAAAAGGCTGACGGAAATGGTGGGGATGGCGGGATCGACCCGCTTGGTGACGAGGTCCCGGCCGGCGGTGAAGAACACGGCGGCAACGGCGAACAGGGCATCCGGCACAAAGCCTGCAGGGCCCGGTTTCAGGATGAAGAGCACCCCGATAAAACCGACGAGAATGGCCAGCCACCGCCGCCAGCCGACCGGTTCACCGAGAAAGAGGGCGGCCCCCAATGTGACCGCCAATGGCAGCGATTGCAGAATGGACGATGCGTTGGCGAAAGGTATGCGGCTGAGGGCGGTAAGATAGGTCAGGGTGGCGCCGATTTCGAAAAATACGCGCAGAAGCATGATCCTGTCCGTGAGCATGCGGCGTGTCGGCAGGGCGCCGAGATGACGGGCAATGAGGAAAACGAGGACCATGGTCATGCTTCCCCGAAGGAACATGATCTGCGCGACGGTGATCTCGGCCGAGACGGTTTTGACCAGCGCGTCGTTGCAAATGAAGACGGCCATGGCGAGCACCATGTAGAGCGCGCCCTTCGAATTCTCCGATAATGCCATCAGGTGATTCCTCGTCCCACTGGCTTTTTCATTAGGCCGGTTCGTGGCCAAATGGAAACAGCTTACGGCCCGCTTGCTGCTCAGGGCGACGATCTGCCGCCGGACATGAAGAAGTTGAACGTTTGCCGTGCATCGTTAACTCTTGCTCAATTCAAAAATCAGAGTGTGATCGAATCTCGCATGAGGCGGGAATGATGGCCACGTGTCGCCGATGGGAGGTTGGCACGCGCGCCCATTTGCGGGGGGAACCGCATGTCCTTCATTGACCGGCTTTTGCAAAGCCGCAGGATCGTGACCAAAGTGCTTCTGTTCGTGGTGCCGCTGGTGCTGCTGATCGCCGGCGTGGGTATCGCCGGCTACTACACATCGACGACGCTCAACGGACATATGACGGTGACGCGGGCGACGATCGAGAATATCGGCGACTTCGAGCGCCTTCAGACAAGTCTGCAGGATTTCGCCAATACGCCGAACGACAAAACGCTGGCTGCTCTGAAAGCCGATATCGACACCCAGGACAAGGGTGTGGGCGCTTTGCAGGGATTGCTCGTGTCGGATGGCGACCGTGAGCGTATCGCTCCGGTGATGGCGCTGGCTGCCGCCATGCGTGCCCATGTCGATACGTTGTGGGCCGTGAAGGGCAAGCGCGACCAGAACGGCCGGGAAATGGATCTCGGCATGTCGAAGGTGCGCGCCCTGGGCACCGGCGTGCAGAATCAGGTGGGCACGCTGCGCAAGCAGACCGAAGGCAAGGAAAAATTCGCAAAGGGCCTGCTTCTGGAAGCCTATGCCTTCAATTCGATTGCCGGCCGTATCGGCAATCTGCGGGAGGCCATGCGCCGCGCCGATAGCGACGACGGTGCGATCACCACCGCCAAGCTCTATCTCGGGACGCTCGATGCGGAATTCGACAAGATCAAGGATCTGGTGCCCGAACGCTCCGCCAAGGCCTTCGTGCCGGCCCGCGAAGCGTCCGCCAATATCGGCAGGGTTCTCGCCGGCGACGCTCCGATTGCCGACAAGGCGCAAGCCGCGCGGGTAGGCACCAGCGCGTTCATGCGCATACAGGGTGAACTCGACACGCTTGCAACGACCAAGGCCGTGACCGCCGCCGAACGGTTCGTCGGTCTGGAAGCCGACGTGGCGGCCCAGCGCGACCTGCTGGCGCAGAGCGAGGATTCGCTGCGGCGGATCGATGAACTGCAGTTGCTCGTGGAGCGGCTGCGACTGACCGGTGCCGACGATGCCCGTATGGCGCTGACCGGCAAGATGGTTGGCCTGCGCAAGGCCAGCGCCCGCGTTTCGGAGCTTGCCGCCACCAACATGACGATGGCGGAATTCGCGGCAAAGGTCGATGCACAGCTAACCGCCCTGGATAAATCCTCCGTCAAGCTGCTGGACATCGCTGCCGATTGGCAGAAACAAAAGGCTGCGGCTTCGGCAACGCTTGCCGGTGGCATGGCCGGTCTCAAGGCATTCGTGGCGCAGGCGCAGGAAACCGGCAAGCAGGACAGCGAACGTTCGGCAACCCTGTCGGTCATCGCCATGGTGGTCGGGACCGTTCTGGCGATTGCCGGTGGCCTGATGCTGGTGGAAACGCTGCGCGGTCCTCTGCGCCGCGTTACCGAGGTGATGAAGCGTCTGGCCGACGGCGATCTCGATGTCTCGATCGAAGGACGCGAGCGTGGTGATGAAATTGGCGACATGGTTCGTTCCGTCACCGTTTTCCGCGACGCCGCCGTGGAAAACGTGCGGCTGGAGCAGGAAGCGGCCTCGGCGCGCGAACTGTCCGCCGAGGAGTCCCAGAGGCGCAGTGCCGAGCGGGCGCGGGTTGCGGCGGAACAGCGCCGCGCACTCGATGCGCTTTCGCACGTTCTGGGCAAGCTGGCCGAAGGCGACCTTGAAGAGGGAATGGCGGAAGATCTCGCGGAAGACTTTGTCGAGATGGCCCGCACCTACAATCAGGCCGTCGAGACGCTGCGCGTGACCTTGGCGGACGTGCGCAGCACGGCCGACGAAATCGAAGGTGGCACCGGCAATCTCGCCAGCTCCGCCGACGATCTGGCACGCCGCACCGAACAGCAGGCAGCGGCACTCGAACAGAGTTCCCGCGCGCTTCGCCACCTCAGCGACATCGTCGTTTCTACTGCCGAAAATGCCAAGCGAACATCGACTTCCGTCAGCGAGACGGAAGAGTTCGCGGTGCGCTCCGGCGAGGTCGTGCAGCGCGCTGTCGGCGCCATGGGCGAGATCAGCAAGTCATCGGCCAAGATCGCGACGATCATCGGCGTGATCGACGAGATCGCCTTCCAGACCAACCTTCTCGCTCTCAACGCCGGTGTGGAAGCCGCGCGTGCGGGCGAGGCGGGACGCGGTTTCGCCGTCGTGGCACAGGAAGTGCGCGAACTGGCGCAACGCTGCGCCGGCGCGGCACGCGAGATCAAGGACCTGATCTCCGCAAGCGCCACGCAGGTGAAGAGCGGCGTGCATCTGGTCGAGGAAACCGGCACGGCGCTGTCATCGATCATCGCGCATGTGGGCGAGGTGAGGAAACTCGTCTCCGACATTTCGGCCGCAACCGGAGAACAGTCGACCGGCATCCGCGAAGTGACGCATGCGGTTCAGGAAGTGGAACTCATCACCCAGCGCAACGCCGCCATGGTGGAAGAGAACAACGCCGAAATCCACGGCCTTCGCCGTCGCGTCGAACTGCTCGCGGAGAAGATCGAGCATTTCAAGACGCGCGATCCGCAAATGCAGGTGGAGCTTGGCGATTACGATCGGCGCCCGGGCTGGGGCCGTGAAGTGGCGTAAGGCCAGCTGATTACCGAAAACCGGATGGGCCGCGAACCTCGTTCTCGGCCCATTTTGCTGCCATCTGTCCGTAGCTCATGAATTTTTCTGCTCTATGTATCGGTGTCTGACCGTGAACGTAACGCAGATTATCTGGTGGAGGCATTGGAATGGCATATCGACTGCAGCGTTGGATGACGCGTACTTCATCTTCAGCGCACCGCCTGCCTTTCCCGATGTTCTGGCTCTTGCTCCCGAAAGTTTCATCCTTAAACCCTATCCGTCCGAAAGCGATGTGCAGGCGCTTTTTGTCATGACGGCTGAGACGGATGGGGCATGGGACATCGAAGAGCGTTTTGCTCCGGTGGCGGCGGATCTTGTCGGTGCTGAAAACATAGGTGACTGGTCGCTCGCATCCGTTCAGCTTTTGGGATGGGAAGGGCGGTACGGACACTCACGTGGGGCGTCGGGCGAGGCGGCGGCCGGTCTTGCCCTGATCCGTGGGCGAGGTAACCGTCTATGGGCATTCGGCTGGCGTTCGGCGGCAACGGAACAGGAAACCGTCGAAAAGCAATTCAATCTTCTGATGCAGGGTCTGCAACTGCGTGCCGATCCCGTCGGTGAAAAGATGCTGCTGTCGCAATTTCATGGACAGGAGAGAAAGCGCCGTGAAACCGTGACGGCAATCGAGGCTGAGGGAACCGGCAGAAGGCCGGAGCCCGGTGCGGTTGACACAATGTGGGACGAACGTTTTGCGGCGGCCTTGGGAGAAGATGATCCTTCGGCGATTGCTCCCTTCTTTACCGAAACGATCGCGCTGGAAGAGGCGCCCTACGACGAAGAGATGAGGCTTGGCGCAAGCCGCATTGGCGGCGGACCCGATCTGGTGCCGGGCACCTGGCCCGGCGATGCGCGTGGAATGCGACATGCGTTTCTGCTGCAGATCGACCTTGCCGAAATCCGGGAGAGTGGTGGGTCCGCGGATAGTCTGCCGCCTGATGGCCTGTTGTCCGTCTTCGTGCATGACGACGCTCTTCTGGCCGATGTGATTTATACGCCGGCCGGCAGCCCGCTCGTTCACCACCCCGTGACGGATGCGATTATCGAAGCCTCTGCCGCAGCCGGCACGATCGTCGAGGATCTGGACGCCGATACACCGCCCGGAAAACTGCCTGAGACGGAAGGCGATCTGGTGACCGCCGAACTCATGGCGGATGGATCACTGCAATTTTCCCATACATCCGATGCGGTCTGGGCCGTGGGTGAGCCGGGTGCCCGTTTTGAAGCGCTTTCGGATGAACGCTGGGCGACGGCATCGACCGTACGCCTGCGGCCGCGCCTCACACGGACATTCGATCTTCATGCCGCCGAGATACAGATCGATGAAACAGAGATCGGCTCGGTTGATGATCTCACCGAGGTTTTCGAGGATTTCGATCTGGCGCAGACCGGTCGCCATGCGGGCGCCGGCAGGCCGCAGGTCCATCAGATGCTCGGCCATGCCACGATTCGTGGTGGTCATGATTGCCGTAGGGAAGTTGCCGATATCGCCGAGGAAAAAGGCTGGAGTGACCTGACCGATCCCGACCGTTGGACCGTTCTCGTTCGGCTACGGTCGGGAGAGGCGACGGGCCGCATTTTCTGGGACGCCAATGACCTTGTGGTCATGGCGCCTAGCGCGGACCTCGCAATCCGACGTTTCGATCGCTGTGTTCTTCTGACGGGATGAGGGGCGTTAACCGCCCGTCACACTCATATGCCGCGACACGGCCGGTCTGTTGTTGCGGTCGATGATAAAATCGTGGCCCTTCGGCTTGCGGGCGATTGCTTCATTGATCGCGGCGGCCAGATCGGCGGGGTCGTTGCTGGCGCGCAAGACTTCGCGCAGATCCGCGGCGTCGTTCTGGCCGAGGCACATGTAAAGCGTGCCGGTGCAGGTGAGACGGACGCGGTTGCAGCCCTCGCAGAAATTGTGGGTCATCGGCGTAATGAAGCCCATGCGGCCACCGGTTTCCGCCACCTCCACATAGCGGGCAGGGCCGCCGGTCTTGAACGGGATATCCTTGAAGGTGAATTGACGTTCGAGGTTTTCACGCAAGACCGAGAGCGGCAGGTAGCGGTCGGTGCGGTCTTCCTCGATTTCGCCCATCGGCATCGTTTCGATGACGGTCAGGTCCATGCCGCGGCCATGCGCGAAACGCAGCATGTCGGGGATTTCGTCTTCGTTGAAACCTTTCAGCGCGACGGCGTTGAGCTTGATTTTCAGGCCTGCCTTCTGAGCGGCATCGATGCCTTCCATGACCTTGGCAAAGTCACCCCAGCGGGTGATTTCCTTGAATTTCTGCGGGTCGAGCGTATCGAGCGAGACATTGATGCGGCGAACACCGGCATCGTAAAGCTCGTTCGCGAAGCGGGAAAGCTGAGAACCGTTGGTGGTCAGCGTCAGTTCATCGAGATGGCCGGTTTCGATGTGACGGCCGATCGAGCGCACCAGGTGCATGATATTCTTGCGCACCAGCGGTTCACCACCCGTCAGCCGCAGTTTTCGCACGCCCTTGGCGACAAAGGCCGAACAGAGGCGGTCCAGTTCCTCCAGCGACAGGAGGTCCTTTTTCGGCAGAAAGGTCATGTTTTCCGCCATGCAATAGGTGCAGCGGAAATCGCAGCGGTCGGTGACGGAGACGCGCAGATAGGTGACCGCACGACCGAACTTGTCGATCATCGGGGCGATGCTGCCGGCCGGGGTGGCAGCAAGCGGTGGGGTCACGATAGAATTCACGTCTTTTCTCCTGCGCACCGAATCTGGTGATGACCGACAGCGGCGTCAAGCTTTCTGTATTTTAGCACCGTTTGCCATGTTCTGGCGCAAACCGCGACGCAGTAATTTGACTTTGCGCATGGTTTCGGTTCGAAGCGCGCGGCTGTAGCGGTTTTCGGTCCGTCGCTCAGCCTCCACGGGCTTGCGGCGATTGCCTGAAGTCCATAATCGTGGACCGACGAAAATGGAAGAGCCGAGATGACCGACGCGACGACAGATAGCTGGCCGACCGAGATAAAGGTATCGCAGGACAAACGCGTGCTGACAGTGTCATTCGACGATGGGGCAAGCTTCGCCCTGCCGGCGGAAATGCTGCGCGTGCTTTCGCCTTCGGCTGAAGTGCAGGGGCATGGGCCGGGGCAAAAGGTGACTGTGCCGGGAAAGAGGCAGGTCGCGATCCGCAATGTCGTCGCGACGGGCAATTATGCGGTGCGCATCGCCTTCGATGACGGACACGACAGCGGTATCTTCACATGGCGTTATCTACGTGAACTGGGCACCGAGGGCGAAGAACAGTTTCGGCAATACGAAAACGAACTGGCGGCCAAGGGACTCAGTCGTGATGGCGTTACAAGGCCGCGATAAACGCGCCACTGATTTTGGCTCCGGTAGACGGAGCAAGACAACGGATTGAAACGGACAAGAGGGTTATCGGGTGGCGGCAGAATCGAATGCGGGCGAACTGGTCCAGGTCGTGGCACTGCTGGGGGCGGGCGTTATTGCGGCACCTCTGTTCAAGCGCATCGGACTGGGGTCAGTGCTCGGTTATCTGGCCGCCGGTCTGGCGATCGGTCCGTTCGGTCTGAAGCTCGTATCCGATCCGCAGGCGATCCTGCATATCGCCGAACTCGGCGTGGTGATGTTCCTGTTCATCATCGGTCTGGAAATGCAGCCGTCGCGCCTGTGGAACATGCGCAAGGACATTTTTGGCCTTGGCGCGCTGCAGGTTCTCGGCTGCATCGCAGCACTCATGGCGGTGGGTCTTGCCTTCGGGCAGTCGGCACCGGTGGCCTTCGTTGCCGGTACGGGGTTCGTGCTGACCTCGACGGCAATCGTCATGCAGATGCTGCAGGAGCGTAATCATCTGCATACACCCAAGGGGCAGCGGATCGTCTCGATCCTGCTGTTCGAGGATCTCGCCATCGTGCCGCTGCTTGCCATCGTGGCGCTTCTGGCGCCGCAGGGTGAAGCGGTGACATTCACCGAACGTCTGCAATCGCTTGGCATCGGTTTTGCCGCATTGGCGGCACTGGTGGTGGCCGGGCGTTATCTGCTCAATCCGTTTTTCCGCCTGCTGGCGCAATCGGGCGCACGCGAGGTGATGACGGCGGCGGCGCTGCTCGTGGTTCTCGGTTCTGCATTGCTGATGGATTTCGCCGGTCTTTCCATGGCCATGGGCGCGTTCCTCGCCGGTGTCCTTTTGTCGGAATCCTCGTTTCGGCATCAGCTGGAGGCGGATATCGAGCCGTTCCGTGGCATCCTGCTCGGCCTGTTTTTCCTCGGCGTCGGCATGGCCGTCGATCTGGCGGTCATTTTCGCAAACTGGCAACATGTGCTGGTGGCGGTCGTCGCTTACATGATCGTCAAGGGGCTGGTCATCTACGGCGTGGCGCGGCTTTTGAAGGCATCTCATCCGGAAAGTCTTGGACGTGCCATTCTGATGGCGCAGGGCGGCGAATTCGCATTCGTGCTTTACGCCGCTGCCGCATCGGCGGGTATTCTCGATGCCGATACCAATGCCATGCTGACGGCGACAATCGTCATTTCCATGGCGATCACGCCGCTGGTGGTCGCCATCTATGTGCGCCTTGCGCCGAAGCCGACCGTCGATACCAGCGGTCTGATCGAGCCGGAAAATATCGAAAATACCGTGCTGATCATCGGTTTCGGCCGTTTTGGACAGATCGTCAGCCAGCCGCTTCTGGCGCGCGGTTACACGCTGTCGATGATCGACAAGGATGCCGAATTCGTGCGCGATGCCGGCGATTTCGGTTTCAAGGTTTATTACGGCGACGGTTCGCGCCCAGAAATTCTGCATGCTGCAGGTGCCGCGACCGCCAAGGCGATCCTGATCTGTATCGACGACAGGGAAGCGGCGGTGAAGATCGCCGAAATCGTCAAGGAGGAATATCCGCTGGTTCCGGTCATGGCGCGCGCCTATGACCGCGGACACGCGATCGATCTTCTGAAGGCCGGCGTCGATTACCAGATCCGCGAGACCTACGAATCCGCGCTCGATTTTTCCAGCGAGGTCATGCAGGTGCTGGGTGAGGAAGAAGAGCTGGCGGCGCAGGTCGTGGAAGAATTCCGCGAAATCGACCGTGAGCGTTTTGCCATGGAACAGGTGGGCGGCATTTACGCGGGTCGTTCGCTGATCAAGGGCAATGCGCAGCCGGCGGATATCATCGCCGCCAAGACCGGCCGGGAACGCGAGCGCAAGGCGGCGGAACAGGCAGCGGCAAAGGAGGCGGCGACATGAGCGGTGCGATTGCAGAGGCCGGCGTGATCTCGTCGATCGAGAGCTTGCGCGAGATCTATGGCGCAAGCAGCGAAGCCTCGATGGCCAAGGTTATCGATTACCTGACGGCGGAATACCGGCAGATGATCGAGGCGTCGCCTTTCGTGGCGCTGGCGACCGTTGGCCCCGAGGGGATGGACTGTTCGCCGCGCGGTGACCTTGGCGGCGTCGTGCGCGTCGAGGACGAGCGCACGCTGACCCTGCCCGATTGGCGAGGCAATAACCGCATCGATTCGCTGGAGAATATCGTGCGCGATCCGCGCGTGGCGCTGATGTTTCTGATCCCTGGGTCGAACACGACGATGCGGATCAACGGCCGTGCCGTCGTTTCGGCGAACCCGGCCCTGCTCGACAGTTTCGAGATGGATGGAAAACATCCGCGCACGGTGACGGTGGTAACGATTGACGAAGTGTATTTCCAATGCGCGCGGGCACTGATGCGGTCGGAACTCTGGAACCCGGCACGATTTGTCGATCCGAAAAACCTGCCGACGCCCGGAACCCTGCTGAAGGCGGCAAAGGCGGATTTCGACAAGGAAACCTATGACCGCGAATGGGCGGCCAGAGCGGCCGCCACGATGTGGTGATGGTCGGGTAAAAAACCCGACCGATTACTTTTTGTAGATCAGCCAGCCCTTGCCGACGTAATCCTTGCGCATGCCTTCTTCGAAGAACTGGCTGCGATTTCGGCCATTGCCCTTGGCGCTGTAGAGCGCGATATCGGCCTGCTCGTAAAGCTGGCCCGGATCTTCGGCCTGGATGGCCATGGCAAAGCCGAGCGAAATCGTGACCGGGCCGTAATCGACGCCTGTTCGCGAATTGCGGAACGGGCGGCTTTCCAGCGTGCGGCGTACGCGTTCGCAAGCGGCCATAACCTCTTCAGGCGTATTACCCTCGATGATCATGGCAAATTCCTCGCCGCCGGTGCGCGCGACGAAGACATCCTTGCGGACATTGCTGCGGATGACGGATGCCACGCTTGCGAGAATCTTGTCACCGACCGGATGCCCATAAGTGTCGTTTATGCGCTTGAAGTGATCGATATCCGCCAGAACGAGGGCGGTGACGCCAAGGCTCATCGGGTCATCGAAAAGAGATGCCAGCTTTTCGTCGAAGGCGCGCCGGTTGGAAAGGCGCGTCAGCGAATCGGTATTGGCGATGCGCTTGTATTCGTCGAGTTCCTTGCGGACGTCGTCCATCTCCTGAGAGCGTTGCACGACATTCTCGACAGTCTTTTCGCCGTGGGCCATCGTGTCGCCGGTCGCTGCGGACAGGAGATCGATGGCGCTGGCCAGGAGATCGGCGGAAAAATGCGTTTTGGCATTGATGCGCGTCGCGGTCTCTTCCAGCAGCCTGTTATAGCTCTCAAGCGAATTCTGCTCCTGACGGATCACCCGCAGCACACCTTCAAGCTCGGTGGCGAGCCGCGTATGGGCACGCTCGATGACGACGGCCTGGGGCCGGCCGAGATATTCGTCGGCCAGATGATCCAGTTCCTCCTGCGTTGCCCGGCTGCCGAGCGCAACAAGTTCTCGCGACAGCTGTGCATTGCTGCCGATATAGGCCTCATAGAAGAGCTGGTAATTGCGAGGAATGGGAGCGACCCCCAAAGACCTCAACGCATAAACGATCTGCCCAGCTAAATCAGAAGCATGCGCTTTTTGCGCTGTTGCCGTGTTCATCGGCTACTCCCGTTGGTCCCACCCAAGTTAAACCTATGATTATGATGAAAGTCTTGGAAAAGAATTAAAGACATGGTTTCCGAGCGGTAATACTTGAAATGTCTAGCTTCCCACAAGTCCCGGTTTTTAAGGGATACACGGATTTTTTTGAGATTATTTGGAGATGGAACCAGAAAAGGTATTTCGCGAAAGAGTTGCGCCGGACCGTGATGTTTCACGATCCGGCGCCATTTTTCGCGCAGTCGGTGTACTCGAAGGTGACGCGGAGCGTTACTTCGGGCCGATCATGTTCTCCGGGCGCACATACTGGTCGAACTCTTCGTTCGTCAGGTAACCGCCACCGACCGCTTCTTCGCGCAGTGTCGTGCCGTTCTTGTGGGCCGTCTTGGCGATCTTGGCGCAGGCGTCGTAGCCGAGCTTGGAGTTGAGTGCCGTCACCAGCATCAGCGAGTTTTCCACGCCGCGCTTGATGTTGTCTTCGCGCGCCTCGATGCCGACCACGCAATTGTCGGTGAAGGAGACGGCGGCATCGCCAAGCAGCTGCACGGACTGCAGGAAGTTATAGGCCATCATCGGATTGTAGACGTTGAGCTCGAAATGGCCCTGGCTGCCGGCGAAGGTGAGCGCGGCGTGGTTGCCGAAGATGTGGGCGCAGACCTGGGTGAGGGCTTCCGACTGGGTCGGGTTGACCTTGCCCGGCATGATCGACGAACCCGGTTCGTTTTCCGGCAGCGACAGTTCGCCAAGACCGGCGCGCGGGCCGGAACCGAGGAAGCGGATGTCGTTGGCGATCTTGAAGAGGGCGGCCGCTGCGGCATTGATGGCGCCATGCGAAAACACCATCGAGTCATGCGAGGCAAGCGCCTCGAACTTGTTCGGGGCGGTCACGAAGAGCAGGCCGGTGATCTTCGAAATTTCGTCAGCCACCTTCTCGGCAAAGCCGATCGGTGCATTGAGGCCGGTGCCGACGGCGGTGCCGCCCTGCGCGAGCTTGGAAAGGGCAGGGATCGTCAGTTCGATATTGGCGATGGCCGACGCGACCTGTGCCGCGTAACCGGAAAATTCCTGGCCGAGCGTCAGCGGCGTTGCATCCTGCGTGTGGGTGCGGCCGATCTTGATGATATGGGCGAATGCTTTGACCTTGGCTTCGAGCGCAGCATGCAGGTGCTTGAGCGATGGCAGCAGGTGGTGATGGATCGTCTCGACGCAGGCGATGTGCATGGCCGTCGGATAGGTGTCGTTCGACGACTGGCTCATGTTGACGTGGTCGTTCGGGTGGACCGGCTTCTTGGAGCCCATCACGCCGCCGAGCACTTCGATTGCACGGTTGGAGATCACTTCATTGGCATTCATGTTCGACTGCGTGCCGGAACCGGTCTGCCAGACGACAAGCGGGAAATGATCGTCGAGCTTGCCGTCGATGACTTCCTGCGCGGCATCGATGATGGCTTTGCCGACGGTCGCGTCGAGGCCGGAAAGCTCCATGTTGGCGCGGGCGGCGGCCTGCTTGACGATGCCGAGCGCACGAACGACGGCCAGCGGCTGTTTTTCCCAGCCGATCTTGAAGTTACCGAGCGAACGCTGGGCCTGTGCGCCCCAATAGCGGTCGTTCTGAACTTCGATCGGGCCAAACGTATCGGTTTCGGTGCGGTTCGTCGTCATAATGCCTCTGTCTCCCATCACCCGTGATCGCGGGCTGAACTTGCCGGCCTGAAAATGAAGGTGAAATAAGCCTGAGCCGGCGGCGCATTTCTATACCATTGGCACATGACTGCAAGACGGCTGTTGAAGACCGGAAGATTTCGGTGTTTTACCCTGTTTGCCGCCGCGTTCGTGCCATTATTGCCACGATGAGAGGAATAGAGATTTCCGCGAGGAATCTTGGATCTCGAAAGAAACGCGCGTGTCAGTAAAAATTTAACGAATGTTTTCTTAAGGTTCTGGAAACGATTTGACGGACGATCCGTTGAGCGGATGCTTGTCGTAACGTTTTCGTTTTCTTTTCATGGCGCGCATGTTCAGCTAGATACGTGCCCGCATTTATTCGAGAACGGTCATAAAGCGAATCGCGATGGCCGAAGAGCTAAAACGGGGAATACCTTGCTGAAATTGCGGAAGACCACCACCACGCTCGCGCTGCTTTCGGGGATTTCGATGCTGGGCAGCGCCATCTTGCCGGTCGATGCGCAGGCATACACGTTGATGGACATGCTCAAAGGTCGTTCGCGCGAGGACGTCAGCCGTACGCCGCCCGGCGTGGTCGTCGAAATTCCGTCTGAACGTGCCATCCGCGATCCGGAACCGCTGCCGAAGGTTGCTCCGCCGAAATACTTCACCTACCGCGCCGATGCTATGCGCAACGTCAAGACCACCGGTTTTGCCGCTGCTTCCGCCACCGATCAGACCCGCTTTCTTGCCGATGCCCGCGTTTCGGCCCCGGCAGATATCGCCGCGGCAGTGGAGGCGCATTATGCCAAGAACGGTGCAGCTCTCTGGGTGCAGAATGGTGAACTGACCGAGAGGGCGCGTGCCGTTCTCGCCACTTTGAAGAAGGCTGCCGATTACGGCCTCGATCCGGCCGACTACGCCGTGGAAGAGCCGCATCTGGCGACTGCAAGCGTCGCGCCGGACGTATCCGGTTCGCCCGTGACAGCCCAGGCGCCGGACGCGGTGAAAACCTATTCGACGACGCCGACAACCGCTGAAACCAGCGCCGCTTTGCCGGGTACATCGGAGGCTTCAAACGTTGCCTCTGCTGCCGTGCCTGCCGCCACGAGCACCGACGCGGTTCCAGCCGCAACGGCTGAAGCGCCGGTTTCTGCTCCGGCTGAATCTGCTCCGGCCGCAACGGCTGAAGCACCGGCCGCAAATGCGACCGAACCGGCCGCTGCAGCCGCCGCAGAAGCGCCTGCCGTCGATACGGCCGCGCCTTCGGTTACTGCCGAAACCGTGCAGCCCGCCGTGACTGAACCGGCGACGCCGGAAGTCGCGCCGCAGGTTGTCATCGACGATACGCGCGCCAAGGAGCTGATGCAGTTCGACGTTGCGCTGACGACCAAGATGCTGATGTTCGGTCAAGACATGGTGCGTGGCCGCCTTGATCCGAACAGGATTTCCGAATTCCACGATTTCAAGCGCAAGCCGGTAGATCTGGCCGGCGTTCTCGACGCTGCAAAGCGTGCGCCCGACGCCGCAGCCTATCTCGGTGGGCTGGCGCCGACCAATGCCGAGTTCAAGGCCCTGAAGGACGAACTGGCGCAGCTGCGCAGCGAGTCCGAGAAGGAAGATGCGATCAAGCTGCCGGACGACCTGCTGCTGAAACCCGGCATGAGCAGCCCGGACATGGGCAAGGTCGTGGCTGCAATCCAGTCCAAGTCGTCGGAAGACTTCAAGCTTCGTCAGGCAGAGACCATCGCGGCCTACCAGCAGACGCCGGAATATACGCCTGAACTGGTCGCCTTCGTGAAGGATTTCCAGAAGGAAGCCGGCCTGAGTGCCGACGGCGTCATCGGCCGTGGCACCGTGCGTGCGCTGATCGGCGACAGCAACGAAGCCAAGCTTTCCAAGCTTATCGTTGCCATGGAACAGTTGCGCTGGCTGCCGGTCGATCTGGGTGACCGACACGTGATGATCAACCAGCCTGCCTTCCGCGTTGCTTATTTCGAACACGGCAAGGAGCAGTTTTCGATGCGCTCCGTTGTCGGTTCCAAGGCGCACCAGACCTTCTTCTTCCAGGACAAGATCAAGACCGTCGAGTTCAATCCGTCCTGGGGTGTGCCGCAGTCGATCATCGTCAACGAAATGGTGCCGAAGCTGCGCCGCGATCCGAGCTACCTCGACCGTCTCGGTTATGAGGTTGCCGTCAATGGACGCTCAGTCTCCTCCACCAGCGTCGACTGGTACGGTTCGACCAACAGCATTTCCGTGCGCCAGCCGCCTTCGAGCGACAATGCGCTCGGCGACCTGAAGATCCTGTTCCCGAACGCGCACGCGATCTACATGCACGACACGCCGGCCAAGAGCTTCTTCAAGCGTGACATGCGCGCCCTCAGCCACGGTTGCGTGCGCTTGGCCGAGCCGCGAAAGATGGCGGCAGCGCTTCTCGGCATCAGCGAAAAGGACGTCGATGCTCGCATCGCCACAGGCAAGAACGTGCCGACATCCGTAAACGCCGATATCCCGGTCTACATCGCCTATTTCACGGCGTGGCCGAACAAGGACGGCAAGGTCGAATATTTCGGCGATGTCTACGACCGCGACGTGGCGACCATGAAGGCGCTGGCTGCAACCAGCAAGGCACGTAATCCGCAGGCGTGATCGCACCTATTCAGGACAGAAAGCAGAAAGGGCGCCCGAAGCGCCCTTTTTCGTGTCTGTTTTTCGGTCGAGCCTTACGTCCGGTCGATCAGCCGCATGACCAGATCGACGGTCAGTTCCTCGTAAGTGTCGATGATTGCGGTCGGCTCGAGTTCTGCGACCGGCACGTCGGAATAACCGAAGGTGACGGCGACCGACGGGACTTTTGCATTGTGCGCAGCGAGAATGTCGTTGACGCTGTCGCCGATCATGATGCTGCGGGCCGGGTCGCCGCCGGCGCGTTCGATGGTGCCAAGGATGTGGCGGCCGTCCGGCTTGCGAAACTCGAACGTATCGCCGCCCGTGATGGCGGCGAACCGGTCGATCAGGCCGAGACCTTCAAGCAGCGGCAGGGCCAGCGTTTCCTGCTTGTTGGTGCAGACCGCAACCGTCATGCCGGCGGCCTTGAGGCGATCGAGGTAATCGACGAAACCCGGATAGGGTTTGCTCTTGCCGGGCATTCCGGCCTTGTAATGGGCGATGAACCGCTCGAAAAGCGGTTCGAGATCATTGTCTTCGAGCGGTGTCTTTTTGAGGTCGAACGCGCGGCGGATCATCACGCGGGCGCCCTGGCCGACAAGATGCGTGAGCTCCTCGTAGGTCACCGGTTCCAGCCCTGCGGCTGAAATCGTGTGGTTGAGGCTTTCGATGAGATCGGCATGGGTGTCGATCATCGTGCCGTCGAGATCGAAAACGACCAGAGGAGCTTTCACGTCGGTATACCTCGGATTTTTGGTGCCCTGGCGGGCATGTCGGGGAGGGGAATGGAGTGTTCAGCTTGTCCGGTTTAGGCAAGTCGGATCGCGATTGCAAATGGCCATCGAATGCCGGGCGCAAGTATCCATAAGCAGTCAATCAGATGAAAAGCCTGTCGAAAACGTAACAAAGGGGGCCTTTTGTTTGCGGCACTAGGCGTGTAAACAGCAGCGAACGAAATGACTGGATAACGAAACAGGGGAGCTTCTCGCGCATGGACGCCCGGGAAATGAAGATCAAGGCGGCAGCGGCCGCACTTGAACATGTCGAAGACGGTATGCGGCTCGGCATAGGCACCGGATCCACCGCGGAAGAATTCGTGCGGCTGCTTGCCGAAAAGGTCGCAGGCGGCCTGAAGGTAGAGGGCGTGCCAACCTCCGAGCGTACGGCACGGCTTTGCGTCGAACTCGGTGTTCCGTTGAAATCCCTGGATGAACTTCCGGAACTTGACCTCACCATCGATGGCGCCGATGAAGTCGATGGAAACCTTTTTCTCGTCAAGGGCGGCGGCGGTGCATTGCTGCGCGAAAAGATCGTGGCAGGCGCCTCACACCGCATGATCGTGATCGCCGACGAAAGCAAGGTTGTCGATACGCTCGGCGCCTTTCCCCTGCCGATCGAGGTCAATCCCTTCGGTTCCGTCGCCACGCGTATCGCCATCGAAAAGCTGGCTTCGAAGCTGGGCCTCGCCGGCGAGCTGAAGCTTCGCCGAAATGGTGAGGACATCTTCACCACGGACGGTGGACATCATATTTTTGACGCATCTTTTGGCCGTATTCCTGATGCAGAGGCGCTGGCAGGCGCCCTCAACTCCATTCCCGGCGTTGTGGAACACGGGCTTTTCATTCATATGGCGTCGCTCGCGATCATTGCCGGACCGGCAGGTGCGCGGACGCTCAAGGCGAACAACACAGGAGCTAACCTTTCATGATCAGACTTACGGTTTTCGGCCGTGCTGCCGCCCTGGCAACGCTTGTTTCCGGTCTCGCGCTTTCCAGCGTGCAGGCACAGGAAATTTCCGCTTCGCACCTGCAGGCGGCTCGCGACACGATCAACGCGATCGATGCAACCCGTCAGTTCGACAACATTCTGCCAAACCTGGCCGAGCGTCTGAAGGCTGAGTTCATCCTGTCCTCGCCGAACTTCCAGGACAAGATTTCCGAGACCGTCGATAACGAGGCAATCGCTCTCGCATCGCGCCGTGCGGACCTCGAAAAGGAAGCAGCAACGGCCTATGCCAAGGCTTTCACCGAGGACGAACTGAAGGCGATCGCCGCATTCCACAGCTCGGCTGCCGGCAAGAAATTCCTGAGCACCCTGCCGCTGGTACAGCGCGAACTGGGCCGTGCTGCCGAAATCTGGGCAAACGGCATTTCGCGTGACCTGACCAGCCAGAGCACCGCAAAGCTGCGTGATGTCGTGGCTGTTGCTCCGAGCCAGCCGTCGGGCGCCGAAGCCGTCAACCCGGCTCCGCAGCAGTAATACGGCTGACGAAATCCCGATGAGTTGAAAGCCCGGCTTCGGCCGGGCTTTTGCATTTGCGAAATCGCACATTATATCACTCCCGTTCTTTTCGATTCCTCCCTCCCAAATTGCTGACTGGAGCCATCCATGACATCCGCCGCCACGACCTACGACTACGACCTCTTTGTCATCGGCGGCGGTTCCGGCGGCGTGCGGGCAGGGCGCGTTGCCGCGTCGCTGGGCAAGAAGGTGGCAATTGCCGAGGAATATCGTTTCGGCGGCACCTGCGTCATTCGCGGTTGCGTACCAAAAAAGCTGTTCGTTTATGCCTCGCAGTTCCCCGAGCATTTCGAGGACGCGGCCGGTTACGGCTGGAGCGTCGGTGAAAGCTCCTTCGACTGGAAAAAGCTGATCGCCGCCAAGGACAAGGAAATCGACCGCCTGGAAGGGCTTTATCGCCGTGGTCTCGAAAATGCTGGCGCCGAAATTCTGGCGACACGGGCCGAACTCGTGGATGCACATACCGTGCGCCTGATCGCCACCGGCAAGACCGTCACCGCGGACCGCATCGTGATCGCCACCGGCGGCACGGCGAACCCGCACGAGGCGCTGCCGGGCCACGAGCTCTGCATCACCTCGAACGAAGCCTTCCACCTCGAAACGCTGCCGAAATCGATCCTGATCGCCGGCGGCGGTTATATCGCCGTTGAATTCGCCAATATCTTCCACGGTCTTGGCGTCGAGACGACACTGATCTATCGCGGCAAGGAAATCCTGTCCCGTTTCGACCATGACATGCGTCGTGGCCTGCATGCCGCCATGGAAGCCAAGGGCATCCGCATCATCCTGTCCGACGTCATTTCGGATGTTGCCGAAAACCCCGCCGGTGGCCTGACGGCGCGCACCAAGGCCGGTGAGACGTTGCAGGTGGAAACGGTCATGCTGGCGCTCGGCCGTGATCCGCACACCAAGGGGCTGGGCCTTGAGGCGGCGGGCGTGAAGACCGACGGACGCGGCGCCATCATTGTCGATCAGTATTCGCGCACGAATGTCGAAAACATCTATGCTCTGGGCGACGTGACCGACCGCGTGCAGCTGACGCCGGTGGCGATCCACGAGGCTATGTGCTTCATCGAGACCGAGTACCGCAACAACCCGACCTCGCCGGACCACGACATGATCGCAACCGCGGTCTTCTCGCAGCCGGAAATCGGTACGGTCGGTCTTTCCGAAGAGGAAGCTGGCAAGAAATTTGCCGATCTCGAGGTTTATCGCGCCGAATTCCGACCGATGAAGGCGACACTTTCGGGCCGCAGTGAGCGCACGATCATGAAGCTGCTCGTCAACGCAGCCGACCGCAAGGTGGTGGGTGCACATATTCTCGGTCATGAGGCCGGCGAAATGGCGCAGCTTCTCGGCATCACGCTGAAGGCCGGTTGCACCAAGGACGATTTCGACCGCACCATGGCCGTGCATCCGACCGCGTCGGAAGAGTTGGTGACGATGTATAAGCCGAGCTATCTCTTGAAGAACGGCGAACGCATCGACGGCTGATCCGGCTCGATGTTATCCGATCCGCCGCCAAACCCGTGGCGGATCGTACCGCTCGGCGGCTTCGCCGGTCTATGCAAGCGAGGGGCAAAGGGTTATAAGCCGCCTCAAATTTTCGAAGGGCACCATGGCCGGGACGGCCATAACGTGCAGATTGGGTGAGTATCATGGCACAGAACTGGACACCGAGCACTTGGCGGCAGAAGCCGATCCAGCAGGTTCCGGACTATCCGGATGCCGATAAGCTGCGCGATACCGAGCAGCAGCTGGCAACCTGGCCGCCACTCGTCTTTGCAGGCGAAGCGCGCCGGCTGAAGAAGTCGCTCGCAAACGTGGCGGAAGGCAACGGCTTTCTGCTGCAGGGCGGCGACTGTGCCGAAAGCTTTGCCGAGCACGGCGCCGATACCATCCGCGATTTTTTCCGCGCCTTCCTGCAGATGGCCGTGGTCTTGACCTATGGTGCACAGTTGCCGGTGGTGAAGGTCGGCCGTATCGCCGGCCAGTTCGCCAAGCCGCGTTCCTCTGGCATCGAGACCCAGGGTGACGTGAGCCTGCCGAGCTACCGTGGCGATATCGTCAACGGCATCGAGTTCACCGAGGCTGCCCGTATTCCGGACCCGGAACGCCAGATCATGGCTTACCGCCAGTCTGCCGCAACGCTGAACCTTCTGCGCGCGTTTGCGATGGGTGGTTACGCCAATCTCGACAACGTGCAGCAGTGGATGCTGGGCTTCATCAAGGATAGTCCGCAGGCGGACCGTTACCGCAAGCTGGCCGACCGCATTTCCGAAACCATGGATTTCATGCGGGCGATCGGCATCAACTCGGAAAACAATTCGAGCCTGCGCGAAACCGATTTCTTCACCAGCCACGAAGCCCTGCTTCTCGGCTACGAAGAAGCGCTGACCCGCGTCGATTCGACCTCGGGCGACTGGTACGCAACGTCGGGCCACATGATCTGGATCGGTGACCGTACGCGTCAGGCCGACCATGCGCATATGGAATTCTGCCGTGGTATCAAGAACCCGCTTGGCCTCAAGTGCGGTCCTTCGCTGCAGCCGGATGACCTGATCAACCTGATCGACATCCTCAACCCGGCCAACGAAGCCGGCCGCCTGACGCTGATCTGCCGTTTCGGTCACGACAAGGTTGCCGATCATCTGCCGAAGCTGATCCGCGCCGTCGAGAAGGAAGGCCGCAAGGTTGTTTGGTCCTGCGATCCGATGCACGGCAACACGATCACGCTCAACAACTACAAGACCCGTCCGTTCGAGCGTGTCCTGTCGGAAGTCGAGAGCTTCTTCCAGATCCACCGTGCAGAAGGCACGCATCCGGGCGGCATCCATGTCGAGATGACCGGCAAGGACGTAACCGAATGCACCGGCGGCGCCCGCGCGGTGACCGGTGCCGATCTGCAGGATCGTTACCACACCCATTGCGACCCGCGCCTCAATGCCGATCAGGCGCTCGAACTGGCCTTCCTGCTGGCTGAGCGCATGAAGACCGGCCGCGACGAAAAGCGCATGGCGGCTGTTGCGATCTGATCGTTGACAGTTTGAACTGAAAAAAAGAGGCCGGCGTCTGGGGTAGACGCCGGCCTTTTCAGTTTGCCCGTTCGCGAAACGCTGAACAGAACGGGCGCGGGGTGGATGGGGTATCCCGCCATTCTTCCAATATTCGGCCGGGCAAGATTGGGGGGTGGGGTCCGGCAACGGCTTTATATTCGAAGATGTTAATATAGTGCCTCGTACCCGTTAATGAATCCTTTCTTTAGGGGCGGCTAATTTGTGGGGGCGATTTTTTTGTCGCGCCGATCCCGTTCGAAAGTGGCGGCCGCTTGCCGAGACGTTGCCGGATTTGTGTGGTAGCACCTTCACGACCGTAACAAAGAGGGAGTGTCGGTTTGCTGCGCAGCTCGATCGAGATCTTCAATATCAGGACCCGTGAAAACCGCATTTTATGGCAGACGGAAAAGCTCTTCGAAGCGCCGAACTGGTCGCCAGACGGTCGTTACCTGATGCTGAACAGCGACGGTCGCATGTATCGTCTGGCTCTTGAGGAGATCGGCATGCCGCAGCCGGTGGATACCGGTTTCGCAATACGCTGCAACAACGACCATGGCATTTCCCCGGATGGAACGCTCATCGCCATTTCCGACAAATGCGAATTCGACAAATCGGCGATCTATGTGCTTCCGGCCGTTGGAGGCGAACCGAAACTGGTGACGAAAAACCTGCCGTCCTACTGGCATGGCTGGTCGCCGGATGGAAAGCGGTTCACCTATTGCGGGATCCGCGATCAGATTTTCGATATCTATTCGATCCCGGTGGATGGTGGCGACGAACGTCGCCTGACCTTCGGAGAAGGCCGTAACGACGGTCCCGATTTTTCTGCCGACGGCACGTGGATCTATTTCAATTCCAGCCGTACGGGCCGCATGCAGATTTGGCGTGTGCCGGCCGAGGGCGGAGCCGCCGAACGCATCACCGACAGCGAGTATGGAGACTGGTTCCCGCATCCGTCGCCGAAGGGAGACAAGGTCGTGTTCGTCTCCTATGACGGCGATGTTTTCGACCATCCGCGCGATCTGAATGTGCGTGTCCGCCTGATGGATATGGATGGCGGCAATGTCGAGACGTTGTTCGATCTGTTCGGAGGGCAGGGCACGATGAACTCTCCCAACTGGGCGCCTAATGGCGACGAGTTTGCGTATATCCGTTATTTTCCCGCCGTTTGAAGAAGAAGATCAATGCAGATGAAATGCCCGGCCGATGACGCCCTGAAGGCTGCCGGTCCGTTTGCGAGAGATGAACTGGAGGCCGTTTACCGTGCCATCCATACGCGCCGCGATGTGCGCGACCAGTTCCTGCCCGATGCCTTGCCGGAGGATCTGGTGCAGCGACTGCTGGAAGCCGCCCATGCGGCCCCGTCAGTGGGTTTCATGCAGCCATGGAGCTTTATCCTCATTCGCGAGGAGGCTACCCGCCAGGCGGCTCACGAGGCTTTTTCCCGCGCCAATGAAGAAGCGGCCGGATTGTTTTCCGGTGAGCGGGCCGACACCTATCGCAGCCTGAAACTCGAAGGCATCCGCAAGGCACCTCTGTCGATATGCGTCACCTGCGATCCCGACCGGGCCGGACCTGTCGTGCTCGGTCGCACCCACAATCCGCGCATGGACGTGTATTCCACCGTGTGCGCGGTTCAGAACCTGTGGCTTGCGGCGCGGGCCGAAGGTGTCGGTGTGGGTTGGGTCAGCATCTTCCACGATGCCGATATCAAGGCGCTGCTGGGTATTCCCGACCGCGTGGAGATCGTTGCCTGGCTTTGTCTCGGTTATGTCGATCAGCTTTACAGCGAACCGGAACTGTCTGTGAAAGGGTGGCGTGAGCGCCTGCCGCTCGATGAACTTGTGCATGAGGGGCGGTGGCCGACGGGCAAGGCCTGATCTTACTAGCGCTGCTGAGCGCCGCCTGCCGGGTTGGCCAGATCCATACCTGTCTGATTCGGGAAAAATCGCGGGCCGATAATACGCACCGGTTTGGATGGATCGTAGTCACGTTCGGGCGTCGGCGGCAGTTCCGGGGCCTTGGCTTCCTCAACGGCTGGCGGCGGGGTGCCGAACTCGATGATCGACGATGGCTTGGGGGCGGTCAGCGTGACGACGGAGGAGGATTTCCCCATTTTCGTGCCGGTGTCGGTTTCAGTCGGATGCTGTTGCGGATCGACGGCGACGGTGGTTGTTTCAAAATCCGGCGCAACGCAGTTATTGGCCTGGATATCGGCGCGGATCAGCTTCGTTTCATGATTGGTGATGACGAGGCTGCGAGCCTGATTGCGCGCCGCAAGGATGTCCTTCCGGTTCTCCTCCATGCCGTCAAGCATCTGGCGCAAGGCACGGCAGGCTTCGTCATTGGCGCCGCCAAGCGGCGTGATGCTGACGGAGCCGCATTGATGCCGGCGCATGTCCAGCCTGAGCTTGCGGATCTCAATATTCTGCTGGGTGAGTGCTTGCGCGTGGGCGCGGACATTGCTGGTATCGCCGATGATATGGGGGGCGTTTGCGAGGCGCCGAAAAAGCTCTTCGCAGAGGGCTGCATTTTCCTGCGCCATCGCAGGAAGCGGGCAAAAGCACATCATCAGGGGAAACAGCCGGCGCAGGTGCATCCGTATTCTCCATTCGGGCCCGCAGGTCGTGGGCCGTCATCGTCTCGCTGTCGCATTCCGAAGGCGGATGGTCCCGCCTTCGGATTGACATTGTCCTAACGGCCTTAAGCCAGGATGGTCGAAAGCGTCGGCTGCGAGGCTTCGGCAACCGCGATCGCCGTCATGTTGACGACGCCACGCGACGTGACCGACTGGCCGAGGATATGTGCCGGAAGTGCTGCGCCGACCAGAATCGGGCCGACATGCAGTGCATCCGTCATGTTGCGCACGATGCCGAGCGAGATGCTTGCGGCATCGAGGTTCGGGAAGATCAGCAGGTTGGCTTCACCGGTCAGCGTGCTGTCCGGCATGGCGCGCTTGCGCACGATTTCCGACAGCGCCGAACCACCCTGCATTTCGCCGTCGATTTCCAGATCCGGAGCTTTCTCGCGCACCAGGGCCAGGGCTTCGCGCATCTTGCGGGCGCTTTCCGAATCGCGCGAGCCGAAATTCGAGTGGCAGATCAGCGCGGCCTTCGGCTTGATGCCGAAACGCTGCACTTCCTGGGCGGCCAGAATGGTGATCTCGGCGATTTCGGCGGCAGACGGGCTGTAGTTCACGAATGTATCCGTGAAGAACATCGCGCCGCGCTGCGAAATCAGCAGGCTGAGGCCCGACAGCGTGCAGGCGCCGGGACGCATGCCGATGATCTGGCGGATGTGGCGCAGGTGGCTGTCGTAACGGCCTTCGAGGCCGCAGATCAGCGCATCCGCTTCGCCGCGCTTGACCGAGAGTGCACCGATGATGGTGTTGTTGGTTCGCACCAGCGTACGGGCGGCATCCGGGTTGATGCCGGCGCGACCGACGAGCGCAAAATAGTCGTCGACATATTCGCGGTAACGCGGATCGTCTTCCGGGTTGACGACAGCGAAATCCTCGTTCGGGCGCAGGCGGATGCCAAAACGCTTGAGACGTGCCTCGATGACCGAAGGACGACCGATGAGTGTCGGCTCGGCAATCTTTTCGTCGAGTAGAACCTGAACGGCGCGCAGAACGCGTTCGTTTTCGCCTTCCGCAAAGATGACGCGTTTCTTGTCTGCCGCCTTGGCGGTGGCAAACATTGGCTTCATGACGAAACCGGAGCGCCAGACGAAACGGTTCAACTGGTCGAGATAGGCGTCGTAATCCTGGATCGGACGCGTGGCGACACCGGTTTCCTCGGCAACCTTGGCAACGGCCGGTGCGATGCGCAGGATGAGGCGCGGATCGAACGGCGAGGGGATCAGATAGTTGGGGCCGAAAATCGGCGTCTCGCCGGAATAGGCGCGGGCAACAACGTCCGAGACTTCTTCGCGGGCAAGGGCTGCGATCGCCTTGACCGCCGCCATCTTCATTTCTTCATTGATCGTGGTTGCGCCGCAATCGAGCGCGCCGCGGAAGATGTAAGGGAAGCAGAGGACGTTGTTGACCTGGTTGGGGAAATCCGAGCGTCCGGTGCAGATCATCGCGTCCGGGCGGGCAGCGCGAGCAAGTTCCGGCATGATTTCCGGGGTAGGGTTGGCAAGCGCCATGATCAGCGGCTTTTCTGCCATCTGGGCCAGCAATTCCGGCTTCAATACGCCAGCAGCGGACAGGCCGAGGAAGACGTCTGCGCCTGCGATATTGTCGGCCAGAACGCGGTTGTCGCTCTTCTGGGCGTAGACGGCTTTCCACTCGTCCATCAGCTCGGTGCGGCCTTCATAGACCAGACCTTCGATATCGTGGACCCAGATGTTTTCCTTTTTCGCGCCAAGCGACACGAGCAGGTTGAGGCAGGCAAGCGCTGCCGCACCGGCGCCCGATGCAACGATCTTTACGTCGGCGATGTTCTTGCCGGCCAGTTCGAGGCCGTTCAGAATGCCGGCGGCGACGATGATGGCGGTGCCGTGCTGGTCGTCGTGGAAGACCGGGATGTTCATCTTGTCGCGCAGCTGGCGCTCGACCTCGAAACATTCCGGGGCCTTGATGTCCTCAAGGTTAATGCCGCCGAAGGTCGGCTCGAGAGCCGCGATGGTCGAGACCATTTCCTCGACCTTGGGCGCATCGATTTCGATATCGAAAACGTCGATGCCGGCGAATTTCTTGAAGAGGACGGCCTTGCCTTCCATGACCGGCTTGGAGGCCAGCGGACCGATATTGCCAAGGCCCAGAACGGCGGTGCCGTTGGAGATTACGGCGACGAGGTTGGCGCGCGCCGTGTAATCGGCAGCGGTTTCCGGATTGTCGCGGATTGCGAGACAGGGAGCGGCAACGCCCGGCGAGTAGGCGAGTGCGAGGTCGCGCTGGTTACCGAGCGGCTTGGTCGCGGTGACCTCAAGCTTGCCGGGGCGGGGGAATTTGTGGAAATGCAGCGCCTGTTCTTCGAGTTCGCCATTGCTGGCGGCATTTACGGGATTGGCAGGCGTATCGGACATGTTCGATGTCATTGCGACCTCGGTCAAATTTCTTCTTGAGGGTCCCTCAATACAACAAATGACCGGAGGGTCCAGCCGCATATTGGTGATTGGCGGTATTTCACGATGACGCCTGTTGCACCGAGGTGACGCTTCTTCGTTACCGCCAGCCGGTCCTGCCCGCCGCAGACGCGCCACTCGCGGATTTGTGCCGGAGCCTTTCCCAGGCGGACATGCCGGAAAGCCTTCCGGCGAGGTCCAGCCGAGGCTTCGAACGGGGATAAGTCCGTTCCGTTAAACTGGACAAAGCCGAACCGCTCCCATACCACAAGGGTGAGGGCGATCCGGGCCCGGATGAATGGGGAAACCAGAGCATGGCTATCAAGGACGTTCGGCAGGGCAAACGCAACGAAGAGGGCATCGCCCGTGTGCTTCAGATCCTGAAGGAAACCTTCGGCGAGCGCTTTCAGACCGGCCAGTCCTTTCGCGAACAGCATGCCCACACCACCACCTATCTGCCGGCGCAATTGCCGGATGGCGTGGTATTTGCCGAGACCGGCGAGGACGTGAAACAGGTGGTGAAAACCTGCGCCGCCCACAAGGTTCCGGTCATCGCCTTCGGTACCGGTTCGTCGCTGGAAGGCCAGGTGAACGCCACACACGGCGGCATTTCCATTGATTTCAGCCGTATGAACAAGGTGCTGCGTGTGTCGCCGGAAGATCTCGACGTCACGGTCGAACCCGGCATCACCCGCGAGGAACTGAATGTCCACCTGCGCGATACCGGTCTGTTTTTCCCGATCGATCCCGGCGCAAATGCCTCTATCGGCGGCATGACGGCAACGCGCGCTTCCGGCACCAATGCGGTGCGCTACGGTACTATGAAGGATAACGTTCTGGCGCTGACCGTCGTCACCGCAGACGGCGAAGAAATCCATGTCGGTACCCGTGCCAGAAAATCCTCTGCCGGTTACGATCTGACGCGGCTTTACGTCGGCTCGGAAGGAACGCTCGGCATCATCACTTCGATCACCTTGCGCCTGCAGGGCATTCCGGAAAAGATCGGTGGCGGCGTCTGCGCATTCGAGACGGTCGAAGCCGCCTGTAATGCCGTCATCATGACGATCCAGATGGGCATTCCTGTCGCGCGTATCGAATTGCTCGATGCCATGCAGATTCGTGCCTGCAACGCTTATTCTGATCTCAGCTACCCTGAAAAACCGACCCTCTTTCTCGAATTCCACGGCACGGAGGAAACTGTCGCTCTGCAATCTGCGCAGTTTGCCGAAATCGCTGCGGAATTCGGCGGCGACGAGTTCGTCTGGACCGCCAATGCAGAAGAACGCGCCAAGCTCTGGAAGGCCCGCCACAATGCCTATTGGGCCGGCCGCGCGCTCGATCCCACGCTCAGCGGTTTTTCTACCGACGTCTGCGTGCCGATCGCGCGCCTTGCCGAATGTGTTGCCGCGACGCAGGCCGATATTGCGGAAGCGGGACTTCTCGCGCCGATCGTCGGCCATGCCGGTGACGGGAATTTCCATGTGCTGGTAATGTTCGACGACAAGGACCCACAATCGGTTGCCAGGGTGGAAGCCTTCACCCATCGTCTGGGCCAGCGCGCTCTTGCCATGGATGGCACCTGCACCGGCGAGCACGGTGTCGGCCAGGGCAAGGTGAGCCTGCTTGCGGAAGAGATCGGCCCGGCTCTTGGTCTCATGCAGGCGGTCAAGAGAAGCCTCGACCCGGATAATATCTTCAATCCGGGAAAAATCTGGCACTCGGCGGATTAAGGGAAAGCGGCGGAAAAGGGGAGACGACAGGCAGTGCTCGGACGGATCATGCTCTTCCTCGGTGGCCTTGTGGTCGTGGCTTTGTTCACGGCCCTGTTTGCGCCGTTCTTCCTCGACTGGTCGAGTTTCCGTACCGAGTTCGAAAACCAGGCAAGCCGCATCCTCGGCAAGAAGGTCACCGTCCACGGCAATGTCGATGCCCGTATTCTGCCGTTTCCCTCGGTCACCATGCACGACGTGCGCATCGGACGCGATACCGATGGCACACCGCAGGTTCAGGCCGCGGAGTTTTCGATGGATATGGAGCTTGCGCCTTTCATGTCCGGCGAGGCGCGTATCTTCGACATGCGGGTCGTTCGTCCCAAGGCGCGCATCCGTGTATTGCCGGATGGAACGCTCGATTGGACGCGCGGTAGCCGCCCTGTCATCCCGGCCCGAAATGTCGTCCTGGAAGACGTTCACATTACCGATGCCGAGATCGAGTTCATCGACGAACAGACCGGGCGCACGCGTCGGCTGACGGAATTCAACGCCGATATGGCGGCCGCCTCGCTTGCGGGGCCATGGCGGGCGGATGGCACGGCCAATCTCGATGGTTACGACGCCCGTTTCAATTTTTCAAGCGGCGAACCGGATGCCGCCACCGGTAGCGTTCCCTTGCGCCTGCGTCTCTGGCCCGATCTTCAGCCGATCGAATTGCAGCTGGATGGTGCGCTTGCGGTCAAGGACGGCCGGGCGGGGTATCAGGGCGCCTTCAATCTGGTGACGCTGGCCGAGGAAACCGAGGAAGAGCCGGTTGTGCCGCCGCCGCCGGGCCCGCGCGTGCGCGGCCGTTTCGAACTTACCAATGATCGTATCCGCATTCCTGAGTATCGCCTGGAGCTCGGCGCCGCCGACAATCCATATGTCACGACCGGCGAGGCGACGCTCGATACCGGCGAAAATCCGGAATTTCTGCTGACCGGCGACGGCCAGCAGATCGACGTTAACCGCCTGACCCAGGATGAGGCCGGCGGCAAGACATCACGCAATCCCGCCGTCTCGGCGCAACGCCGTCTTAATGCCCTTATCCGCATGGCAGCAGCGATCCCTATTCCGCAGGTTCCGGGCAAGGCCAGCCTGCGCCTTCCGGCCATAGTCCTCAACGACACGACATTGCGCGACATCCGTCTCGACCTGCGCCCCGCCGGTCAGGGTTGGGCGGTGGACAATGCCGTAGCCACGCTGCCGGGCCGCACCCGCGTAGAGGCCAAGGGTAGCCTCCAACTAGCTGGAAAGGCAGCGTTTGCCGGAAACATGCTGCTTGCCTCCAACCAGCCGTCCGGGTTGGCCGATTGGCTTTCCGGCAAGGTCGATCCGGCCATTCGCCGCCTGAGTTCGGCCGGCTTCTCCGCGAATGTCGATCTCACCACCGAACGCCAGCGCTTCAAGGATCTCGAACTTGCTATCGGCAATGCCACGTTGACCGGCAATATCGAACGGCAGTCGATCCCAAACCAGACGCCCAGCCTGACGGTCGATCTCGCCGGCAATGAAATCGATATCGACGCCATGCGGGCGCTCGGCTCGCTGATGACCGGTGACGATGCCGGTCGCGATGTGCTCGATCACAAGCTTTCCGGCACCCTGCGAGCCGACCGCTTCAACGCTTTCGGCGTGGCCGCCAACAAGGTGGATACGGCCTTCTCATTCGCCGATGGCGCTTTGTCTCTGGAAAAGCTCACGGTCGGCGATCTCGCAGGGGCCGAAATTATGGCCAGCGGCAAGCTTGAAGGTTCGTTGCTCGCCTATACCGGGGGCGGTACCGTCTCCTTGAAATCCGCCGATCCTTCGGCGTTGTTTGCGATGTTGAGAGACCAGCTGCCACGCAATCCGGGTCTTGGCCGGTTGGCCGACAGCGCCACCTGGTATGCCCAGACCGACCTCAAGGCGGATGTCACGGTTGGTGGCGATTTCAACGGCATTGGCGCCAATCTCACGGGCATGAGTAACGGCAGCCGTGTGGCGGCCGAAATCCGTTTGCCGAATCTGTTTGAGCTTACGGGCAATGACGATTTCGATGTGAAGGCGACCTTGGATAACCCGGTTGCCGCCACCCTGTTCGGTCAAGCCGGTCTCGATCCGTTGCCTTTCGATGTCGAGCGGGATGGCCGCCTGACGCTGGCTGCGCTGGGCAGTGGCGATAAGCCGGTAAAGATCAACCTGAATTATGCTGCCGGCAAAACCATGCTTTTCGCAGACGGGGAATTGAACCTGTCGGGAAATGCCTTCGGTGAAGGTCGAATGCGGATTTCCGCGGAAAGCCCGGATCTCGAACCCTACCTCCTGATGACAGGCATCGGCCTGCCACAGTTTGGTGCAGGCCTGCCGGTCAAGATGTCGGCCGATGTGACCTCGACCCCCGAAGCGGTTTCCGTGACCGACCTCGAAGGGACACTGTCAGGCAATGCGGTTCGGGGAGAACTCCGATTGGACCGCAGCACGCCGGCGCTGGCCGCATCCGGCAGTCTGGCCATCAACACGCTCGATCTCGCCTGGCTCGGCGAGACGATCTATGGCCCGCTTACCGATGCTGAAACCGGTGCGCTGACCACCAAGGATTTCGCGTTGCCGATCTTTGGCGGTGCCGATGTCACGCTCGATGTCGCCGCCAAAACCTTGCGCACCGATTTTACCGCGCCTGTCACGGATTTTTCCGGCCGCATCGCTCATCGCGGCGGAAATCTCACCGTCGAAAATCTCGCCGGCAAGTGGAGCGGCGGCAAGCTCGACGGTCGCCTGATGATGTCGAACGGGCAGGGCGTCGGCATATTCCAGACACGTCTGTCGGTAAGTGGTGCCGACCTGGCGCCATTGGTCTGGCGGACGGGCGAAGGCGCGCCGGTTGCGACGGGCGGCATCGGTTTCGATCTGGTTGCCGAAGCAACGGCCAAAAGCGTTGCCGATCTGTTGGGTTCGGCCAGCGGGTCGGGGCAGGTTCGTCTGTCCGACGTCACGGTCGGCGGCCTTAATCCTGGCCTCCTGCCGCCGCTGCTCGCGAAGGCTGACGGCATCAAGGGGGACGTAACCCCGGCGAAGGTAAAGCCGCTCTTGGCGGGTCTCGTGCATGCCGGTCGGGCCCGTATCGGCGATGTATCCATTCCCTTTACCATGACCGACGGCGAAGCGCGTGCCCAGAATATTACCGCAGCCGACGGCGCCGCAAAGCTTGATGGCGCGCTGCGACTGAATTTGGCGCAAGGCACGCTCGCGGGCGAAATTGCACTCGCATTCGATGCGGGTGAAGAAACGCTTGCAGGTGGCGATGCCGCGTTGAGGCTCATTTATTCCGGAGATATCGCAGAACCGGTGGAAACGATCGATATTGCCGATATGAGCAATTTCCTCTCCATGCGCGCCTTTGAAAAGGAGCGCCGCCGCGTCGAAACCCTGCAGGCAAGCGTGCTTGAAAAACAGCGCCTGCGCCGCGAGGCCGCTCTCTACACTTCTCGTGAAAATGATCGTCGCATCGCGCGAGAAAAGGCAGAGGCCGAAGAAAAAGCGCGTCTGGAGGAACAGGCTCGTGTTGCCGCCGAGCAGGAGCAACGGCGTCTTGCGGAAGAGAAGGCGGCCGAAGAGCGCCGCCGTCGCGAGGCAGCCGAACCGCGCCTGACCTTGCCACCGGCGGATGGATCCACCGGCACACCGTCGCTCGATTTCAACAATCAGGATTTTCGGGGCTTGCCGGGCGTCCAGCAGTAACTGACGCCAATAAGCGGTGGCATCAGGCCAGTTCGCCCTTGAGGTAGCGCAGCACATGCACCCGAAGCGCCGAAGAGAGATTGCTCTCGGCGTCGCGCCCGTCATCGATTTCGGCGATCAGGCCCGCAATGCTTTTTTGCCGTTCCGAGGCAATGGACTTCAGTTCGCTCCAGAACTCGTCTTCCAACGTGAAACTGGTGCGGTGTCCGTGCAGTGTCGCTGAATGTTTGCGGATCATGGCATCTTACTCGCACACGAGACTGATCGTATCGGCATGTTTCTGCTGTAAGATAAGGTAGCGTCAGGCGTCGTCTTCGGGCTTGTCGAGTTTCCGCTGGTCGAGTGCGCGCTCGGCCTTTTCGTTCAACGCCTTGGTCAGCGTCTTTTCAGATTTCGTGCGGCCAAAAGTCAGGCGGTTCTGATCCGCCTGGCTTTCTTTTTCCGACCGGGCCTTGTTCTTGCGGAACTGACGCAGGTTGACGATGTCGGCCATATGCGTGCTCTCCGGGTAGGCTTGAATGCCTGCCTGCTTCAGTGCTTCTTGCGGAACGAATCCAGCGAGACAACAGAGCCTTCTTTTTTGGGCTCGTCGGTTTTTTCTTCCGTATCGCCTTCAACCGCCGGCTTGGCGACGGCATCGACCGGATATGCGGTGATTTCCGCCGAATTGTCGCTGTCGTCTTCGTCGGCCATCGGCACTTCGAATTCCAGTTCGAAATTCACGGACGGATCGTAGAAACCGCGAATGGCGTTAAACGGAATGACAAGGCGTTCCGGCGTGTCCGAGAAGGAAAGCCCGATCTCGAACTGTGTGTCGTTGACCTTTAGGTCCCAGAACTGGTGCTGGACGACGATGGTCATCTGCTCGGCATATTTCTGCTTGAGGTGCTGCGAAATGCGCACGCCCGGAGCGCCGGTCAGAAAGGTGATGAAGAAATGGTGCTCACCGGGAAGCCGGCCTGTCGTGGCGACCTCTGACAGAACCTTGCGGATGACGCCGCGCAGAGCGTCCTGCGCCAGAATATCGTAGCGGATATGATCCTGCCCCATCGGCCTGTCTTCCATTGTTGTCGTCTTTTCTTGATCGGTTTCGTTCGCCCGTTATAGGGCAGGGTACGGTTAGGGAAAAGCCCCCGTCCACGTTCGATTCCGAGCATTCTACAAAATTTCAGGGGTGAGGAGAAGGTGGAGGTTTCTGTTGCCAGGTACCTCCGAACCCCGCCTTACGGGGCTAACCGTAAGGACTTAGAGCGGAATTCCCGCACCGCCATTAGGCAGCGAGAGCGTATTCCTTAGCGTTGTTGTCGTTTGCAACTACACTTGTGACCCGATAACGGCGGTATCATGCCGAGCAAAAGTACGATCTTTACGCCCTTGTCGATCCTATTTCGCCCCCATCAAAAGCCGGTCGTTTCGACCGACCGGTTTTTGGTGGAGGCGCCGGGTACCGCCCCCGGGTCCAATAGGTTTATTACACCGACCATTTATCGCCATATCCGGACCGAAGTCCGGCACCGCTGATATAGGGGTTCGCGAGGCCGTTGAAAAGAGGTCTTGTCATCTTGCTGTGATGATCGTGAAAAGCCGGGAAAAGCGGCTGCCGGTCACCGGGAGGTGATTGGTGTGCGGCGGGCATGCTATTATGTAAGTCTGAAATTCAGGAATCGGCGGTACGACCCATGAAGCAATATCTCGACCTCCTACGTCACGTGATGGAAACCGGTAGCGACCGTGGTGATCGCACCGGCACCGGCACGCGCTCGGTCTTCGGTTACCAGATGCGTTTCGACCTTTCCGAAGGTTTTCCGGTTCTGACCACCAAGAAACTCCACCTGAAGTCGATCATCCACGAGCTTCTGTGGTTCCTGCAGGGCGATACCAATATCGCTTATCTGAAGGAAAACGGCGTCCGCATCTGGGACGAGTGGGCCGACGAGAACGGCGATCTCGGCCCGGTTTACGGGTATCAGTGGCGCTCCTGGCCGAAGCCGGATGGCGGTCATGTCGACCAGATTACGAATCTCATCGAAGGCCTGAAAACCAATCCGAATTCCCGCCGTCATATCGTTTCCGCCTGGAATCCGGCGCTGGTGGACGAGATGGCCCTGCCGCCCTGCCATTGCCTGTTCCAGTTCTACGTTTCGGACGGCAAGCTCTCCTGCCAGCTCTATCAGCGTTCGGCCGACATTTTCCTGGGAATTCCATTCAATATCGCATCTTACGCGCTGCTGACGCTGATGGTCGCGCAGGTCGTCGGGCTCGAGCCCGGCGAGTTTATCCACACGCTGGGTGATGCGCATATCTACTCCAACCATTTCGAACAGGCCGAGCTGCAGATGACCCGCAGCCCGAAGGCGCTGCCGACGATGCGCATCAATCCTGACGTCAAGGATATTTTCGGCTTCAGGTTCGAGGATTTCTCGCTCGAAAATTATGAGGCGGATGCGCATATCAAGGCGCAGGTGGCGGTGTGAAGAAGCATCCGGTCGCCATCTTCGTTGCGGTTGCGCAGAACGGTGTCATTGGCCGGAATGGCGACATGCCGTGGAAGCTTTCGACCGACCTCAAGCGTTTCAAGGCCATGACCATGGGCAAGCCGATGGTCATGGGGCGCAAGACGCTCGATAGTTTCGGGGGCAGGACCTTGCCCGGTCGGCCGCATATCGTGGTGACCCGCAATGCGGCACTGGAAGCTGCGGGCGCGGAAACCGTGTCCTCTTTGGCGCAGGGGCTGGAGCGCGCCGCACATCTGGCTGACCAGAGCGGAGCGGATGAGATCGCCATTATCGGTGGCGGCCAGATCTACAGTCAGGCCATCGCGCTTGCCGATATCCTGTACGTTACCCATGTCGAAGCGGAAATCGCCGATGGCGACACGTTTTTTCCCGCCATCGATCCGGCTGTATTCGAGAAGGGTGAGGAACTGTTCGTTCCCGCAGGCGAAAAGGATAACTACGCCACCCGTTTCGTGACCTATCGCCGCAGGTAAATTGCGTTTCGAAAGGTTTCGTTTCCGAAATCGCGTCAAAGCCTTGCGAAAGCACCCCTGAACACCGGGAAGTTATTGAGCGCGCGTTGAAACCACGTGTTGCGAACCCTATAACGGGCTAGATCGGGAAATGTGCGGGGGAATTCGCGCGCCACCGGCATGGGAGTATACCAACAAAGAGGTTTTGATGCCCTGGAGCAATCAGAATGGCGGCGGCCCCTGGGGGGGCGGCGGCGGAAATAATAATAACGGAAATAACCAAGGCGGTCCTTGGGGGCAGGGACCGAACAAACCGCGCGGCGGTGGCGGCGGTGGAAATGGCGGCAATGGTGGCCCGCCCGATCTTGAAGATCTGATCCGGCGCAGCCAGGATCGTCTGCGCGGCGTCATGCCCGGCGGTTTCAATGGCGGGATTTTTGCAATTCTTGCGCTGGTCGTCGTCGCATTCGCGGCATTCCAGTCCATTTACACCGTACAGCCCGATGAACGCGGCGTCGAATTGCGTTTCGGCAAGCCGAAGGACGAGGTTTCCGCTCCGGGCCTTCATTTCCTTCTGTGGCCGTTCGAGACTGTCGAGATCGTCAAGGTAACCGAGCAGCAGCAGAAGATCGGTTCCGGCAGCGGATCCGGCACGAACACCGGACGTATGCTGACCGGCGACCAGAACATCGTCAACGTCCAGTATTCGATCCTTTACGTCGTGACTGACCCGAAGGCTTACCTGTTCAACGTCGAGACACCGAGCACAACGCTGCAGCAGGTGGGCGATAGCGCGATGCGCGAAGTCGTTGGCCGACGTCCGGCGCAGGATATTTTCCGTGCGGGCCGCGAGGCAATCTCTTCGCAGGTACGCGATATCATTCAGGGCACGATGGACCGTTACGGTTCCGGCATCGCCATCACCGCTGTTTCCATCGAAGGCGCTTCGCCGCCTCCTGAAGTCGCCGGCGCTTTCGAAGAAGTTCAGAAAGCAACCCAGGCCGCGGCTCAGGTGAAGGAAGAGGCAAACCGCTACGCCAACCAGAAGCTTGGTGGCGCCCGTGGTCAGTCGGCACAGATTCGCGAAGAGTCTACCGCCTACCGTGAGCGTGTCGTCAACGAGGCGCAGGGTGAAGCACAGCGTTTCGTCTCGATCTACGACCAGTACAAGAACGCGCCTGACGTGACGCGTCAGCGTCTCTTCCTTGAAACCATGGAAGGCGTTCTGAAAAACAGCAACAAGGTAATTATCGAAGATGGCAAGGGCGTTGTTCCCTATCTGCCGATCAACGAACTCATGAGGCAGCCGGCTGGTGCAGCGGCAGCAACGCAGCAGGGGGCAAACTGATGGTTTCGAACAAGTTGCCCATTTTCCTGATCGCGCTTGGCGTTCTGCTCTTCGTTGCCTATTCGTCGCTTTTCGTCGTCAGCGAACGCGAGCAGGCAGTCGTTGTACGCTTCGGTGAAATCCAGTCCGTCAAAAACGAGTCTGGCCTCTACATGAAGCTGCCGTTCGGCTTCGACACCGTCCAGTATATCGAAAAGCGTGCCTTGCGCCTGGATCTGGATAATATCCGGCTGCAGGTCAACGACGGCAAGTTCTACGATGTGGACGCATTCGTTGTATACAAGATCGCCGACGCGAGACGTTTTCGTGAAGCGGTTTCGGGTGATCGCGTATCCGCGGAATCCCGTCTGAGGACTCGTCTCGATTCCGGCCTGCGTCGCGTCTACGGTCTGCGTGGTTTCGAAGCCGCTCTTTCCGAAGAACGCGTATCGATGATGGGGGAGGTCCATCGTGACCTGCACGTTGCAGCCGAAAGTCTCGGCCTGAAGATTGAGGATGTCCGCATTCGCCGTACGGATCTGACCCCGGATCTGTCGGAGGAAACCTTCAAGCGCATGGCTTCCGAGCGTCTGGCCGAGGCCGAACTCATCCGCGCACGCGGTAACGAGGAAGCACAGGCGCGTCGCGCCGTGGCCGATCGTCAGGTTGTCGAACTTGTTTCGGAAGCGCAGCGCGATTCGGAAATTGCACGAGGTGAAGGTGACGCCGAGCGTAACCGCATCTTTGGCGAAGCGTTCTCGCGCGATCAGGACTTTTTCGAGTTCTACCGCTCGATGCGCGCCTATAATTCCGCGCTCAGCGGTACCGGCACGACGATGGTCCTGTCGCCCGATTCGGAATTCTTCCGGTTCTTTGCCAATCCGAACGGCATCCGGGCACAGGGAGCAACACCGGCGGCTGGCGGCCAGACCACGGCACCTGCAGCCAACTGATGCCAGGCAGATGACTTCAAGGGGCGGCTTTCGGGCCGCCCCTTTCGTATGCGAACACTGTTCGTGGGGATGGAGGACACTATCTCACGAAAAGGTAATTTCCCCGGTCTTCATTCCGCCTTATGGTTCTGTTCCAGATAAGTCGGGTTCTCAGCGAGGATATAGATGGCTCGTTTCTTTCGATCGTCCTTGAAACGATCCGCAGCGGCAGGTGCCGCGTTCGTCATGCTTTCGGGCGCGGTGGCCACGCCGTCCGCCGCCTGGGCACAATCCCCGGCAGCACAGGCCAATTCACCGCTTGCTCCACCGCCGGCAGCCGGGCCGGCTTCGGTGGCAGATCTTGCTGAAGGTCTTCTCGATGCCGTCGTCAACATTTCGACGTCGCAGAGCGTGAAGAACGAAGGCGACGGGCCGCAAAAGCCCGTTGCGCCGGAAGGTTCGCCTTTCCAGGAATTTTTCAACGATTTCTTCGATGGTGAAGGCAAGGAGCAGGGCAACCGCAAGGTCAATTCGCTCGGTTCCGGTTTCGTCATCGATCCCGCCGGTTTTGTGGTGACCAACAACCATGTCATCGAAGGCGCCGATGACATCGAAGTGGTGTTTCCGAACGGTGACAAGCTGAAGGCCAAGCTGATCGGAACCGATACGAAAACCGATCTCTCGGTTCTCAAGGTCGAGCCGAAGGTGCCGCTGAAGGCCGTACGGTTTGGCGATTCCCGCAAAATGCGGATCGGCGACTGGGTGATGGCGATCGGCAACCCGTTCGGCCTTGGCGGGTCGGTGACGCTGGGCATCATTTCGGCGCGCGGCCGCAATATCAACGCCGGCCCCTACGACAATTTCATCCAGACGGATGCCTCTATCAACAAGGGAAATTCCGGCGGGCCGCTTTTCAACACCAAGGGTGAGGTGATCGGCATCAACACGGCCATTATCTCGCCGAGCGGCGGCTCCATCGGCATCGGTTTTGCCGTTCCGACGGAGCTTGCCGAAAATATCGTCAAACAGCTGATCGAGTTCGGAGAGACCCGCCGCGGCTGGCTGGGCGTGCGTATCCAGCCGGTAACGGATGACGTTTCCGCAAGCCTTGGCCTGAAGAGCGCGCAAGGTGCACTGGTCTCCGGTGTCATCAAGGGTGGACCGGTCGACAACGGCACGATCCGCGCTGGTGATGTCATCCTGACCTTCGACGGCAAGCCGGTGAAGGAAATGCGTGACCTGCCGCTGGCTGTGGCAGAAAGCCCGGTCGGCAAGGAAGTCGATGTTCTCGTCATGCGTGACGGCAAGGAACAGACGGTCAAGGTGACGCTCGGCCAGCTGGAAGACACCGCCGAGGCGCAGGAAGACGCCGGCCAACCGGTTCTGCCCGAAGGCGAGGGCGAGGATATGGAGCCGGACAATGATACGGCTGAAAATCAGGCGCCCGACGTGAAGCCGCCGGCCGATGTCGACAAGATCGCACCCAGCAGCCTCGGCCTTGCGCTTTCGTCGCTCGGTGAGGACCAGCGAAAGAGTTTCGGCATCGGCGCTGCCGTGAATGGTGTGGTGATCACCGCCGTCGAGCCGAACACGGCAGCCTCGGAAAAAGGCCTGAAGGCCGGCGAGGTGATTGTCGAAGTCGGTCAGGATGCGGTAAAAAGCCCGGAAGACGTGACCAAGCGGGTGCAATCGCTGAAAAACGAAGGACGCCGTTTCGCGCATATGATGGTGTCCGGCGCCAATGGCGAACTGCGCATCGTCGCTGTGCCACTGGAATAACGGATGCTCCGTTTCGCCGGTCGTTTGGCGATTTTATCCCGTGGAGGAGGGAGGCACGCGCATCGTTTGTTCGCGTGCCTCGTGGCGGCTGGAACAGTGTTTTTGCCGCGTGAAAGTTTATCGGAGAATGGCAGCGCTGACGTATTCGCCCTTCGATATGCAGTCGTTTTCGAAAGCGGTGAACCGGTCACCGGTACTGCTTCCTGTATGTTCGGAAAAACCTGCTCCCTGATTGCGGGCGCGCCGGTGAAAATCGACATTCTTGTGTCCAAAAGATCGGACGGACGTCACCTTTCCGATAAATTGGTGATTGATTGCAAAGAGGGCTGCTCCTTCGCGTCGGGGCGGCCAATAATTCCGATTTCCGGTCAACGCCGGTTTGTTTTCTTTGACGGTACCGATTTGGGCGGCGTTCACCTTCCGCTCGTTTATCGCCGGAAAGAAAAGCTAGGTGAGATTTTTCTCATCTATCCGCGACAGAATGATCACGGTGGGCAGCGTCAGTTTGAAACGCCTTGAGGGCGTTTCCACACCTCGGCTGCCGCCGCATAAACCACATGGTTTTTCAGATGCGGATGGCTGTCCGGCACGCGCGGGTGTTCGAAATCGAGCCAGGGCTGGCGCTGCATGCCGATACGTTCCATCACCGCTGTGGAGCGATGGTTTTCGGCAACGGCGAAGGAGACGACAGCCTTCATGCCGCGTTTCACCAGCGCCTCGTCCAGCAGGGCGAGCGCCGATTCCGTGACGTATCCGTTGCCCCAGAAACGCGTGGCAAGGCGCCACCCGATCTCGACCATGCCTTCGGGAAAAATGCCGGGCAGGTTGGTGAGCGAAAGGCCGCTGAAACCCATCGGCTCACCGGTTTCCTTGAGGGTCAGCGCGTAAAAGCCCAGACCGGTTTCGGTGATCATGCCGTTGAGTTTTTCCAGCACCGCATCCGATTCCTCGTAGGAACGGCGAAACGGAAAAAACTCCATCACCTTCGGATCGGCATTGATCTCACGAAACAGATCTCGATCGGATGACCGCCAGTTGCGGAGGATGAGGCGTTCGGTCTCCAGTATGATCACGTTCGCCTCCCAGGCTCTGCAGACTGTCAGTCTACCGGTGCAAAATCGGTCTTGCGATAGCCCTGAATGTAAAGAAGTGCGGTCAGGTCGCCATGGTCGATGCGCATCTTTGCCTGGGCCGCAACGGTCGGCTTGGCATGCAGCGCAACGCCGGAGCCGGCAACGCCGAGCATGCCAAGGTCATTGGCGCCATCGCCGACGGCCATTGCCTCTTCCGCCGAAATTTCCAGTTTTCCGGCGAGATCCAGCAGTGCGTCGATCTTGGCCTGTTTGCCGAGAATAGGTTCGGCCACTTCGCCGGTCAGCACGCCGTCTTGTTCGAGAAGGATGTTGGCACGATTTTCGTCAAAGCCGAGGGTGGCGCCGATCCGGCTGGTGAAAACGGTAAAGCCACCGGAGACGAGAGCGGTATAAAAGCCTTTCGCCTTCATCGTGGCGATCAGTTGCGGTCCACCCGAAGTAAGCGTGATACGCTTGGCAATGACTTCGTCCACGACGGTGATGGGCAGGCCTTTCAGAAGCGCAACACGCTCACGAAGGGCCGGCTCGAATTCGATCTCGCCGTTCATGGCGCGGGCGGTGATGACGGCAACCTTGTCTTTCAAGCCAACTTCGGCCGCCAGTTCATCGATACATTCCTGACCGATCATGGTCGAATCCATATCGGCAAGCAGCAGCTTCTTGCGGCGCGTTTCAGCGTTCTGGATCACGAGATCGATCGGTTTGTCGGCAATGACGTTCCTGATTGCCGCTTCTGTTTCGGCGAGATCGGTGCCATCGCGCAGCGCCAAGTCGCAGGCTATTCCGTCCGCAAGCCAGTAGAGGCCAGACGCATTCGCGGCTTCGGCGGCCTGTTCACCCAGCCCTGCGGTCAGAACGGGATTTGACGGATGGGCAATGAGCGTGGCAACGAAAGCCATGATGAGCGACCTTATGGACGATTTCGATGCGATCCTGATAACCGGGCCGACTGCCAGCGGCAAGTCGGCGCTGGCGGTTGCGCTTGCCAAACGTCACGGCGGCGTGGTGATCAATGCCGACAGCATGCAGGTTTACGACACGCTTCGTGTGCTGACAGCGCGACCTTCGATAGATGAAATGGAAGAGATTCCGCATCTGCTTTACGGCCATGTGCCTGCCGCAACGCCCTATTCGACGGGAGAATGGCTGCGTGACGTCATGCGGTTGCTTCAGGATTTGAAGGCGCAGCGCCGGCTGCCTGTTCTGGTCGGCGGCACCGGTCTTTATTTCAAGGCGTTGACGGGTGGGTTGTCCGACATGCCGGTCATTCCAGTCGAATTACGCGAATCGCTTCGCGCACGCCTGGCTGAAGACGGGCCGGAAGTCCTTCATGCCGAACTTGCTGCGCTCGACCCTGAAACCGCCGGCCGGTTGCAGGTGAGGGACGGGCAAAGAATCCTGCGGGCACTGGAAACCCATATTCACACCGGTCGCTCGATCTCGCATTTTCAGGAGGCACGGGGGCCGGTGATCGTCGATCCCGCACGGGCGAAAAAGATTGTGGTGCTGCCGGATCGGGCTGTTCTTCACGATCGTATCAACCGTCGTTTCGGCATCATGCTGGAGACGAGTGCGATCGAAGAGGTGCAGGCGCTGATGGCGCTCGATCCTGCGCCGGATCTGCCGGTCATGAAGGCGATCGGCGTCAACGAGATTGCCGAAATGCTGGCGGGGCGGATGAGCCGTGCCATGGTAGTCGAACGCGGTTCGGCTCTCACGCGGCAATATGCCAAACGCCAGATGACCTGGTTTCGCAATCAGATGGACGACAGCTGGGAACGCTGGCCGGGACCGAACGGTCCGACCGGCTGACTGGCGCTCCTCAGTCCTTGTCGTAAAGGCTGGTGAGCGGCTTTCTCAGCAGGCTTTCGCGCAGGGAATTGCCGCCCTCCGTGCGACCGAAAGCCGGGCGTGCAGCATCACTGCGGCCAAGCGAACCGAAGTCGGAACCGCCTTCGCGGCGGATCTCTGCAAATCGTGACGGCCTCGTTTGTTCCTGCTCGCGCGGAGAGCGAGGCAGCATGTCCGGGCGGTAGGGTTCGAGACCCTCGTTTGCCGGCGGTTGGTAGGGCGCCAGTGGCGGAACCTCGTCGGCCCGCATCTCATCGGCCCATCGAGCAAGCTCGGCGTCACTTGCACCGTCGTCGTCGGCATCGTCCATGTAAGCGCTCGCCGGCGATACGCCGTAGCTCTGGGCGTTGACGCTCCGTTGGAAACCGCTGATATCCGGGCCGGATACCGAGCGCATACGCGAGACGACAGAGCGCAGATCGACGGTGTCGGGCGTTTCGTCATCTGCATGCTGGGCGGCGCTGACGCCGTTCGCCTTTGGCAGATGCCGGTTATCCACCCGCGTGAAGCGCATGCGCATCGGTACGCTGATAGCCTCGCCGAATGCGATGGCTTCGCCGTTGCCGATGGACGACAGGAAGCTCGTGGTGGAAATCGACGAATTGGGAATGGCGGATCGAATGATGTCCTGGTCGCTGTCGTTGGCAAGGCGCATCGCAAAGACGGTCGAGCACTGCGAAAGGATGGTCTGATCCAGTTCGCCCGGACGCTGGGTGATCACACCGAGCGAAACGCCGTATTTGCGTCCTTCCTTGGCGATACGGGCAATCGCCTGACGGGTTGGAACGAAACCGAGATCGCGGTCGGCGGGTACGTAACGGTGCGCCTCTTCGCAGACGACGAGCATATGGATGGCGCCATTGCTCCACAACGCCAGTTCAAACGACATCCGGCAAAGAATCGAGGCGACGGAGTTGACCACTTCCGATGGAATGCCAGCCAGCTGGAACGCGGAGATCGGCCGGTCTTCGCCAGGAATGCGGAAAATATGCGCAATGGTCTCCATGATCGTATCTTGGATCGTGTTGTTGGAGAACATGAAGTGGTAGCGCGGATCGTTGATGGCCGAGGTGACGCGCATTTTCAGCGAGCGCAGGACCGGTTTTTCGGTGCGGCCTTCAAGACGTCCTATGCGCTCGTCGATCAATGCCAGAAGGTCGGCCATACGGTAGGGTACCGGCGTATCGGCGGTAACGGAGCTCTTTTCGGTCGTGCGGCGCATCAGCGAATTTTCGCTGCCGCGGAAGGCGCGTTTCGCCTCTGGTATCAGATCGCGCAGGATATCGAGTTCTTCCGCGATCGGCGCGCGGCCGCGGAAAACGACTTCCGCGAATTCCTCAAGGCGCATCAGCCAGAAGGGCAGGTCGAGCGTATCGGTATCGATGACGACCGCCTTTTCCGGAAAGGCTGCGGCAAATTCGTTGTGCGGATCGAGGATCAGGACGCGCAGTTTCGGATCGGCTTCGATGGCCTTGTGAAGAAGAAGCGAGACGGCGGTCGATTTGCCGACGCCGGTCGATCCGACAACGGCGAAGTGTTTGGAAAGCATCGAAGGGATGTGGATCGTGGCGTCGATCGCTTCATCCTGGGTCAGCTTTCCGATCACGCAGCTTTCGCTTTGCCCGGTGTCATAGATGCGCACCAGGTCGGCGGCGCGGATGCGGTGGGCGATGGCGCCGAGATAAGGGTAGCGGGAAATGCCGCGCGAAAATTCCTCGCGACCGTCCGGGCTGACGCGGACTTCGCCCAGCAGTTCGACTTCGATACGGAACTCGTTGTCCGCGCCGTCGATCCACTCGCTTTTGTCCGTGCTCATGGAATAAGAGATCGCGACGACCCGATTGGTGCCGACGCTGATCGAGATCAGGCGTCCGACAGACCAGAGTTCCGTCAGGCCCGTCTCGCCGTTTTCAGCAACTGCGGCAATGGTGGCGTGGGCGCCGTTGCAAGCAACGACCCGTCCAAGCAGTCGATTGCCTGGTCTTTCGCCGTCGCGCCTTTCCTGCTCGCCCGCGGTCATCGCCTGCTGAAAATCATTGTTACGCACTGCCAGGCCCCTATTCTTTGGATCGGGCTTAATCGGAAAGCTAATACTTGTGGGGCTTGCCCCTTTAATCTTAGGGGAGATTAGCGCGGCCAGCTTAATAAGGCGTTTCAATACGTTGTCGTATGCAACCGGTCTGTTTGAACTTGCGGATCAGGCGGAATGCCGATTTTTCGACGGTTGCGCGTTGACGGACATCAGGTTTGCCGGTAACACTCGCGACCATGAAAATTTCGATCGCTCTTATTGTGGTGGGAACGCGCATGGGCAGGATGGTGTAACCATCCGGCGATAGCCACCCATGCGCGGAAAGACAGGCTCCTAAAGGGGCCTTTTTTTATGCCTTGTTTCCGGTTGGCACATTTAAAATAAACGGATTGGAAGCAAGAAAAACTCCAGCAGCAATCCCGGCCATTGCAGATATAAAAGGCCAGACCCCAGGAGGATATGACATGACGGATACGGCGGATAACGGCAACCGAATGACAGGCGCCGAAATCGTGCTTCGCGCTTTGAAGGACAACGGCGTCGAGCATATTTTCGGTTATCCCGGTGGCGCCGTGCTTCCGATCTACGACGAGATCTTTCAGCAGGAAGACATCCAGCACATTCTCGTCCGTCATGAACAGGGTGCCGGCCATGCGGCTGAAGGTTATGCGCGCTCCACCGGCAAGGTCGGTGTCATGCTCGTCACCTCCGGTCCGGGCGCTACCAATGCGGTGACGCCGCTGCAGGATGCGCTGATGGACAGCATTCCGCTCGTCTGCCTGACCGGGCAGGTGCCGACGACGCTGATCGGCTCGGATGCGTTTCAGGAAGCCGATACGGTCGGTATCACCCGACCCTGCACCAAGCACAACTGGCTGGTGAAGAATGTCGACGAACTGGCCGGCATCATCCACGAAGCGTTCCGCATCGCCCAGAGCGGTCGCCCGGGTCCTGTCGTTGTAGATATCCCGAAGGATATCCAGTTCGCCACCGGTACCTATGTGGCACCATCCGAAGCAACTGCTTCGAAAAGCTACAAGCCCAAGGTGAATGGTGATCTCAATGCGATCCAGGCAGCCGTCGAACTGATGGCGACGGCGCGTCGTCCGGTTCTCTATACCGGTGGCGGCGTCATCAATGCCGGCCCGGAAGCGTCGCAACTGCTGCGCGAACTGGTCGAGCTGACCAATTTTCCGATCACCTCGACATTGATGGGTCTGGGCGCATATCCGGCCTCCGGCAAGAACTGGCTCGGCATGTTGGGCATGCACGGGTCCTATGAAGCCAATCTCGCCATGCACGATTGCGACGTCATGGTCTGCATCGGCGCGCGTTTCGACGACCGTATCACCGGTCGCCTGAATGCGTTCTCGCCGAATTCGCGCAAGGTCCACATCGATATCGATCCGTCATCGATCAACAAGAACGTCCGCGTCGACATTCCGATTATCGGCGATGTCGGTCATGTCCTGGAAGACATGGTTCGCCTGTGGCGCGCGCTGCCGAAGAAGCCTGAAAAGGCTCAGACCGCCGACTGGTGGGCATCCGTCGAGACCTGGCGGGCGAAGAAGTCGTTCTCCTACAAGAATTCCAACGACGTCATCATGCCGCAATATGCCTTGGAACGTCTGGCTGAAGCCACCAAGGGCCGCGACACCTATATCACCACGGAAGTTGGCCAGCACCAGATGTGGGCAGCCCAGTTTTTCGGTTTCGAGGAGCCGAACCACTGGATGACATCGGGCGGCCTCGGCACGATGGGCTATGGCCTGCCTGCAGCACTCGGCGTGCAGGTGGCGCATCCGGAAGCGCTGGTCATCGACATTGCCGGCGATGCGTCGATCCAGATGTGCATTCAGGAAATGTCCTGCGCCATCCAGCATAACCTGCCGGTCAAGATCTTCATCCTGAACAACCAGTACATGGGCATGGTGCGTCAGTGGCAGCAGCTGCTGCACGGTAACCGCCTGTCCAATTCCTACACGGAAGCCATGCCCGATTTCGTCAAGCTGGCGGAAGCTTACGGTGCGGTCGGCATGTATTGCGACGATCCCAAGGAGCTGGATGGCAAGATCGCCGAGATGATCGCCGTGAACGCGCCGGTCATCTTCGATTGCCGTGTCGCCAATCTCGCCAATTGTTTCCCGATGATCCCGTCGGGCAAGGCGCATAACGAGATGCTGCTGCCGGAAGACGCGACGGACGACGCCGTTGCGACCGCCATCGATGCAAAGGGCCGCCAGCTCGTTTGATACGAGCCGGCATTCCTGACGAACTCCAAGGAAACGGACCCAGATCATGAACGCACATCAGCAACCGACCGGCTCGGCCTATTTCATCAGCCAGGAGACTGCCAAGGTCGAGAGCCACACGCTATCGGTTCTAGTCAGCAACGAACCGGGTGTTCTTGCCCGCGTCATCGGCCTTTTTTCCGGCCGCGGCTACAATATCGAAAGCCTCACGGTTTCGGAGACGGAACACGAGTCGCATCTTTCGCGAATTACCATCGTCACCAACGGTACGCCGCTGGTGCTGGAACAGATCAAGGCGCAGCTGGAGCGCATCGTGCCGGTCTTCCGCGTTGTCGATCTGACGGTGCGCGCCGGCCAGCTTGGTCAGGAGCGTCCGATCGAGCGCGAAGTGGCGCTGATCAAGGTGGCGGGCAATGGCGAAAGCCGCGCCGAGGCACTGCGTCTTGCAGATGCTTTCCAGGCAAAGGTGGTGGATGCAACCGTCGGCCACTTCATCTTCGAGATCACCGGCAAGTCGTCCAAGATCGACCAGTTCGTGGCGGTGGTGAAGCCCCTCGGCCTGATCGAAGTCTGCCGTACCGGCATCGCTGCCATGAACCGCGGCCCGCAGGGCATGTAATCTTTCTCGGGGCGGTCTTCGGATCGCCCCGTTTCGTTCGGGCTACAGGCTATAGCATTTCCAGCGGCGTTGCCTTTTTGGGGGCCGGGAAGATGGCGTTGAGTTTCTGCCATTCGTCGTCCAGCAGCCGCAAGGCGAGCGCCCTGACATTCTCCTCCACATGAGCCTTGTTCGCTGCCTTCGGAATGGCGATCACGCCAAAATGCTGGAGCACGAAGGCAAGCGCCACCTGCGCCGGCGTGGCCTGATGGGTATTGGCGATTTCCACCAAATCGGGATGATTGGCGAGACGACCCTGTTCGATCGGTGAATAAGCCATGATCGGGATGCCGTTGCCCACGCACCAGGGCATCAGATCGTACTCTATGCCGCGACGACCGATATTGTAGAGCACCTGATTGACGGCGCAACGATCGCCATGAGGAACCGCAAACAGTTCCTTCATGTCGGCGGTATCGAAGTTGGAAACGCCCCAGTTGCCGATCTTGCCCTGTTTGACGAGTGTCTTGAAACCGTCGACGGTTTCCGCCAGCGGGTGACTGCCCCGCCAATGCAGAAGGTATAGATCGATGCGGTCGGTGCGCATACGTCTCAAACTGCGCTCGCAGGCGGCGATGACGCCATCGCGATCGGCATTGTGCGGATAAACTTTTGACACGACGAAAACTTCGTGGCGCCGCCCCTTGATGGCTTCTCCGACCAATTCTTCCGCGCCGCCTTCGCCGTACATTTCTGCCGTATCTATCAGCGTCACGCCAAGGTCCATGGCATGGCGCAGCGCGTCGATTTCCGTTGCGCGATGACGGGCGTTCTCGCCCATGTTCCAGGTGCCGGCGCCGAGCGTCGGAACGGCGGTGCCATCGGGCAAGGATACGGTGGGATTCAGGATTTTATGGGCGTCGGACATTGGGGCTTCCGCTGCTGTTATCTCATCAACATAAGGCCGAAGGCCGATTATTCCAGAGCCTGTCATCTGCGGACGGAAAGGCGGCTGCGGCTTATGGGGCGATGTTACGCCGTAGTCGGGTGGGCATTCGCGATGCAGATCAAGGCGGCGCTCAAGATGGGAACTGTCGGTAACATTCTTCGGCGATGCGGCGTAAAAAATCCCGGGAAATCTCGCCGGTCACGGCGTAACCGAGGTCGTTATCGATCCAGTAGAAAGTTTCCAGCTTATCGGCAGAGGCAAAACGGAAGCTCGTATTGCGGTTGTCGGCATTGCGGCCGACCAGAACCGTGATGCGCTGACCGGTCCCATCCTCATACATGAACATCGCGCCGGCACGGCCATCCACCGGCAGAAGACGACCGCCGACCAGCTTGAAGCCCAGCGATTTCAGATCCGGCACCGTCAGCTTGTCGATCGCCAGCCGTTTTCCAAGCCAGGTGGCGAGATGTGTTTCCTCGGCGGCAAAAACCTCGACCGGATGGCGGACTTCGCTGGCATAAACAAGAAAAGCGTTTTTGGATTCCTGCGGCAGGATTTCGCTATAGGAGAGTTCGATCTGCGGAGCAGTCCAGAGGCGTGGGCCAAAATGGCCGGCCAGCGCACCGGCTGCGAAGGTCAGCAGGATGGAGGCGGCGATCGCCGGCAAGCGGCGGCGGTTATTCGGAATCGGTTTGCCGGCGCGTGCGACCAGTGACGTATCCTCCGGTCGGGAAACGGCCTTGTCGGCGAAGGCAGCGCGCAGCGCGGCACTGTCGTTTTGCCAGTCGGCGAGCATGGCGGCAAAATCGGGATTTTCCGACAGAAATTGTTCGATGCGCAACGTTTCTTCCGTATCGAGAAAGCCGTCGATGTAAGCGTGGAGATCCGCTTCTGTAACGGGTTTGGGGGCGCTCATCGCGGTCTCCGCAATTGAATGACGTTTTCCTGTCTCAGCTTTTCACGCAAGCTATTTCGGGCGCGTGAAAGGCGCGACATCACGGTGCCGAGCGGTATTTCAAGCAACTCGGCAACCTCCTGATAGCTGTGGCCTTCGACCACGATCAACATCAGCACGGTGCGAAATTCCGGTGCGATCGTATCGAGCGCTGCCATCAGCCTGCGGCTTTCGAGAGGGTCGGCGGTCATCTCCGGTTCGGCCGTTGTTTCCGCAATCTCGATCGGCACGGTCGGATGACGCCGCTGGGCGCGCCGGCTGTTGAGGTGGAGATTGGTCATGATCCTGTAGGTCCAGGATTTGAAACTGCCGCCGCGCCACTGAGCGCCATTGACAAGGACCTTTTCCACGCAATCCTGCAATAGGTCCTCGCCCTCCGTATCGGAACGGGTGAGGCTGCGGGAATATCGCCTCAATGCCGGCAACAACGCCAGCATCGCAGCTTCCATGGATTTTGCGGGGAACACAGATGCCGGGGCGGGGAGTGAGTTCCCCGCCGCCTTGTCGCTATCTGCTCCGGTACCGTCAGGGTTTTGCGACATCCCACACGCCGTTCACGCCATCACCCGTGGTGTCGCCTTCCTTGGTGTCCTTCACCCAGTAATAAAGCGGCATACCGTCCTTGGTCCATTGTTTCTGCCCGTCCTTGCGGGTGACGAGCGAGTATGCACCTTCTGCCTTCGCATCGGAAGCAGCCATCAGCGGCGGCCAGTTGGTGGCGCATTTGTCGTAACAATTGGATGTGCCGGACTTGTCGTTCTTGAACGTGTAAAGCGTCATGCCCTTTTCGCCGGCAAGAACCTCGCCCTTTTCGGTCTTTACCGTCTTGATAGGGCCGGCCGCGAAGGCTGCCGTAGCGGCAACTGTCGTAATCGCCAGGCTCGCCAAAAATGTGATGGTCTTCATCGGATGTCTCCTCGGGTTGTAGGCGGTTTCCTCTGCCGCCCGTAAGCCAAGACACCGGTGGGGACGATTTTATTCCCGCGTCATCGAATGTTTTTACAAGAAGTTTGGCTGGCAACGGCGTGCGGAGCGACTAAGTTTCGTTGAAACGAATCTAAAAGATCATCTGAAGGAAGCGCAATGAGTCAGCCGGTGCGGATCGGGAATGAATTTCTGACGGTCGAGATTTCGCCGCTTGGCGCCGAGATGCAGAGCCTGAAGACCAGGGATGGCCGTGACTGGCTCTGGAACGGCAATAGCGATTATTGGACCGGACGTTCCCCGATCCTGTTTCCGATCGTCGGCAAGGCGCCGGACGATCACGTCGAGATCAATGGTCATGTCTATCCCATGGCGCAACATGGTTTTGCCCGACGCACGACATTCGACCTGACCGTATCGACATCTTCAATGTGCCGTTTCGAACTCACGGCTTCGGATGTGACGCATGCCATTTACCCGTTCGATTTCCTGTTGGCGCTGGAGCATTCCGTCGATGGAGCGAAGCTGACGGTTGCGGCCGAGGTGGAAAACCGCGGCGAAACCGACATGCCGTTCGGGCTCGGTTTCCATCCGGCTTTTCTCTGGCCGCTGCCGGGTGCGGAGGGCAGGCCGCATGAAGTCGTGCTCGATAACGGCGCCGAACCGGCAATGTCCCGCCTCGATGGTGGTTTCATTCCAAAAACAGTCGTGGCTTCGCCTTTCAAAAAGGGCCGTCTGGTCGTTGAGCACAAGATGTTCGAGGCGGATGCCATGATTTTTGCCGAAGGTGCCGGGAACGGCCTGACATATGGCGCAGAAGACGGCCCCAGCCTGCATTTCACCTTCGAAAACCTGCCGAACCTTGCGCTTTGGCAAAAAGTCGGCGCGCCGTTCCTGTGCATCGAACCGTGGCATGGAATGGCAGCCAAGGCCGGCGCCGGGCTGGAACTGGCGGCGCGTCCATCCACGACCGTTCTGGCGCCGGGCCAAAAATCCCGGTTTGCCTTTACGGTCGAATTGCCGGGTTGAGTGGACTTTGAGATCGATGGGCGAGGGGATGTCCCCTGCCCATTTGATCCTCTTTCGTTCTTTTCTGTTGCTTTGGCCGTCCGAATCCTGCCAAGTCGCGGCATGCAGTTTGCTCCGCAACAGGATGAGGCCCTGAAGGCCGTTTCCGACTGGTTGAAAGCCGGTCGTACGCCGGTTTTCCGGCTGTTCGGTTATGCCGGCACCGGCAAAACGACGCTCGCCAAACATTTTGCCGAGCATGTGGATGGCGACGTGCTGTTTGCGGCTTTCACAGGCAAGGCTGCGCAGGTTCTGCGCTCCCGTGGTGCAAGCAATGCCAAGACCATCCATTCGCTGATCTACCGTCCTCGCGGGGAAGAAGCCGTCGAGGACGAGGATACCGGCAAGACGTCGATTGCGCCGATGTTTTCGATCAATCGCCAGAGCCCGGTCGCCAAGGCATCGCTGATCGTTATCGATGAGTGCTCCATGGTGGACGAAGCGCTTGGTCGCGATCTGATGAGTTTCGGTACGCCTATTCTCGTGCTCGGCGATCCGGGGCAGTTGCCGCCGGTTTCCGGTGGCGGATATTTCACCGAACAGGAGCCTGATTACCTGCTCACCGACATTCACCGTCAGGCGCGCGACAACCCGATCATCCAGCTCGCCATGCAGGTGCGTGAGGGCAAGGAAATCTTACATGGCGACTACGGTACGGCGAAGGTGATTTCCCGAAACGAGGTCAATCAGGATCTCGTGCTGGATGCGGATCAGGTTCTGGTCGGCACCAACAAGACGCGTAAGCGCTACAATCAGCGTCTGCGCGAGTTGAAGGGATTTACCGCCGATTACCCGCAGTCGGGCGACAAGCTGGTTTGCCTGCGCAATGATCAGGTAAAAGGTCTGCTCAATGGCTCGCTCTGGCAGGTGATGAGCTCTTCGCGCGAGACGGTCAAACCGGGCATTAACCTGATGATCAAGCCGGAAGACGACGACATGGATCGCGGCGCGGCCAAGATCAAGCTTCTGAAGCAGGCCTTCGAGACCGAGGAAGAAATTCCGTGGTCGACGCGCAAGCGTTACGACGAGTTCGACTACGGTTATGCGCTCACCGTGCACAAGGCGCAGGGTTCGCAATGGAACAACGTTGTATTGTTCGACGAAAGCTGGGCTTTCCGCGATAGCCGCGAGCGCTGGCTTTATACGGCCGTTACCCGCGCCGCGCAGACGCTTACCATCGTCCGATAGAGTGCTTCAGTTCGGCAGCATGCCGGAGAGGATCGCCTTGGCGGCTGCCTGATAGCGGTTGCCGGCATCCAGTTTGGTGATGATGCCATCCTCGAGTTTTTGCAGGTCGCTGCTGCAGATACCGAGCGCAAGCGCCAGGCTGCCGCCCTTGTAGCCTTCCGTCATGAGGCCGAGGCACCGCTTCTCCAGGTCGGAAAGACGCGCGGGTGCTTCATTCGGCATCACGCGCCATTCGGTCTCGTCATCCTGACCCGTGAGGAGGGTGCGAATCTGCCCGACCTTACGGGTAATCAGCGAAACTTCGGCGAACAGTTCGCGGCGACGTGTGGAAATGACGTGCCGAAAAAGTTCGTCGGCTTCCGGTTGCGAGCTTGTCTGCGACAGGCGCTCCATCATCTCCTGTATTGCGATGAGCGACATGCCGATCTCGCGGCAGGTGTTGATGACCATCATCCGCATGACACAGGCAGTATCGTAAATGCGCATCGTACCGGTGCGTTCTGGAACGAGAAGCTGTTTTTCCTCGTAAAAATGCAAGGTGCGGTGGGTGACGCCGAAAAGATCGGCCATCTCTGCGATAGGCAGGGGATGCGGAGGCAACGCATCCATGCCGGTCAGGCGCGGCAAGAAACCAGCCGGTATGACTGACGGTGGGGCAGACACCGATACGGTGTCGAAAAGATCGAAAGCGGCTCGCATGATACTCCTTCTTCGCGCGAGACTGGCGCCGGCTTTTGCTTGAGCGCCATTCAATCCCTCCCTGCTTTACCCCGAATCACTGGGGCTGCAGCTTTTATAAGCAGATGGTGACATTTTCACCGCCGAGGGTGAATTCTCACTCTGTGTCGATGATAAGTTGTATCTGCTGTGCGATTCGCATGTGTCGGCAAACGCTTTTGACCCGTGGCATTTCGAAAATGTTTGTATGGGGCGGCGGATAGCTTAAAGCTCGCAAAAGCCAACTGTGCTTCGAGGATCTCCGCCCATGCCGACCACGCTTTCCGTGAACGTCAACGCCATTGCCATGTTGAGGAACCGCCGCGATTTGCCGTGGCCAAGCCTTGAACATCTTGGCCGGGTCGCGCTTCAGGCGGGAGCGGCGGGCTTGACGGTCCATCCGCGTCCCGACCAGCGGCACGTCCGCTTTACCGATCTGCCGGTGTTGCGCGCGCTGATCGATGACGAGTTCCCGCAGGCCGAATTTAATATCGAGGGATATCCGAGCGAGGATTTTCTGGCCTTGTGTGAACGCATCGAGCCGGAGCAGGTGACGCTCGTTCCTGATGATCCATCGCAGGCCACGTCCGACCACGGCTTCGATTTTCGCGCCGATCAGGACATGCTCAAGCGCGTCGTGGGCCGCCTGAAGAACAAGGGCATGCGAGTTTCTCTTTTTGCGGATGGCGATGGTGATATTGAGGCGGTGAAGCTCGCGAAATCGACGGGGGCCGATCGCATCGAACTTTACACCGGTCCTTATGGCGGATGTTATGAAGACACGGCCCTAGGCCACGCGATCCTGGAAAAACTGGGCCAGACGGCCGACGCCGCTCTGGCTGAAGGGCTGGGTGTCAATGCCGGACATGATCTGACCGTCGCCAACCTTCCGGCTTTGGTGAAGCGCATTCCCAAGCTGGCGGAAGTCTCCATCGGTCATGGATTGACGGCGGATGCGCTGGAATATGGAATGGCCGAAACAGTGCGCCGTTTCCGCAAGGCCTGCGGGCAGACAATCTGACGCAGTTTAAAATTGACGATTATCAGTAAATAACCATATTGCGACGCAGCATCTGCTTTGCTGTGCGTTTCCCGGAAGGATTGGTTGTGACTGAACATCGTGTGGTCGTTGTTGGCGGTGGCTTTGCAGGCCTGCAGCTCGTGCATTCGCTGAAAGATGCCCCAGTCAAGATAACCTTGATCGATCGGCGCAATCACCACCTTTTCCAGCCGCTTCTCTATCAGGTCGCGACGACGGTGCTTGCCACTTCGGAAATCGCCTGGCCGATCCGCCGGCTTTATCGCAACCGGCCGGACGTCACGACGCTTCTCGACGAGGTGCTCGGTGTCGACCGCGCCAGCCGGACTGTGCAGCTGAAATCCGGTGAAGTCATCGAATACGATACACTGGTTCTGGCCACCGGTGCCCGTCATGCCTATTTTGGCCGTGATGACTGGGAAAGCGTGGCGCCCGGCCTGAAAACGCTGGAGGATGCCACGACGCTGCGTCGCCGTGTGCTTCTGGCTTTCGAGCGGGCGGAACTGACCAACAGGACTACGGAACTCGATGCGCAGCTGACTTTCGCCATCATCGGTGCTGGTCCGACCGGGGTTGAAATGGCCGGCATGATCGCCGAACTGGCGCACCAGGTTCTGCCTCCGGAATTCCGCAAGATCGATACCAAGCGCACACGAGTACTGCTGGTGGAAGCCGGACCGCGGGTTCTGCCCGCCTTTTCGGAGGATCTTTCGGCCTATGCCAAGTCGGCGCTCGAAAAGCTCGGTGTCGAGGTGCTGACCGGCAAACCGGTGACTGCGATCACCGAAGACGGCGTGACAATCGGCGACACCTTCGTGCCTGCCCGCACGGTCATGTGGGCGGCTGGTGTTCAGGCGTCACCCGCCGCCAAGTGGCTGGATGTTGCGGCAGACCGGGCAGGGCGCGCGGTGGTCGGCCCGGATCTCGCCATCGCCGACGATCCGAACATCTTTGTGCTGGGCGATACGGCATTGGTGATGCAGGACGGCAAGCCGGTGCCGGGCATTGCGCCGGCCGCCAAGCAGCAGGGTGCATATGTGGCGAAACTCCTGCGCGCCCGTCTGGGTGGCAAGCCGCTGCCCGGGCCGTTCCACTATCGCCATCAAGGCAGTCTTGCGACGATCGGGCGCCGTGCCGCGGTGATCGATTTCGGCAAGATCAAGCTCAAGGGCGGGCTTGCCTGGTGGATCTGGGGCCTCGCACACATCTACTTCCTCATCGGCACACGCTCCCGCCTTGCGGTCGCCTGGAGCTGGATGTGGACGCATATGTCGGGGCTGCACAGCGCCCGTCTGATAACCCAGAAGGAAACGCTGAAAGACGAGTCCTGATCGTTCGTTATTCGTTTTCTGCCAAGGCATTCGGCCGTCGCTCATTTGCGACGGCCGATTTCGTTTGAGGGTTATGTCAACCCAGTAGAACCTGACGGTTTTCTTCGAAAAACTGCTGCAACGACTGCGGTTCCTTGCCCGTCAGTGCCTTGAAATCACCGGTCACCAGATCGAAATTGCCCGCCGCGACATTGGCATCGGCGGATGCCAGCATACGCACGACGAAATCCGGCAGGCCGGCTGCAGCCATGCCCGCGGCAAGCTGCTCGCCGTTGACCTGCACGACTTCCAGCGGCTTGCTCGCAGCCTTGGAAACGGTTTCCGCGATCTGATTTGCGTCGAGCGAGGTCGCGCCGGTGAGCGTGAGTGTTTGATTGCCGGCAGGAGGATTGGCAAGTGCTGCAGCGGCGGCGCGGGCGCAATCGTCACGCGAGATATTGGCAACCTTGCCGTCGCCGGTGGCAGTGAACCATTTTCCGGCCTCCAGATTATGTGGCATGCTCATCAGGTAATTGTCGTGATACCAGGCATTGCGCAGGATGGTATAGGGCAGGCCGCTTGCCTTTATGGCGTCTTCGGTGTCCAGATGGTCGGGCGCGAAGCTGACCAGCGATTTGTCCGGGTTTGGCATGGACGTGTAGAGCACATGGCTCACGCCGGCCTTTTTCGCGGCGTTCACGGCATTGGTGTGCTGTTGCAGGCGGGCGCCGGGAACGGCCAGTTCATCCGTCGAAACGATCAACACGCGGTCGATGCCTGCAAAAGCGGCGTCAAGTCCGGCAAGGTCGGTAAAGTCGGCCCGACGGCTCTCGATGCCCAGTTCGGCGAGATCTGCCAGTTTTGAGGTGTCGCGGCTTGCGGCGACGATGTCGGATGCGGAAACCTTCGAGGTCTCCAGAAGGTGCCGTATGACGGCGCGGCCGAGTTTGCCGTTGGCGCCGGTGACGAGAAGCTTTGCCATGCGTATTTCCTTTTCTTATGCCTTTCGGTTTGAAGGCATTTGTTGCTCTCAAAAAGAGACTAGGGCTAGAATAGGAATTGACGGAGATCTGTAAAGAAGGCAGTTTTCCGGGAGATCGTTACCAAAAGGGAACCACCCCATGAACGCCAATGTACGTGTCCCACAGTTTGCCGGTCAGGAGTGCGACACGTCGAATTGGGATGCGGGCAACTGCCCGGTCAGAGACGTGATCAACCAGATTTCAGGGAAGTGGTCGACGCTTCTTTTACAGGCCCTCGCGCAACGGCCTTATCGCTTCGGCGAATTGCGCCGCCTGGTGCCGGATATTTCGCAGCGCATGCTGACCCAGACTTTGCGCGAGTTGCAGCGGGACGGTTATATCGATCGGGAAGTTTTTCCGACCAAGCCCCCGAGCGTGGAATATCGCATGACGGATCTCGGCCGGTCGCTTTTTCTGCCCCTGTCACAGGTGCTAAGCTGGGCAGAGGACAACCATGGTGCGATCAAGGCGGCCCGCGTCCGTTTCGACGCTTCCGCATAATCGACTGTTTTCAAAAATGCGGTTCTGACGTCTACGTCATCGGCTCTTTGTTAGAATCCGCTTGACGACGAAAAAAAGTGGCCGTAATAGGAACCGTACCGTACGGTACATATACTGTACGCCGTATTTGTGAGGAGCAGGTCGTGCCCGTTGACACCGTCGCATCGGCAAAATTCACGCCGCGCCAGAGCGTTGTTTTGGCGGAGGCGCTGCGTCTGCTCGTTGAAGGCGGCGACAAGGCGCTGACCACGTCCGGCTTGGCAAGAGCTGCCAACTGTTCCAAGGAAAGCCTCTATAAATGGTTTGGCGACCGCGATGGTCTGCTGGCTGCGATGATCTCGTTCCAGCAGAGCAAGGTGCGTACCGCCGACCGTAGCGGAGAGCGACTGAGCGTCGAGGCGCTGCGCGAACATCTTGAAATTTTTGCGCGCGATCTGCTGGAAGTTTTGGGCGGCGATGTGTCGTTGGCGCTCAACCGTCTGGCTATCGGCCAGTCGAGCCGTGACGGCTCCAAGCTTGGCAAACTGCTGCTGGAGCATGGTCGTCACGAGATCGATCGTCGCGCAAGGGCGCTGATCGAGGCGGGCAAGCGTTCCGGCCTCCTTCGTTTCGATGACGCCGATGACGCCTATCACACTCTCTACGGCCTGGTGGTCTCGGATCTGCATGTTCGCATGTTGCTCGGGGAGCAAGGCCTGAAAGACATTACCAGGCAGGCGCGCAAGGCAGTGGATGCCTTCATCATCCTGCATGGGACGCAAAAGGAAGCCGGGGAAGCGCAACGCGCCTCCGCGGTTCGATAGCAACCGAAACACTGCCGGACCCGGGAAGGGCCGGTCACATCAATCGCATAGGGAAGGAATTTTAGGATGCGCGTTTATTACGATCGTGATGCCGACATCAACCTCATCAAATCCAAGAAGGTCGCCATTATCGGCTACGGTTCCCAGGGCCGCGCCCACGCGCTGAACCTGAAGGATTCGGGCGCCCAGAACATGGCGATCGCTCTGAAGGCCGGTTCCGCCACCGCCAAGAAGGCCGAAGCCGATGGCTTCAAGGTCATGACGGTTGCCGAAGCCGCTGCATGGGCCGACCTGATGATGATGGCGACCCCTGACGAACTGCAGGCCGACATCTACCGCGACGAAATCGCCGCCAACATCCGCGACGGCGCCACCATCGCATTCGCCCACGGCCTCAACGTGCATTTCGGCCTGATCGAGCCGAAGGCATCGATCGACGTCGTCATGATCGCACCGAAGGGCCCTGGCCACACGGTTCGCGGCGAATACCAGAAGGGCGGCGGCGTTCCTTGCCTCGTTGCTATCCACCAGAACGCTTCGGGCAATGCCCTTGAGCTCGCTCTTTCCTACGCCTGCGGCGTTGGCGGCGGCCGTTCGGGCATCATCGAAACCACGTTCAAGGAAGAGTGCGAAACCGACCTCTTCGGCGAACAGGTCGTTCTGTGCGGCGGTCTCGTCGAACTCATCCGCGCCGGTTTCGAAACGCTGGTCGAGGGCGGTTACGCTCCTGAAATGGCCTATTTCGAGTGCCTGCACGAAGTGAAGCTGATCGTCGACCTGATCTATGAAGGCGGCATCGCCAACATGAACTACTCGATCTCGAACACGGCAGAGTGGGGCGAATACGTCACCGGCCCGCGCATCATTACCGCCGAAACCAAGGCTGAAATGAAGCGCGTTCTGACCGACATTCAGACCGGCAAGTTCACCTCGGACTGGATGCAGGAATACCGTGCAGGCGGCGCTCGCTTCAAGGGTATCCGTCGCAACAACGACAGCCACCAGATCGAAGAAGTCGGCACCAAGCTGCGCGCCATGATGCCTTGGATCGGCAAGAACAAGCTGGTTGACAAGACCGTCAACTAAGTCTTTCGCCGACTATGGTTGAATGAATTGATGGGCCGCGCAAGGAAATCCTGCGCGGCTCGTTTCGTTTCAACCCTTTGGCGGAATGACGCCCTTGGTGAGAAGAAAGCAGCCGTAAAAACGGGTTTCACCGGTGGCGATAACGCAATAGGCCTGTTTTGCCTTTTCATAGAAGGCAAAACGCTCAATGCCATACATGGGCGCTGATTGACCTTCCGCTGCATCGATTTCGGTTTGAACCTCGCGCTGGATTTCCGGGATCGTGTTCGGGTCGCCCATGATTTCCATGCGCCCGACGGATGGCTGCAGCGGGGTGTCGAGCGGCAGCACCGACAGGATGGCCTTCATGGCGCGCGCAGCCGAGACATTGTCCATCCGCAGCACTTTGCCGAGCACTGTCTGACGCGCTATCGAATCGGATGGAAAATTGGTGTCGGCGAGTACCAGGGTATCGCCATGACCCATGGATTTCAGGGCATGAAGGACGTCGGCGTTGAGCGCAGGGTCCAGGTTTTTCAGCATGATCTTCCTCCTTGATCATAGGGAGGACCGTGGTGACATACTTCGCCCCGACTGAGAAGATAATCGCCACACGGATGGCCAGAGAAAAAGCAAAAAATGATGATTGCCCGATAGGTCAGTATTGCTGACCTGTCGGATTTTATGTAATGCTCACGCCAACAAAATTGAAATAAGAGGAAACATCCCATGCTTGATTGGGAACATATCTTTGCCTCGCGCTCCAGCCGCATGAAGGCATCGGAAATTCGTGAACTGCTGAAGCTGCTGGAACAGCCCGACATCATCTCCTTTGCCGGCGGCATTCCCGACCCGGCACTGTTTCCGGCCGACGAGTTCAAGGCTGCTTATGCCGACATCTTTTCCGGCGCGCAGGTGAACTCGGCGCTGCAATATTCCGTCAGCGAAGGCTACAAGCCGCTGCGCGATTGGATCGTCGCTGACATGGCGAAGATCGGCATCGACTGTACTGCCGATAACGTGTTCATCACCTCCGGCTCGCAGCAGGCGCTCGATTATTTCGGCAAACTATTCCTGTCGCCGAACGATACGGCACTGGTGACATGGCCGACCTATCTCGGTGCATTGTCTGCGTTCAATGCCTATGAGCCGCATTACGACCAGCTGTCTCTGAACGGCAACCGTACGCCGGAAGCCTATCGCGAGACGGCGTCCAAGTCCGGCGGTCAGGTAAAGTTCGCCTATCTCTCGGCTGACTTTTCCAACCCCACGGGCGAGACGATCGATCTTGCCGGCCGTGAAAAGCTGCTGGCGCTGGCCGATGAACTGGATATCGCCATTCTCGAAGACGCCGCTTATCAGAACCTGCGTTTCGACGGCGAGGCGGTACCGCCCATTCTGGCGTTGGACATCGCCCGCTCAGGCGGCATCGAAAACACGCGCACCATTTACAGCGGCAGTTTCTCCAAGACGTTGGCACCGGGCCTGCGAGTCGGTTTCGTCGTTGCCGCCATGCCGGTCATCCGCAAGCTGGTTCTCATGAAGCAGGCCGCCGACCTGCATTCCTCGACGATCAACCAGATCGCCGTAGAGCATGTCGCGTCGCGCGGTTTTGCCGATCAGGTCGCCAAGATCAAGCGGGTTTACAGCGGTCGTCGTGATGCCATGCTGGCGGCGCTCGAAAAATACATGCCGGAGAACACAAGCTGGACCAAGCCGGAAGGCGGTATGTTCGTGTGGGTGACGCTGCCGGAAGGCATGGATGGCGCGGAGCTCCTGGCAAAATCGCTGGCGACGGAAAAGGTCGCCTTCGTGCCGGGCAAAGCGTTCTTTGCCGATGGCAGCAATGCCAATACGCTGCGCGTCTCGTTCTCCTGCGCCAACGATCAGATGATCGACGAGGGTATCAAGCGCCTCGGCCGTCTGGTCAGCGGAGCATCGGTCGGCGATCACGAAAGCCTTCCGATCATCTGATTGACGATCACGAAAAGGGCGGATCCACAGGGTATCCGCCCTTTTTCTTTGCCTGTTTGAACAGCTGCGCATTACTGTCATATGAGTGTCGCCGAATGTGTGTTTAAGCGCGTCAGCTCTAACAGGAACTCTCCCATGAAAAAGCTCCTCTCCACCTTCACGGCGCTTGTGGCGCTCGGCCTTTCCGGCGTCGTCAATGCTGCCGATCTGGTCGTTTATACCAGCCAGCCGAATGCCGATGCGCAGGCAACGATCGACGGTTTCAAGACCGCCAATCCGGGCGTTGACGTGGAGTGGGTTCGTGATGGCACGCCGCAGATCATGGCGAAGCTCAATGCGGAAATCGCTGCCGGCAATCCGGTTGCAGATATTCTGCTGATCGCCGACACGGTCACCTTCGAGCGTATGAAGGCCGCCGGCCAGCTGCTCGCCTACAAGTCGCCGGAAGCCAAGAATTTCGACGCAACGCTTTACGATGCTGACGGCTACTATTATTCGACCAAGCTGATCACCACCGGCATCATGTATAACACCCAGGCCGCCATGAAGCCGACGAGCTGGGCCGATCTTGCCAAGCCGGAAGCCAAGGGCCTCGTCACCATGCCGAGCCCGGTCGCTTCGGGTGCAGCCCTCATCCACGCCCAGACGCTGGCTGGCGTCGAAGGCCTCGGCTGGGACTACTACAAAAATCTCAAGGACAACGGCGCTGTTGCGGCCGGCGGTAACGGCGGCGTGCTGAAGGCCGTCGCATCGGGCGAAAAGGCTTACGGCGTCGTCGTTGACTACATGCCGATCCGCGAAAAGGCCAAGGGCGCTCCGGTCGAGTTCGTTTTCCCGAAGGAAGGCGTCTCCGCCGTCACCGAACCGGCTGCCATCCTGTCCTCGACCAAACATCAGGACAATGCCAAGAAGTTCATCGACTATCTCCTGTCCGAAAACGGCCAGAAGATCGCCTCCGGACTGGGCTACATCCCGGCGCGTACCGGCATCGACCTGCCGGCTGGTTACCCGGCTCGCAGCGAGATCAAGGTTCTGCCGCTGAACGCCGCCGAAGCGCTCAAGAATTCGGAAAAGGACGTCAAGACGTTCTCCGACATCTTTGGCACCAAAGGCTGATATAAAGCCTGATGTTCCGATCTCAGAATCGAGGAAACAGCCAGCCCCGCTGGCTGTTTTCCTTTGTCATCGTGGTGATCTTCTTCCTGAGCGTGCTGCCGCTCGGGCGGCTCGCCATGACCGGCTTTTCATCGCTGTTCGATGGCGGTGCGCGTGAGCTTCTGTCCGATCCTGCCGTCTGGCAGGCGGTGTATGACACGCTGACCACATCTTTCCTCGGGATGATTGCGGCCGTCATTCTCGGTGGTGGCTTCGCGCTGCTGCTGACACTGTTCGATGTTCGCGGCAAGACCGCCCTCGGCTTCCTTTTCATGCTGCCGACGATGATCCCCCCACAGGTAACGGCTCTGTCCTGGATTGGCATGACGGGGCCTTCGAGCGCGCTTCTGAAAGCAATTGGCATGGCGCCACCGCTCGGTTCGCCGCAGCCGCTTTATTCCATCGGCGGCATCGCGTTGCTTTATGGCGTGCAGAATGCGCCACTGGTTTTCCTATCGCTACGCGCCGGTCTTCTGGCGCTGCCGCGTGATGGTGTCGAGGCCGCAAGGTTGTCCGGTGCTTCGTCCTGGCAGGTGCTGAAGGATATCATCCTGCCATTGTCCTTGCCCGGTTTCGTGGCGGGTGCAGCAATTGCCTTCGTTTCCTGCGTCGGCAACTTTGGCATTCCCGCCATCCTCGGCATCCCGGCCTCGATCTATACGCTGCCGACACTGATCTATTCGAAATTCGCGGCCTTCGGCCCCGGCACCTTCGCCGATGTGTCGCTGCTTTCCGGTCTCATCGCCATTCTCTCGGTCATCGGCCTGACGGTCGAGGAACGCGTTTTGCGCGGTCGTGATTATCGCGTCATCGGCCTGTCCGGACAGGTGGCGATGTTCCGACTTGGCAACTGGCGCGCGTTGGGCGAACTGGTCTTGTGGCTGGCGATCTTCATCACGCTCGTGATGCCGCTGACGGCGTTGATCGCAAGCTCGCTGGCACCTGCCTATGGCGTGCCGCTCACACCGGCAACCGCGACGCTGGATGCCTACCGCGAAGTCCTGTTCAAGCAGACGATTACCCGCACGGCCTTCTTCAACTCCGTGACGCTCTCGCTGACGACGGCAATTGGTCTCCTCGTGGTGACGGTACTGACGGGCTATTATCTCGTGCGCTCGAAAAGCCGTCTTGCTCCGGTTCTGTCGGCCTTGGCGGAAATACCGTACGCGCTGCCGGGCATCGTTCTCGCCGTCGCGCTGATCCTCGTATTCGCCGCGCCGATCCCCATCATCGGCATCTCCATCTACGGCACGATCTGGATCATCCTCGTTGCCTATTTCTCCAGCTTCTTCGCGGTCAGCCTGAAGCCGGTGGTGAGCGCGTTCCGCCAGCTCGATCCGTCGCTGGAAGAGGCCGCACGGCTTTCTGGCGCAGGGTTTGGACGCCGACTGATCGATATCGTCGTGCCGCTGGTGGCACCGGCGGCGGGTGCGTCGGTCATTCTCGTTTTCCTCATTGCCTGCAACGAGCTCACCGTCTCGGCCATCCTCTGGTCGGCCGGTACACAGACGCTCGGCGTGGCGATCTATAATCTCGATGATAGCGGCAGCTTCAACCTCGCAGCTGCACTTTCCGTCCTCGTGGTCATTATGGTGATCGCGATGATGCTGGTGCTGGAACTGATGGCGAAAAGACTGCCGAAAGGTGTGGTACCGTGGCGAAGCTGATCCTCAACCGCCTGTCCAAGGCATTCGAAACCGGTGGCCGTCCGGCCGTCAACGACGTATCGCTTGAGGTGCGCGATGGTGGTTTTCTGGCGCTGCTCGGGCCTTCCGGCTGTGGCAAGACGACTGTTTTGCGCATGATAGCCGGTTTCGAGCAGCCGACGGATGGTTCCATTCTGCTCGGCGACCGCGTGCTTGCCGATGCTTCGGAAATGGTGGCGCCGGAACACCGCAACATGGCGATGGTGTTTCAATCCTATGCGCTCTGGCCGCACATGAGCGTCGCCGACAATGTCGGGTATCCGCTGAAGGTGCGTGGTGTTTCCGGCCAGAAGCGCGAGACGAAAATCCGGGAGGCGCTCAATGCCGTGCGCCTCGAGGCTTATGCCGATCGTCGTCCCGCCGATCTTTCCGGCGGCCAGCGGCAGCGTGTGGCGCTTGCCCGTTGCCTCGTCACTGAACCCGACGTCGTCCTGCTCGACGAACCGCTGGCCAATCTCGATCGCCATCTGCGTCAGGAGATGGAAGAGACGTTTCGCGAGTTCCACGCCCGCTCGGGCGCGACGATGATCTACGTCACACACGATCAGGCAGAAGCCATGGCGCTCGCCACGGATGTGGCGGTCATGTCGGAAGGCAAGCTTTTGCAGGTGGCCAGCCCGCAGGAGATTTACGCTCGTCCCGAGGGCCGTCTTGTGGGCGGATTGGTTGGGCAGGGCGCGATCCTTAAATGGCCGGCGGCATCCCTGCAGAACCGGCTGATCGACTGGCAGGCCTTGCAGGGGCTGCTGTCGCATAGGGACGGGCAGGATTGCGCCGACATTCTGGTTCGGCCGCAGGACGTCGAAATCAGTGGCGAAGGTATGGCGGCGACCGTCACTTCAGTGTTGTTCGAAGGCGAACGTTACGCGTTGAAACTGGCGCTGGGTGACGACCAGACGTTGCGCGCCTTCAGCCGCCTGCCGGTACAGGTGGGCGACAGAGTATCCGTCGTCATCCGCTCTGCCTGGAGGCTTTGAGAGGTAGCCAGCCACATTTGCGCTGTTTAAGGTGTGGGTCGAAATAGGGAATTACAGATGTCTCTTCGCCTCGGCACCTTCAACATCGAAAACCTCATGACCCGTTTCGATTTCACTGGCTGGCGTAACCAGTTGCGTCAGGACAGGGTTTTGCGGCTGTTCGAGGTCGGCAGCAAACAGGAATACGAGCAGCTCGAACAGGCGCGCCTGATTGCCGAGACCGATGACACTCGACAGCTTTCGGCACTTGCCATAGCCGATGCGGATGCCGACATTCTTTGCCTGCAGGAAGTCGATAACATGCCGGCGCTGGAAGCCTTCGAATACGGTTATCTTTACCGTATGGTCGGCAACGGTTACCGCCAGAAATTTCTTGTCGAGGGCAATGACGGGCGCGGCATCGATGTCGCCGTGCTGATGCGGGAAGAGACGCGTTCCGGCCACAAGATCGAAGTTGTGAATGTGCGCAGCCACGCGATGCTGACCTATCAGGATCTCGGTCTTTTTACCAATGACTTGGCGCTGACCAATAAGCCGACCGACAAGATCTTCAAACGCGATTGCCTTGAACTTGAACTGAAGATCGGCGGCAAGCCGTTTTCGCTTTACGTCGTGCATTTCAAATCCATGGGCAATGCGCGCGATAACAAGGACGGACGGCTGGGCACGATGGCGGTGCGTACCGCCGAAGCCAAAGCCGTCCGGCACATTATCGAAGAAAAGTTTGGCGCCGATGGCGCGAGGGCCGCCAATTTCGCGATCTGCGGAGACATGAACGATTATCAGGAGCGCGTGAAGGTGATCGGCACACGCCGCAGCGGCTACACATTCGAGCCGGTGCGCGAGGAGGTCAGTGCGCTTGATGCCTTCAGCCTTGACGGTTTTGCCGAAAACGTCGTGACGCGCCGCGATGAAATGGATCGCTGGACGCTCTATCACGCGCGTGGACCGCAGGAGCAACATCTCTGCCAGCTGGATTACATCTGGCTGTCACCGGCGCTGGCTAAGGCCAATCCGTCCGCCCTGCCGGATATCATTCGCAATGGACAGCCTTTCCGCACCGTGTTTCCACCGGGGCAGGAGGTCGAGCGTTTTCCGCGTATCGGCTGGGACCGGCCGAAGGCGTCGGATCACTGCCCCGTGGTCCTGGAGTTCGATCTGGCATGATGTCGACATTGCCCGGCATCTGGCCGCCCCCGACCGATCCTGTGCGAGTCGATGCACTGGATTTGCTGCTCGCTGACGGCATTCATCCGATCTATGTGGAGCACCGCCAGGCGATCGAGGACAATTGGATCGCCGAGAAGCGCGCCAATCCGCATCTTTTCAACGGTCAGATGGTGTTGCAGAGGCGGCTGAGCTACGACAACGGCGTCATCCGGGGCATAGCGCAGGTTATTCCGTATTCGGCTTTTCTATGGTGGCGTAAACAGCCGGATATGGCGGGCGCGCTCCATCTGTTTGGATTTGCGGTGCTGGTTTCGAGCGACGGGGCGATTATCGCCATTCGCATGGGAAAGCGCACGGCCAGCCCAGGCAAGGTTTATTGCGCGGCCGGATCCCTCGATCTTGACGATGTCGTCAATGGAAAGATCGACCTCGTGGCAAATATGCGTCGCGAGGTCAGGGAGGAAACCGGCCTGGATCTCGATGGTGCCGTGGCCGCCCCGCATTGCCATGCCAGCCATGCCGAGGGGCGGGTCGTCGTGTTCCGATTTTATCGGTTTTCTCTCAAGGCAGAAGACATGGTTGTGCGCATCAACGACCATATGCTGCACGATAGCGAGCAGGAAATAGAAGGCGCGGTTGTCATCCGTTCCGCTGACCGGGAAGCGCATCAATACAGTCCCGCAATGTACCCCATCCTCGACATGTTTTTCACGCTACCGGACAATTGAACAAACGGGGTTGCTTCCCGAAAAACCGTGGGGCAGTTTGACGTCATCGATATCGACAGAGAGGTTCGCTGTGGCTCGCCGCTATGCCATCTACGACGTTTTTACCGAGAAACGACTTGCGGGAAATCCGCTTGCAGTGATCTTCGATGGCGATGGTCTCTCTGACGAGACGATGCAGGCGATAGCCAAGGAAATGAACCTTTCCGAGACCGTGTTCGTGCAGATGGCGGATAACCCGGCGCATGCGGCACGTCTGCGCATTTTTACACCCGGCAAGGAGCTGCCATTCGCGGGGCATCCGACCGTCGGAAGCGCTGTGGCGCTGACCGAACTTGAACGTGGCCCGGATGCCGGCGATATCGATCTGGTGTGCATGATCGAGGAAAAGATCGGCCCGGTACGCTGCGCGGTGCGCCTGCGCAAGAATGCCGCCGGATTTGCGGAGTTCGATCTTCCGCGAAAGCCGAGCCGTATCGACCTGCCGCTTGATCTCGAAGGCTTGGCCGATGCGCTGAGTGTCCAGGTAAGCGATCTTGCGTTTGAGAACCACATACCGTCCATCTGGAGTGCGGGTGTACCATTTCTGATGTTGCCGTTGCGCAATATCAGCACCGTACAGAACATGGAATTCGACATCATGCTTTGGGAGAAGGTCGCCCCGTTTGCAGAAGGCGCCATGGCTTCGGCCTACGTTTATTGTCGGGGCGGAACTCATCATCAGGCAAGGTTCCATACCCGCATGTTTTCTCCCGAAATGGGTATTGCCGAAGATCCGGCGACAGGCGCCGCAGCTGCTGCATTGGCAGGCACTATCCGTCATTTCGATGCGTTGCCGGACGGCCACCACCCGCTTTTGATCGAGCAGGGCGTGGAAATGGGGCGTCCCTCCTATATTCACCTGCATATTGATGTGAAGGACGGCGAAATCGGACGCGCCCGTATCGGTGGCCATGCGGTAAAGGTTGCCGAAGGGGCGCTTTTGCTTTGAGAATAAAGGCTTGATTGCGTGCTGTTTAAAAAACGAAACGCGTCTTCAACTTTTAGTGTAAGTGATTGTCAAAACTTCATAAAAAAATCTGATCTAAATCGGAACAAACCCACGTCCACGCCGTTATGAGGCGTTCGATGGAGACGCGGGACAATGAAGACTGCAATCGTGGAAGCAGCGGTAAACAAGAGCGGCGAGCGCATTGCGCTCGGCATTATGAATATCGATCAGGCGCTTGCTCTTCCCTATGCCGATCTCGAATTTTCCAATCCATGTCGAAAGAAAACAGATGAAAGGGACGATTTGCCGTCCTTTTTGATGCGCGACGAGTTTGCGCGCCTTTTCGATCGGGGTTGAGATTCCCATCTAGGTAGAAATTTGACAGGCACTACCTGTTCGGACCTGAGCCCTGGCGCGAGGAGCGCCCGGGCCGGCTCACAGCCTCGAATATGCGCGAGCATGACTTTAGGAGTTGAAATGATCAGAAGCGAAAAGAGGCGAAGCGAGGAGCCTCTTGATTCGAACGACCTGCTGCGTTGCCAGCAGGTTTTCGAAGAGTTGAAGAATGAACTGGGCGTCGTCGAGGATGCCGAGGAAGTCAACAGACTAGCGGCGATCACGATCGAGCTTTATCGGCAGGGTGTCCGCCGAAAGGATCAGCTGCGAACCATGGTGGCTGCCGCGCGGGGGCATTGAACCCCGCAGATTGAGATGGGATTTTCAGCAGCCGGCGGGGCGATCCGTCGGCTGTTTGCGGTTCGGCGACATGCCTTTATAACCATCTGCGGGAGAAACATGGTCGTTGCGACCGGGAGGAGAATGAATGCCGCTGCCGAAGATTTTCGAGGGACTGCGCCTGCCGGCCGTTGCCGCGCCCATGTTTCTGGCTTCCGGCCCCGATCTTGTCGTCGAGGTCTGCCGGTCAGGTCTGGTCGGCACCTTTCCGGCGCTTAATCAGCGAACAACGGAAGGGTTCGTCGACTGGCTTTCCGAAATCAAGTCGCGCCTTGCGGGCTCACCCGGTTCCGCGCCTTACGGGGTAAACCTTATCGTTCACCGCTCGAACCCGAGGCTCGAGCCAGATCTTCACAAGATCGTGGAGCACAAGGTTCCGTTGATCATTACCTCCCTCGGCGCCGTGCCCGATGTGGTCAAGGCCGTACATTCCTATGGCGGCCTGGTTTTTCATGATGTCGTCAGCCGCCGTCACGCGGAAAAGGCCGCCGAAGCGGGCGTAGATGGCATCATTGCGGTGACGGCTGGAGCGGGCGGGCATGCCGGAACGCTGAGCCCGTTTGCACTGATTCCCGAAATTCGTTCGTTCTTCAACGGCACCATTCTTCTGTCCGGCGCCATGAGCACCGGCGACCAGATTGCTGCTGCGCGGATGATGGGGGCAGACATGGCCTATCTGGGCACGCGTTTTCTCGCCACGAAAGAAGCCACGATCAGCGAAGAGCAGAAACGCATGACCGTGGAGGCACGCGCCGCCGACATATTTTATACGCCGGCGATCTCCGGTGTTGCGGCCAATTTCCTGCGGCCAAGCCTTGTTGCCGCCGGTCTCGATCCGGATAATCTCGTCAGCCACGGCACCATGGATCTCGGCAACGAAGCCAAGGCATGGAAGACCGTCTGGTCGGCGGGGCAGGGCGTGGCGTCTCTCAGGGATGTGCCGGGTGCCGCGGAACTCTGCGAACGGCTGATCGCGGAATACGCTGAGGCGATGACACGAGCCGGCCAAGACCCGTTCGCGGTCAGGGCCACCTCGGTCTGATCACGTTCATCGGATCAGGATGACGCGAAAATCGTTGACATTGGTGCCGCTCGGTCCGGTCACGAACAGATCATCGATCGTGTCGAAGGCACTATAGCTGTCATTGCCGTCCAACAGCTTTTTCGGATCGAGATTGACGGCGCGCAGACGCCGAACGGTGGTGCCGTCGCAGAACGCGCCGGCATTGCTTTCCGAGCCATCGACGCCATCCGTATCGGCTGCGAGAACGTGGATGTCATGACCATCGATCGCCAATGCCATGGCAAGCGCGAATTCACCGTTACGCCCGCCGCGGCCACCCTTGGTGCGAAGCGTCACGGTGGTCTCGCCGCCTGAAAGTATCACGACGGGTTTGTTGAATGGCTGGTCGCGCGTAGCGATCTGGCGAGCGATGGCCGCATGAACCAGCGCAACCTCGCGGGCTTCGCCCTCCATGGCGTCGGAGAGAATGGCGGCCTCTATGCCTTCGCTTCTGGCCAGCGCCGCCGCGGCTTCAAGCGACACTTCTGCCGACGCGATGACGTGATGGCTGTGGTTTGCAAAAATGGGATCGTCTGCCAGCGGAGCGTCTGCGTTTTTAGAATGGAGATGATCGAGTGCTGCCGGAGGCAGGTCAAGTTTGTATTGGCGCACGATAGCCAGAGCGTCGTGGCGCGTGGAATCGTCCGGCACGGTCGGGCCTGAGGCCACATGAGCTGGGTTGTCGCCGGGAATATCCGAAACGATCAGGGTAACGACGCGCGCCCGCGTTGCTGCAGCCAGTCGTCCACCCTTGATGGTCGACAGATGTTTGCGCACGACATTCATGGCCGAGATAGGAGCGCCGGAGGCAAGCAGGGCCTTGTTCACGGCGATATCGTCTTCGAGCGTCAAGCCGTCGGGAAGCGCGGGCAAAAGGGCCGAGCCGCCGCCGCAGATGAGAGCGATGACAAGATCGTCAGGCGTGAGATCGGAAATCGCATCGAACAGCCGCTTGGCCGCGGCAAGCCCGGAAGCGTCCGGCACCGGGTGGGCCGCCTCGATCACCTCTATGTTTTTTGTTTCGCAACCGAAACCGTAGCGTGTGACGACAACGCCGGTCAGCGGTTCATCCCACAAGGCCTCCAGTGCCTCCGCCATCTGGGCCGCGCCCTTGCCGGCGCCGATGACGACCGTTCGCCCCTTCGGTTTTTCCGGAAGATACGCGCGAATTCCCTCCAGCGGTTCGGCCGCGCGAACGGCAGCATCGAACAATGAGGCTAAAAAAGCGCGGGGTTCGAACATGAGGCTCTCCATAAAATGTGGCGCTGAACCTGTCATGGAGACACGAGCGGAAACAGGGGAGATTTGCCTTATTTCAATAAATTATCGGCCGACCTTGCCATACACCGTGAGGATGGCAGCCTGGGCTGCGCCGATATCGGCATCCTTGCCTGAGGACCGTAAGGCCAGCCCGTAAGCCGATACGGCGGCACTGACCACATCCAAACACGCCTGCTGACCGGTATGCGTGATGCGGACGAGGTTTTCAGCGCCGGGGCCGACGCCTGTCGCCAATGGCTGTCGAAGATGCGTAACAGTTGTGAGCAGCTTTTCCGCCGAAAGGGCCTCCGGTACCTTCACCGATGTCACCAGATTGGAACCGGTCTCGGCGCTGGTCCAGACATCCACGCCGAGCGCCTCGATACCGGCGCGCGTCGCCTTGGCCGCGAGCGTGTGGCGAGCGATAACGGCATCGATGCCTTCGGCCTCGATCCTGCCAAGCGCTGCATCCAGCGCATGCCATTCCAGAGGCACCGTCGTGCCGGGCAGCGGACCGCGACCGTTTTCTATCCATGATTTGAGATCTGAAAGCGACAGGATGGAGTTTGACAGCCCGCCCGGCTTGCGGATTTGTCTCCACGCATCAGAACTGATCGAGAGGGCGGAAAGACCGGCTGGCCCTGCGAGCGCCTTCTGTGGGCCGATTACGGCGATATCGATCCCAAGTGCGTCGACATCGAGATCATGGCCGCCGACGGATGCGACGGCATCGACAACGGTAAGCAGGCCGTGCGTACGTGCGAGCGCGATGATCTCCAGCAGCGGATTGCAGATACCGCTTGCCGACTCCGCATGCACGAGTGACAGTACGCTGGCATCGGGATGGCTGTTGATGGCGTCCGCCACGGCGTCAACCTCGATGGCGCGCGCGGCAATCGCTGTAACATCGATCACTTCGCCACCCGCGCGGCGCATCCACTCGCCGAACCACAAACCATAAGGGCTGGTGACGATGTTGATCGCCTTCATGCCGGGACGAATGATGCTGGTCGCTGCCGCCTCGAGGGCCACGATGGCTTCCGACTGGATCATCACGACGTCATTGCGCGTGTTGAGAATGGCGGCGAGCCTATCTGCTATCACGGCGTAACGGTCGCCTGGAAAAGCCGGAATGTCGAGAAGCGGGTTCCAGCGATCAAATGTCATAGGTCGGTTCACTTTGCTGTATTGTGTTTGTCTGGCGTCCACCGGGCATCAGGCGCAAGGTTGCAGCGACAAGGGCGCGGCCCGCCGCCGATTGCGGCTGTTCGATGATGTCGCTCGTATGTCCGGTCTCGACAATCCGGCCGGCATCCATGATCGCGAGCCGATGCGAGACTGCGCGCAGGACGGCAAGGTCGTGCGAAATGAAAAGATAAGACATGTTTTCCTCTCGCTGCAATTCGACCAGCAGTTCGAGAATGCGGTTGCGGACCTGTACGTCGAGCGCCGATACGGCTTCGTCCAGAACGACCAGCGACGGCCGCGTGGCAATGGCGCGGGCGATCGCCACACGCTGACGCTGGCCACCGGAAAGCTCGTATACCGGGCGTCCGGCAAAATCGGATGACAGGCCGACGCGCTCCAGAAGTCTTGCGATTTCGCGGGTGCGCTGTGGTTTGGGCACCGTGCGGTGAACGCGGATGGGATCGCCGATCGTTTCGCCGACGGTTGCTGTCGGATGGAAGGCGCCAAGTACATCCTGAAACACCATCTGCATGCGGCTTCGCTGGCGGCGCAGATCTTTTCCTTTCAGCGAAAGCCAGTCCTGGCCCTCAAAGGTTATCTTGCCGGCATCCGGCGGCATGAGCCCCAGAAGCAAACGCGCCATCGTTGATTTGCCGCTGCCGGATGCGCCGGCAATACCCAGCGTTTCTCCTGCCGCAATCGAGAAGGTCGCGTTTTCGACCGCGACGATATCGCGTCCTGTCGACACATACCGTCGTCTGAGGTTTTCAACGGAGAGGAGGGTCATGGCCGCCTGCCTGCGCTGATCAATGGCGTCGAGGCCAGGTCGTAATGCCCTTCGATCAGGCTCTTCGTGTATTCATCCTTGGGGGATGACAGTATATCTGCCGCCGGGCCTATTTCCACGAGCCGGCCGTCCTTGAAAACGGCAATTCTGTCCGCCAGATGCGAGGCGAGGGCGATGTCGTGGGTTATGAAAATCATGGTCATTGCAGCTTCGCTGACAAGAGTATCAAGCAGTGCAACGATCTGCGCTTGCACCACGGTATCCAAGGCGCTTGTGGCTTCGTCCGCAATCAGGATCGAGGGACGCGAGGCGATGGCCGCCGCGATTGCCACGCGTTGCCGCTGGCCGCCGGAAAGCTGGTGCGGATAAGCATTCATCACAGCCTCCGGGTTCGGTATGCGGACATGCTCCAGCAGGTTTCGGGCATGTGCATAGGCAGCCTGCCATGTCATGCGCAGATGCCGTTTTGCACCTTCCGCCACCTGCTCCCCGATCTTCAGCACGGGGTTGAGGCTGGCCGACGTGTCCTGAAAAACGAACCCGAGATCACGGCCAAGAGATGGAGTTTGACCGGATGACCACCGGATATCTCCCGCAAAGACCGCATCGTCCGGTAAAAGGCCGGCAAGGGTGCGCGCGAGCGTGCTTTTGCCCGATCCGCTTTCTCCGACAATTGCCAGACGCTCGCCGGAAAAAATATCGAGCGAGAGGCCGGTGAGGGCGGTTCGGTCGCGGTATCCAACGGAAAGATCGGTGATGCGGCAAAGGGGATTGTTCATGGCGTCATGCCATCCCGCGGCGCAGACCGATCCGTGGATGCAGGGCGGGTCATGGCCTTGGTCAGGCCTTCACTGAAGAGATAGACGCCCAATACCGTGACGATCAGCGCAAGCCCGGGCATGATCGACAGCCAGGGCGAGGAGCGCAGGACATTGCGGCCTTCCGATATCATGGAACCCCAGGTGACACTGTTTGGATCGCCCAGTCCAAGAAATGACAATGCCGCCTCGGTGAGAATGGCAGCGGCGACGATTGTGGCGGATACGGCCAGCACCGGAGGCACAGCCTGCGGGAGTATATGTTTCACAGCGATTTCGACCGGGGGCATGCCGATCACTCGTGCCGCGGCAACATAATCGCGTTCCCGCAGCGACAGCACCTGCGCCCGTGTCAGCCTCGCCGGATCCGCCCATGCACCCAATGCGATGGCCATGACCACGACCGGCAAGGAAGCGCCCATGACGCTAACAAAGGCAAGCGCCAGGAGGAACCCGGGCACAATCTGGAAGGCGTCCACCACTCGCATCAGGACCTCATCGACGATGCCGCCGCAAAACCCGGCAACAAGCCCGATCATCAGGCCAATCGCGATGGCTGCCAAAGCGGCGGCCGCTCCGACCAGAAGCGACGTGCGCGCGCCATGGATTATGCCGGAAAGCACATCGCGGCCCAGCCTGTCCGTCCCCAGCGGAAGGGATGGATCGCTGAATGGAGCCGCCAATGCCCGCCCGGCGATGCGCAATGGATCACCGGGCGCGATGATGGGCGCAGACAAGGCAAGCGTAATCAGGATAGATAAAATGATTATCCCAACAATGCCTTCCGGTGTTTTGATGAATTTTTGGATTAGCTTCACTGCATGGCCTCCGACGCACCGACGCGTGGATCGAGCACGGTCTGCAGCAGATCGATGAGGAGGTTGACGATGATGACGAGCACGGCGCTGACAAGGATGATGCCCATCAACAGCGGCGCATCGCGCCCACTGACGGCTTCCTGCGCAAGCCGGCCGAAGCCTGGAATGGCGAATATGCTTTCGATCACCACACTGCCGCCAAGCATGGTGGCGGCCTGCAGGCCAAGCATGGTGATCAGCGGCAAGGCGGCGTTACGCGCCACATGGCGCAGAAGAATGCGATTGCGTGACAGGCCTTTCGCCCTGGCGAAAAGCACGAAGTCGAGTTTCCATGCTTCCGCCATGCTGGCCCGCATGACACGCAGGAACAGCGCCGTGTAGATCAATGCAAGAGCGCCGACGGGCAGGATCAGATGACGGACGATATCCGCAAGGCGTTCGAGGCCGGTCTTGCCCGACGCGATTGTCTCAATGCCGGAGGTGGGCACCCAGCGTAACTGGACAGCAAAAATCAGGCTCAAAATCAGCCCGAGCCAGAAACTCGGTATCGCGTAGAATATGAGAGAAATCGTGGAAAGCATTCTGTCCTTTATGCTTTCCGGTTTCGATCCTGCGATAATCCCGAGCACCGAACCAAAAACGAAGGACAATGCCGTGGCGCTGCCCATGAGCGCCAGCGTGTTGGGCAGGCGTTCCGTTATCAGGTTCAGGACGGGGCGTTCGAAGGCAACGGACCAGCCAAGATCAAACCGGGCCAAGGCCGTCAGGTAAAGCCACAGCCGGGCCAACACTGACTGATCGAGCCCATAGGCACGTCGCAGGCTTTCGGCGATGTTTGCGTCGCCGCCGCCGATCGACAGCAGATAGGCATCGACGGCATCACCGGGCGCAGTCTCCAGAAGCAGGAACGTCATGATAACGACGATCAGCAGCACCGGGATGCTGGACAGCAGGCGACGTCGAATGAGGCGCAACGCGCGGCTCACGATGGTCGCATCCGTTCGACCGTTCTCGCGATCACGGTTGCAGCGCCGTTGTGGCCCAGTTGGAAACGGCCCAGCGGGGATTGTCGGCAATATTGAGTACACGCTCGCTGGTGACGCTGATAAAGCCCCATTCGGCGACGTTGATGAGGGGTAGGTCGGTGACGACGAGTTTCTGGAAGTCCTTATAGAGTCTTGTGCGCTCGCCGCTGTCGATGGTTTCCGCTGCCTTTGCGATCACCGCGTCCAGCGCCGGATTGCGGTAACCGCCCTGGTTGGAGAAGGGCACACCGGCCGGCGTGCCGGATTGCACCAGGATCGTCGTCGAAATCGCCGGGTCTCCGCGGAAAACCGGGGGCGCTACAGCGAGGTCGAAATCGTGATCGGTATAGACAGCTTTCTGATGCGCAGCGGAATCGGCATTGACGATTTCCGCGTTGATACCGATGGCGGCGAGTGCCTGGCGCAGATAATCGCCAAACTGACGGGTCTCGTTGAAATAGGGCGCGGGTCGCAGTTTCAGCGTGAAACGGTTGCCGTCAGCGCCGCGTTTGTAACCGGCCTCATCGAGCAGAGCATTGGCCTTTTCCGTGTCGAAGGCATGGTTGGGTACGTCGGCATCGTAGAATTCCGGCGCGTTTTTCGGCACGGGTCCGGTTGAGGCGCTGGCGTAACCGAGAAAGATCGTTTCGACGACGAAAGTCTTGTCGATCGCGTGGGCAATAGCCTGACGCACCTTCAGATCTCCCAGCTCCTTGCGTCGGTGGTTGATCTCCACCACGAGCTGGTAGGTGAGTGCCTCATAACCGCGCGAGACGACCTTGAGGCCCGGCACCTTGGAAATGCGATCGAGATCGGCAAGCGGCACAGCCGAAAAGGCGGCAAGCTGGATCTCTTCCGCCTCCAGCGCCGCTCCGGCGCCGGCGCGGTCTGGCAGAACCCGGAAAACGATTTCATCCAGCAGCGGCTGGTCCTTGCCCCAATAGGCGTCGTTGCGGGTGAGGCGGTAATATTCACCTGGCTTGTGTTCGGCAAACTTGAATGGCCCGGTGCCGACCGGCTTTGTGTTGGCCGGATTGGTGGCGATGTCGCTGCCTTCGTAAAGGTGCTTTGGAACGACACTGCTGACGACGGGCAGGGCGTTGCGGATCAGCTGGATCGGTGTGGGCTTTGCAAAGCGGAAAATGGCGGTGTGGTCGTCCGGCGTGTCGACGCCTTGGAGATTAGCAAACACCACACGCCCGAGATTTTGCAACGGTTTCCAGATGTTCAGAGCGGAAAACGCGACATCTGCTGAAGTGAACGGCTTGCCGTCATGCCAGGTGACGCCCTCACGCAGTTTGAATGTAATGCTGCGGCCATCAGCCGACCCCACCCATGAGATCGCGAGGCGCGGCTCAAGGCCGTCATGGCCATCGAAGGCTGCCTCTGCCAGTGGTTCTATGACCTTGCTGGCAATGAAAAACACGCCGTTGGAGGCGACAATGGCGGGATTGAGGTTCTTGGGTTCCGAATCCGCAGCCACTACAAGTCGACCGCCTGGCCCGGCGTCCTGGGCCTTCAAAAGCGTCGGCAAGGCGGTGGAAGCGAGCAGCAGGCTCGAAGCCTGCAGGATGTGGCGACGGGAGACGGTGAATTCGGACATGGCAGGTTCCTGAGCGGGCACGTGCGGATAACGATAGCGTACTATGTCACGGCCGCTATCGTTTTTCGAAGCCAAGAAAATCTTTTGATGTGATGGTTCAGAAGAATTTCTGTTCAATTGGCTACGGCAGTGCGTGGAACGTCGGCATCGGCGCAATGGTTTAGCAAATGCGCTGCACTTGCATTAAATTGAAACATGCGTATGTTCTAATGGAGTAAGGTGATCTGCAATCCGGTACAGGCGTTTTTTGAAACAGCCGCTCGCATGGCTGTCTCGAAAATGATGGCGGGGCTCACCAGCTCTCTCGAGTAGGGGGTCCGCGAGCCCCTGACCGGCATCATGCCGGCTGTGCGCAGATAGAGGCCATGGTTGCGGATTTCTCAACAGTCGCGGGCGTTATCTCCCTGTTAACCTGTTGGTCGAATTAACAAATTGTTAATTCGTGTTTCAGTCTGGCGCATGCTGTCTTCTATCCGCCAGCCAAACAGCCACGCGTCATGTTTCAATTGCCAGATATCGAACGGTTCGCCCGTCTTCATCGGCATGCGGTCTTTTTTGGTGAGGGGGTGTTCGGTGATGGGGATGCCAAGTATGCGCGCGTTAACGCCGCGTTCCTGCCAATCCAGGACCGTTTCGATCGTCATTCGTGATTCCTTTTCAGAAACCTGAATTAGCGAAAATTTCCGTTATCGCAACCCGCGAAGCTGATTGATTGGCGGAAGTTGTCGGGACGCGTTTGGTGCCGCTACCGCGGTTCGGCGTTGAGAGAGAGATATGTCGGGTCGAAGCCCGCGACCGCCTGAAGGCGTGGCCAATCGAGAATGCTGATCGTATCCTTGGTCCACGTAATGAGGTTTTCCCGCCGCAGTGCCTGTATCACCCGGTTCATGTGAACCAGCGAGATGCCGAGGACATCCGCCATTTCCGATTGCGACAAGGGGAAATGAAAAGCCCATCCCTCAGTCCGCGCGACGACCTTCAGCCGCAGATACAGTTCGCATATCACGTGTGCGAGATGAGACGTACGGGATCGGCGCCCCATCGACACAATCCATTCCCGATGGATGCCGCCGTGAATGAGCGTATCCAGCCAGAGCAGACGGGTGAGATGAGGCCAATCCTCCGTGATCGTCTTGAGGTCGCCGTAATCCACGAACGCAACGGTGCAGTTCGACAAGGCGACAATGCCGTGATCCATCGTTTTCAGAAGAAATGCGTGCAGATCCACGAACTCGCCAGCAATGTGGATCGCGGTGATCTGGCGCGCGCCTTCCGGCGTCACCTTGTAGCGTGCGGCAAAGCCGTCGAGCAACATCGTGCTGGTGTTGGGACGTGTGCCCTCGGTGACGATGTCCTCATTGGCTGTAAACCGCTTTTCGCGTCCGGCTATTGACCGCAATACGTCCTTTTCCTGATCGGAAAGGTGGTCGCGTTGTTCGAGATTTAGGAGGAGAGGCTGGATCACTTCGGTCTCCGAGAGCTTTGTCATGCCATTACAACGCCGTAGAGGCCTTCGAGGTTGCGTGCGCAGATGGAACAATTGCCGCCATGCCGAATTAAAGGAGGCATATGGAAGGTGCGTCATATGCCAAGATATTTTTTCGATATTCACAATGGCGACGGTCCGACGCGTGATGACCACGGTATCGTCCTGACGTCGCGAGAGCGAATTCTGCACGAAACAAGCCGTCTGCTACTGGATATCGCACGCGATGAATTACCGGGGCAGAGCCGCGGCGAAATCGCCGTTTTTGTCCGCGACGATGCGGGAAACGAAGTCTGCCACACGCAGCTGAGTTTCAAAACCGAATGGAAAAATTTCGAGGAAAACTGAGGGTCGTCAGGGGAGGTGTCGGAGCCAATTCCAACGCCGGAAACCAGTGACTGTCACGCTGCTGAAATATTCAGCTTTTATATAACTATCAATGGCTTGGGAAAGTTTGGTGGGTGATGTAGGGCTCGAACCTACGACCCGCTGATTAAGAGTCAGCTGCTCTACCAACTGAGCTAATCACCCGTCCAATCCGTCCGGCGTTTGGTGTCACCGGCGGTGTGAGGGGGCTTCTAAAGTGGTTCATTCGACTTGTCTAGCGGCAGAATGAATTTTCTTGAATCTTTTTCAAAAACCCACCTCTGCCGGCTGTGGAAAAGCTAATCAGTCTCTGGTGCGCTGGGGATTTCCGAGCCTCTGCATAAAAAATCAGTTTGGGTTGGTGGCCCGTTTGTCCGGCATCTTGGAAATCGACTGCCAAACAAAAAGGCGTGGCGACCATGATCTTCGCAGGCTGCCGGTCCTGCACGAGTCTTCGTTTCGGGACCGATGGGTCGATGATCATTCTGCTCCAAGCCGCAACGCGCGCGCCGCTACGCTTGATGTTCCGTTTTGTTTTGGAGCCATGGATCTGCGGGTTTACATCGCCTGCCGTAGCAGCCATCAATCGGCGGGATAACGAAGGAGGCTGTATCCATGGCAATCGAAAACGACCTGTCCTTGATTCTCGAACAGGAAAGGGTGTTGCAGTTTGATCGTTTCGATCTCGGTAGCGCATGGGACCTGGGCAGCAGATTGCGGGATATGGCAGTTTCCGCCGGACATTCTGTCGCGATTGACATCCAGATCAACGGAATGCCGGCTTTTTATGCGGCATTGCCGGGCTCGGTTCCGGATAATGCCCAATGGATTCGCCGCAAACGCAATGTTGCATCGCGATTCGGCCACCCGAGTTATGCGGTGGGTCTTGGGCTCACGCTCGAAAATCGCACTTTGGCCGACAAATATGGGGTGGACCCCTCAGACTATGCAGCACATGGCGGCAGCTTTCCAATCGTCGTGCGTGGCGTCGGCGCCATTGGCACGGTCACAGTCTCTGGCTTGCCTCAACGTGAAGACCACAGGATGGTGGTAGAGGCCATCGCGGATATGCTGGGTCTGGACAATCGGCCGCTCGACCTCGACGCCGCACCGGTTACCGTTTGAGGAACATTTCATGACGCTTGAAAAAAATGCAGCCGAAGACGTTTTGGCGTTCTGGTTCGAAGAACTCGGCGAAAAAGGCTGGTTTCAGCCGCCCGAAGGTCTCGATGACGTCATTCGGGATCGTTTTGCCGCCCTTCATCTGGAAATGGCCAAGGGGGAATTGGATCAATTCCATTCCTCGGCCAGGCACAGACTTGCCGCCATCATCGTACTGGACCAATTTCCGCGTAACATGTACCGCGCAACGCCACTGGCCTTCTCAACGGACTGGTTGGCGTTGAGAGAAGCGCGGTTGCTGGTCGAAGCCGGTCTTGATCGTGAACTCGATGTGCATTCGCGTTGTTTTTCGTATCTGCCATTCGAGCATTCCGAAAACATCGCTGATCAGGATCAGTCGGTGCGGCTTTTCGCGAATCTCGGCGATGCCAACTACCTCGACTATGCTGAGCGGCACCGCGAGGTGATCCGCAAATTCGGCCGTTTCCCTCACCGAAACGCGTTCGTCGGCCGAGAAACGACGCAAGCCGAGCGCGATTATCTATCGCAGCCCGGCTCCGGTTTTTGACGGTTGATTTATAAGATCGCTATCGCCTGATCGCGCGTCCGACGGCGATCAGTACGCACGCACCGATGAAGCCGGCGATAAGATAGCCGATCCAGCCACCCAGAACGATGCCGAAAACGCCAAGAATGGCGTTGGCGATGATTGCGCCCACGATGCCGAGCAGAATGTTCATGAACACGCCCATATTGCTGCGCATGAACTTTTCCGCCAGCCAACCGGCAATGCCGCCGATGATGATGGCTGCAATCCAGCCGATACCTGCCTGTTCCATGTTCCTACCCCTGTTTGAAGTTGCCGGGGAAAACGCAATGGGCGACATCTTGTTCCAGACACCGCAATCAAGCTGCTGAAAAAATGCGGGATTTCGCTGGCGTTATTTGGGCTTTCCTTTCCTTCGCCGTGTTCTGTGCCTATCTTCCCGCCGATTCTCCGCGAAAGGCGCGGGTTTAACACTGAAGAGACGAATATAGTGTCCGAGATGAAGTCAAAACGCGGCCCGACTGGCCGCTTTCTTGCCGCCACCCTGATCGCTCTCCAGCTTGCCGTCCTTTCGTTGTCGCCTGCATTCTCGTCACCCGTGCAGGCGCAGGAGGCGCCGGCTGCAAAACCGGCGACGCAACCGAACGGGGCAGCCGCCGCCACCCCGCAGGCAAAGTCTCCTGACCCGAACGAAGGGCAGGTAACCGCCGACTCCATCAATTCAAAGGTTCGCGCCAATCTCGCGACGATCCGCTCGCAGCTCGACATGTTTCGCAAGCGCGTACAGCAGGATCTCGACGATGACGGCAGTCTGGCCGAACTGCGCGTTCGTGCCGAAGATATCGCTGCCGAAATGCAGGCGACTTCCGCGCGGCTGCAGGAACGCGAAAAGCAGATCGGTGATCGCCTGACCGCTCTTGGTGAAGCGCCAAAGGATGGCCAGCCGGAAGAGCCGCCTCTGGTCGCGCAGGAGCGAAACCGTCTCCTCAATGAACGTGCCGAACTGAATGTGGTGGTCGAAAATGCCACCAGTCTTTCGGAAAGCGCCAATCAACTCGGCAACACGATCACCACGCTTAGACGCAATCTGTTCGCGCAGACCCTGTTTCGCCACACGGACATGTCCATGGACCTGTTCGTGGAGGCCGGGCAGGCGACTGTCACGGAAGTTTCCAACTTTACCCGCACGATATCGGGCTGGTCCGGTTTTGTGTGGAGTTACAAGAAATATCAGCTGATCGGTGCGCTGATCCTGTCGCTTGGTGCAGGCCTGCTGTTCCTGCTCGGTGGTTATCGCCTTTTTGGAAGGCTGATCCACCGCAAGGTGGTCGGTGATGAGGCGCCTTCCTATCTGCGCCGTCTGTCGGTTGCGTTCTGGTCGACCGTCATCGAAACAATGTCGCTTGCGGCCTTCCTGATCTCCTCCTATTTCTTCCTCGACGGCTTCAACGTCCTTCGGCCCGATGTTTCGTCGATGATTGCGTCATTCTTCGGCTTCGTCTGGTTTATCTATTTCGTCTGGCATCTCAGCACATCCGTGCTCGCGCCAAACGACCCGAACTGGCGTCTGGTGCGTGTGACCGACAGCGGTGCGCGCCTTTTGACTGCGACCGTGATTGCCATGGCTGTCGTCAATGGCCTCGACTACATGCTGGGCGCCGTCAGCGAAGCCTTGAACTCGCCGCTAGTGGTGACGATCGCAAAAAGCATCATCGCTGCCTTCGTGATCGGCCTCATCCTTATCGGCGTGTCCTTCGTAAAGCCGATCATCGGTACCAATGAGACGTCCGATAGCGCCGGTCATGCGTGGCCGCGCGCCATTCGCATCATGTTCCGACTTGCCGGTCTGTTGCTGATCCTGTCCGTCATTGCCGGTTATGTCGGCCTGGCCCGTTTCGGCGCAACCCAGATCGTGCTGACCGGCGCGGTGGTGGTGCTGATCTACATCGGCCTGCTTTCAGGTAAGGCCGTTTCCAAACAGGGAGCGTTCAAGAATACGTCTGCCGGCTCAAAACTCGCGGAGCGGTTCAGATTTGGCGATGTCGGGCTCGATCAGACAGGTCTTGTTGCCGGTCTCAGCATCTACGCTTTCGCGCTGGTTTTCGGCATACCGCTGATCCTCATTACCTGGGGCTTTCAGCTGACTGATATCGAGTCCTGGGTCTACCAGTTCTTTACCCGCATCACGATCGGCAATATTTCCATTTCCATCGTGAGCATTTTCGGCGGCATCCTGTTGTTTGCTGCCGGTTACGTGCTGACGGGCTGGGTGCAGAAATGGATCGACGGCAACGTGATGGCGCGTAGCCAGGTCGATACCGGTGTTCGCAATTCGGTGCGTACGGGTATCGGTTATCTCGGCGTCGGCATGGCGGCGCTGGTGGGTGTTTCTGCCGCCGGCATCGATCTCTCAAGCTTCGCGCTGGTTGCTTCCGCCTTGTCGGTCGGTATCGGTTTCGGCTTGCAGAACATCGTTTCCAACTTCGTGTCGGGCTTGATCCTGCTGGTGGAGCGTCCGTTCAAGGTCGGTGACCATGTCATCACGGGCACGACGGAAGGTATCGTCAAGCGTATTTCAGTGCGCGCGACAGAGATCGAGACGTTCCGCAAGCAATCGATCATTGTGCCCAATTCCGAACTGATCAACGCACCGGTCGGAAACTGGACGCACCGCAACCGCATTCAGCGAAACGAAATTCCGGTCTCCGCCAGCTATGATGCCGATCCCCACAAGGTGATCGAAATCCTGCTTGGGCTCGTCAAGGAAGTGCCTGAGGTTCTTCGTAACCCCGAGCCGCATGTGGAGTTTCTTCGCTTCGGCGCCTCGTCGCTGGATTTCGAGCTTCGTTATCATCTTGCCGACATGGATGCCGGTCTGCGCATCCGCAACACGTTGCGCGCCGATATTCTCAAAGCATTCCGTGAGGCGAATATTCACATCCCGTTCCCGCAGCAGGAAATCGTCCTGCACCGCGGAAAGCCGAGCTGGGTGCCTGAAAAGGATGAAGACCTGCGCGGTGGTGCCTGACGTAAGTCAGCTCCTTTGAATAATCGAAAGCAAGAATATGACTTGGGATATATTCTTGCTTTCGTCATCAAGATGTCGTTCTCGATTAACGCTTCTGAAAAACGTCTTCGCTAATGTGCTTCGCCAGGGGACGGTATTTCACTAATAGGGGCATTATGACTTTCTTCGGCATTTCCGGAATGCAGTATTCCGGTCAGGATCTTACTAACGCGCGCATTTTGCTCGCAGAAGACTCCAATGTCTTCACGTCGATGATCGGTAAACGACTGAAGGAGCTGTTCGGCATCGAAATTGAAATTTGCCGCAATTTCGAAGACCTGCAGCTTGCTTACGACCGCTCACCGAACCCGGTGACGCTGGCGATCTCGAATATCAATCTTCCCGGTGCGGAAAACGGCGAAGCTCTGGACTATCTGATCGATCTCAGTATCCCGGTCATCGTTTTCACCGGCACGTTCCACGAGGATACCCGCGAGAAACTGCTGAAGCAGGACGTTGTCGATTACATTCTCAAGGACAATGTCTTCGCGGTCGAAATGCTGGCGGAATCGGTATGCCGGTTCCTCACAAATCATCAGCATCACGTCCTGATCGTCGATGATAGCCCGACTGCGCGCGCTCTTCTGTCCAGCCGGCTGAAACGCTACAATTTCCGGGTCAGCACGGCCGAGAGCGGTGCCAAGGCACTCGATCTCCTCAAGAAAAACGCCGATATCGGCCTTGTTGTTACAGACTACAACATGCCGGATATCGATGGTTTCGAGTTGACGCGCCGCATCCGTTCCGTGCGCGGCAGTCATGAACTGCGCGTGATCGGCGTCTCGTCCTCCGACAACCGCCTGCTTTCGGCGCGGTTCCTCAAGGCCGGTGGCAATGACTTCATGCTGCGTCCGTTCATCGATGAAGAGTTCTATTGCCGCGTCAACCAGAACCTCGACACACTGATCCAGATCCGCTCCATGCGAGCCAGCAGCCGGGGCGCTGCCTGAAAAGGGCCGTCCGTCTACTGAAAATGAAAAAACGCTGCTCGGTTGATGGGCGGCGTTTTGCTTTGCAAAGCAGCGTAAGGCTCTGCAGGATCAGGCGGCCACGCCCGTTCGCACCGAAGTGAGCGTCAGTTTGCGTTCCGCGCGTTCCTGCTGCGGCGAACGATTGTAAATTTCGCGATAACACTTGGAGAAATGCGAGGCGGACACGAAACCGCAGGCGACGGCCACTTCCACGACAGGCATGGACGACTGCACCAGCAGATGCCGGGCTCGGTCAAGCCTGATTTCCAAGTAATATCGGGCAGGCGATCTACCCATTTCCTGGCGGAACAGTCGCTCGATCTGACGTCGGGACAATCCTGCATTGTCGGCGATTTCCACCAGGGAAAGCGGCTCGGCCAGGTTTGCTTCCATGACTTCGATAATCGAGAGAACCTTCGAGTTCTGGATCCCGAGCCGCGCGCGCAACGGCAGGCGCTGACGGTCATGCGGGCTGCGAACCCGGTCGGTCAATTGTTGTTCGCAGATACGGTTGACGAGGTTCTCGCCGAAATCCTGGCCGATCAGGTTCAGCATCATGTCGAGCGATGCCGTGCCGCCGGCGCAGGTGTAAATGTTTCCATCGACCTCATAGAGGTCGGCATAGACCTCCGCCTGCGGGAAGGCTTCCGCAAAACCCGGCAGGTTCTCCCAGTGTATGGCGCAACGTTTGCCATTGAGAAGCCCTGCCTGGGCAAGCAGGTGGGCGCCCGTACAGAGGCTGCCGACGGCGATGCCCCGGTTGTAGGTCTCCCGCAGGAAGGCGCTGGCGGTCTTGTTCTGAAATTCTTCGACGTAGACACCGGAACAGACCAGCACCATGTCGGGCCGATGCTCGCCGCCAAGAGCCTTGCGCTCGTCCGCAATGGAAGAGTTTACTTCTATTCCGATGCCGCAGGAGGAATAAACCTTTTCCCCATCGGTGGAACAGAGCCGCCATGTGTATGCCGTATAGCCCAGCATACGGTTGGCGATACGAAGTGTTTCGACCGCCGCAGCAAAGGGAAGCATCGTAAACTGGGGAACGAGGAAGAAGGCAATCGAACGCTTTTTGGTCTGGAACTTGTTCATGCCGAGGTCTCCATGACGAATGTCAATTCCTCGCGTGAAACTATGCCCTCTTAATGTTCAAATAGCGACACAAATATCCGCATCTGCGGCGTGGAAAGCAAAGGCCGGTATTTTATGCGTTCTTTTTGCGACACTGACTGCCAATAGTCAAAAAAGCCGAATGCCTAAGAGGAAAAGGCATTCGGCTTTTGGATGTAGGCAGCAGAATTTTTGCTCTGGGAGATAATTTTATGCGCATGCCTCAATGGCGAATGCCGTCATTTTTCTCGCTGACAATGTCGCTCGTTGGCCAGCCGATGTCCTTGCGCAGGTCGGGCGACATGCTTTCGATCATCTCCGCTGTGCGGCGGCGGCGCCATGACGCGCGGACCTCTTCGATCCCATGGGTGATTGCGCCCCAGGCTGTAGAAAACGGGGAATGGGTTTTGTGAGCGTGTTCGTTGGTATGATGTGACGTGAACATGGCCATGACGGCCTCCTTTGTTCCGGTTTGAAGAAAGTCACTGCGCCTGTCTTTCGACAGTGTCGCGCTGCTCGTGCCATCAATCAATCGAATGGCGTTGATGCCATTCATGATCTTGTGTGAAGCAATATGCGCGGCTGCGCTTTGTCTTGCCTCAAAATCAATCAAAAAGATCATTCATTGAGCACACTATGCTCGCCGCTTGACGTTCAATCAAACGAAATGATATCGTGCTTAAGTTCAGAATTTTTGAAGGTTAAGACCATGGCTACGCCCTTTCGATCTCCGTTGCCGTTGCTGGATAATGACGTTCTGAGAACCTTTGTGGCGATTGCCGAAACCGGCAATTTTTCCACGGCTGCCGAGGCGGTGCTTCGTACACCCTCTGCCGTGTCGATGCAGATCAAGAAACTGGAAGAGCAGCTGAGGACGACGCTGTTCCTGCGCGACGCCCGCTCCGTCACATTGACGCAACATGGCGAAATGCTTCTTTCCTATGCGCGGCGTATGCTGGCTCTGTCCAATGAGGCAGTGTCCCGTTTCGTCATGCCGGAGCTTTCCGGTGTCGTTCGTCTAGGGGCTCCGGATGACATTGCCGAGCGGCTGTTGCCAAAGCTGCTGAAGAATTTCGGCGAAAGCTTTCCGGGCATCATGGTGGACGTCACCGTCGACCAGAGCCTCTTATTGCGCAAGCGCATGGACGAGCAGCGGCTCGATCTGGCGCTGATCAACTGCGCAACGCGTCCGTTTCCCACCGGTGGCGAAATCATTCACACTGAAAAGCTGGTCTGGGCCGGCGCGAAGTGCGGCAACGCGTATCTGCGCGATCCGCTGCCGATCTCGGTATGGGAGGATGGTTGTGTCTGGCGCCAGGATGCGCTCGCGCAACTGGACAAACACAAGCGGACCTATCGCATCGCCTATGCCAGCGCCCATACGATGGCCCAGCGCGCGGCAGTGGTTTCGGACCTGGCAATCGCGCCATTTCCGCGTTCCTACATTACCGAGGACATGCAGATCCTCGGTGCCAAGGAAGGGCTGCCGGAACTGATCAGCTTCGATATCCGGCTTCTGACCAGTCCGCAGTTGTCGACGCCGGCCAAGGCCGTTGCTGAAGGTATTCGCGAAGCGTTTGAAACCATAGACGCTGCGGCCGCTTGATAGCCGGGTTCACCAGATGCCCTTGGTGAGCCCGTTCCACACCCAGGTCCATAGCGGCGGAGGGAAGCGAAGAACGGAACGGCCGACCTGTGGGATTGGCCGAAAAGCGTTTCGCAGACCCTCATCGATGGCTTTGATGACGATTTCTGTAGAAGCCGCGGTCAGCAACAGAGGGTAGGTAGATATGAAGTCGTGTTTTTCCGGCTTCAGTCGCGTTTCATAAAGTGTGCTGCCCGTATCCGTGCCCGCATCGACCAGGTGAACGGTGGCACCGAAGTTGCCGGCATCGCCTTCGACAAGAGACCAATAACCACCCATCTGGCCCCTGTAAGCGGGGTTGATGCCGGCGTGAAAGTTGATCACCGGGCAGGGGCTTGCCGCAAGGGTCTGCCGGCTCAGCAAGCGGCAGGAAATGGTCAGAATAACCTGTGGCCTTATGGTGGCCAGCAAGGCGTGGCATTGCGTGTCATTCAGGCTGTTGACCTCATGGATTGCGATGGATGGATCCACCGCGTCCAAATGGCCGTAGGATTTGAGGATTTCACCGGAGCGCTTCGCGGCGATGTTCTTGCCCAGACGTGATGCGACCATGGTTCCGATCTGGCCGATCGCCGTCAGCCAGCCGAGACGTTTTGCGCGCCGCTTAAGCAGCGTCGATTTGCTTTCGGGGTGTTCCTGGATGACCTGGAGATCGGGCCAGTGGACTTTCAGCGCGTTGATCATCACCCAGGGATTGTTGCCTCCGGCTGTCATCACCACGATGCTTGATTGTTTTTCGTTCTGGTTCACGGCGCGCAATCTCATTGAGGAGCTGTCAGTCTGTCGCTGCGGCGATGAAAAAAACGTTAGTGAGGGTCGGCGACAAAATTAATCACAAGGACACGTGAACCTTTCGTGAAGTCGCGCGTTCCTTGCACGCAATATGCAACCCATCGATATATTCGGAGCGTCCCACCATGAAAATCGGAACAGTGACTGTCCTCGGCGCCACCCTCGTTGCCCTGCTGACGCTGAGCGCCTGCGGCAACACCATTCGCGGCGTGGGCCGGGACACGGCGAATGCCGTGGATGCCACGCAGTCCGCCGGTCGTGACGTTGATCGCGCCGCCAAGCGCTGATTTGTCGAAAGACCTCAGAATGAAAAAAGGCTCGGGTGTCATCGCCCGAGCCTTTTTTCATTTCAATCCAAACTGTCCCGCTCGCGCTCAAACCGGCGATTTCGGAAAAGCGCGCTCAAGACCGCCGGATTTGGACAGGCCGCTTCTGAAGGCTGCATAAGCGGGATGCTGGCTGGAGCGCGCAGCCTCGCTAAGTCTGATCTGCAAGCGGGCAGGGGCATTCGCGCCAAGCCATTCGCCTGACTTTTCAAGTTTCATGGAATTCAGGAAAGGTGCTTCGCTCGCCCGATCGAGGAAAAGATGGATGCCGTCCAGAAGAATATCGTCGTTGCTCGGGCTTTCCATCAACAGGACGAGCCACGCCTGATTTTCCGTCGAAAAAGACTGTAGGCCCTCTGCCACGGTGTCGCGGTTGCCGATTGGAGAAATGCTGCCCATGCCAGGTCCCTTAGCCACAATGCGGAGAGTGAATGTCGTCCGCTGATTCCCTTTTGCTGTTTCTGGCTGAGGGGAAAGAGCTTTTCAAGTCGATCGGGTGGTCGGTGAAGGTTCTGTTCGGTTTCTCCAGTATTGGTTCGTCATTCTGCCGCGATGGAGCCTAGTTCTCGGCGGGTTGGCGTGATCATCGCAGCAATCACCGTTTGCAATTCGATCATGCCGATGGCTCTGCCGGATGTATCGTTTACCTGCGCCTTTGTCTGCTTTGCTTTGATCATCCGCTTGGCGGCATTGTCCAGCGTCGTCATGCTGTCCAACGTCAGAGCCTCAAGGCTGCCATCGAGCGGCGACATGATGGCGCCGATCTGGATGACACGGCCGCGATTGACCTCGTTGACGAAGGCGGTGATATAATCGTCGGCGGGGCGCAGCACGATTTCCTGTCCGCTACCCTGCTGGATAATGCGGCCGTCGCGCAGGATTGCGATCTTGTCGCCAAGCCGCAATGCCTCGTCCAGATCATGGGTTATGAAGACGATCGTCTTTTTCAGTTCCGCCTGTATTTCAAGAAGGACGCTTTGCATATCGACGCGGATGAGAGGGTCGAGTGCGGAAAAGGCTTCGTCCATCAGGAGAATATCGGCATCGTTGGTGAGTGCACGAGCAAGGCCGACGCGCTGCTGCATGCCGCCTGACAGCTGGTTTGGGTAGTTATCTTCGAAACCGGTAAGTCCGACGCGTTCGATCCAGTGCCTTGCCTTCTTCATGCTTTCGGAGCGCGGAATGCCCTGGATATCCAGGCCATAGACGATGTTTTCGGATACGGTTCTGTGCGGCAGAAGTGCGAATTTCTGGAATACCATCGCTGTCTTGTGGCGTCTAAACTCGCGCAGAGCAGCGTCGCCCATGCGACAGATATCGACACCGTCGTAGATGACCTCGCCTGACGTCGGCTCGATAAGGCGATTGATATGCCGGATGAGCGTCGATTTCCCCGAGCCGGACAATCCCATCACCACGGTGACGCTGCCTGCGGGAATGGACAGGTTTATGTCTCGCAAACCAAGAACATGCGCATGTCGTTCTATCAGTTCGCTCTTGGATATGCCCTTCCGCACTGTCTCTATATGGTCGCGGCCGCGGGGTCCGAAAATCTTGTAGAGGCCTTTGATCTCGATGCCGTGGCTAACCATGGACGACCTCGACGTGTTTCTGCAGTCTTTTGCCGAATGCCTGGCTGGCACGGTCGAAGATGATGGCGATGACCACCAGAGCGAAACCGTTCATGAAGCCGAAGGTGAAAAACTGGTTGTTGATCGCCTGCAGTGTATTCTTGCCCAATCCGCCGACGCCGACCATCGAAGCGACCACGACCATGGCCAACGACATCATGATCGTCTGATTTATGCCTGCCATGATGGTGGGAAGCGCCAGTGGCATCTGTACGTTCCACAATTTCTGGCGGGCCGATGAGCCAAAGGCATCCGCTGCCTCCAGCACTTCGGCATCGACAAGACGGATGCCGAGATTGGTGAGACGGATCATCGGTGGAACGGCATAGATAACGACGGCGATGAGGCCCGGCACCTTGCCGATGCCAAAAATGACCACCACCGGAATGAGATAAACGAAACTCGGCAAGGTTTGCATGACGTCGAGCACGGGGTTGATCGTGCCCTGAACCTTGTCCGAACGCGCCATGAGTATGCCGATCGGCAGGCCGATGATCACGGCGATCATCGTCGAAACGGTGACGATGGCCAGCGTCACCATCGTGTCTTCCCAAAGTCCGACGATACCGATCAGCACCATGCCCAGGGCTGTTCCAATCGTGATTCCCGGTTTTCTGCTGGCAAGGTAGACGATCGCCAGCATGATGATCAGCACGATGAACCAGGGAGAGTTGACGAAGAGGCGTTCGAGGTAGTTCAGGAACCATTGCAACGGCTGCACGACGGCGTCGATGATGTAGCCGTATTCCCGCACGAGGCCCTTGAAGCCGTCATCGATCACTTTTCGGGCGGTGCGAATATAGCTGTCGCTGATTGCCGGAAAGCGACACAGCACGTCCGGCATGAAGCTGCAGTTCGCCATGTCTTTCCCCTCGTTTGCTGATCGGCGTTACCGGGCATGATCCGGCTTCGGCTGGCGGCTACAAGGAGGACTTGACCTTTTCGGCAACGTCCGGCGTAACCCACTTGGTCCAGATTTCCTCGTGCTTCTCGAGGAAGTATTTGGCAGCATCCTCGTTGGTGCCCTGATTTTCGTCCTGCCAGGCAAGAATGCTGTTCACGATGGAATTGCCCCACTTGCGGGCCTTCACATATTCCATCGCGACCCCTGCCTTGTCCGCAAAGTTCTTGGTGGCAATGGTGAACGCCTGCGACGTCGGATAGGAATTGACATTCGGTGCGGGGCAGTCCGGTACCGAGGTGCATGCGTCCCAATCGGCCTTGTTATGCGGCACGCCGAACGAAAGCTTCACCATCTCGTATTTGCCCATGATCGGCGTCGGCGCCCAGTAATAACCGAGCCACCCGGTCTTCTTCTCGAAGGCATTGGCGATGGAGCCGTCGAGCCCGGCGGCAGAACCGGTATCGACCAGATCGAAACCTTTGTCCTTGGCGCCGATGGCGCGATAGAGATTGGAGGTGGAAACCTGGCAGTTCCAGCCCGACGGGCAATTGTGGACGGCGCCCTTGCTTGGATCTTCCGGGGCAGGGAAGAGCTCCGGGTGTTTCAGGGCGTCCTCCACGGTCTTGATATCCGGGTGGGCATCGGCGAGAAATTTGGGAATCCACCAGCCCTCGACCGCGCCATCTGCGAGGATTTCTGCCGCCTCGATCAATCGCCCTTCCTTGACCGCCGCATCGAGTGGCGTGCGTACGGCATTGATCCAGAACTCAGGCGCCATATCGGGCTGCGCCTTCTCGTTCATGGACGTGAAAGTCGGCATCGTGTCGCCGCTGACGACGTTGACCGAACAGCCGTAGCCGTTTTCCAGAATGATCTTGTCGACCTGGGCCGCAACACCAGCAGATGCCCAATTCATTTCCGCAATCGAAACGCTGCCGCAATCGGCGGCCTGCGCGGAGCCGGAAGCTGCATAAACGCCGATACCGACGGCGACGGATGCAAGAAGGATTTTCATCGCTCAAGACCTCCCAGTCTCAATCGCAGTGTTTGCGTCTGGAGGTCCCGGTCTACTGCATCGGCCGGGTTCCTGTCAGTCTCGGCGCTATCCGTCCTCATTATTGTGGGACGGCATTTGCTATGCGCTTAGCCTGTTGGCGGCGACTGGCCGCGGATGTTCGGCAATTCTTGTATCAGTCCCATGACGGTACGGTTTTTATGACGAAAATCAACTTTTTCCGCGTCTCGCCGTTTTGTCGTCGAATGCCGTCTACCAAAGGTCCGGTAACGATCCGGTAAGAATGTGAGTGTATCTATCTGTTCGCGACAATGTCGCCAACAGGTCCGGATTTGGGTAGTGCGTGCCGGACCGTTTTTGCTCTTGGCGATTGACAGATGTCGCTCGCAATAGAAGCATCCTGCCATTAGCGGGAATTGATCCGCAGTCGTTGTATCCGATGACAAACCAAGATATTCTCTAAGCCACCGTTTGCCCCGTTCCTGTTGACAGTGCCGCATGCCGCGGACGGGCAGGGTCATCGGGCCGCAAGCGGTCGCGCCGCCGGAGCGCAGGCATGATCAACCGGGGCGGACGCCTCCTTAATCTACGAATCGTCCGCTCTTTCCTGCTTTCACGTTCCGGCGGCAATTCTCCCGCAGTTTTCCATGGATGTTTTATGTGATGGACCGATCTGTTGGTTCGATTTTCGTTCTCGGCGGTGCGCGTTCGGGCAAGTCGAATTTCGCGGAAAAGCTGGCGTTGGAAAGCGGACTGGAGCGGCACTATCTCGCCACCGGTCGTGCCTATGACGACGAGATGCGGTCGCGCATTCACGCCCATCGCAAACAGCGCGGCGAGGGGTGGATGACACATGAGGAACCCATCGATCTTGTCGCCAAACTTCAGCAACTGGATGCGCCCGGCCGCGTGATCCTCGTCGACTGCCTAACGCTGTGGGTCACCAATCTGATGATGGAAGCCGAAGATACGATTGAGGAGCAGACGGCGCTGCTTGCGGCTCACGTCGCCGAGACCAAGGCACGGTTTATCATCGTTTCCAATGAGGTTGGGCTTGGCATCGTGCCGGAGAACAGGATGGCACGGGCTTTCCGCGATCACGCTGGTCGACTGCATCAGCAAGTCGCTGCGTCGGCGAACGAGGTTTACTTGGTAGCCGCCGGCCTGTCGCTCAAGATGAAGGGCTGATTACCAGCCAAGCCATATGCGCAGTGGATGTGTCGGGTCGGCCAGCAGCTTTGTCGCCATGGCGAAGCAGGAAATGACCAGCAGCGGCTTGATGATTTTGGCGCCGATGCGCATTGCAAGGCTGGAGCCGATCTGCGCGCCGATGAACTGACCGATGCCCATCACGATCCCGACTTTCCACAGGATCGAGCCTGTCGCCAGAAACATCAGAAAACCACCGACGTTGGAGCCCAGATTGAGCAGCTTGGTATGGGCTGTTGCCTTGAGCATGCCGAAACCGGCAAGAAGCACGAAACCCAGCATATAAAATGAACCGGCGCCCGGGCCGAAGATGCCGTCATAAAGGCCGATCAGCGGCACGAATGTTGCGCCGAACAGAAAAGGCGTGACGCGGCGATGGCTGTCGACGTCCGAAAGATTGGGCTTCAGCGCAAAAAACAAGCCAATGGAGATCAGCAGGAAGGGGATGGCCGTTCCGAGGATTTTTGTCGGCAGAACCGAGGCCACCAATGCGCCGGCACCGCCACCGATCAGGGCCATCAAGGCCATCGGCAACTGCGTCTTCAATTTCACATGGCCGCGTCTGGCATAAGAAATGGTGGCCGAGGTGGCGCCGAACATGCCCTGCAGCTTGTTGGTGCCCAGCGCATCGAGAGGGGGAATGCCGGCGATGAGCAGTGCGGGAATGGTGATCAACCCACCGCCACCCGCAATCGAATCGACAAAACCGGCGACGACCGCCACGAAGAACAGGACGATGAGGAGGTGCGCAGCGATATCCAAGGATTTTGTCTTTGCGAAAGGTGGGAACGCGGAATGCCGGAAACCTTGTTACACCGAAGCGATAACTGCGCAATGTCGGTGAATGGTTGCGCGCTACGCTCGATGATTTCGTACGGCGGGTGTGACGGGATTGCACATCCGTAATCCGGCGTTATGTTGCCGCAACTTTCGAAATTGGAACTATTCTTATGCACAAGGTCATTTTTGATACCGATCCCGGCGTCGATGACGCGATGGCGTTGCTTTTCCTGCACCGTCATCCCGAGATCGATCTGGTCGGCGTAACGACCACGATCGGCAATGCGCCGATCGATATCACCACGCGCAATGCACTCTTCCTCGCCGAGGCCTGGGGCACCGAAGCGCCGGTCGCGCAGGGGTCGGGTGAAAAATTCGATCCGAAGCGCCAGAATGGTCACTGGCCGACCTTCATCCATGGCGATAACGGTCTCGGTAATATCGAGATCCCGCAGACCATCAGCCGCAAGGCCGATCCGCGTTCGGCGCACCAGTTCATCATCGATACGGTTCGCGCCAATCCGGGCGAAGTCACGCTGGTCGCGGTCGGTCGCATGACAAATCTGGCGCTCGTTCTGAAGGCTGACCCCGATGTTGCGACGCTGGTGAAAGAGGTCGTCGTCATGGGCGGCGCCTTTGACGTGCCGGGCAATGTAACGCCTGCCGCGGAAGCCAACATCTATGGCGATCCCGAAGCCGCCGATCTGGTCTTCACCGCGCCTTGGCGCGTCACCGTCGTAGGTCTGGATGTGACCATGCAGACAGTGATGATGCGAACCTATCTGGCCGAAATGGCGAAGGTCGGTGGCAAGGATGTTCAGCTTCTGAACGATCTGTCGCAGTTCTATATCGATTTTTACAACCATCGTGTGGGCGATGGTATGGTTATCCATGACAGTTGCGCCTGCGTTTATGTCGTTCGCCCGGACATGTTCGAGACCCGCAGCGGTGCGATCCGCGTTGTATGTGGTGGCATTGCCGATGGCATGACGATCCAGAAACCGGATACCAAAATGTTTCCGCCGGGCGAGTGGGATGGCCATCCAAGCCAGTTCGCCTGTACCGGCATCGATGCCGATGCGGTGCTCGCTCTGATCCGCACGGTGCTTGTCGAAGGCAAGGCTGGCTGATAGAGGGTTTCGACTCTTAACGCTGCAATTGCTGTTTCGGCAACAGTTGCGGCGCAAATGTCTATGGTGGCACCGCTTGCCATTGGCATTCCAGAATGATTTCCCTATGTGGGGAACTGATTACAATATTCTCTATGAGGACATGGGCGTGACCGCTACATTCGACAAAGTTGCCGACATCATTGCTGAAACCAGCGAAATCGATCGCGCGACGATTACGCCGGAAAGCCATACGATCGACGACCTGGGCATCGACAGCCTCGATTTCCTCGATATCGTTTTTGCGATCGACAAGGAATTCGGCATCAAGATTCCGCTGGAACAGTGGACGCAGGAAGTCAACGAAGGCAAGGTTTCGACCGAAGAGTACTTCGTTCTGAAGAACCTCTGCGCCAAGATCGACGAGCTGAGGGCAGCCAAGGGCTGATTTGCCCGGCTGTTAAGCCTTGATGCTGCTTGAATATTTTCAGATGATCGACCGTATCGAAACGGTCGATCTCAAAGCCAATACCCTGACGGCGCGCTCTGTCGTGCCGCCGAGAAGCCCCGTTTTTGAAGGGCATTTTCCGGGCATGCCTCTCGTACCCGGCGTGCTTCTGATCGAAACCATGGCGCAGGCCTCCGGCATGCTGGTTCTGGCTGCGACGGATTTTGCCGCCATGCCGTTCCTGATGTCCGTCGATGGCGCCAAGCTGCGCACCTTCGTCGAGCCGGATGCGGTGCTCGATATCGAAGCGTTTCTGGAGCACGAGGGATCGGGTTATGCCGTGACCAAGGCCAAGATTACCAGCAACGGCAAAAAAGTCTGCGATGCGCAATTGAAGCTGCGCACCATGCCGTTCAGCGAAATTCCGCTCGCGCCGATCGTCCGCAAACGGGCCGAAGAAGTCGGCCTTATGGATGCGATTGCCGCGAACGCTTGAAACTTGCCGGTCATCCGGTGAGGAAGAGGACATGATGAAGTCTGACAATGATGTCGTGATCACCGGTATCGGTATCGTAAGCTGCCTGGGCGTCGGCAAGGAGCCGCATGTCTCCGTGCTCTCGGGTGCCGAAGCCATTGCGCCGCGCGTCGAAACCGAGCGTTTTGCGCCTTACCCGGTGCATCCCCTGCCGGAAATCGACTGGTCGACCCAGATCACCAAACGTGACCAGCGCCAGATGGAAAACTGGCAGCGGCTCGGCGTGTTTTCAGCTGGCCTCGCGCTCGATGATGCGGGCCTCAAGGAAAACGCCGATCTCTGTGCCTCCATGGACATGATCGTGGCGGCCGGTGGCGGAGAACGTGACATCAAGGTTGATACGCTGATCGTCGACGAAGGCTTGAAGCGCAACGACCGCGAGGCGCTGCTCAACGAAAAGCTGACCACCGAACTGCGCCCGACGCTGTTCCTTGCCCAGCTTTCGAACCTTCTCGCCGGCAATATTTCCATCGTCCACAAGGTCACTGGCTCTTCGCGTACCTTCATGGGTGAAGAAGCGGCCGGCATTTCGGCCGTGGAGACGGCGTTTCATCGCATCAAATCGGGCCAGTCCACGCATACGCTGGCTGGCGGTGCCTTCGTTGCCGAGCGCGCCGACATTCTCCTCCTTGTCGAGGGCATTCGTGCCCACGCAACGGGTGAATGGCAGCCGCTGTGGTCGCGTTCGCCTGACAACGGCGGCGGCATGATGATGGGTTCCGTCGGTGCCTTCCTGGTGCTGGAATCCCGCGCCCATGCAACCGCTCGCGGTGCGCACATTTACGCCGTGATTGACGGTATCGAAGGCGATCGTGGCAACCGCGATGAAGGCAAGCTGGAAAAGCGTTTGTCGCGCATGGCCGGTCTTGCCGGTGCCGCAGACGATACGGTGGTGTTCTCCGGCGCCAGCGGCGTTGTCGAGCTTTCCGCACGTGAAAAGTCGGTGCTGGGTGAGGCTCTGCCAGGAGCCACGATCCGCGGTTATGGCGGCGTCACGGGGCACGGCATGGAAGCACAGTTCCCGCTTGGGCTTGCGCTCGCAGCGCTTGCGCTCGACGGTGCAGCCAGCGTTCCGGCTTTCGATGCAAAGAACGAACAGCCGATGGCCAAGCCCGCGAGACGGGCGGTGGTGACGACGGTTGGTTATACGCGCGGCGAGGGCCTTGCTGCCCTGTCTGCGGACGCGTGAGGAGTTAAGTGATGAGCGACAATCGCTTCAAGGATCATCTCGGACGTCCGATCGTGGCGGTCACCGGCATGGGTGTCATCACGTCGCTTGGTCAGGGCCTCAAGGATAACTGGGCGGCTTTGACCTCCGGCACGTCGGGCATCCACAAGATCACCCGTTTCCCGACCGACGGCCTTTCGACCCGAATCTGCGGCACGGTGGATTTCATCGATATTCCCGCGCCGAACTCGGTCGAGCGCTCCTATGCGTTTGCTCGCGAAACCACGATAGAAGCCTTGGCGCAGGCTGGCCTTTCCGGTGATTTCGATGGTCCTCTGTTTCTGGCCGCACCGCCTGTTGAGCCGGAATGGGTTGACCGATTTGCACTCGCCGACCGTGCGCCTCCGGCAGCACGTGAGGCTGACGCTTACGACCGTTTTCTCACCGCGATGCGCGAACGCCCTGATCCGGCTTTCCTCGAATCCGTACAGTTCGGCTCGATCTCCGAACGTCTCGCTGACCGCTTTGGTACACGCGGCCTGCCGGTGACCCTGTCGACCGCTTGCGCTTCCGGCGCGACTGCGATCCAGCTTGGTGTCGAGGCGATCCGTCAGGGCCGCACCGACAGAGCCCTCGTTGCCGCGACCGATGGTTCCGTCAGCGCCGAAGCGCTGATCCGCTTCTCGCTTCTCTCGGCGCTATCGACCCAGAACGATCCGCCGGAAAAGGCATCCAAGCCGTTTTCCAAGGATCGCGACGGCTTCGTCATCGCCGAAGGTGCGGCGACGCTGGTTCTGGAATCGCTGGAATCCGCCATCGCCCGCGGTGCCAAGGTTCTGGGCGTCGTGAAGGGCCTCGGCGAAAAGGCCGACAGCTTTCACCGCACACGCTCGTCGCCGGACGGCGGCCCGGCGATCGCCACCATTCGCGCAGCCCTTGAGGATGCCGGCATGACCGGCGCCGATATTGGTTATGTCAACGCGCATGGCACGTCGACGCCGGAAAACGACAAGATGGAATATGGTTCGATGCTTGCCGTGTTCGGTGATCGTCTGAAGGAAATTCCGCTGTCGTCCAACAAGTCGATGATCGGCCATACGCTCACTGCCGCTGGCGCCGTCGAGGCGGTCTTCTCGCTGCAGACCATGCTGACCGGCACGCTGCCGCCGACGATAAACTACAACAATCCCGATCCGACGATCGAGCTGGATGTGGTGCCGAACGTAAAGCGCGATGCGCAGGTTTCGGCCGTCATCTCGAACTCTTTCGGCTTCGGCGGCCAGAACGCCAGCCTTGTCTTGACGGCTGAACCGGCTTAGAGACCATCACCAAGCCTTATGGAGCGCCGTTCCGCCTGATAGGCGTTGCGGCGCTTCATGCTATTTCCGAGATGCACTGTGTTTTGTGAGCCAAAGCTGGTTCCAGACACTTTGCCAAGACGAACGTTTACGCCTCCGGGCGAAGGATATTTGTTATGCGCGCCCTGCAACTGATCGACGACCGCAAACTCGAAGCCGTGGATATTCCGGAGCCGGAAGCGCCGGGTCCGGGTGAGGTGACACTGCGGGTCAAGGCAGTTGCCCTCAACCATATCGACGTCTGGGGCTGGCGTGGCATGGCGTTCGCCAAGCGCAAGATGCCGCTGACAATCGGTGCGGAAGCATCTGGTGTGGTCGAGGCGATCGGTCCGGGCGTATCCAATGTTCTGCCGGGCGATCTCGTTTCGATTTACGGTGCGCGGATCTGCGGTCGCTGCAAGAACTGCGCAGAAGGCCGCGATAATCTCTGCGAACACGTCGGCGGCGTTCACGGTTTCCATCTCGACGGCTTTGCCCAGGAAAAGATGAACATTCCCGCTCGCCAGCTCGTCCCGGCTCCTCCGGGCATCGATGCTGTTGCGGCGGCGCTTGCTCCGGTGACCTTCGGCACCGTCGAGCACATGTTGTTCGACAATGCCAAACTCCAGTCGGGTGAAACCATTCTCATCCATGCCGGCGGCTCCGGCATCGGCTCGGCGGCGATCCAGCTTGCCAAGAAGATCGGTTGCACCGTCATTGCGACGGTTGGTTCCGACGACAAGATCGAAGGTGCCAAGGCGCTGGGCGCCGATCACGTCATCAACTACCGCAAGGACCGGTTCGAAGGCGTCGTGCGCAAACTGACCAAGAAAAAGGGCGTCGATGTCGTGTTCGAACATGTCGGCAAGGACACGTTTGCCGCGTCGATGTTCTGCCTCAAGCGCGGTGGCCGTCTGGTCACCTGCGGCTCCACCTCGGGCGTTTCCACCGAAGTCAACCTGATGATGCTGTTCCAGCAGCAGCTGAAACTGCTCGGCTCCTTCGGCTGCCGCATGGAAAACATGGCCGATGCCATGCAGAAGATGGCGCGCGGCATCGTTCATCCGGTCATCGATACCGAAGTCACCTTCGACACGATCGACAAGGCGCTGGAGCGGATGGAAAGCCGCCAGGTGTTCGGCAAGATCATTCTTCGGATGGATTGATCCCGTGAAGATGGTCATCACCCGCATCGTGTTGGCGCTGATACATTTTCGGCAGTGGCTGGTGGCGCAGGTCGCCTTCGGCTTTCTCAACCTGCTGAAAGTCTTTCCGGCGGATCCGGCGATCAATTTCGCCGACTGGCTGGTGCGCAAGGTCGGTCCGCGCACCTTTCGCCACACGCTGATGATGACCAATCTGCGTAATGCTTACCCTGAAAAGGGCGAGGCGGAACTGCAGGATATCGCGGTGAAAAGCTGGGGCCATATGGGCCGGCTCGTGGCCGAATATGTGTTTCTCGACCGGCTGTTCGATTTCGATCCTGAAAAAACGGAGCCGGGCCGTATCGAGGTGTCGGGCATCCCGATTTTTCTCGACCTGCGCGACAATCCCCGGCCGTTCATCGTCTTTACCGCGCATAGCGGCAATTTCGAACTTCTGCCGGTAGCGGGTGCCGCCTTCGGGCTGATGGTGACGGTGCTGTTCCGTCCGCCGAACAATCCTTACATCGCTGAGAAGGTGTTTTCCTTCCGCTCGGCGCGTATGGGCAAGCTTGTGCCGTCGCATGCGGGCTCATCCTTTGCTCTGGCGCGCCAGCTGGAAGCGGGCGGTGGCTGCGGCATCCTTGTCGATCAGAAATTCCAGAAGGGTCTGCACACCTCCTTTTTCGGGCAGCCGGTCCAGACAAATCCTCTGCTGGCCAAACTGGTGCGCCAGTTCGATGCAGAGATTTACCCGGCCCGCTGTATCCGTCTGCCCGGCAACCGCTACCGGCTGGAGATCGAGCCGCGCGTGGACGTGCCGCGTGACGAAAAAGGCAACGTCGATGTGCAGGCGACGGCGCAGATTCTTAACGACAAGGTCGAAAGCTGGGTGCGTGAATATCCCGAGCAATGGCTTTGGTATCATGACCGCTGGAACATCAAGAAGAGCCTGCGCAAGTAACCAGTCGATTGGCATAGGGGCTTCCTTTACGAAAAGCCTTAGCCCATTACCCTTGGTGGAATGATAAAGGTTCTGCCCTTATCGGTCGATAATCGTCTGTCATTGAAATTTAATCGTTTAATGTCCTCCCGGCCTTGCCGCCGGATCGTTTGAGTGCCAAAACACCTTGCGATTTGTAAATGGAGGCTTTGTCGTGGAACAGGCAGAAATCGGTCTTATCGGTCTTGGCGTCATGGGTGCTAATCTTGCGCTCAACATTGCCGAAAAAGGCAACCGTATCGCAGTTTTCAACCGCACTCCGGAAGTGACCAAGAAATTTTACGCCGAAGCCGGCGACCTGCAGAAGAACATCGTTCCCTGCGAAACACTTGAAAAATTTGTGGCCGCCATCCGTCCGCCGCGCCCGATCATCATCATGATCAAGGCCGGTGATCCGGTTGACCAGCAGATGGAACTGCTCAAGCCTTATCTGGCCAATGCCGATATCATGATCGACGCAGGCAACGCGAATTTCCGCGATACGATGCGTCGTTTCGAAAACCTCAAGGATAGCGGCCTGACCTTTATCGGCATGGGCGTCTCCGGCGGCGAAGAAGGTGCTCGTCATGGTCCGTCGATCATGGTCGGCGGCACGGAAGACTCGTGGAAGCGCGTCGAAAAGGTGCTGACATCGATTTCGGCCAAGTTCAACGATGAACCTTGCGTGGCATGGCTTGGCGAAAACGGCGCTGGCCACTTCGTCAAGACCATCCATAACGGCATCGAATATGCCGACATGCAGATGATCGCCGAAATCTACGGCATCCTGCGTGATGGCCTCAAACTTTCGGCACCGGAAATCGGCCAGGTGTTCGGAAAGTGGAACAGCGGTCGCCTGAATTCCTACCTGATCGAAATCTCCGAAAAGGTGCTGACGGCAAACGATCCGATTTCGGGTAAGCCGATGGTAGACGTCATTGTCGACCAGGCTGGCCAGAAGGGCACCGGCAAGTGGTCGGTCATCGAAGCCCAGAACATGGGTGTTGCCGCAACCGCCATCGAAGCCGCCGTTGCCGGCCGTATCCTGTCGTCGCAGAAGGCTGAGCGTGAGGCTGCCGAAAAGATCCTCGGCCTGCCGCAAACGGTGGCAATGCCTGCAACTGACGGCGTCAGCTTCCTCGACGATCTCGAAAATGCGCTGCTGGCCGCCAAGGTCGCCGCTTACGCCCAGGGATTTGCGGTCATGGCTGCGGCCTCCAGGGAGTACAGCTGGAACCTGCCGATGCCGACCATCGCCAAGATTTGGCGCGAGGGTTGCATCATTCGTTCGCAGTTCCTCGACGAGATCACCTCGGCCTTCACCAAGGACCCGGATGTCGCCAACCTGATCGTCACACCGGCCTTCGCCAAGCTCGTCAACGATACCGACGCTTCGCTGCGTCGCGTCGTCTCGACCGCTGTCATGTCCGGCCTCTCGGTTCCGGCCCTGTCATCTGCTCTGGCCTATTTCGACGCCTACCGTCGTGGTCGCGGTACCGCCAACCTCATTCAGGCACAGCGCGACTTCTTTGGCGCACATGGCTTTGATCGTGTCGATGGTCTGGACAAGCACCACGGCCCTTGGGGCAGCGGTCTGGCAGACTTCGCCTGAGATTAGAAAATGCGAAAGGCCCGTCTTTTTGGCGGGCCTTTCTGCGTCTGCCGGTCGCGGGGACATGAGGGCGACCGAGCGGTACCGTTATTCAAACTGTTTTTAGGAGGACTTCGCTATGGCCTGGCAACCGGCTGACAATCGCTACGACACAATGAAATATAACCGCTGCGGACGCTCCGGGCTGAAACTGCCGGCGATCTCGCTCGGCCTCTGGCACAATTTCGGCGATGACACGCCGCGCGAACGCAAGGTCGCGATCTGCCGCCAGGCATTTGATCTCGGCATCACCCATTTCGATCTCGCCAACAATTACGGCCCGCTGCCGGGCAGCGCCGAAACCGCTTTCGGCCAGATCCTGCGCGAGGACTTTCATGGTTATCGTGACGAGCTGATCATCTCTTCCAAGGCCGGGTACAACATGTGGCCGGGCCCATATGGCGAATGGGGCAGCCGCAAATATCTGATCTCGTCCTGTGACCAGAGCCTGAAGCGCATGGGGCTGGATTACGTCGATATCTTCTATTCGCACCGCTTTGACCCGGACACGCCGCTGGAGGAAACCTGTGGTGCGCTCGATCATATCGTCCGTTCGGGCAGGGCGCTTTACGTCGGTATCTCGTCCTACAATTCCAAGCGCACCCGCGAGGCGGCTGAAATCCTCAAGCAATTGGGTACGCCGCTGGTCATCCACCAGCCGAGCTATTCGATGATCAACCGGTGGGTCGAGGAAGACAATCTTCTCGATACGCTGGATGACGTCGGTGCAGGCTCTATCGTGTTTTCGCCGCTGGCGCAGGGCATGCTCACATCGAAATATCTCGGCGGCATTCCCGACGACAGCCGAGCCGCTCAGGGCAAGTCGTTGCGTCCCGCCTTCCTCAATGAAAAGAATGTCGCCAACCTGCAGGCGCTTAATGCCATTGCCGAGCGCCGGGGCCAGACGCTGGCGCAGATGGCGCTTGCCTGGGTTCTGCGTGTAGGTCGGGTGACAACGGCACTGATCGGTGCGAGCCGGCCGGAACAGGTCGTGGATTGCGTGAAAGCGCTGGAGAAGCCCGACTTTACGACCGAGGAGCTTGCGGAAATCGATGGCTACGCGCGCGAGGCCGACATCAACCTTTGGGCAAAATCGGCTGAACTGAAAGCATGACAAAAAAGTCCACCGGCCTCGTCAAGAGGCCGGTGGTGCTCAACAAATTGGTTCAGCTGCTTTGGCCAAGCCTCTATTCATGCTTACGAAAATGTAATCTTGAGTTCATTTTCGGTTCATTCCTAGGCGCCTAGTGTCTCCTCATTGGCAATAGAGGAGACCATCATGAAAAAACTCGCAGCCGTTTTGCTTTCCGCCACGTTCATCGTCAGCCCTGTCGTGTTTTCGTCAGCTGCCAATGCCGCGCCGCCGAGCCATCATGACCGTTGGGATCATCGCGATGACCGCCGTGTGGTGACGAAGAAAACCATCGTCAAGGAACGTACCGTTGTCAAAAGGCGCTGGAATCGCGGCCATCGCCTGAGTGCGGCCGAGCGTCGTCATATGGCGGAAGTTCGCGACTACAAGCGTTACCGTTTGTCGGCGCCGCCGCGCGGTTATCGTTGGGTTCGTGCCGACAACAACCAGTATCTGCTGATCGGCATCACAACAGGCCTGATTTCGTCGATTATCGCCGGCCGATAAAACATTCCAGATAAAGACGACCGGCAGATGCTTGCCTTCTTGCATCTGCCGGTCTGGCCCGTCTCCACCATGCGCGAGGAGGCGGTCGTCTCTTGCGGGCTTATCGCCCTATGAGGTTTGCGCGTCAGGCCTTGCCGGACAGGCAGGAATTCATGGATTCGGCAATTCCGCGCATCAGCTTGAAATAGAGGTCCGGGCCTTCCTCCAGCGTTGCCGCTTCCGGATCGAGCGTGCCAGCCTTGGCCGGTGTGCCTTCCAGAACGACATTGACCAGCTTCGGCGTAAATTGTGGCTCGGCAAATACACAAGTCGCACCGAGCTCGGTCACCTTCTTGTGTATCTCGCTGATACGATCGGCGCCGGGTAGCGATTCCGGGCTCACTGTAATCGAACCGGCGACGGTGACGTCGTAACGCTTCTCGAAATACTGGTAAGCGTCGTGGAAAACGACAAACGGCTTGTCCTTGATCGGGGCCACCGTCGTCTTGATTTCGGCGTCCAGCTCGTCAAGCTGGCGCATCAGGTTGGCGGCATTGTCTTCGTATTGCTTGGCGTGTTCGGGATCGGCATCGACAAGACGTTTGGCGATTTCGCGACCGAGAACTTTTGCGTTCAAGGGGTCGAGCCACACATGCGCATCGAAGCCGCCGTGCTCGTGATCATGGCCGTGTTCACCTTCGTGCGCATGGTCATCATGTCCATGATTGTGACCATGGCCGTCGCCATGGTCGTGAGCCTCGAACGGGCCGCCCTCGCGGAACGGCAGCTTCTGCAGATCGGGAGCATCCGACAGGGCCACCACGGTCTTGGATCCCGCAAGTGCGTCAAGCGGCTTGTCCAGGAAGGCTTCGAGGTTTGGCCCCATCCAGAAGATCAGGTCTGCGTTCTGGATCGCCCGCGCATTCGAGGGTTTCATGGAGTAGGTGTGGGGTGACGCCGCGCCTTCGACGATCAGCTTCGGTTCGGCAACGCCCTTCATGATCGAAGCGACCAGCGAATGGATGGGCTTGATCGAAACGACGACATCAGGCGTCTTGGCGAAGGCAGTCCCGGCCATCAGCAGGGCGATGGAGGTCGCAAATGTGGCGACGAGGGGAGTGGCGACTGCTTTCATGCGGTTCTCCTTGCCCTTTCTTAGGGCGGATTGGTCTTTCGCGTATCGAGATCGGCGCCTTGTAAAAGGCTTCGGTCATAGCGATGTAATATTATTACGTTCGTTGTGTTATGCTATAACGTGTGGCATAGCTGGTGGCAACACAGGACAGGAAGAATTTTATGCTGATGCAGACCACGGCTCTCGAGCGCCAGAAGGGTGACGAACTGGTCACGCTGGCCGGAGCCGGAATTCGCCGCAGCGGCCGCTGGCTGGTGCGTGGCGTCGATCTTTCCATTCATCGCGGTGAGATCGTCACACTGATCGGGCCAAACGGCGCCGGCAAGTCCACGACCGCCAAGATGGCAATCGGCGTGCTGCGTGCCGACGAGGGCAAGGTCGAACGCAAGGGCGATTTGAAGATCGGTTATGTGCCGCAGAAACTTGCCATCGACTGGACGATGCCGCTTTCGGTGCGGCGGTTGATGCGGTTGACCGGCAAGCTGGACGATGTGGCCCTGATGGCGGCGCTGACCGATGTCGGCATTCCGCATCTGGCCGATGCCGAGGTTCGGCATCTTTCCGGCGGCGAGTTCCAGCGCGCTCTGCTGGCGCGCGCCATTGCCCGCAATCCTGATCTTCTTGTGCTGGACGAACCGGTGCAGGGTGTCGATTTTGCCGGCGAGAGCGCGCTTTACGAACTGATCCGCACCATTCGCAACAAGACCGGCTGCGGTATCCTGCTGATCTCCCACGACCTGCACATGGTGATGGCCGATACGGATACTGTCATTTGCCTCAACGGCCATGTTTGCTGCCGCGGCACGCCGGAAGCGGTGAGCCGCAGCGACGATTACCGCCGCCTGTTCGGCAATGTCGGCGGTGGTCTTGCCGTTTACAGCCACCATCACGATCATACGCATCTGCCGGATGGCCGCGTGCAGCACAAGGATGGCTCGGTGACCGATCACTGCCACCCGGACGACGGCCACCATCATGATGGTCACGACCACGATGGCCATGCGCATGAAGGCCATCATCACCATGCAACCCATGGTCACGCGGATGGAAAGGGGCACAGCCATGCTTGATGACTTTTTCCTGCGCGCGCTTCTGGCCGGGACGGGATTGGCCCTGACCACCGGTCCTCTCGGTTGCTTTGTGGTCTGGCGTCGCATGGCCTATTTCGGCGACACGATCGCGCATTCCGCACTGCTGGGCGTGGCGCTGTCGCTGCTTCTGGAAGTCAATCTTCTGGTCAGCGTGTTCGGGGTTGCCGTGGCTGTCTCGCTGTTGCTGCTGCTCCTGCAGAAGCGGCAGGCGTTGTCGGCCGATGCGCTGCTGGGTATTCTGTCTCACTCCACGCTGGCGATAGGCCTTGTCATGGTCGCCTTCATGTCATGGGTGCGGATTGATCTGATCGCGTTTCTGTTCGGGGATATTCTGGCGGTGACGCCGGCCGATATCGCACTGATCTGGGGCGGCGGTTTGGTCGTTCTCGCGGCCCTCGTGGTGCTGTGGCGGCCGCTGATTGCGTCCACCGTCAGTGCCGATATCGCAGAGGCCGAGGGCCTGAAACCGGAGCGGGCACGTCTGTTGTTCATGCTTTTGATGGCCCTGGTGATTGCGATTGCCATGAAGATCGTCGGCATCATGCTGATCACCGCTCTTCTGATCATCCCGGCGGCGACCGCCCGACGTTTTTCGTCCGCGCCTGAAGGCATGGCTATCCTTTCGTCCGTCATCGGCGTGATTGCCGTAGTGGGCGGCCTGTTTGGATCACTCACCTATGACACGCCGTCCGGCCCGTCGATCGTTGTGGCGGCGCTTGTCCTTTTCATCTTCAGCCTGTTGCCGTTCGGTTCCAATAACCTTGCGGAGCAGGGCACCACTTCCGGAGGTCGTTCATGAGCACCACCCCGAACCTCACCAAAAACCAGACTCTTGTGCTGGATGTGCTGACGCGCTCCGATGCGCCGCTCAGCGCCTACACCATTCTCGACAAGCTGCGCGATAGCGGTTTTCGCGCACCTTTGCAGGTCTACCGGGCGCTCGACAAGCTGATCGAGATGGGCATTGCCCACCGGCTGGAAAGCCTCAATTCGTTTGTGGCCTGCGCCCATGCCAACCAGAGTTGCTGCGGTCATGACCACGGTCATGGTCATCACGGCACGGTTGCCTTTGCGATCTGCGAGAGCTGCGGGCAGGTGAACGAGTTCCACGATCATGCCATCGATGACCGCCTTGCCGGCTGGGCCAAGGAACGCAAGTTCAAGCCGGCCAAGACAACCATCGAAATCCGCGGGCTTTGCGAAGCCTGCATGCACTGACCGCGGCTGCCGTCAGGCAGCCCGGTCGGCGATGAAGGTGCGGTTGCGGCCGCGGTGTTTGGCCTGATAAAGCGCCTTGTCTGCCGCCTCCACCAATGTGCTGGCGGCGGAGCCATCCTTGCTCGGCGTCGCCGACGCAAGGCCGATGCTGACCGTGACATAACCGTTGCCATCCGGCCGGCCATGCGACATGGCAAGCTGGCTGATGGCGCGGTGGATCCGGTTTGCGGCAGTTTCCGCCTGCATCATGTCGGTTTTGCGCAAAAGAACGGCAAATTCCTCGCCGCCGAGACGGGCGGGAAGATCGTTTTCGATCCGGGTCTGGCTTTCGATGGCGCGGGCCACCTGCTGCAGGCAGGCATCACCGGCGGGATGGCCGAAACTGTCATTATAGCGTTTGAAATAATCGACATCGATCACCAGCAACGACAGCGTTTCGCCGGAAGTGCTGGCTTCGGTCCATGCCGACTGAAGGAATTGTTCGAAACGGCGGCGGTTGGCGATGCCGGTCAAGGCGTCGGTGTAGGAATAGGCGTTCAGTTGTTCGTTGATCCGGCGGATTTCCTCGCCGTTCAGGCGTTCGCGCAACATCAGCAGATAGGCATGACGCTGGTTTCGCTCCAGTCGGTAATTGGCGACCAGAGTGATGACCGCCATGGCCGCCATGTAATAGACCGGCAGGTTGCGTTCGCTCCAGTTGAGCGTTGGCGAGGCGTTGAGGAAAAACGCGGTCACCACGCAACAGCCGATGGAGGTGGCGACGGCAGCGTTGAAGCCGATATGCAGGACGATATTGGCGCCGATGACGATGAGGCCGAAGCTGAAGGCGCTGTAATGCGCCTCCGGCGAACTGGCGATGTATAGCAGGTAATTCGATGCGGTTGCGATGAGAAGCGCACAGCAGGTCAGGACGCTGTCGCGGATCCATTGAGGCGGCGCACGACGCAGCCAGAAGAGGGCGGCAAGGCAGAGCGGTGTGATGATGCCGAGACGAACGACAATCGACATGCCGAGAATTTCCGGCCGGGTGATGCCGTCGATGATCATGAAGCCGTTGAAGAACACCAGCGCGAACAGGCCGGCGACGATGGTCTGACGGTTCCGTTCCGCCGCCGTATCAGCCTGAAAGATCGCCTCGACAGCCGGATCGAAGCTCAGGCGCGTGGTCGATCGGCCAAGGTGGCGGCCGACGAGATCGAGCAAAACGGTGGTGTTGGGTCGTGGGGTGTCGGGACTGTCGTTCATCAGCTTCCATGGCGGTCGCCTTTACGGCGGTACATTCGCAGATGGTCATATAGCACAGATGTGAAGCAAAGGCTTCATTGCAGCATGAACGACGTATTAATTCCGTATTTTTCCCCTGCCGATCAGAGCGGCCGCAGCCCCGCTGCAAAACGCTGCCAGTTCTTTACGTAGTTATCGGCGGAGACCGTGAGTTTGGAGATGGCTTCCGCATCGAGCGTACGGATGGCGCGGGCAGGCCAGCCGACGATCAGCGAGCCGTCGGGAAACTCCTTGCCTTCGGTCACCAGCGCATTGGCGCCGACAAGGCAATTGTTGCCGATCCTTGCGCCGTTAAGGATGGTCGCGCCCATGCCGATCAGCGAATTGTCGCCTATGGTGCAGCCATGGATGATGGCGTGATGGCCGATGGTGCAGCCTTCGCCGATGGTGGCGGGATAGCCCATATCGGTGTGGACCATCGCGCCTTCCTGGATGTTGGTGCGCGCACCGATCGAGATCAGTTCATTATCGCCGCGCAGCACCGCGCCGAACCAGATGCCGACATCTTCGCCCAGATCGACCTTGCCGATGACATGCGCATCCGGCGCCAACCAGAAACGGTCGGCGGCGGGCGTTGTCGGCTCGAAATCTCCCAGGGCGTAAAGCGGCATCGTGGTTCTCCAGAACGTGATCAGACGACAGTGAGCGACAGGCGGCCGACGCCTTCGGCCTCGCAAACAACCTTGTCGCCCTTGACGACGGCACCGACACCGGCCGGTGTGCCGGTCATGATGATGTCGCCGGCGGCGAGTTCGAACTGTTTTGACAGCTCGGCGATGATTTCCGGCAGTTTCCAGATCATCTGGTTCATGTCGCCGTTCTGCTTGCGGTCGCCGTTGACCTCCAGCCAGATGGGGCCTTCCTGCGGGTGGCCGATTTTGGCGACAGGCACGAGCGCCGAGAGCGGGGCGGACTGTTCGAACGCCTTGGCGACTTCCCAGGAACGGCCGGCCTTTTTCATCTGGTCCTGCAGATCGCGGCGGGTGAAATCGATGCCGACGCCATAACCGTAAACACAATCCAGCGCATCCTCGGCATCGATATCGCTGCCGCCGGCTTTCAGCGCCATCACGAGTTCGACCTCGAAATGCACGTTGGAGGACAGTGGCGGGTAGGGGAAGGTATCGCCATTATAAGCGTTTTCGGCATTCTTCTGGAAAAAGAACGGGGCTTCGCGGGACGGGTCATGGCCCATTTCGATGGCGTGATCGGCATAGTTTCGCCCCACGCAATAGACGCGGCGAACGGGGAATTTTTCGGACGTGCCTTCGACATCGAGGAGGACGGGTTCTGGCATGGGGATGACGGTTGCGGTCATGATCGAAAAATCCTCCTGATAAAACAAATCGCCTTTTGGAATGGCCAAGCCTTTGTTCCGCATATCGCCTGGCAATCATAGCCCCTTTTCGACGAGGGGGACGGAACTGGCCAAACTTTTTCGTTTGCTGTATGAGCGGCCGCATATCTCTAAGGACTTGCCATGTATGCTGACGCGCTGAAGCGCGGCGAAAAGATATTCGCCGTTGCACCCATGATCGACTGGACGGACAGGCATTGCCGTTTCCTGCACCGGCAGTTGTCGAAGCGTGCCGTGCTGTTCACCGAAATGGTGGTGGCGGATGCGATCATCCATGGCAATCGCGACCGTCTGCTGGGGTTTTCGCCACAAGAACATCCGGTGACGCTGCAACTCGGCGGTTCCGACCCGGTGAAGCTGGCCGAAGCGATCCGCATTGCGGCCGATTACGGTTATGACGAGATCAATCTCAATGTCGGCTGTCCTTCGGACCGCGTGCAGTCGGGCACTTTTGGCGCCTGCCTGATGCGCGATGCCGGGCAGGTGGCAAGGCTGGTCGAGGCGATGAAGGCGGTTTCGACCGTCCCGGTGACGGTGAAATGCCGGATCGGCGTCGATGATCAGGAGCCGGAAACCGTGTTGCCGGATTTTCTCGAGCGGATGATCGGGGCAGGGGCGGATGCTATCTGGATCCATGCGCGCAAGGCGTGGCTGCAGGGGCTTTCGCCTAAGGAAAACCGCGATATCCCGCCGCTCGATTACGATCTGGTCTACCGCATGAAGCGGGAAAACCCGGATGTGTTTCTCGGCATCAATGGCGGCATTGCGGATCTGGAACAGGCGGCCGAGCATCTGGCGGTGATGGATGGCGTGATGTTGGGGCGGGCCGCCTATCACAACACCGGGCTGCTGGCCGGTGTGGATGCGTTGATCGAAGGTGGGAGTCCTGCAGGGGTCGCCACTTCCGAGGTCGACTGGCTGGCGCTGCGTGACACGATGATGGCCTATGCCGACGAGGTGATGGCTTCCGGTGCGCGGCTGAACCACGTGACGCGGCATATGGTCGGCCTGTTTCAGGGGTATGCCGGAGCACGGCGTTTCCGCCAGATCCTGTCATCCGATGCCACCAAGCCTGGGGCGACAAATGCCGTGATCGAGGCGGCCTTTGCCGCTGTCGATCTCGAGGCGGGTCCGAAACGGCAGGCCGTCGCCGCCGAGTGACGGTTCAGCGCTGTGGCGCGACGCCCGGAAGGGATGTGATGCCGGGAAAAGGTGCCGGTTTCGGCGCCATTTCGGCCGGCGGCGCGCCGGGCGGATTGACCAGTGCCAGAATGAGCTGGTGCACGGCACCCCCTGGTGACAGTTCCACCGCGTCGAAATCACGGCCGCGCTGACGTTGTTCGTCGGAAAACTCCTTCAGCTTCGCCTGCAGCACTTCGCGCACCTTGACGCATTTCGGATCGGCCGGAGCCTCCAGGCCAAGGCTGAAGGCCTGAATCTTCTCCACCATTTCAACGATATGTCGGCCGTGGACGCGCTCGTGTTTCTCCACGCCTTCGATGAAATTCGTCCAGCGCGTTTTGGTGTCGGCGGGCAGCGAGGCCGGGCCTTTCGGTATCGTGTAGATGATGTTGAGGCTGGGACGCGCCACCGCAAGCTTGCAGGCACCGTTCGGCTGCGGGCGGTAATCGCGGGTCCAGAGCAGCTTGAATGTCGTATGGGCGATGGCTTGCCCGACACCGGCCGCCGGGCCGCGTTCGCCGACCGACTGGTAAAGCTCGATGCCGCTCTTGCCAGTGACGGCATAGGTCCTCATCTGTTCGGTCGGTTTCCAGTCGCGTGCGCCCTGTGCTGCGGCAAGAGCGGGCGCTGCCAGAAGGGCTGCAAAAACGATGGCGGTGTGGCGGTTGTTTATCGTCATGCGGATGTGTCGCTTGGCTGGAGCGCGGTGTCAACGGGTAGGCGTCGTCTGTTCTCGACAGGACACACTGGTGCCTTGGCGATCTTCAGACTTTCAAAAAACACCCGC
>UCHV01000039.1:0-336 GCA_900472395.1 Hyphomicrobiales bacterium
GGAGCCATTGATAGCCGTCGCCACGATGGTCGTGTCGCTGTCGCTCAATCGAATTTGCGTTGGTGCTCGGACGGTTTCGAAATCGGCTGCGATAACAAAGAAAAGGTCCGCGTTGCCTTTGCGCTCGACTGCTGTGACCGCGAGGCAATTGCCCATGTCGCCACTACTGAAGGCATCAAAAGCGAAGATGTTCAGGACCTTGTCATCACGGCCGTCGAAAGCCGCTTCGGCCGCATTAATATCCTTCCTAAGCCCATCGAATGGCTGACTGACAATGGATCGTGCTTTATTGCGTCAGACACGAGATCGCTGCTGCTGGACATCGGGATGGAGCCT
>UCHV01000039.1:361-94631 GCA_900472395.1 Hyphomicrobiales bacterium
TCCGGTTTTTATGGGGCAACTCCATGTTCTCCTCCAACGGCAACGGGTCGTCAACATGGAGCAGAACAATGACCGGTAAGTTTGAAAACAAAGTCATCGTCGTCACCGGCGGAACAAGTGGTATCGGCCTCTCAACCGCAAAGGCCTTCTCCGGCGAAGGCGCCTTCGTCTTCATCACCGGCCGCCGCAAGGAAGCACTCGACGCCGCCGTGAGGGAGATTGGCGGACGCGTAACCGGCGTGCAGGCCGATATGAGCAAGCTTTCGGATATCGACCGCCTCTATGACGCCGTACAGCAGCGGCACGCCCAGATCGACGTCCTCTTTGCCAACGCCGGCGGCGGCGAGATGGCGGTCCTCGGAGCGATCACGGAAGAGCATTTCCAAAAGACATTCGACACCAATGTCAAAGGCACGCTCTTTACCGTCCAGAAGGCGCTACCACTCCTGCGCGACGGTGCGTCGATCATCCTCACCTCGTCGACGACCAGCATTTCTGGGACGCCGGCCTTTAGCGTCTATTCGGCAACGAAGGCGGCGGTGCGGAATTTTGCCCGCAACTGGATTCTCGACCTCAAGGACCGCCATATCCGCGTCAACGCTGTCAGCCCTGGCGTCACCGATACGGCCGGTCTCAACGAGCTGTTCGGCAATGGTGAGAGCGCCGAGAACACCAAGGCCTATCTCGCCAGCCTCATTCCCGCCGGCCGGGTCGGCCGGCCTGAAGAGATCGCAAAGGCCGTGCTCTTCCTCTCCTCAGACGAGGCTTCCTTCGTCAACGGCGTTGAACTCTTCGTCGATGGCGGCCAGGCGCAGATCTGATCTCCCTTGATTGAAAGGTAAACCACGATGGCCGACATCGCCACATTGCTGGAGCGAAACCTTCAACAGATTTTCGGGGAGGGCGACAACGCCCTTCGCCACAAGGTCGCCGGCGAGATTTTCCAGGAAGACGCAATCTTTGTGGAACCTCATGGAATCTATCGCGGTCGTGACGAGATTGTCCGCATTGCCAGTGTCATCCGGGCCATGCAACCAACCTTTCGTTACACCACGTCCGCTGCAGCGGACGTGCTCCACGACCAGGCCGGACGGGTCAAATGGGTGGCGGGCGAACCTGGCGAGACGCCTGCCTACGCCGGGACCGACGTCGTCACCGCAAGGGACGGATAGATCGCCGCGGTCTATCTATTCTTTGACGGTAAGCCCGATCCGACAAATTCGCCGATCCTCCTCTGATCTCCAAGATGGAACAAGTTCTGGCGCTCAGATCAAGCGTCGAGCAAAACATGAGGGAGCAAGCTCCCGAGCGGGTTCGGACCCCCGACCCGCAGTTTCTAGATTTCTCAACTCGATTGATCAGTCTTGAAGAAACCGGGAGATCTACAGCGACGTTCAAAGGTTCGAAGTGCTGCATGTTCTCGGTAATTACCGTCAGATCGTATGCTCGAGCTGTCGCAGCAATGATGATATCGCCAAGGCCCGGGTTCTGGCCTCGTCCTTTGGCTTCATCCTCCATAGATCCAGCGATGCGAGCGACAACAGTATCCATCTGCAAGATACGATCATCAAAAGTACTAGTGATAAAATCCAGCCAGAGCGAAAGCCGTTTTGCTTTTTCAGGGCCACCACGGCGATTTGAGTGATCGTAGACCCCTCTCAATCTCAGCAATTGTCATTACGGACAAGAACAGCACGTCCGCCAAACCTTGTTGGTGAAACTACTGGCGAACTTCAGCCGAGGGAGAGACCTTATCAGGCGCAAATTTGCTGATGATATTCGTATCGAGCAGATAACCGTTCACAGATCTACATCGCGCATTTTGGAATGATCACGCTCGAAATCTGCTCCACCCGGAAAGGTCAACAAGAAGTCACCAAAGTTTGCACGAGGCCTATTCAGTGCAGTTGCCACGCAAAACGTGACCAACCCCGCACTTGGTCCAATAATGCTGGACGAACTCGCAAAGGGAGCGAATGCTGCGGATGCCGTTGCGGTAGCACGCCAAAGCGACGGTTTTCCGGATTATCGCCAGTTATTGGCGATTGACGCTGCGGGAAACACCGCCATTCACTCCGGCCCCAAGGCGCTTGGAATTTGGACTTCGGCAACTGGACGCCAATGCGTTGCTGCCGGCAACCTCTTGGCAAATGATGGTGTGCCACAAGCAATGATCGACGTATTCGAAGCGACCACGGGGCCTCTTGGGGACCGGCTTGTCGCCGCCGCACTTAAGGCGGCAGTCGATGCCCCTGGTGAAGCCGGCCCTGTTCGTTCGGCCGGCCTGCTGATCGTCGACAATCAAGCGTGGCCCTATGCCGAACTGGGGATCGACTGGCTGCACGATGGGTGCCCGATCGCAGCGGTGGTGCACGCATGGGGCGTCTACAAGCCACAAGCAGCCGATTACGTCACACGCGCCCTTAACTCATTTGCTGCACCGTCATATGGCGTTCCCGGCGACGAGTAATCTCAAGAAATGCGGCGTTCCGAGCAGCGGGTGGCTGAACGAGGACCTTCGGCTTCAATACGCACCTGATGAGATCTGAACGCTTGACGCACCCGTTTCGTGCAACTTCTATCATCCTTGGAGTTAGGACCAGGCACGACCCATCAATCCGTTGCTCGCGGCAACTAATGTCGCAATCTACTACCTCCTAACATTGTATAGACGAATTTCGTCAACGAAAACGGCTTTCATGGCCACATCGCGCGTGGAACACGAGCCAGCATCATGTTGGGGATGCCGAGCTAGCTCTGGCATGCCCGATTTAGTCATGTTGAACGTTTTACCAACAAGTCAGCGACAGCGAATGACCCTCAGGGTACGCGCGATTTGAAGTAGCCCATCTTCCGCCAATGCTTTATCGCGAAGCCATCATCGGCAACACGCTCTCCTCGCAACAGCGCTCTGTTAGCAAGTTCAAGATTTCGTTTGGCCGCTCCAAACATGCTCAGAGATGTGTCGAGAGCATCACCTCCAGCAAGCCATGGGTATGTGTATTCCTCTTCTTCGAGGTCATCCATGTGTTTTATCGAGACGCATTCCGAGCCATCGGCCATTTTGACGATCTCGAAGAACACGAGCTCGGAGTCATCCTCACTAGCCGTTACGCGTAACATCGGCGTATCGCCCGGCCTGGCTTCGGCTTGTCGAAAAGAACAGTAGAGGCTCCCCACCCACAATCCGTTTCGGTCGTCGTCGTAGAAGTCGTGATAAGGTTCAGCTAACGGCAAAGCCAGTAGTTCACGCAGAGTGCCAGGGTTTAGGTCTTTGCGGACACGCCGACGGTTGACAAACGATTGCATTGCGGCATCCCATCCACGTCGCAGAAGGTCTGCGACTTCTGCCGGAGCAGAGGTGTCAAGATAAGACCATGCCCCCTCTTCCTCCACGTTCCGCCAGAGCTTGATAAGATGCTGTTCGCGCGGTCGGCCAATGAGCGATTTGATCGTCGCAGTCACGCGCCCAAGAAAGGTCGGAGGCCTGTTGAACAGTCCAACAAGCACTGCGATCTTCTCATCGAGCTGGAAATAGAGCTTCCTTTCCGGCGCATTCTTGTTGTCGGGAAGCAGCGTCAGCCGGATGAACAGGTCGGCCGACCAGAACTCGATGCTGCCAAGCGCATCATCGTTACCGCCTGCGACAAGATTATCCGCCGCCGCCACAAGCCGGATGTTATCGGGGTTTACGTTGTGAACTCGGAAGATGTCGTGGACGGCGCTACCGCTTTCGTCGGGCCGTGGAGCCGGGATGACATCTTGTCCTGCTCGCACGGCTGCCAAAATCTCGTCTCTCGCCAGCGGCGCGGAGTCATCGGTGATGAAGGCGCTGTCAATGAAATCTCCGAGGGCATCTGGATCGTCCAGCCGCCAGCCCTCGTCGCCTTCGCGGTCGAAAATCCAGCGTTCAAAGTTCCTCTCACCACCGATCGAAAAGCCATACTGTTCTGTCGAAAGGAACAGGCGCGCACTGGCATCGCATTTGACGATCAGATCGCCGTGATTGTAATCGCCCCAAAACAGGTCATGGACAACAAAGTTGTTAGAAACATAGATCTGCTGGCCGCCCACGACCGCATTCTTGCACGTAAGGTTGCCATCAACGATCAGTCCAGAGGCGCCGTCCGTATCGTCGTTACCGATCGTTCCTTCGACAGTCAGTGAGCCGCGAATGAAGATCAGAAATACATGGTCGCCGGTTCCGAGCGGGTCATCGAGATTAAGATCGGCGAGGCGGTGGTCACCTTCGAGCATGAGCACAGTTTCACTCTCAAACTCCCTTCCGGCGCGCTCGCTCTTAATCGCCCAGCAATCTTGCGGCAGCAGATGCCTCACCTCGGAGAACTGGACCCGTGTCGCGATACCCAGAATGCTTGCCACCGATCAACCATCTCTTGAGGAACCCGCCTGCTACGTATGGCGGCGTTGAGAGGTGGAAAGTGCCGACGACGGATCAGGCCCGTGGTCTATGCCACTTGTTGGCATGGTGCGGCGCGATTGCAACAAACGTTCAGCCTCCAGCAAGTTGATCCACCGACCACCCAAACCGGCTCGCGTGGACGTAGGCCGACACGACTGGCAACCAGCAGCGGTCAACTGCTTGACGGCCGCATCAAGCTTCGTCCTATCACGGCCGTTCAGCACCACTTCGGCGCCATGCTCAGCAAGTCCTTCCGCAAGCGCAAAACCGATGATCTGCGGAGAGCCCGCCGCGAGAGTTCGAAGGCCCGAAAGATCAAAAAGTTTGAAAACCTTGCTATCTTCCTCAAGCCAGCGCGTTTTTCACCGCCGCGAGACCGCGACGCAGGAACGGGTCCGAATGCACGTAGAAGAACTGCACGCCCTTGCCACGCCAATGCGGAATCTCATCGAGTGTGGCGAGCGTTCCGGCAAACTTCCCCGCCGCACGGATCTTGTCCACGGCAACCGCCACCTTTTCCATAACATCGTCCGGGCGCGGTTCGCCGAAGGGCGGCGCCGGCGGATATCCCATGTCCTGTGACAGATCGCCGGGACCGATGAAAAACACATCGATGCCTTCGACCTTCAGCATTTCTTCGAGTTCATCGATCGCATCGACGGTTTCGATCATGGCGATCACAAGGCGTTTCTCGTAATCGGAAGGAATGGCGTAGCGAACAGCATCCACGATCGCGCGAGCTTGCTGCGCGTTGCCGATCATCGGCACCATGATGCCATCCGCGCCTGCATTCAGAAAACGGATGATCAGCGGCCGTTCGTGCGAATGCGGACGGACGATGGCGGCGCCACCCGCGCCCCTGACGATCTGCGCGGTTTCGCGCACATCCTCAAAACTCCAAGTACCGTGCTCGCAGTCGACGAAGACCGCATCCGCGCCCAGTTCCACCAGACGCGCAGAAATTCCTGAATGCGTATGATGCGGCGTGAACATGCTGATGGCTTCACCCGCGGCAAGACGAGCGCGCAGTTTTGCTCCGTTCATGACACTTCTCTCCCTTATTTCTTGCTTGGCATGTCCGGCGTATCGGCCGGAGCCCCGACCCAGCGCGCCATCTCGATATCGGCGGACGTGTCACGCATATGAACCGGGCAGATATGCAGTTCAGGAATAACCGCGCTTTTGCCCAGACTCGCACACAAGGCAATCGCACGAGCAACTTCGTGCGGATCCATCATCACCGCGCGCTCTTCCTTCAAGGGCGGTCGCGCGCGGTTGTCCATGATTGGCGTATCGGTCTCGCCCGGCAGGATGGTCGTCGCGCGGATACCCTGATTTCGGTAGGTGTTGTGGAGGAAGGACATGAAGTTCTTCACGCCCGCCTTGGCAGCACCATAGGCGACGCCACCCAGCAGGTTGGGATTGACGACCGCCAGAGACGAAACCGTAATGATGGTTCCCTCATTTCTCGCTATCATGTCGGGCAGAACGGCCTGGGTCAGATTGAAGACCGCCGTCAGATTGACATTAATCGTCGAGTTCCACTCTTCCTCGCTGATGAAGCGGGCATTGAGAACCTTGCTGGCGCTGCCGGCATTATTGACCAGGATATCAACCGGGCCGACGCCGTCTTTCACCCACTTGATCGATTCGAAGATTTCCGAGCGAGACTCGATGTCCAGCGCACGGACGAAGGCCTTGCCCTTCTTCTTTTTCTCGATCAGGGCCGCCACTTCACGCAGAGGCTCCAACCGGCGGCCGGTCAGAATGACGGTTGCGCCCTCACTGGCGAGAAGAAGGGCCGTTTCCCGACCGATGCCGGAGCCGGCACCGGTGACAAGTGCGATCTTTCCGTTGAGCAAACCCATGACTGTTTCCTATTCCGCTGCGACCGGGATCGGGCCAGTATAGCCATAGACCTCTTTCGCAGACGACGGCGTGATGAGGTTGTCTGCAAGATCCTGCTCTATGAGCATGGACGAGCGTTCGCTTGCGCGTCCCCATCCGCCGCCGCCGGGCGTTTCAACTTCCAGCCGCTCTCCGGTCTTGAGGACGATCTTGCCCTTCGGAAAATGCGGATTGCCTTCTTTCAAAACCTTGCCGACGGTTCCACTTTGCCCCTCAACGACGCCGAAGCAGGGATGGCGAACGCGCTCGGAAGCGAGATAGATGTTCATCGGATTGTTCCCGAGATTGCGAAGAACGACGCGCTGGCCAAGACCACCGCGATGTTTGCCGGCGCCGCCGGAATCCGCGATCAGTTCCTTGCGCTCGGTCAGAACAGGCACGGCAACCTCGAACATCTCGACAGCAGTCACCTTGCAGTTCGAAGGGAAGCTGAGCGTATCCAGGCCGTCGAACTCGGCGCGAGCGCCCTGACCGCCGTGAAAATTCTGGACGGATGCATATTGCGAGCCGTCGTTTCGCTGGCCGACGCAGTTGGCCGCCCAGATCGGCGCTCCGCCGCTATCACCCAGAACCTTGTTCGGAACGATGCCCTCCAGAGCCCGGAAGATCAGGGACGGGATGACGTGACCGATCAGGTTGCGGGAATTGCCCGCGGTCCATTCCTGCGGATTGAGGATGCAGCCGAGCGGGGCTTCATCGGTAATCGGAATGATGCAGCCTTCGTTATTCGGCGTTTCCGAGTCCAGCAGGCACTTCAATGCGTAGACCGAGTGAGCATAACGATAGTTGGTGCGGCAGTTGATCGAGTGGAGAACCTGATCGGACGTGCCGGTATAATCTACATGGATGGAGTCATCCTTGACTATGACCGCCGCCTTGAGCGTGACGTCGACGTCGTAGCCGTCAAGCAACACCTCGGCGCTATAGGTGCCGTTCGGCCATTCCCGGATTGCCTTGCGGGTCTGCGCCTCGGAACGAGAGTGGATGGCCTGCGCCAATCCTTCGACGTCGTCGAGACCGTATTCGTCGAGAAACTTCACCAGTTCACGACCCATGACATTGTTGGCAGCGATCATCGATTCCAGGTCGCCGCGCACTTCGATCGGCATGCGAACAGAAGCTTCAATGATGTCGAACACATCCTCGTTCGGCACACCGGCCTTGAGGAGTTTGACGATCGGGAAGCGGATACCTTCAGCGAAGATGTCGCTTGCTTCCGAATGCAGCGGCGCACCACCGATATCGGGAAGATGGGCAATCGACCCCGCATAGGCTACGACCTTGCCGTTCTTGAAGATCGGCGTGATCATCGTCACATCCGGCAGATGGCCGGTGCCGATTTCGGGGTCGTTGGTGGCAAGAACGTCACCTTCGACCAGCTTTTCAGCCGGGAATTTCGGCAGGAAATATTTCTGGGCCGCAGCAGGAAGCGACGTGATGAAGACAGGGATGGACCAGGTGCATTGCGCAAGCGCCCGACCCTTGGCGTCCAGCAGAACGGTCACGTAGTCATGGTTTTCGCGCACGATCGGCGAGAAAGCCGTCTTTCCAAGAACGTTGTCGGCCTGGTCGGCGATGAAGATCAGGCGGTTCCACATGACCTGCAGGTTGATCGGATCGTTGAAATCGGTGGCGGGTTTCGACATCTGGATGTCCCCTTAGAGAATGTTGATCACGAGGTTGCCATGAGCGTCGACATGGAAGACGCCGCTTGGACCGACAACTGCGGTTGATTCACGTTGTTCAACGATGGCAGGTCCCTTGACCGCTTCGCCGGCCGGCAGCTTGTAGTGGTCGTAGACGGAGGTCTCGACGTAAGCGCCTGCCTCCTGGAAATAGACCTGCCGGCTGCCCTTCTTGGCATCGGCGACCACGGTTTCGTGCGGACGCGTCACCTGATCCTTGTCACCGCTGGCGCGCAAACGCCAGGTAATGACTTCCAGCGGCGCAGCCACGGTGCGGCCGAACAATTCGCGATAGAGCTTGAAGAAGGCATCACGCAGTTCCTGCAGGAACTGCTCCTCCGGCAGCGACCGGTCCGGCAGGACGACGGTGATTTCATGACCCTGACCGACGTGGCGCATGTCCACCGTATAGCGGTTGGTAATGGTTTCCTTCGGAACGCCAGCGGCTGATACGACCTCGCCACCCTGAGCGGCCAAGTCGTCCAGCAGGGTATTCATGGCCTCGGTGTTCCAGGCATCGAGCGTCATCGGATGACTGGCGGACAGATCGACCGCAACTGGCGCGATCAGTAGGCCGATGGCGGAGCTGACCCCGGCGCCGGTCGGGCAAATTACGCGGGAGATCCCGAGCTTGCGGGCAATGCCATAGGCATGCACCGGGCCGGCGCCACCAAACGCCACCATCGGCAGCGAGCGTGGATCGACACCAAGATCGGTGGCGTGCATGGCCGCAGCCTTGCTCATGGATTCGTTGACGAGATCGTGGATGCCCCAGGCGCAGCGTTCAACCGAAACGTCGAGGGAGGCCGCGAGCTTCGACATCGCCACGTTGGCGGCGTCCTTGGAAACCTTGAAGGAACCGCCGACGAAGGATTCCGTACCCATGTAACCGAGCAGGATGTCTGCATCGGTGACCGTCGGATCGGTGCCGCCGCGCTGATAGGCGGCGGGGCCTGGCATAGCGCCAGCCGAATGCGGACCGACATCGAGAAGGCCCAGCGGGTTCTTGGCAGCGATGGAACCACCGCCTGCACCGATCTCGATCATCTGGATCGACTGGATCTTGAGCGGGAAGCCGGAGCCCTTGCGGAAGCGCTGATAATGCGCGACTTCGAGGTCCGTGCCGACGTTCGGCTCGCCGTCCGGGATCAGGCAAAGTTTTGCAGTCGTACCACCCATATCGAAGGACAGCACGCTGTTCTCACCGGCTGTGCGGCCGAATTCGGCGGCTGCAACGGCACCCGCGGCCGGGCCTGATTCAATCAGACGAACAGGCAGTTCGGCAGCGCGCTGGCTTGGCACGAGGCCACCGGAGGAGGTCATCCAGAGAACCTGACGGTCAATGCCCTTTCCCGCGAATTCCCGTTGGAGGTGCGCGACGTGGCCGGCCATTTGCGGCCGCGTATAAGCGTTGACGACCGTGGTGGAGGCGCGGTCGAATTCGCGCATTTCCGGGCAAACTTCGGAGGACAGCGATACGAATATATCCGGGTTTTCTTCGCGAAGCAGAGCGGCGACGCGCTTTTCATGCTGCGGGTATTTGTAGGCATGCAGCAGGCAGACGGCAACGGAGCGAATGCCCTTTTCCTTGAGGCGACCGGCAATTTCGCGCACGGTATCTTCCTTCAGCTCGGTCATCACCGAACCGTCGGCAGCAATGCGTTCCTCGGCGCCAAAGCTGTTGGAGCGGCTGACCAGTGGATCGGGATATTTGATGTTCAGATCGTAGAGATCGTAGCGTCCCTCGTTACGGATACGCAGCATGTCCTGGAAGCCGTCGGAGGTGACAAAGCCCGTTTCGACGCCCTTGCGCTCAAGCACCGCGTTGGTAACGACGGTGGTGGCGCCAAGCACCTGCAGATTGTCGATGGAGATTGCCGCAGCGTGTTTTTCCAGCAGTTCGGAAACGCCCTGAACGACGGCTTCGGCCGGGTTCTTCGGCGTGCTGAGCACCTTGTGCAGGTGCAGCTCGCCGCTATCATCCAGGAGCGCGAAGTCGGTGAAAGTACCGCCAGTATCGAAAGCCAGTTTTGCCATTGTTTCCCTCGAAGCGACCTTGCAGCCTTTGACGCTGCTTTGCGGACCTATCGTTCAGGTCCGTTTCTGATGAGAGGTTAGGAGAGACTGGCAGGCATTGGCCAACACAACTACACTCTGCCGCTATAGGGTTTGCTTATGACAGTGCCAGCGTTCGAAAGGCGGATTGGCATCCGCGACAACAGTTCCGAGGATAAGGTTTGGCCCGTCGTTGCCAATGATCTGCCGGTGTGCGCAAGGCATGCAATGTGGTCAGCATGGCTTTCACGCGAGAGTCGCGGTCAGGTCAAATCGCGCGAATGCCGGGATGATGTTCGCTTTGCATCTTGGCGACGATGTCGAGAAGAACCGAGCGTGCCGCAAGTGCCGGTTCCGACAATGGAAGATGGTCGGAGGTACAGAGCGACACGGTCGCATCGATTACCGGCTTCGTGAGCGGATGCATTTGCGCGCCCTGAAAGCTCGTGGTTTCCAGAACCACAGAGGCGGGCAGGATAGTCGAACCCAGGCCGTCCAAAACGGCTGCGCTGAGGGCCGGAATGGACTCCAGCTCCGATATGACCTCGGGCTTTGCCCGCGCACGGCCAAGCGCATCATCGATCAATCGCCGCAGGAAATGAGATTTGCTCGGCAACAGCATTGGCATGCTGTCTAGAGCAGAGAGCGGCAACGCCCTGCCGGGCGCTTCCGGAAGCGTCATGCCCGCCGGCGAGACGAGATACATCTCTTCCCGGAACAAAGGCTGCAGCGTCACCCCTTTGATCGGCTCCGACGTGTAGATGAGTGCCATGTCCATCTTGCCGGTCATGATCAGCTCGCTCAGGATATGGCCGAAACTGTCATTGATGTGGACGGTGATATCAGGAAACCGTGCTCTCATGGCCTTGATCAGCGGCAAAGACAACGCGCTTGAGGAGGAATAGGTTGCCAGACCTATCGAAACCCGGCCCGACAAGGACCGTGCGGACTGGTCGATATCGATCTGCGTCTGCTCGATCTGCTTTAGCATGATCTGCGCGTTTCGATAGAGAATAAGCCCGGCTTCCGTCGGGGTGATACCGACATTGCTGCGGATGAGAAGCTGGTGCTTGAAGTGCTGTTCCAGCGAGGCGATCTGCTGCGACAGCGCCGGCTGCGCGACACGAAGGATACTGGCGGCGCGCGAGACGCTACCGGTATCTATGATCTTGACGAAGCTCTTCAGTTTTTTGAAATCGACGCTCATCGTTCCCCGCAGTTTTTGTGGGGAAGTTAAGCCGTGCCGAAGGGCGGAAGCAAGCCCTCCGGCATCCATTTATGGCGTATCAGCCAAGAGCCTTCACCGCCTGCTCGATACGATCGCAGGCTTCCTTGATGACGTCCATCGAGGTTGCATAGGAAATGCGGAAATACGGAGAGAGACCGTATGCCGCCCCCTGCAGCGCCGCAACACCGACGCCATCGAGAAGGTAGAGAACGAATTCCAGATCGTTTTCAATGACCTTGCCGTCCGGTGTCTTCTTGCCGATCACGCCTGCGCAATTCGGGTAAAGATAAAACGCGCCATCAGGAACGTAGCAGGACAGACCGTCGATCGCGTTCAAACGTGCGCAGGCATAGTCGCGCCGTTCCTTGTAGACCTTGACGCTTTCGCCGATGAACGCCTGATCGTTGGCAAGAGCGTGGGCAGCGGCTGCCTGGCTGATCGACGACGGGCAGGACGACATCTGCGACTGCAGCTTGTTGATCGCAGCAATCAGAGGTACCGGGCCGCCGGCGTAACCGATACGCCATCCGGTCATTGCGTAGGATTTCGACACGCCATTGGCCAGCAGAACGCGGTCCTTCAGGGCAGGCACAGCCGCGACCAGCGTCGTCATCGGCTCGTCTCCGAACCAGACCTGATCGTAGATATCGTCACACAGGACCAGAACATGCGGATGACGCAGAAGAACTTCGCCGAGCGCTTCAAGTTCCTGGCGGCTATAAGCGGCACCGGTCGGGTTCGACGGTGCGTTGAGGATCAACCACAAGGTTTTGGGCGTGATCGCCTTTTCGAGCGCTTCCGGCGTCAGTTTGAACCCTGTTTCCTCAGGGCATGTCACGATGACCGGCTTGCCGTCGTTGGCGATGACCATGTCGGGATAGGAGACCCAATACGGTGCCGGAATGATGACTTCCACATCGTCTTCCACGCTTGCCATCAGCGCAAGGAACAGGATCTGCTTTGCACCGCCGCCGACGCAAATTTCGTTATCGGCATAGGTGACGCCAAGGCGACGTTCAAAATCGCCGATGATCGCCTTTCTGAGCGCCGGCGTGCCGTTGACGGCCGTGTATTTTGTCTCGCCGCGATCGATCGCAGCATGTGCCGCAGCCTTGACGCTTTCCGGCGTGTCGAAATCGGGCTCACCGACCGTCAGGTCCATGATGCTGCGGCCGGCGGCCTTCAGCTCGCGCGCCCGCGCCGAAGCGGCGGTGCTTGGCGACACCTTGATCTTGGACACACGTGATGCAGGCACGAAAGTGCTCATCGAAGTTTCCTCACTTTATTGCTTCTTGACCCAATGGTTTCGGATCGATGTTCGTCAGTGCACGGCTTCGAGTTCACCACGCATCTTGCCTGTCAGGAAAAGCTCGCCGAGTTCATCGTGACTGATGTCAGCCGGCTTGCCATCCCAGATAACCTTGCCGAGGCGCAGGATAACGGCACGCTGTGCCACCTCCATTGCCTTCTTGGTGTTCTGCTCCACGAGCAGAATAGTCATGCCGTCGGCGTGAAGACGCAGCAGCTCATCGAACACGATGCCGATTGCGGCAGGCGAGAGACCGACAGACGGCTCGTCGACAAGAAGCACCTTGGGGCGCTGAAGAACGGCCATCGCCACTTCCAGCAACTGCTGCTCGCCACCGGACATGTTGCCGGCCAGGGTGGATCTGCGTGTCTTCAGTATGGGAAAGAGATCATAGACATAGTCCCGATCGGCCTTCACCTTCGCATCGCGGATCGTATAGGCCGCCATCTGCAGGTTTTCATCGACGGTCATGACCGGAAAATTGCACCGTCCCTGCGGCACGAAAGAGATGCCTTCGCCGAGGATCGCTTTCGACTTGAAGCTGGCAATGTTCTTTTCGCGCCAGCCGATGCTGCCTTCCTTGACGGTGGTCATGCCGTAAAGCGTTTTGAGAAGGGTAGACTTGCCTGCGCCGTTCGGCCCCATCAGGGCGACGAACTCACCGGCCGGAATATGCAGATCCACACCATTGAGGATATCGAGGTTGCCGTATCCCGCGCGCAGGCCCTTGATGGAAATGTTGCTGTTAGCCGCCAAGATAGGCCTCCCTCACACGCTGGTCCTGAATGATGTCCTGCGGCAGTCCCTCGACGAGCTTTGAGCCCTGGTCGAGAACAACAACACGCTGGCATATGCTGGTGACGACATCGATGTTGTGTTCGATCACCAGGAAGCTGACGCCAAGCGACTTGTTGGCATACTGGATGGTTTCCACCACGCGCTCGATGATCTTGGGGTTGATGCCCGCCATCGGTTCGTCGAGCAGAATGATTTTCGGCTCCGGCATCAGCATGGACGCGAACTGGATCAGCTTCTGCTGGCCCCCTGATAGGTTTCCTGCCTGCTGGTGACGCACATCCCACAGGCCCGCCATCTTGATCAGCTCACGGGCTCTTTCCCGCAAGCCGTTGATGCGGCTGCGCGACAGTCTGCCGAGGCCGAAAGTCGAGGCAAGCGACGGAAAGGTGAACATCTGCCCTGCGATGATGAGGTTTTCCTCGACATCCAGCGCCTTGAACGTCACCGTATTCTGGAACGACCGTAACATACGGCCCTCACGGGCAATGCGGTTGAGCGACCAGCCGGTGATGTCTTGGCCGTCAAGGACGACCTTGCCGGCGCTGGGCTGGGCCAGTCCCGTCGTGCAGTCGAAGAAGGTCGACTTTCCGGAACCGTTCGGCCCGATCAGGCCCGCGATTTCACCGCGGTTGACATGCATGCTGACGTCGTTGACGGCACGCACGGCACCATAGAACTTGCTGAGGTTCTGGATATCCAGAATGGGAAGATGCGAAGTCATTTCGAACCTCCGATGGCGTTCCAGAAGCGGTTGATCAACGGTGCAAGGCCTTTCTTGAACCAAAAGACGAGCACGAGAAGGCAGAAGCCGTAGGCAATCATTCGCAGTTCCGGCGCAACACGGAGGGCCTCTGTCAGTCCGACGAAAAGCAGGCTTCCAAGCACGGTGCCGGAGATCATGCCCGCGCCGCCGCCCAGCACGATGATGAGCATGGTGGTCGAATAATACATCTGGAAGGTCAGCGGGCTGACGACCGTGAGATAGTGCGCATAAAGGCAGCCGCCGACGCCGGCGAATGCGGCGCTGAGCATGAAGACGATCAGCTTGTAGCGCCAGGTCGGCACGCCGAGCGATTCCGCCAGCGTTTCGTTTTCGCGGATGGCCACCATGTTGCGTCCTGCCGGCGAACGAACGAGAGCCCAGGCAATCAACGTTCCGATCACGCAGACCGCCAGCGCGAGATAATAGAAGCTGGTCGTGCCGCTGATCGCGAACGAAAGCGGTCCGAGCTCGAAATACGGTTTCGGAATACCCGAAAGCCCCATGTCGCCACGTGTCAACGAAATCCAGTTCTTGGAAATCGCCTGGCCGATGATGACGAAGCCAAGCGTACACATGACGAAGGATGTCGAACGTAGCCGCAGCGCCGGAATGCCGAGCGGAAGCGCTATGGCGCCCGAAACAAGACCCGCCGCAATCAGGTTGACATAGAATGGAGTATTTAAATGCACGGCAAGGAGACCGGCCGTGTAGGCGCCGATACCGAAGAAGGCGGCCTGTGCCAGCGACAGGAGGCCGGTATAACCGACGAGCAGGTTGAGCCCGTGAGCCGGCAGCATGAAGATCAGCGCGATGATCAGCGAGTGGGTGACGTAACGCGTGCCGATCAAGGGTGCGGCGAGCGCGACGACAATCAGGACGGCGGCGAGCGGTATGCGCAGATCGCGGCGGCGTGCCTGTGGAGCAGTGTCCGTGAGAGACATATCGGGTCCTCAGTGTTCGAGAAGGTTCGGCGGGCGCGGCTCTTAGAAGCGCGCCTGCGTCGAAAACAAGCCGTGGGGCCGCCACATCAGCATCAGGATGAGTGTTGCAAAGCCGACCGTGTCGCGGAACTGCAGGCCGATATAGGTGGCGACAAGGCTTTCGGCGATGCCAAGGATCATGGCCGCATAGAACGTGCCGCGTACATTTCCAAGGCCACCCATGATGATGATCGGCAACGTCTTGAAGGTGATGAGTTCCCCCATGCCACCATAGACACTGACATTCACCGGTGCCGTCAGGACACCTGACAGGGACGCAAGAGCAGCACCCAGGACGAAGGTGCGCAAAACCACCTGAGGCACATCGATGCCGACCACGCCACAGCACTGGATGTTCTGCGACACCGCACGCATGGCCATGCCCAGACGGCTGTACGTCACCATCAGTTCCAGACCGATAAAGACGAGAAGGCAGACGACGAGAATGATGATGCGCTGCTGTGCCAGAGAGAAGCCGAGGATGGAAACCGGCTCGATATATCCGCCGGCGAAGAATTTGTAGCCGCCACCGAAGACGAAGATGACGGTGTTCTGCAGGATGAGCGCGATGCCGAGCGTGGCAAGCACGCCGGACTCCGCCGGCGCGCCAACCATTCTGCGCATCACGAGCTGGCCAACCACATAGGCGACAACAGTCGTCGACAGGACCGCGACGACAATCGAGGCTTCATAGGAAAGGCCGAGATAGTCGATGGCAAACCATGCTCCGAAAGTCCCAAGCATGTAATATTCGCCGTGAGCAAAGTTGATTGCCCGCAGCACGCCGAAGATCATCGTCATGCCGACGGCGACGATTGCATAGACGGAACCGGTGACGATGCCGTTTATGACCTGCTCGATGATTGTCGAGAACATGGCTGTTTCCCTCGCCCGTCTATCAGTTGGCCGGGTACTGGATTTCTGCCGTGTAGGCACCCTTGATACTCGGCTTGCCGTCCTCGATCTGCAGCAGGATCATCGGCAACCGAGCCTGGTTGTGATCGTCGAAAGTGACTTCGCCAACAGGGCTCGTGTACTTGATCTTAGACAATGCCTCTCGGACCTTGTTCTTGTCGGAAGTCCCGGCTTCCTTTATCGCCTGAGCGAGAAGGTTGACTGTATCCCAGTGTACGTAAGCGTGATTGTTCGGCGCTTCCTTGTAGGTCGTCGTGAACTTCTCGACGAATGCCTTGCTGGCCGGGCTGTCATACTGCGGCAGCCACGCGGCGGCTTCGACAGCACCTTCCATCGCCTTGGGTGCAGATTTGATGGTCTTTTCGGTGTTGAATTCTCCATTGCCGATCAGAACGACCTTGCCGGCCAGGCCGAGCTCGAGCATCTGACGCGCAACGATCGGCGTTGTGTCAGCCAGACCGTACATGATGATAGCCTGCGCACCATTGTCGCGGATTTTGGCGAGAACGCTGCGGAAATCGACTTCGCCTTCCTTGTAGTAGTCTTCACTGAGGATTTCGCCCTTGAAATCAGGAAGATACTTCTTGGTGAATGTGATCGCCGAGCGACCATAGTCGCTGTCGACCGAAAGCACGGAAAATTTGGTGAAGCCACGCTGTTCGGCTGCGTATTTGGCGACAACCAGCGCGCGGTTTTCGTCCGTCGGATAGTTACGGTAGGTCCATTTGAACCCACCCACACCAGCCTGATAGGTAATCTTGGGGTTGGAGGATGCTGCGTTGAGCAGAAGAACCTCCGCATCTTCTGCTACCGGCTGCATGGCCAGAGTGACGGAGCTCGAGACGTCGCCGATGATGAAGTCGACGCCATCCTGATCGATCAGGCGGCGCGTTGCCGAGACACCTTCAACCGGCGTGCCTTGGCTATCGGCGTTGAAAAGTTCGATCTTTTGTCCGTTGATGCCACCGGCATCATTGATTTCTTTCACTGCCAGCTCTGCACCATGCATCGAAAAGCCGCCATATCGGGCGTTCGGTCCGCTCATCGGAGCCACAATACCCAGTTTTATTGTGTCTGCAGCGTAAGCCCGAGCCGTCAGGGAAGGCGCGACGCCCGCGATCGATAGAATCGCTGTGGAGATGCAAAGCATTCTGCGAGTAAGTGTCTGTGTCATGTTCCCACTCCGTTTCGGGTGACCGTGCCAGCTTATGCTGATCACGCAAACGCCGCTTAAGCGGTTCTTGTTGGCCCGTCTCAGCGGACCTTCTGGGCAGAGTAGGTGCATGCGGAGCTTCTTGGCCAACACAACTGCATTCTGCCGATATAGCGTTTCCTTATAGCGGGCTGTACTGAAGCGTTTACAGTCCGGCTTATCCTCGAGCCCACGCTTCCCATTGGTCGATATCCGAGCGGCGCGCAATTTTAATCGTTAGTTTGAATTTCCGGACATCGCCAATAGTTGTTCGTGCTAGTCGTTGCGCGCGTGGCTGATGCCCTCAATCAGGATTTCTGTAAACTGCGCTACACGAGGCGGTCTGAAGCGCGCCGATGGAAAAACCGCAAAAATCCCGCCGGTCGGCAAACTCCACTTCGGGAGGACATGTGCCAGGTGCCCCGCAGCAAGATCTGCCGGCACCGAGAAATCCGGAAGTACCGAAATGCCGGCACCTCGCAGCAGTGCAGCGTGAACCGCTTGCGTTGTGTCGATCGAGAGGCTCGGCCCTGCATGAAACTTTGCCTCGGTACCATCTGTCCGCGAAAACGACCAGGACGTGGGATCCGGAAGAGCGGTGTTTGCAACGAAGGGAAGTGTGGCCAGGTCTTCTGGCGAAGACACCTTGCCTAGGCTGTCAAGCAGATTGGGGGAAGCAACCAGTAGCTGGTTGAAGCTGCCCATTCTGCGGGCCTTAAAACTACTGTCCGCCAGCCAGCCAACCCGGATGGACACGTCGAGCTCACCCTCAAGCAAATCCACGCGCCGGTCATTCAGGCGCAGATCAGCGTGGCAGTCCGGATAGCGTCGCAGGAATTCCGCCACCGCGGGGACAACCATGATCGTGCCATAATCGTTTGGCGCAGCGACACGCAGCGTGCCTTGCGGCCGATTGCTGGCCTCGGCGATCTCAGCGAAGCTGTCATGTGCCTCGGCCTGCGCTCCATCGTTCACGTTGACCCGGTTGACGTAGCGCTCAACGTCGAGCCGCGCCGCCGTCGGCCCACCGATAAACTGCGCCAGCCGATCTGACGTCTCGAATTGCCTGTCAAAATATCCATCTGCCAGAAGCCCCCACGCACGGCCTCGAGCGCCAGCTCAAGCTGCGCTGCGCGCTCGGCGAGCTGACGCTCGTGTTCCTTGTGGCGGGTGATGTCCTCAATCTGCGACATGAAGCGGACGACCTTACCGTCACGATCGCGCATTGCGGCGACGTGGATCGAGACGTGGACGATCTCTCCGAAAGGCTGCAAGTAACGCTTCTCGATCGTGTAGCCGTCCCGCCTTCCCTCCAAAACCTGCTGGAACAGGATCAGGTCTGCTTCGATATCGTCCGGGTGGGTGAAATCCTTGAAATGCGTGCCGAGCACTTTCTCGAGAGGAAGCGACAGTAGCTTGGCGAAAGCGGCGTTGCCGCGAATGATGTGGCCCTCAAGATCGACCAGGGCGATCCCGATCGGAGCGTTCTTGAAGGCAAAGCGAACAGCGCCAGGCGGGTTTCGGGATCATCGGACGTATAGGGTTCCGCCACCATCTTTCCTCCAAAGACAAGAGCTTCACCGCGATAGGAGTGTTTTAGATTGATAATGAACGTGCCGGTCACTTCAGCCACGGCGTGGCCTGCTGCAGACGAGCTTCTTGATGTCAAAGCCCCTCGAAATTATCTTTCGGATCTGGAAATTTACTCTTCAAGAGAACGAATACAGGCCGGGGTTCACAACCGGTCAGAATAGGGAGGAAGACATGGATGGAAGGAGCAGGGATCTTTCCGAAAGCGATATGCGGATACTGAGAACGCTACTTGGCCGTTACGCGGCGCGTTATCATCTCACAGGGCCGGAAAGAGACGACTTGATCGAGCGAACGTTCAAAGCCTTGGCAAGCAATCCCGACATCTTTTTCGAAATCCCTGTCGAGAGAGCCGCTGCGGAGACAATGCACCGGATCTATACGAGCAATTAGATTTGCTGCGGCTTGAACAGCGGCTAGCGAGCTTTGCGGCCGAATACGAGCACAATGACGAGACCCGGCGATGCGATGCCGCTCGATGCAAGCGACAGAACCAGAATGACGATCGCAGTGCTAGACGACAAGACGAAGGCGAGCGCTGCGGAAAAGATGAGGGCGACGAGCCAGGCGGAGTCCAGCAGGTTCAAGAAGGCTGCGAGCGCCGGCGAGCGGCGCATCGGCTCGGTCGCATAGCCGAGAAGCTGAAGCGACAGCAGCATGAGGCCGATACCGATCAATGCGGAGCCGAGCCCCTTGCGGGCAGCGGAGCCGTTGCGCAGCAGGATTACCGGCAAGCAGCAGAAGCGGTGCGAAGACTTCGGTACCGGCCGCCACCAGCCAGGCCGTGACCGCCGTGCCGATATTGGCGCCGAGCAGCACAATCTGCGCCATGCGCGGACTGCCAGGCCGCGCTCTGTAAAGGAGGCTGTCATCAAGGCAGTCGCGGTCGAACTCTGTAGCGCGATCGTCGCGACGAGGCCCGCGTGAGACGAGCGCATGTCGCTGCGCGTGCTATTGGCCAATCCAATCCGCAGTCTGGCGCCGAAGGCACGTGTCACGCCTTCTTTGACCTGAGCCAGGCCGAAGATCAGCAGCGCGACAGCGTCGAGAATATGGATGACGACGAGCCGTCGATTGCACTCAGTAACTCCCGAATTTCAAGTGAAACTTCGAGCATGATTCTGTTGCCGGCTAATAAATTATAGTCCTTTTGCACGACCTTGCAGGGCGTGTCTTATGGACGTTGTCGCGGCTGGGAGGGTCAGGAAACATGGCAACAACTGTGTACGTCAGGTAGGAGATCAGTGCCGCCGCCGGCATGGTGACGATCCAAGCGATGACGATATTGCCGGCGAGCCCCCAACGCACTGCTGACATTCGCCGCGCCGCGCCCACACCGATGATGGCACCGGTGATCGTGTGGGTGGTTGAGACCGGAATGCCGAGCCAGGTCGCACCGAACAGCGTCAGCGCGCCGCCGGTCTCGGCACAGAACCCCTGCATTGGGTTGAGCCGGGTGATCTTCGATCCCATCGTGTGGACGATCCGCCAGCCGCCGAACAGCGTGCCCAGCGCCATGGCCGACTGACAAGTGATCACCACCCAGAAGGGCACGTAAAATTCGGAACCGAGATAACCCTGGCTGAACAGCAGCACGGCGATGATGCCCATCGTCTTCTGCGCATCATTGCCGCCGTGCCCAAGCGAATAGAGCGAGGCGGAAACAAACTGCATGATACGAAAGGTTCGGTCGACCGCAAACGGCGTTTGGCGCACGAAAATCCACGACACGGCCAGCACCAGGACCAGCGCCAGGAAGAAGCCGATCGCAGGCGACAAGACGATCGCCCCCGCCGTCTTCAGAAAACCGCTCCAGACGATCGAGGAGACGCCGACCTTGGCGAGCCCGGCGCCGATCAGCCCGCCCACGAGCGCGTGCGACGAGCTGGATGGAATACCGAAGATCCAGGTAACGACGTTCCAAACGATGGCGCCGATCAGTGCGGCGAAGATCACCGCAGGCGACACGATGCCTGGATCGATGATGCCAGTTCCGAGCGTCTCGGCCACATGCAGACCGAAGAAAAGGAAGGCGATAAAGTTGAAGAACGCCGCCCAGGCGACCGCAAATTGCGGCCGGAGTACACGCGTCGAGACGATTGTGGCGATCGAATTGGCCGCGTCGTGCAACCCGTTGAGGAAGTCGAAAAACAGCGCGATGGCGATCAGGCCGGCCAGAAGCGGAAAGGCGAGCGTCGCATCCATCAGACGTTCTCGATCACGATGCCGCTGATCTCGTTGGCGACGTCCTCGAACCGGTCGACGACCTTTTCAAGCTCGCCATAGATTTCGCTACCGATCATGTAGGCCATCGCATTGCCGGCGGCGCCGTAACGAACGAACAGATCCTTGAGGCCCTGGTCGTGCAGGTCGTCGGACCGGCCCTCGACGCGGGCGACTTCCTCGGCGATGGCGCTAAGGCGCTGGGCATTGGTGCCCACCTTGTCAAGCAGCGGAATGGCTTCGGCGACCAGATGCGCCGCGCGCACGACCTCCTCGCCCATCTGCCGCATCAGCGGATCGAAGCTCGTCTGCTCGAACAGACGAATGGTCTTGACCGTCTTGTGCATCATGTCGATCGCGTCGTCCATCGACTGGATCAGATCCTTGATGTCGCCACGGTCAAAGGGCGTGATGAAACTGCGCCGCACGGCCAGAAGCACCTCGCGGGTAATGTTGTCGGCGCGGTCTTCTAGTGTCACGATCCGCTCGCAATTGGTCTCTAGGTCTTCGCCGTGGAGCAGATTGCGCAGGGCTTCGGCCGCTTCCACCACTGTGCGCGAATGTTCGGAGAACATGTCGAAGAACTTGTCCTCGCGCGGCATCAATTTCCGGAAAACGCTCATCATGGCCCTGTTCCTCGGTCTCGTCTCAGTCTCGACTGCTGGCGCCGCTACTGTCACAAAACTGTCATAAATGCTATCGGGTGATTGGAATCAACTGTGAAGATTGGCATTTAACCGCGCATGACGCCTGTCAAGAAAGATCAGAAGTGGCCCGATGCCAAACCCAGGACGTTGCTTCAACAGCTCGCCCAAATGCCGGACAAGCTGTTCAACGGCGAGTTCCGGCAGCAATATGCGGCACTCTGCTATCGGCAGGCAGTGGATCACGACGGTATTGAGGTTCTGGTCATCACCTCGCGCGACAGCGGCCGCTGGGTGATCCCTAAGGGCTGGCCGATGAAGCGGAAGAAGCCGCATGAGGCTGCCGAGATCGAGGCCTTACAGGAAGCGGGCGTCCGCGGGCGGGCCAGGAAAAAGCCGATAGGCCGCTATACCTATCTGAAATGGCTCGATAACGGCGACGTCGCGCCTTGCGTGGTGGAGGTGTACGAGACCGAAGTCACGGAAGTTGCTGCCGAGTATAAGGAGCGCGGTCAGCGTGTCCTGGAATGGGTTTCGCCTGACGAGGCAGCACGGCGTGTTCGAGAAGTGGAACTAAAATCTTTGCTCGTCGACTTCAATCCGAGGATTAGATCGAAGCCGAACGCCAAGAACTAGTCGCTCGCGACGTGACTACCAAATGGCTTGAATGGATTTGAACCAGCGACCCGCTAATGGGACCCATCTGACAACAATGGCTTGAACGCCATGATAGCCAACTTTGTAAGCGGTCAACTATTGGAGCAAGGCGTGCGGAGGGTGTCACGACTGGTTTTGCAGCTCGCTTAAAGGCAAAGATGCCTTGCATCGTAGACCAGCAGGATAATAGTCGATAGTTACAGTGCTTCCTGCGCCCAGGCCTGCCATGATCAGCCGGGAGCCGGCGCCGCGCCGACTTGGCTGCCCGACCGGCGGTCCTCCATTTTCCTCCCACAAGAGTTCGAAGACGGGGTAAGGGTCGTCTGAAACCGCCCAACTGATTTCTACCTCTCCACGTCCGTTCGACAAAGCGCCGTACTTCGCCGCGTTTGTCCCTAGCTCGTGAAGAATAAGCGAGAGCGAAAGTGCTGATCGTGGCGCGATATCGAATGCCGGCCCAGAGATCTTCAAACGACCGGGATCATAGAGAGCCAACGTGCTTCGGACGAGGTCCGAAATCATAGCTTGGCCAGCAGGCCCATGTATCAGCATGTCATGCGCTTTTGCCAAGGCGGTAATGCGACCATTCAAGACGTCCGACAACGCCGCCACGTCGGTCGTGGATCTCAACGTCTGGGAAACAATTGCTTGGACCAAGGCAAGCTGGTTTTTCATGCGGTGGGCGAGTTCGAGGCTCATCTCCCGCTGATAGGCTTCGTTTTCGAGGAGCAATACATTCTCCTGCTCCTTTTTCGCCGCCAGTACTGCGAGCGCTTGCCGCTCTTGCCGCAGTGAAATCGACGTCACGCTGATCGTGTGGATGATGAAAATGTCGACGGTGACGATAAAGGCATAAAACAAGAGAGCCAGCACCGATCCCGGGGTCAGATCGAATGCGTAAGCCGGCGCAATAAAGAAATACCACGATGCCAAGCCGCTCAGTGTTGCGTTGACGACGCCGGGCCACAGACCGCAGACCAGTGTCGCGATAATGACCGCCGGAAAAAACGTCAGGTAAGGAAATCCCGATGGCAGCTCGTCGTTAACAAGCAACCTTACCGATAACGCTACCGCGAACAGCCCCAACGACAAGGTCCAGCGGAAAGTCGCCGAGCGCTCGCGCGTTACAAGTTCTTGTAGGCGAACGATCAACGACCGCGATCTTGTGGTATTGCTAACAGTCATTGCACAACAGAAAACAAAGATGTTTTTCCTTCAGAACGCAAAAGAGTCAAACGATGCGTCGCATCAGACGAGCAGTTTCGATATTTCGAGTTGCATCTGCTTCTGGGTATAAGGCTTTCCGAAGCGCAGAAGTATGATCTCGACCCCTGACGGGAGATCCGCATAACCTGTGGCGAGAAGAATGGGTAGAACGGGCCTTAGCTCTCGGGAAGCTAAGGCGAGATCCGCTCCGTACATCCCCGGCATGAAAAATCAGTGCTCATCAGCTCAATCGACTGCCCATCTTGCAAATTTTGAAGAGCCTACTGTCCGGAATCTGTCTCGATCACACGGTGGCGTTGATCTTCAAGCATGTTGAAAGAGCTCATTGCGATCAACGCGTCATCATTTACAAGTAGAATGGTCACCGGGCCCTTTGGCGTTTTGGGAGCTGTTTCGACTTCAACCGGCGACCGCAACTGTTCAGACGTCACGGGCAACCACAGCCGTCCAGCCCTACGACATCCAGTTTCGCCTTTTCTCGCGCAACCGTGCAAAGACCTTGACCTGAAGCCGATGGCGAAATTCGCCGGTGAAATACGGATTGTTGAGAGTTGTCTCAAGCAGCTATACTCCTTCATTTTCGCCGTTCTTTTCGCTGCTGTGGATGTCTTCCCTCGCCCAATCCTCAGGTTTCGCGCTTGCAATTGCGTTCGCCAGTTTAGCCGCGTCGTATGGCTTGGACACGACGATCGCACCCTTCTCCCCACGAACGGCCGACGGATCACCGGTGGCGTAGACGATCAAGGTTGCAGGTCTTAGAGCCCGAGCTTCCGCGGCCAGCTCCGAACCTGAAGCACCCGGCAAGTTGAAGTCTGTGACAAGGACATTGATTTCCATCGTCTGGAGTGCGGCCTTCGCTTCCTCAGCACTTCCCGCCTCGACAACGATTAGTCCCGCGTCCTGAAGCATCTCGGCAGTGTTGATGCGGATGAGAGCGTCATCCTCCACCAGCAAAACCGTCAGGCGACCTATCTTCCCGACTGTAGGTTCCGCAGCCAGCGATTGCTCGACAACCCGCGGCATTTCTGGTTCATCAGGTCGCTCGACAGATGCTCTCTTTCCCTGCGCGCTAGAACGCTGCGCCTGATTGGCCAGCACATGCCGGAATTTTCGGGCCAGGGCTTCGCGCGTGTAGGGCTTTGAGAGAAGCTCGACGCCAGCGTCGAGCTTGCCGCCATGGACGATCGAATTCTCCGTATAGCCCGATGTGAATAGCACGGCGAGGTTCGGCAGACGCTCTTTCGCCTTGCGCGCCATTTCGGGGCTCTTCAGTGTGCCCGGCATAACGACGTCCGTGAAAAGAAGATCAATCGGGATGCCGCTGTCGATGACGGTGAGCGCGCTCGCCGCATCGACCGCCTTAAGCGTCCGGTATCCGAGATCAGTCAGCAGGGCGATGACGGTTTCGCGCACCTCCGCGTCGTCCTCAACCACCAGAACGGTTTCGCTTCCACCAACGACCGGACCAGTATCGACGACTACTTCGACGTCCTCGACTTGCAGCGCGCGCGGAAGGTAGAGTCTTATCGTCGTTCCGTGACCGACTTCCGAATAGATCTTCACATGTCCGCCGGATTGCTTGACGAAGCCATAGACCATCGACAGGCCAAGACCAGACCCTTTGCCCTCGGCCTTAGTGGAGAAGAACGGTTCGAATACCTTCTCTATAATCTCGGACGGCATGCCGGAACCGGTATCGGTTACCGCCATCATCACATATTGACCGGGAGTAACTTCGTCATGGGTGCGGGCGTAAGCATCGTCGAGATGGGCATTGGAAAGCTCGATCGTGAGCTTGCCTCTCCCTTCCATTGCATCCCGCGCATTGATCGCAAGGTTGAGAAGAGCATTCTCGATCTGGGTCGGGTCGATGAATGTATTCCAGAGCCCTCCACCAACGACGGTCTCGACCTCAATCGCTTCGCCGATGGCGCGGCGGATCATGTCGTCCATGTCTCGAACAAAACGGCTGATGTTAACGACTTTAGGCTCGAGCGCTTGGCGCCGACCAAACGCCAGAAGCTGGCTCGCCAGCTTTGAGCCGCGGGACACGCCTGCCATCGCGTTGGCGATCTTCGCCTCAGCGCGTTGGTTGCCCGCCACTTCCTTCGACAGGAGCTGAAGATTGCCGGAGACGACCTGCAGCAGATTATTGAAATCATGCGCCACTCCGCCAGTGAGCTTGCCCACTGTCTCCATCTTCTGCGCCTGAGCCAGTTTGGCTTCGGCCTGACGGCGATCGGAAATCTCCGAAATGACCCTGGCTTCGAGGTTTTCGTTCAGCTGTTTCAGCTGCTCCTCGGCACGCTCCCGGTGACGAACCTGGCGTGCGAGAGTTTCTGCCTGCTCACGCAGAGCGGCTTCCGCTGCCCGCTGATGTGAAATGTCGGTGTGAACACCGACCCATTCGACAATGTCGCCCTTAAAGCCGATGATGGGCAGAGCCCGAATGGCGAACTGACGCCACGCGCCATCATGGCGGCGCACCCGGTGCTCGTGGACATATATCGATTTCGCTGCCACGGCAGCATTCCAGCTCTCCACCGAGGCCTCGATATCGTCGGGATGGACCGCACTCACCCAGCCAAAGTCCTGGTACTGATCAAAGCTCTGGCCCGTCAGCCCGGCCCAGCCTTGTTGCTCGCCGATCATTCTTCCGTCTGCACTATTCGTCCACAAAACGCCGTGGACGGCGTTCATGGCCGTATGGAAACGGCTATTGCTGATTTCGAGCTCGGCTTCGCGGACAGCTCGTTCCTCGACATCAATTCCGAGGATGTAAACGCCAGGCACGGAGCCATCGACCTCAACATGCGGAATGTAGCGGATTTCGAGCCGGCGAACCGGTCCGTCTCCATGGCGCATATCAGCTTCTGCCGTTACGACCTCCCCGCCAAGAGCGCGGTCTATATCGGGTCGTCGACCCTCGTAGGCCTTCTCGCCGATGACATCTACAACCGGTCGTCCAATCATTTCGTCCGGCCGCGTGCCGAACCAGCTCTCGTAAGCGCCGTTCGCGAAGCGATAGACGTGGTTTCGATCGACATAAGAGATCAGCATCGGTACCGCGTCGGTGACCCGGCGCAGTTCAGCCTCACTGTCAGCAAGGCGCTTTTCGAAATCGACACGATCACTGTTGTCGACGACTGTACACATCACGCCGCCGATCTTACCGTCGGCTTCGTAGACCGGCGTGTAAAACAGATCGAAGATGAACTCCTGTGGGTGACCGTCTCTGACCAGCGTCATGCTCTGGTCGTGAAATGAACGAAGCTCGCCGCGAAGGCCGGCCGCGATCATCTCGCGGTTCCATTCCCAAATTTCCGGCCAGGTCTCGGCGACGTTGCTGCCCAGGGCAGCCGGGTGTTTGTCTGCGACGATCTTGGCATAAAGATCGTTGTAGATCATGACGTGCGCCGGGCCCCACATTAAAACCTTTGCAACTGGGGAGTTGACGATATTTGCGACCGTCGTCCGCAATTCGACGGACCATGTGCTTACCGGGCCAAGCGGTGTAATCGACCAATCCTTCTCGCGGATCAGATGACCGCAGCCACCGCCGCCGACTGGCCATACCGTTGCGAGCGATGGCGTATGCCTGGCGCCATCACGCAGCATTCTGAGGCCAGATCGGACCACCTCGCTGGCATTGCCATAACCGCCCGATGTCAGGCAGTCGGAGATGAAACCCTCGAGCTCGGGGGTCAAAGAGAAATTGCGCGTGAGACGTTTAGCCATGACGGCTCGTCCCATGGAATTGAATTTGTGTCAATGTGTGTCACAATCTGAAATATCTATCCGTTCCTGATTCTGATCTTGGATGCCGGCGCGGACAACCTCCAGGTCAGAACGTCTTCCCTCACCGCCCATTCGCTCGTTCCGGCGAGCGCCGTCCCAACGATCCGTTTCAGGACAAGAGATCCAAACCCATTCCCTCGGGAAAGAAGGTCGGCGTTACGGATCGCGGTCTCTTTCCAGGTCAGACAGAATGTACCCTCCGACTCAGACTCATCATCGTGAACTGCCCAAGCAACACTCACGCTCGAGCGATGCATATCCGCAAACTGCACGCGGTTCATGATCAACTCATGTAGCGCCATGCCGATGTTCAAGACGGCGTTTGCATCGAGAAGCATATCGGGACCGGAGATCGTAAATTCGCCGGTGCTATTGAATGGCTTCACCTGATGCGAAATCAACGATCGCAGCTCAACACCTGCCCAGTCGACCGATGATAGCAAGTCGTGGGAATGAGAGAGCCCCATGATGCGTTCGCGCACACGCTTCTCAAACTCTTGAATGTCGTGGCTACGGGACGCCGTTTGCGAGATGACCGAGAGGATGACGGCATACTGGTTTTTCACCCGATGATTGATCTCGCGCATAAGCAATCGCAGACGGCGCTCGTTTTCCTTGGCTTCGGAAATATCTCGCGCGATTTTGGACGCGCCAACGACCTTGCCGCGCTTGTTGGTAATTGGAGATATGGTGATGGAAACCTGGACCGGGTCGCCGGAGCTTTTGCGCCGAACCGTTTCGAACGTTTCGATCTGCTCACCCAGCTTCAATCGTCGAATGATCTCGATTTCTTCATCGTGCCGATCGTCCGGAATGATAATATATATCGACTGACCGACCGCTTGCTCCGCCGAAAACCCGAAGAGCCGTTCAGCAGCCTTGTTCCAACTGACGATCTCGCCCGAGAGGTCCTTGCTGATGATCGCGTCGAACGAGGAGTCGACGATCGCGGCGAGACGAGCCTCGCTATGGTTCTTTTGTCGCCGCTTCGGGGATTTCTTGTCTGCCATGCACTCGACCTGAACCATTTCGCAACACGCCCGCCAGCCGAACGAATGACACTCGGGCAGACAGCTTCTAAAAACTGGCAATCATTAAGAATGTTTCCGGGCGGGCCTTGGCAGCCGAAAGAAGAGATAATCTCAGGCGGCTTTTGCAAGCCGTCTCACAGACGCGGCGACCGCCTCCAGATCGTAAGGCTTCTCATAGAACACAGCGTCGCTTGGTAGTGTGCTCCTTGCCACCCGCACCATCCCTGAAGCAATGATAATGCCAATGTGGGCGCTCAACTCTCTGGTTCTTTGAGCAAGCTGAAGTCCGTCCATCGAGCCGGGCATATTGACGTCAGTAAACATCACGTCGATATCTTGCCGGGAAGAAAGGATCCGCAGGGCTTCATCCGCGTTGGCGGCTTCGACGGTCGTTACGTGCGAGCTGGACAGAAAATCTGCGACGTCCATCCTGATCAGCCCCTCGTCCTCAACGATAAGAACAACAATGATCTGTTGGGTAACTTCCATTTATTGCCTCTATTCGTTGAGACGCTCAATTACATGATGACCTCGCCTCAACGTACATCCGACGAATGTTTAGTTGGTCGAATCGATTATCACAAACAGCGTTTGACCTCGAGATATAGATTGCAGACGGCATTTGACCAGCTGACCAAGCCAGATCAATGCACTTTTGGAAGCTGAGGCACGTGAACTATTCCTGCGAGCAGAAAGGACAAAATCGGCGCGCCCACACCCGTTGCATCAACTTTGATTTCGTCCCTATGGCTGAAACGGTGAGGATTCCACAAGATGTCCCGGTCGTATCGCGCGCTTAGCAGGGCCCGGAAGCGCCTAAAGCGCGCTCGACGCCGAACAAGCAGCATGTCTGTCCCTATAAGTGGCGCGGCCGTTTCCGGCCTCCTGCAAAAATTGCGAGCCACACAATAAGCGGCTGTAAAGGCAGGCGGAGGCAATGGTAGGCCCATTGCCAGCTTGATGTTGCTGGAGCCAGCGCCAGGGCAGTCCCCGCATACCGTCGGGTCTGAGGAATAAGCAGACCGATCGCACCTGCGATTTCGCAAACTCCCGTCAGCATGATGACATTAGGGGCGTCAGGCACCCAGTCGGGAGTGATGCTTAGAAAAGGCGCCGGACACGCAAGATGCAGGAAGCCCGCAACACCGTAGAAGGCAAACAGGCCGAGCCGACAGCGCTTGCGCGCCCTCTACAGTCTGCAAACCCAGCTTAATCTGCAAGTCCATGTCGGCGCCCTGAGCGCACTCGCATCAGAGGGGTCGGCCCATTGCATGCGGCTGGGTCGAGAAACCGTTTTTCTATTTTCCAAAACGGGCGGCGTTCTCCCCGGCTGGTTCAAGACCCACGATTGGGGCGTCGATCTAAGACATACACAAACGCAATTCCTGCCTCCTCATCTCGGTGTCCGAGACACAGTGATGGGCGGGTTCAGGGTGAAAACGTCGACAGCCGAGCGTGCCATCCTGGAATGCCTGCTCCTGGCACCGAACACGGTCGATCTGATGGAAACCCTTCAGGTGCTGGAGGGCCTTCGAACGTTGCGCCCCGCACTGATGCAGTCGCTACTGGAAGCCTGCGCCTCCATCAAGGTCAAACGACTTTTTCTCTTCATGGCGGACAAGGCTTCCTTGCCGGTTCTGTCTCATCTTAAAACCGACGCGCTTGACTTGGGGACCGGAGATCGGGCGATGGTGAAGGGCGGCGTCTATATTGCCAAGCATCGCCTAATCCTGCCCAAGGAACTGGCCTTCCATGAATGAGGCATACAGACACCAAGTGCGGTTGCTGCTCGATGTCCTTCCCCTCGTTGCCGAGGAGAAGGTGTTCGCTCTCAAAGGTGGAACCGCGATCAATCTCTTCGAGCGCGACCTTCCCAGGCTTTCCGTCGACATCGACCTCACCTATCTGCCGCTCGACGGACGAGAGGCGGCGTTGGCCGCGATTTCCGAAGCGCTGCAGCGGATCAAGGCCCGCATTGAGAAGACCGTCGCCAAAACCCGGGTCACGCTCGTCGTCCAGCCTGGCGGCATCGAAGCCAAACTGCACTGCCAGCGTGGCCGCGTTCAGATCAGGGTCGAAGTCAACCCGACGCTTCGCGGTCATCTTATGCCGACGCGGATTATGCCCTGTACGGCGCGCGTACAGGATAAGTTCGAAGTGTTCGTGGAGACCCCCGTCGTTTCCCACGGAGAACTGTTTGGCGGGAAGATCTGCGCCGCGCTCGACCGCCAGCATCCTCGCGACCTGTTCGATCTACAGCTACTTCTGGACGCAGAAGGTATTACTGACGAGATCAAACTCGGCTTTCTCGCCGCCTTAATCGGCCATGGCCGTCCGATCAACGAACTGCTCAAACCCAGACCAAAGGATCGTCGGGAGGCCTTCACCAGTCAGTTCGCCGGCACGGCCTTCGCCGAATTCAGCTATGACGATCATGAGGCGACGCTCACGTCTCGCGGAAGCCATCGCTGTGGCGCTGACACCCGCCGACAAGGCTTTCCTGCTTGGTTTCAAGAACGCCGATCCGGACTGGTCTTTATTCCCCCTCGCCGAAGTCGCCAATCTTCCTGCGGTCCAATGGAGGTTGAGTAATCTAGCGATGCTGAAATCCGACAATCCCGGCAAACACATCCAAAGCCTCCAGTCGCTCCAAGCGAAACTTGCGTAGCCTGACGCAAATCGACCGGGGAGCGAGCGCTGCTCCGAGCCAAGTGGCGACCTACCCACATCCGGTGTCGGCCTCCGCGCCACGGACTGACCGCCAAGGCAAAGCGCGAAGCTGCCACTGGACGCTACGAGCCCTGACATCGGCCGCAAACAAGGCGCGCTGTCTCGCCTTGAAGGGACATGAACCGACGGCCCGTCGTTCAATGGATTTATTCGGATTAGATTTTCCCACCCGGACAGCTATTTAGCTGCTGATAGCCGTCCATGACTGAACCGCACCGGGTTTGCCGGAGGCCATTTGGTTTGAGTTATGCGGCCATGGCTGGTTCGTCCAGCATGGCGTAGTAGCGTTCTTCTGCCTCGGCTGGCGATATGTTTCCGATAGGCTCCAGAAGTCGTCGGTGGTTGAACCAGTCGACCCATTCCAGAGTGGCGAATTCTACCGCTTCGAAGTTCCTCCATGGTCCGCGCCGATGGACCTCGGCCTTGTAAAGACCGTTGATCGTTTCGGCGAGGGCATTGTCATAACTGTCGCCGACACTTCCGACAGAAGGCTCTATGCCAGCTTCTGCCAGCCGCTCGGAGTATCGGATGGACACGTATTGGGCAGATTCAATCGGTCGCAGCAACATTCCAAACCAGGAGGTGTTGATGGCTACGGGAAGACGGAAATCAGAGCGATCGACGCGGGAGAAATTATCCTCGCCAGGCCGGCCGCCTGTATGGCAGCGTGAGAACCTGTGTCGGTTCTGGCGGGAAATAGCGGCTGGCTTGTCCAGCGAGGATGCCGCTGTTGAAGCTGGGGTCTCTGCCCCCGTTGGGAACCGGTGGTTTCGGAGTTCAGGCGGCACGCCTCCTACTCATCTTTCACCCTCGGCAACACCAGTCAAAAACCGCAGCCTGACGTTCCAAGAGCGAGAAGAAATTGCTTTGGAATGTGCTCGAGGCACCGGCATCCGTGCCATCGCACGTAAGCTGGGACGATCAGCCAGTACGATCTCGCGGGAGATCAGACGCAATTCAGCGACACGCGGCTGCGACTTCGACTATCGTGCCATCACTGCTCAGTGGCATGCTGATCGAGCGGCCAAACGGCCGAAGATAGCGAAGCTCGCAGCCAATGCCGCCCTTCGAGATTACGTGCAGGACCGGCTCTCGGGCCTGATAGTTGGAGCCTCCGGCAAACCCGGTGCGGTTCATGACCTTCCGGAGGGCAAGTCAGTTTCGAGATATTTGAGTTATAAAATTTCGAAAGCGCCTTATATAATGCAATTAAGACAGCGATATAGGCTCTGAGCTTCTGCCAAAATTTGCATGACATTTGGAAAAAATTGCATTCACGATCATATGTCGTTATAGTGAGTGCAGGAGCTATCCCATGACGAAGCTACAGGAACTGAAAAAGCATCTGCGGTCCGGAAAAGTCTACCGTCGGGAGGATCTCGCCCAATGGTCGTCGTCTGTCGATCGGCATCTTCAGCAGCTACTGGCAGAAGGGTATCTGACCAAGCTATCGACCGGCGTCTATCACCGGCCGAAGCAGACTGCATTCGGCAAAGCCCCCGCCGAGGATGGCGCGCTCGTCGAGGCTTTCCTGAAGGATGACCGTTACCTCGTCACCTCGCCTAATGCCTATAACAGCCTGGGTGTAGGCGCGACGCAGCTCTATAACAAGACCGTCGTCTATAACCATAAGCGCCACGGCAACTTCATGCTGGGCGGCCGAGAGTTCGAGTTCCGCAAAAAACCAGCCTTCCCCAAAACCCTGACCAAAGAATTCCTACTGGTCGACCTGGTCAACAATCTCGACCAGCTGGCCGAGGACCGCGATCAGGTGCTGGCCCGCGTGAAGGAACGTGCCCTGCAAGGCAATCGCACCGCCCTCACCCGTGCCGCCAAGGAATACGGTATGGTGCGCACGCGGAAATTCTTCAACACCCTCGCCGCGGATACGCATGCCAGCTGATTTCCTCCATAGGCACAGGGATTTTGCTTCCCTCCTGCGCATCGTCGCGGACCAGATGAAGGTGCAGCCGGTGCTGGTCGAAAAAGATAATTGGATTATGCATTGCCTGTACGGCCTGCAGCAGTTGGAGATGGCGTTCGAGTCGTCGTTCAGCTTGGCACTGAGCGATAACAGGTCTCGCTGACCTCGAAGGTGCGGCAGGCAAGCGCAATGCTCACCCCGCGCGATGCCACTGCGTTGGCGGCCATCTCTCGGCGTTGAGACGGCCGCGTTAATTTTTTCCCAAAGCTTCCTTCAGCAGTTCCGCTTGCATGCTCATCTCGGCATACATCTTCTTCAGCCGGCGGTTCTCATCCTCCAGAGCCTTCATCTGGCTGATCATCGACGCGTCCATGCCGCCGTATCTGGATCGCCATTTGTAAAAAGGACGCCGTACTCATCCCATGTTCCCGGCAAAGCTCAGGCACAGGAACACCGCCTTCCGCCTGGCGCAGAATGGCTAGGATTTGGGGTTCGCTAAGTCTGCTTGTCTTCATCAAAAATCTCCTCGATCATAAACCCCGAGAAAATTCTACTTTGAAGCCCGTTATCTGCCGGGGGCATCACCATAGGGCTGCGATGCCCAGGTGCGATCTCTGGCTCAAAGTCGAGCAACAGAGCGAAGTTCTTCAGCATCTGCAATCGGAAGACCGAAAAACTCGAGATAGGCGGGGATCTGCTCGAACAGCATGTCCGTGCCGACCTGATAATCACAGCCGCGCGCACGCGCAGCAGCCAGAAACGGCGTGATCTCCTGGCTCAACACCACCTCCCCTACGAAGGCAGAGGCTGAAATGCGCGACACATCGAACGGCAGCGGATCACCTTCCTTCATGCCAAGCGGCGTCGCGTTGATGACGATATCGTATTCGTCGGGGTCGGTCATGCCGGTGGTCACCCGCAGGTCGGAGTAATAGTTTCTCAAGCGCCCGGCCAGCCCTTCCATCATCGATAGAGACGTATCGCCAAGCGCCAGCTCCGCCAGCCCGGCCTTTGCCAGCGACGCCGCAATGGCGGAGCCGACACCGCCTGCACCGACGATGATCGCACGTCGCCCCTCAATGGGTCGTCCACGCCGCAACATGCCGCGCACAAAACCTTCGCCATCGAACATCTCACCGATCAGGCTGCCATCCGGCTCCAGGCGCACGGCATTACAAGCCCCGGCCACCTGCGCATTCCTGGACACACGGTCCAGCAGCGCCATCGTGGTTATCTTGTGCGGCATGGTAATCAGCGCGCCGTGAATATTGGACAGGCGAAAAACCAGTTTCAGGAAGGATGCGTAATCATCCGGCCGACACCCCATCGGCACGACCACGGCATCAATCCCGTGCTTCTCGAAATACGGATTGTAGATCAACGGCGCCTTGAACGTCTGGGTCGGGAAACCGAGATGCGCGATGAGTTTCGTGTTGCCGTTGATCATCGGCGTATGCTCCCCAGTCCATCAATGTCTTCCAAGGATTTCGCCCAGAAATTTCCGCGTGCGCTCGTGCTGCGGATTGGAGAAGAATTCGGCGGGCGGCGCCTCTTCCACGATGGACCCGCTGGCCATGAAGATGACCCGGTCGGCCACCTGCCGCGCAAAGCCCATTTCATGGGTGACACAGATCATCGTCATGCCTTCGTCGGCCAGCGCGATCATCGTATCAAGCACTTCCTTGACCATTTCCGGATCGAGTGCCGAGGTCGGCTCGTCGAACAGCATCACCTTGGGGCGCATGCAGAGCGCCCTTGCAATGGCGACACGCTGCTGCTGACCGCCGGAAAGCTGGGCCGGATATTTTTCCGCCTGTTCGGAGATTTTTACCCGCTCCAGTAGATGTCGCGCGCGTTGCTCTGCCTCCGCCTTGCTCAAACCAAGCGCCTTCACCGGTGCGAGCATGCAGTTCTGCAACACGGTCAGGTGCGGAAACAGGTTGAACTGCTGGAACACCATGCCGACTTCCCGGCGCACCGCATCGATGGTTTTCGCCTGATGTCCGAGCAGCATTCCACCAACGTGGATCTCCCCTTCCTGATAGGCTTCGAGATGGTTGATGCAGCGTATCAGCGTCGATTTCCCGCTACCCGATGGGCCGCAGAGCACAATTTTTTCACCCCTGCTGACTGTAATATCGACATTGTGCAGCGCCTGAAACGCACCATACCACTTGCCGACGCCGGTCATGGTGATCATCGGCTCGGAACTGTCCGTTCGGATCGCAGCCTGTGTCATGGGTCAAACTCCAAAATTGCCGATGCTTGCGCGGCAGAGAAAGTGGTGGGCTCGCCGATCAATGGGCCGAGGTCGCGAATTTGCGCTCTAGATGGGCGCCATAGATTGTCAACGGGCAGCACATCAGGAAGTATAGGACGCCGACGATGCCGAAGACGGTGATGGGCTGAAATATCTGGTTGGAGATGATGTTGCCGGCGCGGGTCAGTTCGGTGAACCCGACAATCGAGGCGAGCGATGTGCCCTTGATCAACTGCACCAGAAAACCGATGGTCGCCGGCAGCGATATGCGGATCGCCTGCGGCAGGACAACATCCTTCATCCGCGAGATGTAACGAAGAGCCAGAGCTTTTGCAGCCTCGGTCTGCCCGCGTGGAACGGCCTCGATGGAACCGCGCCAGATTTCCCCGAGATAGGCGCTGGCATGCAGTGTGAGACCGACGGAGACGGCCGCCCAGGCATCCATCCTGATGCCGATCAGTGCAAGGCCATAATAGACCACGAACAGCTGCATCAAGAGCGGCGTGCCCTGAAACACCGCGATGTAGGCCGCCGTGATGCGCTCGAGGGCGGCGATGCCGGATGTGCGTGCCAGCGCCACCGCCAGTCCGGCGATACCGCCGCAGATGAAAGCGACGATCGACAGGGCGACCGTCCATTTGAGACCGATCAGAAGAAAGAGGAATTCATCGCGACCCATGGTGCCGTGCTCCTCACTTGACCGGATAGCTGAAATAGCGAGCGGAGAAGAGCGCGAAGATGCGCATCATCACCCAGGATATGACGAGGTAGAAAGCCGTCACGGTGAAATAGACTTCGAAGCTGCGAAAGCTGTCGGATTCGATCCGTTGCGAGACGGATGTCAGTTCATAGGCGGAGATGGCCGAGGCAATGCTCGTCGAGAGCGTCAGCAACACGAACTGGCTGGTAAGAGAGGGGTAGATCGCCCGCAGTGCCGGCTTGAGAATGATCAGCCGAAACACCTGCGCCTTGTGTAGGCCAAGCGCCAGCCCCGCCTCCATCTGACCTTTCGGGATGGACTGCACACCACCGCGAATGATCTCGATCGCGTAGGCGCCACCATTGATGCCAAGCGCGATGATGGCGGTCGGCGTCGGATCGAGCCGGATGCCCGCAAGCGGCAATGCAAAATAGATGAAGAAGATCTGCACCAGAAACGGCGTGTTGCGGATGATTTCGACAAACCCGATCACCGCCCAGCGCACCGGTTTGAGCGGCGATTGGCGCAACACGACACCACCGATGCCGATGACGGTAGCCAGCAACATGCCGAAGATTGCAAGCGTGAATGTGCCAAAACACGCCGCCAGCAGATCCGGCAGGCCATCGATGACCGGTGTGAAATCCAGAGTGTAGTTCATGGTGTTTCCTGCAGATGTGCCTCAGGACGGTTTGACCATGCCGGCCATGGCCTCGATGGCGAGTTCGTAACCGCGCGCGCCGAACCCGATCATGATGCCGGTCGCGGTACGGGAAATCAGCGAGTTGTGATAGATGCTTTCGCGGGCATGCACGTTGGAGATATGCAGTTCGATCTTGGGACCATCGAACATCTTGAGTGAATCCAGAAGTGCGATCGAAGTGAATGTGTAACCGGCGGGATTGATGATGATGCCGCAGGCCTCCCGCCGCGCCTGGTGCACGCTCTCCACCAATTCACCCTCGAAATTCGTCTGGCGAAAATCGACCGAAAAACCGAGCGTTTCTGCTCTTGCGTGACATGCGTCGCGAATATCGCTCAGCGTGGTCGTGCCGTAGATTTGTGGCTCCCTCTCTCCCAGAAGGTTGAGATTGGGACCGTTGAGAATGAAGATGGTCTTGCTCATGGAAATCGGCTCCAGCGCGCCGGTGCCTGGCATGAAACCCGGCACCGACAGCGGCACTGGCGTGGCGTCTTTCAGAGACGCCACCTCACAGGCTCGAAGAATACGGACGCAACGTTCAGTTGGCGGTGAAGGAAATGCCTTCGAGGCTCTTGGGGAATTCCGGCACCGGAACCTTCATCCACTTGTCGTAGATTTTTTTGTGCTCGCCATTGGCCTTGATCTTGTCGATGAACGCATTGACCGCAACGTTGATTTCCTTTTCACCCAGACGTGTGCAGGCACCGTTGTAAAGCTTCTGGAACTCGAGCTTGTTTTCGAACTTGCCGGGCACGGCCTTTTCGACACGGTCGAGGTAGAAGATATTGCCGCCGAGCGCATCGGTCTGGCCGGAAGCGAGCGCCTGAACGCTTGCCGCATCACCATCATAACGGCGGATCGTTGCGCTGGATGGCGCGTTCTTGGTGACTTGCGTATCCTGCGCGGCACCCTTGGCGACACTGATCGTCAGGCCGGCCATGTCCTCGTTGGTCTTGATCGACTTGTCCTTCGGCCCGATCAGCACGATGGCATTGGCATTGTAGGGCTGGCTGAACTGAACCGCCTTGGCGCGATCCGGCAGCATGGCCATGGTGGCAAACAGGATATCGACACGACCGGAGGTCAGCGCCGGAATGCGGTTGTTAACTTCGAGCGGCACGAATTCGACCTCGACACCAAGCTCCTTGGCGAACAGGGCGCCCATCTCTGCGTCAAAACCGTCCTGCTTGCCGGCGCTGGTGACGAAACCCCATGGCGGGTTGTCGCCCTGGATACCGACGATAAGCTTGCCGCGAGCCTTGATTTCATCGGGCGTGATCGCGGCAGCAGGCTGCGCCAACGATGTTGCGGCGGCCAGCGCGAGTGCGCCGAGCAGCGCCTGACGACGCTTCAAAGTGAATTTGAACATGATGCTCCTCCTCCTCTTGATGGCCTTTTCGACCTGCCAGCTCCTCCTGCTGACGATCATCAAACTGCCACGAGAGATTTATCGTTTCAACCGAGTTTTTGTAAATCGTATGATATTTTTTGTTTACGCTGAAAATATCGCATCTATTATATGCAAAGGAAAGGCTCGGGAGGAGTCTGGCAAGGAGAGCGCGATGAAGACATCGATTGCCACGGTATCGATCAGCGGCGAGCTGCCCGACAAACTCGCGGCCATTGCCGCCGCCGGTTTCGACGGGGTGGAGATTTTTGAAAACGACTTTCTGGCTTTTGACGGCAGCCCCACGGATGTGGGCAGCATGGTGCGGGATCATGGCCTTGAGATTACACTTTTCCAGCCGTTTCGAGATTTCGAAGGCATGCCGGAGCCTTTACGCAGCCGCACCTTCGACCGTGCCGAACGCAAGTTCGACATCATGCAGCAATTGGGCACCGATCTCGTACTCGTGTGCTCGAACGTGTCACCGGCGTCGCTCGGTGGCATCGACCGGGCCGCGGCAGATTTTCATGAACTGGGTGAGCGGGCCGCCAAGCGAGGTCTGAAAGTCGGCTATGAGGCGCTTGCCTGGGGCCGCCATATCAATGACCATCGCGATGCCTGGGAAATCGTTCGCCGCGCCGATCATGCGAATATCGGCATAATTCTGGACAGCTTTCACAGCCTGTCGCGCAAGATAGACATCAACTCGATCCGCTCCATTCCCAAGGACAAGATCTTCATCGTGCAACTGGCCGATGCGCCGCTGATCGACATGGACCTGCTCTACTGGTCACGTCATTTCCGCAACATGCCGGGGGAAGGCGATCTGCCAGTTACCGAGTTTACCGCCGCCATCGCCGCGACCGGTTACGACGGTTATCTCTCGCTGGAAATTTTCAACGACCAGTTTCGGGGCGGCTCGCCCAAGGCGATTGCCGCGGACGGCCGTCGATCGCTGATCTATCTGGGCGATCAGGTTCGTCGTATTCCCGAAGTCGAAGCCTTGTCCGTTACCGAGATGCCTGAACGGGCAGCAGTCAAAGGTATCGGTTTCGTCGAGTTTTCGGCGGATGAAAAGGACGCGGCAGACCTTGCCGCCATTCTGCGAACGCTTGGCTTCCGAAGGACGGCGCAACACCGCAGCAAGCAGGTCTCTCTATTCGAGCAGGGAGATATTCGCCTTCTGCTCAATACCGATGAGGGAGGCTTCGCCAACGCCTCGTTTGCTGTACATGGCACCACCGCTTATGCGATGGCGTTTGTCGTTGATGATGCGGTCAAGGCCTTTTCCCGCGCGATTGCGCTTGGCGCCGAACCTTTCATGCAGTCTGTGGCGGAGGGAGAAGTAGAAATCCCAGCCATTCGCGGTGTAGGCGGAGGGCTGATCTATCTGATCGACGACCGTGGCGACCTTGGACGATTTGCCGAGATTGATTTCCAACCCATAACAGACGACACCGGCGTTGAACCAACACACCTGCGGTTTATCGATCACCTGGCCCAAACAGTTGCTTACGATGAAATGCTCACCTGGCTTCTGTTCTACACAGCCATTTTCGAGGCCCATAAAACCCCGATGGTGGATATTATCGACCCGGCCGGCGTCGTGCGCAGCCAGGTGGTGGAAAATGCCACGGGTAGCCTGCGCGTCACCCTCAATGGCGCTGAAAACCGCCGCACCCTGGCGGGCCATTTCATTGCGGAAAAATTTGGCTCCGGCGTACAGCATCTCGCCTTTCACACCGACGACATCTTTGCGACGGTCCTTGCCCTGAAAGCAAATGGTTTCAGGCCACTGCCGATTTCGCCCAACTATTACGGGGATGTCGAAGCACGCTTCGGGCTCGACCCCGATCTGACCGAACGGCTGAAAGCGCATGACATACTCTATGATCGCGATGAGCATGGCGAATATTTCCAGCTCTACAGCACGAGCTTTGGAGAAGGTTTCTTTTTCGAGATCGTGCAACGCAGCGGCTATCGCGGTTATGGCGCCGCCAATGCCATCTTCCGCATTGCCGGATTAAAGAAGGCGCTACGCCCGGAAGGCGTGCCGCGCGCGTGAAAGCTTCGGTTTTCGAAAGATGTGCATGGACAATACATTTTCGTTTGAGCAGACCGCATTTGAACGATTATATGAGGATCAACGAAATGCCCGAGATCTACGCATCCCCATGGACATCAGCAACCAGACCGTCGCCGAAAGCACCTATAAGCGCATTCGTGCCGACATCATCTTCGCGCGCCTTCCGCCGGGGCGCAAACTGAAGCTCGACAAACTCAAGGATGACTATGCCACAAGCGTCAGCACCTTGCGCGAAATCCTCAACCGGCTTTCCTCGGAAGGTCTCGTGGCGGCCGAGGGACAGCGCGGCTTCGAAGTGGCGGCCATGTCCGAGGCGGATCTTCGTGAGACCGCGGAACTGCGCATGCTGCTGGAAATCCATGCGCTGGCGCAATCCTTCGAGAACGGCGATGTCGAATGGGAGGCACGTCTGGTTTCCGCCCATTACAAGCTGGCGCGCATGGAACAGGTAATGGCGACCGGCGATACCAGCAAGGCGGAGGACTGGAAACGCTACGACTGGGAATTCCATCAGGCCCTGATTTCGGCCTGCGGCTCCAAACTGCTGATGGACACCCACTCCGTCGTTTTCGACAAATACCTGCGCTATCAGATGGTCGCGCTCTCCTATCGTGGCGACGTTGCGTCCGATGAACACCGGCAGCTTCTCGATGCCGCGATGAAACGGGACCAGGAAAAAGCGCGGAAGCTGCTCGCCCAGCACATTCAGGGCGGGGTCGAACATGCCCTAGCCAGAAAGCCGCTGAACGATGGCTAAGAAAGCAGTAAAACCGGATCTCCTTGCGGCACCGCCGGAAAACGATGCCGGACAGTCCGTCAGCGAATCCGTTTTTCACAAGCTGCGCGAGGACATTATCCTCGGCATTTTGCCGCCGGGCAGCAAGATCAAGCTCGAACAGGCAAGGCAGCGCTACTCGGTCAGCGTGTCGTCGCTGCGGGAAATCCTCTATCGGCTGACGGCGGAGAATCTTGTCATCGCGGAGGGTCAGCGCGGTTTCGAGGTGAGCCCCGTTTCACGGCAGGAACTGATGGAACTCGCCGACCTGCGCATCGTGCTCGAATGCCATGCGATCGACCTGTCCTTTGCCGACGGCGATCTTGAATGGGAAGGCCGTATCGTTGCCGCGCATCATAAGCTGGCCGCCATTGAAAGGCGGCTTCTGGCTGGCGATACCGCCCGGACAATCGACTGGGTGCGATCCGACTGGGAGTTTCACCAGGCCATCGTGTCGGCCTGCAATTCGGCGGCGCTGATGCAAAGCCTCTCCTCAGTCTTCGATCGTTTTCTGCGCTACCACATGCTCGCCGAAAGTTTTCGCGGTGCGGGGGTGGTTGATGATCACAGGATTCTTCTAGAAATCGCTTTAAAAAAAGAGAACAACGCGGCCAAAGAATGCTTAAGCAAACATGTCAGCAGCGGTGTCACTCACATTCTCGACAAGCTTGACCTTGGGCATTGAGCCGATACGAACCATCGACCCACCTATTGTAGCGAGCATAATCACCTGAAAATGAACGCTATCGTGCTCAAACATCTCAATCAGCTACAGCTGACAGAAGCAGTGCTCTCAGCTGTCGGCAAAAGGCCAACCGATGCCACATTGCCGTTGGCCTCGAGCAACATAGAGCTTTGATGCGTTCCAACGACGCGCGATTGTAGCCGGCGGCTTGGATAATGGTATTCCGGTTTTTGTAACCGATACCATCTGACCCCTTGTGCCGGGTACTTGTTGAGTTCTCGGATGTGATTCCATTCTGAGAAATTAGTCTTGTACTTTATCGTATTTCTTCTGCGCGCGTTCGATCTCCGTACCGTATTTCATTGACCACGCATAAAGAGCCTCGAACGGCTGCTGAAGTGAACGGCCGAGCGACGTGATGGTATATTCCACGCCGACAGGCGTTGTTGTCGTAAGCACTTCTCGGCGAATGAGCCCATTCCGCTCCAGGCGCTTCAGTGCATCTGCTAGCGCTTTGTGCGTGATCCCTTCGAGGCGTCGCATGATCTCGTTGAAGCGTGACGGCCTACTGCACAGGACGGTCAGGATCAGGATCGACCACTTATTGGCGATTTGCTCAAGTACCGGCCTCGCCTTCTCGACGTCCAGCAGAGCCTCAGCCGAGACAACCTTGTGGCTTTGAGACGTGCAGGCTTTGATGAGCAGACCTTCGCTCTCCATCGGCATAGATATACTCCTTGATATCTGCTTTACATATAGTGCGTAATTGACCGTAGGTATAGAGGTTATATCTTTTGCCCCGTCACATGTGATGGAGTTATTATGAGCAGATTAGCAAGCAAGGTTGCCGTGGTTATTGGCGGCGTGGGTGGGATCGGCGGAGCCATTTCAGAAAGGTTCATAGCCGAGGGCGCAAAGGTTTACGCGACCAGCCGCAGAGGAGCTGACGATAGGTCACAGACGGAAACAGGAAGCCTCCACGCCATCCGAGCAGATGCCGGTGATCGAGCCGATCTTCACCGCGTGTTCGAGCAGATCCATGCGGAGCATGACCACGTCGACGTACTCGTAGTGAATGCGGGCATATCCGAATACGCCCCTTTGGAAGATATCTCTGAGGATCATTTCGATCGGACCTTCGGCTTGAATGTGAAATCCCTCGTGTTCGCGGCACAGGGTGCCATCGACATGATGCAGCCAGGCGGAACGATTGTGTTGATCGGCTCGATCGCGGGAGACATCGGCACCAAAGGCTATGGCGTATACGGTGCGACCAAAGCCGCGGTCCGTTCGTTTACGCGGACCTGGGCGAACGAACTTGCTCCCAAAGGCATCCGTGTTAACGTCATCAGCCCTGGTCCAACCGACACAGCGATGATGGCCGCAGCCTCTCAAGAAGTTCGTGACGCACTGTCGAATATGATTCCTCTCGGGCGCATGGGTCGACCAGAAGAAGTCGCGGCCGCAGCTCTCTTCCTTGCAAGCGACGAGAGCAGCTTTACGACAGGTTCAGAGATCGCTGTCGATGGTGGTATGGCACAGATCTGATGCCGAACTTTGCCATTACTGTCGGAAATTGAAAGTGACGTGCCTCGACTTAGGAGGATTGCGTTCATCGAACAGCCTCATGGTCTTCGGCCGCCTACATTTCGTTTCGGCAAGTATTGGCACTTGAAGCAGCTAATCGGGGCGGAGTGCCCGCCCCGACACCAATCATTCTACCGCTTGGGTCGAATTCGCAAATTCTACGAGATCTTTGTTGAAGCGAGAGGCTTCCTCCAGAAAAGGCGCGTGGCCTGAGTTGGGAAAGACCTTTGACTGCACGTTTGGATTGAGCTCCTTCGCGCGTGAGATGCTGGCGCCGGTCACGACCAGATTGTCTTTGCCACCGTAAAGCAGCAACACGGGCACCCGAGCTTTCGGAAGGCCATTTGCTACATCAACAGTCATTGATGGTACCGTTTTTGTCATCACCCAAGACGCCATTGCAGCATTCGACAGTAGTCGCTCGAAGGTCGCCGCATCGGGTTGCGTGTGAAAGCATAGAGCAAGGAAGGTGCGTACCGCATCGAGGTGCGTTTTCAGATCATCGGATGCCAGCCGGGCATAGACCTCGGGATGGGGCGTGATGAGAGCCGAAGTGAGCTCGATGACGCCATCTACATAGACGATGCCCCCAACTTGTTCGTCACCATAGGCAGCAAGATAGTTCGAAATGACCACACCACCCAGCGACCATCCTACAATAATCGGCTCTTTGGCGTCGCTCGCTCTGAGCACAGCGGCAAGATCATCAGCCCAACGACGCCCGTCTTGATAGGCCTCTGCGTCATTCGGCTTATCCGATTGCCCGTGGCCGCGAAGATCATAGGTGATCATCCGGTATTGCTGCAGCTCTGGGCTGCTTGTCTGCTCTTCCCAATTGAGGCGGCTCCCGAGCAGGCCGTGGATGAAGACAATCGGTTTGCCGTCAGGATTTCCACTTTCCTGAACGGCGATCTCGACCCTATCCGTCGACTCTACAGTATAGTTCTTTCCGGCAGCGTATGCCGCCGACGCCGAAAACACGATCAGGACTGCAAGATTCAGCGCACACGGCAGTCCGGTTAAGCTCAACAATCTCATCCAATAATAACCATAGCTTATAGCCAGGCCCTTTCCACATATCTGGAATTCAGGCCGCAGCTGAGAATAGGGGCGCGACCGCCATCGCCTTATTTGTATCGATCGCTAAACAATAGCAACTTGATTTGCGATGTCAATTCGTCTTTAGTGATCACTATGGATAAGATCATTCGTAAGCGGCGCAGCGTTCCTCGGACTTTCGACAGAGACAAAGCCATCGATACCGCGATGCGTCTGTTCTGGCGACACGGCTACGAGGGGGTATCTCTGAACGATCTCACCTCGGCAATTGGCGTTGCTCCGCCAAGCCTCTACGCGGCGTTTGGCAGCAAGGCAGGCCTGTACCGAGAGGCGCTTGATCGATATTTCGGCATGCAGGGCGCATTGACTGGTCTCGACGGCGCACCCGACTTGCCGCAAGCTATAGCAACGATATTGCACAACGCGGTGGACGCAGTGACCTCGCCAGAAGGGGAGCGCGGCTGCATGATCTCGAGCGGAATGGTGAATAGTGCGTCGGAGCATTCCGAGCTCGCACGGGAACTGACTGCACGGCGAGATGACATGCGTAGTTTGATCTCAAATGCTCTGCTCCGTTGGATCGACAGGGCACACGCTGACACTCTCGCCCGTTATCTCGTGACCGTCTTGCAAGGACTGTCTGTGCAGGCCAGAGACGGCGCAACCCAGGACGAACTAAAAGAAGTCGTTGATCAAGTCGTGGCGGGTATTCGCGCGACATTGCCACCTAGACCTGCGGGCCAAAGTGTTGTCTTCAGTGATTGAGGCTGTCCAACCGAAACAGGCTGCTCTGGTCGAGCCGATTGTTGGGGGATCGTCAGCGCACTGATCACCACAGCTCCGCGCGTCCGCGTCATACTCGAATCCTCGGAACATTCTTGCCGGACGCTACGCCGCACACGTCGACTGATCGGAATGTTTCTGAATGAAAGGGCACGACCGCACGACTAGCAAAGACCCTCGCGAGACAGATCAAGCTCGCTAAGCCCAATTTACTTGCCACCCGGAAATGCCGAGAGCGCCTGTTCCGCCACAGCCCGCAACGCTTCGGCTAAAACCCGCCTTGGCTTGCACAGCCATGCCGTGAAGGATGGCGAGCACAAATTTCGCCAGCGTGTCGGGGTTCACCGTCGGCGGCATGTCAACCTCCGCCTTTGCCCGTATGAAACGCTCACGCATCATCGCCAAGCTGTACCTGCCACGAGCAACAGGTGGCTACCTCCCCTCTATATCCACCCCGGGATTGAAGTTCGATGAGACGGCTCCACCCCAAACGAAGGGATCGCGGCATTAAAACCACCAAGAAGAGCGTCACCATTGTTCGGACTTTCAAGCTTGCCGGGATGACTACACCTCATCTGCCGGGCACCTATGAACTTCAGATCGATGAAGAGCCGCTTGATGCATGTGGGAGGCCGACCACAAGACGGTGAGGCTGATCTTGACCTCAAATGGCCTGATCGAGGCTTGGCCTATAACTGAAGAAGAACTTGAAAGAAAGCTGATACCCACTTGATCACAGCTCGGGGTTTTTGAACGGCGTCAGGATTTTTATGGTCTTGTGAGAAAACCGGATTAGCGGCATGCCCAGATTTGATCGCTGACACTGGAACATCATATGCCATCGGCATCATAGACATCCGCCGGGTCACGCGCCGATAAAAATGGGATCAAGTCAGCTGCCGTCATCTTAACGCCTGAGCGAATTCGATGAGTTTTGATTTTGGTAATACTTCTGTCACAATGTGCAGCAGTTCTATCGCGGTACTTCATAATAAATTAGCTTCATGCCAGTAACGCTCTATGCTGCGCCAGATTTACAGCATCTCTTTCCAAAATATTAGGTGCAAAATTTAGTACAGTATACGTGTCGAATGTGCGCGCGCCGGTCGACTAATTCATTTCGATTGGCCGCCATTACGAATTCTCTAGCACTCTCACCACTAGACTGCTAACATACATTATCGGGAGCGACCATTTGGTTTCGTTGCCGTCGAGGAACTCCAAAATGTTGACTACTGTTTTCCGGCCGTTGCACGACCGCGTCGTCGTGCGTCCTATCGAGGCTGAACCCACGACCAAGGGTGGGATCATTATTCCCGACACCGCCAAGGAAAAGCCGCAGGAGGGCGAAATCGTTGCCGCCGGCGCCGGCGCACGCGACGAGAACGGCAAGATCGTTCTCCTCGATGTCAAGGCAGGCGACCGCATCCTCTTCGGTAAGTGGTCCGGCACTGAGATCAAGTTCAACGGCGAGGACCTGTTGATCATGAAGGAAGCCGACGTCATGCGCGTCATCGCCTAAGCTTCGACCCGCCTTTTTTCCTTTTTATGACGACCATGGGGCAATGGCCCGGGAGTTTTTCCATGTCTGCCAAACAAATTATATTCGGCCGTGATGCACGCGAAAAACTGCTGCGCGGCGTCGATATTCTCGCCGACGCTGTGAAAGTCACGCTCGGCCCCAAGGGCCGCAATGTGGTGATCGACAAATCCTACGGCGCGCCGCGCATTACAAAGGACGGCGTTACCGTCGCCAAGGAAATCGAACTCGAAGACAAGCTCATGAACATGGGCGCCCAGATGGTGCGCGAAGTGGCATCAAAGACCAACGATGTCGCCGGCGACGGCACCACGACCGCTACCGTTCTTGCCCAGGCCATCGTTCGCGAAGGCGGCAAGGCCGTCGCGGCCGGCATGAACCCGATGGATCTGAAGCGTGGCATCGACCTTGCCGTCGCAGCCGTCGTCAAAGACCTGCTGGCCAAGGCGAGAAAGATCAATACGTCGGAGGAAATCGCGCAGGTTGGTACTATTTCGGCGAATGGCGAAAAGGAAATTGGTCAATATATCGCCGATGCGATGCAAAAGGTCGGCAAGGAGGGCGTGATCACTGTCGAGGAAGCCAAAACCGCCGAGACTCAGCTCGAAGTTGTCGAAGGCATGCAGTTCGACCGCGGATATCTCAGCCCCTATTTCGTCACCAATGCCGAAAAGATGGTCGCTGAGCTGGAAGATGCCTATGTGCTGCTGCACGAGAAGAAGCTTTCCAATCTCCAAGCGATGCTTCCGATCCTTGAAGCCGTCGTGCAAAGCGGCAAACCGCTCCTGATCATCTCCGAGGATGTTGAGGGCGAAGCTCTCGCAACGCTTGTTGTCAACAAGCTACGCGGCGGCCTGAAGATCGCTGCCGTCAAGGCCCCAGGCTTCGGTGATCGTCGCAAGGCGATGCTCGAAGATCTCGCCACCCTGACGGGCGGTACGGTCATCTCCGAAGACCTCGGCATCAAGCTGGAAACTGTCACGCTTGAAATGCTCGGCCGCGCCAAGAAGGTCTTGATCACCAAGGAAGCGACCACCGTCGTCGATGGCGCGGGCACGAAGGCAGATATCGATGGTCGCGTTGCGCAGATCAAGGGCCAAATCGAGGAGACCACATCGGACTACGACCGCGAAAAGCTACAGCAGCGACTCGCCAAGCTTTCCGGCGGTGTCGCCGTAGTTCGCGTCGGCGGTTCGACGGAAATCGAGGTCAAGGAAAAGAAGGACCGCATCGACGATGCGCTCAACGCAACCCGCGCGGCGGTAGAAGAAGGCATCGTTCCCGGCGGTGGCACAGCTCTGCTGCGCGCCTCGATCGTCCTTGATATCAAGGGCGAGAACGACGATCAGAATGCCGGCATCGCTATCATCCGTAAGGCCCTGCAGTCACTGGTACGCCAGATTGCCGAAAATGCTGGTGATGAAGGCTCGATCGTGGTTGGCCGGATTCTCGAAAGTGACACCGACAATTTCGGTTACAATGCTCAGACATCCGAGTATGGCGACATGATCGCTATGGGTATTGTCGATCCTGTCAAGGTGGTTCGCACCGCCCTACAGAATGCCGCTTCAGTCGCAGGCCTTCTGGTGACAACAGAAGCCATGATTGCCGACCTTCCCAGTTAGGATGCTGCCGGCGGCGGCATGCCTGACATGGGCGGAATGATGTAGCGCTTATTCTGGAACTTGGATCAGTGAACCGATCATTGAGGAGAATGTCATGGCCGTGCAGAACAGCAAAACATCAATATTCCAGCGATTTGACATCTATCAGCCCTCCAAAACTATCCTTGTGTGGGCCTGTGTGGCGACGGCGGTCGCGACCATCGTTGTCGGCTTTAACTGGGGCGGCTGGGTGACGGGCGCGTCCTCAATCCAGACAGCGGCGGCTGCGGGTAAGGCGGCCCGTAAAGAACTCGCATCAGCCATATGCGTCGAACGCTTCAAGGCTGCACCGGACGCTGCCGGAAAACTGATGGAGTTCAAGGCTCTTTCAGACAGCTACAAAAAGCGTCAATTTGTCGAAGCTGGCGGGTGGGCATCTATGCCGGGGCAGACATCGGTCGACAGCAATATCGCCGAAAGCTGCAGCGCGGCGCTCTCCGTCTAGGGTCGTGTTTGGTGCTATGCAAGCTCAGGCGCTCCTGCGGGAGCGCCTCGTTTGGCTGCCTCGCTTTGTCGGTTCCAGGAAGATGAAAACTCATCATCAAGGGATGGCACCCAAAATCTCACGCCATAGACGGGAGGCAGAGTGATGACGCAACATCTTCAGGCATCACCGGCATATTTATCTGGCGTTTCGAAAATGCGGGCCGAAGCAGGGACGGAAGTTCCTCCTTCTAGATCGGCCGTCTAATTACGACCCGCGCTTAGCTCTTGAACAGATACGATCAGCCGACCCCCCATACTCGTGCGGTGTAAGTGACTGAAAACGTTTCATAGTGGCTGCCATTTTTCGATTATCGGCTTCAAGGCCAACGACCCGAACTTGCTTGGGAGGCAACGCAGAGGTGGAAACGCCAGTAGACTTACGATTATGCGACGCGCCCTGCTACTATCGGAACTCGTTACGGGATGGCGCAGCAGGCTAATTTGCTGGGCACAGCAGCGTCCAACTCTCGCTCTGAGCGCTGATGTCTCGGTTAGACAGCCGCAGGCGCGGTACGTTGCGTTGTGGCATAGCAACCTCCTTCGGTTCGACCGCCTCAATATGCTGCAGGAGGACGAGGCGGACCATCCCATCAATGTTAGGGCCTGCCACCAAGCGTGACGCTATCGCGCACCTGAAGGCCATCATGGGCCTTTCGGAACGGCGGGCCTGTCAGATCATATCCGCGGACCGAAAGACGATCCGCTATCTATCCTCTCGGCCACCGGAGATCGAGCCGCGAGCGAAGTTGCGCGATTTGGCCAATGAGCGACGACGGTTCGGCTACCGACGGCTGTTCATTCTGCTTCGGCGGGACGGAGAGCCATCCGGTGTCAACCGCATCTACCGGCTCTATCGCGAGGAAGGTCTTCCGTACGCAAGCGCAACGCCAGGCGTCGTGCTGTTGGCACGCGTGCCCCGATCCTCGTCGAAGCAAAGGCAAATGCCCGCTGGTCACTGGATTTCGTCCACGATCAATTCGCCTGCGGCAAGCGCTTCCGCATCCTCAATGTGGTCGACGATGTCACGCGCGAATGCCTGGCTGCTATCCCTGATACGTCGATCTCTGGTCGCCGTGTCGCAAGGGAGTTGACGACGCTTGTCGAGCCACGGGGCAGGCCCGGCATGATTGTTTCAGACAAAGGAACCGAACTGACCTCGAATGCCATCCTTGCCTGGTCGAAGGATCACAAGGTCGAGTGGCATTACATCGCGCCGGGAAGGCCAATGCAAAACGGCTATGTCTAGAGTTTCAACAGCCGCATGCGCGACGAGCTGCTCAACGAGAGTTTGTTCTTCGGCCTCGATCATGCCCGCAGCGCCATTGCGGAATGGGCGGACGATTACAAACATTTCCGGCCGCACTCGTCGCTCGGATACCAGACCCCGGCCGACTATGCCGGGATCATCGCCGCAACCGGCTCCAACGCTACGCAATGTGGAAGCTTCGCGTTTCCGCCGGTTGCTCCCATCGCGCCATGGCGTATCAAAAAACCGCCGAGGCTCTAATCGCAGCCGGATGGAACTTCAAACTTCAAACATTTTCTTCTTCAGCCAGCGGAACTCTGGCCCTTTTGGCCTGTTAGCGACTCTGAATCGATCATGGAGTGGATCGCTGTCGAAACAGGGGTGGTGGAAAGGATACTCTTGGAATATGAGGCTTCACATGCTTTTCAACCGCTTCAATTGGCTCAGTATACTAGTGACGGCGGCAGCATCGTCAGTTCCGTAGAAGACGCCGCCCGAGCGCTATAAACGGATTGGCCAGAGGATGGGCGTGACCGGTTCTACGAGGCAGTGAAGGCTTGCCTCGATCAAGTCGTGGAACCAGCATCCGTACGCATTGCTTTCCTTCTGGCTGCACAGAAGGCAGGTAACCTCATTGAATACTAGGTGCGGTGTTTTATGCACATGTCAGCACGGTTTAACCTTGGACATTTCTTCCTTACCCCACGAACTACGCCAGTTTTGGCAGGTTAATGACCACTCAGGAGGAGCCTTTGACTTCCGAATTTAGCCCAAATATGGGCTGCCGAAACCGCAGGCCCAAGGCTTACCCCTCTGCGGGAGAGGTCAGCGCTCCGAACCGCCATCGTCGCTGGCCTCGTTATAGGACGTTGATGTCAGGGCTAGGTGTCGCCGCTCTTTGATGATTTCTCGTGCAGGACGTGCCCGCCAGCCATATGTCCATTCGCCCCGAGTTATCGTCCGTTCCGGAAGGACAGACAACGGCAGAAACGCTATTAGTCGCTCCGATCTCGCCCTCGCGGAGAATCCGCGCACATTCGAGAGCAAAGAGTTCAGCCGTGTTCACCCCAGGATTCTCCAGCGAGTCTGTTGATTTCGAGGAGCAGGCTCGCATCGTAGTTAGTAAGGCCCAGACAGACGGCTACACTGCTCGAGACCTTGCGGATCATTGTGGGGACAATGTCACCGCTTACATTATGAACAGGGTCAAACGATGAACCGTGCCGAGGACCGCCGCGCAGTGGAGAACGCTCCTTACGGAGGGTGAGCATTGCAGCTGCCTTAGGTCCCATTGCTTTTATGACAGAGCCCGACGTCGAGTATAGCCCAACGATAACAGCAAACCATCCGGTGTTATTCACATCAGCGACCGATGTTCGGGCTCCGTTCTGATGACTTCAGGTATCGCTTAACCTTTTGACAGGAGCACTCATGAGCAAAGACAAAATTGCGCAGGAAGCCATTGAGGAGACGGGAAAAGAGGTACCGATTGCCTCGCATAACCCCGCCGCAGGTCCTCATGCCAAGCAGCACTTGATGGACAAAAGCAAAACGCCAGGAACAGGCTCGTTGCCGGACGTCGAAGACGAAAGCATTTCGCCTGGCGGCGGTTGACGTTGAAGTGCTTCATAAATACGAGGACGGGATCACTCAGCACATACTGCGAGCGTAACGCGTTTCTATTTTTTTGACTGATTGTATTTATTATTCGCGGCGAACTTGGTTGGCTTCCTGCAGTTCGTCATGTGATCAATTCGCTACGGTCGTGGCATCTCAAGATATTGAGCCGGTGTCGTGTTTTTTTGGACCTGCCAAGGGCTCGGAGGTCTGGCAATCATAATGGCTTGGGAAACGGGGGGCTGAGCCCCCCGGCCTTTAGCGTGATGCTTTGTAAAGTTTCTCAGCAATCTCGAACATTTCTTCCGGGGCATAGTCAGGCGTAAACGCCGATGGAACCCCGATAAGCTGCTGGATTTTTCCGCCTTCAGGCATGCCGTCGACGACCTCGAGCTCACCTGGTGGATCCGTTGGCAAAGCCACTTCACCATTACCCCAGATTCCCGACATCTCCCTGTAATCGCCTGGGCTGAACGTATAAAGACGGCGGTGAGAGCCCTCATCCAAATATTTCTGGCACTCGGGAATCTTATCGAGCGGAATGTTCGGTGTCGGAAGGAATTTCTTCACGTCGACGCCGGTGATCTTTTCAAGCGCCAGTGCGTATGCGTGTGCGTGGACGGACCCACGCACAAGAAGATAGCCGCAGACTTCACGACCGGTCGGATCAGAGAGTGTCTCGTAGACCCGTAGCTTGTGAAGGCGCGCGCCGCATTCGAGGTGAAAGTTGTGCAGGAGGTCGACCACCACGTTGCCCGTGGTTGTGATGAAATCGTTATTCCATGAAACGCCGTTGCTATTGACGGGCATCGCACCGCCGCCACCAGACAGGAATGCGGCAGCGAGGCGAATATCTTTCATCCCCTCCCACGGAGCGCCAGAGATATCGCCTCCATCGCCTTCGTCACCGCCCGGAATGTCCGGACCATTATTGAGCATGGCAACGCCATTGCTAACGAGCTCGACGTGGCCAAGCTCCTCCGCCGTAATGCTGGCGACGAGGCTATAAAACGGCTTGAGCTTTTCCTTGCTGCGGAAATTGAAGCTTTGGAACATGTAGTTTCCGAGCGTGGACATTTCTCCGTACTTACCGCCGAGGAGCTCCTGTAGAGCGGCGGCGGCATTTGGGTCCGCGCGTGCTGCAGCTGGCAGGTTGGCCTGCAGCTGGTCTACTCTCATGAACATGTGCTGTTCCTTCTTGGTTGTATGAAGCCAACGAACAAGGCGACGTGGATCGAGTTCCCCAGCGCCAAAAAGAAAAAGGAAGGGTGGGCAACCATTGACGATCGGCGAACGCGCGCCTGCATCTCGTCAAATTGCACCAAAAAAAGCGTGCGTTGGCATCCCATGCGTATGCGCTGGCGGCAAAATAGCATCGCGAGCGTCTGTTTATCCTGGACAGCTCTCCGAATGATAAAAAACTTTCATCTCCGGTCGGAAAAGAAGTACTTAAAGATATAATCTGCAGGAACTCTTCCTGAAATCTTTTGTTCAGAATCTTCGGCTTGGTTGACCAAGAAGATATCCTTTGACGCCTGAGTTTACGGCGGGACTGCACATCCGCGAGATCATCGCATTCTAAACGAAGAAAGCGGAGTTTGTGGGAAAATTGCTCATCCTGACAATCGGCCCGCACACATTCGTCGACCGCGAAACCGTCTATGCGTGGCGGGAAGCAGGAATCGAACTGATTGGACCCGTTCCATCCATTAGTCAGATGTCTCGCGTAGCGATTGACTCAGTCGTGGGCGCGATAATCGACCGGGACCTGGACATTGACGCGCTTATCCTCCTTACCGATCAACTGGATGGGTTGGGAATCCCGGCCGTTTTTGCAGCTTCGCAGACAGAGAAGGCACAAACTAGCGGCTTTAGCCTGGCACGCGAGCGCAAGGCGATTGCCGCGATTATGGCTGCGCTTCTCGCACAGCAGAAAGTGACAAAGCATTAACATATGTGATTGAGCGGCCAACAGGAGAATATACGCTGAGTTGTGCCGACCGCGAGGCCGAACAGGAGGAGCGATCAGTGCAGGCAAATCCCGAAGTGTTTCCAACGGTCTTTTACCCCTCGGATATCCGGGCAATGGCGGCCGCATATCGAGTGGCCGTGACTCGTCCGATTTGCGCGGATGTCGACCCTGTATTTCTTGCCAGGGCGGTGTTGCATTTCTACTGCCGAGGCCTGGTAGACCCTGATCGCCTCAGCGAACTGACGTGCAGGCTTGTAGGCAAACGCCGCGATGAGGGCCGGGAGACTCATCGCACGAGCACACCAAACGCGTCCGCTCTAGCACAGCCGGGGTCCCTTCCTGTCAAAGACGGCGCAACACGTGGAGGTGGTTCCGATGGATCGTAATACAGACGATGTTATTCGCGCCGACATGATCAGGCTCATTCCTGAAATCAGGAGCTTTGCGAAACGCTTCTCAAACAATCCAAACGACGTCAATGATCTTGTCCAGGAAACACTCCTGCGCGGCCTCGCCAATCTCGACAAGTTCGAACCGGGCACGCGCCTCCGGTCGTGGCTGTTTACGATCCTTCGTAACTTGTTCTGCACCCGTTACCAACAAAGCGTGAGAGAAGCGCCCGGTCTTGAAGACTGTGTATCGCTACATTTATCAGTTCCTCCTGCGCAGGAATGGGCCATCCGTATGCATGAATTCAACAGGGCTGTAGCAACCCTTTCGCCCGAGCACCGAGGGGCATTCAATGCGGTTCTTGTCGACGGCGAAAGTTACGAGGCTGCGGCAAAGAGATGTGGATGCCCCGTTGGCACTATAAAAAGCCGGGTGAACCGGGCTCGACTAGCGCTCACGCAGCAAATGGGTGGCGCCACATGATTATGGCTCTATATTTTGCCCGACCTATCATATGTGCTGGTGATCGCCGGGGTTTGCATATCTAATCATCGCATCACCCGCACGTTATTGGCCAGCTCGTGACAGAGAGACAGTGCGCTCCCGCCCTAGCACGGGAGCCTAGCCATATGCCGCGATACTTTTTTCACGTTCTCAACGGCAAAGCGGTCATTGATGAAATCGGCTATGAACTTGCGAACTTGGACGAGATGCGCACTGAAGCTATTCGAGCCGCTGGGCAAACGCTGAGTGACGGCCAGCACAGCTGGAAAGGTCAAGCCTGGCAAATGGTCGTAACTGATGTCGACGCAACGATCGTTTTTGGCGTGAACTTCTCAATAGACCGCCACGGTCTTTAGGCTTGTCGGATATGCTAAGAGGAATTGCTGGCACCTTGTAGTGGCCATTTCAGATGAAGGTAGCTTGCATCGAACTCGGCGTAGTCCTTGAGAACAGCGACGTCCGGAATGATGATCCTCTCATGTCGAAGTGTGACCAGTCCCGCTTCTCGCAGCTCTTTCAAACTTCTATTCACATGCACGATTGAAAGGCCCATGGTGTCGCTCAATTCCGATTGCGTAAGCGGCAGTTCAAACGACCCATCGTCAGTTAAACCAACGGCCAGCATTCTCTCGTGAAGCTCACAGAATAAATGAGAGATCCTGTGGGGGGCTGATCTCTGGCCGAGATTTACCAGCCATTCTCGAAGCGTAGCCCCATCGACAAGCGAACACATCCACAGGGCGCGCGTCAGAGAAGGACTGCGCTCAGTCAGTTCGGCGATCATTGCGGGCGAGAAGTGAGCCACGCTGCAAGGACTAAGGGTGCCTATGCTGTGGTCCATCTTCTTCAGCAACGCCACATGTAGATCACAAAAATCGCCGGGTATGAGATACGCAAATATCTGTCTCCGACCGTTGGGGGTCAGCTTGTACCGCATTGCAAATCCGTCGAGGACTACCAACACGTTTTCAGGGTTGTCGCCTTCACGAATGAGGTCGCAGTCTGCATTGACGTGCTTTGATCTACCGGAAATCTCGAGGAGCCACGCCCTATCGTCCGGGGTGAGCTTCTCAAAACGGCGCAATTTCCTGACAAACGCGTTGGACAACTAGTGTTCTCCCTCCATTCAGGCGCGACCGGTCGTGCCGCTCGCCTGATCATATATCTCGATCTGTATTAACTATGTTAAGGCGGGACAAAAGCTCCAGAACTAAGGTGCGCCATATGCCCCTCGGAAGGGCTGTAGCGGCTAGAACTCGGACCGGTCCCATTCTAGCAGATAAGGAACCTGCCGTATCCGCCGCGAGGACTGTTCGTCGTCTCGAAGTTGGGTGGAGGAGCAGTGGATCGCCTCGGGCGCGAAATGGCAGCCCAAGTCGTCATGAGAAATCGTCGCCGCTCTGAAGGACATTGCGTTGGTGAGCAACCTCGCGGAGTACCGCGGAGACACGATGCCTGCCGACTTCAACTAACCATCGTGCCAGGTCCCGGCTGTCACTGCTGATAAGGATTGAATGATGCACTACCCCCGTATCCCATTAATATCTGCTTTCGCCATCACCTGCTCCTTCGCAACCTTTAGCATGCTTCCGGCCTATGCTCAGGACGCTGCGAGCACGGCGTTCGCTCAAAAGGCTGCGCAGTCCGACATGTTCGAAATCGAAGCAGGCAAAGTCGCTATTGCGCGCGGCAAGGATGATGCCGCCAAACAGCTCGCGCGCGACATGGTGATGGATCACACCAAGTCTTCTACGGATTTGAAATCGACTGTCGAGGCCGAGAAAATCGAGCTCTCAACGGGCCTGACACAGGAAAATACCGACAAGCTCAGCGCTCTCGAAGCGGCGTCAGATGCGGATTTCGACCAAGCGTATCTGGCAACCCAGGTCGCGGCCCACGAGGAGGCTGTCGCCATGTTTACCTCGTATGTCAAGGATGGCCCTGACGGTCCTATCAAAAACTTTGCGACAGCAACGCTTGGAACGTTGAGAACACATGCGATCAAGGTTCACGGTTTGACCGATAACAAATAATCGCGCTCAAAGCGGTGGAACTTATTATGCAGCTACGTGTTCGATGGCCGCAATTTCAACCCCAGCAATAACGGAGCCTATGATGGCAGAGAAGACTTTGGACGATCTGTTCCTTGATACGCTCAAGGATATCTATTTTGCCGAAAAGCAGATCTTGAAGGCATTGCCCAAGATGGCACGTGCCGCGCAATCCCCTGAGGGCAAGCAAGCTTTTCTGAAACACAAAGACCAGACAGAAGGTCAAATCGAACGCCTCCAGCAGGTTTTTGAACTGATCGGCAAGCCGGCGCGCGGCAAGACCTGCGAGGCGATCCAGGGTATTCTGTCTGAAGGCGAGGAGATCATGGAAGAATTCAAGGGATCGCCCGCTCTTGACGCAGGCTTGATCGCATCGGCGCAAGCCGTCGAGCACTACGAGATCGCGCGCTATGGCACGTTGAAAAGCTGGGCCAATCAGCTGGGCCTGGCGGACGCAGTTCCGCTGCTGGATGCCAATCTGCAGGAGGAATTGCAGACCGACGAACTGCTTACGCAATTGGGGGAGGTCTCCGCCAATCTCAAGGGTGCCAAGAAAGTCGCTTAGATACTTTTCCGACCTCACTGATCAGAGGCCGCCGCACGGCGGCCTCTCTTTTTTCCGAAGCGCGTTCGCTCGGCATCAAACTTGATTTCAAGGGCATGGAACTCCTTCCTCAGCTGTATGTTAGCGAGCTCCGAATATCGATAGCGATCCAGGAGAATTCCTATGACAGTTCCTATTTCAGCCCATGATAACGAGAGCGGCTTCGCCTCTCGCGTAGTGTCCTATAAAATTTCTTGGGGAGCGGTTCTCGCTGGTGTTGCGATCGCTCTCGCCGCCCAGTTCTTGCTCAACCTCCTGGGCGTTGGTATCGGCGCTGCCGTACTCGACCCGACCACCTCCGATAACCCGGAAGCGTCTACCTTTTCGATAGCAGGGGGCATTTGGTTCGTGCTTGCGGGGATCGGCTCAGCCTTCATCGGTGGCTTTATAGCCAGCAGGCTATCGGGGCGACCCGACAAGTCGACTGGTGGTTTGCATGGTCTGACGACCTGGGCTGTGACCACGCTCGTCGTGCTATTCATGTTGACCACGTCAGTTGGCGCTTTGATCGGCGGCGCGTTTTCAGGGCTATCGAGCGTTATCAGCGGAGCCGGACAAACGGCTGCGACCGCCGTAGCAGCAAGTGCCCCGGCGATTTCCAGCGCAACCGAGCCGATGGCCGGAATAGAGCGGCAGGTCCGCGGATCGACTGGAAATGATCCCAAGGCCCTGCAAGACGCAGCAGTTGCTGCTGTCCAGGCGGCCATGACGGGAGATCAAGCAGCGGCTGAGGACGCCCGGACACGCGCAGCCGATGCCGTCTCACGCGCCCAAGGTATCCCTGTGGATCAGGCCCGACTGCAAGTCGAACAGTATGAGAAGACCTACCACGACAACATTGAAGCCGCTAAAAAGCAGGCCGCGGAGGCCGCCGATATCGCTGCCACGACGGTAGCAACAGGCGCAATCCTTGGATTCCTTGCCTTGGCACTCGGTGCTGCCGCGTCATGGTTTGGCGGGGTTTCCGGCACAAGGGGCATTTTGCGGACCGACGACAAGCGTCACATCGCAGGCGTCTAGTAGCTGCTTTCGATGCGAGGCATGGTTCTGCCGATGGCGCCGATCATCTGGCGCATCCTCGACTTTCCGCCGGTCTCCGCTTGCCAAACTCCACCATTCGCTTGGTCGCACTCTCGTACCCCCCCAAAAATCCGCGCATTGGGCGCCGTTGAATCCAATGTTCAAAAGGAGATATTCAAATGAAGGCACTCTGCTGGCACGGTAAGGGCTAAATACGCTGCGACAGCGTCCCTGATCCCAAAATCGAGGATGGCCGAGACGTCATCATCAAGATGACTGCTTGTGCGATTTGCGGCTCGGATCTCCATCTCATGGACAGATACATTCCATTTATGGAAAAAGGCGAAAGGGCTGATGATCACGGCAGAGGGTGTCGAAACGCATGAGCAGCGAGAGCAACTTATGGAACTTGGCTGCGACCACCTGCAAGGGTTTCTTCTCTCCCGTCCTCTTGGTCCCGCCGCCGCCAGAGCGCTTCTTGCTGACCACACATATGAATGTGCCACTGCCTGCGTGCTTTACCGGGCTCGGACCCCGGATTGCAAAAGACCATGCTCTACCGTGCACAAGCAGTGACCTCTTATTATCGGTGTGCGCCCAGAAACGCGCGCGGATTGTGCGCTCGGCAAAAGTACCGAAAGACACCGATGATATTTAGCTAAAATTCAACATTCTGATTTAACGGTCGTCGCCAAAGCAATGCGAGCGAAATGAATTATGACTGCCACCTCGACCGTCACCAAACCTCTCTGGCGCAAGATTACACTTTACGGCTGCGGCGCCGTGTTATTCACCAGTGCTGCTATCGGCGGCGTCGCCTGGTATGAACAGCAGGCGATGAACAATGAGGCGCTCTACAGCAAGGCAGCGAGCGACCTGCAAGTCATCCAAACGGACATGGATGCTATCCAGAGATCTGCTTCGGCACTGGCTCTCGTCATTGCCGGCGAGCCTGACATTCCAGGGCTGATCGAAAGCAACGATCGCCAAGGATTGATCCGCAAACTTTCGAAAAATCTTACTGCCATGGCGCAAGCCGGTGGGTTGCAACTTGTCACGATTGCAGATGCTAAAGGCAACGTCGTCGCCCGCATGCATGCCCCTGACAAATTCGGCGACAACTATGTTGGTCGCCGCAAGACGGTTGCATCCGCCATCACCTCCGGCAAGCTTGCAGCTGGTATCGAACCCGGCAGAACGGGGATCGGCATCTATGCTGTCGCACCAGTCATTGTTAACGGCCAAGTGTTGGGCGTGATCGATATAGGAACAGAGCTTTCGAATCCCTATTTTACGCCTCTGGCAGAACGGCTCGGCGCCGAAATCTCGGTCAATGTCGTGTCTGAGGGCAAGCTCGTAAACCAATCCTCGACCGACGGAAACCAAGCATTCCTAGACAACTCATCCCTTCAAGACGCACTCGAGGGTAAGCCGGTCTTTGAACAGGACGTCCTCGAAGGCCGTGACATGTTCATCAAAGCCGTTCCGTTCAGGTCATTCGCCGGTGAGAGGATCGGCGTCATCGAGGTGGGGACGGACGCGACTGAGATCCTTTCAGGCGCCCGAGCCTCGCTTTGGACCATGCTTGGCGTCACTCTCGTCATTTCCCTCCTCGCCCTGACCGCGTTCTTCCTGTTCGCCAAGTCGCTCGGCAACGCCATCGGCCGTCTCACATCCACGATGGGACGCCTGGCATCCGGTGACCTAACGGCAAACGTCGAGGGCGAAGATCGCCCGGACGAAACCGGAGCTATGGCCCGCGCGGTGCAGGTGTTCAAGGACAATGCGCTGAAAACCAAGGAACTGGAGCGTCAAGCCGACGAACAGCGCAACATGACCGAGGAACAGCGCCGCCAGAATGCCGAGGAAGCGCGCATTCGTGCCGAACAGATGGCGGAAGCCACCAATGGGCTCGCAACCGGACTGAAGCACTTGTCTTCCGGCAACCTGACCTTCCAACTCGACCGCCCCTTCGCACCGGACTTTGAAAGCCTGCGCGCCGATTTCAACGCAACCGTCAGCCAGTTGCGCGGCACGCTCGGTTCCGTCGCCCAATCCACCAGTTCTATCGACAGCGGTTCGCGCGAAGTCAGCCAGAGCGCTGACGATCTTTCCAAGCGCACCGAACAGCAGGCCGCTTCGCTGGAAGAAACGGCGGCAGCACTCGACCAGATCACCGTCAATGTCACCAACTCCTCCAAGCGCGCCGAAGAGGCCCGCACGGTTGCCATTCAGGCCAATGAAAGTGCTCGCCAGTCCGGCGCCGTGGTTGCCGATGCCGTCCAGGCCATGGGCCGTATCGAGGAATCCTCCGGTCAGATTTCAAATATCATCGGCGTCATCGACGATATCGCCTTCCAGACCAACCTTCTGGCACTCAATGCCGGTGTTGAAGCAGCTCGCGCCGGTGAAGCCGGCAAGGGTTTTGCTGTCGTCGCGCAGGAAGTGCGTGAACTCGCCCAGCGTTCGGCCAAGGCTGCGAAAGAGATCAAGGAACTGATCGGAAAATCATCGATCGAGGTCGGCACAGGCGTGAAGCTGGTGCGGGAGACGGGTGAGTCACTGCGCGCCATCGAAGCCCATATCGTCACCATCAACCAGCATATGGATTCGATTGCCACCTCCTCGCGCGAACAGTCGGTCGGCCTTTCCGAGGTCAACACGGCCGTCAACCAGATGGACCAGGTGACCCAGCAGAACGCCGCCATGGTGGAAGAGGCGAATGCGGCCGGCGCAACGCTTGCCACCGAAGCCGGGCGCCTGCGCGAGTTGATCAGTCAGTTCCAGCTGGGCGAGAACCAAGGCATGGCCCAACCATCGGCTGCCCTGCGCCAGACTGCCGCAATCATCGCCGCCTCACCCCACTCGGCGCCGACGGTGTCTCCGGCTCGCGGCATGGTCGGCAAGATTGCCAGAGCCTTCACCGGCCGTGGCGGTTCGGCGACCGCGGCAGCGGCCGATAACTGGGAAGAATTCTAACACCGACGGAACCTATGGAGGTCGACTGCTGGCGCGGCCTCCATACCAATTCACGACTGGCGTGGATCAATGGTAATGCACGGTCCCAATCAACTGCTCTCGCATTTTCTCAATATCAAGGTTTGCAGGATGCGCCGGCGACTATTGTTGCGAATCAACCGCCCTAATTGTAGCCCTCGCTAATTAAGATAGGGTCAAATCAATCATATGCGCGATCATCCCGGGTCGATGTTCAATGAGCCCGCACTTTTCCTGCAGGCCCTCGCAAATGGCCGTAGGCTCCATGTCCTGACGTTGCTCAATCAAGCTGAGTGGGACGTAACATCACTCGCCGCCGCTGTGGGTTAGTCTCAATCTGCGTTGTCCCAACATCTGGCAAAGCTGAAAGCCGCAGGTCTTGTCACCATCCGGCGGGGAGCTCAAACGATTTGGTATCGTTGCAACTCCAAAGCCGTGAACGATATTTTGATGCTGCTCGCATCGAACTTTCACGTTCCAGCGAACGTGTCTGAGGCCGCGTGAAAGAGCTGCAGTAAATCATCGCGCCGGGGAACAGCCGCTCTGTCTTTGAAACGCTGGATAGCATTGCCCTGCCAAAAGTATTCCATCAACGTGGCGCCGCTGGGCCAGTCAATCGATAGCGACGGAAAATGACTGGCCGCGATCTTTTGAGGTCGATGCTCCCTTGAGCAATTTTAGGCAAATCGAATATGCGCAACTTGTGTAGGACGCTGGCATGACGCCGCTCGTCTCGCTCATTGAGAAAGGCTGCAATCATGATTATTGCCACCTTTCTCCTAACTTTCCCTGCGCCGCATGATCCGCTTCAGAAACACCCACAACCAGCCGATATACGTGAATCCAGACCACGTCCTATACGTCAACTCCTTTGAGGAAGATGTATCGATCCTCGCGCTTGCAATTGGTGGGGCCGGAGAACAACCACACGCTGTTCATATTCGTAGAAGCGCGGAAATAGTCCGGGCAAAGCTTCTGACTCACAGAGCAAACACATAAGTGCGAAAGTGGACGCGGCGGTAGTCTCCTCGCCGGGGAAACCATGCGGCAGGGCCTTGAGCTGCCACACCTCAATGGATTCTTAGATGCGAAAACGTTCGGTTACATGTTTGTCATTGACTAGCGGTACTGGAATAGCAACATGACCAACTCTACCATTTGGTTGGCCGTACACAAGGATGCTTTGATGGCGACTGGTACCGTAAAATTTTTCAACGACGAAAAGGGCTTCGGGTTCATAACTCCCGAAACTGGTGGACAGGACGTATTCGTCCATGTCTCTGCGATTCAACGCGGCGGCTCGTTACGGGAAGGCGACAAGGTCACCTACGAGATTGGTCAAGACCAGAGGACTGGCAAATCAAAGGCGGAAAACGTTTCGGTCATTTGATAGCAGCGGCCATGAACCAGCCCCCAAGGCAGCTGGTTCATGTTTCCGATACCAACCATCTTTTCGAAAAGGCATTCGATCGCTGATCATGTGCGAAATCTGCACGTAGCTATCCGCGTGCAGCGTTCTCAATATGCCATCCGAATAGCCAGGCGTCGGCTTTTTGCACCCAGCTGTCTCGCTCATATCGACACGTTGATCTGTTCAGGTATGGAACTATAGGGTTCTCAGCTGTCGAACGCCCAAGTACTCGCGCGTTCATGCCGCGCTGTTGCCAATCGAGAATGACTTGTTCATCGAACTTCATATCGATCCTCATTTGCAAGCGGCACCCCATAGGGCCTGCGCCTTCTCTGCAAATCGAAGCTTGCGCGGAGCTTGCCACTTTGTCCATCTGTCTGGATCACGTTTTGGCTAAAGCACAAGCAATATCCAGTGTTTCCATAAAAAATCTGCTTTAGCGGTAGGGCTCCCACCGTTCCGAACGCAGTTTCGCTTTTTTAATTCAGCTCACAGGTATTGCGACCGGAGGGCCAAAACGCGTCCTAGCCAAAGAGTGGGCTCATGGATGTCTTTTGCCACATGTCTCGGTTCGACAGTTTCCAGCGAACCACGCTTGGCGCCATGCTTATCCGTTTCAGCAAAGTCGGGCGGCGAAGTGCAGGTCTCCTTCACAATAGCGTACAGGCTTCCAGCCGACACTTCATCAACGCCGCCTGACAAACGGTTGCGCCCTGTCCAAGGGTGGACGCCATAGTCGCCTATTGAACAATTACCTTCCACCATCGTGAACCGTATGCTCATCCCGATTGATGCTGGATCTCACCTGGATTGCCGCTACGCAGCCTGAGTTCAAGGCGTCATTATGCGTGCAGAGAAGCCTTGTGGAACGCGAGTCTGTCAGCCGAGTTCTCCTATCTCACGTCCAACAGGAGACATCACGATGCTGGCCAATTTTGTGGCTGTTTCGATTGCTGCTGTTTTAACCGCGACGGGTGTCGGTATTATATCTTCTACCTGAGGCTCCCTCCCCGAGAGGAAGAGTAAATACTTTTTGGCCATACATCCTCGGGCTGCAGCCCACGCCGGAAAATCCGAAGAACAGAAGCGTTGACCCAGCCAGCGCATGTTGCCTCTTCCCTATCGAGTCAAATTACAGGAGCCGCGTGTCGAAAAGCGACCTTAAATATTATCTCATCGGCTTGATTGCAGTTGCAGTCGTCATTGTCGGCGCGATTAGCCTCCACAACGCAGGAATGCGACTTACCACTGACCCCAACCAAACGGAATCTGATGCTTCGCTCCCCTCGCCGGTCCGAATCGAATAACTTGGATCTAGGCCGATAATCTAACTGGCTTGGTTGTTCGCATAGGATGGTTGTCAGCTACGAGCAAATCCTGGGATCGAGGTCTTGATGGCGGGTCGAACCACCGACCCAATTATTGGCCGCTTCGCGCCACAGTGGGCATTCGCCTAGTCGTTCTTCAAGGATGATCCCATTCGACAAGACTTTCTCCGATCACCTTAGCAAGCTTTGCGTAGCCCTCACTACGAGGCCATGAAAAACATCGCTGCACGGCACATCTATTGTCCTACCCGTAGGAGCATTGGTTCCGGAGGGAAGAGCTAGCTCGCCTGTATGAGTACCGCGGATAGCAAGCTCTACAACGACAACGCTCCCGGCGAAGTGCATGCCGAACAGTTCGCGGTGTATATCGGGGAAGGCGGCCGTAAGAGAAGAGAGATAGGCGCCGGTTTCATTGCCTCGCAGCGTCACCTCAGCAGGAATGTCGGTCATGTATCCCTCGCGCACGGCGCGATATGCGTTGATATTCTCACGCGAGCTAGTCTCCTCCGGTGGCACCGAAGACGGAAACGTTACTTTGACCTCGTATGACAACTCTATTGCGGCCAGTGTGCTTGGCTTCATAAAGTGCCCCATCGGCCTCCTTTAAGAGCAAACCTGCGCGCCCAATTTCGCGCCCTTCCAAGCAAGAAACACCGATGCTTGCAGTGAGATGGATTTTCTTTCCGAATCCGACATCAATAGACAACATCTCAATAGCCTTTCTCAACGCTGCCGCTAAGACGCTGACGCTATCGATCTGGCCTTCGACAAAACCGCAGAATTCCTCGCCTCCATACCGCCCAACCAAAAGTCCATGACGTTGGAAAAAGCTGGACGAAATCACGGCGACTTCGCGCAGACATGCATCGCCAGCCTCGTGGCCATATGTATCATTGATAGACTTGAAATGATCGAGATCGATCATGAGGACGCATAGCTCAGAACCCGAAGCGATTGCACGATTGAACGCATTGTCGAGTCTTTGCTCAAAGGCGCGTCTGTTCAACAATCCGGTCAAGCCGTCCTGATCGGACAAAACAAGCAACATCTCGTTGGTACGCTTGAGATCAAGCGAGAGCGCGCCGTAAGCCTCGACGGCGTCCGTAACCGTTCGCAATTCTTCAAAGATCGGCTTCGCAACTGCATCGTCTCTTGCCTCGAGCCTTGAAACTGCCGCCGAAATCGGCCGCAGGATGTGACGGCTAACAACCCATAAAACCAGCACCAGGAACACTGCCGGCAGGATCAATATAAACAGCCATCCGAAACGGACATCCCGGGCCGCTTTTTCGATCGTCGAAGCCAAGCCGTCGGCGAGTTGGACAGCGTCGTTTGAGAGGTTGTCGCCCAAAGCCTCGGTCGTTCTAATGGCCCGCTGGTAGGCTTCGGCCGCCGCCACTTCGGCCTGCTCGATCTTTCCGTTATCCAACTGACCGGAAGTGTCGGATCGCAAAGCGCGCGCCACTTCCCGCTGCGTAGTGATGATCTTCACATCGGCAGCGATGTTGCGGCCACCATCGGTCAACAACTGATTGTCATCAAGGGTGAAGCTCTGCGTGAGCGTCTGCAACTGCAACTGTATCTGTCTTTCTACGCGGCGATCATGGGCCAGATACACGGAGCGAATGAGCGAAGCGGCACGCTCGATTTTCAGGGCATTTCTGTTTTGCGAAAGGATAAGCGGGATCTGCTGCTCTCTGGCTACGCCTGCTCCTTTTTCAACGCGGTTGAGGAACTGGACGGAGTACAACGATGCAGCAAAGACATAGATCCCGACAACGACGAGCGCAAAGCGGCCCGTCAATCGCAAGGACAACCCATTTCGGAAAAACCGCGGCATGATCATCACGTCGATCAGAAGATACTGAAAGGAAAATACGTGTCGTTGACCTTGTCGTAGACACCGTTGAGGCGGATCCGTTTCAGTGCCGCGTTGACATTCTCGAGCAATGCGGCGTCGCTTTTGCGAGCGGTAATATGAGACGTACTTTGCAGTAGATCATTGGTAACCGGGTCTCCGATGAAATCGAAGCGGGCTTCCTGGCTGGAGTCAAGAAAATTCATTAGCTCAATTGCATCGGCAAGGATCAGGTCGACCTTTCCTTCTTCGAGCGCCGTCTGGGCTTCAGGCTGGTCCTTGGTGATAATGATCGTATTTTTCACCGCGTAGATCTTCTGCAGGTAATCGGCCTGCATGGTGCCGGCTCCGGCCCCGATCCTCGCACCCGCGAGTGCCTCCGGACGAATGTCGTGAACTTTCTTAGCGTCACCCACGAAAACGGCGTGGGACCGGTAGTACGGATCAGAAAACGCGATGCGCTGCGCGCGTTCTTCCGTATAGGCCATACTGGCAACTATCAGGTCGAATTTACCCGCTTCGAGATCATCGATGATCGTCACCCATGGGACAGCAACAAACTCGCATTCGACCGCCATCTCCTTGCAAAGAGCTGTAGCAATGTCGACATCGAAGCCGGACAGTTGCCCTTTTTCATCGAGGAAGTTGAATGGGGGATACGCACCCTCAGTTCCTATCCGAACGACCTTATCCTCAGCCACCACCGGCCCGCCGGCGAGCAATGGCAACAATAAGCAGGCAGTAGCAAGCAGAACACGCATCGGACACCCCTTATATTTCGACCCAGAATATCAGCCAATTCTTAAAATCTGCTGCTGGTTTACGATAAACCAGCTCTTAAATTGATGAATTGGCGGAGGTAATGTATGTATTGTGGATGCGCTCTACGCCGCATCAACAATACGCTTGCGTGCGCGATCATGGGTTTCGCAAAATGAAGGTCGCGACATCGGCAGCCTGCAGAGGCTTTGCAAGATGATAGCCCTGGAAGGAATCGCACCCGGTCTCAACGAGGAAAGCCATCTGCTCGGGCTGCTCGATCCCCTCCGCCACGGCTTCGAGGCCCAAGGTCTTCGCCATTGCAATGATAGCCGCAACGATTGCCCCATCCCCTGCGTCTCCGGGGATATCAGTGGAGAATGAAAGGTCGATCTTGAGGCGATCGATGGGAACATCTTGAGCGTGCTCAGGCTGGAACAACCTGTCCCGAAGTCGTCAATGGCAAGGCTCGTTCCGAGTGTTCGATCGAGCAACGTGCGATTGGCCAGCCCAGTCAGGGCGTCGTGCTCCGCTAAGGAGGCAACGTGGTGCGTATCGCGATCACGGTCGATGACGATTCCGATCGTTTGCGCGACACCACCAAGAAACTCCTCCATGCCGGCTTCGCGCATAAGGTAGGTGTCGACAATCATTTCCCCGCAGATCTTGCCGTCGCGGCAGACGATGGGGAACGAAATCTCATCAGACGAGGGATCGCCACGCTCGTTGCCGATGATGATCTTCACTTTCCCGCCAAACAGGACACCTGCAAGCAGGGCTTCCACGGTCCTGATGAAAGATGGGAACTCTACACCCCTCGCCACGTCGCGAAGCATTTTTGTCTGAGCCGACATCAGCTGTTCTGCACGCTTGCGGGCGGTGATATCGCGCGAAGCACCAACGATGATGGGGATCGAACCCACGACACGTTCTTAAATCACCGGACGACATTGGATCAGCACGAAATTATCGAGGCAATTTCTGACGGGAAGAGCTGTCAATCGAGAGCTACCTTAAAATACGCCGGTCCCTCACCAGCTTTCAGGCGCATCTTAGCTTTCACACTTAATCATTGCAGTCGCTGACACTCACTCTAAACGGCCAGTTTTGGGGCGCCCGAGGGTCAATATCGTTGCTTCACGAAGGAGCGAACGCGCGATGACACCGTCTACCTGCTCAGTGCATTGCTGAGATCTTTTAGTCCGATCATCAGCATCATCGGATCGGACGGAGATGGCATGAATCCAACAGCCTCATAGAAGGCACGTGCGTCATCGGATATCGCGTGCACCAATATGCCGCGAATACCGAGGATTTCGGCGGCATTGAGCAGCCGCAGACCGGCATCACGAACCAACGCCCGACCGATACCGCGTCCCTGATAGGACAGGTCGATAGCGAGTCGACCAAGTACAGCGACTGGGATCGGATCTGGCATGTTTCTTTTGAAGCGGCCTGGTGCTTCTGGCGTCCTCACCGCGCCGGACGCGAGAGCATAGTAAGCGACGACACGATCCTTCTCGCAGACAACGTAAGAACGCGACGCACCGCCCGCCTGATTGGCTCGCGCTCGTCGACGCAGCCAATCATCCAGCTCTGGAACACCAGAATTAAAGTCATTAAGCTCATGATGCTCGGCCAAGGGAGACGGAGAAGTAAGGCTCACGTCTAATCCCACGGAGCTTTGATCGACATCGTGCGTTTCAGACGGTCATTCGACTGCGCGGGCGCATCGAGCCGAGCAAGGTATTCAGCATATGCCTCGGGGCTGACCGTGAAGACAGTACGGTCAAGCAGGACTTCCTCGGCGCGGCGCTCGGAGGCTTCCAGCATGAAATCTGTCCGCGTCTTGCCAAGCAACTCAGCCGCGCGGTCGATGAGATTGCGCGTTGAGGGCTTAATACGGATATTCAGTGGAACACTTGCATCCACATTTTTACTCGTATGTGACGTCGGCATGGGCAACTCCAATGTGATAACGCTATATACCGTAACGACACCATCGTTACAAGGCTCGTAACGATGGTGTCGTTACGGATTAGTCGTTGATTAGCTGTGTTGGCTTTAAGGTCTTGAAGGGATTGGAACCGTTGACCCAGTTGCTAATGATGTTCGGCCGTAATCGGGAAGCAGCAGCTATTTGAAAATCCCCGTTTAGATCAGTCGGTCTTACCTGTTCTAAGTCAGCTAAGCGCGGCGAGCATGACACACAGTAAAAAGATCGCGACCGCAGCCCTATATTTCCCGACTGTCGTTGAAACGATACCAAGGCAGGATAAAACGGGCGAAACGTACAACGAGCGCATGAAATGGCACAAGGGGCGGCGCGGAGGGCCTAAGCGCAAGCGCCTCGTCCCGCACGCCTTCAATCGCGTCTTCTAGGACCGGCCCCATGGGGCAGGCAAGCGCCAGTCCGCGACCGTTGCAGCCGATCCAGGCGCACAGCCCATCGCGACGGCGATGAAGGCGCGGCAACCGGTCTACCTTCATTGCGATGCGATCGCCCCAGAATGCAACCATAAGCTTGGGTGGCAGCGCAGGAAACATCTCCCTCAGCCGCTTTTCGACCATGTTGGGCAGGCGTCGCGATGCACCGATCTGGATCGCCAGCGCGCCACCGGAAACGAGCCTGCCGTCTCGGGTCTTTCGAAAATAGCGGAGGTCCATCCGTGTATCGGAGGAGGACTCGTCGCCGGGCAGGACTTCGTCCGCCAGCGGACCAAGCGGTCCGGTGGCCGCCTGATAGGATGTGACGGGAACGATGGAACCGCGCAGTTCCGGCCGGAGATCACCCGTATAAGCGGCCGTCGCCAGTGCAACCTTTTGCGCGCGCACACGTCCATCCGATGTTTCGACGATCCATTCGTCACGTTCACGCAGCAGCCGCAATGCGGGACTGTCCTCATAAACGATCACACCTTCCGACACAGCGACGCGAGCAAGTCCGAGGGTGAAGGCATATGGGTTGATATGGCCGCCGCCACGGTGCTCCCAACCGCCATAATACATGTCGGTTCCGAGGCGCTGCGAGACCTCTGCCGGAGAAAGCGCGGCAGTTTCGGCGCCTCTGGCGGCCCATTGGGCACCAAGATTGGCAACGCGTTTTGCCCGGCCTGGCGTATGCGCCGACTGAACCCAGCCGTTGCGGCGGGCATCGCAATCGATATCGTAGCGCTCGATCAGCTGATAAAGCGTATCGGCAGCGCCCCTGACGAGTTCAATGAACCTTTCGCCGCGTTCTCCGGGCCGGATCTTGCTGATGGCGTCGGGGCCATGGCGGGTGAGCGCGGAAATCACTGGCCATTGGCACGGCCCGAGGCGCCGTAGCCGACCCGGCGCGCCTCCAGAACGATCACCTTCCGGCCTCGGCGGGCAAGCGCAAGCGCCGTCGTCAAACCGGATATGCCCCCACCGACGATAACGGCATAGGCATGCGCCTCACCTTCCAATTTCGGCGCCTCGAATGTCTCGCGCGATAGCGACATCCATACTGGAGATGGTTTGTCGGACGGCCAGGAATTCATGCGGTGATAATCTCCAGTTCGATGCCGCAGACCTGGCGCAGATCGTGGGATTGCGCGTATTCGCCGGTTAGGACGAGGCGGCCTTCACCGATTTCGACGAGGACGCCGTCTTCACCTGCGTCCTGCGCAAGGCCGGACAGCACGGATGCCTGCGGCAGAAAGATGCCGGACAGCCGGGCGGCGCGATTGGTGTGCACCATCGTTTCAGGACGCCAGGCAAGGTCGGACGTATGGTGCTGACAGACAAGGCCTTGCAACCCCCGCGTCGCACCGGGATCGATGCGGGTGATCGAAAAACGCAACTCGCCATCGCCCGTCATGCGGGAGAGGTGTCACACCGGTTCGGCCGGTATGGCCGCCGAGGCGAGTGCCAAGGCCGACGCGTCATATATCGCCGCTGCGCAGGGCAATTCCATGGATGCCGGCTCCATCGGCAAGCAGCGTTCGCCATGTCATATTGGCCTCGGTCTCGGCGACGATACCCAGGATTTCGATATAGTTGCCATTGAGCATCACGCAGCGATTGGCTGTGCCCATGGCAGCGCTGTGCAGTGCTTTGGGCGTCACCTGGAAACCGGCAGCCTCGAATGCCTTGCCAGCCGTATCGAGATCGGCGACAAGAATGACAACATGATCGATGGGAAGTTTGACGCTCATCCTGCCACCGTCATCTTTTCGATTCCGTAGACCCGGTCGACGATCAGGAGCGCTGCGACCGCGAGAAGCAGCTGCAACGTGCTCGGCGCCGCAATCGTCGGGTCGGACTGGTTCATCGTCCGCTAGAGCCTTAGGACTGATCCGGATGAAGCGGGCCAAATTGCTTTTGTCGCAATCACGTGCGCCACTTATCGAAATTGCGCTCGAGGTCGGCTATCGCGATGCCGCACATTTCGCGCGGGCGTTCAAACGCCAGTTTGGTCACACACCATCCAGCATGCGCGGACCACGGGAAAATGCCCGCACATAATCTTGGCAGATCGGCTATCCAGGGAGATTCCTCGCAGTTTTTAATGCCGCGCCGAGTGACTTGGGTAACTCGCAACAATCGGGATTGTTCTTCTTGAACTCGGCCACTGACTGATAGCGATGTTGGGATCGGCGCTGCATTTGTCAATCGCGTCGTCGGTTACGTGGCTGTTTGGTGTGCCGGCACACTGAAAAGGCTAATCGCAATACCGGCGGCCGCACAGGCGGCGGTCAGGGCAGCGACACCGTTCCAGCCGGCATGTATCCAGAACCAGCCGCCAACCCAGCCGGTAATGCTAGCTCCGCCGTAGTAGGAGAGAAGATAAAGGGCTGAAGCATGGCTTTTGGCATTCCCTGCTGCGGCACCCACGCCGCTGCTGGCCGCCGAGTGGCCGATGAAGAATCCTATGGTAATCAGCGCAATCCCGACAACGATCAGGATCAAGTTCGAAGACAAAGTTGCTAATACGCCGACAAGGATGGTTGGAAAAGCGATGAGCAATGTTGCCCGCCGGCCGAGCCGGTCCACAAGTGTGCCGCCATACGAGGATGCGATGATGCCAAGGGCAAATGTCAGAAAGATCATGCTGACTGCGGTGCGGCCAAGGCTGTAAGGTGGCTGTACGAGCCTAAAAGCACAATAGTTGAACACCGTAGTGAACACGCTTGTCAGCATTGCACCGATGAAATAGAAACGCATTAATGCGCGATTTTCGAGCTGCCGCTTCCAGATATTTAGATGCGCCGATAGCGGCATGCGCCGCGGCCGGAAATTGTGGGACGGCGGCAGCAACAGGAAAAAGCCGATTGCTGCTGCAATGCACGCTGCGCCGAGAACATACATGGCCACTTGCCAAGAGGTGAAGGCCGACAAAAGTCCCATGCCGACGCGCCCGATCATCGCTCCGAAGGCCGTGCCGCCAACATAAAGACCCATTGCCTTGCCTAGACTGGCCGGCTCGATTTCCTCCGAAAGATAAGCCATTGCGACTGCGGGCACACCGCCGAGCGCAAATCCTTCCGCTGTCCTCGCCGCTAAGAGCCAGAACCATCCTTGTGTCGATGCTGCAAGGATGTTGCATGAAGCTGCCAACATCATCGAGATGAACATCAGGTTTCGACGCGAGACCGATTGTGAGAGCGCGCCGCTGAGCAAAATGGCAAATGCCAGCGCTCCCGTAGTCAGCGATAACGCTAATGAAGCATTAGCAGCATTCACGCCAAATTCGGCGGGAAATTCAGGCAAGAGCGGCTGTACGCAATAGATTAACGAGAAACTGGAAAATCCAGCCAAAAATAGTGCCAGACTGGCGCGTTTGAACGCGTGGCTTTGATGGGTGATCCATTTGGGTGACATCGTCGAGGAGGTAATGTCGGGAGCCGACAAGGGGGATTGTTGCGGAGCTTGGGGCATGAACTATTCCTTTTCCCGCAAGCTATAGCGCCTACCACCTTTCGCCGCTAATATATGGAAGACGCTCATTCTATATGCAGGATTAATACCATGGAGCTGAGACACATCCGTTATTTTCTTGCTGTGGCGGAGCACCTGAGCTTCACACGTGCCGCTAAACAGCTAGGAATTGCTCAGCCCCCACTTAGTCAGCAGGTCAAGGTGCTTGAAACCGAAATCGGCACGCAAGTTTTTCGAAGGTTATCACATGGTGTCGAGCTCAACGACGCTGGAGAAGCATTTTTGCAGCAGGTCAAGCACATCCCCGGCCAAATCGAGGAAGCTATAAGATTGTCTCGCAAGGCCGCGGCGGGAGAACAAGGCGTGATAAGGCTCGGCTTCACCGGCACAGCGGCAATAAATCCAGCGGTACCCGATTGCATCAGGCAGTTCCGCCAGAGATATCCCGACATAGAGATTCAAATCACGGAAGCTAATTCGGTCGCACTTTCGTCGGCGTTGGCCGAAGGTCGGCTGGATGTCGCCATTCTTCGCCCATCCAAGGCGGATCCCGAGAGCCTTTCGGAGGAAATATTGAGTGAAGAGCCGTTATTGGTCGCGCTGCCTGCGTCCCACCCGCTGGCTCGGTCCGCTGAAATCCGCCTGCACGATCTTCAGCATGACCCCTTCATTCTTACGCCTCGCAACGTTGCGGTCAGCTTGCATGATGCTGTGTTGGCAGCTTGCGCAGAGGCGGGCTTTATACCCTTGCTGGGTCCCGCGGCCCCCCACATAGCATCCATCTTATCTCTAGTCGCCGCGGATCTGGGGGTTTCACTAGTGCCCAGATCTATTCGGCAAGTGCAGATGGAAGGCATGGTACTGCTTCCGTGCGACTCTCAGCATACGGTGACGATCGCAGTCGCTTATAGAAAGGGGACCACATCGCCGCTGACGAGAAACTTTCTCACTGTTTTTCGGCGTTCTCGGATCCGTAGATAGGCACAAAGGTGTATTTCAAAACAATCCCGTGCCCCTCAGGCCTTGTCTTCAATGTTTTTGACTATGGTCCGCCAGGGGTTAATGGTTAGTATCTGTTTAAGAGCTAGGGTCAGGACTCATTGCTCATAACCAGAAGATCACGGTCGCAGCGAGAGCGATAGCGGAGAGAAAGGCCATTGGGCACCTGTCGTAACGCGTAGCGACACGCCGCCGGTCTTTGAGACGCCCGAACATGATCTCGATCCGGTTGCGCCGCTTTCAGCGGCGTTTGTCGTATTTGATGGTCTTGTTGCGGGATTTCCGACCCGGAATGCAGGGAGTGATCCCCTTCGCCTGTAAAGCGTCACGATACCATTCAGCATCATAGCCACAGTCGGCCAGCAGCCATTTGGCCTTGAGAAGGTCATCAAGCAAGGCGGCAGCACCAATGTAATCGTGTAATCGCTGACCTGGCCGGCCGATATAAAGAAACTGATCGGGCGACCACTCGCATCCGTTACGGCATGAAGCTTGGTGTTCATGCCACCTTTCGTGCGCCCAATCAGGCGGCCCGCGCCCCCTTTTTTACCCGCAGGCTGGAAGCAGTGCGGTGGGCCTTCAGATAGGTCGCGTCGATCATGATCGTCTTGCGCTCTGTGACTTCAGGCACAGCCAGGCCTTCCATCATCTGGATAAATATGCCCTTGTCGCCCCAGCGTTTCCAGCGGTTATAAAGCGTCTTCGCCGGGCCATATTCCTTCAGCGCATCGCACCACCTGAGCCCATTGCGGTTGACGAAGATGATGCCGCTCAGAACGCGTCGATCATCAACGCGCTGGCGGCCATGGCTCTTGGGGAAATAGGGCTGAAGACGAGCCATTTGCTCGTCCGTTAGCCAAAACAAATGACTCATCAGTCGGGCTCCTATATGCCCGTCTGAACCACAGCAGTCAGTTCAAATCAATGGGTCCTGAACCTAATCTTCACCAAATAATCGAAACCGCCGGCCACCATGTAACACTCAAGCACTTCCGGCGCCCGTCTCACGGCAAGGGAGAATTCTTCAAATACGTCCGGGGTCGTTTTGTCGAGCAAAACCTCGATGAAAACAAGCAAATCAAAGCCCATGAGGCGCGGATCAAGTCGGCAACCGAAGCCTGTGATGAACCCCTCTCGCTGTAGGCGACGAAAACGGTCACTCATAGAAGTCTGGGGAATCCCAAGACGCTGCGACAGCTCAGTATTAGAAATCCGCCCATCTGACTGAAGGATGGTGAGGATCCGGCGGTCGGTTTTATCGAGAGAAGGCAAACTTGACACCCATCAAATATACCAAAAAATATATATCGAAAAGCGGGACTCTCAATTGCGAAGCTAATTTCAGACGCACTCATTGAAACCATTTCGTTGGGGCCGTTCATCCCGGTGTTAAGCGCAGTCGTTATTAACTTCTTTTCACCATGATGGGATACGAACCGGCGAGATACGACTGGAAACCTGCGTCATTTCAGGAGCATAGCCTCATCGATTTCCTTAGATGTTGATCCGATTGCATTTTCATATTTCGGACTGTTGACTGACTGTCTCAACGCGAGGATTTGGTCAGCAAAAATCAGTCCTCTCAGCCTGAGCTGTTATATGAGAGTGACGTAACTGGGGTTGATTTTTTGCCGAGCGCTGGGTCTGTGCGGGGATTACGCGCGACAATATACGCATTTTTGCGGAGATAAATCTTGCTATTCTCCGCAGATAAGCTTTATCGTGGCTTATGAGTTACATCTGGCAGTCCACCCTATGGCCGAAATTCGAGTGGCGTGCTGACCGGTTTACGTCAAGGATTGCGGCTGTACGCCTTGATCAAGGGCGCCTTATTGGCCGCACCGAGGGCCTAGGTTTTCGTACGCGGGAGGCAACATTTCTACGAGCGCTAACCGACGACGTCGTCAAGTCGTCGGCGATCGAGGGAGAACAGCTTGATGAGCAACAGGTTCGATCCTCCCTCGCCCGACGGCTCGGCATCAATATCGATGGACTTGTGACGCCAAACCGCTTGGTCGAGGGCATCGTCCATATCACTCTCGATGCCACGATCAATTGCGCAGAGCCACTGACGGCAGAGCGACTGTTCCAATGGCATGCGGCCCTTTTTCCGACTGGCCGCAACGAGTGGGGCCATAAACTTCGCGTCGGAGATTGGCGTGACGATTCTGGCGGCCGCATGGAAATTGTTTCCGGTGCATTCGGGCACGAGAAAGTCCACTATGTTGCTCCGCCCGCAGATCGCGTGGAAGATGAGATGTCAGCCTTCCTTGCGTGGCTTAACGGAGCCCATGATGTGGATCCCCTCATCAAAGGAGCCATTGCCCATCTTTGGTTCGTCGCTATCCATCCTTTCGGCGATGGCAACGGCCGCATAACTCGCGCTATCGCTGATATGACACTTGCACGCAGTGGCGGAGGCGCCCAGCGGTTTTATTCCATGTCTGCGGCAATTGAGCGATCCCGCGCCGGGTATTATGAAGCTCTGCAATCAGTCACCAGCAAAGATAGCCTCGACATCACGAGCTGGATCGAGTGGTTCATCGATCGTCTAGGCGATGCTGTTGGCCAAGCACTCATGACCCTCGATAATGTGATGCTGAAGAATGATTTCTGGCAGGCGCATGCTGCAAGCGATCTCAATCCGCGACAAGCCAAGGTCCTAAACCGGCTGTTAGAGGGGAATTTCCAAGGCAAGCTCACATCGACAAAGTGGGCGAAACTGACCAATGCATCCCAAGACACTGCATCTCGCGACATCGCAGACCTGATGGCGAAAGGCATCTTGCAAAAAGGAGAGGCTGGAGGACGAAGCACGGCCTACGAGCTGGTTCTAAACGTTGCTGTGCACCACGTTCCCTCATCTGGCTAAGTCCGGTCGCCGACGATGACCCGAGACCAGTTTATCGTGGGTTCCGCTGTGTGAGTTGAACGAGAGGACCATGGCCCTTGAAGAACGCAGTCAGATTTTCGACCGGCGGTTAAGCTCTTGAGCGGGTACGAACCAACGGCCCGTCATTCTCGAACTGGGGTATTGCTGATTTCATTTGGTGATCCGCTCGATAAGCATCAAAAACAGCTTAGGTACCTTCGGGTGCCTTGAAGCCAGCATCCTCCTGGGCAAAGCCGAGGAGGCTCGTCGCATGGGCAGAAAAGGGTAAGCGCGATTTTCCATGCGCATTGAGGTAGGCGGCATCGCTGACTCCGGCCGTCGGGCAGCGATATTCGGCTCTATCAGGCGGCGGATGATTTCCGCAGGTTTGAACGGCACCGCAGACGGCAGGGTGGCGATCGATTACGATCTGAGAGGTTTGCGTTGCATCATCAGCGCCGATCTCGAAACATTTCAGAAAGTGCATTGATGGATAGTGTAACGCGGCCGGTTTTGGTGGTCGAGGATGACGGGCTGATCCGGATGGACCTCATGGATGTGCTTGTCGACGCTGGTTTTGAAGTTTCGGAGGCAGCGAATGCCAACCAAGCGCGTTAGTATTGGAACGCCAGGACCGGGTCATGGCGTTGCTGACCGATATCGATATGCTGGGCTCTATGAACGGCGTAGGTCTGGCCAAAGTCTCTGCCGAACGCTGGCCGGAATGTCGGATCGTCGTGATCTCGGGTCGATATAGTCCGGAACATGGCAGTCTTCCCGCCGGCGCTCGTTTCCTTTCGAAGCCGATCCTGGAGAGCGCGCTTCACCGCACGCTCAATGAACTCGACATTCGCCCCTGAAGCATGGAATTTTGGGAGAGAGCTTGTCTGAAGTCGGTCAACAGGCGCATTCAGTTGCGCATCTTTTACGGCACGGGGGGCAGCTGAATCCTGCTCGAAAGAATTACGATCTTTAACATCACCCATTGCTAAATCAGAAATTGAACCTACATATCACTCATCGACCAATGCTTGTGACGTCGTTCCAGAGCTCATGCTCCCGTCGGACCTCCTTTCAAACATCGATCCTATCCCGCAAAGAATCGCGGGGACCATCACGTTTGCTATCTAAAGGAAATCGTCATGAATACTGGTACTGTAAAGTGGTTCAACGCCACCAAGGGCTTCGGTTTCATCCAGCCCGAAAACGGCTCATCTGATGTATTCGTCCATATTTCGGCTGTCGAACGGGCTGGCCTACGGTCGCTCTCCGACGGCCAGAAGATCACCTACGACATTGTCCAGGACCACAAGTCCGGTAAGAATTCCGCCGACAATCTTCAGTCGGCTTGAATCTGTCACTCGCTCTCGCTGACCACGGATGTACTGGCAGAAGAGCCGATTGACTGTGAGGTCGGGCTAGCGCCCGGCCTTTTGTTTTCCCGACTGCGACAGCCAACATAACCGAAGTCGTCTCATCCTACGCCAATACTGCCTGGTGACTTCAGTGCAAACGCGCGCAGGAAATTGCGAAGCCTGTTGAACGTCGAAACAGGCGCCTTCCCGTGTCACAGCAGCCGTATCCCGGCATCGCCGTTCAGACGACGGCCTTACCCAACAAAAGGAGGACACGATGTCTTCCAACAATTATGCCCCATGCGTTTCACGAAACCTCGTTCGGACGAGCCTGTTCGGATATCATGAACAAGCAAGTCTTTGCAGACCTCGAGAAGGCTTCGCAAGTCCCGGACTTCCCTGGGCAATATTCAAGGCATTCCCAAACTTCAGTGCCGCCGGGACGGCCGCAGACTGACAAGGCGGCAGGACACGGCGCTCCTGCCAATCTAGCAGATCCTTCGAAATGCACAGACCCGATCGAAATCAATCGGGCTGCTCCAACAATCACCATAAGACGAGGAGAATTTCATGGCCAAAGGCCAAGTGCGAGGCAATCGAGAAGTCCGCAAGCCAAAGAAAGACAAGACTGCAGTCGTGGCATCCGCTTCCTCCGGCTCGCAGGTCAAGTCTACGGTGAGCAATGCGCCGGGTTCCACCAAGAAATAAAGATCAAGAAACTATTTGGCTGATCTGAAAACCCAAAACAGTGTTACAGCGCTGACTAGGACCCAATCATGAACTACACACCGCGCCGATCCGCAGACGAGCTATTCCGGTCACCGAACGTCGTAGCCGGCTCTGATGCTGGAAAGCTCGCAAACCTGCGAAAAGTCATGCAGCTGCGCAAACGCGAACTGCGAGATACCGAACGGGTCATCAGGGCAGCCGCCCGCGGACAAGTCCAATCCACTTTCGAAAACCGGAGACCAGCCAATTGAACCGCTTCAATTACGCGGGCAGTGCAGGACTTTATGCCGACTATGCGACGGCGGAAAGAAGGGGACCCCGCTACAGGCGTTTCGAAACAGCGGCCGAGGCCCTGCGTTTCGCCGTCGAAGATGCGCGATACGAAGCAACGCGGTTCACTTCTTGAAATGGATGAAGCGCGGTTTGACCATAATCAAATCCGCGCGCTCTGCGACGCGCCGGAGTATCCGCTTTTACGCCGGATCAGGTGATTGACCCGGAGGCGGCAAACAGTCCGCAGCGAATGAGTTTTCAAAGCACATGCAGCGCATTTCCCGAAGCAGCATCAGGAACGTTAAGCTCATCGTATGCGGCGAGCAAGCAGCGCTTCGACAACTTTTAAAGATGCACGGCATCGCGGGTGAGGCAGCCGGTCGGACGAACGGAGCAAGTCTCGATGCGATCGAGCTTCACCGCACTGGCGGCATGGGACACGGCACGGCGGTCGACCCGTTGAGCGGATATGGCACGCAGAGCCCTTACACACTCGACCTCGGCATCCCATCGACGAAGCTTATTGCCCGCAACTGGGCCTGGCGCCCTCATTTAAACGCGGTAGCAAATCGGACCGCGCGACTGGCACTCCCATTGATAGACCGAAACGCGCACGGACGAATACGAACAGCATTCACCATGTCATCGCGAGTGCGCTGCGCTCCGGAGGCCTTATGGAAATCTGAAAGGCGAGAAATATGAGCAACCTGCAAGAATTTGGATCGAGTTCAAATGGAGACAAATGGTTCGTCGGACAGGACGGCACGACGGACCAACGTTTCGTCATCCATCGCGGTAATCCGTCGTCGGGTGGCCATGAAACCCGTTCCTCGGTAGACGCGTTTTTGAACCAGAAGTCTTTTGGTCCTGAGCGTGACGCGCTCATCGCTTTCCTGAAGAAAGAGAACGCTGCCAAAGATGAGGTCATCATCGACGAGGGTCAGACTCCGTCGCGACGACTGGCTGAGGAATCTATGCGCCTTGGTGGTCGCCGCCGTACCAAGGTTGACGACAATCTGGTCGGCACACGTAATCGGGAAGATGAGCCGGCCCTGGCGGCCGCGTTCTGGAACGAGCGCATCGGACCGATGGACGAAAAGCAGCGACGTGAGGTTGAACTTCATCTGCCCTCGATGACCAATGAATAACCATTTCACTCGGTGCGGGATGCAACTCCGACCAAAGGGTTTCATCCTTTCATGACAAGGAGCCGGCCGGATTGTCGGTCGGACCTCGTGACAACGAAAAGCCATCAAGGGCTTCGTTATATCTGGGCAGTCGTTAAATAGCTTGTTCGCAGCGAGGAGCAAAAATGCCAACACTCTCTATCTCGCATCGGACAACCTACAGCTACCGGTTTTCCGTTTAGCTTTCTCCATACCGGTTGCTCCTGCGACCCCGCGAGGATCCGCATCTCCTGCTTCAAAATTATCGCATCACGGTAGCGCCGGAAGCCCGCATAGCATGGACAACGGATGTGTTTGGAAACGCAGTCGCGACTGTTACCGTTTCGGAGCCGACGCAACGGTTCTAGATCATTAGTAAAGTGACGGTGAATCTGACATCGGAGCCGTGGCCGGTATTCGACATCGCGGCCTCGGCGGCGTCATACCCATTCCCGTATGATGAACGAGAGTGGAAGGATTTCGGCGCACTCACGGTTCCCAGCACCCGGATCCCTCTGGCGAGTTCCAAAAATGGATCCGAGGCTTCGTTATGGGAAACCCGACCGACACGCTGTCTCTTTTGAGGGATCTCAGTGCCGGCATCGCGACCCTCGTTTTATATCAGGCCCGGGAGGCAGAAGGAACGCAGTCTCCTCTCGAAACGCTCGCCTTGCGGTCGGGCAGCTGTCGTGACATCGCGGCCCTTTTTGCAGAAGGTGTCCGAACCCTTGGCATCGGGGCAAGGAACGTATCTGGTTATCTATATGACCCGGCCCGAAATCTTCTTAGTTCGTCGGGCGCAGCGGCCTGCTGACGCGTTCAACTTGATGAGATCGATTTCGACCCACAAGTCGCAGCGAGCATGGACACCTGAGCCTACAGGCGCCACGCCCGCACGTTTTCGATCCGGTCTAGCTGACAGCGGCATTGCTTAAAGCCGTCGGCACTACGCCATGAGATGCCTTGATCAAGTCGGCCGCTCTCTCACCTATGACGACACATGGCGCCATGGTATTGCCGGTGGTTATACGCGGCATGATCGACGAGTCAGCAATACGAAGGCCGTCAATGCCATAGACCTTGAGCTCATGGTCAACCACAGACATGCTGTCGCGTCCCATCTTCGCTGTACTGGTTTGATGCCAATAGGTGACTGCGGATCGCCGGATGAAATCTATCATCCCTGTCCTGAGCGTGCGCCTGGAGCTGTTTCACCTGTTACAAGCGACGAGAAGGCATCGCTGTTTCCAAGCTCACGGCATAGGTCGACGGCGATCAAGGCAGCAGCCAGATCTTCCGGCTCGCTGAGAGAGTTTGGCTCAATCAGCATCGCATCGTTCACGTCAGCCCCGGACAGCCGCACCCGGCCGCGGCTTTTTGGCTGGGCGAGGCCGTTGAACATTGTCCAGCCGTGTTCGGGCGTCTTAAGACCCGTCTCTACAGGCGAAGGCACGGCAAACTCCAGCTGGCACTGAAGAATGTCCGGCTGGGTGAGCCGCGTGTCGCTTTTCCAGTAGAGTTTTGCTTCGCAACCGGTACCGCCAACGGCCTGCGGCTCTCGATACGCCCAGGTGCAACCGAAGGCGAGATGATCCTGATGATTTCGCCCAACGCCTGGTAGATGCTGAACCACAGGAATGCCATGCGTTTTCAGCTCGTCTTCCGGACCGATGCCCGACTGCATGAGCACTTTCGGTGTATTGATCGCGCCGAGCGACAGGACTGTCTCGCACCGGGCCGTGAACCGACGGACTTGGCCATCGACAACGGCCTCGACACCCGTTACGCGCTTGCCCTCCAGGATGAGGCGCGAGACCAGCGCGTCGGTCAGCACCGTCAGGTTGGGCTGCGACATCAGCGGCCGAACATAGGATCCGAACACAGATTGACGTTTGCCGTCGCGGATGCGCAGTTCAGCAATCGATGCGCCGCCTGAGCCTTCCATCATCTCACCGTTCGGTGTCTCGTAGACAGGAATGCCAATCGTGGAGGCAGCACGCAACATGGCCTCTGCGATCGGCTGCGGAGCATTAGGCTGCGCGACGTAGGCCGGCCCTCCCACGCCTCGACGTAGGGGGTCAGGCGTACCCTGCCAGTTTTCGATGCGGCGATAGTAGCCGAGAATGGATTCATAACCCCAAGCCTCGCTACCTGCCTCACTCGCAAAGTGATCCCAGTCGCCCTTGTGGCCCCTCGCCCATACCAAGACATTGATGCTCGACCCGCCGCCAAGACCTTTGCCCATGCTGAGAGGAAGGCGTCGTCCATTCAGGCCGGGCGCCGGCTCGCCGACAAAGCCCCAATCCCGGTTCGTGCCAAGATTGAGCGGCCACATGGCCGGGTTGGAGACGGTTTCCGCGGCATCGTCGCCACCAGCTTCGAGTAGGAGAACGCTGGCATTGCCGTCTTCGGCCAGTCGTGCAGCAACAACCGAGCCACTGGAACCAGCGCCGCAAACGATAAAGTCGAAAACGTCACCGACTTCGCGCTGTTGGATTGACGAAGCTTCTGGTGCGTCTTGGTTATGACTATTCAGCTTCACGTGGTTACCTCCGTGAATTGATTTGAAGAAAATTGAGAAAGGGCTGCAGGATCACAAAGCGAAGGCGCGACGGATTGCTCCGAGGCTGACCGGCGAGTTTTCTCGTCTGATCCCTCGCCGCTGGACGCGATGGAGGTGGCCGTCACCGGGGCCGTCGCTGTCCCGGTGACGGCACGCTCTCCCGCATTACTGCTTGGCCGAAACAGCCTTGGCGGCCTGATCTATCGTGTCCGCGACCACAGTCGGCTGCGTCATGAACAGGGCGTGGCTTGCCGAGACCTTGGTGATCTTCGCCTTGATGCGTTCTGCCATGTGGATCAGCATGGCCTGGTCGAAGGCCTTGTCTTCGGTAGCGATGACGGCCCAACTCGGCTTAGTGTGCCAGGCGGCGTTTTCGAGCTTCGTGCCGAAGGCGGCCATGTTGATCGGGACCTGCGCATTCCGCATGAATGCCACGTCGGCGTCGCTGACATCATGGGCGAAGCCGGCTTTGAACTTTGCCGGGCTCACATAGCCAAAACCATCTTTCGTCGTCTCGATGATGAACTCAGACGCAGGCGCGAAGCCTTCATACTGCTGAGCGGTCGTCTCGCCCGCGTCTGGAGAAAGTGCAGAAACATAAACGAGGCCCGCGACCTTCGGATCGATGCCTGCTTCCGTGATAACCGTGCCGCCCCAGGAATGCCCCACCAGAATGACCGGACCATCCTGACGTTCAAGCGTCCGCTTGGTGGCGGCGACATCATCTGCCAGAGAGGTGAGCGGGTTCTGCACGATGGTGACGCGATAACCCTTCTTCGTGAGAATGTCGTAAACACCCTTCCATCCCGAGCCGTCCGCGAATGCGCCATGGACGAGCACGACGTTTCTGACGGACTGGGTTGCGGGGATAGGATCCGCGGCATTTGCCGGGATTATGCTGGACAAGGCAGCCGCAGCCGCGATTGCGGCTATGGTGGTCGTGGTCTTGCTGGTCATGTTTCTCTCCTCTTTTATGCGATAACTGTTATCGCGATATATTTAAGCTGACATATGTCAATCACAGCGTCAAGATATTTGTTATCGCGATATTGGTTTTCGCGATTATGCTTGTTATATCAAGCTGAACAGGAGTTCCGGATGACCAAACGCCACAATGATCCACCGCCGCTCAAGGACCAGCTTTGCTACGCGATTTACACTGCCGGCATTGCAATCCAGCGCGCCTACAAGCCGCTCCTCGATGAGCTTGGCCTGACTTACCCTCAGTATCTCGTCCTCAATGTTCTTTGGAGCGAGGACGGGCAAACGGTGGGCTCCGTTGCCAATGCCCTCGCCCTCGAATCCAGCACGCTGACGCCGCTTCTGAAGCGCCTCGAGGCATCTGGGCTACTGCAAAGGACCAGAAATCAGAGCAACGAGCGGCAGGTGCTGATCGCTCTGACCGACGAAGGCCGCGCGTTGCAGCACAAGGCCGGTTGCCTCAGTGATACCCTCCTTGCAGCCTCGACCCAGACACCGCAGGAATTGGCCGACCTGAATCGCGACGTCCGTCATCTCCGCAACGCGATCTATTCCCAGATCGGCGGGTGGGACACACCCGCCTGATCAAAAACTTGGGTGCGACGTCACACGGTCGGGACGGTGCCACCGTCGATCACAAACTCTGCCCCATGGATCGCGGCGGCGCGATCCGAAGCCAAATAGGCGATGAGGTCGGCGACCTCCCGTGGCTCGGCCGGACGCCCGATCGGGATTCCGCCTAGACTGTTCAGAACAACCTGCCGCGCCTCTTCGATTGTGCCGCCATTGGTGGCTTGCAATCGCTCAAGCAAATGGACTGATGCCTCGGTCATGATCCAGCCGGGGGAGACCACGTTGACCCGCACGCCCTTTGGCCCAAGCTCCTTGGAGATCGACTTGCTGTAGGTCTTGAGAGCAGCCTTGGCGGCCGCATATGCAGTCGTGGCCTCGGGTAGAGGAAGGACAGACTGGATGGAGGTGACGTGCACGACGGTACCCGCACCCCGTTCAATCATCTGCGGGATCAACAGCCGGTCGAGACGGACCGTGGCAAGAAGGTTCAGGTTCAGTTCGGCCAGCCAGTGGTCATCTGTCAGAGCGACAAAGCCGCCGGCCGGCGCCGAAGATCCACCCATGACATGAGCCAGGATATCAATCCCGCCCAATCGCTCGAGCGCCGCCTTGGCCAAGAGCTCCCCGCCCTCGACCGTGGTTAAGTCCGCCTGGACGAATTCGACGCCGTGGATCGGGTCAGGAGTTCCACGAGCGGCGGTGATAACTTGCGCACCGCCCGCCAGAAAACGCTCGACGGTGGCGCGGCCAGCGCCCTTGGTGCCACCGCTGACGAGCACGCGTTTCCCTGCGAATTCGGTTGGGTCTGCTTTAATGATCATGCTGTGATCTCCAGGGCTTTGATGAGGTTATTTTCGAGCGTGAAGCGATAGGTGAAGCGGATCGGACTGCCCGGAAAATCGCCATGGGCGGGGCCTTCGACCACCACCTTGTCGTCCTCGTTGCGAACGGTATCGGGCGTAAAGATTGCTACTACGGGGATTACCGCGTCTTCGAACAGACGCCGTAGCTCGGCATGGCCCTCGTGACGGCCACCGTTGTCGAGGACGATGGTATCGGCCGCGAAAGGTCTCAGCATCCCGTCCACATCGAGCTTTGCATTGGCCTCGATAAAGTCTGCGATTGGTTTTGGTAGAGCTTGCGTCATGAGCGTTCTCCTTTGCATGCCCAGAAGCTAGCACTGGACAATTGCGCGGATAAGTGGGACGAAATCGCATGACGTGATGAGGAGATCGGGACAATGGATCAAGCGAGCCTGAAGGAACTTGAAGCTGCCATCGCAATCGCGCGGCGCGGGACATTCCGTGCTGCATCTATCGATCTCGGCATTTCAACGACCGCTCTGAGCCATACGATTGGCAGACTTGAAGCTTCACTCGGTGTGCGCCTGTTCAACCGTACGACACGTAGCGTGGCCCTTACGGATGCTGGCCGGCTGTTCATGCAGAACGTCGCGCCATCGCTTCAGGATCTCCACGCGGCTTTGGAAGTGGTTCGCGAGCAACGTGAGACACCGTCCGGAACGATAAGGATCAATGCAGCGCCGTTTGCCGCGCGCGCCATCATCTCACCGCTCGTGCTCGAATTCCTGCGCCGATATCCTGACATGCATGTCGACATCGTCACCGAAGGGAAAATGGTCGATATCGTCCGAGACGGGTTTGATCTGGGCGTCAGGGTCGCAGGTCTCGTGCCTAGCGACATGATTTCAGTCTCCCTCGGTCGGCCGCAGCGCCATGCAGTTGTCGGTACGCCCGAATATTTCGAGAGGCATGGCGTGCCCAGCGTTCCGCCAGATCTTTTGAACCACGCGTGCATTCGCGTGCGCCTGCCAGATGGTTCGCTGTTTCGATGGCGGTTCGAGAAACACGGAGAGCAGGTACAGGTCGACGTGAGCGGGCCCATTACGCTCGATGAGGCGAGCTTGACGAGAACAGCTATTCTGGAAGGCACCGCGATTGGCTACACCTTTGAGCAGGACATTTTGCCGGATATCGATACGGGTCGAGTAATTCGCGTCCTAGAGGACTGGACGCCGCCTTATCCGGGGCTCTGCCTGTATTATCCAGGGCGCCGAAATCTGTCTGCCGGAGTCCGGGCTTTTCTCGATCTTGCGAGGGAGTTCTCGCGAAACGAAAAAGGGTGACTGGTCCTCAACGTCTTCGTCTTGATGGGACATGAACGCACGACCCCTTCGTTTGGTGGTCGCGACTTTATCGATTTTCCAGTGTTGGCAGCTACTTGCTTCTAAAAATGGCAGGTCATCGAGCGGTTTGTGGCCCAGCTCGACGGGTTCACTACAACAAGAGGCCAGCATTGTTATCCGGCTAACATGCGCGCCACTCCGATCTATGTATGAGACATCAGCTCATGATGCCCTCCCCACGGCACTTACATTCATTATATCTGACAAAACAATTGGATACGCCTAAACGTCCTTAGTCCTAGGACAAAGGACAGATATGATGAAAAGTCAGGATATTGTCGTCCTGCTGAAATTGATCAGCTTGCAGGATCAAGAGCTCGAGAGGGGCTCAGAGCGACTGCGATCAGAATCGATTGGCGGGGATCCCTATGCTGTCCGAAATCTGGAAAATCTCACGGGCATCAGCAAGACTGAAATTGCCCAATCCATCAAGCGAAGCGTAGCATCCGGTATCGCGCGGAAGGACAACGCGAAAAATGAACCACGCCCACACCGACGAAACCTGTTCAACTTCATCATTCACGGCCTGAGGTTCGTGTTCCCCGCAAACCCGGCCTCAATGCAACGCGGCATCCCGACGGCGTTCGCGGCCCTATGCTCGAAGGATTGCTCGTCAGTGGCGGAAGCTACAACTACGTGTGGCCATACACCGAAGGGCGAGAGATGGGGCAATCGGTGGAACCCTTGTTCAAGAGCGTGCCGGAAGCAGCCTTGAAAGACCAGCACCTCTACGAATATCTGGCTCTGGTCGATGCCCTCAGACTTGGCAACCAGCGCGAAGTTGGACTGGCGAGCGATCACCTCAAATCAAGGATGCTCGCGAAATGACTGAGATCCGCGAGCAGCTGTTGGAGATGCTGAAGGCCGTCGCTACCGCTCTTGGCGATAACCTCCGCAACCGTCTCGTCTTTGTCGGAGGGGTGCACAACGGCGCTGTTTATCACAGACCCAGTGACGCTGGAAGACGTCAGGTCTACGGACGATATCTATCTGATCGTCAATCTTGCCGGATTGCATGAATGGGCAATGCTGCTGGAAGACCTGCGCACGAGAGGTTTCGTAGAGGCTGCTGACGATGATGTGATCTGCCGGATGCGCCTCGGCAGGCTCAAGGTGGGTTTCATGCCCGATGATGAAGCAATCCTCGGTTTTTGCAATCGTTGGTATGCGAACGGGATCGAAACGGCTCAGCCGCACATCCTCGACGCCGGCCTAGACATAAAGGTGCTGACACCGCCCATTTTCGTAGCGACCAAACTTGAGGACGTTAAAACTGTTATCGCCCAACTGCCATTGTGGTTCGAGCACTACAACACGCTTCACCCGCATAAAGCTTTAGGATATCGCTCACCGCGCGAGTTCTTAGACCTTCAAACAGAAATCTGATCCAGTCCGGTTTTTATGGGGCAACTCCACAATGACGCCAGCGAGTTGTAGTGACCATACATGCCGGACAGCGTTTCAGGAAGTTCGTCCGATAGCATAGTTTCCCATTTAGCGCCGTCGCGATAATCCATGTAGAAGCCACCGACCTAGGGGTCGTCGCGCAGGCGACGAGCGCCGGTGGCAAGATTCCTTCCGCTCAGGCCTCATCGTAAAGGGCTCGATATGTTTCCAACGAATGTGCTGACGACATCGCGCCATGCGGATGTAAAATCAGCGGAGTAGGTGCTGTCGTTGGATAGTCGGCGTGATGGAGTACGCATACTCCGCCGTGCAATTGACCTCTCGGGACAGAATGGCGTCTGAAACCAGCCTTGAGATCGTATCTCCCGCCGCCTCATCTACAGTTTGCATCTTCACGTCACTGCACATGGATTAAGCTTCAATGAAATAGGGTTCGTAGGTGATGGGAAAGTTCACCGACCGGGCGATGAAGCAGACCTCATGAATGCGCAGATGGATTGCATGGGCCAGGGCGAGATCGGACCCGGCAGCGACGGTGATTTTCGGACGCAGCACCGCCGATACGTAGCGGCCGGCACCATTGCGGTCCGTCTCTCCGTGAGCGATCGGTCGATCCTCGTACTCATGAACGATGATTCCATCATCCGCGGCGAGATGCAGGTACCAGAGCATATGGCAGGATGAGAGAGCAGAGATTAGAAGGTCTTCGGGATTCAACTTTGATCTGTCGCCACCTAAGAGTGGGTCATTGGAGCAATGGATCGTTGGCTTTCCTTCGATCGCAAGGTCCCATGTCCGATCATAGCTCTTGTACCCGGAAGTGCCTACGCCGCGATTTCCGGTCCATACAATTCGCGATACGTATTCGTGCTGCATTCCTTGCTCCAACCAAAACAGCCATGTATACACGTATACACACTAAATTGTTGGAATGCGCCAGTGACCTTGATCGAAAAAATTCGTGCCGATATTATCTCCGGCAAATTCCCGCCGGGGTCTGAGCTCTCCCAGACCGAGCTTGCAGCTGCCCATGGCGTCAGCCGCATCCCCATCAGAGACGCACTACATAGCTTGTCGTCCGAAAAACTCGTCGAGCTCGTGCCCGGCCGTGCCGCCAGGGTGATTTCCCTGAACCCAGAGCAATTGGGTGAGATTTATGATCTGCGGACAATGCTCGAGTGTGATCTGCTGGAACGAGCCATGGCCCGAGCAGACACTGCTGACATCCTTGAGATTGAATACGCCCTGCAGAAATCGTCGTTGGAAGCGGGACGCCCGGGCTGGCAGACGGGTGACTGGCTATTTCACCGCGCCCTTTACGAGCCTGCCGCACGACCTCGACAGCTTGCAATCATCGAGGAACTGCGAACCAGTTGCGTGATATATGCACCGAAATATGAGGATCTCGCCGCGCGCACTGAGAACTGGCTGAAAGACCATCGGGTTATCGTCGAGGCCTACAAGGCGGGCCGCGCTGGGGACGCCTGTAGGGTACTGCGCGAGCACATTGCCGCAGCCGGAGCCCACTTGGCCATGACATAGCTGGGCCTATGAGCGAGAAAACATTTGCCCGAGGTGCATTTTGGTGGATGACCTTTTCAGAAATTTTATAGACATGGTCGATACTGCAGACGACGAGCAGGCGATTAGAGGTGCGATCAAAAACTTTGCCTTTGCTGCAGGTTTCAAGCGTTTCGCCTATCTTCAAACTGAAGGGCCCAAGATAGAACGCTCAATACCTATCCACATGGCACGATATCTATTTTCAGCGACTTTACTCCCTAATCGACGATGTGTTCGCGAAGCTTGCTCGGAAGAGCCGGACGTAGAATATGCGATGGTCGATGCCATCATCGTCGAGGTCCACCGCCATGGACAGGGCTCAAAACGGGAGACTCAGAGCCAGGCCATAGGTCGCTCGGAAGGTTGAATGACGACCAGAAACCTGGTGCTGACTATGCTCTCGGCAATCTGGTGCGGTTTGAGATCCTACAGGGACATCGCTTCGATACTGTCGGTATTTAGCCTCTGGTCAAAGACGTCGAATTCGGCGGTCTAATTGCCGCAAGGCATTCGACAGCGATACGATTATCAACGATCTGAACACGCGTGGAGCCAAAATCGTTATCTCCCAGCATTCTAGCCGTTCAAAAAGATGCCGCCAACCCGCGAGCTTTACAAATGGGAGCACATTAAGACCTTCGTCTGCAAGCTCAAAGATTTCAAGCGCATCGCACGGAGGGCCGACAAGACAGACGAAAGCTTCTCCGCCATCATCCATCTTGCAGCAGCCGTCATGCATTCAAGATGGAACCCCGCAGGTCTTAAACAGAAACCCCCATTTTTTAATTTTCTTGGTTGACCAAGAAAATCTGGAACAAGCAATTGCACGGGTCTTCCCGATATTGGTCTTCTGATAGCTCGAATCCATTTTTCTCCAGTAAGCGCACTGAAGCCAAGTTGCGAGAATCGACAGTGGCACGGAGAACCGATTTACCTGCCAATCGTCCATAGCAAACGAGCGCATTGACTATTTCCTTGCCGTAGCCTTGACCCCAGAATGCGCGTGAGAGACCGTAGATGATTTCCTCGGCATCGTCATCGGGTCGCGCAATGCCTGCCCAGCCTATCGCTAGGTCGGGTTGCTCCCTTAACGCGACTGCCCCAGTTCCGTATCCAAAGCGGGTATGATTCTCGAGAGAGCGCTGCACCCAATGTTTAGCTTGGGGCAACGAAAGGCCATGCCCTTCATCGACATATCTAGCTACCAATGGATCCGAGAACATCTCGACGAGGGCAAATACATCATTTTCTCGAAAGAGCCTGATGACAAGCCGGTTTGTTGTCAACATGCTATTTCGAATCATTAAAACACCCCTGATGTGCTCGGTAATATCTTATTGTCGGCCCACTAACGTGACACATAAATTAAGCGACAGCTTCGATCCCAGATTCCGCTCCTCGTCACACGCTGTAATATCTCGGATTGCTGGGCACATTGTCTCTTGAGCCAAATTACTCTCGCAGAGTTCGAATGGCGTGAGAAACCAGCCGTAGCTGGGACAGGAACCATTCTCCAGCAGACGACCTACGGAAAGAGTCGCTTGTCTCCAACTTCAACTCGGTCTCCACCCGGGGATAAATCTCGACAATCTGCAGGTCGCTCTGCTGTTCGACAATGGCGAGCGCTGTCCGGTCGGGAACGATTGCGATCAGGTGTGAGCCACTGAGTATTCTCCCCAGTGTCGCGTAGCTTGGAAGATGCACAGCAATCGCCCTCTTTGCACCTTGTCTTGCCAGTTGGATATCAAAGTAGTTCTGCGTCGGCGGCCAAGGCAATGGGTAGACCTGCGGTAGATCAATGAGACGATCTAGTGGGGTAGCTTGAGTTGGAGAAAGCGGACCCGAGGTGCTCTGGATCGCAACGAGCTCGTCATGCCAGAAAGTTGATACGGCGATGCCGTCCGCTACTCCCGTATGTCCACCAATCGACAACACAACGTCGACGTTACCAGCAAGAAGATCCTCCTCGTAGCTGCGGCGCTCGAACCCTCTGGTGGAGAGGATCCAGTTTGGAGCCCGCTCCAGCACATGACGCGTTAAAGCGGGAAGCAGGGAAAGTTCCACAGCGCCTGGCATGACCATTCTCACTTGGCGACGCTCGGCAAGCGGGCTTTGATCTCCTTGGCCTGGCTGTAGTGTTTGATCCAACGCTAAGGCCACGGAGGATAGGAGCGGCCTCATCTCGGCCAAGAACTTCTTGCAGCGTTCCGTCGGCACCAAGTGATTTCCGGATCGAACAAACAGCGGGTCGCTCAAGTTCCTGCGGAGACGAGCAAGCGAGTGACTGACAGCCGACGCGGTCAGATGAAGGCGTGCCGCGGCGCGCTGAACACTCCGCTCCTGTTCAAGATAGTCTAGGGTCTTGAGAAGGTTTAGGTCGAAACGCGAAATGTCCACGCGACATCCTGAATAAGGTTCAGCTATTAATGAATATACATCATTTGGTTCATGATCGTTTGCGTACTACCACCCCGACACTCTCAAATCAACGAGCATAGTCGGAGACTACATGACCCACCGCGCATCTAACCTGTCTTGGACAAATAGCCTCGCATCGATCGCCGCAGTGACGATCTTGATGCTGTCATCAAATGCCTTGGCAGAGGTGAAGGCTATTCCGCTGCAGGAATATGCCAGCGAGCTCAAGAATCTCGATGTCAGCTTCCTGGCACGGGATCTTGAAACGGGTACCGACCACGTCCTGGAAAAAAGTGATCTCGACACCCGTCACTCGCCGCTCTCCACCTTCAAGATACCGAATATGATCATTGCGCTGGAGACCGGTGTCGCTGCATCGCCGGAAGCATGGCGTGACTGGGATCCCAAGCGCCGCCCGGTCGAAGCGCATTGGCCGGATGAATGGAAGAGCAGCCAAACGCTGGAGGACGCTTTCCGGAAATCGACGGTTTGGTACTATCGCGATGTCGCGCTCGAGGTCGGAGCGCAAAATTATCGCGATAAGCTGCGCGCGTGGCATTACGGTAACGTTGAAGTCGCCGACGGATCGGACAAATTCTGGCTCGACGACACCCTGAAAATCTCACTTACTGAGCAGGTCGAATTTTTAAGCCAGGTGGCTCGCGGCGAGCTTCCTGTGTCCGGTCAGAGCCTGGCAGCCTTGGAGCGCGCGAGCGAGGCAGGCAAGGCAGGTGGAGTGACCCTGCACGGGAAGTCGGGCACAGGCCCGGACGATCTGAACAACGTTGATGGGCGGTTCTCCGGTTGGTATGTAGGTTATCTGCGCAGGGGAGATAAGGAGCCCGTTGTATTTGCGCTGCATGTCTCGGCTCCTTCCTTTTCCGCTCTGCGAGAGTTCCGGAAAGCATTTGCTGTCAAACTGCTGAAGAAAGCGGGATTAGCGCCCGAAGCACTCTGAGCCGGCTAGATGTCGAAGCAGTAAGAAGAACATCCGGAAATTTAGCTTCATTTAATTTATCAGCCACGGCCCGCGAGATGCGAGCTGGGGCTGAAATGTCGACTGCCTAGGTTCAACCAAGATCCATGCTTAGTTATACAGCCAAGCAGCAGAGCATTGTTTTTCAGATCTGGCCTTCCGTAAAGTTACGCTCGGTTGGCGCCTTCGACCAAAGGTACCACAGATAGAGCTCATGCTTGATACCCTTACTTGGTCGGCGGATAAGGCAAACATCTCGGTTAAAACGCGCTGCCGCTTTGCCGCCGCATTGGAACGATCACCGAGTTGCTGCAACAAGGAATGCTTGCGCACTGTACTGTGATAGATCGCAGTACAGTTCGATTACCAACGTCCAAACCGTGACTGGGGATTTGACGCTATCCGCATAAAGATTGCGTTTTACCCAGTGTACTCAGGAAATGACCAAAGTCATGCACCACGGATCCTGCCACAACGAACGCATCCTTGTCGGGGTTATCGCTCCCCTGACGGAGCCCGGCTGGAGCGATGCCGGACGCCATCTGCTGGCGGGTCTGGAACTCGGCTTTAATGAAGTCAACGATAGCAGCGCGTTCAGGACGCGGGTGAAACTACTCGTCGAGGATACGGCCGCCGATGCTCGAAAGGCGACCGCAGCCGTAGATCGCTTTGCGCTTGTCGGTGTTGCAGCCGTTGTCGGAGAATACCACAGTGTCGTCGCCCGCGCTGTTGCAACGAGAGCGGAACAGGTTGGCCTTCCCTACCTCTGCTGCTCGGCAGTTCTTGATACGCTGACGGATCACCCTACCGATTGGGTTGCCAGACTGTCGCCGCCGCAATCGCGCGGCTGGCGCGTATTTGCCGATTTTCTCTTGAAAGAGGGGTGTACAAGAATTGCTGTCGCCAGCGCGAAAAGCATCTATTGGGCCGCAGGCATCGAGATTCTGCGCACGCAATTTGAGGCAGTTGGCGGCAATGTTCTCGACCTCGATACGTCCGGCCTGTCGCCCACCGAATTGTGCGATCGGCTGGTTGCAGCCAAGCCCTCCGCACTGCTACTGCTCGTCGGCGCCACGGAGCCACTTGCTTCCATCGTCCAGTCTGTTCGGCAGGATTCTCGTCTTTCCGGACTACTTATCGGGGCGCCTGCCGGTCAGCCAGAACTTAGCAAGGTGCATGAGATCTTGCGAACCCAGGGAACCGGAATCCCCTTCCTTCGCTATCTGCCGGACCATCTGTCAGAGGAGGGCTCGCGCGTGATGGGACACCTTCACAAACAGCTTGGTGAACAACCGTCTTTCGTTGCGTTGGAAGGCTATGACGCAGCGAAAGTCACCGCGGAACTAATCAAGCTCAGAAATAGTGGCGTCGCGATCCGCGATGTCTGGCGTAATATTTCAGTAGAGGGTTCGAGAGGACTGATCCGATTTTCTCAAGTACCTGGCATCAATGTCTGGCAATGGGCCGATGCGCCGGTTCAGGTTGCAGATAGAGACCCTGCAGATCCGGAGTCATTCCGTGTTCGCAAGGTCTATACACGTCACGGAACGCACTAATCCATACCTGTCACGATGCTTCTGAAGTTGGCCGCTTCCGTAGCTAGGCGAACTCATCGGGGTGAGCCGCCAAAGTTGGTTTTCGCAGCAACGTCCCCACCTGAATGGAAACTGACCCGAGACCCATCGTCCCTCCAGTTTTCAGGAGAGTCTTGGGTTGGACTTGCTTCGGAAAAG
>UCHV01000013.1 GCA_900472395.1 Hyphomicrobiales bacterium
ACTTTTCCGGGGCAAGTCCATTCTGAACCGCTGCTCTGTCGCGGATGATGCCGTTGGCGAATGGCGCGACCAAGCTTGCTGCTGCGCGGTCGATCCAACTGTCGAGATCATCTCTAGACCTGCGCCGCAGCATATCGTGGAAGCTCCTCACGACGTCTCTTGCCTCGACAAGGTCAGGTAGTTGCTCATCGATCGCGGCGACCGTCATCGTTTGCGCCTTGGTCAAATTGTTACGCTCAAGGGTCATTAGGCGGACGATGGTGCGTGCCGCCGGCGCGTGGCCAAGCCCGATCTCGGCCTTTTCGGCCCTTCTTCGCCTTGTTGCCCATTCCGTGACAACGAGGAGACCGCCGCCAAAACCAGCCAGCCGAAGCTGTCGCCAGAGTTCAGCACCGTTTCGTAATCCAGCATCCCATTACGCTTTGAGCCAAGGGAGGTGTGCATCGAGCGAAGTTTGCCGGACGCGGAAGGTATCGGTCCTTTGACCACGGTCGACGCCGCGAACCAGCTTTCGGCTATGCCCGGTTCTGCGCACGATCTCCTTGATGGACACGCCTTCGCCTATGAGTCTACGAATGACAGAGTTTGTCTCTTCACGCCGCAGATATCCGTCATATTGCAAGCGCTCGGCGGCAGTCAGAAGTTTGGGATTTACGGTTGCTGTACCAACTGCCACGCGCACCTGCCGCATTGACTTGCGAACGGCGTCAAGAAAGGCGTGGCTAGCGTTTTCCATGAGATGCCAGCGGTTGGCGACCTGTTCGGCGTGTGGCAGGGCTGGTGCAGCGGCCTGCGCATACCCGCCGCCGCGATCGTCTTTCGCCGTTCCAGATCGCAAATGATCGTGCCGCCACGCCCAGTGATCGATGCCGATTACGCTCGGCGGCGGTGGCGGTGGGCGATCATATCGCCGAACGGTTCGAAACAGCGTGTCATTGCTAACCGGAAACCCGAGACGATCGGCAAAACGCGCCGCCGATCGACCACCCAACGCGAGAGCGAGATGCCGGACCAGGCAGTCCAGACGGGCTGCCGGCGAGCCATCGGTCGGACTATGTCACTACCGAAACGCTCGGCGAAAATCTTTCGGCGGCACTGATTGGCACTACAGACGAAACGTCGGACGGTCAGATGCGGTTCTATGTTCCGGCCTGCACACGGCAGATCGGCGATCATCCGAGGGTAGCGGCTGTGAACACGATGGGAGATCTTGCCGCGTTCGGGACACCTGCAATCTCGGGACTGACCATGTGCGGCGACGACGATCACATCTGCGCTGTGGTGCATTGCCTCTTCGTTCAACTCGGCAGGGATCAGATCGGAAAGCCGAAAATGGGCTCGCATGGCACTGATTCTCCATTGGAAACCACGCCAGCAGAATCCGAAACATCATCGAGAATGAGGCAGACTCAAACTTGGACGCCGATCACCCCACCAGAGGGGTCAATATTTCACGCCGAAACACAGCGAAATCGATGAAGCGCCCGCGCCTGACAGTTAAACTGTTCCCGCCGTCGAAAAAAAGGGGCGATTTTCGTCGATCGCACCCTGAAGGTCGAACATGGCGAATGCCGTGTATCCGCGCCACAGATGACCATGTATGGCGTCCCGAACATTTTCGCTGTGTAGTGAAGCCCCCCTTAACTTCTAACGTGCCGAATACAGTCTACACGTAAGTGGATAGGGGAACCAACTATCCGGTTCAACGTTCTCAGAAGCGCAAATAGAGCAAGGAGGAGAACGCAATGTTTAAGAGACAGGTTATTTTGGTCGGCGCCACCCTTCTGGTCGCGGGATCAGTTTTTGCACAGGAGTCCACGGTGAATGGCGCAGCCGGTGGAGCGGTCACCGGCGCTATCGTGGGCGGCCCGGTCGGTGCGGCAGTGGGCGGTGTTGCTGGCGCCATCGTCGGTACCGCTATCGATCCGCCGCCGCAGCGCGTAGTCACATACGTGCGCGAGGCGCCCGCTCCAACGGAACGGGTTGTCGTCGAAGAGCGCGTCGTCGTCGGGGAGCCACTTCCTCAGACGATTGTCTTTCAGCAGGTGCCTGACAATCCGAACTACGGATACGCGGTGGTCAATGACCGGCGTGTAATTATTGAGCCTTCGAGCCGCCGTGTGGTGCAGGTTATTGATTGACCCTGGCATTGCGGACAGTGCCATCGCGGTAGGGTGGCACTGTCAAATTTGCGGCATCAGCCTGACGACAGGATCGTCGTGAACTGAGTAGCGTGTTGCGGCGCGCTGTTCCATTCTTCGTCATTCGGGCAGCGCGGACGGGGGTACTGAAGCGATCGCAGGTGCAACGGCGTCTGCCAGTCCGCGCCGGTGTAAAGGTGCTTTACACAGAAAGCGCGTACCCTCATGATTGGTCGACCCTGATCATCGCAGACGGCATGCAGCTTGGAGTTCAGGCCGCCTTTAGTCCGGCCGATACGTCTTGGAATATCGCTTTTTAGGAGGCGGGCTGCGGTGCGATGGGCATTCAAATTGGTGTCGTCGATCACCAGTTGTTCAGGCTTGCCGCGCCTCGCGGTCATTTCGATGAATCCGGTTGAATACGCCCAGCCTGCTCCAGCGGATAAAACGGTTATAGATCGTCTTGTGAAATCCGTATTCTCTCGGTGCGTCACGCCAACGTAGGCCATTGCGCAAGCCGAAGATGACACCGCTCAAGATCAGCCGATCGTCAACGCGCGGGACACCGTAGGACAGCGGAAAGTAGGGCTCGATGCGGCGCATCTGCGCGTACGACAACAACATCAAATCACTCATCGCAGGCTCCATTTCATTCAAATGAATAAAAGCCTCTGCAACTGCGCGAGTTATTTAATACGTCCTGAGCCTAGGCAAATCCGTTTGCCGCTCCATATAAAGTACTCGCTGTTCTTGTGCATTAGCAACGCCCTCGTGAGCGCATGCTGGCGGTCCTACGAAACCTCGTCCTGGACTCGTTCCTAGCACAAGAGAGAACAATCCAATGCGTATAGCCCAAGTCGCACCACTTGCGGAATCCGTTCCGCCCAAACTCTACGGCGGCACCGAGCGGGTCGTCTCATGGCTCACGGAGGAACTTGTCGAACAGGGGCATGACGTCACCTTGTTTGCAAGCGGAGATTCTGAAACTTCTGCTGAACTCGTTCGAGCCGTCCCTGAGGGTTTACGCCTCCGAGGCATACGAGATCACACGGCTAGCCTCCTCGTCATGCTGGAGGAGGTCCGGCGCCGGGCTTCGTCATTCGACGTCATTCACTTTCATGTGGACCTGCTTCAATTTCCTACGTTCCGGAATTCCCCGACACCATGTTTAACGACGTTGCACGGCAGATTGGATTTACCGGATTTTCATGCTGTCTACCATGCGTTTCCAGAGATGCCGCTCGTTTCGATCTCGAATAATCAGCGCTTGCCGCTACCAAACGCGAACTGGCTGGCCAACATTCAGCACGGGCTCCCCAAAGGCCCTACGCCCAATGGGGTGCACAGCCGTGATTATCTGGCCTTTCTAGGACGGATTGCGCCTGAGAAACGGCCAGACCGCGCAATTGAAATTGCAAAGCGGACCGGTATCCCGCTGAAGATTGCTGCGAAAGTCGATCCGGCTGACCAAGATTACTTCAATCACGTCATTCGTCCGCAGCTCGACCATCCGCTGATCGACTTCATAGGCGAGATCGGCGATCATGAGAAACCCGACTTTCTCGGAAACGCCATTGCGGTGCTGTTCCCCATAGATTGGCCTGAGCCGTTCGGTTTGGTCATGATCGAGGCAATGAGAGAAGGTACCCCGACGATCGCTTGGCGGCGAGGTTCCGTTCCAGAGGTTATGGACGATGGAGTGACGGGGTTCATCGTTGAGTCAGTCGACGAGGCCGTTCTGGCAGTCCGTATGTGCGTAAATCTTGACCGCAAAGCGGTGCGGCAACGGTTTGAAAAGCGGTTCACATCCACTCGGATGGCATCGAACTACGTCGCCGAGTACGAGCAGTTGGCGGAACAGTCACCCACAAATCCCAACCACCGTCGCCTGGATTATGATGTATCACCGCCACGGCCAATAATTGCTGCGATAACGCCTCCTGCCGGCGCTAGCCCTCCATCCGTCCACAGGTGCGTTCCATGATGGTGGATGCTCTGGAGCCGAACAATAGAGCGGAGAAACTCGAAACCGCTCGGTACGATCTCGAGGTGGAAACCTCTCTTGCCGGTGGGGCGCTCCAAAACCTCAAGGATGGCGATAGTTTTGCCGTCCTAAACAGCTCCGGAGATATTGGCATCACCAATGAGGCAGAAGGCCTATTCTACCGGGACACGAGGTTTCTCTCGAAGCTAGAGCTTCGCTTGCAGGGGCGGAAGCTTTTGCTGCTTAATTCGTCCAGTCACGATGACAAGGCGGCGCTATCTGTTGACCTGGCCAACCCCGAGATTAATGACGATTTTGGGACGCTTCCCCGAGAAACGCTCTTTCTTGAGCGCACAAAATTTCTGTTCGAGGGGGTTTATTACGAGCGGCTGAGCGTACGGAACTTCACGACCTCCAATCGTATGGTAACGATCGATTATACTTTCGAAGCCGACTTTCGCGACCTGTTTGAGGTTCGCGGCATGAAGCGGGAGAAGCGTGGGCAAGTGCGGTCCCAGATATTCGCGCCGGACAGGGTTGAATTTCAGTATAGGGGCCTTGATGACGTGGAGCGGCAAACCTCGATCGCCTTCGCACCGATTCCGAAGCTCCTTGAGGCAAACCGGACAACCTTTGAGTTCGCGCTCACACCGGGCGAGAAGAGTTCAATCTTTCTGACGGTTGCCTGCAATGAAGGGAAACCGACGCCCGTGCTGGATTTCTTCCGTGCCTACCGTGCCAGCCGTCGCGCCAGGCGCACCAGAACACGAGGTATTGCGACCGTGGAGAGTTCAAGCGAACTCTTCAACGAGGTCGCATGTCGTGCAACCTCCGACGTCTATATGCTGATCACCTCAACCCCATATGGCTCCTACCCATATGCTGGCGTTCCATGGTTCAGCACGGTTTTTGGACGCGACGGAATTTTCACTGCAATGTTCATGCTGTGGATGGACCCCTCCATTGCACGGGGCGTACTGCGCACTCTGGCATCGATGCAAGCCCATGAAGTAGACCCCACAGCGGATGCGCAGCCGGGCAAGATCCTTCATGAGATGAGACGTGGCGAGATGGCCAACCTTGGCGAGGTTCCATTCGGCCGCTACTACGGAAGTGTCGATTCAACGCCTCTTTTTGTGATGCTCGCGGGGATGTATCTGGACGCCACGGGCGATTTGAAGACCGTAACCGAGTTGTGGCCTAACATCTGCGCTGCGTTGCGTTGGATCGATGACTATGGCGATCGCGACGGCGACGGTTACGTTGAATATCAAGCCGAAAGCAAGATCAGCCTCAAGAACCAGGGCTGGAAAGACTCCTACGACTCCATCTTTCATGAAGATGGTACCGACGCATCTGGATCGATCGCCTTGTGCGAGGTTCAAGGGTACGTGTTCGCGGCCAAGCGGTTTGCAGCTCAGATGGCGGAACGGCTCGGGCACTGCGAATTGGCAGCCGATCTGAAAGGAGCTGCCGAAGAATTACGTCTCCAGTTCGAAGCTGACTTCTGGGATGAAGACCTTGGAACTTACGTTCTGGCGCTCGACGGGATGAAACGCCCTTGTCGCGTGCGGAGCTCTAACGCTGGACACGCGCTGTTCTCCGGGATTGCTTCGCCCGACCGTGCAAATCGGGTTGCGGCAACGCTTATGAGCAAGGAAGGATTTAGCGGCTGGGGCATCCGGACGCTCGCTCAGGGTGAAGCTCGATTTAATCCAATGTCGTACCATAACGGATCCATTTGGCCGCATGATAATGCCGCAATTGCGATCGGCTTTGTGAGATACAACCTTAAGGAAGAAGCGGCACGCGTCTTCCAGGGTCTTTTCGATGCTGCCAAAGAGCAGGAGATGCGGCGTTTGCCGGAGCTGTTCTGCGGATTTATCCGGAAGCCAGGTCGAGGTCCGACGCCTTATCCGGTGGCCTGCTCTCCGCAGGCATGGGCTGCCTCAGCGACATTCGGGCTTCTGGGGGCATGTCTTGGTCTTGAGCAGGCTTACAGTGAGAACGAAATTCGCTTCCGCAATCCGACCATGCCAGCCTTCTTGAATGAAATCATTCTGCGAAACGTCCAGATCGGTACTTCCTTAGCTGATTTTCGCATGCATCGGCACGGAAATGACGTGGCGACGAATGTGGTAAACCGAAGAGGAAACGCTAAGATCCTTATCGTGAAGTAAAGGCGTGGTAGTGGGCGAATTCCGGATTGCATTTCCCTATCTCCGTGGCACGCGCCAAACTTGTACCCGGGCATTTGCAGCCCTGAGTCGTGAAGCAACAAACCTTAGACTCGTCTAGAACAAGTTCCCACATCTATCCGCTCGAACAACTAAGCAGGTTCCGGCAGCTTACGGATAACCGTCACGCGAAGAACCGAACTACAATTCATTCACGACAGAGGAGACCAACCATGGTGAGCAGGTGGGAAATTACATTTGAAGAGTGGAGCAACCTTCTGAATCTCTTCAGAGCGGAAGACGTCGCAATTTCTAAGCGCAGCGAACGGAGGCTCCGTCAACTCGGGCTGATTGACGAAGACCGCGGCATTGTTCTTAGCCCGGGGGGAAGGATGCTTATAGAGCATGAGCTTCTGTTGGAGCGCAGAAACCGCCTCCAACGCTGACGCTCGGCTGGGGCCGGTCACCAACGTCCACTCGTTTCATGACAAACGAGGACCGGATAGCCGCTGCTCAGCACAAGCCCATGTCTTAGAGCCCGTCCGAGAATTGGGGTTGAGTGATCGGGCCGCAGCTGATTCCAATCGGGTGTCTGAAGCCTGAATGGAAGCGTCATGTGGAACCCGACCACCCGGCGGCAGTATAGTCGCAACCAGCCCCGATATGAAACCGACCTGACGGATGCGGAATGGGAGGTGATTTCGGTGCTCCTGCCCGAACCTGCGCGACGCGGGCGTAAGCCCGCCTGGCCCATGCGCGAAATCTTGAACGCGATATTCTACGTCCTGCGCGGCGGCATTCCCTGGCGGCTAACCCGAAAGACCTGCTTCCGAAAAGCACAGTGTTCGGCGATTTTGCCGATGGCGCGATAGCGGGCTGTTTCAAGAGGATCAGTCGCTGCCTTGTCGCATGGGATCGTGAGCGGGTTGGTCGAGAAGCCTCGCCAAGTGCCGCTGCTCTTGATAGCCAGAGCGTCAAGACCACCGAAAGCGGCGGTCCTTGTGGCTATGACGCAGGCAAGAAGGTCAAAGGTCGCAAGCGACAGGCGATGGAGGATATGGATGGTCGCGCACTGATGCTTGATCCCCAGCCTGCCGATATTCAGGATCGAGACGGAGCGATCCCTGTCCTGCAAGTCTCGCGAAAGTCCTTCCCGTTTGTGAAGAAGGCGTTTGCCGACCTAGAGCGCGTCCGCTTTACTCGGGGTCATATCCGCACGATTTGAAGTAGTTGGCGCATTCTTGTGGTTCAAACAGTGTGACGATGTGGCCGACGGTATTCCATAAGCCGTCGAGTGTTCGCTCGGCTTTTGCGCGCAAGACGGCCTTGAGCTTCGCGAATGCCTTCTCGATGGGGTTAAAGTCGGGACTGTAGGGAGGAAGGTAAAGCAACCGGCAACCGGCGTCTTCGATTGCGTGACGCACGCCTTCCGCTTTGTGTGCAGGCAGATTGTCCATGATGACGATGTCGCCCGGCGCCAAGGTTGGAATGAGAACCTGCTGGACATAGGCCTGGAATGCTAGCCCGTTCATCGCACCGCCAAGACCATGGGTGCGGTCATTCCGGACAGCCTGAGCGCTCCGGTAAACGTCGTTGTCTTCCAATGGCCGCGCGGGACCGGTGAGCGGCATCGATCTCCGCAAGGGGCCCGTCCGCGAAGCCGAGACATCTTCGTGCTCAGGCCGGTTTCATCGATGAAGACGAGCCGCGCCGGATCGAGATCGAGTTGGCCGTCGAACCAGTCCTGACGCAGTTTCAGGAGGTCAGGACGCTCCTGCTCCAGTGCATGTGCGGTTTTTTTTTAAAAGTCCAGCCGCGCTTTCGCAGCCAGACGTCCAGCGCGCTGCGGCCGATCGATACGATTCTGTCCTCACGCAATCGCAGAACCATCTCGTTGAGCGTGATATCCTTTTCCACTTCGATCATGCCTATGATGAAGTCCTCGTGAGCATCGAGGCGTGAGCCACCGCGTCGGCCCTGCTTCGCAGGCGTCAACTGCCCCACCCGTGCGCTGGCGATCCAGGCGATGGCCGTTGAAATGCCAATTCCAAATCTGGCCGCCGCTGATCGCGCCGACATGCCATCGCGTGACGCAGCCAGAACGCGGCTACGCAGATCATCACTGAAGCTCGGGTCATATTGCCTCCGACCAAATCAACAGTCGGGGCGATGGAATCAGAATTCGGCAACCAGGGGAATCCTCAAAGCGATTCCGCGTTCAATGGATGCGCTCTAGGTAATTCTGGCAACCGGCCACGAAGCGCGACGTTGATCGATGTAGAAATCGTCCACAAGCCCAAAAACTAGGACGGATTTGCGGTCACCCGAAGCGATGGGTGGTCGAGCGCTTCTTCGCCTGGATCAGTAGAAACCGACGGCTCTGGAAAGACCCGGAGGCCACAATCAAGTCCGCCGAGGCCTTCCTCTACGCTGCATCCGCGATGACACTCATCAGGCGGATCGCAAGACGATCAAGAACTCTCGGACGACTCTAACAGGTTTCGAGGTTGTTTTACCCGGATATAGTAAAATGCGACGGATACAGACCATAATCTGCGGCATGACAATTTATCCGATGCCGGGGTTAGCGTGCACCTTTTGCAGCTATATTCGCTAATCCGACACTGTTCGATTAAGTTTAAAGCAAAGGCCTTGCAATTACGAAACCGCGCACGACTTAAGTACTAGTGACAGCTTGTCTCCAGGGCGCTGTTACCAAGGGTGCAAAGCCTTGCCCCAACAAAGGAGGACGACATGTCTTCCATCCCAGCCACTGCCGCTCTTAGCAAAGCCAAGCTCACCCTGATCAGAGAAGGCTTGAGAGGTGCTGGCATTCGGGGCGTCGATTCCCTCGCAAACTCATGTGTGAAACGCGATGCGTCGATCTTCGTTACTGCCGAGTTCCGCCGCGGCGCCCGGACAAGAAGTTCCCTCTCCGAAGCCATCTCTCGTCAACGGGAATGGGTTTCCTCTGGCCGGCGTTCGAAAGAACAGGCGATAGACCGTTGGACTGATGAGGGTGGTCAGTAATGGGTATTTCGTTTCCGAATTTAGCCCGCAGCTTTGACGGCGAAAACCGTTGTGTCCGTTTCACCGGCTATGACGGGAAGCTCGAAATAGAGTTCTACTTGGCAACTGAAGTTCTTGCCTCAGAGAAATCTCATCGGAAGGCGAGCGAGGTTGAATATCTTGCATCTTTTGATGCGCTTCGGCCAAGAATTCTGAAAGCTGCAACCTCTGCCTATTCCGTCAATCGAAGCAGCACCATCATGCTGGACCTTACGCATTTTCGTTGATGATACCGTGATCCTGAAAGGATATGGCCGTGCAACACCCACTCAAGTCGGACCCACTGGTCTATTCAAGTTCAGCCAAAACGGTACTTTTCAGCGAATTTGCGAATAAGGTTTCGCTCGGATCACGCCGAAGTAAACCGGCTACGCAAGCTTCTGGGTCTGATCGCCAAGGAAATAGACCTTCTCAGAAATGCCGGCCAATAGCTGGCGCGATCACCGGATATGCTCACCCAAGGATTGCCATGACCCTTTGCGATTTCGTCTCGATTATAGTTGCTCCAGACCGATGGAATGTTCGAGTCGTCGAACAAGGTGTCATGATCGACCGTGAGTTTTTGACTGAGTCCCACGCCCTTGCCTGGGCGTCCGGTCAGCGCATCAGGTTGAACCTGCCAAACTTAACGAACCCTTTTCCGGATCAAATGCCGCACGTCTAGCTGGGTAAAACCTCTGACACATACCGATTGAGATCCCGAAGGCATCGCTGTGAACGTCAGCTATCAACCTCGAACAAGTACGGAATTTGCGCCATGAAAACGACAGTCAAGAGCATAAACATCGGCCGGCCGTTCCAGCTCCCAGGAATGGCACGACCTCATGCCCCAGGCGTTTTCGAGCTGCAGATCGACGAGGAGCCGATCGATGTCACATGGGAAGCCTACCATTCGACGATGACCCTAATCCTGTCATCCGATGGGCTAATCGAGGCTTGGCCTATATCCAAAGAAGAATTTGAGAGAACGTTGGCGCCGCTGATCGTCGCCTGAACACCTCTGACAGCAGTTTGGATTGGGCCCAGTTCCGCCTTCCACGATACGTGTGTTCGCAAACGTAACCACTCGCGCCAACCTCTACGCGTCGTCCCCAAATAATAATTCTCGTCCCCCTATGAACGAGAGCCTGATTGCCTCCTTTGTCAATGGCGTTGCGAAAGACATACGGGCAGTCCGAGCAGCGATCGTGTCACCGTGGTCCAACGGACAAACAGAGGGACAGATTACCAAGCTCAAGCTGGTGAAGCGCCATATGTACGGCCGCGGAAAGCTTGATCTGCTTCAAGCCCGCCTGATCGGCGCGACATGAAAGAACCGCATCAAATGTGCGTCAGAGCAAATATTCCACGTGCTCTGAGACCAAACCTTGGACCGCCGGGAACTGGAGTTTTCCGGCTCTTGCTCGGCGATGGGCGCCTCAAACCTGCACGAGGTGCCAGCCAGCTCTTGTGCAGGACACCCACCGGACGCGCCAGTGCAACCCCGGACGTTACGCCTAGGCTGCGTCACAGGTCAGCACGCGTTTATTCGAAGGTATTGACGATCGAGGAACGCATGCGGCGGATCTGTCGCACCAGGCGGTAAGACAGGGATGCCTTGCTGGCAACATATCGTGGCGACACCGTTGCGCCGAAGCCGGCATAAAAGAGGATGGCGCCCGTGCTGCTGACCCCGTCAAAATCGAAGATCAATCCCATAGATGTCGCCGATCGCACAGCGTGCCAGATCAACAACGGCACCGTACCATTATTGCTGGCCATCGACCTAGTCGACATCAGATAGAAATAATTAGAGCTGTCCCAGATGCACAGGATAGCCGCGTCAGCGACCCCTTGATCGTCACGGGCAATCAGAATGTGGCCGCGGCCTCGCTCCAAGGTTTCATAGACCAGCATTTTGCCGACATCGAAGTCGATATTAACGCTTCGACCTTTTGTTCGCAGATGCTCCTCGGCCAAACGAAAATAGTCGTCTGCATCCGTCGAAATGTTCACCTCGTATTTCTCGCCGGCGCGCCTTATGACGTTGCGGGTCTTGTCGCGCATGGCTTTCCAAATGGCGGCTTCCGGTGCTGGGTGTATCTCGAATGTATATTGTACGCCAACTTGGAACCCTGCTGACTGAAACGCCAGAGCGTCGCCGACGCCGCGATGCATCTTTTGCCGAAAGGATGAGAGCGAAGGCAATTTCTCAACCAGCTCGCGCATGATCGCTTGCCTTTTCACGTAGCGATTGGCGTCGCTGCCGGCCCCCTCAACGATGCCGGGGCCGAGGAAATGCGTCAATGTCGGCATATTGCTGCCGGAGAACCCATAACGAGACGACACCACATAAGGCATTCGCCCGACCGTGCGACCATTGTCAATCACCTCGACCACCTCGACCCGACCTTGGGTCGCGGTCTCGAGCCACCACGGTTCATGGAATATGCTGGGAACCAGGGGGTCTAAACACGGAATAGTGTCACGTCGCGTGCTGCCTCCGAGTCCATTTCGGCCCATTACATTCATACCCCCCCTCCAGTATCGAGATGCATGCGATGGCTTAGATGATACTTTTCAGATACAGATTATAAATTATTGAAGCTAAGTCAAACTCAGACACGATTTGTTTCGCTAATGTCATGACGCGAGTGCGAAACAGTATTGTTAATATATCCTAGATTTTATGCACTTGGGTTCCTTTCCGGCACCTAAACAACGTTGATGCACACTTTGTGGCGGTTGGTTGGTGAGATGTATTTTGCGAATCAGTAACGCCATGGCTCGGCCTCACGAGGAAATCCCAGTGAGAGACTTTACGCGCAGCAGTCCTGGTAGACTGCTCACTGGCAGGCTCAATCAAACTTGACTGTATATTGCGGCGGCGACCTTGCAATTTCCGCAGGATGTGATGTTGTTTGTGTTAGCGTCGCGACTTTGACGACCACAAATATGCACTGATTCAATATAGATCTTGGTCGGCCCCACCATTTTTTGTCGCAACGACGCTGGGCTGATAAGATATGCTCTCGAATCCTTCTGGATAACTTTGATCCATTGTCGACCTTGTCTCATGATCCAATTCATTCAGCTAGGAACACCTGGCGAATCCAGTTGAAAGGTTCAGGCCACGCATGCTTGCATTTGCGACGCTGAAGGGGGCTGGGTGGCTGATCTTGTCGCGTTTTTTTGCGCGCGGTATCGATTTCTTCAATCTTCTTGTTCTGGCGCGCCTGTTGGCGCCAGCTGATTTTGGGCTAACGGCGCTTGCGATGGCGCTTGTGATGATCATCGATACAATCCTCGAAGTGCCGGTCACGCAGGCTTTGCTGCGGCTCGGCGACGTCGACAAGTCGCACCTTGATACCGGTTTTACATTGGCGGTCATGAGAAGCATCGGTGTTGCGACGGTCACCTTGGCGTGCGCCTGGCCCTACGCTTGGCTCAACAGCGAGCCAGCGCTTATTTCCGTCGTCTGCGTGCTGGCGATCGGGCCTGTCGTCAAGGGACTGTACAGCCCGGCCATGGTCCATCTGGCGCGCCGAATTGACTTCATGCCGAGTTTTGTTGTGGAGATGACGGCCAAGCTTTTTGCCCTAGCATGCGCCTTGACAATCGCGTTCGGCGGTGGCGGCTACTGGGCGATCATCGCAAACTATGTCGTGGCAGCCTGCGTCACAACCGTTTTGTCTTACCTGATCGCGCGTTATCGTCCGGCCTTTTCCTTCCTCCGGATAAAGGACTTCGCTGGCTTCATGGGTTGGTGGACGACGGGCCAAGTTCTGTCAGCCGTCAATTGGCAGTACGACCGTTTGATGATTGGAGCCTATTCCGGCGACAAGGCCATGCTCGGGCATTACTCCGTCGCAAACGAGCTGGCGGTCATCCCGGTCCAAAGCCTGATAGGGCCGGCATTTCAACCGATGATGGCGGCCTTCTCGCAAATGCGCCTCGACGTAAGACGCCTGGGAACCGCGTTTCTGAAAGCGACCCGCCTAGCGATGATGGTCTCCGTACCAGCCTGTCTCGGAATAAGCCTCACCTCGGATCTTGTCGCCGAGCTCCTGTTGGGGGTAAAATGGATCGACGCTGCGCCCTATCTGACGCTTCTCGCGATTGCCGTCCTGCCCGCAACATATATCCAGACGATCGGCGCTGTCAGCCTCGCAATGAACCGCCCTGACCTCGTTTTCAAGATCAATCTCATCGATATGATCCTGCGGATTCCAGCGGTCACGATTGGCTATCACTATCTGTCGATCGAAGGCGTGGTTTACGCCAAGATGATAACCAGCGCCGTGATGTTTGCGGTCTATATCGCGGTAATGAACCGATTGCTGCATGTCGGCACTTTCAATCAGCTTCGAAATCTCTGGAAGATTGCGTTCGCCGGTGTGGCGATGGCATTGGCAGTGTTCGTACTGCGTCGTTATTTTCATGATAGCGAAATGCCGACGATCGTGGAAATGCTGCTTTCGGCGAGCGTGGGGGCCATTGTCTACGGGGGAAGCCTGCTTGCGCTCGGCACGCGACTGAGCCTTGGCCGCGGCAAATTCGAACTGGCCGATCGTTGGTAGCAGCCAACGAAGCCGTTCAAGTTCGCCGGCTTGGATGTCTCGCCGCGACAATGCCGTTCACCGGTTGCCGACGTTTCGTTCTTTCGCTGCACTGGGCCACTCGCGGCCCACATGGATGAGCTCGAGAAATCGCTCCCCAGCCCCGAGCCGATGATGCCGATCAGCTCCTAGACAATTTTCGGGTTGATGCCACGAGCCTGCATGATGACTGCATTATGCTTACCTTTCAGCGACAAAATTGAGACCTCAGCCGCATCGGAAGCGCCAAGTGAGCTTACTGCACGGATGTCTCACAATCCTTGGCGAGACTAAAGGCACATCATGGCACTGGTAATGACGTCACAACTGACCCATGCCATATCCAATTTCGTTTTACTGAAGATATGGCCCGCAGCCATCGGCATCGCCGACGTCATCTCTAATGGTGCTGGGACCGGGTTGGACGACGAGCACCAGCTGGACGCAACCTTGTCCCGACCAGACGGCCCGCGTTACGATCTTTGTCGGTTAATGACGTAGCCTATGACCGTGGCGCCGTTTTTGCTCAGCTGATATTCGGCAGCAGCAACATCGTCGATGTGAGTGGTTCCGTAACGTGTAACCAGCACGGTGGCATCGGCATGGGTCGCCAGTGCGACAGCATCCATTGAGACATCAAGCGCCGGCAGGTCAAGGATCACGTCGCCCTTGAGACGGGCTGCCTCGATTGTCTCGCGCACACGCGGATGGCAAAAGTCGATCACGGCGTTCGAGCGGCTGTCCTGCGAATGCAGGGCCATGATGGCAATGCCTTCCCGATATTCCGGCATTGGCAATGCCTGCGTTGCCCCGAGCACGATATCGGTGAGAGACTGCGGCAACATATTGCTGTCGGCTCTTGGAAACTCTGTCGAGATCAAAGTCACATGTCGTCCGGCTCGGCCGACCATCTGGGCGAGATTGAGAGACAACGACGCAACGCCCACGGATTTCGAGCAGCCGACCATCGCCACGACAGTATTTCGGCCGCCTTTTCTGTTTGCTGCGGCAAGATCGATCGAGGTCCTCAGATCACGAACGCTCGACGTATAGACCTGCAATGAGCGTCGCTGGAAGCGGCTTCCAAAGGCAGCGATCCGACCGCCTTTTTCAGGAATGCCCGCCAGACATGTGAGGTTCGTATGAGCCGTGAGATCCTTGGGACTGCGAAGCTTGCGATCGAAGACCAGACCGATGGCCAGACCGACCGTCCCGATGAACAATCCCAGGATGCCGCCGAAGACGATGATCAACGTCGTTTTCGGGCTAGAGGGACTTAAGGGAAAAAGCGCGGCCCCGGTGATCTTTGCATCAGCGTCCGGCGTCGGGCTTTTCGGCAATTGGCCATTGCGCATTGCCTCTTCGGCAGCGCTCATCTGACCCTGCAATACGTCGAGGCGTCCTTGCAGCGTTTCAGTGCCGGCGCGCGCTGTCTCTTCCTTGGCCACGACTGATTGCAGAATGTAGCTCGACACGATGGCATTGGCGACCCGAGCCGGCAGTGCCGGGTCCGAGGACGCATAGCTGATCTCGACCACATAGGATTGACCAACGCGACGGGCACTCACACGACTGACAAAGTTGGCAAAGGCCGCCCTTATCCGGATATCTTCGGCGCTGGGGGCAAGTCCAATCGCAGGGCCGACCTGGCGGCTTGTCTCCGCTTGGCCGCTCATCTGCCCGATTAGTTGCGAAATAGCGCCTTTGACGACGCCGGGAGGCTCGGGCTCTAGCTCGGGGCTCGCGGCGAGATCGAGGCTGTGGAAGACACGTGATAGCAATCGCTCAGACAGGATGATCTGCAATTCGCTCTCGGCGCTGTTGAGATCAAGCCCCTGCTGGACGGTACCGGTCGTACTGGTGAAATATCGGGGCTCCAGCAGCATGGTCGCTGCCGCATTGTAGGTTTTTGGAAGAGAATGGGCGTAGGCAAAGGCCAGTACCGCACCCATCAAGGCACAGATGGCAAGCCTGCTCTTGTATCGCCAGCCGGTTGCGACTGCCATCTTGATGAACGCCACCGGTCCATCCGCATCGATTTCTCGTGGTGCCATGGGTTCGGCAGGCCACAGTCGGCTCGCCCGATTGATCGGACCAAATCGTTCAACCGTCATTGAGCCGCTCCTTGGTCAGTCGTTTCAGACTGTTGCCCGCAGGCTTGAGCTCGCACGCTCGTTCCGGATTGATACGGCCGCGCAGGACATCGGCAAACCCGATCAGATTTCCCCGGACGCGACCTCGCCGATCGATGAAAGGCTCTGGACGAAGGAAACGGGCCAGGTTGATGGAGACATTGCGCCATATCTGCGCAAGCATCTGCCCGGTCGTCATCGTGCCCTTGCTGTGAAGATAAACAGGATTCACGACTTGCGAATACCCAAGCCTGTCACCGCTCACCCTTCCCGTCTTTGCACCCATATGGACGCCATAGGCCAAGGCGGACTTGACCAACTGGCCCCCGTCCGCCGCCACTGTTGCACCAAAATCGCGATCTTCCAGCCAACCATACATCACCAGCCTTTCGTCGAAGCGGAGCTTGCCGATCGCCGACATTCTGAAGGCCATGTTGCAGCCATACGGGCTATAGGGAACCTTGAACGCCGGACCGCTGGTAACATGTTTCTGTTTGAGCGAACTCACCGCGTCTTCAAATGTGATGCCGGCACCCTTGATACCATCGGCCACCACCCTGCCGGTAAAGCCGACCACCCGGCTCTCGTCGCAAAAAACCGTCAACGCAGTCGCCAGCCAGCCGGGATCGGCAACGAAGTCGTCATCGAAGAAGACCACGACATCAATGCCCTTGGGCAGATGCGCCAAGCCATTGTTTCGTTGCGTCGGTAAGCCCATCTTGCCGGTGATTACTGTGACACGCGGGTCATGCAGCAGGTTACCGGCATCGGCTCGTTCGACCGTCGAAACGATCACACAATCCGGAGCAACTGTCTGCGTTTCCAGCAGGTATTTTACGGTTTGCGTGACGACAGCCGGCCGGCCCCGGGTGGCGACCACAACAGCGACTCGCATCATAGATCGTGCCGATGCCCGGTATCTTGAAAGTCCAGCCGATGGATTGTCGATCAGCTCACGATATCCTTCCGCAGTGGCTTTCCATGAGAAATTTCTGACTTGCCGGAAGCCGCGCGCACGCATGTCGTCAGCCAGGAATGCGGACGCATTGAGGGCACTGATATGGTCAATCCATTGCCGTGTCTCGAAGGGAGAGGCTAAAAGCGCCGCGTTGCCGCAGACTTCCGCCATGCTCGAAAATCCGGAGGAAATGACCGGGCAGCCGAGCGCCATCGCCTCCACGATCGGAAGCCCGAACCCCTCGTTGAATGAAGGAAATACCAGGCACAGGGCGTGTTTGAGAAAATAGGAAAGATCGTCATCCGAGACCCTCCCCGTCATCACAACGTTCTTTTGCTGCAGCTTTTGACTGGCGGAAAAAATATTGGCATTGCCACCAGCAATCACGAGATCAATTCCGAGCGCGTCAAGCGCATCGCAAGCCTCGGCCAACAGTGCGAGGTTCTTGTGACGAGCATTCGAGCCCAGGACAAAGACATACCGCCGCGATCTCGCCTGTATATCGGCGACGATAGCGGGTGCCTTCTGGGCAGCCAAGTGGTTCCACGACAAAGCATGCTCAAACCCGTTTGGCAGGATCACAATATCCTTGGCATCGATAGGAAGGTAACGCGCGATTTGCCTTGCCGAAGCGTTCGAGACGGAGGCGATCCGCAGTGACCGCTTGACGATTGCCGGCTGCATGGTCTTGTAGAGCATCCGAAATGCAGGACTGTAGCTTTCCGGAGCCGCGAAGACGTTGGCATCGTGAATGCAAACGATCTGTTGTGATTTGAGTGCCGGCGCGGTGTTGCACAGGTTAAGCAGCAGGTCTGGGCAGTGGTAGCTCAGAACGAGCTGCTCCCATGCCTGACCGGGTAGGACACTTGGCAATATGACCGGCTTGATCGATCGGAATCCCGGGTCCACGATGTCGTTGGGAACAAAGAGCGGTAAGGCGTTGTCACTGTCGAGCAGATTGTCCATTGCCCCTAGGACGTTGTGCGCATATCGCTGGACGCCAGTCGGCGTTTGGGTCAGAAAGCGGCCATTGACCGCGAAATTGTCAGGACCGCTCATCGCCGAATATCCGGTAGACAGGCTCCCGCCTTCGCACCCACGGGGGGCTTGGTGATCGATGCGAACCAAACCCCACAAAGGTCAGCCCCGCATTGCGTCGAAGAGGCACTGGCATACATATCGACTGCTCCCGAAATGTCTTGACGTTCATGGGCTTGCCCCGGCTCGGCTTCAATAGCTCCCACGAGCGCCCAGAACGACCGGCAATGTTTTCGCCATGATGACCATGTCGCCAAGGAAGCTTTGGCTTGCGATATAAGCGACATCAAGTTGAACACGCTCTGCATAAGTCGTGTCGCTGCGACCGCTGATCTGCCAAAGTCCAGTCAGGCCAGGCCTGACGCGTTTGTAATCGGCGAAGTATGGACCATAGTGCTCAGCCTCTGCGGTGACGATCGGACGTGGCCCCACCAAGCTCATATGGCCAGCAACAATGTTGAAAAGCTGCGGCACCTCGTCGAGGCTGCTGCGACGCATGGCAGCTCCGAACGGGGTCACCCGCGGATCGTTCTTGAGTTTTCGCGTTGCGCTCCATTCCGCATGTTCGATAGGATTGCTTGAAAGATACTTGGCAAGAACTTCGTCATTGTTGTTTACCATCGTGCGAAATTTTAGACATGGAAACATCTTTCCTTGTCGTCCGACCCTGTGATGCGCGATGAAGATGGGTCGCCCCTGTATGATCAGGAGGAGTGCGACGGTCATCAAGACGAGAGGTGATAGTGCGACGATCGCGGCGATCGCGACGAAAATGTCCAGACCGCGTTTTAAAATGCAGGAAATGTACGCCGACGGCGCCCATTTTGTGTTATCTTGTCCAAACAAGTGCTCGGCGCTGCCGGCGGCAGCGCTCACCTCGACGTCAGTCATTGACGTACTCCATTTGTCATAAATGTGATGAGGTATCAACTGGATGCACTGCTATGCACTTCTGAACTAACTGCTAACAAACTGTAAAGCGTTTGACAATATATTTATCGTGTGCAGTATAGGAAAAATGAAGGCTACCTATGTTGCGTATCTATAAAGCAACAAGCCTAATATTAAGTCATAATTACCGTTTAAGAATTCAACATCCATGCCGATGCCGGTGCTTTTTAGCACCGGCATCATCGGATCCATGTATCCAAAACTTTCTTTATAATACGAGGCGTGTGGATGAAGGTTGCAATTGTGCATTATTGGCTCGTCGGCATGCGCGGCGGCGAGAAGGTGCTGGAAGCCCTCTGCAGGATTTATCCCACTGCGGATATCTTCACCCATGTTTATGACAAGGCTGCCATGTCGGCGCTTATAAATGGCCACAGCGTGCGCCCGACGTTCATCAACAAGCTTCCTTACGCCAGACGACTGTACAAGAAATACCTGCCACTGATGCCGATGGCGCTAGAGCAGCTCGACTTGAGCCAGTACGATCTGGTGATCAGCAGCGAGTCCGGCCCCGCAAAGGGCGTCATTCCCAACGCGCCTGCCATGCACATCTGCTACTGCCATTCGCCGATGCGCTACATCTGGAACATGTACCACGAGTATCATCGAAAATCCGGTGCCCTGACGCGCTTGATCATGCCGCCTATTGCCCACTATCTGCGGTCCTGGGATGTCTCGACAGCCAGCCGCGTCGATCATTTCGTGGCGAATTCGAACACCGTCGCGCAACGGATCAACAGTTACTACCGCCGCGCGGCAACGGTCATCCATCCGCCGGTCGACACATTCTCATTCCGTCCAGTTTCTGCCGGCGAAGTGGAGGATTATTATCTGATGGTTGGCGAGCTAGTGGCGTACAAGCGTCCGGAACTGGCCGTGGAAGCCTTCAACCGGATGAAGCGCAAGCTGGTCGTGATCGGCGGTGGCGAGATGCTTGACCATCTGCGCAAGATTGCCGGGCCGACGGTGAGCGTGCTAGGCGCACAGCCTTTCGACGCCCTCAGGCATCATTATGCAAGGTGCCGGGCACTGCTTTTTCCGGGCGAGGAGGATTTTGGAATCGTGCCGCTGGAGGCGATGGCCAGCGGTCGACCTGTAATCGCCTACGGTCGCGGTGGAGCGACCGAGACGGTGGTCGCCGGTAAGACCGGGATGTTCTTTCATGAACAAGGCGTCGACCCGTTGATAGACGCCATCGAACAATTCGAAAGGCTGGATTTCAATCCTTCCGACGCCGTTGCACGCGCTAACGATTTCGCCACCTCGGTGTTTATCGACAAGTTTGCCGCCTTTGCAGCCGCCGCGGTCGGTGAGGCTCCGCCCAAAGCGGTCCGCCCTGTACATTCCATTTGATCTATCGTGACATTCTACGGGGAACAGGAAAACATGGCAGGCAATGAATTCTTGGTAGTGTGCTTTCGCTGCTTTCGCCATCCGCGCACAGCGGGCAGCAGGCTGTTGTCGAACCTTTATGCAACGCTAATCATGTTGCTTGTGCTCTCTCCTATGGGGTTAAGCGCGAAGGCTGCCGACAGTTACACGCTCGGCCCTCAGGATGTCTTGAAGATTCGCGTGTTCGAGTGGAGACCGAGCGCCGGCGTGGCCTTTGAATGGGTGCCGCTGACGGGAGAATTTACCGTTTCGGCCGATGGGAAATTATCCTTGCCGATCGTCGGATCCATTGCGGCTGCCGGGAAAACGCCAGAACAAGTTTCGGAAATTATCGGAGAGCAACTGCAAATGCAGATCGGCCTGCAAAAACGCCCGAACGCCTCCATCGAAGTCTCCAGCTACCGGCCGTTCTTTGTGACAGGTGCAGTCGCCACGCCGGGAAAGTTTGCCTATCTACCCGGTCTGACAGTCATGCAAGCACTCAGCATGGCAGGCGGGACGGGCACGATCGATCCAAAGATCATGGAGCTGCAGCGCGAAGCCCTCGTTAATCAGGGCACGGCCCGCGAACTCGATGCCGAACGTCTCGGGCTGGTCGCCAAGCGCGCCCGTATCGACGCGACGCTGGCGGGTCTTGCAAAGATCGTTTTTCCACCGGAACTCGCCAGTCGGGGAGAGCAATTGGGGACCGTTCAGATCATGAATAACGAACAGGCGCTCCTCGACAGCCGCATGAAGTCGTTGAATGCCGACCTCACCGCCCTTCAGCAATCAAAGGTCCTTGCAAAAAACCAGCTGGAGGCACTTAGGCTGAAGGAAGTGTCGCTGAACAAGCAGATCGATCTCGCCAACAAGGATTTAAATTCAGTCAATAAACTCGTCTCTCAGGGATTGACCGTTTCTTCACGACAGATGGGCGCGACCCAAAACCTTGCCGATTTGGAAAGCCGAGCTCTCGACGTCTCTCTGGCGATCCTTACCACAGAGCAGGATCTCGCAAAAAATGATCAGGATGCCCTTTCGGTGGGTGAGAAATACAAGGCTGCGACATTGACGGAAGCCACCGAAGTGCGCGACAAAATTGCTGCGAACGACGAGAAGAACCGTACCGCGCGCGCACTTCAGCGCAATATCGAGATGCGTGTACCGATCGCCCTTTCTGTCATGGATTCGGACGGGCGGCCGCGCACGGTGACCAGGATCAATCGCGTTGTTGATGGGGTCGCAAGAACCTATATCGTTGAAGACAATGACCTTGTTGCCCCGGGCGATGTCATCCGTGTCGAGCCTCAGGAGCAGAAAAATGTCTCGTCGGTCGCACGAACAGCACAATGATATTACGGCCCGAGATCTAACTGTTGAGATATGACTTCGCGGGCTTGATAGGTGGCATTGGGCATGCAATACTAATATGCGTTAATGCTAACATTCCTGGTGAAGCGTTAAAATGGTTTTGGCCTTGCTCCTGTCCGCCATGCTCGGCGCCCTTTGTGGAATGTGGCTTCATGTCGTCGGTTTTACCGTGCTGACGGTTGTGGTGGTTCTCCTTTTTTCCATCTCGATCGCCTTTACCGAGCTGTCGCTGATGGCAATGATCATGTCAGGTCTGGCTCTCCTGGTCGCTATGGCAGCCGGATTTGTCCTGGTTCATCTGGGACGATATCTCCTCGACAGGCGTAAAAGGGCGACGAATTCGAAATCGCCGAAGCTGGACCCGGTCCAGGAATATCTGCGGGACTGAGAGTCCATTTCGGAAAGCGGATATCGGGCCAGCCTTCTTGTCATGAGCTTGATCATTGCGGTTTGGATGAAGGCGAGGCCTGTGTTGGCGAAGCGCTCGAAATCCTTTGCCATGGGGCGGTTTATGCCGAGCCAAGCCAGCGTTCTTTCGACGATCCATCTTTTCGGTAACACCTGAAAACCGACCTGGTGACGTTCGACAATCTCCATCGATCTCGGGTTGGCCTCTTTTAACCTTGGGACCCTGATAACCGCCATCGGCGCAGATTTTCTCGATGAATGGAAAGCGGTTTGCGAGCTTGTCGAAAACAAAAGCTGCCCCGTCACGGTCTTGAATTCCCGCCGAGTGGACCTCGGCTTTCAGGAGCATGCCCAGGGTACCGCCCGAAGCGAAGTCTTGCGCCTGCGGCCAGTCGGGGCTGCTTTGGCATGAAACGCTCGATCAGGCTCCACCCACGGTCGGTCAGATCGCTTGCATAGCGCATGCGGCTTCTGTCATGGTGACGCCGGGTGAAGGGTGTCCAAGCCATTCGATCTCTCCGTATTTGTCGCAAAATACAAAGAATCTGACTGCCGCCCTTCACTCACCCCCCCGCCATTATCGCCATTCTTGGACAGACACTGAGGATGTCGGCAGCAACTGTCTGGTCGAGGGTCTGTCTCGTGCCCGCACCTCGCGCGTACGATCCGGCGCTGCATCACACCTATAGCATGAACGGATCTTTGCCTTGGACGTCGGCAATCGATGATCATTACGATTGCACCCTGAACATTCTGTCGCAAGCTGATTTTTGCCATGACGGAAAGGGCTTGAGGCGAAAGTGAAATCTGACGGGAGACCCGCTCGCAGTTTGACCGGCAGGGATCGATGGGCCGCCACGCTCAAACGATTGAGGAGCGTGAGGTCCCTGAGCTATCACTTTGTGTGGGCGACCACCCTGTCGGGCATGGAGGCTGGTCGACACTCCACGGCCGGCCTCCGATCTCCTCTCACCCATTTGGGTGACGACTTTGGCTTTACCAGCACACATTCTCATCGTTCGCGACACCGCACCACCTAATATCGAATGCTGATGCGGGTCGTCGCGCGATCGTACGCCTTTCACTGTCGCGAGATAGGCCGGCCAAAGCGTATAGCTGCCGTGACACCGTCGTTTGGCGTATTACGAACGTCGGCCAGACGCGATGGTTGTCTCCAGGCAGCAGGGGAATTTGATCTGCCTGTCTCAAAACCTGGCCAAACGAGCAAGGACGTCGCACGAGATGCTGTCACCGACATCGTCAACACCCTGCAGCGGCGGGGTTTTGGACTGGCTTAGCGCTGGCTATTGACGACGCCGCTGAAGACCATGTCATGTGTCTCGCCGCCAACGGCACACGACCCCTATAGGATTAATCTGGGCAACGCACGTCGAAGGCCATCCGGCCGCTTGGTGTGATCCGACCTGTCTACGGCAGGACCGCCGCAGATCGGCTGGTTGCCATTGCCGCTTGAACGGATGTGGCCCAAACACTGAGCTTGGACGAGATCGCGAAGCAGCTCGCCAGTCTGGCTGAAGAGCTTCGTGCGTTTGCCGAAAAACCGGTTTTCGACATTGCCGATGTCGCAAACGACGATAACCCAGCCAAAGCGAAGAACCCGAACTCGCGAGTTGAATGCGTACGCCGTCAATGTCAACGATAATTGCATGGCTTTGATACATGGCCTCGGGCGATGAGCACGTACATGTCCCGACGACGGTTTCGTCAGACCTGTCACGACAGGTCCCCGGCGACGATTAAGTTTGCGAAACGTCGCCTGTCACGCAGAGAATCCGCCACTTGTCGACAGGAAATCAGGCTAGTTGCCTTACTCTCCGCGTCTCGAGATGTCGCACAGGATGCGGCGCTTCAGCGTCGGTGGGAACCGCGCTTGCGAGCCCGGCCATGATGAAAAACAGCAGCCCCATATCAACTGTCGATCCAGCGACCATGCTGCCGACTAGAAGACAGACGCAGCCAACCCTTGCGGCCAGACGTACATCAGCCGCGAGTGTTCGATTGGGCCCGCGCGGGATGGCCACCGAAGTCGCGAAAAACAACCCGAAAAACAACGTACCGGGGATACCCACATTGGAAAGCAGCGCGACCAGAAAGCTTGAGGTCCGCGATGTCCCCAGACCCACGCCCAGTCCATAGGAATCCACAAAATTGTATAGGCCGTTTCGGTTCCACATGCTGCGTTCGACGCCAGAGGATGACGTCGCTTTACTGAACAACAGAAGGTCGAAGTAGTTGTAGATGACCCGGAAAGCTGCCTCGTGGAGAACAAGGCCCATTGCGAGGAGAAGCATGAAAGGTGGCGCGAACAGGACGATCGCCGCACTTGTCCGGGTCCCGGACAATCCTCCGCAACGGTGCATGCATACCCCGTATAGAATGACAAGGCAGACCGGCAATCCAAATAGGCCGGTCGAGGATGTCGAGCGGACAACCATGATCGATGCCAGCACAAACAGCAGGCCAGCCGCTCGGCTGTATCGACCACAAACCCACATTGTTCCGGTAAACCCGATCGCGCCAAGACTAATCCCGGCAAAGGTCGAGGCCTCGGGCCAGGATCCAACCACGCGTTTGACGCCCGCAACCATGTCGTCATCGTGGAATGCATAGGGCGCGTTTCGGATATACTGCAACATGTCCTCTATCGGCGTGCCGGCACTGATCAGATCGATCACGCCGAATGCAATATTGACTGCCGTGAAGCACAGCACTCCGACGGCAACCGCGCGGAAGCCGGAAAGCGTCGAACCAAGCGCAACGACCATGACGAAGGTGATCAGATCGGCGGTGACATAGACGGCCTGGGTAAAATTGCTCGAGACGGGACCAAGCGGCACCGTACTATCGGTGCTGGGATATTCCGACGAGCCGAGAGGAACGATCTCCATAGTTCTGGCAAGAAGGCGTGGGGCAAAGTAGCCGGCGGTGACGCCGTAAGCCAATAGACAGAACAACCAAAAGGCCGGATGCGGAAAAGCCAGCGCCTTCACTGCTGCGACGCGCTTGTCGTGATAGGTGAGCGTAGCCAGCACCAAAAAGACCAGAAACAGATGCCCTGGCTGGATGCCAGCCGAACCGATGAGAAGGGCAGCCGCGCCGCCAAAAACCGTCATCATCGAAAACGCAATGACTGTCGCACGGTGTCCGGCGAGTACGCTGACGATGCCAATAATCAGCGTGAAGATGCCGACCGGTTCCAGGCTCATGATGGCCGGCCCGGTCGGTATTTTTTCGCTGAGCTTTTATCGATTACCATCAGCGTCTCCTTTAGTTATGCGGGAAAATTCCTGTTTGCTTGCCCCTCGTCGTCATTCCTCGGCGCTCGCATGTAAACCCATGGCCGATCTCGCTGCCCGTTCACCGCTGAGGAACGCGGCGTCTGTCCAGATGTAGCCCCACTGTCCAAATCGCCCGCAGGTTTCGATTCCGATATCTTTAAGGTAGCCGTGCACGATATCGACCGCCTGCTTGCGATCAAGGTCAAAGATGACATTGCCGAAAGGCAGGAAGATCGCACTTTGATGGACGATTTCCTTACGGGAAACGACAATCCCGCACTTGATCAGCGCGTCGATTGTCGACTCGATCAGATCGCCTGGCTGGCCGGCGAAAGGCCTGTATTTTTCGCTGAAGTAAATTTCCGCCTGTAGCGCATCGCAGCCGAGAGGGACGGAGCCCTGGGATAGGTTTCCCCGATAGCTGATGCGCGCGAAGGGTATATCTTCATCGTAGAAATAAGACCATTGCTGCTTGACGTCGATGACGCGGTTCAACCCTATATTGACCACCACGACCTGCGTGCAGGCAAGTTTTGCGGCAGCTTCGCGAACATCTGCGGGAACGCCGGCGATCAGGGGGATGACCACGGGCAAGGGCAATGACGAGATCAACTTGAAAAACGTGCTCGTTGACCCGTTTAAGAACGTCAGACGTTTTTCTTTCATGTCGATCGCGGCGATCTCGTGATCGCACAACACTTCCGCCTTGTCGTAAAAACCGCTGATGAAGGATTCAAATCCACCTTGCGTGGGATAGCGAAATTCGTTGACGTAGAAGACGTCCAGCGGCTCATGTTCCAAGGCGCCGCGCAGCACCTCTTCGAGGCTTGGTCGATAGAGTCGCGGCCCGAGCCAGTCGGTGGACATGTTGACGGCGTCCGTCGTGTGATATTTGCGCGTGTAGACCATCGGAAACGTCTCGGCAAAGGTCTTGCCGTAGGCGGCCAACAGCCAGTCGTGGTAGTTCTCGATGCGCGGATTTTGGACCTGTCTGGCCTCAACGAAATCCTGGATGCAGTTGACGACCAGATCGGTCGGCAGGCCATTCAGGTTGACCTGTGCGGGATGTTTTATCCAGTGACCGTGCCAATAATTGTTACAGTAGACATTGCCCGTCTCGAAGCGCTGACCGGTCGATTGCGCAAACAGGTTTTTCACCCGCTCGTTTTTCGTGAACGAAATATGTACGCCTTCGTCGAAGATAAAACCGTCGCCTGAACCGAAACTTGTGGTCAGGCCGCCGGGTCTCATTCGTTTTTCATAAAGGCGAGCCTTAATCCCGTTGGAAGACAGGACATTGGCAGCACCGAACCCTGCCATGCCGCTGCCCAAGATAGCATATCCCAAATCCTGCATTTCGTCTCCAGTCCGCCTAGTTGAGCCAACGCACGTCATCCGAGATGCGGCCGGTATCGATGAGCTTTTCCAGGACCGCCAGCCGTTTTGTGCGCGATGGCAGGACCTGGTGATGGTCCTGGACCGCGGCGTTGAGACCTTCGATCAAACGCTCGATCGAGCGTGAAAGCGAGACCTGTGGCTGGTGGTCGGGCGCGGTCTTGGCAAACAGGCCAAAATCCACGCGATAGGATCGAAGGTCAGGCAGAGCGTCCCGGTTGATCGACACCGTCGTGCCAGGTATTGCGTCAGCCACTGCCTCGGCAAGGTCAACGACCTGATAATTGTGATCGTCCCGTCCCGCATTGATGGCCAGGAAACGATCGCCGTTGGCGCCCCTGCGGGTCGCTGCCCATTCCATGGCGCGCGCCATGTCTTCTACATCGATCAGCGGGCGCCATGGCGAGCCGTCGCTCAAAACGTTGATTTGCCCGGTCGCTAGCGCGGTTGCAACGAAGTCGTTGAGCACCAGATCGAGCCGCAATCTCGGAGCCTGACCGCATGCCGTTGCAAAGCGCAGGCAGGTGATAGTCATGCTGGGAGCTGCCAGCTGCTTTAATCCCTGCTCGGTGGCGATCTTCGACTTGGCATAGGCAGTCAGTGGCAGCAACGTATCGGATTCCTTGCGTGGGCCACCTTCGGCCATACCGTAGACGCTGCAGCTGGACGCAAAGACAAAGCTCGAGACGCCCGCCTTTGCAGCCGCCGCGGCAATACGGATGCTGGCAATATTGTTGATCTCGTCGGTTTGCTTTTCAAAGCGAACGCCGATCGGATCATTTGACAGGGCCGCAAGGTGCACAACCGCGTCGGTATTTGTGAGAAGATCGGCTGGAAATTCCCTCACGTCGCCGAACACCTGCCTGTCAAGAACACGTTCGGGGAAGGCATCGGGGGTGGTCAGGCACTGTGCGAAGAGGGCGCTGTCGAAGCCGATCAGCTCTGCATCCGGGAAACACTCACGAAAGTGAGCTGCGACAACGGGCCCTACATATCCCATATTGCCTGTTATCACGATACGCATGTTGGCTCTCCGCTTGTTACGTCGTCAAGAGATCGATGGTGGTATGATCGGCGCGTGCAACAGTCTTGATCTGGGTTGGCTGGTAGTGCAGCCGCGTGACAATGCGCAAAAGCATGCCACTGCCGACCCTGATCGCATCGCTTCCACTGCGCATCGCGGTTGCGATGCGTAAGAGATGCAGGCCATTGCGGGCATTGGTCTCAACCCTGCCGGTGCGCCGCCCCCCGCTTGTCACGCCACCGTAGATCAATTTCGACTGCGGCACATCGGCGTAGGACGATCGGATCTCTTCAAGGTCGCGCTGTGGATCCATTCCAAGTTTTTCGAAAGTCTTGTAAACCGCGCCGGTATGCAACGGACGTGTATGGAGTATCGGAGCCGCATCCAGGAACGCCGCCCGATAAGCCGGGTGCGGCATCAGCAAGGTCCATATGTCATCCTGTCCCCAACCGGTCGGCCACCGCTCCATGCTGGGCAACAGCGAGCGAAGGTAGGCTGTTCGGATTATCGGGCACATCGGCTCGACGTAGTTGCTGTATCGTAGTCGGTAACCGGGAACATGGGCGGTGACCGGGTAGGATATGTGGCTCGATGGCAGCAGTGACGGCTGGGCGATGTCGAGGGTATAGGTGTCGACGAGATCAAACGCCATCGAGATGCCATTTGGCTCGAACATAAGGTCGTCGTCGGGAAACATGATGTAATCAAATTCGTCGAGGACCTGCGGATTGGCTCGCATATAACGGCAGATGCTGTCCCACTTGGTTCCTTTGTCGAAATGAAGCGCCAGATCACCATCCTCGAGATCGACAATTGTGTCATCGTAAGTGCTCAGTTGCAGCATCCAGTTGCGCGTGTTTTTGGCCTCCCCAAGCCAGTGGCGATGAAGTGAGGTTTTTCCTACCCGCGTAAACACCAGGTTCCTCGTCGACCGCGCAAATCCCATCACGCCACCTCGATCATCTGGAAAACGGGCACCGCACGCAGGAATGTGCCGCCGAGGCGGCGGTATTCCTTTTCCTGTTCGACGATCTCATCGGCAAAATTCCACGGCAGGATGAGGAGATAATCGGGCACGGAAATGGTCAACTCAGACACATCCCGGATGGGCAGTCGTATTCCCGGCATGAACTTACCCACCTTGTGCGTGTTGCGATCGACGACGTAGGAAATCGTCCCTGACGGCAAGCTTGCATAGTTGAGGAAAGTTGCCCCTTTTGCTGCCGCACCATAGGCTGCGATCGTCTTACCGTTGGCACGAATTGCCTCCAGTTCGGTACGAAGATCATCGCGCAGTTTGTTCACCCGCGCGCCGAAATTTCGGTAGCAGTCATAATCCGTCAGACCGAGTGCATGCTCCTCGGCCTGCAGCGCCTCAAGTCTCTCGCTCCGGCCTTCGGTCTTGCTCACCCGCAGTCGCAATGACCCGCCATGAATCGAGACCGGACGTGCGTCGTTGGCAAACAGCCCGTGCCGTGCAAACAGCGGCTCGAGTGCAGTCAACGAATAGTAGAAAAAATGTTCGTGGTAAATTGTGTCGAAAGCACACGCATCCATAAGGTCGCGGACATAAGGGAATTCGAATTCAGCAATTCCGTCATCTGCCAGAAGGATCGAGAACCCTTCCACGAAGTCATTGATATCGTTCACATGTGCGAGGACATTATTGGCGAGCATGACTGAGGCACGTGTGCCATTCAAAGCCAATTGGGTCGCAACCCTTGCCCCGAAGAAGTCGATCATCGTGTCAACGCCGATTTTGATAGCTGCATGTGCTGGTCCGCTTGCCGGGTCAATTCCGAAAACAGGGATCGAATGCTCGACGAAATTTTTAAGCAGATAGCCGTCATTGCTGGCGATCTCGACAACGAGATCGTCCGGCCCGAGGTTACGCTCGGCGATAAGGTCCAGTGCGTGTTCGCGACTGTGGACAAGAAGGGCGGGGATAAACGAGGAGAAATACGGATAGTCCTGACCGAACAGGATTTCCGGCGGCACATCCTCGCTGACCTGCAGCAAGCCGCAGCCGTGACACAAAACGACTTCGAGGGGAAACAGCGGTTCCTGGTCGTCGAGCTTGTCCGGTTCGAGCAAGGCATTGGCCAACGGCTGCATCCCCAGATCAAGCACGGTGTCCAAATGGTCGCAACCGCAGGATCGGCAGGCGGAAATGCGCCCGCTCGCATGTGTAGGTGAGTGGAGAGCGATACTCGATGCGGTCATGACAAAACCTCCGTGAGTAGGTCAGCATCCGCGCAAAGGCGTGACGCTGCGTACAGTCTTTCGAAAGGAACGTTTGCGCGTTCGGCGATATCAAGCAGTGACCGTGTTCCGTCACTCTGGTTGAGCACCCAAAGAAGGTCCATTTGCGATACACCACCCGCTTCTTTCTGTCCGGCGGTAGCGCGGTAGAGACCGCGACGTCCCAGTTGCGGTTCTCCGCGGCCATCGGCACGGCAAAAGACGCGATCGTTTTCAAGCACGCAGATCACGGCGCTCAGGGTGCGAAGCGACTCTTCGAGCGCACCCGCTTTGACAAAGTCGCAATTATCGAGCGACGTGTGGTATTGCGTGAACGTTCCGTGCACCGCACGCATGAAACATCCCACAGGCAGATTGATGCCGGGCGAATTATACTGCCGCTCGTCGTATCCGTAGGGCGAGAAGTCCATCATCTGGTACGGGATCGTGCCATGCGCCAAGACGTGCTCGACAGCACGATCGATGCCTGACCCCGTGTTGCTGCGCTTGTAGTGAAATGGCCCGGTATCGCCGATGCATGTCAGGACGAGGCCGTGCGAAATCTTCGACAGAGCGGCCTCATTGCGGGCAAGCCAAGTGATTGCACCGATGGTCGCAGGCAGGAACAGGAAGCGCAAACCAAGCCGCCGTGACGGCTGTCTCAAGCACTCGAGTGCGAGACCCATGGCAACGACGATGCCTGATAGATTGTCATTGGCGAGACTAGGATGGCAGATATGCACCGAGATGAGGATCTCGGCTTGCGTGTCACCAGGGATGAAAAACTCGCCATAGGTCAATGACCCGTCCGACAGATCACTGTCGATGTCGACATGATAGCTTTCGTCGTGCATTGTCTTCCACAGCGCATCGGGAAGACAGAAACCCCATTGTTCGACGTAGTATGAAGTCCTGTATGGGATAGCATCCGGCTGATCGGGAAGCGTGTGTATATGTGCGGCAAGTTCATCGCGTGACACGGTCCCCGTGACCGGGCAGCTATAGCCCAGCACATGAAGGTTGTTATCCTTGGCATCGACAAGCGTTCTACCGCGGGAATCGCGGATTGTCGCGCTGCGCAGGTTCCATTCTTTCGGGACGGTCCAGTCGAAGACCTGCGTGCCAGTGGCGACCTCATGGATCGTGATGGGCAAGAAACGCTGCAGGACTGCAAGCGTTTGTCTCACGCCATACCCGGTCAGGCTTCTGGTTATGGGAAAGAGCTCGCGCAACACGGCCATCATGTCGAACGCTTCGCTTCCTCTCGGCCAGTTCGCAACGGGCCTGATTGCCGTGCAGTCGCCCATCACGCAGTCTCCTGCGTCAGCCACGGCATGCGGCCAGCCAAATTGCGCCACTGCCCGTCTCTCTCGGAAAGATCGGTAATTGGCTCTGGCCAGTGGATATGCAGAAGTGGATCGTCGTGCCGTGCTCCGTCGTAATAATCGGGATGATATTCGATCCCCATCAGATATTCGACGATCACGTCATCGGTAAGTGTCTGAAATCCATGAGCGAAACCGGCCGGAATAAACATCATTGTATCATTGTCGCCCAATTCGCTGTGGTAGGAACGGCCGCAATTTGGCGATCCTTCACGAAGATCAACCACAACGTCGTGTATGCGCCCGCTACTGCAGCGAACGACCTTGGCATCGGCAAATGGTGCACGCTGAAAATGCATGCCCCTGACCGTGCCGCGCCGTCTGGTCAGCGAGGTATTTCCCTGAACAGGTTGGAAATCCAGCCCGGCTTGTTGAAACATCCCGGTGCACCAAACACGCGCGAAATCGCCGCGGCTGTCCGAATGTCGCTTCAAATGAATAAGTCTGGCATCGGAACCATCGAGTGAACTGAATTGCATCGGAGCCTCCCGGCTACCAAATTTTCCACTGCGCCGCTTTGTTTTCCCACATTTCGTTGAGGACAATTTTGTCCCGCAACGTGTCCATTGGATGCCAGAAGCCGTAATGGCGATAGGCAACGAGTTGTTCGTCGCGGGTGAGATCCCTCATCGGGCCCCTTTCCCACATAACCTCGTCGTCTTCGATGAGGTCGAGGACCGATGGATCCAGGACAAAAAAGCCGCCATTGATCCAGGTGCCGTCGCCAGTCGGCTTCTCGTTGAACGTGCGAACCATAGGGTCCGCTTCCGTTAGAAACATTGCACCAAACCGTCCGGTTGGCTGCACGGCGGTAACGGTCGCTGCCTTTCCATGCTCCTTGTGAAAAGCTAGTAGCGCGGTGACGTCGATATCTCCAACGCCATCACCATAGGTCATGAAAAACGGCTCATTGCCGAGAAGATGCCGGATGCGTGCCAACCGACCGCCGGTCATTGTTTCAAGCCCCGTATCGGCCAGGGTGACACGCCAATCTTCTTGCGGCGCATCAAGGTAGCTGACCTCGGATGTACCGAGGTCAATCGTCACGCTGGAACCCCGAATGCGGAAGTCCTCGAAAAATTTCTTGAGAAGATGACCTTTGTACCCGCAGCATATAATGAAATCCTTCACGCCATGCTTGGCGTATATTTTCATGATATGCCAGATTATAGGCTCACCTCCAATCTCAACGAGAGGCTTTGGGAGAATGGTCGTTTCTTCTGAAAGTCTTGTTCCCAGGCCGCCTGCAAGAATTACTGCTTTCATGCCAACAAACACCCATTGTTCGTGCGAGTCTATGTTTCACGAGACGCATCAAAGACGGCATATGAGGATTGATGAATTTCACTTGTTAACAAATAATCAATCAGAATTTCCTTAGGTGAGCAAGAGGTTTATTTAGCGCCGTTGATGAACTTGGAACTTTACAGAGTATGTGTGTAGAAAAAGGCGCATGGTGCAGAGTGTCTGCACTATTGAGTAGTTTCGCGCGCGGCGTGAATCCAACGATGTCGCCAACGCCCGTCCTTTTTGGCCAGGCGCGGCGCTGCGCTCGAGACGCTGTCCTCTCCGCCGTTGATAACGGAAATGCAATTCGAGGCGAAGCCGCGCTTCAGCCAACGTTATTGAGCTTCAACATATATAAGCACTCATGGCTGACGTCGCTGGCGACCATGGCCTGCCGCCAATGCCTGTCGCAACATTAAGAGCGATGTAGTCTAACGCGACCTGCCGAATGGCCTGAGCAAGGTTTGCCGTTGCCACCTGTCGTTGAGCATCGAGCACGTCGAGCCGCGATGAAGCACCTTCGGTATAACTTGCTATCGCCAGCGTCAGCGCCTCCGGCAACGTCGACAAGACAGGTTTCAATGCTTGGACGGTGCGGCGATCGCGATGCATGGCGACGAGTGCATTTTCCACTTCCTCGACTGCTGCCAATACGGTGGATTTCCAGACCGGATAGTTTCTCGGCTGCGCGAGCTCGAGGCCGCAACATTGGCCTGCAGGCTGCCGCCGTCAAAGATTGGCAAAACAAGTTGTGGCCCGAAGGACCAGGCCAAGGCATGGTTGTCTTGCGCCCTCCCATAGACGAGTGCCGAGCAAAGACCGAGCCTCCAAGTTCAATGCTGGGATAGAGCTGCGACTGAGCAACAACGATCTCGGCCACCGATCCCGCCAATCGACGTTCGGCCGCATGTATGTCGGGGTGATGGCGCAAAAAATCCGCCGGGACGCCATGATCCACCTCAAAAACGGGAACTGGCTGCCTACCGCCTGCTTGCAGATAAAAGCTGAGCGAGGATGTGGGTTGCCCAAGCAGGGTGGCCAGATGATTGCCCGCTCGATGGCTCTGGGTCTCCAGCTCGGGCAATTCCGCAAGGCACGAATTGACGAGACCTACTGCCTGAATAACATCGAGACGCGACGCTGCGCCGGCCTGCAGCTGCAACTTTGTCAGCGCCAGGGTCTGGCCACGGAAGACGATATTCTGGCGGGTCAGTTCGAGCCATACCTGATAAAAGCGAACATCGACAGAGGTTGAAGCGACCTTTGACAGCAATGCAAGGTTCGTCGTATCTGAATCGGCGATGGATGCGTCGAGCTGTGCAAGTGCGGATTGTCTGACAGGTTTGTACCGTCCGAAAAGATCAAGGACCCACCCGGCATTCACGCCGCCGTCGGCAGTCCGCGTGATCGAGACGTCATCCGCTGAACCATCTGCTTTTGTACCGCTGATCGTATAGGTGCTGGCCGCCTGCAGTCCAGGCATTGCGCCGGCGATGGCAACCTGCGCCTCGGCCGCATGGATGGACTCGGGCGCCTGAAGCACGTCAAGATTCTGTTGGAGCCCTGTCTTGATACACCGGTTCAGGTGCGCCTCACCAAACGCTCCCAGCAGCGCTGGTCCTCGAGCTGACCTCTGCCGATACAGGTGCTTTCCGAATAGTGAAGCGGGAGCGTGATCTCCGGCGCTGCGCGTTCAGGAGCAACGACACGGCCCGACAATATCGCCCCGAGTGCGGGCAGGATGGCGTAGACCACTTTCAAGAAACACTCCATTGCGCCTCAACGTGTTGCCCGCAACAGGCCGCAGCGGGTCGCTACCATAGATATTCCCGTTATGGTTAGTGAGCCTTTAATCGGCCTCGCTGGGTTTGGCCAGGCCTGGCAGGTTGAAGCTACCATCCGCCGGATGACTTGTGCGGTGAGCGCTTCGGCGAACCGAAGCAACACGCATTAATCTGCGCCTGCGCCTGGCGGAAGAAATGAATTCGTGGCCAGCTCAGGCTGTCACTGCCCTATTTCCCAAATGTGTGCTCGGTATCTCACAAGCGCGTGGGCTTGCGCGATCGATGTTTTGCGTATCTGGCGAGCAATCCCGATGGGCGGGCGATTGGGCGTGGCATAGTCCGACAAACTCTTAAAATTATGCTGGCTGATGGACTGGTCGATACGAACGGCCGGCCAAAAACGTTTGGTGACGATTTGGCTGGTGGGCTATGGACAACAAACTTAAGTCTTGCAATACTTAAATTTACTCAAATCCGAATAAATATGTCGTAAAACTGCGCACTGATGGAGCGTCATGGCATGAACAAACAATGCATTGTGTACGTTTCGGATGAAGCTTATTTTTTTCCTACAGCGGTTTCCGCACTACAGGCCCGGTCCCATACGCAGTCGACTACGGATATTGTTATCGTTCTATCAGAATCCATTCAGAATAAGAAATTTGCTCAGCAATTCTGTGATGTTCACGGTATTGTCCTGATTGACGCGAGCTGTTTTCTTCGCGGAAAATTCGAGCAGCTCGATCCGGACGCTTTTTCACACAGGGTTACCGTTTCGGCGATGGGATGTCTGCTTTTGTCTGATGTTTTGCCGCAGCACTACCACTATGTCATTTACATAGATGGAGATACACAGATCAGCGGCAACTTGAGCTACCTGGAAAACCTCGAGGTTCGACCGTTTGAGCTGTATGCCGCGCTAGACTATCTCTCATTAGTTGCAGATTTCGACAGACTCGATCGGTCTGTGGTGTTCAACTCCGGAGTTTTCAAATTTGACCGACGCGCATGGATCGGTCACGCCGCATTTGACTATTTTCTCGCCAATGGCGGTGATCTTCATGATCAAGGTGCGTTGAATGCTGTTGTGGGTGACGGCCTCGTCCTGATTTCGAACCGGTGGAACTTTCCCAAACAATTCCTTCATCTCGTCGGAAACGACAAACCGACGATCGTGCACTTCATGGCACACCCTAAACCTTGGGATGGACGCTTCTTTCCATGGACGAACAAAGAAGTGCAGGTCTACCGAAAGGCTCTTCAGTCCAATCCATGTCTTGCCCCCTTTGTGCGAAAGATCTCTTTTCTTCGCTACTGCGTCTACAAGCTGCGATCCACGCGTGAGGAGGTCCGTTTCCGACTGGGGCTGGGTCGCATCCGCTGGCATGAAGAAAGCATCCAGAAAGTCCTTGCCGGCTGAGCGACACAAAAATGACCAAGATCATTATCTCCCGAGCCTTTCGCTTCAGCCTTATGAACGATCGGCAGATGTCCGACTGAACGATAGATTGAACCAGATGCAACCGACAGCGATGGAGACACCGTGATGCTTGCAAGACTCAAGGCCGCTTACATGGCATTGGCAGTTCTTCATCTCGCGGCTTTGGTGCAGCCGGCGTCGGTTCGAGCCCAGCCCGTGACGGCCCGACCGACGCAAGAGTTTCTCGACAGTGTCGGCATCGTGTCGACACTTCCAGATCGAGGCCAGTCGCTTGAAGGCACGATCGGAATGCTGCGTTATGTCGGCTTTCGCTGGCTGCGTGGCGGCATTGAAGGTTTGACAGAGCAAGGGCCGACGACGGTCGAGACATATCTGACAATTCACCGGGCCACCGGCGCCAAAATTGCTTGGGGCCTGGTCAGTGGTGGCAATGATCTTGAGAAATTGCTTCGTACGGGGCGCATCTTGGCTATGAATGGTGCACTCCTTGCCTTTGAGGGCAACAACGAGCCTAACAATTGGGGTGTCAATTACAAGGGTGAAGAGGGAGGCCGCGGCGGGTCGTGGTTACCGGTCGCGAAGCTACAGGCGGAGCTATATGCTCGCGTCAAGTCGGATCCGGTCCTTGCAAAATATCCAGTCTGGTCCATTTCAGAGCCGGGAGCGCAGGTCGACAATGCCGGACTGCAGTTTCTCGAGATCCCGCAAGGTAGCGGCACTTTGATGCCGCCAGGCACGCGCTATGCTGATTTTGCCAACGTCCACAACTACATTTATCATCCAAACTCGCCACATCCTGCCAACAACAAGACGTGGAACGCGTCAGACCCTAGCGAGGATTCTGCGGTAGACGGCCTTTATGGGAACTTTGGATTGACCTGGGCCAAACATTTCAAGGGCTACACAAACGAACAACTTAAAACATTGCCACGCGTCACGACGGAGACCGGCGTGCCTATCGGCGAAAAAATCACCGAAGACATGCATGCCTCCCATTTGGTCAACATCTTCCTGTCGCAATTCGCTCGTGGATACGCGTTCACATCAGTTTACCTTTTACGCGACCGTGAAGACGAAGGCGGCAACCAACAGTTCGGATTTTTCCGCGCTGATTATACCCCGCGCAAGGCTGCGGTTTATCTGCGCAATCTTATGGGAATCCTCAATGACAATGGCCGGCGACAGACCTACGAAAAATTCGATTACTCCATAGAGATGAAGCCTGATACCGTGCATGATCTCTTGCTTCAAAAAAGCGACGGCACGTTTCAGCTGGTTTTGTGGGCGGAGCGGCTTGGCGGCGAGGAGAATATTGAAGTCAAGCTGGGGAAGGTCGCTTCCATGGTCAAAATTCATGATACGGCGATTGGGGCCAAAGAGATACGATCGCTGAAGGATGTCGATCGCTTCGGTGTCGTTTTGAGTGACCGCCCGGTTGTTATTTCCTTTCGGTAAGGCCCCCAGCCTGATGCAGGCCAACCAAGTCATACCTCACGCACTTGGCCAGGCCCACTGGCAGTCGCATTCACACCAGAATTTCAGTTCTCAGGGGTGCGACAACATTCGGCGCCGGCACCAAGTTATTCCTCAGAGTTTACTCTGCGGTCATCTCGCCGGGCTGATCAAGATTATTTACGGCTGCAATGCAGAATTGCCCGCGAAAGGCTGCGCCTCCTCAAATTTGAAGGATTTTTGCTTGAGAGATACGCACCTTATTCAGGTTCGTCGGAAGCGGTAAAGGCGTTTCGCGGCATTTTATCGGGCTTGGTCTTTGGCGGCTCGGCCAGTGAAATGCCCTCAATCTGTCCCCACCTCCCCGCGACCACAGTGGTCGTGATGCCGTCCGTCTAATGTCGCAGCGTTGGGACGACCGCAAGCAACATGCGTCGATGTCCGCCGCGGCGACTGGCTCTCGCGGCAACTGGCTCTGTCGTCAGCTCGTGGCGAAAACCCGTTTGACTGTCATGTTCTTGCCGGTTTTGCGGAGAGAAGCTCGTGGCTGATATCGACATGATGACGAATGTATTCGGCGGCTCCAATCAATGGCGGTCTTGCCAATCTGGTTTGTGCTCTTTGGGCCATCTCAAATGCTTCCAAGGGGGCGTGGCCGACGTCGAGCAGCGCTGTCAAGAGCGCAGCCGGGTCGTTTGCTTTAACATATCGAACTTCATCTTTGGCGAAATAGAGTTGGAGCCCACCTGTGTCACTGGCCACCGCGGGGACGCCCGAAAGCACGGCTTCTTGTATCGCCGTAATGCCGCTGGCATGAAGATTTTCCTTCAGCGGTATGCACACAACAGTCGCCCACGCAAATGCAGCTTTTAATTCCTCGTTCGTTTTTGCCGAAGAAAGCGCGATATTTTTGCTGTTTGCAACGTGCCGTTTCGACAAGGTACCAGACAAGATCTTCGCGGAGATTCCAGGCCTGTTGCTCACCGCCTCGATGAAGGTGAGCCAGTCTCGGTGGCGATCGTTGCCGAGCGACAGCACCCGGACTTCATCGTGTTCCCTCATATGCGGCGCAATGAACACCTCATGAGGAATTCCGAAAGGCACCAGCCGCAGGTCCGCTGACGGGAAAGCCCGGCGGGCGACTGCAAGATTGAGACTGGAGTGAAACGTCAACACGTCGATTCTCTTGATAAGCGCCGAGTAAAACATCCTTCGAGGGAAGGAAAGCTTATTCCATTTGTCGAACAGCCACACCGACTGCCCCAATATCTTCGCACTGCCGCCCATCAGTATCTTGACGGCTGCAACAGCAAAATACTGCGATTCCGTGTGCGTCCATATCACGTCGGCCTGCTTGAAGTGAGCGCGCTGGCGCCAAGCATGGACGAGATCGAAGCCGAGCACTCCCCTAAACAGAAACCGACTGGCCCTCTGAAAAACCGTTTCTTTTATCGACTCTGAAAATTTGACACGACATCCCAATGCGTTGGCGCGGCCGTAGCTGTAGGGTGTTTCGTCGTTGAAACCCACCAGGCTTCCGTTACGCCAGGCCTCCCGCCACCGCACAGCATCCTTATTCTCCGCCAAGTGGACAAATATTTCGAGATCGTGTTTTGCTTCTGCGTTGCTGCTGTCGGAGTAGGAATAGACGTCGCGATCCATGATGCACAGGTCCCGCAATATAATAATTCATTCCATGAGAGTTTTTAATGAATTATACGCATACATTCAAGACGCCTTGCGAAGTTTATCTTTCTTAGCAGACGTAGTCGGCACCTATGTTTCAATGTCATCTTCGATATGGAAAGCCGTCCGTCTCGCGTTCCAAGAAGAAGCAACGTTTTGCGAAGGCGCAAACGATCCGCGGAGGAGCGACTGACTCATCGGATGGCCTGCATCCAAGCGCACGCACCCTCATGGTTTGAACGCCCACTCAGGTTCAATAGATGTTTCGACCTGACGTTCGGCATCGTCAGCTTTGCGCCAACCGATCAAGATCGCGAAAGCTTGCCGCCCATGGGCTGACATTGGAGCTACGACTAGCAAAACACCCAACCGACTTTAGGCTCAGCGGCAGCATGCCTTGCCCGTCAGCAACTCGGCATTGAGATGAACAAGCGACCCGTCCATCTCCGAAGCCTCGATCGCGGCGGAATAGTCGCCCCCGAGCGCGCTCGTCAGTCTGACGCGCCGGTCGCGCCTTGTCAGCCGCAAGTAATCCTCATAGGCGATCAGCACCGTGCGCGGCCGGCCGTTCTTGGTGGTGATCACCGGATCGCGGACGGAGGCATCCTGGTATGCGCCAAATTCTTGGAGACTCTTCGATCGCTCGTTCTTGCCTGCACGTATAGCGAACAGCGCGGTGAGGGAAAGAGAATGCGTATTTTCGTTGATGTCGATGAACCCGCTGAGCTGTTCTAGGAATTGATCGAGCTCGCGCTCCGCGGTGATGACGTGCTGATCTACCGTGCGGGAAAACCGGCTGCAGAGCTGACCGCGATCCAAAACCTAAAGGAACTATGGATGACGTCTGGGCGCTCGCGGAGGAAGGAGGCGCCGGCGTTCCGCCCGGCGCAAGCTCAAACCCTGAAGATTTCTACGGCGAACATGGACTGCCTAAATGAGTGCCGTCGATCGCCGCGCCCAGGAACTTGATACGATCGCTTCCGTCCTGCCGATGGAGCGCCGCGATGAGCTTGCAGAGCTCTTGACCGATCAGGATGTCGAAACGCTGCGCCATCTGGTCAACGAAGGCATGGGTGCAAACACGCTTCGCCCCCTCACGGCCGATCTCGCTTATCTGAACGCCTGGTCGCTGGCGGCCACCGGAAACCCACTTCCGTGGCCAGCACCTGAAGCGCTGCTGCTGAAGTTTGGCGCGCATCATCCGTGGGATCCGGCAAAACGTGAAAATGATCCGAAGCATGGGATGCTGGCAGAGTTTGGCGAGACCTGCGCGGTCAGCTGTTTCTGAAGGTGACCGGCCCGCATGCGCCTGACGCGGTGCGCCGGCGGCTGGCCACATGGTCGACCCAAACGAATTAGCGCGGGCTGACCAGCGCGTTTGCCTCCCCCGCCCTCTAGTCGGCCGTCCGCCTTACCGTCCGGGCCACGCCGCCGCCCAGAAAACGCATGAGCGCCAAGGCTGTCACCGGTGATGTGCTGGCCAAAATGCTGGCCACCTATGCGAACGACAGTCTGCGCGATGTTCGTGACCGGGCGATCCTGATGGTCGCTTTCGCGTCAAGCGGGCGCGACGCAGCGAAATCGCCGGATTTGGTAGAGAGCAGCTGACAGTCGAGGCGCCGATTGTTGAGGTCGGCACTCCCCTCCCCTCGCTCGCCGTTCATCTCGGCCGCACCAAAACGTCCGGTGCCGATCATGATGATGTCGCCTATTTCACCGATCGGCCCGTTGAAGCGCTGAATGCCTGGATAAGATGGCGAAGACCGACAAGGGTTCATTGTTTCGAAAGATCGACCGTTGGGGGAATGTGTCGAAGCGGGCGGCGCTGGCCGGTCTGGAGCCGGGGGAGTTTGCGGCACATAGGCTCCGGTCAGGATACCTAACCGAGGCCATAAATCGCGGCATCCCGCTCCCCGAGGCGATGGAGCAGTCTCGTCATCGATCAGTGCAGCAGGCGTCGAGCTATTACAACAATGCAAAGCGGCGAAGTAGCCGGGCAACTCGACTACTGTAAGTACGCTGGCAGGCGCACAAGCCGTCACGGCGCCTCAGCGTATGCCGCCAAAATCCCAAGCAAGCGTCTCGACCAGGTCACTCAGCCGCATTATTGCTGCCCCTGTGCGCAGCGATAAACATGGCGACGGCTGACCGACAGTAGGATGCGATCTCGTTGTCGTCGTCTGCTATCGCCTCCTCGAAGCGAGCAATAATCAGGAGATCAGAGCCCTTGAAAAGTGCTGCAAACAAGCGGGCGGACCGGAGCGGATCGGGCACATTCAGAAGTGCCTTTGCATGTAACCGACGCAACAGGCTCTCGATTTGCTTAATGATGTGGGCGGGGCCTGCTTCGTAATGGACCTTGCTCAACGACTTCTGGTTTGGCGTGTCGGCCGTGACCATGACTTCGACATTACGGACCTCTGGGCGCAAAAGCGTCCGAAGCAGTGACGATCCCGCTGCCATGAGTTGATCCTCGGCTGAACCATTGATGCCCTCAAAAAGCTTCTGCGGCACCAACTGCTGACAGCGGGCCTCGAAGGCTGCGCCAAACAGCGCCTCCTTGTTCTCGAAGTGTTTGTATATGCTGAGTTTGGATATCTTCGCGCGCTGGGCGACTTTATCCAACGTCGCTGCATGAAACCCAAGTTCCTCAAACAGTTCGCACGCCGCGTCGACAACCGTTTGTCTAAGTGCTTCGTTGGCCGGCCGACCGCGTCGATTTTGAACGTCTCTACTCATAGCTATTGCGATCCTTGACAGTATCGTTATTCGCAATTATGATACCCTTTAGTATCGTAAATATGCAAGTCATATCGCGCCGATCTAAGCACGAGGGTGCCATGCAACGACGAACACTGCTGAAGATGGCCGCGGTTTCCGCAGTTGGCGTCACTTCTACTTGGGCCAACGCAAAATCCAATCCAGCCCCCTCCATCCGCAACACGGAGCACATCAAAATGAATCAGGTCATCATCATCGGCGGTAGCTTCGCTGGCCTCGCTGCCGCCCTGCAGCTTGGCCGTGCGCGCCGTGACGTCATCGTTCTCGACACTGGCCTTCAACGCAACCGCTTTGCTGGCCGCTCGCACGGTGTCCTCGGTCACGACGACAAACCACCATCCGCGATCTTGGCCGAGGCGCGGCAGCAACTCGCGCGCTATCCCGCGATCAAATTTGTCAATGCCCGAGCCGACAGCATCTCCGGCAACATCGACAACTTCTCCGTAGTCACTGACGACGGTGAAACCCTCAGTGCGCGCCGCCTAATCCTAAGCTATGGCGTTGTAGACCAAATGCCCGATGTTAAGGGTTTTGCCGAGAGTTGGGGCACATCCGTCATACCATGCCCGTATTGCGACGGCTTCGAAGTTGCTGACCAGCATTGGGGCCTCGTGTGGTCCGGCCCGCAGTCGATGAATCAGGTCAGGCTGTTTCACGACTGGACCGCCAGGTTAACCGTATTCGGCAATGGCCACGATATCACTCCCGAAATAAGGACCGATCTAGCGGGCCGGCAAGTACCTCTCGTTGACGGCCGGATCACCGAAATCGCACGTCAGGGCAGCCATGGGCCAACCATCAAGTTGGATACCGGCCCTGATGTCGCTGTTGACATTTTGTTCGCGCATCCGCGCAATAAGCCGTCGGCCAGCCTCCATGACCCACTAGGCCTCGCCACGGTCACTACGCCAACCGGCATCGTCCTCAAGACCGACGAGCGCCGTGAAACCAGCATGCCAGGCATCTACGCCGCCGGTGACCTTGCTAATCCTGGCATCCCATCTGTCACCACTGCAACGTGGCAGGGCGCGACGGCGGGCATCTCCGCTCAGCAATCGATGCTGGTTTGAGAGCACAGATTCCGTTTCAGAGGCGATCCACTACCTGCGCAACCGTTTCGAAGCCGAATAGCCAATGTCAGGTTCCCGCGTCCACCTCCCGGCGTCGGCGCGCCGTTCGTAGAGCTTAGTCCGGTATAGGGGGCAGATGAGGGTTCCAGACCACATCCCATAAATGCCCGTCGGGATCGCGGAAGTAGCCAGCGTAGCCGCCGTAAAAGGTGGACACGGGGGACTTCACGATCTCGGCTCCGGCCCGCTCTGCGGCGTCCATCACCTCATCGACCTCCCCTATCGTCGAGACATTGTGGCCAATCGTGAAGGAAGTGGAGCCAGGCGGCTGTAACGGCAGCCCGGTGTCATGTGCAACGTCGCTCAGCGACCAAAGAGCCAGCTTCAAACCTCCAGCTAGATCGAAGAACGCGACCGCGCCATGCTCGAACTCTCGTCCTATAATCCCTTCAGTCGGTAGCCCAAGACCATCGCGGTAGAATGAAACTGATTTTTCCAGATCAGAAACGCCCAGCGTCAACACTGATACTCTAGCTTTCATGCCCATACTCCTACACTCGGCATGTGCACCATGCTCATGCCGTCGTAGTCTTGGGCCGCTAGATAGGAGCGGAAGGACCCACATTGTGGGGGCCGGGCCAACCTTCCCGAGCCTAACCTGTTTCAGACAGGACAAAGCTAACTTTCTGTGGCTCCATCGTCAAGCACGGCCGCCTCTGGGCGGTTCAGCAATATGGCCATAAACCACCCTCAGCCGCCCCCGAGGAGGCGGAGGTGGGTTGCCTACAAATATAAGGCAGGCCTGTCGGAGCCATCATGTTCCGAACGTCTTGAAGAGGAGAACAGGAGAGGCTTATGCTAACGATGCCGGAAATGGTGGAACGTGAGCCACAGCGATATGTCGCTGTTCGGCTGCCCGTTGTGATCCCGTTCGCCGCGGAGGTCGATCCAGCTTTCGATGAGCTGTTTAATGCGTTCGCGAGAGCAAGCGTTGCTCCAGATGGTGTCGAGTTCGTCAAGTTCAACCTCATCGATATGCCGCGCCTCGAGATCGAGACGGGCATGACTACGGATGAGTCTATTCCTCTGTCGGGCCGCCTGGTCGAAGGCGTACTGCCCGGAGGACGATATGTCCGAATGGCATACACAGGCCCATACGAGGGACTTTACGATGCCACCGCCATGCTTATCGGATGGGCGAAAGAGAAGGCCCTGATATGGGATTCATCTAGTACGGCGGCCGGAGAGCTATTCGCGTGCCGGCTCGAAGTCCACGACAACAATCCCTCTATCGAACCTGATCCAAGCAAGCTGGTAACGACACTGCTGTTCAAGCTGGCAGACGTACAAAGCTCTACTTTGGAAGCGACCGTCAATGCCGACGGACGGTCAAACAGCTGATGAACGGCTGCATGAGCGCGTGCCGCCCGAAGGCGGCTGGTGATGGGGGAGAGCGTGCCACCTGTGGATTCGGACGCCGAAAAACGCTCCGGATCTACCGCTCGAGAAACCCTATGACCTCCTGCACCCTGCCAGCATCGTCGAGCCGCGCGACGTCCATTCCGCGGGCGACGGTCACATCCTCTGGTGATACGAGGCTCCAGGAAAAGCGGACGAACGGTCCGTGACCGTCGGGCCTGCCGGAAAGCTCGAAACGGTGGCCGGGGAACTGGATGCGCGCGGCACCGATCATAACCGAAACTCCATCGGGCCCCTTCCCCTGCATCAGCGGATCGGCATAACTGGCTCCTGTCGCCCAGCTTTCCGAAAGCATCCGTGTGCGGATCGAGTCGTCAGCTTCGTTCCAGACGGCGATATAGGCGTTTGCGATCGAGAAATGGTCGGTCATAGTCGTGCTCCTGTCGTCGGTTACGGTCTCAAGGCTGGCGCGACTACAGCCAAGAAACAATTACCTCCGAGGTAATCGCGTTCCGTTCCTCCTCTGCTAAATTTCCCGTATGACCGAAGCAATCACCATGACCACCCCACCCGCTCTTCAGGCCACCGTCGGCTCAGTGCTGCGGGAATGGCGGGCGAAGCGCCGCATGAGCCAGCTCGAACTCGCGCTTGACGCGGAGATTTCCGCGCGGCATCTGAGCTTCGTGGAAAGCGGGCGCTCCTCGCCGAGCCGCGATCTGCTTCTGATACTGGCGGAGCGGCTTGCCATGCCATTTCGTGCCCGCAACCGACTGATGCTCTCAGCCGGTTATGCGCCGGCTTACGCAGAGACCTCATTCGATGCGCCTGAAATGTCGGGGATACGAGAAACGGTAGCGTCGATTCTTGATGGCCACGACCCTTTCCCCGCGGTTGCCATCGATAGCCGGTGGACGCTGGTGCAGGCGAACAGGGCCGCAAGCGCTCTGTTCGAGGGCATTGAAACGGTGATGCTGAAACCGCCGCTCAACGTGCTGCGGCTGAGCCTCCATCCGCAGGGGCTTTCGCGCCACATCGTCAACCTGGCGGAGTGGCGCCAGCATGTGCTGGAACGGCTGCAGGTCCAGATCGAGGGATCTGGTGATCCCTTCCTGTCCGACCTCTTCAGAGAACTCTCTGCCTATCCGGCCTCGGGTGCCCCGAAAGCGCAGTCCCGCCACTCGCTTCTCGCCGTGCCGCTGGAACTGCGTATGCCTGGAATCGAGCAGGTACTGCGGTTCATCTCGGCAACGACCGTATTTAGCACCGCCACAAGCGTCACCCTCTCTGAACTGGCGCTCGAATCTTTCTACCCCGCCGATCCCGAGACGCGGTCGGCGCTGATGCAACTTGAGACTTCATGGAGCAACCGATGAGCATCACCTATCTTATCGAATTCGCTGTGAAGCCTGAGGAGCGGGTGCGCTTCCTCGATCTGTTGAACGGCGTCCTGGACGCCATGACCCACGAGGAGATGTTTGTCGACGCGGCGCTGCTTGTGGATCCGGCAGACGAGAACCGCTTCATGCTGCACGAAAGCTGGCAAAGCCACGAGGACGTTCTGAAGGTGCAGCTCGCCCGGCCCTATCGCGCGGCGTGGCACGAAGCGCTGCAAGACCTGCTGGCCAGCGAGCGAAATATCTCCATGTGGGAGAACATGCGCGGCGATCGCGCAAAGGGCCGACAAGCATAGAAGCTTATCTTGTTTCCCAGCTGAGCGTCCTCGCCAAGAAGAGCACCAAGCCAGCAACAGAAAATAGCATTGGAGCGGAAAGTGCGCAGAAATCTTTAGCCACTAAGCAAAGGGGTCAGAACAAGATCGGCGCGAAATCAGACGCTAGCCGAGATTGCCCATGTTTTCCGCAGTCTTGCCGCCTGCACCAACCATGAGGTTCCAGTTGGAAAATACATCAGCAACGTTCATTTCTGGAAGGAATATAGATCTTGATCATCGTTTTCTCACCTAAACGTAAGATCCGCGCTAATCATGTTCTGACCCCAACTATTATGTTCAATTCTGGGAGGCCAGCTTTGGACACCGATGGGTTCTGAAAACTGCATGGACGCTGCGCAATGTCGCGAACGTGCTTTCGCTACCAAGGATAGCTGTCATTGGAAGAAATCATCGGTTCAGTTGCGGTGTTTTTCATTTTGATCAGTGCGGCGTTCGGTGTCATGTGGCTTTACCCGCGGCTTCGGGCTCACCATGGAGACGACGAGACAAAACGATCGTCGGGCTGATCGCGAATATTTTTGCGATTATGACGTCGCTGGTGTTCGGACTGATGATCAATTCGTCGAGGGCGACCTATGAAACGATTGACCGTAATGTTCATTCCTACGCACCCAGATTATCCTTCTTGATCGTAGCTTGCGGACGTATGGCTTGGGTGTTGTCCCAGCACGGCAAAGCCTGAAAGACTATTGGTCGCGGCAATCCATGCGCCCGAGCGTACCAAAAAAGCACCGGGCTCTAGATTGGCTGAGCAACGACTTGCAACTATTGGAGATCATCTCGCCATGATCCGACCGACCGATGGGTATCACCCAATCGACCCATTGATAGCAGGCGTGTTGGTCGTCTCTGCCGGTCTCATGTCGGCGTCGATCTATCTTGTCCTGGACATGGACATTCCCTTTGCTGGTGCCAGCTTGAGCTCTGATCGACGAGATCATCGCGGAATTTGTCGTAGTGGGGGGCAGCACGGCTCCTCTAGTGAACGACCGGAACAATCGGCGTCCGCCGGCTGTTTAGCTTGTGTGCCGCTGCAACTCGCGTAAATCTAACATCGTAGACTATCGAAAGAGCGGCCAACCAAGCGTTCATGCTGCCGTCGGACCTAAGCACGTCAAACGCAGCACTGCGTTGCCTTTGTCGCCAGCATCCTGTTGGGGCAACTCTCACCAATAAGGAAGCCGGAATATGACTGACGGCCAAACGTTCTCGCGCAGCGCCAATGGAGACAGCTGGTTGCTTGAGACGGACCCATCGACCGGTGAGGCGATGGTTCTTCACAGACCGAATGCATCGTCTGGCGGACATGAGACCAGGAGCACCATAGATCAGTTTCTCGAAGTCAGCGTCGGCAAACCCGAGCATGACTCCCTCCTCCAAATCCTGGGCAAAACGGACAATCATGACCCACAGCCGCTCGCCGACGATAATCTGCAGACACCATCTTACGATACGGCTATGCGATATCTGGAATTAGGTGGCCGACGGCTGGCGAAAGTGGACGACAACTTTGTCAAAATTCGCGAATGGGATATGGACCCGATGGATTCGGAAGCGTTCTGGCAAGCGAACGTCGAGGCCTTAGCCGAACGCGAGAAGCGCGAGGTCTTTCTGCATCTGCCGTCTACCGGCGATGCGGACACCGAGGGAGCGCGTCACACAAAGCAAAGCCCGACGCAGGAGACCCGCGACAATTCAGCCAACGACGTCCAGCGTCAAAGGCAATCCGGCAGTAGACACGATAGTCCTTCAAGAGCGGCAGCGAAGCCGGCCGGCGAGCCCGCTGGCGGTCCCGATGCTGCCGAGGCTTCGCCAGCCTGACATAAAAATGGCCCGCATTGCGGGCCATCTCTCATTTTAATGCGGGAACGATCAAGTCTTGTCGACGACCTTTTTCACCGCGGCCTTGGCTTCACCCTTGGCCTGCTGTGCATCACCCTTTGCTTCTTGGGCAGCACCCTTTGCCTGAAGCTTGTCGTTGTCGGTGGCGTCGCCGAAGGCCTGCTTCGCCTTGCCGGTCATTACATTCGCATTGCCGGAAACTTTATCAGCTGTGGAACCCATAATTGGATCTCCTGTATCGAGCGGGCACGCACGGTCTTCCAAGTTGCTACCCGGTCATCCGCCGGGGAAGTCCATTGTCAAACCGTTTAACGATCCGCTTGATGAGAGAACTCTTGGAGAGACACATCGTTCCGGATTCAGCTGGCTACATCTCCAAAGCCCGACGTTTAGCGATCCACGCGAGGCTTCGCCTGGGTCCCGTATGGGTATTACCCTTGAGATCGCCCGATCAGCAGTCTGCGTCATCCTGCAGGTCGCGTTCGGCCCGCTCTACCGCGCTGGCATTGAGTACACGGCGCATGAGTGCGACAGCAACTGCACGCGTGCGAAGATTGTAGCGGCTCTCATCGTCGCCCGCTTCCTGATAGACGTCGAGTTTTTCATAGAGCTGCTGCAGACGGTTCTGAACGGTACGCAGCGACAGCTTTTTGCGGCTAGCGATGGTCTTGTCGGTAAGCCCCAGCGCAACATCGACCAGAATCTCGTATTCGGCATCGCTCAACCCGTGCCCGGCCCCCATGCCCTTCTGCTGGATGCCGCGTACTTCGCGGTCGATCACGCATTGCGATTCCAGAAAAACGCTGCGCAAAGCAAGTTTCAGGCGCTCATCGGATGTGGATTTCAGCACATAGCCGTAGGTCGCCCCTCCCGGGACGATCCGTGAAACACCGCGCACATAGGCCTCGTCGGAATAATTGGACCAAAACAGAATTTTCGTATCCGGCCTTTCCCGCCAGATGGTTCGCGCGGCCTCGATGCCGTTGCGATCGTTCATCTGCAGGTCCATCACCACAAATTCGGCGCGCAGTTTTCGCGCATCGATCTCGCCCAGCCGACCATTTTCGCTTTCCATCACCGCATCGCATTCCGGCAGCGCCGAGCGCACCGCTTCATGCAGATAGGAGCGATGCAGCGCATCATCCTCGATGATCAGCACCTTCATTCCGCAGCCTCCGTCCTCAATGCACGTTTCAACGGGAGCGTCACCTTCACCATCGTTCCCTGCCCGCCAGGGTTTGCCGCCATCTCCAATCGCGCCGAGATCAGCCTTGCCCGTGTCTTCATATTGTCGATGCCGCGTCCCGGCAGATCATGCGAGGATATCAGCCCGTTTCCATCATCGCTGACTTCAAGCGAAACCGCGCCGTCGTCGGCCCGCAAGGTCACCGTCACCATATCCGGTTGTCCATGACGGATGGCGTTGTTGACCGCCTCCTGAACGATCCGAAACAGCGCGGTCGCAACGGTCCGGTCGAGATCGACAAGCGCATCGCCGGCAAGATCGATCACCCGCCACCGTACCGGCAACCCACTTTCCCGCACCGATCGCTCCAGATGGTTTTCGATCGCTTCTGCCACGCCGAAAAGCTGCAACACTGTCGGCTTGGCCTCCTCGATGATCTGACGCAGGTCATGCATGCATCGCTGCAAGGCGCGACAAAACGGTTCCAGCGCGTCACCTTGTATCGTCCCCTCCCCGGTCAGCCGCTCGATGCGACGGGTCAAGCGTGTCAGGTCCGCAAGCGTCTGGTCGTGAAGATCCATCCCGATGCGCTGGCGTTCAGCCTCCAGCGCCTCGGTAAGTTTCAGTGCACCCAGCCGCAAGCCCTCCTCTCGTGCCCGCGCCTCGGTTTCGATCACGGCCGAAAGCTTCGCCTGCTCGGCGGCACGAAGCGCGAAGAAATAGGGTGCCAGCAGATCGGCGACAGCACGCGCCTTTTCGACATCCGCCATGCCGTAGCTGCCAGCCCGCCGCGACGAACAGCTCAGCGCCCCGATCACATCGCCCTGCGCCTTGAGAGGAACATGCACGCGACTGCGCAGCGAAAGCTCGATGATCGGGCTGGAAAAGGCGCCTTCGAAATGAAACCGCGGATCGCTGCAGGCGTCGTCAGCCAGTAGGAAGTCCACTTCGCCGGCTAAAAGCGTACGGATCGGGCTGCCGCTCAAGAGCGCCGGCGGCTGCCGGCTCCAGGCGGTTTCAAGGCCGCTCTCGTAGGCAATGTGGTATTTGCCATGCACCATCTTGATGCAAACATCGAGATGGTCATGCGGAATGATGTGCCGGATCTCCTCGGCCACCGCCTGAATGATCGCGTTGAAATCGAGCTGACCTGCCAGCAGCCTTGAAATGCCGAGATAGCGGTCGAACAGCGCATTCCGCCCCAGATCGAGCATTGTTTTGGACCTCCTCCCAGTCCTTCCCGTCATTTAGCGCCAGCTTTTTCAGCTTGTCCTGCGGGAACCCGCAGATCGCTGACGTGCTCCCGCAAAAGCGGTGCTCGTATGCGCCTATACAACGTGATAATTCTCGTCCATTCTCGATTTAATGAGCAAGAGGGGCTCAGGGCAATAATTATCTGCGGACAACCGTCGAGGAGCGGCCCGAAGATATTTTTCAGATTTTTGGGAGGAAATCATGACCATCAGAATGATGCTGGCGGCATCGGTCGTCTTTGCTTGCTTTGGCGGCACGGCCTTCGCCGATACGTCGTCCAAGAAAATTGCACTGTCTAACAATTACGCCGGCAATTCCTGGCGTCAGGCGATGCTGACCAGCTGGGACAAGATTACCAAGGACGCCGTTTCCAAGGGTGTGGTCGCAGCTGCCGATCCGTTCACCACTGCAGAAAACCAGGCGACCGAACAGGCAGGCCAGATCCAGAACATGATCCTGCAGGGTTATGATGCGATCGTCATCAACGCCGCTTCGCCGACTGCGCTCAACGGCGCCATCAAGGAAGCCTGTGATGCTGGCATCACCGTCGTTTCCTTCGATGGCATCGTGACCGAACCCTGCGCCTGGCGTATCGCCGTTGATTTCAAGGCCATGGGTGAAAGCCAGATAGACTATCTCGCCAATAAACTGCCCAAGGGCGGCAACCTTCTGGAAATTCGTGGCCTTGCCGGCGTTTCCGTCGATGACGAAATCCACGCGGGTATCGAAGCCGGCGTGAAGAAGAACCCGCAGTTCAAGGTCGTCGGCTCAGTCAACGGCGACTGGGCGCAGGACGTTGCCCAGCGTGCCGTCGCCGGCGTTCTGCCGAGCCTGCCGGAAGTGGCCGCCGTCGTGACGCAGGGCGGCGATGGTTACGGCGCCGCACAGGCTTTCGCCGCCGCCAAGCGCCCGACCCCGACCATCGTCATGGGCAACCGCGAGGACGAACTCGTGTGGTGGAAAAGCCAGAAGGACAAGGATGGTTACGAGACCATGTCAGTCTCCATCGCCCCCGGCGTCTCGACGCTCGCCTTCTGGGTCGCCCAGCAGATTCTGGATGGCAAGGAAGTCAAGAAGGACCTCGTCGTGCCCTTCTTGCGCATCGATCAGGACAATCTGGAAGACAACCTGAAGAGTACCCAGAAGGGTGGTGTGGCGAATGTCGAATATTCGCTTGAGGATGCCCAGAAGGTCATCACTGGCAAATAACGCCATCTCGACGCTGCCGGGGTGAAGGCGAATGTCCTTCCTCCCCGGCACACCCTTGCGACAGAACAACGACAGCGATCGCATGACAGAACCCCTGAAACGCGAAGAGGTGGTGGCGGCCCGTGCCATCAAGGTAACATTCGGCGCCGTAAAAGCACTCGATGGCGCCGACCTCGTCATCCATGCCGGCGAATGCGTCGGGCTTGTCGGCCATAACGGCGCCGGCAAATCGACCATCGTCAACGTCATCAATGGCGCGCTTTCTCCGCATGAGGGCACGCTCACCTATGGTGGCCACCCCGTCCACGGCATTTCGGCAGCCCGCGCAAATGGCGTGCGTTGCGTTTTCCAGGAATTGTCGCTCTGCCCCAACCTTACCGTGAATGAAAACGCCCGCATCATGCATGCGGAACTGAATGGCTGGAACTGGCGCAGCCGCGCCGCAAGCCTCGTCCGCAGCCAATTGCAGAAGATTTTTCCCGGCCACGCCATCGATTGCGACAGCACCGTCGATGACCTTTCAATTGCAGAGCGGCAGATGGTCGAAATCGCCATCAGTTTTGCCGGGCGGAACCAGAGGCCAAAGCTCGTCATTCTCGACGAACCGACCTCCTCGCTGGATGCCGGTCTCGCCGCCCAGCTGATGGCCTACATCCGAACCTTTATTAACGAAGGCGGCTCGGTGCTTTTGATCTCGCATATCCTCGGCGAAATCCTGTCCACCTGCGACCGTATCGTGGTGATGAAAGACGGACGCGTGGTGGCCGATCGTGCGGCGAAGGCGTTTGATACCCGTAGCCTTGTCGAAGCCATGGGCAATGTCGTGCGCGAGCAGGAATTTTCTCGCAAGGCGACCGCGCGGACAGGTGCGCCAGTTCTTTCCATGCCACCGCATCCAAGGCACGGCATCGCTTTCGAAGCCTATCGCGGCGAGATAGTCGGGCTTGCCGGACTTGGCGGCCACGGCCAGACCGATGCCCTGCTGGATCTATACCTTGAACACAACAGCAACTGGTGGCCAAGCCGCAAACGCGAGATCGCCTTCGTTGCCGGCGACCGCAGCCTCAACGGCACGTTTCCGCTCTGGAGCATTCTGAAAAACCTGTCGATCGCTTCGCTCGGTCAACTGTCCTCCAAAAAGATGATCAGCGACAGCCGGGAAGCCACGCTCGGTTCTGGCTGGAAACGGCGCATCGAGATCCGCACGCCGGACATGCGAAACAGAATCCTGTCGCTTTCTGGCGGCAACCAGCAGAAGGTGCTTTTTGCTCGAGCGCTCGCAACCACCGCCTCCACGGTTCTGATGGACGATCCGATGCGCGGCGTCGATATCGGAACCAAGCAGGAAGTCTACGAGATCCTGCGAACCGAAGCCGCCAACGGGCGCACCTTCATCTGGTATTCGACCGAGATGGACGAAATCCGCCTGTGCGATCGCGTTTACGTCTTTCGCGAGGGCATGATCGTCGCCGAACTGGTTGGTGACGGGATCAGTGAAACGAACGTGCTGGCCGCATCCTTCAGCGACGGAGAAGCCGCATGAAGCTTTCTTCCGGCACCATTCGCCTGATCATTCCCGCCGCCTCTCTCGCACTTCTGCTCGCTGCCGTCTTCTACATGCAGCCGCGGGCGATGAGCTATACCGGCCTCAACCTGCTGTTCAATTTGGCTATCCCGATTGCACTCGCGACCATCGCGCAGATGCTGATCATGTCCATCAACGACCTCGACCTGTCGATGGGTACATTCGTCAGTTTTTGCGCCTGTGTTGCTGCAACCGTTTTGCAGACCTCGCCGCTTCTCGGAGCGCTGATCTTCATCGGCGCAATCGCCGTTTATGCCGGCATGGGCATGCTCATCCATGTGCGCGACCTTCCATCCATCGTCGTCACGCTCGGCATGAGTTTCGTCTGGGGCGGCCTTGCCGTTCTGCTGCTGCCCTCGCCCGGCGGCACCGCCCCCACGTGGGCGCGTGCGATCATGACCGCCAAACCACCGCTCGTGCCGATGGCGATCATTGCCAGCATCCTGATCGCCGCTGTCACCCATTACATCGTCATGCGCTCCTCCTTCGGCGTCCTGATGCGCGGCACCGGCGGCAATGACCGCTCGGTGGAACGCGCCGGCTGGTCGGTGATCGGCATCCGCGCCGCCACTTATGCGCTGGCGGGCCTGTTCGCCATTTTTGCCGGCATCGCGCTGGTGGGCCTCACCACATCCGCCGATGCCAATATCGCATTGCGCTATACGCTCCTGTCGATTGCCGGCGTCATTCTCGGCGGCGGTGAATTCGTCGGCGGCAAGGTGTCTCCGATCGGTGCCGTCATCGGCGCGCTGACTTTGACGCTTGCCGGCTCCTTCCTGTCCTTCATGCGCATCTCACCCGACTGGCAGATCGGCGCGCAGGGCGCCATCCTGATCGTGGTACTGGCGCTGCGCCTTGCCCTCAACCGGTTGGAGAAGCGGGAGAAACATCAATGACCCTGCAAAAATTCCTCACAGAAAAACCGTGGATCTGGTCATTTGTCGCCAGCATCATTGTCTGGATTACCACCGTCCTTTTCACCGGCGGCGCCAGTTCCCTCGGCCTGTCGCAGGCAGCACTGACATTTGCCGCCTTTTCGGTGATCGTCGGCATCGGCCAGATGTTCGTCATCACGCTCGGGCCGGGCAATATCGACCTCTCGGTCCCCGCCACCATGACGCTGTCCGGCACGCTTGCGCTCAAGCTGATGGATGTGCAGGACGGCATGATCCTTTTCGGCCTCTTTGCCTCCATAGGGATCGGCCTGATCATCGGGCTCGGCAATTACATCCTCATCAAGCTTCTCCGCATTCCACCGATCATCGCCACGCTGTCGATGAGTTTCATCGTCCAGTCCGTGGCGATCTGGAGCAATCGCGGCCTGCGCATCAAACCTCCGGAAACGCTCGCCGGTTTTGCCACATCGGGTCTGTTCGGCATTCCCAACATCGCGCTCGTGGCGCTGGTACTGTCCGTGATCGCCTGGGTGCTATTGGAAAAATCGATCTATGGCCGATGGATTTCGGCGATCGGCCAGAGCCGCTTCGCCGCCCGCATGGCCGGCATTCCGGTCGATGGAGCACGGCTTGTCACCTACATGCTCTGCGCCGTGTTGGCCTCCGTCTGCGGCTATCTCCTCGCAAGCTTTTCCGGCGGCGCAGCGCTCAACATGGGCTCTGAATATCTTCTGATGTCGATTGCCGTGGTGGTGGTCGGCGGCACCGCAGTTGCCGGCGGCAATTCCAACATTCCCGGCATCTGGGGCGCATCGCTGTTCATGTTCCTCGTGGTGTCCATGCTCAACACCTACGGGTTTGGCGCCGGGTTCCGGCTCATACTCACCGGTTTCATCATCATCGCCGTCATTCTGCTTGCCGGCGGCCATAAATCGCACCGCTGACCACCCGTTTCGAACATATCAATTGGATACAATACAATGTCGCAGTCCACTTCCATCTACGAGATCCACGACGACCGTTTCCGCCACTTGATCGTGGGAACCTCCGATCTGGAGGAGCTATATTCGGATTGCCGCTGGGCCGAAGGCCCGGTCTGGTTTTCCGATCTCGGCTGCCTGATCTTCAGCGACATTCCGAACCAGCGCATGTTACGATGGACGGAAGGAAGCGGCATCTCCACTTATCGCTCCCCCTCAAACTTTGCCAACGGCAATACGCGCGACCGCCAGGGACGGCTTGTCACTTGCGAACACGGCAGCCGGCGGGTCACCCGCACCGAAATCGACGGTTCCATCACCGTGCTGGCCGCTAGCTATCAGGGCAAGCCGCTGAACTCTCCCAACGACGTGGTCGTCAGATCCGATGGCAGCGTGTGGTTTACCGATCCGACCTATGGCATAAAGTCCGACTATGAAGGCTATCGCGCCGAACCGGAACAGCCAACCCGCAACGTCTATCGGCTTGATCCGGCAAACGGAAAACTCGATGCCGTAATCACAGATTTCGGACAGCCCAACGGACTTGCTTTTTCACCCGACGAAAAGACGCTCTATGTTGCGGACTCGTCCTCCAGCCACGACACACGTGCCCCGCGCCATATCCGCGCGTTTGATGTAGCTGAAGACGGCCATGTCAGCGACAGCCGCGTGTTCTGCGAACTCGCTAACGGCCTGCCGGACGGTTTCCGCCTTGATATCCATGGCAATCTATGGACCAGCGCGGGCGATGGCGTGCATTGTTTCGGGCCGGATGGAAAACTGATTGGGAAAGTCCTTATCCCCCAGACGGTCGCCAATCTCACCTTCGGCGGGCCGCGCAAAAACCGACTGTTCATCACGGCAACCCGGTCTCTTTATGCCGTCTATACTGCGACCAACGGCAGTGCTCTCGGATAGATGCTACGCGGCCAGCAGCCTGCCGAACAGACCCAGACGTTCTTTTCGCGTGCTATGGATCGAACCGAAGTCTCGCAGCGTAAGGGGTTGCGCGATAATAAATCAATCTCTGCCGTGGCAGCAGCGGTGCGTCCATCAGCCTTGGCAAGTTCCCTGGTGGATACTTGACCGTCCGCTATTCGTGCGAAAGAGACTTTCGTCAACACGCTGCAGTTATCCGGATCCAAGGCGAATGTGGTCCCCCGGACCCGGTGATTTACATCGCTGCAGAATTTTTCCTACCCGCGTAGCAGTCGCTCCCGCAGCCAAGAATTCTCGGCTCGTAGCCTTGCAACAAGCCGACGTTTCAGCTGTCGATTTTCTTCCTCTAGCTGAAGGAGGTCGCTAAGCTCGTCCGTCACATGGGTCGGCAATACAGGTTTCGGAGAGCGTAGTATTTTCTTCGTGGATTGCTGGCTTTTGCCAGAAATTTTCCGCGGAGATACCAGAGACTCGGTTTTGGACTTGGTTGGCTGAGCAGGTAGCGACTTGTTCAGTTCTTCTGTCTCCGCCGATGGCTTCAGCTCACTAACCAACCGTGGAGCAAAGGCATCGCCTTGAGCATGTCGATCAATACGAACGGCGTTGTCTTTTACGCCCGACCGCGCCGAAATATCGGCTGGCGTTGCAGTGGCCTGCGGCCGTGAGACCAGATTTGCGCCCGAACCTTCAGCATCGGATCGTTCTGCGGGAAGAACAGTCTCGACATCCCGAGCAACGGACTTGAGATCCAGATTGCCCCAGATCGAGCTTGGTTGTTTGACCGCAAAATTCCGGCGGCCGTACTTGTATTCGATTACAAAACTGCGTTGAGGTTTTTTCATAAGAGAACTGGCAAGCTTATGGATAGAGAAAGACGGATCGCGTACGGCGTATCTTCCACCTATATACCATCTTGCCGGTTTCCACTAGATCACACCATTGTCTGCAGGTCGCGGCCGATGGGCAACAGAACAGGCACGCAAGGACGACCGCTCTTGAAGACAGATCTTCCGATGATCCTGACCGCGCGCATTGCTGAGGAGGACCTTCAACCGTTCGATCAACTCCGCAGCATGCACTTCCCACCCGACAGGAACCATTTGCATGCCCATCTAACGATGTTTCATCGGCTGCCCGGCGAATGCCGAACGGAGATTGAGGAACGCCTCTCCGCAATTACGGCCGACTTCGGCACGATTGTCGCCGACGTCAGCGGGCTTCGCCATCTCGGCGCAGGCGTTGCATTCACGATAATCAGCGCTGAATTGCAGGATATTCGGTCAAGACTGAAAGCTCAGTTTGCCAAATGGCTTGGCCCCCAAGACGGACAGAAATGGCAACCGCATATCACAGTCCAAAATAAGGTGTCGAAGGCAAAAGCGGACGCGCTCTACCGCAATCTGGGTGAAGGCTTCAAGAACCATACCATCAATATCCCCGGCGTCACGCTTTGGCGATATCTAGGCGGCCCCTGGAATCAGATCGAAAATTTCAATTTCGCAGTAGGAAACAGTCACAACAAGATGCCGAAAAAGCCCCTCTTCGATTTTCATACAGAAGAAAGCGGCGACCCTCGCTCAGAGAAAAGAATGGCGAAGGAATAGTCAGTTGTATTCGCAGACCGGATTCAGGCGGAACCGAATCGTAATGTGACCAACATGCGAAAGCATAATTTGCGCACTCAAAGCGCTGGTACGGATCATACATCGATGCCTTGTGCCAGATAGCACGTTTGCAGGACCTGCTGGCGTGCTACCGCCTGACCGCTCAACCACTCCGTGCGCGTGAAGGGGCGAACGCGATCGGCGCTGACTAACGCGATCAGCCATACCGATGGAAGCATGCAGCTGCTGCTCTGTTTCAATCTCCAGGAAATAAACGAAAAAGCCTGCCGCGGGAGGAGATGCGGCAGGCCTTTCGAATACCATGAACAGCAACTGGGAGGATTGCTGCTGTTCAATCAGGCTCCCCTTGGGAGGAGGAGTGGGGCGCCTGAGACCGAAGCTCTGTGGGAGGAGGTACATCGCTTCGTTGGGATCGGTTATACACTGCCGATAAAACCGGGTTAGTGGTCCAACCGCAGCCCAGCCATGCGTGGGAAGCAAACCATCAATAGAGAGAGGACTGGTTGATCGCAGCCAGAAGAGGACGGCTGCCGCCGAAGCGAGAGCTGCGAAGAGGACTACCGGACATAGGTCGTTCCCCATGGTCCCGTGGCGCAAACCCGTGAGGCAACCAAAAGTAATCTCTATGTGGTTTCGGCGTGCGTATTGGCGCTTGTCGTATTTGACCGGCACTAAACCGAGTTTGCACGGGTTAATTCCCCTCTGCTGCACGGTTTATCTGAGCGAGTAGGCGGATCCTCCATCGTCAGCCTGCGTTCTTTGCGCCTCGCGCTAAACATCGAGTGCAGATGCCCCGCTCTAATAGCTCATCTGACAAGTGGTTATAAAGTAGCCACTTGTTGAACCATTCGAATCGGCGAGCCACTCGTCCGCAGGGTAACAGACCCGGCGGACACTCCCGATACAGTCGCCGCGACCAACCCACCGAAGAACCTCGGCTCCGACCGAAACCGACTGGGACTTATGCGTATATGTTAGCTATTTGCGAGACTGTCCGCATACCTTTAAGATGAATGCCTAGGCGTTAAGCGCACGTCGATCAGTTGGCTTTCAATCCGCCGTGCGCCTTGCCGAGCGCACCCCATGCCACTAAACGACGCAGGGGGCGGCAAAGGAAATCCAAGTCAGCCATCAAGCTGGGCTTCATCAAATGAAAAATTCGCGGGCTGAGAAACCGAGACGGTGCTGCCCGATCACAGCACTTCCAGACGAACATGACGTTCAGCGCTTGTGTTTGCCGATCAGCTTTTCCATCATCGCCATCTCCTCGGCTGACAGGTCTTGCAGAGGCGCCCTTACCGGTCCAGCATCGAAGCCCTGCAAGCGGACACCGGCTTTGACCGCGGATACTGCATAACCCTTGGATCGGTTGCGGATTGCCATGAATGGATAGAAGAAATCGTTGAGGATAGCTTCGCATTTGGCTCTTTCACCGGCCCGCAACGCCCGGTAGAAATCGATTGCGAGCGTCGGAACGAAATTGAAGACCGCGGACGAATAGGTGGTGAAGCCAGCGCCGAGATAAGCTTCCGCAAACAATTCCGCAGTCGGCATGCCGCCGAGATATGTCAGGCGATCACCCATCTTTGCAGTGATCTGGCGCACGAGACCGATATCGCCAGTGCCATCCTTGAAGCCGACGAGATTTTCGCATTCGTCGCAAAGACGCGCCAGTGTGTCGGCCTGCAGGACCGAGTTGTCGCGGTTATAGACCATGACGCCCATGCCCGTCGCCTGGCAGACAGCCTTGATGTGGCGATAAAGGCCTTCCTGAGGTGCGTCGATGAGATAGTGCGGCAAAAGCAGAATGCCGTCAGCGCCGACTTTCTCGACCGACCTCGCGATCGAAACCGCGATATCCGTACCGTAACCGCATCCCGAAACGATCGGCGTGGAGCCCGCCGCCTCCTTTGCCACCTGCACGATCCGAGGGATCTCCTCCGGCGAAAGCGAGAAGAATTCGCCAGTGCCACCGGCAGCAAAAAGCGTAGCAGCATCGAAACCGGACAACCAGTTGACGTGTTCGGCATAGCTTCCCGGATTGAACTTGCCCTCGGCGTCGAAATGCGTCACCGGAAATGAGAGCAGGCCAGCGCCCAACACCTGTTTCAGGTCTTGCGTCTTCATGTCATAAACTCCTTTGATCGGCGACAGAGGATGCCGCTTTTGATTTTCTTTTTGACTGCCAAAATGTGAGATCAGTCTTTCAGCGACCGCACCATGGCTCCCAGCCGGTCGCAGGCGCTTTCAAGCTCAGCTTCAGATGCCGCAATGGACAGCCGAATGAAGCCTGGCGCGCCGAAGGCCGCCCCCGGTACGCTGGAAAGGCCGAAACACTGCAGAAGATGTGCCGCAAAGGCCGGATCATCGGCGAGGATTTCACCGTCCGCCGTCTTGCGGCCAATCAACGCCTGAATGCCGATGAACGCATAAAACGCTCCGTCCGGTTGTGTAAAATCGATACCCTCTATTTGTGCCAGACGGCCTGCAACGATCCTGGCGCGGCCGGCAAATGTCTGTGCGCCTCGGCGGACAAAAGCCTGTGAGCCGGTCAGCGCCGCAAGCGCCGCCGCCTGGGCGATCGGCGAGACGGACGTGACGCTCTGCGACTGCATCTTGTTGAGAGCGGAAATCAGCGCCCCCGGCCCCGCAGCATAACCGACACGCCAGCCGGTCATCGCATAGGCTTTCGACACTCCGTTGACGAGCAGTGTGCGATCGCGCAGCTGTGGGCAGGCTTGAGCGAAGGAAACGAAAGGGACATCTTTCAGCAGGACGTGTTCATAGATCTCGTCGGAGATCACCAGAATGCGTGGATGACGGACGAGAACCTCTCCCAACGCCCGGTATTCCTCATGCGAATAGATGGCGCCGGTGGGGTTGGACGGGGAATTAAGCATGAGCCATCGTGTTCTCGGCGTGATGGCTGCTTCAAGCGTTTGCGCATCGATCTTGAACCCGACGCCAGCACCGCAAGGCACGTGGACCGGGGCGCCTCCATGCAGTGTTACGATATCTCCGTAAGATACCCAGCAAGGCGTCGGAATGACCACCTCATCGCCTTCTTCCAGCGTCGCCAGAAAAACGTCGAACAGGATCTGCTTCGCACCATTGGCGACCATCACTTCGTCGACAGTGTATTCCAGCTCGTTCTCACGCTTGAACTTGTCAACGACTGCCCGGCGCAGTGCCTCCGTGCCAGCCGCGGCACCATAACGGACGCGTCCTCTACGGACTGCCTCGGCGGCTGCCTCGGCCACGTGTGCGGGAGGCTCGAAATCCGGTTCGCCCAATGAAAGGTCGATGATATCGCGGCCTTCAGCCATCAGTTTTTTCGAAGCCATGGCAATAGCCATGCTCGGCGACGACTTGATGCCGGCCGCTCGCTTGTTTTCAAATGTCATGTCCAGGTTCCCGGCAAGGTCAGGCTGGACCGGCGGCGAGTTCTCCGCCGGTCATGGTCCTGATTAGTTTTTCGACGCGTAGTCGAAATCCTGATCGCGCTTTGCAGCTGCCGGATCACGCTTGTCCGGCGCCCCATATCCGCCGCCACCCGGAAGCTGGAGGATCAGCCGGCGGCCGGCGGGCACATACTGACGGCCCTTGGTCTGGAGACGAGTACCGTCATCAAGCAGAACGGCACCGGCTGCACCATTCTCGCCACCGTCGCGACCCCGCGGCGGATGGTCGACACGATCGAACATGGCGTTGAAATGCATGTCGTGACCTTCGGTGGTGGATATCTCCACAACTTGGCCGAGGCCACCACGGAACTTGCCGGCACCGCCTGAACCGTCGCGCAACTCCTTGCGCCAGAATATGACCGGCCCGACGTGCTCCGTCGCCTCGATCGACATGGAATGCACGCCGCTCGGAAACGCCGTGGCGCTGAGGCCGTCGAGCGTGGAGCGCGCACCGGCACCGCCGCTGTTGAACAGAAGGACTTCGGCGCGCTGGCCGCCATCGGCCGGCGCCTTGTCGCCCGGAAGCGGACGAACGCTGACATGCAAGTTCCACAGCGCGCCCGCGCCTTCGGCGGGAACCTTGCCCGGCAGCATCTTGTGCACCGCGCCAAGCACCGCATCGGGAACGAGGTGGCCAAGCACGTGGCGTACGGAAACCGGAGCCGGATGCTGGGCATTGAGAATGCAATCCTTGGGCGCCACAACGCGGAACGGCAAAAGTGAGTAGTGGTTATTTGGAATATCCGGTGCGATCGCGACCTTCATGCCATAGCAGGCGTAAGCAGCAGAATAGATGATTGGGCAATTGATACCCTTCGGGCTCGGCGGTGAGGTGCCATCGAAATCGGCGAGGATATGATCGCCTTCCACATCGAGGCGCACCACGATATCGATCGGCGAACCGTAACCGTCGACACGCATCGTATTGGAATAGGAGCCCTTCGGCAGCGCGGCAATGCGCTCGATCGTGGCGTCATAGCTGCGCTTGAAGATGAATTGGCCCAGTGTTTCCAGGTCGTCGAGACGGAATTCCTCCATCATGTCCATCAGGCGGCGATGGCCGATCTCGTTGCAGGCTGCCAGCGAATAGACATCGCCCACCACCTGATGGCTTTCACGAACGTTGTTATGCAGGATGTGGACGAGATCCTTGTTGACCTTGCCACGCTCGGCAAATTTCATGATCGGAACAAAGATACCTTCTTCATAAACTTCATTGGCATCCGGACCAAAACCGCGACCGCCGACATCCACTACGTGTGCCGTGCAGGCAAAATAGCCAACCAAAGCGCCGTTTCGGAAACTCGGAGAGACGACTGTGAAGTCATGCAGATGGCCGGTCCCCTTCCATGGATCGTTGGTGATGTAAACGTCACCCTCAAAGATGTTTTCAGGACCGATATCGCGAACGAAGTGGCCAACGGCCTCGGCCATGGCGTTAACGTGACCCGGTGTACCGGTAACCGCCTGAGCGATCATCAGACCGCCGCGATTGAAGACACCTGCGGAAAGGTCGCCTGACTCACGTACGCTGGTTGAAAAGGCCGTGCGGATAAGGGTGACGGCCTGCTCTTCAACAACGGAGATCAGACGATTCCACATGATCTGCATCTGGACATCGGAAAGTGCACTGGTTTTCATGTCAAATCCTCCGTTCAAGCGTTTTGCTTGACGCGTACGAGCAGGCAGCCGTCGGCCTGCATGATCACTTCTCGGCTTGCCGTGATGATGGTCGAGGTCTCGCGTTCGGTGATGACGGCGGGACCGGAAACGAAATCGCCGGGCTTCATGTCGGCACGCGCGACGACCGATGCCATCTGGAAGTCGCCCTCCTGAACGTCGAAGATTCGGCGTGTTCCACGAACCTTTGCGTCACCCGATTTCGCCGTGCTGCCGATCCGCTCGGGCGGTGCGACTTTCGACGTGGCACGCAGCGACCAGCTGACGATTTCCACGTCCAGACCGTCGATGACGCGTCCGAAGAAGTGTTCGTATTGCTCGTCGAACAGGTTGCGGAACAGCTCGCCATCGGCATCGACGTAGTCGCGCACGTCGATGGTGACCGGCACTTCCCAGCCCTGGCCAACGTAACGCATGTAAGCCGTGCATTCGAGGTCGGGATCGGCTTCCGGCGACCCCGAACGCACGAAAGAGATGGCCTCTGCGCTGAGTTCTGCGATGGTCTGATTGATGGCGTCAGCATCGAAACGGCTGAGGCGGCTATAGGCGCTGCGCACGCTTTCAAAACCAAAGGGAGCGCGCAGGAAGCCGATAGCCGACCCGACGCCCGCACCCGGCGGGATCAGAAGTTCGGCCATGCCGAGCTTTTCGCAAAGGCGGCTGGCGTGAATGGGCGCCGCGCCGCCGAAGGCGATCATGGTGAACTCGGACAGTTCCTTGCCGTTTTCCACCGCGTGCATGCGGGCGGCATTGCTCATGTTCTCGTCCACCACTTCGCTGAGGCCGTAAGCGGCCGTCGCGATATCCGTCTCAAGCTTCGAAGCGAGATTCGCATCCACGGCCTTGTCGGATGCCAGGCGGTCGAGTTTCATCGCACCGCCTGCGAATTCATCCGGGTCTAGACGGCCGAGAATAAGATCGGCATCCGTGACAGTCGGGTTCGCGCCGCCGCGACCATAGCAGGCAGGGCCGGGCTCCGAACCCGCACTGTGGGGCCCAACGCGGATCTGGCGCATGCTGTCGATCGTGGCGATCGAACCACCGCCGGCGCCGATCTCGACCATTTCGATCACCGGAATGGAGATCGGCATGCCGCTGCCCTTCTTGAAGCGCCAGGTGCGCGCGACTTCAAAGGTCTTCGACGTCTTTGGTGTCTGCTTTTCGATCAGGCAAATTTTTGCGGTCGTGCCACCCATGTCGTAGGAAAGGACCTGATCCAGGCCATAGCTGCTGGCGATATGGGCCGCGAAAATGGCACCGCCGGCAGGGCCGGATTCCAGCAGGCGAACCGGGAATTCGATGGCGCTTTCGACGCTGATGATGCCGCCCCCCGAATGAATCATGAAGACCGGGCAACGGGTCCCCTCTTCAGTCAGGCGACCGACTAGGCGATTAAGATACGAGGCCATCAGCGGTTTGACGAAAGCATTGGCGCAGACAGTGTTGAAGCGCTGGAATTCGCGCATCTGCGGTGACACTTCCGACGAGATCGACACGGAGATGTCGGCCTTCTTCGCAAGGAGCCGGTCGCGAACAACCTTTTCATGCGCAGCATTGAGATAGGAATGGATGAAGCCGATGGCGACGCTGTCATAACCCGCAGCGATGATCCTGTCGCAAAGCGCATCGACTTCATCGAGATCCAGCGCCTTCAGCACGGAACCGTCTGCACCGATACGTTCATCGAGCACGAAACGTTCGTTGCGCGGCACGAGCGGCGCCGGCAGCACGATATCGAGATCGTACTGCTCGAAACGGCTTTCTGTGCGCATCTCGATAACGTCGCGAAACCCCTTGGTGGTGATAAAGGCGGTACGGGCACCGCGCCGTTCGATCAAAGCATTGGTGGCGAGTGTCGTGCCGTGAATGATCGTGTCGATCTGCGAAAGTTCGACGCCCGCGACCTGCGCCACCTCACGGATACCCTTGACGATTGCGTTTTCGGGATAGGAATAATCGGTCAGCACTTTGATCGAATGGAGCGTGATGCCTACCTCCATCGCAACGTCGGTGAAGGTGCCACCGATATCGACACCGACCCTGATCTGCTTGCCATCTTTCGCCATTGTCTGTCTCATGCTCCATAAGCGAGCTTTCGTTGTCCCTTGCCCGAAGTTCGAATTTCGGCATGGCAAGGCCTGTCCCCGCCCGCACTGACGGGCGGGGGCCAAAAGCTCTACGGTTGTTGATGTTTCCGGTGCCCTGCGCGGCGGCTCTCGGGCGGTCGCGCAGGACGTTACATGTTACTGCTTGCCTGTGAAATCGACGCCCGGCAGTGTTGTCGGGAGTTTTGCGCGGTCGACGCCGATCCACTTCTTGTAAAGAGCGTCCAGCGAGCCGTCGGCGGTGTGACGAGCTACAAAATCGTTGAGGAAATCGAGCATTTCCTGATCGCCCTTGCGCACTGCCATACCCTGGAAGTTATCGGCGACCTTGTATTTGCGCCCGAACGACGCATCGTTGCCGGTCTGCTTGATGACCAGGCCGTAGGTAATACTGCCGACGATTGCATCGACCTGACCGGACAGCAGGGCCTGCACCGTCGTTGCATCATCGTCAAAACGCTTGATTTGTGTGTCCTTCGGCGCGACCTTGACCAGTAGCGGCTCGAACGCACTGCCGCGGTTGACGCCGATCACGTATTTCGAAAGGTCTCCGTTGGCCTTGATGTCGGCATCGCTTTTACCCCAGACAGTGATGTCGTTCGACGCATAAGGAATGACGTACTGGATGACCTTGGCGCGTTCTTCGGTGATCGTCATCGAGGGCACGAGGAAATCGACATTGCCGTTGACCAGGAGTGGAATGCGGTTCTGTCCCGTGATGCGTTCGAATTTCAACTCGATGCCGAGTTCCTTGGCGATCAGCTTGGCAACTTCGATATCGTAGCCGTCATTCTGGCCGTTCTGATCGATAAAACCCCATGGGAACTGGTCCATCTGCACGCCTATCGTGGCGCTGCCCTTGGCCTTGAGCTCTTCCGGCGTCACGGCAAGCGCCGTTGTGGCAAACGAGGTCGCGGCCAGAAGCATGGCAGCGAAGCCGCCCAAAACTTTCGAACGCGGAAGGGGCAATGCTGTATTGAACATGTGGTCACCTCTGGTTGTTTTTTTGGCATGCGTTCTTGTTTTACCGAGCGGCGTTGAGGCGTCGTTCGATCCGTGCGCTGCAATAGGTCAGGGGTACGCAGATGATGAAGTAGATCAGTGCGACCGCGCCATAGACCTGCAGCGGCTGAAAGGTGATGTTTGCCATCAGTTGACCCGAGCGGGTCAGTTCGGTCAGCCCCAGCAGGGCTGCCAGCGCCGTGCCCTTGATCAGGTTGACGAGGAAGCTGATCGTGGCAGGAAGTCCGATGCGAAACGCCTGCGGCAAAACCACATCGACCATGCGCGATACGTATCCGATGCCAAGTGCACGAGCCGCCTCGCTCTGGCCATCCGGCACTGCCTGGATGCTGCCGCGCCAGATTTCGCCCAGGAAGGCGCTGGTATGCAGCGACAGGCCGATGGTCAGCGCCACCCAGACATCCACCTTTAAGCCCAAAAGCGGCAGGCCGAAATAAACGAAGAACAGCTGGATCAGCAGCGGCGTGCCCTGGAAAATCTGGATATAGGTAGCCATCAGAAGACGCAGCCAGCCGTATTTGCTGGTCCGGCCGAGCGCCACGGCAAGGCCAAGCGCACCTCCGACGGTGAAGGCCAGGAACGAGAGGGCGACCGTCCAGCGCGCGCCTTCGATGAGAAAGAAGAATTCACCCCAACCAAATTGACGGATCATCTCGATGCCTCACTTTGCCGGATAGGAAAAATAGACCCGGCCGATCATGCCGAGAGCGATGGAGAAGAACTGCGAAAGCGCCAGATAGATGACGCCAAGCGTCAGATAGATCTCGAAGCTTCGAAACGTCTGGGAGTCGAGCGTCTGGGCGAAATAGGTCAGCTCTTCGGCGGACACTGACGACATCAGGCTGGAATTCAGCATCATCAGGATGAACTGGCTGCACAGCGCCGGGTAAACCGCCCGGATGGCCGGACGAAAGACAATGAAGCGGTAAATATCGAGCCCGTGCATGCCGAGCGCCCGCCCCGCCTCGATCTGTCCCGGTCGAATGGACTGCACACCACCGCGAACGATCTCCGCAGCATAGGCTGCGCAATTGAGCGTCATGGCCAGGATCGCTGCCTGTTCACCACTCAAGCGAATGCCTATCGCCGGCATGCCGAAAAACACGAAGAAGACCTGAACCAGGATTGGCGTGTTGCGGATCATTTCGATATAGCCGATCGCCAAGGCCCTCGGTGCACGATGTTTGCTCATCCGCATCAGCATGAACACGATACCGAGGCTCAAGCCCATGACCATCGAAAGCGATGACATTTTCAGCGTGCCGACAATGCCATCGACAAGCATTGGCCACGCGGCAAAAACAGGTTCAAAGTCGTATTTATAAGTCATCAGGCGCCCTCAGTGATTGAGGATCTGGCTGAGGAACGCCTTGGTGCGTTCATGGCTCGGATTGCTGAAAAACACATCCGGTTTGGCGCTTTCGATAATCTCGCCGCGATCCATGAAAATGACGCGGTGGGCAACGGCGCGGGCGAAGCCCATTTCATGGGTCACGCAGATCATCGTGATGCCGTCATCGGCGAGCGACACCATCGTGTCGAGGACTTCCTTGACCATTTCCGGGTCGAGTGCCGAGGTCGGCTCGTCAAATAGCATGATTTTCGGATCCATGCAGAGGGCGCGCGCGATCGCAACACGTTGCTGCTGGCCACCGGACAGTTGTGCCGGATATTTTTCCGCCTGCTCGGCAATATGCACCCGCTCCAGGTGGCGCATCGCCTTTTCCTTGGCCTCCACCGCCGGTGTCCTGCGCACCCGGCGTTGCGCCAGCATGCAGTTCTGCAAAACGGTCAGATGCGGAAACAGATTGAACTGCTGGAAAACCATGCCGACATCGCGGCGGATGTGGTCGGCATTGCCGCCCTTCTGGGCAAGCGTTGTGCCGTTGACGGTGACGGTACCCTGCTGGATTTCTTCCAGATGGTTGATACAGCGAATGAGCGTTGATTTGCCCGACCCGGACGGCCCACACAGGACGATATGCTCACCGCGTCCGACTTCCAGATCGATGCCTTTCAGCACTTGCAGATGGCCGTACCATTTGTTGACGCCGCTCATGGCGATGGCTTTTTCCGACATGCTGGTCCCGTTCATGGCCAGTTCCCCTTTTTTCTGTCAGGCTTTGGGTGCGACTTCGAAAACGGCATCAACCTCGACCGAGGATCCGCGCGGCAGAGAGCCGGCGCCAAGGGCGGTGCGGGTGTGTCGCCCGTTGTCGCCAAAGACTTCGATCAACAGGTCGGAGGCGCCATCGATCACCGCCGGATGACCTGTGAAACCAGCCGGTGCGTTGACGAAACCGCGCAGCTGGACGCAGGCCAGAACTCGGTCGAGATCACCATCCAGCGCGGCGTTTACCCGCGCCACGAGATTGAGCGCACACAGACGGGCAGCCTTATAGCCATCCTCCGGCGAAATGGCCTCACCGACAATGCCGACATAATGTTCGACACCATCGATCCGCGGTATCTGGCCGGAAATGAACAGAAGGCTTCCGACAAGCCGATGGGGAATGTATGTTCCTGAAGCCGGGGCGATCGACGGCAATACGATGCCCAGCTCGGAGAGACGTGCGGCGACGACACTCATAGCAGCTTTCCATCTGATGTTGTTGATCGCACCAAAAGGCGCGAACGATGTTCCCGGAGAAAATCGCCAGCCATCCGAGGCGGCCAGTCGTTCCCTCACTTCTTATGGCTTGAGATTATTGAAATACTATCTCTTGTCAATATTGAAATTAGAGATGCTATCTCTCTGCACATCTCCGAAAAAGAACGCGATTATATTGTTATATTTCATATGTTTACAGAGATACCATGACGCATTTTTGACAAAGCGAATTCGAAAATGATGTGAAAAAAATCGTCAATAAGTGACATGACACGGGTGCCTGTGGCCAAAACACAGGCATGACACGCGTATGCGCTCAGCTCCTGAGAAAAACCAGACCAAGAGGTAGCATCACCGTGTGATGTTGTGCTACCTTGGCGTTAATTGAGAATCCATACGCGCTTCCGGTGCGTTTCGACAAGGGTGACTTTTGGATACACTGACAGGCCGCACCATAAAGGCGTTGAAGGCCCATATCAGCGACGGCCAACTTGCAAGGGGCTTCAAGCTTGGCTCACTAAACGAACTTTCACAGCAGTTCGGTGTCAGCAGAACGATCATTCGCGAAGCAGTGTCGGCACTACGATCGGACGGCATCATAGAGGCCCGTCATGGTGTGGGCGTTTTTGTGCTGGAACCGCCGTCTATCGAAGCGGAAGAACCAGGCATGTTTGATGCCGATGTCGCGCTTGCCCCTCTGTCTCGGCTAAAAACCTCTTTCATGGATCTGCTTGAGTTGCGCATGGCTTTCGAAGTGCATGCTGCGGGCCTCGCGGCGGTGAGACGGTCATGGGCACAGGAATCGAATATCTGGAACGCCGCGCGCCAATTCGAAGCGTCGCTCGAGGATGAGGCCGCTCTCGACCACCTCGACTTCGTTTTTCATCGTTCGATCGCCGAAGCCACGAACAACGGTGCATTCATCGAGTTCTTCAGCCTGATGAGCCTGCAAATTCTGCCTCAGCCTGCGTTTTCGAAAGAACTCAACCCGGCATTGATAACACCCGGCTATGTGCAGAACACGGTCAGCGAGCACCGTGCGATATGCGAAGCGATCAGCATCGGCAGTTCGGAGAAGGCGCGCGAGGCCATGCGCGCCCATCTTAACCGCAGCCACCTGCGCTATCGCGGTTTTTCCGATGGCATCAGTTCGCCGCTCAGTAACGTGGCGCGTGAAGAATAGGGCAGGATAGGACGCCGTGGGAAAAAATTGAGAAACATTTCAATTCCCTTATCACCATTAGCGTCCTGGAGGCTGTTGGCTCGGCAGGCATGGTGCTCCTGTTGGCTTCTTACTACACGGTCAAATCACTGAAGAGATAAACATCGATCTGCCGCGCCAAGGACGTTATCTCTTAGAGAGGGACCGGAATGCGCAGCATCCTCCAATAAATCCACGATCGTTTCGCCGGCTTGGGGTCATTTACTGGTAAATACGACCAGCTTCACATAGCGCAAACCAGAGAACTTTGCGGGGATGATCAATGCATCACAGCCTGGCGCAAACACACGCCACGCGGCTGCCTCCAACTCTTCCGCAAAAGGTAACACAAACTCGTCTCCCAGATGCCCGCACAGGATCGCCTAGTCGATACTCGATTAAGAGATTAGCTGCAGGGCACTTTCAACACAGGCAGCGCGGCCAATAACGGTTTCACCGAGCAGGTCAAGCTTCTCATGTGTTTCATTTGCGAGGAAATATTCGTCCTCAAATCAAGATAGCTCTGCCTGCAAATAGGCTCAAATAAATCGCACTGTCCAATGCAACCTCGCAATCGCGGCAGTGTATGGGGACGGTTCAAATAGCACGGCAACGATCTTCTCCCGACGCCTGATTTGACCACCGGCTCCGGCACTGGTGAACTTGGCGATAGCGACAAGTTCCCTCAGATCTCTTGGCCGGCGAACGGAACTTCGACACCTGTGCCTTGTTTGCAGGCTACCGATTACCAGAGAGGCTACCATGCGTTTCATTCCCACCATGCTGCACGGAGTGCTCGACTATCTTGTAGGGGTCATGCTGATCGGGTTGCTATTTGCTCTCGGGGCTCAAGAACCCGCGCTCATCACCCTGATCGCTTTGGGATTGTTTGCAATCGTATACAGCCTATTCACGGACTATGAGCTGGGCGCAGTCCGATTCCTGCGGGTTAGATTTCATCTCGCTCTTGATACCATCTTTGGCATCATCATGCTTTTCATCCCGACCGCGTTCCACCTACCCCCGGCTATTGGGTGGCCAGTATATGCTGTCGGCATCTTCGCCATACTGCTTGCCGCAATCACCAATATCCGAGCGAGCGGCACCTCATCCTGAAATAAGAAGGAAATGACAATGAAAGCACTTTGTTGGCACGGAAAAGGCGATATTCGTTGCGATAGCGTTCCCGATCCGCAAATCGAAGACGACCGCGATGTCATCATCAAAATGTCGGCCTGCGCTATCTGCGGTTCGGACCTCCATCTGATGGACGGCTATATTCCTTTCATGGAAAAAGGAGACATCCTCGGCCATGAGTTCATGGGCGAAGTCGTTGAAGTCGGTCGCGGCAACACGAAGCTCAAGGTCGGAGACCGCGTTGTCGTCCCCTTCACGATCTGCTGCGGGGAGTGCTCGCAATGCCTGAAAGGCAATTGGTCTGTTTGTGAGCGATCCAATCGCAAGGCCGAGAATGCAACAAAGGCATTCGGTTATCCAACTGCTGGTCTCTTCGGATATTCGCACCTGACGGGAGCCTATGCGGGCGGCCAGGCGGAGTATGTGCGCGTGCCTTACGCGGATGTCTCGCCCATCATCATTCCAAATGGAATATCGGACGAGCAGGCTCTCTTTCTCGGCGATATTTTCCCAACGGGATGGATGGCGGCGGCCAATTGCGAGATCGAACCGACGGATATCGTTGCGATTTGGGGATGTGGTCCTGTAGGCCAGTTCTGCATCAAAAGCGCCTTTATGCAGGGCGCTGCGCGCGTTATCGCGATCGACAACGTGCCTGAACGTCTCGCTCTCGCCGCTGCAGCCGGTGCGGTTATAATCAACTTCGATGAGATTGATGGCACCATTCCCGATCACATCAAGGACATGACGGCGGGTCATGGCGCCGACAAATGTATCGACGCCGTCGGTGCCGAATCGCATGCAACCGCGTCGTTTGATGCAATCATCGACAAGGTGAAAGCCGCAACTCTGCTGGGTACTGACCGGCCACATGTTCTCAGAACAGCAATAATGGCATGCCGCCCCGGTGGCATCGTCTCTGTTCCCGGCGTCTATGGTGGGTTTCTGGACAAGATCCCATTCGGGGCGGCGATGAACAAAGGCCTGACGATCAGAACCGGACAGACGCATGTCAATCGTTACTCGCTCGACCTCCTTCGGCGCATCGAGGAGGGCGAGATCGATCCAAGCTTTATCATTACCCATCGCGCTACGCTCGATCAGGGACCAGAGCTCTACGAGACGTTCCGCGACAAGAAAGACAACTGCATCAAGGTTGTTTTGACAGCATGAGAATGACGGGTGGACGCTGAGGATCTGAAAATTGCCCGCTGCAGATTTGAACGGAAACATGGAGTCGAGAATTTCCTCGGCTCCATGGCCGAGTTGATGACCGCGTGAATAGCCGTTCCAAGATTGGAGCGCCGCTACTTCGCTGCGGATGACAAATGAGACGACCGGCAAACGCCTGACGTGACCAACAAGAAGAGCACCTGAATTCGTTACTGCAGTGGGCCGAGGGGAGCGCCAAATGGGATGCCGGACGATGACAGAACAAAGCCGGCGGCATGGCTGCGAACAGGGATGATGAAGAGTACTAATCTCGGCTTCACCTCTGTAAATGAGGTTTACTGGAGACGAGAGCGGACATCCGCCACCGTTTCCATCCAGCCGCATCAACCAGCCTGATCAACCGCATGAGGTGATGGTTGAGCCCCCGGCGGAGCATCGGACGGCATCCGCGTTTATACATCAAAGCACTGATCAGGAAGACGGCAGCGGCAGGCGCAATGAGCGTGATCAAGCCTTTCCGAGCCGGGCCGCCCGGGCTCATGTTCCATTGTGCGAGCGCTCACCCCTCTGTCTTCGAGGCGTTTTTTTCAGCCCACTTCTTCAGATTTTACGGATCTCATCCACACTTTACGCATTAGAGCGAGTTGCGTCGCTTTCCGGGTTTGATAACTCGGGCTCAGCCATTCCGGTTCCCCTTCCGAAGGCACTAGTGTACGGACTTGCTGAAGGCAGACAGCTACATCTTGGCCGACCTACCTGCTTCCTTGAGTTTGGCAAACTTGATCGTCGTCGAGCGGAGGTTGTCCTCCAGCCATGCCGCCATGGCGATTTCTTCGTTGAGATTGGCTTGCAACGGATTGACCATAGCCGGAAAGCCGCCCAGCTCGGCGACGGTGATGAGCGATCTGTATGCCGCGATCTCGAAATGCTCGAATGCAAAGTTGGTCATGCTATTCTTCAGGATTTCGTCCCCGGTGACTGTGTGGCTGAATGCGGCCATTGAGCCGGTAAACGACAGAGCAGCGTCCTTCAAAGAGGAATTTTTCTCTGCAAAGGATGTCAGGATTTCATCGAGGCGGTCGATTTGCCTCGCTGTTTCACGGATATGATCCTCGAGCCTCGCTGCCACGTCAGGATAGTTCTCGATCCGCTTGACCTGGGGCTCCATGATGGAAAGCGCCTGTTTCTCCATCGCGTGGGCGTTCTTTAGTCCGGCAATGAAGATATCTCTTGTTGTATCGTCAGACATCATTTCCTCCTTTTGACCCACCGCGAACTTCTTTCCTGGTCCGGAGTTCCTAACGCGTTATTCGATGCGTCGCATTCGAGTTGACACGTCATGCCATGTGCTGCACCAACGTTCCGTCTTGCAGTCGTCGGAGCGTGTTGCTGTTTCGATGACAGGACGGGGAAATCTCCCTTTTGCAGACTACGCAGGCTGGTCAAACCCTCATCTGCAATCGGTATCGATGCCGTAACAGGTGCGAAACAGTGATCGTATGATCAAAGCCCGCTCCTCTCGAAATGGTTCGAAAAAAGATCGAGTATGGAACTGTCGGGCTCATGTCTGGTTAGCGCGCTGTTGCAACATACAGGAGACACAGCCATGAATGAACCAAGTCGCCCCTCCCCCCCGCAGCCCGAACAGCAGCAACAGCCTCCTGGTGAAACAAAGCTCATGAAACCTCTGCCCGATCACGGGGAAAAGTCTTACCAGGGCAACGGAAGGCTCGCAGGCAAGGTTGCGCTTATTACAGGCGCTGATTCCGGTATCGGCAAGGCGGTCGCAATCGCTTTTGCCCGCGAAGGCGCCGACGTTGTGATCTCTTATTTAGACGAAGATGAGGATGCGCGCGATACGGCCAAGTGGGTGGATGAAGCCGGCCGCAAGGCGCTCATGATCCCCGGCGACATCAAATCGGAGGTTCATTGCATCGACCTGGTGGAAAGGACGGTGGCCGAGCTTGGGAGCCTTGATATCCTCGTAAACAACGCAGCCTTCCAGAGGACCTACGCCGATATCAGCGACATTAGCGCCGACGAATGGGATGAAACTTTTCGGACGAACATATATGCGCCATTCTTTCTATCGAAAGCCGCCGCGCGCCATATGAAACCCGGCAGCACGATTATCAACACCACATCCATTCAATCGCGCCAGCCGTCTCCCCAGCTTCTCGCCTACGCATCCACGAAAGGTGCCGTCTCGAACTTTACCGCCGGCCTGGCGGCGATGTTTGCCGACAAGGGCATACGCGTAAATGCTGTGGCACCGGGACCGATCTGGACACCGCTGATACCCTCGACGATGCCACCGGAGAAATCGGCGAAGTTCGGCGAGCAAACCCTGCTGAAACGGGCAGGCCAGCCTGCGGAACTGGCTGGGGCATATGTGCTGCTGGCTTCGGATCTTGGAAGCTACATGACGGGGGCGGTCATTCCGGTCACAGGTGGCGAGATCATGATATGATGCAAGCGACCTGAGAACGCCCTACCCGCGTGATGGAGCGGGCCAAATTTTGGCCCGCTCCGACAAATATCGTGACCGCGGGCTATGGTTTTTCAGTTGTGGTGCCGGTTGGATTTGTCGTCGGAACTTGCCCACCGGTACCACTTTGGGAATGCGGCGTGGTGTCAGCGGGCGCCGTGTTGCCGGTTCCGGATGTGGGTGCGGGGGATGGCGCAGAGTTTGCTGGTCGACCAGCAGCGCCTGTTTGCTCAGCCGGAGGGTCGGTCGCTTCGCCCCACCACTCGACACCGGCCCAGGCAATGCCCGCCAGGATCAGCGCGGCAGCGAGGATGATCAGCACCGGTAGTCCTGTCCGGCCTTGGCGTGCGTCCGTCGCATTCTCTACGACAGTTGGATTGTCTTTGGTTTCCATAGCTCTGGCTCCGTTCCAAACAAGCACAACCCAGCCGCGTGGCGTTCGTTCCTTGGATAGCCACTCTTTCCCAGGCACATTTTGCCATCTCAACGGTTTGGAGAAAAAGGAGAACTGAAATGACCGAAAAAATGATCAAAGAGGCCGACCGGACCATGCTGGACGATGATGACAACAGCCGGTTTAACGAAAGCGTTGACACGACGAAAACGCCCAAGGAGGAGCGCGAGGATCCGAAGCGGCATGAACAAGGGCGGCCGGAGGCTACAATCCTCTAACGAAGAAAGGCGGCAGAGATGCCGCCTTTCTTGTGATCAGCGCGATAATCAGTCTTTGTCCATGTCCTGAGCCATTTTGTAGTGATGCTCGAGAGCGGGAAGATGCTTGGCGGCGAATGCCTTGAGATCCGCGTTCTCGCCTCCTTCGGCATAACGCTTGAAGAGATCGACGGCATCCTCGTGAGCTTCGACCTGATCGTCGATGTATTCCTCGTTGAATTCAGCGCCCTGCAATTTGGCGAGCTCATCAACGTTTTCCTTGTGGTCATCGATAAGGGTGGTTTCAGCTTTGCCCTGGACCTTGCCGCTATTAAGCAGCGCTGTCAGTTCTGCCGTTGTCTTCTCGTGATCGGCAATCATCTGCGTTGCAAATTTCTTAACGGCGTCGTCACCCTTTTGCATGGCGAGCTTGCTGGATTCGATTTCAAAGACGTCGCTGGCGGATGCCTGCATGATGAAGTCCCCGGTCTTCGGCGCGACGCCCAACGCAGAGTTGACCCCTGTGGACTCAGTTGCCGACTGTGCAAATGCAGCCGTAGCTGTCATCATGGCGGCGACGGTGAGTGCGATTTTTTTCATATTAATCTCCTTTATTTGCCGGGCACTAACAGGCGCACTGACGGAAAGTTCCGGCCTCGGGGTAGCAAAAACAGTAATGCGGCCCTGAAATTTTGGGCGTCAATCCTTCGGGATAATGCTCACGGCACCATCTGCCTCCAAAACCGCTGATTTTATCTGCGTAAGCTGCTCCAATCCCTGCTCGACCCTTGCCGTCGTCAGCACGTCGTCAAGACTGACGCGTGCCCGTGCAAACGCGCGTAGGTCGGGTTTCCCTCGGAAATAAGGACCGTCGGCGTTCCGTCAACAATCCGCGCGATTCGGGGCGCCCACTGCTTGATGTTGGAGAGGCCAATGTCCAGACTGAACAGCACAATCATCAGAAGCGCCGCATTTATGATCGAAAAATCATCGCCGAGCAGGGCTTGCTGTGTGGTTTCAGCGATAATGAGAAGCAGAACCAGGTCGAACGGCGTCATCTGCGCGACCGTCCGCCGGCCGGACAGGCGCAACGTTATAAGCAAAATGAAATAAATTGCTGCGCCGCGTCTGACAGTTTCCATAACGCCCTCACGGAAAGATAAGGCTGGAAAGGGACACCATCTCGCCGTCGATGCCGACACTGAAGCTTACTAAGCCCGCAGACTCCGCGCGAAGATGGAGCGTGACCAAGCCGCCGTCATTGCTTGGATTGTCAAAGAACAATCGCTGACCGCTTGCCTCGATGATTGTGTGCACGGGCAGTGGTTGAATATCCTCAACCTGAAAGATTTCCGCAAACGAATTCAACAGGAATAAAGAGCGGGTATGGGCAGATGGGTCGGGTGTGAACCTTACCATCATTTCATCGGCCCCCTCCCATCCACCAATGCGCGGATGCTCGACGATTGCCCTTTCCATAGCGGTAACTTTCGTAGCGAGCGGGCCGCCGGAGCCAAAGGCATCTACAAGCCGCCAACGATGATGAGCGCGAAGACACACCAGGCTATTCGTTCAATCGTCCAGAACCGCTCCTGAAACCTGCGATGGTCGTTAAGCTGCAGACCATCTTTCCGAACGGTTGGCTGATAACCCTTCCTGCATTTTGACCTATCAACGCTGATAGCTTCTGATTGGTTTCCGCTCGGTATCCCTTACGCTTCCAGAGCAACTTGAAAGACATGCCCCGACAGGGGAGCATTTTGCCGCGCCTCGGGGCTCATTCCGTCGAAAGCAGTCGTGATGAAGAGTATTTTTCGGCCTTCGCCCCCAAGGCAGCAACTTGTAACATTGGGGACCGGAACATCGACACGACCGACAAGATCCCCATGAGGCGAAAAGATATCGACACGGGAGCCGCCGAAAATCGCGGCATAAAGGTTGCCGTCACTATCAGCTTCCAGTCCGTCCGGACGTCCCTCGGCTGTCCTGGCAAAAACGCGTTTATTGGCCACAATGCCTTCGTCGCTGTTATAGTCGTATATCCAGATCGTTTCTCGACCGGTATCCGCATGGAACATGAGCCCTGCATCCGCACTCCATGCCTTGCCATTGGCGTTCGTGTATCCACCTTCGACCTTCTCCAGCCGATCGCCTCGCAGGAGGTAGAGCGCAGCCGTTTGAGATGGATTCGCCGATGTGTTGATTGTCCCGACCCAGAGGCGGCCGAAAGGATCCATTTTGCCGTCGCTTAGTCCGACGAGCAGGTCCTGTCGTCATTCGGAAAGACAAAGCTCACCTCTTTTGAAACGGTCCACGATCGATGCTCTGCAATCTCAGTATCGTATCGATGGATGCGCTTGCCGGCGATATCAAGCCACCAAAGAGACATGGTTGACGGATCCCAATGGATCCCCTCTCCGAGTTGGCATGCAGGAAGATCGAGGTCGAGTGGCTGAGCACTTAAGGTTTTCATCGGTTCTCCTGGAGCGAAAAAATGGCATGAAGGAGTGTAAGGTGACTGAGACCTTGGGGTAGATTGCCCAGCCCTGCGCCGCTTTCGGGATCAATCTGTTCGCAAAGGATGCCGAAGTTGTTTCCCAGCGGTTCCAGAAGCGCCTTCAGCATCTCTTCCGCTCGATCGACATCACCCAGGAAAGCGTGTGCTTCGACCAGCCAGCAGCAGCAGGCAACGAAGGCGCCTTCTTCATCGGCAGCACCGCTGTAACGATACACCAGCGGCCCGATCGCGAGCTCTCTTTCGATCGCATCGCGCGTGGTTTTCAGCCTTCCGTCGTGTTCAAATCCAAACCGGGTTGTCAGAAGCAGAGCTGCATCGAGCTTCTCGGTGCCGGCGTAGAAAGTGTAGCTCTTCTTCTCTTCGGACCAACAGTGGGCATCGATCCAGTCGCGGATCTTTCGACTTTCCTCCTCCCATCGGTCCGTACCGCCCTCGATGTGACCGTGGCGGGCAAGATGCGATGCGCGGACAAGGGCAAGCCAGCATCCAATTTTCGAGAATGTGTAATGCTGCTTGTCTTCGAGCTCCCAGAGACCTGAATCTTTCTCTCTCCAACGGTCGACAACCTGGTCTGCCAATCGTTCCATGAGGCGTGCCGTGGGCGGGTCAAGCACATGGCCCATCTCGGCGAACAAAAAAGCCGTCTCCAGGAGGTCGCCGTAGCAACTGAGTTGCACCTGCGTTTTTGCGCGATTGCCTGTGCGCACCGGCGTCGAACCCTTGTATCCGGGTACGTCGATCACTCGTTCGTCAGGAACCTCGCGGCCATCCAAGGTGTAGACGACCGATGGCGTCGGCCCATCCTCGTCAATTGTGCGGATCAACCATCCGAACGCGCCGATCGCTTCCGCCAGCGCACCGGCTCGTAGGAACGCCTTTATCGTATAGGCCGCGTCGCGGATCCACGCATATCGATAATCATAGTTCTTGTCGCCTCCGATGCGTTCCGGAAGTCCGGCGGTTGCGGCTGCAGCGATCGCGCCCGTCTTCGCGTAGAGCAGAAACTTGAGCGACAGAGCGCAGCGCACGAAGTCGGATTTGAACGGCCCGTCGTAGGACAACTGTTCGGACCAGCGTCGCCACTCGTCATCGCTGAAGTCAATGCGGCTATCTATTTCCGACAAGTCGGGGATAGCCAGCGGCGCTTTGTCGGCAACAAGATAGGCAATGCAGGTGCTCGAGCCCGTCGTTGTTCGATATCGTGCGACTGTCTTGTGGTCGTCATCTTTGACGATCAGAACATCGTCGGGATGGCAGAATGTAGTTGTCAGATCCCCAATGTAACGAATGGAGGCATTGGGATGGTCGGCGCGTCGGACTTTCCCTTGAGCACAAATCGGTTGGATAACGATTGCGAATTCTACCTCGCCTGAAACGCCTTCAACTCTTCTGGCGAGTTCGCACCAGGGCAGCCTGCCGCCTGCCCCGCTGTTTATCGATTCTGTTACCCGAGCTTGGCCGGTATCGGTGATAAACGTGGTTTCGAGGACGTTGCTGCCTTCGCGGTACCGCCGCTCTATTGAAAAAGGTACGACAGGCGTGAGGGAGAAACACCCGCCCTTAGCATCGTGCAAGCGGTTGAAGAGTGGCGGGGAATCCATGTCGGGCGCGCACCACCAGTCGATGGAGCCATCGGCGCCGACCAGTGCAACCGACCTGCCTTCGCCAATAGCAGCATAATGCTCGAGCGGCAAAAAACCGCAAGAGCGCCGGGGTTGAAGCGATCCCAGCATCAGGGAAGTGTGTTGCCGCCGGTGACCCCGAAGACCTCACCGGTAATGTAACTCGACTCTTGGGAAGCTAGGAAGACATAGAGCGGCCCGCATTCGGCCGGCTGGCCCGGGCGCTTCATGGGAACCTGACTACCAAAGATTACTATCGCCTCCTGAGGCTGACCTCCGGACGTCTGCAGAGGTGTCCAAACGGGGCCCGGCGCCACAACATTGACCCGCACACCCTTCTCGACGACCTGTTTCGAGAGCGCTTTGCTGAACGCGACGATCGAGGACTTTGTCGGTGCGTAATCCAGCAGGCTTGCCGATGGCTCGTAAGCTTGAATGGAAGCCGTGTTGATAATTGATGCGCCTTCCGGCAGCAGAGGCAGAGCTGCCTTGCAGACCCAGAACAAGGCATAAACATTGGTTTTGAATGTTTCGTCGAATTGCTCTGTGGTCAGATCCGCGATGCGATCGACCGCTTTCTGGCGGCCGGCGACATTGGCAATCAGATCGAGGCCGCCAAGTTCATCGTAGGCTTTCCGAACAAGGAGCTTGCAGAACTCCTCGCTTTTCAGGTCTCCGGGAACAGCGACGGCCTTTCGGCCTTCCGCTTCAATAAGCGAGATCACTTCGTCAGCGTCAGACTGCTCTTCAGGGAGATAGTTGATGGCGACGTCAGCACCTTCGCGTGCAAATGCGATCGCCGCCGCTCGCCCAATTCCGGAATCGCCCCCGGTGACCAATGCTTTGCGACCATTGAGCCGGCCCGAGCCCTTATAACTTGTTTCGCCGTGGTCGGGAACCGGCTGCATCTTGCTGGCAAGGCCGGGTACGGGTTGGGGCTGCTTGAGGAATTCCGGTTTCGGATACTGGGTCAGGGGGTTTTGAATATCAAATTGGTTGGCAGATGCCATGTTGCAATTCCTTATATCGGCTTAGAAAATGTTCACCTTAGAAGCGACGACCGAGTTGTGTCGCAATAAGCGGTAGAGCGGCGGCGCCTGCGTTCTCGAGCCTCAGCTTCTGAACAAGTCGTCGAAAGACGAACGTTGCCGCGACAGTGACCGCAATTCGTCGCCAAGCTTGACCGGAGGCGTTGGACCATGAGACGCAATCGGTATCACCGTGGATCGATGCAAGCCGCTGATGTAGCTCGGCGAGTTCTTTCCCTAACGAAGCGATCTGGTCGCCGGGATCTATCCCTTCTGCGTCCTCGGTCGGGTCATCGGCCGGTGCTCGTCATCGAGCTCCGCGAGATGCTCGCGAAGCGGTTCGGCATTGTCAAAGCCCCTGGCCTTGATGTTTGTCATTGGTTACCTCGCAAATATCCGGCCGACCGGTGAAGCCAGAGCGCTGTATATGTCGCAGCTAGTGGCGACCGAAGTGCGCTGTCCGACGATAGGGTGAACCGCTACGACCGGAGTTAAGTTCCCTCTGCACAGGATTCAGCCCTTTTCAGCGGGATATTGCGCCCCGTTCAAAAGCATGGCGAGATGAGCCGTGTTGCGCGCAAGCATCGAAATCATCGTCTGAACCTCTTCTGGCGTCTCTTCCAAATCGATGAAATTTGTCGAGCCCATTGCCACGCCCACCCAGTAAGCAATGGCGTTGGCAGGGATTGTAAATCCGACATCGTTTAGCGCTTGATAGATTTCGGCAGAGACATGGTGGGCACCATCCTCGTTGCCGACGACGGCCACGGCGGCAACCTTGCCGTAGGACACCATGCGCCCTTCTTCATCCGTTTCCTCGAGGAACGCATCCATGCGCTCGAGCGCTCTTTTGCAAATACTGGAAGGCTGTCCAAGCCAGATTGGCGTCCCGATCAGGAGAATGTCTGCTTGAAGCACTTTTCCCCGGATCGCCGGCCAGGCATCGCCCTCGCCTTCGTCGGACTTGACGCCGGGCTTGATGTCGTAATCGGCAAGTCGGATTATCTCTGTCTCGACCCCGTGTTTTTGAAACTCTTCAGAAATGAGATCGAGCAGCCGCCCGGTCGACGAGGCCTCGGACGCGGAGGACGATTTTAGCGTGCTGTTAAAGGCAAGGGCTTTGATCGGCATGACGTTTCCTTTCGTTGATGATTTGAGGCGTGGCTTTTGGCGAGAACAACCTACGAACAAGGGACACGCGCGCGCCGTCCTTGCGAAAAAATTGCAGGCAGGTGGTGAGAAGCTTCAAGTCGGCACCGCCGACAAAAACTCCTCAGTTTTTGAGAGCTCCAGCTGTACGGAGAAGCGATCGCCAAGCAGATCGACGGCGGCATCATGGGTCTCGTCAGCGCCGCTGCAGACTGCGTCACTTATCACGACCACGCGAAAGCCCAGATCGATTGCGCCAAGAACGGTCGCCAGAACGCACACATCGGTCTCGCCTCCGGTAATGACGACCGTGCCCACGCCGTCCTGCCGAAGAAGCGAAAATAACCTGCCATCCACCCACGGCGAATACGTCATCTTGTCGAACATTTGCGCGGGCGGCACCAACGCCTGTAGGGAAGGTGCTATACCGAGCAGTTCGGTTGGCAGGTGCTCGCCGGTCATCATCCACCATTTGCGGTAATAGTCTTTCCAGCTCCCGGCCGCGTGATCGGGGCGAGCCGGAGGAATGAAGCGCGTGAATATTGTGCGCTCAGCGTGGCGTTCCGATAATTCCTGAAGCTGTGGCAGGATGCGCGACATCCATGGCACACGCCACGGCGTATCCTCCAAAAACATCCGCTGAGCATCCACACAAATGTGCCGCCAATTGCCGAGATTGTTCATCGTCATCTCCGTCGTGGCCACAAACAGCCGGAAAGCAGGAGAGTTCCCCATCAAACGGATAGTTTTGTTCAAGGCGTCCTGCCCGCAAATCGGGCATCGCCGTCGGATTTCGGCGCCTGCCTCGTCGCTTGAAGGGCAACCGAATGATGATCGCTTGTCCACTCATTGTCTTGATGGCTGACCTCTTCCAAAGAGCGATCCGCAGCCTATGTTCTTCCATCAAGAAAAAAACGCGGCCATCAGCGACCTTTCAGCCTGGTCGGAGTTATTGGCAGGACAGACAAACGTCGACGGATAAATTGTATGCCACTTGCCAACCCGGATTGCCGCCGGCTTTTTCGAGATCATGACTGGTCCACTTCGCCCTTGGGGGAGATGGATCAATGGAGTGTCGAACTGAAGACGCTTACCAACGTTATGCTCGGCTCTCTGCAGCCGATGCTCATCGTTTGGGGACCGTCCCAGGTAACGCTGTACAACGACGGTTATGCTGCCATGTGCGGAAACCGCCATCCGGAGGCCTTTGGCCGATCCTTCCAGTCACTCTGGCACGATATTTGGGAAGACGTCGAGCCTATCATTTCCGCTGCCTATCGCGGTGAGGGTACATCGATGGACGACATCCAGTTCACGATGTATCGAAACGGTTACCCGGAAGAGACCCACTTCGCGTTTTCATACACCCCGGTTCGAGATCCTTGGGGCACCGTTCTCGGGATGTTTTGCGCCTGCACAGAAGTAACGGCTGAGGTGATGGCGCGCCGCGCGGAACGGACGCTGAGAGACCGGTTCATGCAGGTTTTCGAACTTAGCCCTGGCGGGATCGCCATGCTGGGGGGGCCAGACCATCGGTTCGAATATGCGAACGAAGAATACTACTCAATGATCGGCGTCAGCCGCGATATCATCGGCAAGACTGTCGCGGAAGCAGTCTCGGAAGTCGTGCGGCAGGGGTTCGTCGACATCCTGAATGGTGTTTATCGCACTGGCGAACCTTTCGTCGCACGAGCTTTGCCGATCGAACTAAACCGTGGGCCGGAGGGCGAGATGCAGCGCCGTCTGATAGATCTCGTCTACCAGCCTATGCGGAACGATGCAGGTGCAATTAATGGAATTCTTGTTCAAGCTCGCGATGTGACGGAGCTGCGTGCGGAAGAGGCCCGACAGGCGTTGCTCTCCCACGAGCTTGGCCATCGCCTCAAGAATCAGCTCGCCATGGTGCAGGCTATTGCATCTCAAACCTTGCGCAACGCCCCGGATATCTCCTCCGCGCGCAAGCGAATATCTGAGCGCATTGCTGTCTTGAGTGACGCACACGACACGATCTTGGAAGGGGGACGAGGTTCCTCGACCGTTCGACAACTTGTAGATCAGATAATCACCCTGCATGACGATCCTGCCCAGCCGCGGATACGGATAGTTGGGCCAAATCTTAAAGTCGGCTCGCGCCCGGCATTGTCGGTGTCGCTCATTTTGCATGAGCTCGCGACAAACGCGCTGAAATATGGCGCTCTCACGTCGCTTGAAGGCAGCATCGATATCTGTTGGCGGGTCGCGGGAGAAGCCAATGATAGGTTCGAGATGGAATGGGTTGAGGTCGGCGGTCCGCCGGTCGCCGCTCCATCAAAAGAGGGATCTGGAATGCGGCTGATTTCAGCGGGCTTGAACGGCGCCGCCAACAGTAACGTGAAGGTGCTTTACGAGCCGAGCGGGCTTCGATGCTTCATCACCGCCGACCTGGAAAGCTTTCAAAAGGAGCACTGATGCACGCCACCATTCTTGTTGTCGAAGACGACGGACTCATCCGGATGGATCTTGCCGATACATTGACCGATCGAGGTTTTTCAGTTCTTGAGGCCAGCAATGCAGATGAGGCTATCTCGATTATGAATGAAAGCACGCTCATCCGTGCCCTGGTAACAGACATTGATATGCCAGGATCCATAAATGGGCTTGAACTGGCACATCATGTAGCGGAAACGCACCCGGATTGCGCGATCGTCGTTATTTCCGGTCGCTATTCACCATCGCAGGGTGCGCTTCCTGAAAAGGCCCGTTTTTTGTCAAAGCCAGTTTCCGAAACAGCGGTAACGCGTACCCTGACAGCGCTCGGGATTGCTTAGAGCCAATGCTCGAGACACCCATCGAGCAGGCGAATGCAGAAACGATGTACCGCGTGTCCAAGAGTGGTCTGATTGTGCAATAATCAACCATTCACCACAACCATTCTCACGTCTTGAAAACCTGCTGAACCCCCATAGTTTCTCGAACAGTAGAGGGAGGAACTAATGCCAGTAGAACCGAGAAATGACGCGTTGGGTCGTTCGCCTGATACCGCCAATGTGATTGCGTTCCCAGCTGTACGTTCAACAGCACGATGGGTGGCTGAAGGTCTGTCGGCCGCAATGCAGGGATGCTCGCGTTTCGAAAACCCCTATCGCTTCCACTGTCAAGCCACTCAACACGACGCGTGGATCGACGGGTTCTTGAGTTTCCAGCGTTAGCGACACGGCCAGTTGGGCCCTCGGCAAAATCATGAGGATTACGGCGTCTGACCGAGTATATGGTTGCAAATGGTTGCCGCGTCGCACCTGAACTCGACACCTCTTGACACCGTCACTGCCACCGCCGATTTTGCCTTCTCAGACCAAGAGTTCACGTTCGGGTGGACCACGATTTTCTTGCCCATATATTTCAAAGCGGCGAGAACCCTGAGATCCTGCTTGGAAAGGAAGAGTAGCCTGCTTTTTCGTCGCATTTATGTGGTCTGCTAGTCGATCCGACGAAACATCACCTTCCAATTCGCCGTTACCAACACCGGTCATGAGTTTCTGAAAGTCATCAAAATGTGAGCCGATAAGGGATCGAACAGATGCGGATATTTCCTGATTTCGAATGCTTCGGCAGGATCGTGAATTTTCGTTCGCGAGGCTGTCCAACCAGATCCTTTGATTGGCTCGAATTCGCTCTCGCTCAGGGTTTTAGCCACGGCGGCAGCCCGTTCTCATCGTATTGTTTGTCGACCAGGCACTGACAGGGTTGAGAAGATGATGCGAATGCGTTCAACGTGGCGCTCCACCGAGGCACATGAACCGATCGGCCCGTCCGACTGCGGATTTGCGACAAAAGATGGAACGAGCGGTGCTCCATCACAGACATTCCCACCTGGTGAGCTGTTGACAACCACCGCTAAAACGCGTTGATCGATACAATCTCGTCTAACAACATGATCGAATTTTATGCAGGACTTGTCCGTTAATCAACAAGGCGGCGTCGAAGGGTTGCTTTTTCATCTCTACAGAATGCCTGGCCACGCGGCTGACTTCGATCGCCTGCCCGTCGCTGCCGCAACACGACGCCACTACCGCCACGATAGCGACTGAGTTGCACAGATAGCTACATTGGATCACCTGTCGGCCTCCTCGGACTTTCGGTCTGTAATCCGGATGGCCTAAAAGTCGACAAGCACCAAACCGTGGGGTTCTAGATCGAAAAGAGGCATTGCGTTCAGAGGCGATGCCATCAATGTGCAACTTGTACCCTATGGAAAATGGATGAGAAATAAACGGTGACCTTCTCGGTCCCGGAGACGTAGTGTTGACCCCGAGCGCGAGGCACGCGTTTTTGCATCTCGCGCTGCGACACGGGATGCGTTTTGCTTGGCAAGCGCGTATTTTGAGGAGAAGCACTACCAAGAACTACCTGTGAAAGGAACCCATTATGAACTCTTCGGGCATTTTCAACGTTTCAGAGCTCAACATGATCAGAGATGCGCACCTCGCTTGGTGTGTGACAAACAATGTCGATCCAAAGAGTGCGTTTGGAGAAGAGGCAGCCGCGTATCTCCTTCAAGCATTCAGGGCCGGTTGCAGTAGCGAAGACGAGATGATTGTTTCTCTCGACCGCCACATCCGCGAACGCGCCAGCGCAGTGCAACTTGGCTCTGCCGCGATACCTTCGTCCGGCGACACAGTCACCGAGTAAGATATGACGAGTAGGACTTCCGGCCGGCAGATTTTGACCCCCGACAGGCGTTATATCGTCATCAAGGGACGACTGTGGAGGACCACCAATCCCGATTTGTCGCAGACTGAAAAAGAGCGGCTCGTAAACGAACTGATGGACGCGCGTCGTGCGGTGAAAGCTGCCAAGAACGAACGTTGCCTGCTCCGCCAGGCCCGCGCCAAGGTAAATGCCGCGAAAGTTGCATTGGGAGAACGCGGAGAGGTGTGGTGGACGGATGGATCCCCTGATTTGAACCGCAAGATGGTCGAAAATACACCATACCGGGAGTGGTTTCTCAATGTCTCAGGAAAACAATAGGATGCGGGCGTTCTCGTTCGGGCATGGCATTTCGTTGCGTTGCGGCAATCGTCCACGGCCAGAGATCCCGTTAGACGTCGCCGTGAGTTCGACATGCGCCCAGCAAATGGAGCAGGACCGACGTCACACCGAAAAAAACTCTGGCACACGAGATTGTTAAGCGACCGTCCCTAGCATGAGCTTTTGACGATTTCGTCACGTTGACTGTCGAAATAAAGCCAGTTCACGGACCATATCGAGAGCCGACTTTACCACCTGGTCCTGGCTGAGCTCGGGATTTGCCGACATACGAACCGTAATGAGATCATTGCCTTCGCCTTTGAATTCGACGGTGACGGATGTATCGGTCGTTTGAGCGACGTTTATGTTGAGCAACTGCATACCGAAATCCTCATTCCAAACTCGATCGCGATCGCGATTTAGCGTGCAGTGTCGTGGCGATCCTCAACTGTCTTTGAATGCTTTATCACCGCCCACTCCGGCTATCCTCTTTGCGAGCATTTGCCAGGTCCATCGTCGCGCTGCAGAAAACGCCAGAGACCGCGTGAAGTTCCGATCGACAGATCTTACGTGCCGGATATCTGGCGTTCACTGGCGCTGCTCGGAACGTTGAGCCACTGAAGAGGTTACTCGATCACGAGGGCTATGGCGCCTGAACGTTGCAATTGGGGAACAACAGAACAGTTGCCGCTCTGTCCCTTCTGGAAGGCATGCCCTGTCGTAACCGGAATGCCAGCGACAACTTTATGTCGGCGAATACGCTGTCAGGGAGACAAACGAAGTATGGCCGACCTGGGAAGGCCTCGATATGGTGCCAAGCATCGGTATCAGCCGTCGGCAGCAGATGAGCTCCCCAAGGGAACCAAGCTACCCATCGTTACCGGGTCGATAACGCCCTTGTTGTGATTGAATTAAGGCTCGTAACGATGACCAATTGACTATAATCCGTAACAGCCCCCCGGGGAAGGCTTGCTCAGTCACAATGATCGCTTGATCGGGTCTGGTGAAGATAACTCGAAAGCCGAGGCCGGAGCTGCCTTTGAGATTGCTACCTACAACGTCATCGGCGTAAATGGACGTTTGGACCTATCTGCTCTGCTGGCTGGAAGCCGGCGTGCCTGACCTTTCCGGTTACGTGAAGTGGTCGAATATGAAGGCCTGATCTTACGACAGTGGCATTATTGCCGTCGTCGATTTCCAAAAGCAAAATAGGAACTTGTCTTTGATATTTTTTACAAGCGACACGCACTTCACCGATACCAGAGTTCTCAAAATTGATCGTCGACCGTTTAGTACCATGGCAGAGCACGACGCTGCACTCATCGCCAATTGGAACGCCGTGGTCGGTGTCGAGGACGAGATTTGGCACCTCGGCGATTTTGCCTCGTCGAAATACGGCGATCCCGATGAGTTTCTGGGGCGCTTGAACGGCGTCAAACACTTGATCATCGGAAACAACGATCCGGAGTGCGTCGTCAGAACAAAAGCGTGGGCGAGCGTTCAACATTACGCGGAACTCACGTTGAACGGACATTTGATCATTCTTTGCCACTATCCTTTTCGGACGTGGAACAAGATGGGAAAAAAATCTATCAACCTTCACGGGCATTCTCACGGCAGGCTGAAGTCGCTTACGCGGCAGTTCGACGTGGGCGTCGATCCGTTCTCTTTACGTCCGGTTACACTCCCCGAAATCCTGAAATCCCGAACCCGGTAGGTGATGGTGTCGCAGGCTGTCGTTGAAGACCGAGCCGAGCCCGCTTTCTAGGCGCTCCGCCGGAAATGTGTCATAACTGATCGTTAAGCTCTTTCAAAAGTCTCTTGCGCTCATGCCTGCGCGTTATCTGACGTGTTAGAGCCTCCGATGCTTGTAGCCCTGATCCATTGGTTGCTCTGGCGACATCGAACTTGCGCGACGCTCCGATCAGCAAGTCTTCAGACCCATAAATCCCCAAAATGATGATCTCGATGGTCGTCGCGTGTTCCTCAAGTTTCCCGAGCAATTTTTCGCCGTTCTCGAGCGCGGTCCACTCCGCGTATTCCAGGATGCAGTCGAAGGTCCCCATGTCGACCATTGTGCCCGGCTGTAGCGGCCCCTGACGTGTCATACGCTGCCACCCAGTCGCAACACCTGCTCGACGGATATCTTCAGCGTCGGTGATATAAGCCGTATGCGTATTCCCGTCGGCAAGCACCTTCGCAACGACGCTTTGAATATGGACGGGCTCTTTGCTCATGTTGGTCACGAGGCAATGCGCGTTCATGGCCCGACCTTCCCCATGATTGATGACGAGCATCGGTTTGATCTGCCGACGATGTCCACCGACAAAGATCTGAAGATACACCGCCCAAATGCACAATGTGCCAATGCTGGCAGCAGCTGAGGCGATTGGAGCGAATTTCAGAAGTGATTCCAGCATAGCTATCTTCTTTAGTCACTCAACCGAGACGAGATTTGAGAAACGCGAGACCGTGTTGAGCGCCTGTACCGATATGGTGTGACCGATATTGGGCTCGACTTTGAGCTCAGTATGAAAGCCTGCCGCTTCAAGTTGTGCAGACGCAAAGCTGGAGGCGATCGAGGGGATCGTCCGGTCATTTTGTCCATGGACGAGCAGGATCGGTGTGCTTTTGCTGACGGGTGACACAGGAAGCGGTGGCAGCAGTCCGGAGAATGCGACCATCGCCCCGATGTTCCAACGACCTGAAGCGATGGCATCAAGCGAAACGACCGCGCCTTGCGATACGCCCACGAAGGCGACACGGTGGAGTGCATCTGCAAAACCCTCTCGATCGACGATTTTTTTCACGATTTGATCGAAAGCAGTCCTTGTTTTATTCAAGCTATCCGGGCGCAGCTGATCCCCATCGAGGTGAAACCACAGATGCCCTGGTGCGCTTGATCGTTGAAACGGTGCATTGGGCGAAGCAAATCGTGTACGCGGTAAGCTGGTCTGCCATGATGAGGCGAGCGGCCGCATCTGATCACCGGATGCCCCGATACCATGAAATAGAATGACCAGACTGGGTTCGTTTGCCACGATTGCTCGCTGATACAGTGGGAACACGGGCTCTGTGCATCGCACAGAGCCCGTAGATGGCGCTTGGAGGCTCTGCGTTGCCACGACATCACCGTCGACAACCGTGCCCCTACCAAGCGTCAGAGCTGTTTTGCCGTCGTTTCAAACCATGTACGGTGACGAACTTCATCCTGATGGGCTTTCAGGAAGAATTCGGTAGATTCCGGACGTGCGTGCTCATTTTGGGAAGCTCGTTCATAGGCTAACACGGTATCGTCCTCGTTTGTCTTCATTGCCTTCAGGATAGCGGAGTCCCCGAACAGATCGGCCAGCGCGACCTTGCCCGTAGTCAGGATCTGTTTCATATCGCCGCCGGTCGGTACTTGGATGCCCAATTCCTCGGCAATTTCGTTGAGCGTCGAAAGGTGCTGGAAATGGTCCTGATGGAATTCAGCCACCTTGGCAGCAAGCACCTTGTCGTCTAGTCGTTCAACCGTCGATTTCGTATGCGGCGATCGCGTCATGTTCAAGATAAATCAGATCCTTCACCAGCTTAACGAAATCGCTCTCTTTGCCAACCATGGTCACCATTTCATTCTCCTTCTTGCGCGTCGGACAAGGGAAAGCCACGCATCTCCCGGACGTTCCACCAGCACGCCAGAAGGTACGTTAGCGTACACCGTTTTCGAGAGCGCCACTAAAGGCTGTAGGCACGACCTGGGCGAGCACTTGTTACGTCACGTTTTAGAGACGGCTCGCATCAACACGCGTGACGCGGTCCTATCAAACGTGAGCCAGGCTATGGCGGGATCACGCTTCAAGAATCACCCACCTGTGGTCGATCTGATCGATACATGTCAGGCTCCCCGAATAGGCCACCGGCTCGTTCGTGGTAACGTCATAATTTGTATGCAGCCATTCGGGGAGAGCCAACCATTTCATGAAGAAAGCGTTTGAAGCTTACGCTCCCGCCCAGAGCGCGTTAAAGAAAAGATGCCAGCAAAAATGGCGGGCTTTTGGCCTTGCTGCGGCATTCCGGCTTTTCGGAGGTTTTCACATCCATCCGGCGATGTCACCTTTACGGATACCACACGCTCCGGTAGGCCAAAAGTGTGTGGTTGGCCCGACCCATGAGATTCAGTGGAACCGTGATGCCGACGATGGGTTGATCTAACAACGGAGAAACACACCATGTCCATTCGCTTTAGAAACAAACTCCTGAATGCTTTGCCAGAGGCTGACCTCAATTCGATGGCCGGGCAGCTAGAGCCCGTTAGCATGCCTCGAGGGGAGGTCCTGGCCTCCACCGGCCATCCAATCGAGCACATCTATTTCTTGACCGATGGGATCGGGTCGGTTTTCGCTCGCACCCCTGAAGGGCATTCTGCCGAGGTGGGCATCTTCGGCTATGAGGGTTACATCCCCACCTCCGCCGCCGTGGGTTCGGAACTCAGCTCGTACGACGTCGTGGTTCAGGTCAAGGCCGAGGGTCATCGCATAGCCTATGAGAATTTCCGCGCGGCGATGCAAGAAAATCGGCATTTCGCACAGGTAATGGTACGGGCGATCGAGGCATTTGCTGTCCAACTCGCTTACACCGCCGTCTCCAATGCCGTTCACGACGTGAACGAGCGGTTGGCCCGTTGGCTCCTCATGTGCGATGATCGCGTGATCGGCGACGAGATAGCGATAACGCATGACTTCCTCGCGCGCGTGTTGGCGGTGAGGCGACCGAGCGTCACGACCGCTTTGCATGTCCTGGAAGGAAACGGCTTCATTAAATCGGAACGCGGCTTGATCACGATGCGCAATCGCGCAGGCCTCGAGGAATTTGGTCGCGACGCTTACGGCCGTCCAGAGGCGGAATACCGCCGCCTCATGGCCGACCTTTCTTAGGTCAATCCATCATTCAAGCCGCAGCACCGACTTTAGTGGCAAGTTGTGAACGACCTCGCCGTCTGCCGTTGTGATCTTGAAGGTATCACCGTCGACAATATCACCGTGCCGCACCTTTTCCGCGAGCAACTCTCTCGCCGCCAGGACGGCCTCCTGGATCGCATGTTGCAGCGTTTCGAACTCCGCCCCGTCCGGATCTTCCTCCAGGGCGTCAAGTCTTTGAATATTGAAAAAATACCTTGTCATTCAAGCCATCTTACCTGAGTTATTGGGACACACGACGCTCAGAACTGAAGCGGCGTGATGAGGTCGACCACAGTTTTTCCATCGAGGACGCCGCGCGTCAGATCAGCTCGTCCGTTTTCTAACTCGACTACCGTATAGAGTTTTTCATCACGGAAGGCGCTGGCATTTCTCGTTGTCACGTCGTCAGCCGGTGCAGCGTCAATATCCTGGAAATCCAATTCCAATCCGGTGGCGACAACTCTCGCGTCGCCGGCGGTACGCGCCGCGACCGTCACGATACCCATAGACGGGGAATTTTCCCAGCGAGGGTCGGAAGGAGAAGCCGTCGGTTCAAGGCGATAGACATTGAGTATCTCGCTCGCCCTTCCTTGAGATGCCACACGTGCCGCATCTTCCCGCTGAGCTTTACTTTCGACCGAACTACCGAATTCTGAAGCAGTCGTACCTGAGTTGGTGGGGAACGCACTGCCACTTTGCGTCACGTTGGACATCGGTTATCTCCTCTTATCGACATCTGTCATGTGGCAGAACCGACCGCGGCGAAAGGTGTTCCCTCTTGACCTATCGCCGAGATAATTTCTCTTTCTAAGACGCTTATCGGGTGATCGACACAAACCCCGCAGGCGCGGCTATCTGGTTGAGAAACGCAGTTAGAAGTACGAACGAATAAGACATATCCGTGAAGAGCGCGCGACAGAAGCGCCTCGAAAGGTCTATTGCGGCGCCCTGTCCTCTTTCGCCTTGCCCCTGGTGAAACTGGGAAACCAGAGGTTGATGTCGAATTAAGATCGCTGATGCTGGCTGTGACAAGGCAGGCATGTTCTGAGAGATAAAATCTGGTGAACCCGATGTCGACGACGGCCAGAGCACTTCGGCGAGACTTAACACAACTATTTCGTAACAATGCTGCCCTTCTCCGCATCAAGGACATGCCGGATTTTCCGTGCAAGTGCTTCTCGTGTGTACGGTTTGGACAAAAGCTGTACACCTGCATCAAGTCGTCCACCGTGGACGATGGAATTCTCGGTATAACCAGACGTGAACAGAACCGCGAGATGCGGCAAGCGGTCCTTGGCTTTCCGGGCTAGATCAGCGCTTTTGAGCAGGCCCGGCATGACAACATCTGTAAACAGCATGTCTATCGGGATGCCGCTTTCAATAATGGTCAAAGCAGCGCTGGCGTCCGGCGCGTTAAGCACACTGTAGCCCAATTCCTGAAGCATCTCGACGACGGTTACACGAACGCCCTCATCATCCTCGGCAACAAGAATGGTTTCGAGGCCGCCTTCCACCGGGCCATCAAGAGCGACGGCTTCCAGATCCTCGTCGCCGATTGACCGCGGAAGGTAGAGCTTCACCGTTGTTCCATGTCCGAGCTCACTGTAGATCTTGACGTGACCGCCTGTCTGTTTGACGAAACCATAGACCATGGAGAGCCCAAGCCCGGTTCCTTTCCCTTCCGGTTTCGTCGAGAAGAAAGGCTCGAAGACTTTCTCGATGAGCTCGGGGGACATGCCTGTTCCGGTGTCGGTAACCGACAAGACCACATACTGGCCAATCTGGATGTCCTGATGCAGCCGAGCGTAGGCTGCGTCGATGGACGCATTCCCGACTTCGATTGTCAGCTTGCCGAACCCGTCCATTGCATCACGCGCGTTGATCGCAAGGTTAAGGATCGCGTTTTCGATCTGCATTGGGTCGACGAGGGTGTTCCAGAGCCCAGCTGCTGCGACGCTCTCCACCTCAATGCCCTCGCCGATGGTTCGGCGCAGCATTTCATCCATTCCACGGACCAGCCTGCCGATGTTGAGAACCCGAGGATCGAGTGCCTGCCGCCGTCCGAATGCCAGTAGTTGGGCGGCTAGCTTGGACCCACGCTCAACGCCTGCCAACGCATTGGTGATGCGTCGCTGGGCTTTATCGTTTCCAGCGACGTCTTTGGCTAGCAGCTGCAAATTACCCGCCACGACCTGAAGGAGATTGTTGAAGTCATGGGCGACACCACCGGTCAGGTTACCGATTGCCTCCATCTTTTGTGCCTGTTGCAGTGCAGTTTCAGTGCGCCTCAGCGCCAGCGCGGCCTCTCGCTCCCTTGTGACATCGCGTCCCACCGCGTGAATGAAGGCTTCATCGGGGACTGCCGTCCAAGAGATCGTTTTGTAGCTGCCGTCTTGTGCCTGATATCGGTTCTCGAACAGAAACGTGGTGACGCCCCCTTGGAGCTTGCCCACTTCGGAAACCGTTGCCGCCTTGTCATCCGGATGGAGAAGATCAAGAAAGGATCGACCGACAAGTTCGAACTCGTCCCAACCAAACACGGTTTTCCAAGCTGGATTGACGGCCGTGATGTTCGCGTCGAAGTCCGCCACAAGCATGATATCCGTTGACAGACGCCACATGCGGTCGCGGTCCGCGGTGCGTTCAGCCACGCGTTGCTCAAGTGTCTCATTCAATACGCGAAGAGATTTTTCTGCCTTGCGCCGTGCCGAAACGTCCTGACAGACAACTGCAATTTGCCTCCTGGTAGCAGGCTCTACGCGAAATGCACCGACATCGAGGATCTTCCCGGTTTCCTCGAAAACGAGCTCCAGGCGTCTAGGCTCTCCTGTGTCCAGAACGCCGCGATAAAAGTCCACCCACTTGTCGGCCTCATCGGGAAATGCTTCGCGGACGGTTTTGCCAATGATTCCCGATACACCGGAATGACGCTGATAGGCATCGTTGTGCTCGAGGTGAACGTAGTCGCTCAGATCGCCATCAGGACCGTCACGAAATTCGATAATGCACAGGCCTTCATCGAGTGAAGCGAACAGGCTTCGATATCGCAACTCGCTTTCGCGAAGCGCCAATTCCGCTTCCTGCACGCGTGTCAGATCAAGCATGGCACCGATCATCCGGATGGGCTTGCCATGTTCATCACGTATGACGTGGCCTCTATCGAACACCTGGGCGTAGGATCCATCCAGCCTCCTGAAACGGTATTCACCCGTCCAGTCTGTCTCCGCGCTACCGATAACCGCGTGGATCGAATGGTCGATAGCAGCGCGGTCATCAGGATGAATATGTTCGATCCACCATTCACCTGTCGGCCTGACGCGGTCGAGCGGATGGCCATAGGCAGCAGTGAGAGCTTCATTCCAAAGGACGTAGTTCGTTGAAAAATCCCAGTCCCAAATGGCGTCATTCGTGGCCCGGCTCGCCAGTCGATAACGCTCTTCAATTTCGCGGTGCGCCAGCTCTTCCTGGCGGGCCTTCGTCACATCTCGCACAGTCCCGATAAAACGCACGGGACGGCCAGTCTCGAAAAAGGTCCGGCCCTTCGCAGCAACCCAGCGGACTGTTCCATCCACCACGCCGACAGTGCGGTAAGCAACATCGAATTCACCGTCCCCATCCGGTCGGATCGCGTCCTTTACACAAGCATCGATACGATCGCGATCATCCGGGTGCAGACCTGTCAAAAATGTCTCGTACGAGACAAGAGCCTTGGGTGGAAGGCCGAACAATTCCCGACACCGCTCGTCCCATTCGAGTACTTCGTTGACCAGATCGTAGTCGAAGGTACCCACCCCGGTCGCTTCAAGAGCCAGTGCCAGCGTCTCCTGCGCCTTGCGCAGAGCATCCTCGGATTGTCGCCTTGCGGTGATGTCGCGCGCGACGCCGACGAAACGGATCGGCTTGCCCGATATGTCCCTTTGAAACTCGCCCTTGCGTGCAATCCAGCGGAGCTCACCGGTATCCGGCCTGCGGATTCGGTACTCGACTTCCGCTACCGCGATGCCATCCCGACGGCTGGCCGGATGAGACACAGACGGAAAATCATCCGGCAAGACCACACGTTCGAAATCGGTCGCAGGGCGTTGGTCGATGTGATCCAAGCCGTAAAGTCTCGAAAACTCGGGCGTTGCCGAGACCAGATCAGAAATGACATCAATGGCGAAAGAGCCCACGCCGCCTGCGGCCTGAGCAGCATTCAATCTCTCAACGATAAGTCGGTGATCTTCATCCATCAAATTCACGACGCGACCCCGGGTAATAAGCTATTCAGACCTGTTCTCCTAAAGCTAAGGCGGTCCATCAGCAAGCCGGATTGATACAAGGTGAATGTGCGTTACCGTACAGATAGCGCTGCAGTCCGGTAGCCGAGAGCATTTCCTCTACAGGAACGCCCGAAACCCGAAAGCTCTGTCATCATGGATATCGCGACAATCAATCCGCGGCCAACTCCAATATGCATTCAACGCCGGGTGGCGCATTTCGGGGACTTGGTCAGCGCTGAACAGGTTGCGAAACAGGCCTACCGCTCTTTGACAGGCAAGCGCTTTCGATCGTTCTCCTAGCACGCATGTGCTGGATGGCAATGAACGCCCCCGCGGCTGGTCCCTTACCGGTCGTCAATGGCTGCGCTCGGTAAGGTAGTGAACACGTTGGCGCAGACGAAGCAGTCACATCGATAATGAAAGCAGTTGACGGTTGACCGAATTCGGCCGTTACATCGGTCCGAACGGGTGCAGGCCCGACTGGAAGGGGGCATGAATGACGTTAGGCGAGCTCATTAACCACTATCGCCCTTTTCTGCTCGACGAGACGGTCTCCATGCAACGCAGCTGGGAAGATACGTTTAAATACGCCTTGAAGGTCTTCCCTGCGAACACCCCATTGGAAATGTTCAACCTTGAGGTGCTCCAGGCACACATGATGGCGTCCGGGGTCAATCAGCAGTTTGTCGACGGATACATCCAACGATGGCATCGGCTGCTGACTGAGCGGGGCGCTCAATAAGGGAAACTGAATCGCCACGGTGGCTGAGCCCGACCAAGGCCGATGTCCAGGCCGTGTCTGGGAGCCCTGCGATCAAATCTGCACAAAAACGTTGGGCTCGAAGAGCTCCTCGACGCTGACGTTGGCTCTCAAAACGGCCTCATTGGTGTCGTAACAGACGATGCCCTTCGGTGAGCAACCCGCCATCATCTACGGAACGCAAGTTTACGCAGGCAAGAAGAGGCACATGGCCACAAACGTCGCCATCACCATCCAGCCCACCATTTCCAGCTTGAAACTCGTGCGCATACCTACCCCGTTAACCACAATTCGGCGGACAATGCGACACGGGCGGAAAGGTTGCAGAGCCGCGGAAATAAAGATTGTGCGACGCTAAGTTCGCACCCGAGTAGAAATATAGCGCTCTACGATCGCATCGACGGGCTCTCGTCCGGTACATGTCCGCACAAGTTCGTGTCGCACGCCGAGCGCTTGTCTGCTGTCCGGCTCGATGAGCAGTGCCTGGCAAATCTGCAGGCTCGCCATTTTCAACGCGATTAGCTCTTCAGCGGTGAAGCTTTTGTCCTTACTCATTTGGCAACCATTCCAGCCTTATCGAACAGGACGCAGACGCAAAGTCAGTCGTCGACTATCTCGATCAGTTTGCGATCAATAATGATCGCGTTCGTGAGATCATCTCGGTGGTTGAGACCGTGCAGCAAGATCTGTATGTCAGGAATTTCCATATCGACCTCGTAGAGAGGCATCGGCTCGACAGTGCCGTAGTCCGGATCGGCGCGAAGCTCGGATCTTTGCTGCCTGGCGGCCAAGCGGCACTCGTCCAGCGTCGCGGCAAAAAAGAGTTTGTCAGGATTAGAGACAGGGGTGATTTCGTATGCAAAGAGCGTTGTCACGGCGGTGTCCTTCAAATTCACGCTTGTGAACGTTCTTGATACACTCACGGTTCCAATCCAAAAACCCTCAGCAGGAAAGTGGGCCTCGAGTAACTGATGGTCAAGCATCTATAACGCTCGCAGCGCTTTGCCGGTCTACACCCCTTTGATGCCGCAGCAGAGCTCGCACCGTCTCCGCTTGTCCGGGAGGATCGATTGGGGGGATCGGGTCGCTCGCCAATGCTTCTATTACCTCGGCAGAAGCACCCGCTCTTGCCGCCTCCACTATCGTGTCGCGGGTCTCACGCTCAGCACGAAGACTGATGTAGAGTGAATGGATCAGCCGATCTCGAAAGTCGATATCGTCTTTGCCCTGATGGTGTCTTCGCAGACTGATGCTCATACCGGGGAAAATCCGGTATCCAAGATAAGGTTCCAACCTGCCGTCATCGGCAAATCCGCGCTCCACGGGGACCGGAGGCCGATGCGTGCCCGCAGGTCAGTTTGCGGACCATACGGATAAGGCGACTGCCAGTTGGTTAGCTCCAAACAGAGTGGCGCAAACATCGTAACCGGAAAGGCTCGGAACCGCATCGCAGACAATAAGCCACCCAAACCAATCTCACTGGATCCAGACCTGACACCACGGAGCTCTAGCCGCCAAAAAGAAAAGCACACACGGCACCAATTGCGATGGCGAGGCCCGCAACTTCGGATCAGTCGCGTGTCGAACCATCCGGTCTGAGAGCAATCGTTCCGGAACTTCCGAGAATCTGTCGCATTGTGGTTTCGAAACAGGAGCCAAAAATGAACGTTGCATCGCGAATGCCGAAATACACACTTGAGAAGTTGCAGGAATCCTATGAGCTCAGCATTCCTCAGGCGGTGAACATCATGGAAAAGCTCGGCCCGGAAAAAGGTCGTATCGACCGTTTCATGCGCCGCTGCAATCGTCGCCGACGCATGAGAACGGGTGCGACCCTGCCCCACAAATAATTATTCTCATTTGCAAACGCCTCGACGGGAACGCTGTGCTGAATTGCATGTCTAGCTTTGTCGACTTGCAATGAAAGCGTTACCTGAATGTCTGTAATTCTATGGGATAAGCCCTACGCGGTCATCTTGTGTTCGGTCCGACGGAGGCTCTGATCATTTTGCATACTGAGCTGGGTGATCGCGCAGACCTTCATCACAAGTTGGCTTGCAAGATGATGAGCGAGTCCATTGTCGGACGCATTTCGCCGGACGAGGCCCGGGAGTGCTCCGAGGCTGTTCTGGTGGAATCAGAGGAGACGTCTGATATCAACTCCGACAACAGGCTGGCGTTGGCGGGGTAACAGAGCGAAAAACTATTGTTCGCAGATCAGGAACTATTGATTTCGTTACTGCATGCGAGGGAATGCTCACGAGCGAGATCATCACTGCAGCTATGGCCTTTGGGTGATGGCCACTGCCGCGTCCACTCAAAAAACTAGTTTCACTGCTGAACGGGCAATCGAACAGCGTTAAGCATCTGGAGCAGCGCCAATTCTGTTCGGCCTTGCCACCATTGGCAATGGATCCCGTCAACTATGTCCGGATCAAGTGCTCGCATTTTTCCTAGAAGCCAAGCCGGCGTGACTATTACAACTGTGAGAACGAGAGAATTGGTGGAACCGACGCTGTTGTTGGCAGCGGAAAGTCGGTCATCGGCTTAGTTGCGCACGCCTGCCGTTTTCCAAAGCCCTGCTGCAACCGTGTCGTATCCTATCCACGCTCGCTGACGGTTGCGGACTAGGCAGTGTCCCCATAA
>UCHV01000038.1 GCA_900472395.1 Hyphomicrobiales bacterium
AACAAGTTATTGTTTTTAATAGGGTTATTATCACAATCAGCGTTTCATCGTTTAAATCACGCAGAAAACGATGGCGTCAGGTGCCGATTTCCCTCGTCCCGCTGTCGATGCGTCATAACAATGATAGATATATGTGTGTTGCTTCGCCTCTGCCCCGACATGATCACAATCCCATGGTCTGAGTTGCCGCGGAATTCACCGCTTCGCGAGCGCGCATCCGGCATTTCGGTAGCCCATTGATCGACACGGTTGTCGGGACGGCTTCATGCCGCATGTTTCGGTCAATCCTGCGCTTCTATATAGAGAGGCGAAAGTCGGCCGATTGCGGCTCTGGCGGTTGCCGGACAGGGGAACGCTGTCAGGTCCGGTTGTTTGACTCGAGAGCCTGAAAAGGGCACACCATGCGGCCAAGCCGCCACGACAGAATGGCACAGGAACAGATCTGGTCCGGACAAGACGGGAAATTGGTTTAGAAGTGGCATGATGACACCCCGCAACATGATCAGATCGCTCGGCAACGAGGCCCCCATCCTGGCGGATGGCCGGCGTGCGCCCGACCGCCGCGAGATCTCCGTTCGCTGGCTGTCCGGCACCTTTCTGACCGGCATCACTTCTTCCATCCTTATGGGCGTCGCATTGTTTGCAGCGCTCGACGGTCGCCAGCAGCTCGCCATTCCGGCCGAAGCTTATGCCTCCATACCGGAAGCGCATGACGGCGACGGCGTCACCCGCGGCAAACGCCTGCTCGGCGCCAACATCGTTGCCATGCCGACCGACCGCAAGGTCATGGATGTGGCAACCGTGGTGCATGAGGGATCCAAGGAAATCATCCGTCGCCAGCCCTTCTCCCATGTAAAGATGCAGCTGGCGGCCAATCACGTCGCCACCGAGGACTATCCCTCCTTCAATCCGCTGACGATCTTTTCCACCGGCGAAAAAAGCGAGGACGATGCACCGGTCAATCGCACCGGCCTGATCTATGGCTCCAAGGTCGAGACCGATGTCAGCCTGCAGACGATCCCTTTCCCATCGACCCGCGGCTCCTATACCTATGCACCCGGCATGTCGCTCGACGAGGTCGAGGAAAACGTGCGCACCAACGGTTCGCTGCTGACCGCGGGCAATACCCAGGTTTCCGGCCTGGCTTATGTCGATCCGCGCCGTTTCGACAATGACGACGACCATCTCGATGCGACCAATCTCATCTCGGCCCGTATCGTCGAGGAAAACATGACGGTGTCCGAACCGGAGCCGGTGACGCCGAAAACCCGCGATTATGCCGATGACGTCATCCCGGTGCGCCAGGACATGACGGTCGTCGCCGCCATGACGGCTGTCGGTTATCCGAAGGCGCAGGCGACCGAACTTGCAGGCAGCCTTGCACCCTATATCGGTTCCGACAAGCTATTGCAGGGCCAGGTCCTGCGTATCGGCCTCATCCAGGAAGGCGAGATGGTGCAGATCGTCCGCGCCAGCCTTTATCGCCGCGGCAACCACCTGATGACAATAGCGCTCGACGATCGTGGCCGCTTCATCGAAGGCCAAGAGCCGATGAAGCTCGACGCCGTCGACACCGCCTTCGACGACAGCGCCCCGCCGATGATTGCCGGCCGCGAACTGCCGCGCGTTTATGACGGCATCTACCGTGCAGCCCTTTCCTATGGCATGACCTCGGACATGACGGCGCTTCTGGTCAAGCTTCTGGCCAGCAATGTCGACCTGCAGGCGCAGCTGCGCCCGACAGACACGGTCGAGGCGTTCTTCTCGGTGGCCGACCAGAGCGGCCAGGCCACTGCCGGCTCCGAACTGCTTTATGTCAATGCCAAGTTCGGCGACAACAACACGCGCTTTTACCGGTTCCTCAATACCGACGACAACTCCGTCGATTATTACGACCAGGACGGCAAGAGCGTCAGGCAGTTCCTGTTACGCAACCCGGTTCCGAACGGCCGTTTCACCTCCGGCTTCGGCATGCGCCGTCACCCGATCCTCGGTTATTCGCGCATGCACACCGGTTCCGACTGGGCGGCACCGCGCGGCACCCCGATCATCGCTGCCGGTAATGGCGTGGTCGAAAAGGCCGGCTGGGACTCGGGCGGTTACGGCAACCAGACGCTGATCCGCCACGGCAACGGTTATGTCTCCTCCTACAATCACCAGAGCGCCATCGCCAAGGGCGTGCGCGAAGGCGCGCGCGTGACGCAGGGCCAGGTTATCGGGTATGTCGGTTCGACCGGCCAATCGACCGGCTCGCACCTGCATTACGAACTGATCGTCAACGGCGCAAAGGTGGATCCGCTGAAGGTACGCCTGCCGGGCGGCAAGTCGCTGGATGGCAAGGCGCTCGCCAAGTTCGAACAGGAACGCAAGCGCATCGACACCCTGCTCGGCCCGAATGGCCAGCCGGCCGATCAGGTGGCAAGCCGGTAAGTTTTCAGGGTTGCCCGCTCGCGAGCAATCCATCACCTCCTCTATCGGATGATGATCGACGTACAGTCGCCGGCATCGATCGCGACACGGCGGCTGGCCTGAAGGCGGCAAAGATCAAGGCCATGACTTCGAAACCGAAACATAAAACTGACATTGTTTCAAATTCGAGAAATCCGGTTTAACAACCGGAATGGATTTTATGGTGTCATCTGCCTCAATTCGCTCAAGGGGTTGAGGATGATAGAGACTCTCTTCATGTTCGGCGGGCGCCTGAACAGACTTCAGTATTTCTTTACGAGCATTATCATCAGTCTTGTCGCTGGCCTCGTTGCCGGCATGCTATTCGCCGTAATGGCAGCCACTGGTGCAGGTTTTGGCGGTTTTGCCCTGCTGATCATGCTCGGCCTGCCTTTCCTCTGGATGTCGATCAGCATGCAGGCGGCGAGAATTCGCGACATCGGCCTCAATCCGCTTTTCCTCATCGTTGGAGCGATGGCCTTTTTTGGCGTTCTCCATTTGACGATCATGGCTTCAGCAGGTTTAGGGGTGGCACTGGTTCTGTCCGGCGTGTCCATCGTTTCGCAGTTTCTGCTCACGCTTTTTCTCCTGTTCATGCCTGGAGACAGCTTTTCGCGAAACGGTCCGCCATTTTCCTTCGACACAACGCCGGGAAGCGGTCGGCATGGCCGAACCCCGTGGGATGACATTGCCATTCCATCGGCACCGTCCCCGCCACGCCATGCTTCTTCTGGACCGGTGCCCGTTCGCACTGTCCAGAAGCCGCAGGCACATGCCAAACCTGCCTTCGGGCGTCGCGGACTGTAGGCGAAACGTGATGACGCCCAATAAAAAACCGCGCCAGTCACCCGGCGCGGCCTTGATCTTATTCACTTAAACTCCGCAGCCTTACGCCGCTTCGCTCAAACTGCCCTTCACGCGAAACAGCAACCTGTCCGATCCCGACGTCACCTTGACGGTCGACCCGTCCGGGATTTTGCCGCCGAGAATGTCTTCCGCCAGCGGGTCCTGAACGAATTTCTGGATCACCCGCTTCAGCGGACGTGCGCCATAGACCGGGTCATATCCCTTGTCGGCCAGCCAGATGCGGGCATCGTCATCCAGTTCCAGATCGATCTTGCGATCGGCCAGAAGCTGCAACAGACGCTGCAACTGGATATCGACGATCGCGCCCATGTCATCGCGCTTCAGGCGATGGAACAGGATGATGTCGTCGACGCGGTTCAGGAATTCCGGCCGGAAATGGCCCTTCACCACGCCCATCACCAGTTCGCGCACGCTGTCACTGTCGTCGCCATCCTTCATCTGCGTCAGGAACTCGGAGCCGAGATTCGACGTCATGATGATGATGGTGTTCTTGAAGTCGACCGTGCGGCCCTGCCCGTCCGTCAGGCGGCCGTCATCCAGCACCTGCAGAAGAACGTTGAAGACATCAGGATGCGCCTTCTCGATCTCGTCGAACAGCACGACCTGATAAGGCTTGCGCCGCACCGCTTCGGTCAGCGCGCCGCCTTCGTCGTAACCGACATAACCCGGAGGGGCACCGATCAGCCGCGAAACGGAGTGCTTTTCCATATATTCCGACATGTCGAGCCGCACCATTGCGCTGTCGTCGTCGAACAGGAAGCGTGCGAGCGACTTGGTCAGCTCTGTTTTGCCGACGCCGGTGGGGCCCAGAAAGATGAACGAGCCGATCGGCCGGTTCGGATCCTGCAATCCCGCACGCGAACGGCGAACGGCACGCGAAACGGCCTGAACCGCATCGCCCTGCCCGACCACTGACAATGCCAGTTCGTCTTCCATGCGCAGCAGCTTTTCGCGCTGGCCTTCCAGCATCTTGTCGACCGGAATACCGGTCCAGCGGGAAACCACATGCGCGATGGCATCCGGATCGACCACTTCCTGCACCATGGCATTGGCGGTTGTATCCTGCGCTTCGGCTTCGATCAGACGCTTTTCCAGATCGGGAATGACGCCGTAGGTCAGTTCGCCTGCACGCTGGAACTCGCCCTTGCGCTGGGCGGTTGCCAGTTCGTTGCGGGCGTCGTCGAGTTCCTTCTTCAGGTCTGCGGCAAGGCCAAGCTTCTGCTTTTCCGCCTGCCAGCGCGCCGTCAGTGCATCCGCCTGTTCTTCCAGTGACGTCACTTCGCTTTCCAGCCGCAGCAGACGATCGGCGGAAGCGCTGTCGGTTTCCTTCTTCAAGGCCTCGCGCTCGATCTTCAGCTGCATGATGCGGCGGTCGAGTTCATCCAGCTCTTCCGGTTTGCTGTCCACCTGCATGCGCAGACGCGAAGCGGCTTCGTCCATCAGGTCGATGGCCTTGTCCGGCAGGAAACGGTCGGTGATATAGCGGTTCGACAGCGTTGCCGCGGCAACCAGCGCCGAGTCCGAAATGCGCACCTTGTGGTGCTGCTCGTACTTTTCCTTCAGGCCGCGCAGGATCGAGATCGTGTCCTCGACCGTCGGTTCTTCCACCATCACGGGCTGGAAACGACGGGCAAGGGCTGGATCCTTTTCCACATGCTTGCGGTATTCGTCGAGCGTGGTCGCGCCAACGCAATGCAGTTCGCCACGGGCAAGTGCGGGTTTCAACAGGTTGGAGGCATCCATGGCGCCATCGGATTTACCGGCGCCGACCAGCGTGTGCATCTCGTCGATGAACAGAATGATATTGCCGTTTTCCGATTGCACTTCGTTCAGCACCGCCTTCAGGCGCTCCTCGAACTCGCCGCGATATTTGGCACCGGCAATCAGGGCACCCATGTCGAGCGCCATCAACTGCTTGTCCTTGAGGCTTTCCGGCACGTCGCCATTGACGATACGCAGCGCCAGACCTTCGGCAATCGCCGTCTTGCCGACGCCGGGTTCACCGATCAGCACCGGATTGTTCTTGGTGCGGCGCGAAAGCACCTGGATCGTGCGGCGGATTTCGTCGTCGCGGCCGATCACCGGATCGAGCTTGCCGTCGCGCGCATCGGCGGTCAGGTCGCGGGCATATTTCTTCAGCGCGTCAAAACCCTGTTCGGCATTGGCGCTGTCGGCGGTACGGCCTTTTCGCAAATCGTTGATCACCTGGTTGAGCGCCTGAGCCGTCAGGCCCGCCTTTTTCAGGCTGGCGGCAGTCGAGGCCGAGCTTTCGATGAGAAGCGCCAAAAGCAGCCGCTCGACGGTGACGAATGAATCGCCGGCCTTTTTGGCGGCGTCTTCTGCAGTCGAAAACACACGCGCAAGCGGCTGCGAAAGATAAATCTGCCCGTCGCCACCGGAAACTTTCGGCAGCTTGGAAATGGCGGCGTCATTGACGATCTTGGCTTCCTTGGCATTGCCGCCGGCGCGTTCGATCAACGCCGAGGCCATGCCCTGGTCGTCATCCAGCAACACTTTCAGCACATGTTCCGGAGCAAATTGCTGGTGGCCGTCTGACAGTGCCTGTCCCTGCGCAGATTGCAGGAAACCGCGCACCCGTTCGGAATATTTTTCGATGTTCATGCTCATTACCTCCTGAAATCGCTCCGCCCGAGAGGCACGAAACGATGGTTGGGATCGGGCTCCCGATTGCGGCAAGCCCTTGAGACGGTACCTTTGCCAGGTCCGGCTTCGTTGGGAGATATGGGAGCGACTTTTGTGGATTTAAAGAGAGCGGAACCGAGGATTTCGCACAGGCCCGCAACACGCGATGGCAGCCTCGCCCTGTGCCTGTTCACCGGCGCGTGATCCCCTGATCACAAATCGCTGAATGCCATTTTGTCGCGGCATTTCGGTATCCAGATAACCAGGGTGAAGTTCGGCATCATGCACTGTGTGATGCCTGGGGGGTGAGCTTCATGCGTATCATCAAGAGGTAACGACCATGTCGGAAGACAAGACCACCCAGCTCATCGATATCTTCAAGACCCTGATCCATGACCACGGCCTGCCGCAGGCGGTGACCGAAATCAGCGATCCCGATTTCCAGGCTTTTGCACAGGCGCATGTCGATGAATTCGACGAGGCGCGGGACGAATATGAAAGCCACCTGACGCTGTTTTGATGTTTATGCCCGGACGGAATTTCACCCGCCCGGGCACCGAATTTGCCTGAAGGCAGCGCCGAAACGCCCCTCCCCTCTCGAAGCGCAGATTATTCCGCGGCCGCTTCCAGCACGCGCGCCGCATAACCGGCCGAAATCTTGTCCACTTCCACCTTCGAGCCAAAGATGACCGGCACACGCTGATGCAGGCCCGTCGGTTCGATATCGAGGATACAGGTATTTCCGATGATGGCTTCGCCGCCTGCGGCTTCCACCAGCAGGCCGATCGGATTCGCTTCGTACAGCAGGCGCAGACGGCCACCGGAAGCAGGCTTGTTGCGGTCGGCCGGATAAAGGAACACGCCGCCGCGGTTGAAGATGCGGTGCGTATCGGCCACCATCGAACCCACCCAGCGCATGTTGTGCCCGCTGTCGATCGCCTCTTCGATATAGGCAGCCACCACATCGTCCCACGAGGCGCGGCGCGCGGCATTGATGGCGAATTCCTTGGCTTCAGGCACGATCTTCGCGTCCGCCGTCGTCATCACATAAGTGCCGTCGGTATTCAGCGTGAATATCTGCACACCCTTGCCGATCGTCAGAACCAGCACCGTCTGCGGCCCATAAGCGGCATAACCGGCAACCACCTGATGCCGGCCGGACTTGAGAATATCGGCAGCACTGGCTGCCTCGATCACGGAAAAGATCGTGCCTACCGTGACGTTCACGTCGAGATTGGATGAACCGTCGAGCGGATCGAAGATGACGGCGTATTTTCCATCCGCATGAATGGCAACTTCGGCATCCAGTTCTTCCGAAACGGCAAAGGAGACGGACGGGACATTGCGGCATGCTTCAAGCATGATCTCGTTGGAAAGAATATCGAGAGGCTTCTGCGCTTCGCCCTGAACATTGGTCTCTTCGGTGGCCCCGGTCAGACCTTCGAATGCAGATGTTTTCAGCGTGTCCGAAATTCTCCGGGTGGCCTGGGCAATCTCGCGCAGCAAGACGACCATCTCGTCGTTGAGCGCAGAGCCCTTGTGGCCCTCGAGAAAGTTTTCGAACGTCGTCATCAGCATCTCCTCATCAGGTGGAACGGTTGTGCCATAGCGCAGGTAAATTGCGCATTGCGGTAAACATATGTAGCTATTCGGTAAAACACATAGCGCACCGCAATATGACGGAAATGGGAGAGGACCGATTTTGGCGGCGGGAAATCTGTGACGCCTGACTGACCTCTGTCGTTCAAGCAGCAAGGGCTGTTCCGCAACGTCTTGCGACACTTCGCATTTTTTAACTTCCCCTCTGGTGCAGGCCGGACAAACGCTTTAGCGTCCGGGTTCTTCTGATTGCACCCATTGCGAGAGGCGCCCATGGCCGAGCCTTCCCTATTCGCCCGCTTTGTTGCCCTTGTCGGACGTGGCGCCGTTGCCATCCGTCATTCGGGCGATGGCCCACGTCCACCCGTTTACGGCACCAGTCCGGCCATTCCTCAGGCAAAACCGCAGGGCAAGATACCGACCCTGAAAATGCCGACTGCAAAAGGCTGGGAGGGTGACCACAAACCGACAGCCGCTGCCGGTTTGAAGGTCAACGCCTTTGCACGCGGATTGGTGCATCCACGCAATATTCATGTCCTGCCCAACGGCGATGTTCTGGTGGCCGAATCCATGGGCGAGAGGGGAAATCCTCGCAGCCTGTTCGATCACGCCATGTCCGCCACGATGAAGCGGGCGCGCGCTGCCGGCGATAGTCCCAACCGGGTAACGCTGCTGCGCGATGCCGATGGCGACGGCGTGGCCGAGGAAAGCCATGCCTATATTGAGAACGTCCGCCAGCCGTTCGGCATCGTCCTTGTCGGTGAAACGCTCTATGTCGGCGCAAGCGATGCGCTGCTGGCCTATCCCTACGAAGCGGGCGCAACGAAGATCAGCCGTCCGGGCCAAAAGCTGATGGATCTGATACCCGGCGGGCACTGGACGCGTAACCTGATCGCATCCAGGGACGGCCGAAAACTTTATGTCGCCGTGGGTTCGCTCAGCAATATCGCCGACGAGGGCATGGCGGCGGAAGAAAACCGCGCCTGCATTTTCGAATATGACATCGAAACGGGACAGTCGCGCATTTTCGCAGGTGGCCTGCGCAATCCCGTCGGCATGGCATGGGAGCCCGAAGGTGGCATGCTCTGGACCGTTGTCAATGAACGCGACGGCCTGGGCGATGAAACACCACCGGATTACCTGACATCGGTACGCGACGGCGGCTTTTACGGCTGGCCCTATTGCTATTGGGATCGCGTGGTGGACGACCGGGTGCCACAGGATGCCGCCAAGGTGGCAGCGGCGCTGCAACCCGATTATGCTCTGGGCGGGCATACGGCCTCGCTCGGGCTCTGCTGGTTGCCCGAAGGCACGTTGCCGGGCTTTCCGGCGGGCATGGCCATCGGCCAGCACGGCTCATGGAACCGCTCGAAACTTTCCGGCTACAAGCTGGCATTCGTTGCGTTCGAAAACGGCAGGCCGGTGGGCATGCCGCGCGAAATCCTGACGGATTTCCTGTCGCCCGACGAGAACTATTCCTATGGACGACCGGTGGGCGTGGCGCTTGCCACCGACGGCGCGGTTCTGATGGCTGACGATGTCGGCGACGTCATCTGGCGCGTCACTCCCGCCTGAAGGACATAGGGCGAGCCGGTTCCGACGGGATCGGACGCTCGCCCTGTCCGGTGACGGCAAGGCGATATGCGGCAGGTTTCATTCCTGCTCGCGGGCGGCAACGTGATAAACGGTCTTTCCGCCTTCCAGAATGGTCGAAAGACCCGGCGGTGGTGGCACATCCGCCACCACGATATCCATTTCCGAAACCGAACCCAGCCTGACAAGCGCGCGGCGGTGAAACTTGCTGCTGTCGATGGCCAGAACCACGCGGCTCGCCTGCTGCATTGCTGCGCGCACGGCGCTGACTTCGGCATAATCGTCATCGCCGATATCGCCGTCGTCATCGATGCCGCTGACCGCGACGATGACATAATCGAACTTGAAGGCGCGAATGAAGTTCTGGGCATTCTCGCTGAAGACCGCAGCATCGAGATTTCGGATGAAACCGCCGGGGACGGCAATGGTGAAATCGGTGTTTTCGCTGAGCGTGGTTGCCACGCGCAAACTGTAGGTCACCACCCGCAAGTTCCGGCGTATGGAAAGCGCGCGGGCAATCGCTTCGCATGTGGTGCCGGTATCGATGAAAACGGACGCATTATCGGGAAGAAGTTCCGCGACCTTGCGGGCAATGGCCTCCTTGCCGACCGCGTTTTCCACCCGTCGCTGGCGATAGACGCCGGGATCGAGCGGAACGGAAATGACAGCACCACCATGCAGCCGCCGCAGTTTTCCTCGCCGCTCCAGAGCCGTGATATCGCGTCGCGCCGTCTGGGTCGTCACCGAGCATAGCGACGCGATCTCGTCGAGCGACATGTATTGGTTCTGCTCGATGTAGCGAAGAAGAAACGCCTGGCGACGCTCCTTTTTGCCGGCATCCTCATCGCTGTCTGCAAATTGCATCGTGCCGCCAATCCCCTTGAATGCCGCCGGTCCCTTTGGAAACCCTTATAAACGAAAACCCGCACAACACTATCGAGCAGCAGGCGGGTCCATGACGACCTGCGAAAAAAAGAACTCCGGCCCGCTTGCGAGGGCCGGAGGGTTTATTGCGTTGCCGGCTATCAGAACTTGACGTTCAGGTAGCCGTTGAAGCCGTTCTGGCTTGTGCCCGAACCGAACTTGCCGGTGTAGGAGAAGGACAAGGCCGCGTTCCTGCTGAGATCGAAATCGACGCCCGCATTGAGAACGGCAAGATTGTCCGCAAGCGGCGTGCCCCGCACTTCGAAGGAGGTGCCGCCCGCAAGCGCCATGTTCGTCACCGGTGTGACATCGCCATTGGCATGACGCCAGCTGAGCGATCCGTGCAGCCTGCCCGGTGTTTCCTGAAGCCTGAAATCCGTCGCGGCACGCAGGCCGATTTCGGTAAAGACGGCATCCTGGGTATTGCCGCCAACAGTCAGCGCACCTGCGCCACCGCGTTCGGAGAAGCCATCGTTCTTGACGTTCACATAAGCGAGATTGGCGAAGGGCTCAAAACTCGCCCGGCCGATTTCCTGCCGGTAGCTGATCTCGCCGAAGATCTGCGAGGTGGTGGCGTCGTAGGCACCCGTCAACTGCTGGGTCATGCCGGGAATGAAGATCGACCGTTCGCTGTCGATATTGTTCCAGCTATGTGCCGCGCCGAACCGCAGCCCCACGGGACCCAGATAGGTGCCGGCATAAACGCCGAGGTCGATCTGATCGGTATCGCTTTTCGAGGCGAGCCAATCGGTGGAAACGGAGGTTCGGCCGTAACCGCCGAACACGCCGATCCGCCAGTCGTCGCCAACCACACCGTCCAGGCCGACGAGCATACCACCGGCGGATTGATCGATGCCATAGGCGTTGCCGTCGCCATCGTATTGCGCCCATGTTCCGTAGCTCTTGCCCCAGAAACCGGACATGCCGTTGTCAGTGGCGCCTGCCGCCGCGCCGCGATCAGCCTTGCCGACAAGTTCGGACCGCAGTCGCTCGAATGCGCCGTCACGAACGATCTGGCTGTTGTCGAGCAAGGCGCTATAGGTCGATGCGTGGATTTCGCCGCCAACCTGCGCAAAGGCCGAACGGGCCGTTTCGGCATCGAGCAGGACGATTGCATCGTAAAGCGTGTTTCCAAAGCCGAGACTATCCACCCCGGATGCCGCCGAACGCTGGTTGAACGTGTTGGCGACCCCGTTGAAGGCCGTATCGTTACGCTCCAGACGCATGCCAAGCGAACCGCCACTGTAGGTCAGGCTCGGATCGAGGAAGGCGAAATTCGAAACGATCGCGTCGAACTGCCCTTCGATACCGCCGGCGGAACTGAGGATGGAATAGTTCGTCAGCGGTTTGTAGTCGCTGCCGGCAGCAATGTTCATGACGGTGCCGCCGGAAATGATGGTCTTGCCGGTAACGGCCACACGGTCGGTCTTTCCAGCCTCGTCGACTTCGACCTGGTAGGTAGCCCCCTTGGCGAACTCGAGATTGCCGTTGACATTCAAGGTGCCGATGGAATTGCCGGGTGCAAGCGTGCCGCCGTTTGCGATGGCGAGATTGCCGACAGTGCCGTTACCGCCGATCACACCGCCGTCGAGAACCGTTGTCTTGCGCGAGCTGGCAATGGATCCGTTAACGGCAAGACGACCACCCTTGATGCTGGTATCGCCGGTATAGGTGTTGGTTGCAGTGAGGTTGAGCGTGCCGCTGCCGGTCTTTGTGAGGTTTCCGACACCCGAAATCGCGCGGTCGATAATGACGGTGTTGGCCGCATCGGCGATATCGAGCGTTCCGCCGCCGGTTTCGAGCACAACCGAGCGGTCGAGTTTCTGCATTGCCGTGCCGGCAATCCGCAATGCGCCGTTATCCAGCCGCAGGGCAGCGTTGCTGCTTCCGAGCGCCGCATCCTCGTCCACGATGACCGTGCCTGCATCGGTTACCAGTGTTTCGCCGATGAAGCTGTGATCATCAATACAGTAATCGACGATCGCCTGGGCAAAACGCGGATCCTTGCTTTTGCAATCCAGCAGCGTCTTTTTTTCGGCATCCGTCAGGCCGGCGAGGATCGCCTTTCCATTGTCGTCGGAAATCTGGCCGAGATAGACATCCTGGCGCATGTTGTTGCGCGTCAGGTAAAATTCCTTGCCTTTGGCAAAGGTCGTTGCGTCCTTGCCCCAGACAAGCCGCGTCTTGTCGACCTGCGTGCCGCCGACGTTCTGCTTGTAGGTCTGCAGGCTCGGACCTATCCATTTGAACTCGTGGGCAACCGGCTCGTGGTCGGACAGGGGCGTCTTGCTGCCGTCCGGCCGCGTGACATAGACATCCTTGATGACGCCGAGATACGGATCGTTCGGATCATCCGCGATCGTGTACCATTTGCCGAACGGCCTCGATGCCAGAAAATGGTCGATCTTGACCCGGTGCCAGCTTCCCCAGGTATTGGTCGCGTCTTCGCCGGCGGAAGGCCATGTGGCGCTGCCGTCGTTCAGTTCATGCGGCAGAAACTGTTCTCTTGCGCGTTCGGTCTGCAGCAACATGAACTGCTTTTTCAGAACGTTCATCGTCTGCGGCTCGTTTCCGGCGACGGGATAAGTTTCGTCCGTAAACAGGTTAGAGGGAATGGCAGCCTTGTCGATATCGACGCCCGGCTTGCCCTTCCAGTCAGCGATGAACTTGTCGAGCGCGACCTGATCCTTCGCATATTGCTTGAGCAGGTCGTAATAGAAGCTGTTTGCGCTTTTGGTGTGGATGCGTAGCAGCAATTCCTGCTGGCTTCTGGAATGCAGGCCACGTTCGGAGACATCGCCGGCATTGAAATCACCGGCAATGATGACCGGATTGGCCGCGGCCTTGGCCCAGGCATTCAGCGCCTTGGCTTCGACGACGCGCTTGCCCGCCGGGTCGCTGTAATCGAAATGGATGGTGCCGACCGTTGTCTTCGGCCGGCCGGCATCGGCATCAATATCCTGATAGGTAACAAAGCGACCCTGGGTATTCATGCCAGGCGCCTCGAAAGATCCGATGGCACCGGGAAGGCGCGAGATCAGACCGACATCGCCCGTCAGCTTGCCATTATACGTGCCGAGCCCGGCATTCTGAAGCATGGCGGGAATATCGCGAACGTAGGTGCTGCCATTGGCCTCCTGAAACATCAGGACATCCCAGTTGCCATTGACCATGAAATCCCGCGTGATTGCCGGGTTCTGCTTGAACTTGTTCCAGATATTCAACGACATGAGACGCAAGGTCCCGTCATCGGCCTGGGCAGAACCGGCGATGGCGAAAGACAAGGCGGCACCGGACAGCAGGCGGATGACGAGATGACGTTTCCGCGATTTTTGAACCGTGGTTCGACCGTCGATAAACACGTGACACTCCATAATAACGTGGTTGAAGACGGGCGCGGTGTTTCAGCAAAACCACCGTCATGCGCCAGCCTGACAGAATGTCACTTTGCATACTCAAATGTCAGTTTTTTTACATTTTGTGTAAGGCCAGCGTCATTTCGGGAAGCATCCGGCGATTTGGCAGACCTGGACAGGTTTTTCGCACTTGCGAAGACTTCGGAAGTCGCTTCTGTCGCAACCGTTATCGATCAAGCGCCATCTGTGAACGGGCGAAGCTTGAGCTTGCCCGGCAGCGCCCTAGAAACAGTTTCAGCTGCATCCTATTTCAAGGGGAAAGCCGGACCATGCCGGCATCAAAGGGAGATTTGAATGAGTGCCAAACTTGGCCCCTACGTCCAAATGGTCAAACTCGCTCGTGAGATGGCGCTGAGATATGACAAGGATAAGAACCTCGCATTGACACCGCTCCTGTCACATTATCTGGACGAGGTGGAGATCAATATCGCTTCGGATGCCTTTGACCACCGGGGCTTCATGACCAGCATCCGCAACGATATTCATCCGGAAGCGTCTAACGCCGCCGATGATCGCCGCAGCGAGTTTTTACGCGCTGCCGTCAAAGCGCTCGATGAGCGCGTCGAAAAGCACGAACTGGAAGGGTGAGGCCGGCCGGCGAGAGAATGGCCGGATCGACGCGGTAAGTGACACAGGCCAAATCAGCCGCTCCTACCGCCATGCAGGCTCTTGGCCACCCTGCGTTTCGTTATCCACGGGACGCCCCAGGGCGAAGGCTGCGCGGGCGGTCCGGCATTCGTCGTCGCCGGGATTGCAGGCGCGACACACATCCGGTCGCACCTCGTAGATCATGCAGGCAGCGCTGACGCCCACCCGTCCTGAAAGCGCGGAGCAACGCGAACCGTCGCAGCGCATGCCTCGCCCGTCTTCGGCGACAAACCGAGCCGGGATAAGGTCCAGGTCTTCATCGGATTCCATGGTAAAACGCGGCCATTCGGAAGAGTAGGAACAGCATGCGCCGCATGTCTGACAGTCCCAGTCAACCTCAGCCTCGGCCGAGGTTCTGAAAACGCTGTCCTGTTCCGCTTCGGCGTGACGTTGCCCGATGTCTTCCGTTGCCATGGCGGCGCGTCACTTATGTTTCAGCAACCACATCTTGCCGGCCATGGTGATGCCATGGGCAGATTCCGATGTTGCAACATCAGGCGTCAGTTCGCGCAGGAGACCGTGCTCCCGCAGGTGATTGACGGTTGCGGTCGTCAACGTCTTCACGGCGCGGGGACGTTCCTTCAGGCGGTCGGTCGCGGCGTAGGTGACCTGGGCATCAAGATGCGTCCATTTGTTTGCCTCTTGCGGAAACAGGTCGCCTTCCTTTGCGAGCTTCAGTCCTCTGACTTGGGCCGGCGTCAACTCTACCGTAAGGGATTCCGGAGCGGTTTTGCTCATGATGTCTTCGATCCTTTTCCTGAAGGCATGGTGGCAACCTGCGCAGCTTTGGGAAGGAGCATGCTTCTCGTAGCCGTGAAGCTTGTGGCACACATGAATTGCGTAACTTCAAACTACGCCGAGAGCCATTGCTTTCCAACCATGCTTGGCGGGACGCACCTGCGATTTATCTGTAGCGCCTCGTTGTCGGCCTCCGCCGCGCGGAGCATGCTGTCGACAGGCACAAAAAAGGCCAGGCTTTCACCTGACCTCATATGGTCTCAAGCTTTCAGCAGTGCCGGTACATCCGCGGTCAAAGGAAAGCTGATTCCGATCTTAGGCAGCCTGAAGGTTGCTTGCCGACATCTTGCCGGACCTTTTGTCCTGCTCGAGTTCGTAGGATACCTTCTGGCCTTCTACGAGTTCGCGCATGCCAGCGCGCTCAACAGCCGAGATGTGAACAAAAGCGTCAGCGCCGCCGTTGTCAGGCTGGATGAAGCCGAAGCCCTTGGTGGAATTGAACCATTTAACTGTGCCAGTGGTCATGATGAACCCTTTCATAGCAACATAGGGAACCGCCGCGCGAACGCGTGCGAGGTGATAACGATGCTTTAGAGGGAGGGTCGTCCAACACGCGATGCCACACGCGCAGTAAGAAAATCTCGGCAAGAAAATATCGATAAACCTTAGATAGAGGCCCTTCGACCAAAAGTCAACTTTTCGTTTTTCGCCGGCTCGATCGGGCATCCGGGGAGCGATGTAAGCATTCTCCAGTGCGGCGAGAACCTCGACCTCGGCAAGGACAGCCCTTGTCGTCCAACCTTTCAATCCACCACAAGCGAAACGCCGGCCGCAGCGTATCGTTCTGCGAGCTTCGGGCTGGTTGATGCCCACATGAGTGGCGACCGCCCGGCATTGTTGATGTGATGCGGATCGGCACCGGCACCCAGAAGCAGCTCCACGATTACAAATGATGGCTCGGTCGCAACAGCCAGGCTCGCCTGCCGGCTTGCGGTCCACAGCGGCCCGTTTCCGTGCCGGTCCACCGCGTTCACGTCGGCGCGTGCGCGCACAAGCGCCCTGACGATCTGCCCGTGCCCGTTCTGCGCGGCAATGTGCAAGGCCGTAAACCCGTCCTTGTCGGCGGCAGTCGCATCGCCGCCGGTTTGGCGCAATCGGGCTTCAAGCGCTGCAACATCCCCACTGGCCGCATGGTGCCAGAGCGGGCTTCGACCATATTCGTCGACAGCCACCCGTTTCTTCCGCCAAGGCCATTGCACCATCGCGCCCACCTTTGAACTCATGACGAGGATCACGACGTGTTTCCCCCTTGGGCTGAGTACCAAAAATTTACAGGCAGTTGCAATGTCGGCGGAAAGCTCTGCGCCCCTGCCCTCCCCGCCACGCTGTCTATCTACAAAACAAAAAAGCCGCCCCGACCGGGACGGCTTTTTCTGATTTCAAAACCGGCAAACCTTATTCGCCGGCAGCTTCGGCCAATTCCGGCTTGCCTTCGCCTTCAGCGCCCTCGGCCCCTTCGGCAGCCTTGCGCGGCTGACGGCGCGGGCGGGCGGCGGCAGCGCGGCGGCGCGGAGCAGCCGTGGCTTCCGCTTCTTCCGCAGCCACTTCGGCCGGAACACCTTCGATCACCGGCTGCGGGCCGGTGCCGTCGTTTACCTCAGCTGCGGCAGGAGCCTGCTCGCGCGGCTGACGCGGCTCGCGGCGCGGACGGCGCTCGCGGGTCTCGATACGCGGCTGATCGTCCACCTCGGCAGCGGCTTCCGGTGCAACACCCTCTGCAGCCACATCGGCCTTGGCTTCCGCCGCAACTTCGTTGTTGCGTTCCTGGCGGTTGCCGCGGTTGTCACGATCCTGGCGCTCGCCGCGGTTTTCACGGTTGCCGCGCTCATCGCGGTTACCGCGTTCCTGACGGTCACCACGGTTGTCGCGATTGCGGTCACGGTTCTGGTTCTGCTCACGATTTTCGCGCGGCTGCTGATCCATGACCGGCTGTGCGCCAGTGGTTTCGTCGTAATCGTTGCCGTCGATATCGTCGCCGTCACGATCGTCCTGACCGTTATAGTCCTGGCGATCCTGATTCTGGAAACGTTCCTGCATCTGCGCCTGTGCGGCAGCAATGATGCGGTTATAATGTTCGGCATGCTGCAGATAGTTTTCTGCAATAACCCGGTCGCCGGAGCTCATGGCGTCACGGCCGAGTGTCGAATATTTTTCGGCAATATGCTGCGCGGTACCACGGATTTTTACGTCCGGACCTGAGCTGTCATAAGTCCGTGTCAGCGGGTTCTGGCCCTTGCGGTTAAAGTTGTTACCGCCGCCGCCACCGCCATTGTTGTTGTTATTGCCACGCCCCCGACCACGCTTGTTCTGCTGTTGTCCTGGCCTCATCGATCTTTCACCTGAATTCTCTGTTTTGCTGATAAAAGGGCCACGCGGGCCGTGCCGGCCACGCGCCGGACCAATGCTTCACTGGCGGCACGCAGGCGTCATCGCCTTGCTGCTGCATGTGAAGGTCGGTTTGTCTGATCACGCATTAGGATTAGCTCAACCCTCGAAGCTCTTCGAAAAAAGCCGAACTCCGGTTGATCTGAACCCGAACGATAACTCGTTCATCCCCAGCTGCCCAATGCGTAATTCGAACCTAGCCCGCTTCCCGCGGAATTCCAAGCCTTTTCTTTCGCTTGTGCAAAACGTGCTAAAGTCTCGCACAAGCTTTGTTATTTGGCTGTCATGCTTTTGCTTGAAACAAGTCTTGCGATCCATCCCGAAACACCAGAACACGATCGTTTCCGCCGTAGTCACGGACGGCCTCGATCAATGCAAAACCCTGTTTCTCGAATATCGTGCCGACCGTTTCCTTTTGGTCGAAGCCAATCTCCAAGCCTATCAAGCCACCTGGCTCAAGGTAACCCCGCGCACCTTCTGCAATGTCACGATAGGCATCAAGCCCATCAGGGCCACCATCCAGCGCGGCGAGCGGGTCGAAATCTCGAACATCCGGCTCCAACGCGGGGATCACATCTGAACGTATATAGGGAGGATTTGACACGATTATGTCGAAACATCCCTCAATCTTGTCAAACCAGCGGCTTTCCGTTGTCGAAAACCGATCCGCTACATCATTGAGGTGGGCATTGGCAGCGGCCGTATCAAGAGCATCGCGGGAAATATCGCTGCCGACAGCAATCAATTCCGGCAGGGCTTTTGCCAGAGCCAGCGCAATTGCGCCCGTGCCGGTGCCCATGTCGAGCAGCCGCAACGCGCCTTTTTCCAAAGCGATCTTTCGTGCATGTGGAAGAACCGCTTCCACCAACGTTTCCGTGTCGGGGCGGGGCTCCAGCGTTTCTTTGGAAAGCTTGAGTGTCAGCCCGAAAAACTCGCGGGCCCCCAGAATGCGATGCACCGGCTCGTTACGCAAACGGCGTTCGATGGCGTCGCCGATCCGCGCCGTCTCCGCCAACGTCAAAAGCCTTTCGCCACCGGTAAAAACCTCCGTATTCGAAAGTCCCAGCAGGCCACCCACCAGGTAACGAGCCTCGAAAGCGGCATCGGCAAGACCCGCCTCGGCAAACCGGCGCTTGGCGGCCATGACCGCTTCGGCAAGGTTTTTCATGACGCCACCCCCGACTATCCTTGACGTTCGCCAAGCTGCGCAAGCTGTCCCGCCTGATAATCGGAAATCAGCGCATCAACCATCTCGTCGATTTCGCCTTCGATCATCCGGTCCAGCTTGTAGAGCGTCAGATTGATGCGATGGTCGGTCACCCGGCCCTGCGGAAAATTGTAGGTGCGGATACGCTCGGAGCGGTCGCCGGAACCAACCTGGCTCTTGCGGTCGGCGGAACGCTCATTGTCGGCCTTCTGCCGCTCCATGTCGTAAAGCCGCGTGCGCAGAACCTGCATGGCCTTGGCGCGGTTCTGGTGCTGCGATTTTTCCGCGCTGACGACGATGATGCCGGTCGGCAGATGGGTGACACGCACGGCCGAGTCCGTCGTGTTGACGTGCTGACCGCCGGCGCCCGAGGCACGCATCGTGTCGATGCGGATATCTTCGGGGCGGATCTCGATATCGATCTCTTCCGCTTCCGGCATCACGGCAACCGTCGCGGCGGAGGTGTGGATGCGCCCCTGCGTTTCGGTATCCGGCACGCGCTGCACGCGGTGCACGCCCGATTCGAACTTCAGCTTGGAGAACACGCCGCGGCCGGTGACGTTGGCAATGATTTCCTTGTAACCGCCGGCCTCGCCTTCGCTGGCAGACAGCACCTCCACCTTCCAGCCATGTGTTGAGGCGTACCGGTCATACATGCGAAAAAGGTCGCCTGCAAAAAGGGCGGCCTCATTGCCACCGGTACCGGCGCGGATTTCCAGAATGGCGCTGCGCTCGTCGGCGGCGTCCTTCGGAAGAAGCAGGATCTGCATCTCCTTTTCCAGTGCCTCGACCCGCTCTTCCGCTTCCGGCAGTTCCATTTCGGCCAGTTCACGCATCTCGCGGTCGGTTGCCTTGTCGGAGAGAAGGGCGCGCAGGTCCGCCTCTTCCGCAATCGCCTTTTCATATTCGCGAATCTTGCGCACCACCGGCTGCAGTTCGGAATATTCCGATGCCAGCTTCACATAGACGTCAGCCGCCGGACCTTCCGACATGCGTGCCTCGATCTCGGCAAACCGGCGCTCCAGTTCGCGCATCTTCTCGACGGGCAATTTTGCCAATGACTGAACTCCAATATGCCGGTCTATCTTCCGGCGTCATCACTTGGCCACCACAGCCACCACCTTGCGGTCGTCATCCTCGGGCTTGTCCCGAGGATCTGCTGTCCCATCGGCGTGGATAGATCCTCGGGACAAGCCCGAGGATGACGAAGCGAGAGCACTAGCGCATCCCCTGCCTGCCATTCAAGGCCCGGCTAAAAACGGCTCGTCCTCCGTCGGCACTCTTTTAAATATTCGAAAGAGCAGAACCGGCCCGAATTTGCCCTAGACCGGAATGTTGTGCTCCGCTGCAAACCGCAGCAGAATTTCGCGCGTCGTCTCGCTCGACAAGGCATGATCGTCAAGCGCCGCGTTGAGTGCATCGGCCAGTTTGCCGGCATCCAGACCCAGAAGCATCGCCTTGACCGGGCCGATCGCCGTCGGCGACATCGAGACAGAACGGAAGCCGATACCGATCAGCGCCATGGCCGACAGCGGCCGTCCGGCCATCTCGCCGCACAGTGTCACCGGCGTATTGCTGCGCTCGCCTGCCCGCACGATATCCCGCAACACCCGCAGAAACGGCTTGCCCAGATTGTCGAAACGATCGGAGACCCGCGCATTGCCGCGGTCAACGGCCATCGTGTACTGGAACAGATCATTCGAGCCGACGGACACGAAATCGACCGCCGCCATCAGCTCGTCCAGCTGCCACATCAGCGACGGTACTTCCAGCATCGCCCCGAACTGCAGCTTCTTCGGCAGCGCATGACCATGCTTTGAGAGATGCTGAACTTCCTTCAGCAGCAGTTCGCGCACCGCATGGATTTCGGCGACTTCCGTCACCATCGGCACCATCATCTTCAATTCGGAACCGGCAGATGCCCTGAGCAGCGCCCTCAGCTGGGTCCGCAAAAGGCCCGGCCGGTCCAGCGACAGGCGAATTGCCCGCCAGCCGAGCGCCGGGTTTTCTTCCTCATGGGCGCGGAAATATGGCACCACCTTGTCGCCGCCGATATCGAGCGTGCGAAACGTAACCTGACGCCCGGCCGCCTGTTTGAGCACGGCACGGTAAAAAGCCTCCTGCTCCTCCAGCTTCGGCATGTTGGAAGCGATCATGAACTGCAATTCGGTGCGGAACAGGCCGATCCCATCGGCACCCGATTCGGAAAGCTGCGGCAGGTCCACCATCAATCCGGCATTCATCTGCAGGCTGATACGCTTGCCGTCGCGCGTCATCGGCTCGACATCGCGCAGCGCCCGGAACTGTTCCTGGCGACGGGCGCGCAGCTTCACCTTTTCCGCATAGGCATTCTGCAGATCGATCATCGGGCGCACATGCACCTGGCCGTCATCGCCATCGATGATCACGGCATCGCCGTTTTCGGCAAGCGCCACCACGCCGGTCGCCTGGCCGACGACAGGAATACCCATGGCACGCGCGACAATGACCACATGGCTTGTCACGGCGCCATCTTCCAGCACCAGACCACGCAGACTCTGCCGTGGGTAATCGAGAAGTTCGGCAGCGCCCATGGCGCGCGCCAGAACGATCGCGTCATTGGGGAAACCGGCTTCGAAATCGCGGCCCGCAAAACCGGTCAGCTGGCGCAGCAGACGGTTTGCGAGATCGTCGAAATCGTGCATGCGCTCGCGCAGGTAAGGATCGGTCAGGCGCATCATCCGCGCCTTGGTGTCGCTCTGCACCTTTTCGACCGCCGCTTCAGCCGTCAGGCCGTTGCGGATCGCCTCTTCCATGCGCCGCACCCAGCCCTGGTCGTGCGCGAACATGCGGAACGCTTCCAGCACCTCGCGGTGTTCACCCTCCTGGGAAACGTCGCGACGCTGCAGCATGTCGTCGATGGAGATGCGCAGCGATCCGAGCGCGTCGACAAGACGCTCGATTTCCTTGTCGGCATCCTCGTTCAGAAGATTGGTCACGACGATGCGCGGCTCGTGCAGAACCACATGGCCGAGACCGATGCCCTCGTTATAGCCGTCACCGTCGATCGACACCGCGCGGGTGAGATCGAGTTCGAGACCGGGGGCCGTAATCTTTTTCAGTTCTCCGGTCGCGATCATCTCTGCGATTACCATTGCAGTCGTCTCGAGCGCTTCCACCTCGTCTTCGCGGTAGTTGCGCTGCGCCTTGTTCTGGACGACGAGAACGCCCAAAGTACGGCCGGCCCGCAAGATAGGAACGCCGAGGAAGGAATGGTAGATCTCTTCACCGGTTTCCGGCAGATATCGGAAAGCCGGATGCGACTGGGCGTCGGAGAGGTTGAGAGGCTGCGCGGAAGCGGCAATCGTGCCGACCAGACCCTGCCCCATTTTCAGCTGGGCAAGGTGCACGGCGTCCTTGTTCAGGCCTTCCGTGGCATAAAGCTCCAGCACACCATCGGAGCGCAGGACATAAACGGAGCAGACCTCCGCCACCACATTGCTGGCAATCTGGCGAACGATCCGGTCGAGCCGATCCTGTGGCTCGAGCGGTTCCGCCATCAACTCACGCAGGCGCTTCAACAGAACCCGCGGACCTGCCGATAGATCTCGCGTCGGCATGCTTGCTCCCGAAAACAGGTACCCCACCCCCGGAAGCAGCCGCGCCTCAAATGTCAGGCGCGGCGAACCGGTTCACGATCAATTCTTATCGAGACCGTAAGCGGAATGCAAAGTGCGAACTGCAAGTTCGGAATATGCACCGTCGATCAGGATCGAAATCTTGATTTCTGACGTCGTAATAGCCTTGATGTTGATGCTTTTTGCGGCAAGTGCCTTGAAAGCAGTGGCGGCAACACCCGCATGGCTGCGCATGCCGATGCCGATGACCGAAACCTTGGACAGGCCTGATTCGGTCTGCACCACGTCGAAGCCGATCGCTTCCTTGTTTTCGTTGAGAACCTGCATGGCCTTGTCGACGTCGCCCGAAGGCACGGTGAAGGTCATGTCGGTGCGCGAACCGTCTTCCGAAATGTTCTGCACGATCATGTCGACATTGATATGAGCTTCGGCCAGCGGGCCAAAGATCGCTGCCGAAACGCCCGGACGGTCGGCGAGCCGGCGCAGCGAGATCTGTGCCTCATCCTTGGCATAGGCGATGCCGGTAACGACTTCCTGTTCCACGATTTCTTCCTCTGCGCAAATCAACGTACCGGGCGGATTGAGAAGGTCACCCATGCCCGGTGCATCGGGATCTTCGAAACTGGAGCGAACGAATGTGCGGACCTTGTGGACCATGGCCAGTTCGACCGAGCGAACCTGAAGAACCTTGGAACCCAGCGAGGCCATTTCGAGCATTTCCTCGAAAGACACCTTTTTCATGCGGCGCGCGGCCGGCACGATGCGCGGATCGGTCGTGTAAACGCCATCGACGTCGGTATAGATGTCGCAACGGTCGGCCTTGACGGCAGCGGCAATTGCAACGGCGGACGTATCCGAACCACCGCGACCGAGCGTGGCGATGCGGTTATCGGGGCCAAGGCCCTGGAAACCGGCAACCACGGCCACCTGGCCTTCGCCCATGCGCTTGATGATGTCGGCGCCGTCGATTTCCTCGATACGGGCAGCACCATGGGCACTGTCGGTGCGGATCGGGATCTGCCAGCCCTGCCAGGACCGGGCATTGATGCCCATCGACTGCAAGGCGATGGCCAGAATACCGGAGGTCACCTGCTCGCCGGACGCCACGATCGCATCGTATTCGCGTGCATCGTAGAAAGGCGAAGTGGCGCCAGCCACTTTCGGCATGTCCTGAACCCAGCCCACCAGTTCGTTGGTCTTGCCGGACATGGCGGAAACGACGACCGCCACTTCATGACCGGCATCGACTTCACGTTTCACATGGCGGGCAACATTGTGGATGCGTTCGAGGTTGGCGACGGAAGTGCCGCCGAATTTCATGACAATGCGTGCCATATTCTAGACCAATACCACCCGTTCGCGCCCCACATGGCATCGGCATGGATGCCGGCGGACGCGTCTCCTGTCGAACGGGCCCGCCCTTATGGAAAAGCCCGAAGTTGCCGCGTCTCTTAGCGAAAAGCAGGGTGCGGCGCAATGGTCGCCACAAGCCAAAGCGGTACGGTTTTGTCATGAAATAACCGCCTACGTGCAACCGCACCCAAGAAAAAAGGGCCACCCGCAAAGGCAGCCCCTGTTCTTGTACGGCCCGAAGCAGACCGCGCCGATTGTTCAAGCTTACTGCTGGCCAGGCGGCGGCAGGATCGGGGCCTGGATGCTCGGGTCCCAGCGGGGAGGCTGAGCACGACGATCGTCACTACCGCCATTCGCGTCAGGAGACGCACCGCCGCGGGGACCGACGACACTCGGATCCCAGCCGGCAGGCGGGTTGCGACGCTCATCATTGCCACGACCGTTGCCCGGAGGCGGGCCGCGACGGTCATCTCCGCGATCCGCAGCCGGCGGAGGAGGTCCGCGGCGGTCATCATTACCGCGGTTCCAGTCACCACGATCACGATCACGGTCGCGGTCGCGGTCGCGATCCCAATTGCCGCGATCATTACCGCGGCCCCAGTCACCCCGGTCCCGGTCGCGATCCCAGTCGCGCGGCGGGCCACGTCGGTCGTCGCGGTCACGATCCCAGCGGGGCGGCGGATCGCGACGGTCATCGCGGTCCCATACCGGTGGCGGAGGCGGACGGCGGTCGTCACGGGTCCAGCGCGGCGGCGGCGGGGGCGGGCGGCGATCCCAGCGATCGCGATCACGGTAAAAATCGCGGTCGCGGTAATAACGTCCCCAATAATTGTCGACCTCGAAAGTCACGGTTGGAATACCCAGCGGGCGATAATAGTCGGGCGCGACGTAAACGCGGTTCTGGCGATAGGTGGTGCTGATATAGCTGCCCGAAACCCAACCACGTCCGCGGGTGAAGGAGACATCACACCAGTTGACGTTGCTCATGCAGCCATGAATGGTGATCGGCGCACCCACCGGCACGACAGCGACTGCCGGATAACCGGTGCTCGGTCCCGAGCGCATGTTGACATTCGCGGTGGCATAACCGCGCACAGCAGCTTCTGCCAGCGAGGGTGCCGCCATGAGAGCGCTGGCCGCAGCCGCGATCATGATAATTTTTTTCACGTGTTCCTCCTTGAAGAACATCGGTCGTCTCCACCCCGGATCGGCGAGCCCGACAATTGACGTCGAAAACAATGCCGAAGACATCGCTATAGTTCCAGTATGACCGTGAACCGGGCATGAATACGGTGTCGTGAAGATGTTTCTCGCGAATTTTTGCACAGACATCCCGGTTGCGAGGTCTCGGTATGATTGTTCTGACCTGACGAGCGGGCGCGCCTTCGAGAAAGGGCATCTGACGCCGGGATCCTGCGCCCGAGACACAAGCACCCAGCCACCGGGCCCAAATCGTCATGGATGCGGGACTTGACTTCGTTTGCCGATCATCCGACTTCAGTCGCAAAGACACGGCTTCGAAAACGGCCGAGCAGAAGGAATGACACCATGAGCGAAGCTGCCAAAACCACCGTCGACCCCAGCCAGGTCGAATGGTTTTCGAAAATGGCCGCCGAGTGGTGGAGCCCTACCGGCAAGTTCCGGCCGCTGCACAAATTCAATCCCGTCCGCATCTCTTATATCCGAGATCAGATCTGCGCCCATTTCGGCCGTGATCCGCGCGCTCACAAACCGCTCGAAGGCCTTCGCATTCTCGATATCGGTTGCGGTGGCGGCCTTTTGTCCGAACCCATCGCCCGCATGGGCGCGATCGTGGTTGGCGCCGATCCCTCGGAAAAGAACATCGGCATCGCCTCAACCCATGCCGAGCAGACCGGCGTCGAAGTCGATTACCGCGCGGTTACCGCCGAACAGCTTTGCGAAGCCGGCGAGACGTTTGATGTCGTTCTCAACATGGAAGTGGTCGAACACGTCGCCGACGTCGAGTTTTTCCTGCGAACCTGTGCCTCCATGGTCAAACCCGGCGGCCTGATGTTTGTCGCCACCATCAACCGAACATTCAAGGCTCGCGCACTGGCAATCTTTGCGGCCGAAAACGTGCTGCGCTGGCTACCGCGCGGCACACATCAGTATGAAAAGCTGGTGCGCCCGGAAGAGATCGAAAAGCCGCTGACGGCGGACGGGCTCGAAATCATCCAGCGCACCGGCGTGTTCTACAACCTGCTCGCAGACAGCTGGAACCTATCGTCGGACATGGACGTGAACTACATGCTGGTGGCACGGCGGCCGGAGTGAACTGCCCCTCAAAAGGGATGATCCCGACAGATGAGAAGTCTGCTATGATTGTCGGAGTTGCGATTGCCCTTTGGGAAACCAGACATGTCGGAAGCCGCCAAGATCACTATTAAGCTCGAATCCGAAACTGCGGATTTTATTCGCAGCGAAGTGGAACGTGGTTCCGCGAGTTCGCCAGAAAGCTATGTCGAAGATCTTGTCCGCCGGGATCATGAACGTGATCAAGCTCGGCGCGGCCTTGATGTCGCCTTGCAACGCGGTCTGGACGACGCCGAAGCGGGCCGCGAGATGTCGCTGGACGATGCTTTCGATAGCGTATTTGACGAATTCGGTTGGGAACGCCCACAGCGATGAAGGTCAGGTTTGTTCGTGAGGCTCGGCAGGACCTTGCAGATATTGCCCACTATTTGTCGCAGCATGATCCCCTAAGAGCACGCTCATATATGCTCGAACTGCGCAAAGCGTGCTTGGAACTGGGCGGGATGCCATACGCTTTCGAGAAGACCGAAGATACATCTCTCCCGGATTTTCGTCGCAGACTGTTTCTGCCCTACCTGATTTTCTACAGGGTGGGTGGTTCTCAAGTTCAGATCATCCGGATCATACACGGTGCTCGGGACTATATAAGGATCCTCGCCCGAAAATAAAAACGCGACCGTTCATCCCAACCGGCCGCAAGCTCGCCCGCGTTAAGCTGTCACCTTATCGTTCTGACAGCGGACTGCATAACTTCCCACCAAGGGTAAATCGGAATCAAAAACCGCTCAGTTGGCATCATCCGGTATTACCGGGATCGGCGCAATTTCTATCCCCTCGTCCAGCAACTCGCGCACCTCGCCAAAACTTGCCTGGCCGATGATGCCGCGCGCATCCGCCTCGCCGTAATGGATTTTTCGTGCTTCCTCGGGAAACCGCTCGCCGACATCTTCGGAATTGGCCTTGATCTCCGCCACAGCCGCCTTCAACTTGGCCATGGCTTCGGCTTTTGCCATATCCATTGCCACGGCCTGCCGTTTTTCCTTCACCCGCGCCGTCGAAACGGACGGCGCCATCAGGCTCTTGGAAATGGTGGCCGAGCCACAGACAGGACAGGTCAGAAAACCGTTTTGAAGCTGCCGGTCGAAATCGGCGCTTTCGGAAAACCAGCCCTCGAACGCATGTGCGCTGTCACAGGTGAGTGAATATTTGATCAAGCCGCAACCTCGCCGGACTTTGCCGGCGCGACTTGATCGAGCGTGAAGTCGCGGGCATTTTTCAGGTTGGGGATTTTTCCGCGTGCCGCCGGCACCTCGGCCACATCGATTTCAGCGATCACAACAGCCTCACCGTTACCGCCGGCAGACGCAAGCACCTTGCCCCACGGATCGATGATCATCGAATGGCCAAAAGTCTCGCGGCCATCTTCATGCACACCCGCCTGCGCCGCGGCGATCAGAAACGCGCCGTTTTCGATGGCGCGCGCGCGAAGTAGAATTTCCCAGTGGGCTTCACCGGTCTGGCGCGTAAAGGCGGCGGGTACGGTCAGAACTTCGGCACCGGCAAGTGCTTCGGTGCGAAACAGCTGCGGAAAACGCACGTCGTAGCAGATGGCAAAACCAAGCTTTGCGAATGGCAGTGCGGCAACCCGCGCCTCTTCGCCCGGCCGATAAACGGCGCTTTCCCGCCAGCTTTCGCCATTGTCGAGATCGACGTCGAACATGTGGATCTTGTCATAGGTACAGACCCGCGAACCATCGGGACCGAACAGGAAACCACGATTGGCGATCTTGCCATCCTCGAGCGCAATGGCGGTCGAGCCGACATGGACGTGGATACCGAGTTCCTTGGCAAGGTCGCCCGCCGTCGCAACGATGAGGTCGCCGTCCTCGTCCTTCAAAACGGCACGCAGGCCAGCGCGATCCTTCTGAACGGCACCGGTCATTTCAGGCGTCTGTACGTAGATTGCACCTTTCGCAGCCGCGTCGCGCACCAGTCGCGCCATGTCGGCGGCATTTTTTTCCGGGTCGACGCCGGAGCACATCTGGATGGCGGCAGCCTTGAAAGCCATGGTCTTCGTCCTGCTTTTTCTTGAAACTCGTGGATATCGCGTCAGGCTGCCAGCAGCGGATCGAGCTTGCCGGCGCGTTCCAGCGCATGCAGGTCATCGCAGCCGCCAACATGCCGGCCGTTGATGAAGATCTGCGGGAAGGTCGTACCGCCATTCGACACGGCGATCATTTCCGCACGTGCTTCCGGCCGCTGCGTTGCATTGTGCTCGACATAATCGGCCCCCTTCGATTCCAGAAGGGATTTTGCACGCGAGCAATAACCACAGCCGTCGCGCGTGTAGATGATGATATCTGCCATAAAAATCTCCATGGGGAGCGGCTCGAAAACCTCCATGAAAATCCGCGGGATCGGATGCTCCCATCGGCACCATGAGGGCCTCGCGGCCAACTCGTCTGTTACCCCTCATATAGGCGCGGAAATCGCCAGTGCAAAGGTCAAAACGGTGACCTCGGCCGCCCCTGCCCGCTTCAGAACGGCAGCGGCGGAAGAGACCGTCGCTCCAGTCGTATGCACATCATCCACCAGAACCAGCCGCTTGCCGAAAACATCCGCCTCGTGCCCATGCGCGATTGAGAACGCTGCGCGCACATTGTCCTGACGTCGCTTCGCCGTCAGCCCCACCTGCCGGCTGGTACGCTTCACGCGCTTGAGCGTGGAAGGCAGGAGCGGGCGCCCGGAAAGCTTTGCCAGATGTCGCGCCAGTTCGGCCGACTGGTTGAATTTCCGAAGCGCAAACCGCGTCCAGTGCAGTGGCACGGGCAGTATGCCATCGCATTCGACAAGATGCTCGCCCCCCGCCCGCTGCATCCACATCGCCATCATCACCGCCAGATCGGTTCGATCACGGTACTTCAAGCCATGCACCAGCCGTCGCGCCACACCCTCGTGGATCGCCACGGCCCGTAGCCGGTCGTAACGCGGCGGTTCGGCAATCGCCTTTGCTGAAACAAGCCGGCCGCCCTCACCGGCCAGACCCGCCTCGTGGTCGAAGGCGAAGGGAATGCCGAGCACATCGCAAAACGGCCGCTCGATGAATTTGACCGAATTCCAGCAACTGGGACACAATGCGCCATGGCGTCCGATCCTGATGCCGCAACCGGCGCAGACCGGCGGATAGACAAAATCGGCCGCCTTTCGAAAAAGGCCCGACGTAGCAACACCGAGCGCCGCCCCTAAAGTAGAGGCGGACGACCGATGCAGGTCTTCGTCAGCGTCGTCCCCCATGCCGATGCCCCCGCTCTTGCCCTTGGCGCGTTCCAGCAAACAAAGCTTTCGGCCTTGACATTAACCGCTTAACCGCGCCTTTGCGATCCGGAATTCTTGGGGATGCCGCGGCAATCACCATATGCTGCCAAACCCGCATCCGGAGTGCATGATGGACATCCTCTTCGACCTCGACCTGATCGCCGCCCGCCGTGAACGCGCGGCAACCCATCCGGTGCCCGGCGCAGATTTCCTTCTCGAGATCGCCGGCCGCGAGCTGGCCGAGCGGCTGCAGGTGGTGGAGCGGATTTTCGATGAAGCGGTTGAATTGCACGGCGCCACCGGCATTACCGCACGGCTTGGTCTCGAAACAGGAAAGATCACCAACCTCACCCGCATCGAAACCGGTTCTGTCTTTGCAGGCGCGGGCGAACACCAGTTCGTGGCGGCACCGCTGGAAGATGTTCCCCTCGATCCGCAATCGACCAATCTCGTATTGTCGCCTCTTGCCCTGCATCTCACCAACGACACTCCCGGCGTCCTGATCCGCGTCCGCCGCGCGCTGAAACCGGATGGTCTTTTTCTCGCGGCCATTCCAGGCGCCGGAACGCTGGCCGAATTGCGCGATGTGCTGCTTGCCACGGAAGCTGAAATTACCGGCGGCGCCAGCCCGCGCGTCATCCCCTTCCCGGATGTGCGCGATGTCGGCGCATTGCTGCAAAGGGCAGGTTTCGCGCTGCCGGTCGCCGATGCGGAGACCTATACCGTGCGCTACAATTCGCTGTTCGACCTGATCCGCGATCTGCGCGCCACCGGCATGACCAATCCGCTTGCCGGCCGCAGCCGCAAGCCGCTCAGCCGTGCTTTCCTGATGCGGGCAGCGCAAATCTACGCCGAACGCCATTCGGATCCGGACGGCCGCATTCGCGCAACCTTCGCAATGATCTACGTATCGGGATGGGCACCGCACGAAAGCCAGCCGAAACCGCTGAAGCCGGGTTCAGCCACGGTCAGACTGTCGGATGCGTTGAAAGGAAAATAGGCGCTTAAGGGGCAGATGCGACGGCGTTTGTCATCTTAAGCGATACAGAGTTGAACATTTTGCCGAGTTCGGTGCCATAAACGCCCATCCCGCCAATAACGGCAGTGCCGATAAGTGCAGCGATCAGGCCATATTCAATAGCCGTCGCGCCACTTTCGTCACACAGGAAAGAGCGGATCAAACGCATTACTGGCCTCAGCAACCGGTTTCGGAACTGTAGCCCTGCACGATACATACCGAACCCGGCGTTTCCTGCAGGACGCTTTTCCGGATGGTATAATGCTTATTCTTTTCTTTTGTGTTATCAGCATTGCGCGGAATTGAACCAGTGGAAATCATGTCGAAATCCTGCTGGATATTCGCCATGCGGCTCTGGTCGCCGCGCTTGGCCAGCATCGGCGTGATGATCAACGACAACGCAATCGCGGCGGTACCGAACAGAAGTGCAACATTGAGGGCGCCAGTCCGGCCCGACCGATACGCCGGCCGCTGCCGCTGCCGCACCGTCTTCCAGATTTCGTCGTCCATAGCCTAAAGCCTCACATACGCAGTTACTTGCCCGCCTAAGCCTAAACTTCGCATGATCGGTTAAAGGATCCATTAACGCCGTTGCCGTAGTCGCGCGGACGCCGAATGAGTTGTGGATACTCTAAAGAAGGTCCTGAAGGAATGGAATGAGCGGCTCATCTGCCGGCGGCATAGGATAATCCCTGAGCGCCTGCGGGCGAACCCACTTGATAGCCTGCCCCTCGCGGCCGGTCGGAATGCCTTCATAACGACGGCAGACGTAAAGCGGCATCAACAGGTGAAACGTCTCGTATGTATGGCTGGCAAAGGTCAGAGGCGCCAGGCAAGGCACTTTGGTGCTGATGCCGAGTTCTTCCTCCAGCTCACGCACCAGCGTCTCTTCCGGCGTCTCGCCCGGCTCCACCTTGCCACCGGGAAATTCCCAAAGGCCGGCCAGCGATTTTCCCTCAGGGCGCTGCGCCAGAAGAATGCGGCCATCGGCATCGACCAGCGCACAGGCGGCAACCAGCAGGATCTTTCGCTCAGGATTGCTCACGCCGTCTCGTCCTTGCGCCAATAATGGTACTGATAGGCTTCGCGGAAGCCGAAACGCCTGTAGAGCGAAATCGCTGCTTCGTTTGTCTCGGCCACCTGCAGCCAAGCTGTGCGTGCGCCGCTGATGCGTGCCCAACGCAAAGCCGCCGCCAGAATCTCGGTTCCGAGACCCTTTCCGCGCCGGTCCTCGGCAACAGCCAGATCCTGAATGCCGGCAAGATCGTTGTCCTGAACGCAGATCGTTACCGCCGCCGGGCTCTCGCCGGGGTTCTCCATCAGGAAAAGGCCGGTGGTCGGCTTGATGGCGCTGAGGATTTCCGCCATGGCCGGTTTGATCGCCGGGTCGGAACCGTGCACGGCAAGGCTGGCGTCGATGAAGCGGCCGATATCGTGGGTCGGCAGATGCGCCAGCGTCTCGGAAAAATCGATGGCTGCGAGATCCGCCGTCATCACCGAAACGCTCTCGATACAGACCCAGCCGTTCTCGTCGAGACTGTCGATCAGCGGGCGCGGCGAAAGCGGCGTCTCGCGTATAACCAGCTGGCGACCGTAATGGGCAAAACGCTTGCGCGCCTTCTCAAGCCGGATATCCGCATCGCGATAATCAGAAGGATCGAGCGGCACCACGCAATTGAGACGCTTCGACGGATGCCCACCGGTCAACCGCACCTGCCAACTGCCGTCATAAACCACGGAAGCCGCCGGCCATGCGCGAAAGCCGACAGCTTCCAGACGCCTTACCATCGGCAGCTTTCCGCGGGAAAAATTCGCCAGCATCAAACCATCAGCTCCGGTAATCGCCATTGATGGCGACATATTCCTTGGTGAGGTCGCAGGTCCACACGGTGGCCTTGCCGAGACCCAGACCAAGATCGACGCGCACCGGGATGTCCTGCCCCTTCATCACGTTCGATGCGGCCTCTTCCGAATAACCGGCATCGCGCTCGCCATTGACGGCCACGCGCACGTCACCGAACCAGATCGCCAGCTTGTCGCGATCCGCGGCTTCGCCGGCCTTGCCGACTGCCATGACGATCCGGCCCCAGTTGGCGTCTTCGCCGGCAGCAGCCGTCTTCACCAGCGGCGAATTGGCGATCGACAGCGCAATCGTCTTGGCAGCCGCATCGCTTTCCGCGCCGGTCACGGTGATTTCCAGCATCTTTGTGGCGCCTTCGCCGTCACGGGCAACCTGGATCGCCAGATCCTTCAGGAGCGCGTTCAGCGCATCACGGAAGGAGCCGAGCGCCGGGTCATTGGCATCGACGATCTGCGCCTGGCCGTCCTTTGCGGCAGCGCCGGTGGCAAACAGCATCAGCGTGTCGGAAGTGGACGTGTCGCTGTCGACCGTCATGGAATTGAAGCTCGGCTCGACACCGGCCGAAAGCAGGCTCTGCAGAACCGGTGCGGAAATATCGGCATCGGTGACGACGAAGGAAAGCATCGTCGCCATGTCTGGCGCGATCATGCCGGCGCCCTTGGCGATACCGTTGATCGTCACCGTCACGCCACCGATGTCGGCAGTGCGGGTCGCGACCTTCGGATAGGTATCGGTGGTCATGATCGCCTTGGCAGCTTCCAGCCAGAAGTCACCGGTCGCGGTCTTGTGCATGTCGCCCAGAACGCCGGCAAACTTGGTGGCATCGAGCGGCTCGCCGATGACGCCGGTCGAGGCCAGATAAACTTCGTTCTCACCACAGCCGACAGCTTCGGAAGCGGACTTGGCGGTCAGTTCGGTCGCTGCCCTGCCCTTGACGCCGGTAAAGGCATTGGCATTGCCGGAGTTGACCACCACCGTGCGGGCAACACCGTGAGACAGGTTGGCGCGGCAGAAATCGACCGGTGCCGATGGGCACTTGGACTTGGTGAAAACGCCCGCCACCGCAGCCGGCTCATCGAATACCATCATCAATACGTCGGTACGGTTCTTGTATTTGATGCCGGCGCTCGCGGTCGCCATGCGCACACCGCGCAGCGACGGCATGTCCGGATAGGATTTCGGGGCGAGCGGAGAAATGGTGGCGGACATGGTCAAAACCCTGGATCTTGAAATACCGGACAAAGAAAGGCCCGCGTGAGCGGGCCCCTTTGGAAAAGCAGATTACTGCTGTTGCTGCTGTTCCTTGGTGGCGTCTTCGTAAGCCTTCTTGAGCGCTTCGTCGGTGACTTCCACCTTCTGCTCAGCCTTGGCCTTTTCGAGAAGCGCCGCATATTTTTCCTGCATCACGAGCTGGCGAACCTGCGGCTCGACCTGTTCGAATGCCGGCGGAGCAGCTTCGCGCTTGTCTTCGACCTTGATGACGTGGAAGCCGAACTGCGACTTGATTGGGGCCTTGGTGTAGGTGCCCTTTTCGAGCGTGAAGGCGGCTTCTTCGAATTCCGGAACCATGCGGCCCTTGGTGAAGTAACCGAGGTCACCACCGTCAGACTTGCTCGAATCTTCCGACTTGGCCTTCGCCAGTTCGATGAAGTCCTTGCCTTCGTCCAGCTGCTTGATGATGTCCTTGGCCTCTTCCTCGGTCTTTACGAGGATATGACGGGCATGCACTTCCTCTTCCTTCGGAAGTGAAGCGATTTCCTTTTCATAACGGGCCTTCACTTCTTCGTCCTTGACGGCGTCAAAGACTTCCTTGCGCAGGTAGGCGTTGTGCAGTTCGCGCTCCTGCAGGAAGGCGAGGCGCTTCTTGAAGTCGTCGGTCTTGTCGAGACCGGCAGCAGCGGCGTTCTTGGCCAGCAGCTTCACGTCGATGACCTGCGACAGGGCTGCAGCCTGCTTCTGATCGTCAGGAAGCTGCTGATACTGCGGGCCGAGGCTGGAGGCAGCCATGTCCAGATCGGACTTGTGGATCTCGACGCCATCGACCTTGGCGACTACAGCATCTTCCTGCGCAAACGAGGCGGAAGAGAAGGAGATCGCAGCGATCAGGGCGGTGGCTGCAAGAAGCTTATGGCGCAACATATAGAAACCTTTCGGGTTGGGCACCGGTATCTGCGTGTCTGGATCCCGGCCGGGAACCTTCAAAAACACCGGATTGTGGCCATTCTGTATCGGCCGGAACCGTTGACATCATTCGGCCCCCCTCTTATCTGTCACGCAACTTCGCGTCCAGAAGAGTTTCAGGCGCAGCGGAGCAATTTGTTGGGTCGGAAGACCTTGCAATCGAACGGTCCGCAACCATGGGACATGATTGAGAAAGGACCATTCGGATGGTCAGCTTCGGCGGCATCGCCCGCAAACTGTTCGGCTCGGCAAATGATCGCCGCGTCCGCTCCTATAGCTCCCGCATTCAGGCGATCGCCGCCCTCGAGGAAAAGACCAAGGCGCTGACCGACGAGCAGCTGTCCGCCAAGACTGTCGAGTTCCGGCAGATGCTGGCCGATGGCAAGACACTGGACGATATTCTTGCTCCGGCTTTTGCAGTGCTTCGCGAAGCCTCGCGCCGCGTCCTCGGCATGCGCCCGTTCGACGTACAGCTCACCGGCGGCATGATCCTTCACGACGGCGATATCGCCGAAATGAAGACGGGCGAAGGCAAGACACTCGTCGGCACCCTGCCGGTTTACCTCAACGCATTGTCCGGCAAGGGCGTGCATGTGGTGACCGTCAACGACTACCTTGCCAGCCGTGACGCCGCCACCATGGCGCGCCTCTACAGCTTCCTCGGCCTCACCACCGGCGTCATCGTCCATGGTCTGGACGACGAGCAGCGCCGCGAGGCCTATGCCTGCGACATCACCTACGCGACCAATAACGAGCTTGGCTTCGATTACCTGCGCGACAACATGAAATACGAGCGCGGCCAGATGGTTCAGCGCGGCCACAATTTTGCGATCGTCGACGAAGTCGACTCGATCCTGGTGGACGAAGCCCGCACGCCGCTGATCATTTCCGGCCCGCTGGATGATCGCTCCGACCTCTACAACACGATCGACGCCTTCATTCCGCTTCTCTCGGCGGAAGATTACGAGATCGACGAAAAGCAGCGTTCGGCCAACTTCTCAGAAGAAGGCACCGAAAAGCTGGAAAACCTGCTGCGCCAGGCCGGCCTGTTGAAGGGCGAATCGCTCTACGACGTCGAAAACGTCGCCATCGTTCACCACATCAACAACGCGCTGAAGGCACACAAGCTCTTCAACCGCGACAAGGACTACATCGTCCGCAACGGCGAAATCGTCATCATCGACGAATTCACCGGCCGCATGATGCCGGGCCGCCGTTTTTCCGAAGGCCAGCACCAGGCGCTGGAAGCCAAGGAAAAAGTGCAGATCCAGCCGGAGAACCAGACGCTCTCCTCGATCACCTTCCAGAACTACTTCCGCATGTATACGAAGCTTGCCGGCATGACCGGTACGGCTTCGACGGAAGCGGAAGAATTCGGCAACATCTACAATCTCGAAGTTGTCGAAGTGCCGACCAACCTGCCGATCCAGCGTATCGACGAAGACGACGAAGTCTATCGCACCGGTGAGGAAAAGTTCACGGCGATCATCAAGGAGATCCAGGAAGCGCACAAGCGCAACCAGCCGGTTCTCGTTGGCACGACCTCCATCGAAAAGTCCGAACTGCTGGCCACCATGCTGCGCAATGACGGCTTTGAAAACTTCCAGGTTCTGAACGCCCGTTACCACGAGCAGGAAGCCTATATCGTTTCGCAGGCCGGTGTTCCGGGTGCCGTCACGATCGCCACCAACATGGCCGGTCGCGGTACCGACATCCAGCTCGGCGGCAATGTCGACATGCGTCTTGAGCGCGAGCTCGAAGGCATCGAAGACGAAGCCGAACGCAAGTCCATCGAAACGTCGGTTCGCGCCGAAATCAAGGAACTGAAGGCCAAGGCTCTCGAAGCCGGCGGTCTTTACGTCATCGCTTCGGAACGCCACGAAAGCCGCCGTATCGACAACCAGCTGCGCGGCCGTTCCGGCCGTCAGGGCGACCCGGGCCGCTCGAAATTCTACCTGTCGCTTCAGGACGACCTGATGCGCATCTTCGGCTCCGACCGTATGGACGGCATGCTACAGAAGCTGGGTCTCAAGGAAGGCGAGGCCATCGTCCATCCCTGGATCAACAAGGCTCTGGAACGCGCCCAGAAGAAGGTCGAAGCCCGCAACTTCGACATCCGTAAAAATCTTCTGAAATACGACGACGTCACCAACGACCAGCGCAAGGTCATCTTCGAACAGCGCCTGGAAGTCATGGACGCCGAGGAACTGACCGAAATCGTCGACGACATGCGCCAGGACGTCATCGACGCCCTCGTCGGCAAGCATATCCCCGAGCGCGCCTATGCCGAACAATGGGATGCTGCAGGCCTTCAGGCCGAAACCGCCCGCCTGCTGAACCTTGAACTTCCCATCGTCGAATGGGCACAGGAAGAAGGTATCGGCGAGGACGACCTGCGCGAACGCATCACCGAGGCTGCCGAAAAGGCCAATGCCGAACGCACCGAACGTTTTGGCGCCGAGATCATGACCTACGTTCAGCGTTCGGTCACGTTGCAGACGCTGGATCACCTGTGGCGCGAGCATATCGTCAACCTCGACCACCTGCGCTCCGTCGTCGGTTTCCGTGGTTACGCCCAGCGCGACCCGCTGCAGGAATACAAGGCCGAGGCCTTCGAACTCTTCCAGGCACTGCTGGCCAACCTGCGCGAAGCGGTCACCGCACAGATGATGCGCGTCGAACTGGTGCAGAACCCGGAACCGCCGCAGCCGCCGGAAGTTTTTGGCGAACACCATATCGATGCCTCGACCGGCTGGGACGAAATGGCAAATCGCGACGGGCAGGATTTCATCGCCGCTCCTGAGGACCGCCGCCCGGAAGATCCCTCCACCTGGGGCAAGGTCGGCCGCAATGAAAATTGCCCTTGCGGTTCAGGCAAGAAATACAAGCATTGCCACGGCGCTTTCGAAAACGCCTGAGCAACTTGAAAACCTCTGAAAATGCCGCCTCCGGGCGGCATTTTTATTTGCAGAAGCCTGTGGACTTCCGCCACGCCAGAGCAGCAGACATTGCTAATAGAAACAGTTTCTTAAGGCTGTTCTGACACTCTGCGCGAAGATATATCTGCGTCATTGCGAGTAATGCGTGTCCTTGGTGGCGATTATCCAGTCTGCGGAGCGTCAACTCCCGCATGCCTTGCGTCGGCGGGCCGCACCGGTCCTGCTTCGGCTGCAAACCGTGCTGACCGCGGATAACGACACCGCCCGCGCCCAGCGCATGGCATTGATCGCTTTTGCCATCCGCGTCTTCAGCGCCGGCATCGCCTTCGTTTCCCAGATCATCCAGGCCCGGCTGATGGGCGAATTCCAATACGGCATATTCGCCTTCGTCTGGGTGCTTGTCGTGGTCTTCGGCAATCTTTCCTGCCTCGGCATGCACACGGCCGTCATCCGTTTTCTGCCGGTTCACCGGTCGCAGAACGATCATGAACTGGTACGCGGTCTCAACTGGACGGTGCGTGTCTTCGCAATGGTTTCAGCCAGCATTCTGGCAGGCATCGGTTTCGTCGTTCTGCATCTCGCCGGTGAAAAGATTGCCGAATACTGGATGGTGCCGCTGTTTCTCGGCCTCTTCACACTGCCGATGATCGCTCTCGGCGATGTTCTGGACGGCACGGCTCGCGCCCACGGCTGGACGGTCACTGCCCTTTCGCCGACCTATATCATCCGCCCGCTCCTTATCCTTGTCTTCATGCTGCTGGCCGTGTGGATCGATGAGCCGCGCACGGCCGTCACGGCGATGACCGCGGCACTGGCGGCCACCTATGTGACGACACTGACCCAGTTCATCCGGGTCACCTGGCGGCTGCGCCGCAATTACGGTCGTGGCGCATTGCGTTTCAGCATCCTGCCCTGGATGAAGTTTTCACTGCCGGTTTTCCTCGTCGATGGCATCGGCTTCCTCCTTACCAATTCCGACGTCGTGGTGGTTGGCCTTTACATGCCGCCGGACCAGGTCGGCGTCTATTATGCAGCGGCCAAGACGATTGCACTCGTCCAGTTCGTGTATTTCTCCGTCAAGGCCGCAGCCGCGCCGCGCTTTTCCGCGATCATGGCGGAAGGCGATCAGGACACGTTGGCCAGCTTTGCCGGACAGGCCGCACGCTGGGCCTTCTGGCCGGCGCTGGGTGTCGGGCTCTGCGTTCTGGCGCTGGGGGAATTCCTGCTGTCGCTCTTCGGTTCGGCCTTCACCTCGGGTTACATTCTGATGGTGATCCTGTTTGCCGGCATTCTGACAAAAGCCTCCATCGGCCCCGGCGAAGTGCTGCTCAGCATGGCCGGCCGCCAAAAGCTTTGCGTCGCGCTTTACGCCGTGACACTGGCCGTCAATGTCAGTCTCAATGTAATTCTCATTCCCCATTTCGGGTTGGTCGGAGCCGCATCGGCAACGGCTGGCGCGATGGTCGTGGAAGCCGTGCTTCTGCATATCGCCGTGCGCCGCGTCCTTGGCATCGTGCTGTTTGCATTTGCCGAGCCGCGCCCCGCACATAAAATTGCGAAAGCGAAACCATGACCCTGCCTCCGATCAGCAACGACGTTCACCAGCCTGCACCGGACGCACAGGAGCTTGGGCGCGTGGAGCGGCCGAATGCCGAGATCACCGTGGATGTCGGTCGCGCCGGACGTCACATGTCGATCTACCCGGCAGCGCTCGGTTATGACCTGCAGGAAGAACTGGATTTCCTTTCCAACCGGGTCATGGAGCCCAACATCTTCTTCTCCGGCCGCCTGCTGGCACCGGCCATGCCGCGTGTGGAAGATCGGGAAATTCGCCTTGCCCTGATCCGCGACGACCGGGATGGACGCAGCCGCATGCGCCTGCTGATGCCCTATTCGGTGGAAAAGCCAGGCTTTTCCATGGGGCCGCCGATCATCCGCGTCTGGGCCAATCCATTCGGCCCGCTCGGTACACCGCTTGTGGATGCGGAGGATGCCGCGGAAACCATCGACAACCTTCTGGAGGCACTCGGCTCCCGTCAGGCGAAGTTGCCATCGATCCTGGTTCTGCCGGATCTGCGCCTGAACGGCCGTTTCGCCCAGCTTCTGCGCGCCATCGCGATCAGCCGCGAACTGCCGGTCACCGTCACCGGCCAATATCAGCGTCCGATGCTGGAAAGCCTTCTCGATGGCGATGCCTATCTGAAAAACGCCATGACGACCGCCCATCTGCGCGACATGCGCCGCCAATGGCGGCTTCTGGAAAAGAAAGGTGACCTTTCCTACAATGTCGCGCGCCAGCCTGCGGAAATCCGCAAGCGCACGGAAGAGTTTCTGTCCCTGGAAGCCAAGGGCTGGAAAGGCCGCAAACGCACCGCACTGATCAACGATCGTTATCGTGCAGCCTTCGCGCGCGAAGCCATCAGCAATCTTGCCGAGGCCGACGCCGTGCGTATCCACACGATCGACTTCGAAGGTCGCGCCATCGCAAGCCTCGTGGTCTTCGTCATGGCCGGTGAGGCCTATACGTGGAAGACGGCTTACGACGAAGCCTATTCCCGGTATTCACCCGGCAAGCTTTTGATGATGAAGCTGACCGAGTGGCATCTCGACGACGCCAACATCATGCGCACCGACAGTTGCGCCGTGCCGGATCACCCGATCATGAGCCGTTTCTGGGAAGAACGGGAGGATATGGGAACGCTGGTTATCGGCCTGCGCTCCAATATCGATCGTGACACCCGCCAGGCGGCAAGCCAGTTGCACTTCTATCGCAACACCCGCAACGTGGCCCGCCTGCTGCGCCAGAAGATCATGGCAATGGCCGGGCGAACGGGCTGAGACGGCCTTCTCTGCATGAACATGCAAAGGCCCACGGGTTACCCCGCGGGCCTCTTTCGATTGGGAATAGCGGTTCGTTGATCGATGAGACCGCCCCGGTGTTATCGCTTGGCAGTCGTATTCAGCAGTTTGCAAAGCGATACCAGCGATGCGTCGTAGCCGCCGCCGCTCAAGACACCGCGGCAGGTGATCAGCATCTTCTTGCGTTCGGCGCTCGACATCCGGTTGAAGGCCCGCAGAGATGCAGCAGGCGTCCTTGGACCTGTAACGGTGCCGGTTCCGGGATTTGTCACGCCAGGAATGGTGCCGCCGGGATTAACGCCGCCCGGATTGCTGCCACCAGGGTTGGTGCCGCCCGGGTTCGTTCCACCGGGTGTCGAGCGTCCGCCAACACTCACATTGACATTGGCATTGACGCCACGTCCGCCGCCGATTGCCGCGCCGACGCCGGCATTGATGCCGTTGCGCCCACCGATGGAAGCCGTCGTCCCGGCATCGATACCACCGCTGCCGATTGCGGCGCCGACACCGGCGCTAAGGCCGCTCGTACCGCCGACATTGGCACCGAGACCGGCATTGACGCCGTTGCCGATGCTGGCGCCGACACCGGTGTTAACGCCGTTGCTGCCACCGACCGAGGCGCCGACACCTGCGGTCACACCATTGCTGGTTCCGACACCGGCGCCCGCATTGATGCCGCCGGAGCCGCCGACCGAGGCCCCTACTCCAAGGCCGCCGCCTCCAACACCGACGCCTGCATTGATACCGCCGACGGAGGCACCGATGCCGAGACCGCCATTGCTGCTGCCGACGCTTACGCCACCAAGCCCGCCAAGCCCGATCCCACCGCCGTCACCGCCGCCGCTGTTGCTGCCAATGCCCTGCGCGAAGACGCCGGAAGCAACCGGAAGCGCGAGACACACGGAAAGAACCAGAAACTTACTCGACTTGCGCATGTCATTCTCCTCTCAATATCCTCGCCTGATGGGAGGTTATGGGAGCAGCATATCACATTTTCACTTGCTGTATTAGCTTTAAGTAATTCAACCGAAGCAAGAATTAATTGTTGCACTGCGGGCGAAAACTCTGTCCCAAAAAAGGACACAAGTCGTCGTTCGGCGCATTCCAATACCGCTGAAGTTTTTCCTGATACAATAACGGATATACGACATTTGCCCGGAGTAAGAACAACGGCGGGTTTACTTCGAAAACAGATAACTGCGGACGAAACCACAGCTATCCCGGAGAAAAGTCAGGCCGGAGCCGTGACGCCGATAGCTTCCCGCCAGCGGTGGCGATAGACCTTCGCCGGCCCGGCCGCCCAAGGCTCTACCCGTCGAAACGGCAGGGAAGGAAGCTGCACACCCGTCAACAGAGCGGCCCCTGCGCTGGTGCCGGTCGACCCCGAAACAGCCAGAACATCGCGTCCGGTCAGCGCCGCCATCAACCGAAGATAGAAGGCATTATCCGCGAACGGCCCCTCGACGATGGTATCGCCATCGGCACCGAGAAGGTCCAGACAGGCATCCGTCATCAAGGCCGCATAGATCGACGCGAGTGCATGCACCTGTGCAGCCGTTTCGGGCGTCTTTCCGACCCATTGCTGTTCTCGCAACGGAAACGGACCCGAACCCTGGACGACAGCCGGCAGGAGCATACAGCCGGTTTCCAGAATATCGGAAGCCGCGGACGCCACGTCTTCCGGCGTCGGCTGCGGCCATGCCGATGTCAGCAGTTCGTATTCGCGCCCACCCATGAAGCGAGCGGAGGGAACCGCACGGCCATGAGCGTCGACATTCGCAAGCGTATCGCGCGCAGGATCAAGCCCTTCCAGATTGCCGCCGACAGCAAAGCTGATCACCCATGTGCCGGTCGAGACGACGGAAAACGGGCTTTTGCGACCGATCAGATGCGGCAGCAGCGAGGCGTTGGAATCATGTATGCCGCAGAACACCGGCACCGGTTCCAACAGACCCAACCGGTCGCCAAGCGACGGCAGAACGGTTCCCAGCATGTCGAAAGCGGAACGAACCGGCGCCATGCGTCCGCGAAGATCTAGCGTCTCAACCAGCGCCGAATAGTCGCCGCTCGCAGGCCGCCAGAGGTCCGTATGGCAACCAAGCGACGTCGCTTCGTTGGCGGCAATGCCGGTGAGGCGAAAGGCCCAATATTGCGGATAGGTAAGGATGGTGGCGGTTCGCGCGAACTCGGCCGGAAAGGCGACTTTCTGATAGTGCAGCTGCGCGCCGAGGTTAAGTCCGCCGGACAAAGGCGGCGAAGCCGTTTCCGCAAATGGCGGGCGCAACGCCGCATAAGCGTCGCGGATCGCCTGCGGATAACCGTGCTCGTAGTCCAGCACCGGTAGCGCCAGTTCACCATCCGCATCAAGCAGGACGGCGCAGGCACCATGCGTGGTGATGGAAATCGCATCGTAACCCGGTTCTATCGCAAACCCGGCAAGCGCATCGAGCGCGAACGACCAGATACGTTCGACATCGTAATGCGGATAAGGTGGCCCCTGAAGAACGCCATTGGGTGTTTTTACCGCAGCGATTTCAGCCCCGGAAGCGGCATCGACGACAACCACCTTTGCATTGGTCTTGCCGATATCGAGAACGGCAATACGCCGAAAATCACTCTGTCCGGAAGAATTCATGGCAGATGAAAAACCGTAACGAGGTCACTCTGAACAGGCGAATTATCGGGATTGCTCTCCATGATATCGGCCATATGCGCCCACCAGCGTTTCATCACCGGATGCTCGGGCAGGCTTGCCATGGAATGATCGGCCGGGCGGGAAAGCACGCCGAACAGGATATTGGTCTCACGGTCGAGATGGATGGAATAGTCGCGCACACCCGCCTCATGCAGAAGCGCGCTCAGTTCCGGCCAGATCTCGTCATGACGCTTGCGATATTCCGCTTCCATGCCCGGATGCAGTTTCATCTTGAAGGCGTGTTTTTCCAAAATCATTTGCCGCTCATATGCTTGATACGCCGGGCCACGATGGGCAGCGCGATAGTGATGATCAAAAGAAGGCCGACAAAGATCGACATGACGATGCCGGGCACATTGAGAAGGCCGAGCCCGAACGTGACCAGCCCCATGACGAAGGCGGCAATGACGACACCCGCAATGGTGCCCGCCCCGCCGAGAATGGAGACACCACCGAGCACGACCATGGTGACGATCTCCAGCTCCCAGCCTTGCGCAATCGACGGCCGCGTCGAGCCGAGCCGCGATGTCAGGCAGACGGCGGCAATGCCGGACATCAGGCCGGTGAGCAAAAAGAGCTTGAACTTGATGCGCTCGACCGGGATGCCGGAAAAGCGCGCGGCAAACTCATTGTTGCCGATAACAAATATCTGGCGACCGAAATTGGTGGCGTGCAGAACGATGCCGAAGATGACGGCAGCTACGATGAACAGCACGAATTCGAACGAGAATACCCAGAAGACATATCCCTGCCCGAAGAAGGCAAAGTCAGCCGGATATTTGCCATAGGCCTGATCACCCAGCACGATATAGGAAATGCCGCGAAACAGGCTCATCGTGCCGATGGTGACGACGATGGACGGCAGTTTCAGCACCGAGACCAGCGTGCCATTGATGGCACCGCAGACAAGCCCGACACCGATGCCGATGGCGACCAGTCCCGGCGTACCGATGCCCATCTGCGCCGCCGCCCCCATGGCGGTGGAGGCCAGCGCGATGATGGCGGCGACGGAAAGATCGATTTCACCGGCAATGACCAGCATCGCCATGGCAAAGGCAATCATCGCCTTTTCGGTGAAGTTGAACGTCGCGTCGGACAGGTTCCACGCATTGAGGAAGTATGGCGAGGCAAACGAGTTGGCGATGAAGATCACCACCGCCACGCCGAACAGCAGCACTTCCCAACTGCCGAGCAGGCGGCTGACCGGGGTGCCGAGGCGATCCGGAATGGCCTGCCGCGTTCTGGTTTCGGTGATCTCGCTCATGCGGAAACCTCCTTGGCGCCACGGTCCCGCAGGATGATACGCCCGGCCCGCCGTTCGGCACGGGCGTTGAAGACAACGGCCAGCACAATGACGATGCCGGAAATGGCCATCTGCGCAAACGGCGAGATGCCGATGACTGGAAGCGCATTCTTGATGACGCCGAGGAACAGTGCCCCGAGCACCGCACCGCCCACCGAACCGATACCGCCGGCAATGGAAATGCCGCCGATGACGCTGGCGGCCACCGTATCCAGCTCGAAACCGGCCGCGACGTCGACGTAAGCCACGGCATAACGCGACACCCAGAGATAACCGGCAAGTCCCGCCAGCGCCCCCGACAGAACGAAGGCGAAAAACCGCGTCTTGCCGATATCGATACCGGCATAAACGGCAGCTGTCGGATTGCCGCCGGATGCATAGGCGGCGCGGCCGAACGCTGTGCGGGTCAGAAGTCCCCACATCAGCAACACGATGACGATAGCGATCCACGACAGGAGCGGCATGCCCAACACCGAAACACGCGGAAAATTGAGGAAACCGGGCGTCATCTGATGGGAATTGACCCATGCGCCGCCGGACAGAACAAAGGCCATGCCGCGATAGATGGTGAGTGTGCCCAGTGTCACGACGATCGGCGGGATCTGCAGCGCCCAGACGAGATAACCATTGATGGCCCCGAGCGCCGCACCGATGCCGATCGCCAACACCACCAGCAACGCCAGTGGCAGGCCGGGATAGGCGGCATCCAGCATCGCGACCGCCATGCCGGTAAAGGCAAGGTTCGCCGCGACCGACAGATCGATGGATTTCGTCAGGATCACCGTCATCTGGCCAAGCGCCAGAATGATCAGGATCGAGGTATCGTTAAAAATGTTGGCGAGATTGCCGGGCGTGGCAAAACCCGGCGCGCGGGTGGCAAAACCGGCCACCATGATGGCGATGATGCCGACCAGAAGCAGTTCGCGGTGTTTCAAGAGTTTTTTCATCGGCGCTCCCTCACGCATTGCCGGTGGCGGCGCGCACCAAAGTCTCGGCGCTCAATTGCGAACGATCGAACATGCCGGCCATCAGACCCTCGCGCATGACCAGAACCCGATCCGACATGCCAAGAATTTCCGGCAGTTCCGACGAGACCATGATGATCGACAGGCCTTCCGAAGCGAGTTCGCTGATGAAACCATGAACGGAAGCCTTGGAGCCAATATCGATGCCCTTGGTCGGTTCATCGAGAATGATCACCTTCGGCTGGGTGGCCAGCCACTTGCCAATCACCACTTTCTGCTGGTTGCCGCCCGACAAAGTGCCAACAGGAACGGAAAGGGCAGCGGCGCGCAAATCCAGCCGCTCGGCATATTTGCGGGCGAGCGCCAGTTCGTTGGCGGCCTTCAGAAAACCGGAACGAGACGTTCGGGCAAGCGATGGCAGCGACATGTTCTGAAAAATCGGCATGGGCAGAGCCAGACCATGCCGCCCACGCTCTTCCGGCACATAAACGATACCGGCGGCGATCGCATCGCGCGACGAGCGGATCTTCAGGTCCTGGCCTTCAAGACGGAGCCGGCCGGACGACGGTTGCGACACACCAAAAAGAGACTGGCAAAGCTCCGACCGGCCAGCGCCGATCAGGCCATAAACGCCGAGAATTTCGCCGCGTTTCAGCTCGAATGAAATGTCGCGATATTCGGTCGGGTGGCAGTAGTTCTCGACAGACAGCACCGTCGCGCCGATCGAAACCTCAACCTTGGGAAAGATGTTTTCGACATCGCGGCCCACCATCATCCGCACGATGGTATCCTGCGGGGTTTCCGCCAGACGGCCATGGCCGACAGCGCGGCCATCACGAAACACCACGAAATTCTCTGCGATTTCATAAACCTCATCGAACTTGTGGCTGATGAACAGGATCGCCTTGCCCTGTTTCTTCAGCCCTTCGACGATGCGAAAGAGATCGTCGATTTCCTTGCGGGAGAGTGCGGCGGTCGGCTCGTCCATGATGACGATGCGCGCCTCGACCGACAATGCGCGGGCAATCGCCACGAGATGCCGCTGCGCAATCGACAAATCTTTCAACCGAATGGTCGGATCAATCTCGCTTTCCAGCGCATGCAGCAATTCGCTGGCGCGGGTGTTCATGGTCTTCCAGTCGATCAGGCCGAAACGGGTGCGCGGCGCATGGCCGAGAAAGACATTCTCGGCAACCGTCAACTCGTCGAACAGCACGGTTTCCTGATGGATGGCGGTAACGCCGGCATCGATGGCATCCTGCGCACTCGTGAAGGAGACCGGTTGTCCGTCGATAACAATCTCGCCTTCGCTGGGGCGATAGATACCGGTGAGAATTTTCACCAGCGTCGATTTACCCGCACCGTTTTCACCGATCAGCGCGGTCACTTCGCCGGCATGCAGCGAGACGCTGACATTATCGAGCGCCTTCACGCCGGGAAATATTTGGGAAATTCCGCGCATTTCCAGAACAGGCATTCGCCTGACGGGCGCTGCGTCCCCAACAGGAAAAGTTTCCGCGCCGGTCTTTTCGACTGCAGTCATCATCTCAATCGCCATTTGAAAATCATGGTCGGTCCGGCGTCGTCGAAGACGCCGGACACAAGTCCCAGGAGAGATCAGAAGATCTTCGAGAACTCGTCGATATTCTTGGCGTCGTAGATGAACGGATCGGCCATGGCGGCCTCGCCCTTGTCGTCGATCTTGATCTTGCCCATGCGGCCGGCTTCGATTTCCGAACCCGGCTTGCCATCGGCATCGCCCTTGACGAGGTGATAAGCAATCTGCGTGGCGGAATAACCGAGATCGATCGGGTTCCAGATGGCGAATTCCTTGGTGGCGCCAGACTTGATGGCGCCCGCCATTTCCGACGGAAGGCCAAGACCGGTCACATAAACCTGGCCGATCTTGCCGGCATCCTTCACCGCCTGCGATGCGGCCAGCACACCGACCGTGGTCGGCGCGACGATAACTTTGACGTTCGGCTGCGATGTCAACAGGCCCTGCGCTTCGCGGTAGGACTTGTCGGCAAGGTCGTCACCGTAAACCGTGGTCGCAAGGTTGAGACCGGCAAAATCCTTCAGCTGCTTTTTCATCTCGCCGATCCAGATATTCTGGTTGGTCGAGGTGGTGGTGGCCGAAAGAATGGCGAAATCGCCCTTGCCGCCTTCCAGGTGGCTTGCCGCAAGCTGCAGGCACATCTTGCCGATCAGTTCGTTGGAAGACGGGTTGAGCTGCAGGATACGGCCTTCCGGTGCCACGCCACTATCCCAGGAGATCACCTTGATGCCGCGCTGCGCCGCCTTCTTCAGGGCCGGAACCACGGCATCGGGATCGTTTGCCGAAATGGCGATGGCATCGACGCCCTGCGCGATCAGCGAGTTGATCACCTCGATCTGGCCTTCCGCCGTGGTCGAGGTCGGGCCGGTATAGATGATCTCGACGCCGCCGAGTTCCTTGGCAGCTTCCTGCGCACCCTTGTTGGCGGCCTCAAAGAAGCCGTTACCGAGCGATTTCACCACAAGCGCGATCTTCATGTCGGCGGCAGATGCCGCGGACGACATCATCACCACGGCCAATGCCGCGCCAATCGCCAGTTTTTTAGCAAGTTTCATGTCAATTCTCCTCCCAAAGATTGAACTAAAGTCCGTCCCCCGCCGGCGCGTCATGCCACCGACGTGGTATCCTCCTCATTTGCCTGAGCGGCATTGCCCGCCCCCGCAATGATCAGTCGCACACCGGCATCCTCCACCATGCGCATCGATTCTTCCGAGATACCGTCATCCGTGATGATCGCCGTGACGCGCTCCAGCGGACACAGGATCATGCTCGACCGCCGCTGGAATTTAGACGAGTCGACCATGACGATCAGCTCTTCCGCCTGTTGCATCAGCTTCTGTTCGCTCTGGATCACCAGCGCATCCGGCTCCATGATGCCGAGCGGGCCGATGCCCTGCGCGCCGATAAAGATGCGGCGGGCGTAAAAATTGCGGATCGCGTCATTGTCGAACGGCGACAGGATCAGGCTCTGTTCGCGATAGATCGTACCGCCCGGCACGGTGACGTTGTTCTTGGAATGCTTGACCAGATGTTCGGCGATCGCGAACGAATTGGTCATCACCTGCATGCGGCGCGAGGTCATGTAATGCACCATCTGGAAGGTGGTCGTGCCACCATTGATGATGATCGACTCTCCTTCTTCGCAAAGATCGACAGCCTGGCGCGCAATTGAGCGTTTCTTATCGATATTGAGCGATTCCGACACCCGAAACGAGCGCGCAGCCAGCTGACCGATCTGTGGCGGGTGCATTGCCTCCGCGCCACCACGCACCCGGCGCAGCTTGCCCTGCACATGCAAAGACGCGATGTCGCGGCGGATCGTCGCCTCTGACGCATCCGTCAGGTCGGCAATATCCTGCACCGTTATCACAGGCTTCTCCTGTATCGCGCTTAAGATAATGCGATGGCGTTCGCGTTCGTGCATGGGGTCCTCCTGATGCCAACTATTGTCAGTTTCTTAAACTTGTCAATCATCATCGATCATTAATATTCCTGCTGCGACGCAACATGATTGATTTTGATTGATTGCGATTGACAAGCGTCGAGCGAGTGCGCGATATCCTTTTCCACGAGCGGCGCCGGAGGATGAGTGTCGCTACCTAAGACAACGTCAGGGAGGACGACATGTCGGGCCAGATCCGCCTACTCGATAACCGCTGGGATGATGCTTACGCCGCAAAGCTCGATGAGCCCGGCAAGCTGCTCTATCGCTCCAACCTTCTGGGCAGCGACAAGCGCATCACCAATTACGGTGGCGGCAACACCTCCGCAAAGGTGATGGAAACAGATCCGCTGACCGGGCAACAGGTCAAGGTCATGTGGGTCAAGGGTTCCGGCGGCGATGTCGGCACCATCAAGCTCGACGGTTTCTCCACCCTCTACATGGACAAGCTGGAAGCCCTGAAGGGCATCTACAAGGGCGTAGAAGACGAAGACCGCATGGTCGGTTTCCTGCCGCACTGCACCTTCAACCTCAACCCGCGCGCCGCCTCCATCGATACGCCGCTGCACGGTTTTGTGCCGTTTACCCATGTCGATCACATGCACCCGGATGCGATCATCGCCATTGCCGCCTCGAAGAACTCCAAGGAACTCACCCAGAAGATTTTCGGCAGCGACATCGGCTGGCTGCCCTGGCGCCGCCCCGGTTTCCAGCTCGGGCTGGATCTCGAAGCCTTCGTGAAGGCCAACCCCAACGCCAAGGGCGTGGTTCTCGAAAGCCACGGCCTCTTCACCTGGGCCGATGATGCCAAGGATTGCTACCTGCTGACGCTCGAGATCATCAACAAGGCGATCGAGTGGTTTGCCAAGGAAACGGACGGCAAGGCCATATTCGGCGGCGCTGTCACCAAAAGCCTCGGCGCAGACGAACGCCGCGCCATCGCGGCCAAGCTGATGCCGGAAATCCGTGGCCGCATCGGCAAATCGGAGCGCAAGCTCGGTCATTTCGACGATCAGGACGCCGTGCTGGAATTCGTCAATTCGAAAAACCTCGCACCGCTCGGAGCCTTGGGCACCTCCTGCCCCGACCACTTTTTGCGCACGAAAATTCGTCCGCTGATCGTCGATCTCGATCCGTCCAACCCGGACGCCGATGCCGTGGTGGCCGGCCTCGACAAGGCGCTGGAAGATTACCGCGCCGATTACACCCGTTATTACGAGACCTGCAAACACGACAACTCGCCAAAGATGCGCGATCCGAACCCGGTCATTTTTCTGGTTCCGGGCGTCGGCATGCTGTCCTTCGCCAAGGACAAGGCAACCGCCCGCATCGCCGGTGAGTTCTACGTCAACGCCATCAACGTCATGCGCGGCGCTTCCACCGTCTCCGAATATCAGGGCCTTCCGGCGCAGGAAGCCTTCGATATCGAATACTGGCTGCTGGAAGAGGCAAAGCTGCAGCGCATGCCGAAACCAAAAAGCCTTGCCGGCCAGGTGGCCTTCGTTACCGGCGGCGCTGGCGGCATCGGCCGCGCCACCGCCGCCCGGCTGATCGGCGAAGGTGCCTGCGTGGTTCTGGCCGATATCGACCAGACGGCGCTCGATGACGCGCATGCCGATTTCACAAAACGTTTCGGCGCTGACGCGGTGCGCGCCGTGCAGCTGGACGTGACGTCGGAAAACGCCGTTGAGAAGGCGTTCACGGAAGCCACGGTTGAATTCGGCGGCATCGACATTCTCGTCTCCAATGCCGGTATCGCCTCCTCCGCTCCAGTGGAAGACACCACGCTTGCCATGTGGAACAAGAATATCGACATTTTGGCCACCGGCTATTTCCTCGTCTCGCGCGAAGCATTCCGCCTGTTCCGTCGCCAGAAGATCGGCGGCAACGTGGTCTTCGTCGCCTCGAAGAACGGCCTTGCCTCCTCGCCCAATGCGTCGGCCTATTGCACGGCAAAGGCGGCCGAAATCCACCTCGCCCGTTGCCTGGCGCTGGAAGGGGCCGACGCCGGCATCCGCGTCAACACGGTCAACCCGGATGCGGTGCTGCGCGGCTCAAAGATCTGGAGCGGCGAGTGGCGCGAACAGCGGGCCACCTCTTCCAAGATCGACGTCAGCGAGCTGGAGGAACACTATCGCAAGCGTTCGATGCTGAAGCTCAACGTCTTCCCGGAGGACATTGCCGAGGCGATCTATTTCCTCGCTTCCGATCTTTCCGCCAAATCGACCGGCAACATCATCAATGTCGATGCCGGCAATGCCCAAAGTTTTACGCGGTGAGCGTGGCACTGTGATCGAACCATGGCGGTCTATCGGAATCGATGACCGCCGAGGCTCATGTTTCGTCATCCTCGGGCTTGTCCCGAGGATCTGACCACATCGATACATCAGGCAATTGTAGATCCTCGGGACAAGCCCGAGGATGACGGCGGAGAGGTCTGCAATCCTTGTTCGGCAACCTCAAGGGAGACCCCGCCTCAGTCTTTCGGGAGGATTTTTTGACATGACCAAACTCAACATCGCCGCCGACACCGTCGACAAGGACAATGAAGCACGCCTCGCCGCCCTGAAATTCGATTACGCGGCACTCGGCGACAACCTGTCCCGGCGCGGCATCGATATCGAAGCCATCACCCAAAAAGTCTCGGAATTTTTCGTGGCCGTCCCCTCCTGGGGCGTGGGCACCGGCGGCACCCGTTTTGCCCGTTTTCCCGGCAAGGGCGAACCACGCGGCATCTTCGACAAGCTGGACGACTGCGCCGTCATCAACCAGCTGACCCGCGCCACCCCCACCGTGTCGCTGCACATCCCGTGGGACAAGACCGGTCCGAAGGACCTTATCGCCAAGGGCGAGGAACTGGGTCTCGGCTTCGACGCCATGAACTCCAACACCTTTTCCGATGCTCCGGACCAGAAACATTCCTACAAATACGGCTCGCTCAGCCACACCGACGCGGCCACCCGCGCGCAGGCCGTGGAACACAACATCGAATGTATCGAGATCGGCAATGCGATCGGCTCCAAGGCGCTGACGGTGTGGATCGGCGATGGCTCCAATTTTCCGGGCCAGAGCAATTTCACCCGCCAGTTCGAACGATACCTGTCGTCGATGGCGGATATCTACAAGGCGCTGCCGGATGACTGGCGGCTGTTTTCCGAACACAAGATGTACGAACCCGCCTTCTATTCCACCGTCGTGCAGGACTGGGGCAGCAACCTCCTGATCGCCCAGACGCTCGGCGAAAAGGCTTTCTGCCTCGTCGACCTCGGCCACCATGCGCCCAATACCAATATCGAGATGATCGTCGCGCGCCTCATCCAGTTCAAGAAACTCGGCGGTTTCCACTTCAACGATTCGAAATACGGCGACGACGACCTCGACGCCGGCTCGATCGAACCCTACCGCCTGTTCCTCGTCTTCAACGAACTGGTCGACGCCGAAGCGCGCGGCGTAAAGGGTTTTCATCCGGCCCACATGATCGACCAGTCGCACAATGTCACCGACCCGATCGAAAGCCTGATTGCGAGCGCCAATGAAATCCGCCGCGCCTATGCGCAGGCGCTGATCGTAGACCGCACCGCACTCGACGGTCACCAGCAGGATAACGACGCCCTGATGGCCACCGACACGCTGAAACGCGCTTATCGCACCGACGTCGAACCGATCCTCGCCGAAGCCCGCCGCCGCGCGGGAGGCGCGATCGATCCGATCGCCGCCTATCGCGCCAGCGGTTACCGCGCCAAGGTGTCGGAAGAACGCCCGGCAGTTGTGGGCGGCAGCGGCGGCATTATTTGATCAGTCCAGAAATGGCTGAAATGGCGGCGCGTTGAAAAACGCGCCGTTTGTCGTTTCGGACGGTGCGCATAGGGGCCAGACAGCGACCGCCGCGACACCAGACTAATCCGCCTCCACCAAGGACCACAGCCATTCGAACAACTGGACAAAGTCACTACCTGTCCGCCCGAAATCCTCCATGATCAGGGAAACCTGATGGTGGGCATAGATACCCGCCAGCAGCAAAATCAGGAGCAGAACCCAAGGCCAGATCGGCGGCTTTCGCCTATCCGGCTGTTTTTCATCCTTGGCTGGTGCGCTGTCGTTCAAAGTCGATGATCCCATGTGCCAGGATATTTCAAAAACCGATCCCTGCTCGCCAGGAACCGGAGTTCGCACATAATAGTGGGGATTTCTGAAGGTCAACCAAAGGAAAACGGCCGCGTCTGCCATGCTTCGCTGCAGCAGATAGAAATCCGCCATGCTGAAAAACAGCCGGTATCCGAATTCTCTGAAGGTTGGTGGTGCCCCGTGCCGGAATCGAACCAGCACTCCTCTCGGAACCTGATTTTGAGTCAGGCGCGTCTACCAATTCCGCCAACGGGGCATAACGAGCGAGTGATCGGCCTCTAGCATGAGTGCGCGAATGCGGCAAGACGCGTTATCGGCCTTGCGGCAGCATCGATCAAAAATTCCGTTCCGCCTCATGCACATGAAAGTCACCGCTTCACGAAACTGTGCCATGCACCGCGCCGGTCTGCGACGGTCTGTCGATTTACAGCGATCCTCAGTGAGATTAAAGCAACATCGAACATCGCCGCACCGCTAAGGGTCGATGGCGCACGACAGGCAGCAGGAGACTTCCATGGCGCATGCAGCATCCAGCGATCACAGCCGCGGCATTCCGCAAATCGCTTATCCTCTGGCTGTCACTTTCGGCATGGCTGTCGTCATCCTCAGCGCGCTCGCCTTCCAGCATATCGGCGGTTACATGCCTTGCCATCTGTGCCTGATCCAGCGCGAGCCCTATTATTACGGCATCCCGGTCGGCATCCTCGGCATCGGCACGGTCGCTTTCAAGTTGCCAGGCTGGACGGGCCGCGTATTGCTGGGCCTGATCGGCCTGATGATGCTGGTCGGTGGCGGCATTGCCGTGTATCACGCCGGTGTCGAATGGGCCTTCTGGGCCGGCCCTTCCAGCTGCACCAATCCGGCCGGCGCCGTCAGCACCAATGCCGCAAGCCTTCTGGATGATCTCAACACCGTGCGCGGCCCTTCCTGCGATGCCGCCGCCCTGCGGGTGCTCGGCCTCTCCATGGCCGGCTGGAATGTGCTGGCAAGCGCTGCACTTGCGGCCATCGCCTTCGTCGGCGCCTTCCGCAAATCGGCCTGATAGAAGCACTGCCAACCCGGCCCCCTGAAGTGAAAAGACCGTCGGCACGATACATGCCGACGGTCTTTTTTATGAGGTGCCAAGAAACGTTTTCCGCTTACGGCTGCAATTCGGTATCCCAGTAAAGATAGTCGACCCAGCTTTCATGCAGGTAGTTCGGCGGGAAAAGCCGGCCGTTATTGTGCAGGTCCTGCACGCTCGGCGCATAGGGCTTCTGGTGCGGCACCATGCCGGCCTGTTTGGGCAGCTTGCTGCCCTTCTTCAGGTTACAGGGCGAACACGCCGCCACGACATTTTCCCAGGTCGTCTCGCCGCCATGAGCGCGCGGAATGACATGGTCGAAGGTCAGGTCGTGGTGATCGCCGCAATATTGGCATTCGAACTTGTCGCGCAGGAAAACGTTGAAGCGGGTGAAGGCCGGGTTGCGGGTCGGCTGCACGTAGGTCTTCAGGCTGACGACACTCGGCAGGCGCATCGAATAGCTGGGAGAAGACACCGCGTGATCGTATTCCGCAATGATATTCACACGGTCAAGGAAAACCGCCTTGATCGCGTCCTGCCAGGACCACAACGACAAGGGATAGTAACTCAGCGGCCGATAGTCAGCGTTCAAGACGAGCGCCGGCAAGGCCTGCGGGGAGACTGCAATCGTCAAGTGACGCTCCTACCCGATTCGGCATCTATCTCCTCTATATTAGGTCCGTTGTTACAGGAATGTGAAGCCAATAAATGCAGGGGTTTGCGCGATTGGCGAATCAGTGCCGGGCAATGTCGCGGGTTTGTGTCGAATCAGAGCGTCGGCAGGGCATCGCGGCGCATGCGGGTGGCGTAATAAGCCCAGAAAAGACGCGCCGCGACCGAACGCCAGGGCGACCAGATTGTGGCCAGCTGCCGCAATTGCCGGGGCGATGGACGCGCCTCGAGCGCGAACGCATGCGCCACAGCCGCCTGCAGCGCGACGTCACCGCTTGGAAAGACATCCGCATGTCCGCCGCAAAACATCAGATAGACTTCCGCGGTCCACGGCCCGATGCCGGGCAGAGCGGTCATCGCGGCAATCGCCTCTTCCGGCGGCATGCACAGCAATGCGTCGAGATCGACCCGCTCCTCGACCATGGCTTGCGCGAGGCCAGCCAGCGTTTTCGCCTTGGCGCGTGACAGGCCGAAGGTGGCGGAAATATCCGGCGCGATTGCCAGATAACCGGCGGGCGTGACCGGCCCCTGCGCCACGATGCGGTTCCAGATTGCGGCAGCGCTGGCCTTCGACACCATCTGCGACACGATGATCGACGCAAGACTGGCAAAACCGGGCTCGCTGAGGCGCAGCGGCACCGTGCCTGCGGCCGACACGACCGTTTCAAGGCGCGGGTCCAGTGCAACCAGTTGCTTGAGGCCGGTGTCGATGTCGCTCAGATCACGGATTGTCGTCATTGGCCTTCATGGAATTTCGGTGGCGATTATCCCTGGACTTGACCCGAGGATCGAAAAACAAGCAAATCGCGCATGCCCGCCAATGTCCACCCAAAACCTGTCTTTCGTTTCGCCCCGAGCCCGAATGGTCTTCTCCATCTCGGCCATGCGCTGTCGGCCATCCTCAACCACGATATGGCGAAAGAATCGGGAGGACGTTTTCTGCTGCGGATCGAGGATATCGATCTCACCCGCTGCACGCCGCAATACGAGCAGGCGATATATGAGGATCTGGCGTTTCTGGACCTTGCCTGGGAACAGCCCGTGCGCAGACAGTCGCAGCATTTCGATGCCTATGCCGAGGCGCTGGCGCGGCTCGATGCGATGGGCTTGATCTATCCGGCTTTCCTGACCCGCGGCGAGGTAAAGGCGATCGTCGCCGAACACGAGGCGACCGGCAGGAACTGGCCTCGCGATCCGGATGGATCGCCGCATTATCCCGACAGGGACAGACTGCGCCCGACACTCGAACGCCAGGAACTGATACGACAGGGCATTCGCCATGCCTGGCGGCTGGATATGAAGAAGGCGCTTGAACAGCTGAGGGCGCCGTTGCACTGGCAGGAAAGCGGCGACGGCGAACAAGGCATTCTCCCGGCCGATCCGGCCGCGTGGGGCGATGTGGTGCTGTCGCGTTCGGATGCGCCGTCGAGCTACCATCTGTCCGTGGTTGTCGATGACGCCATTCAGGGCATCACCCACGTGGTGCGCGGTCTCGACCTGTTTCACGCCACATCCGTCCATCGATTGCTGCAGACGCTGCTTGCCCTGCCGCAACCGTTCTATCATCACCACCGCCTGCTTCTGGACGCGGAAGGCCGAAAACTGTCGAAAAGCAGCGGCGCGGCCAGCCTTGCCATGCTGCGCGACCGGGGCGCCTCAGCGGCCGATATCCGCAATCTTGCCGGTCTCTAGATCCGGCCCGGCATCGACCGGATCGCGACCGCCGGCGCCATGACCTTCATCACCCGGCATTTCCCCGGTGCGCAGCCGATGCGTCACCACCGAAAGCACGCGGTATTTCATCAGTGCCGCGTTCACCTCGGCACCCAGCATGAAAATCACGCCGACCATGTAGAGAAACACCAGCACGATCATCACCGAGGCCAGGCCGGCATAGGTTGCGGCGTAAGTGGCGAAGGTGGAAATGTAGGAGGCGAAAACAAACGCCCCGACCGCCCAGCACACGATGGTCAAAAGCGCGCCCGGCAGGATATCGACCAGCCGCCGGCTTCCGGCCGGCAACCACTTGTGCGAGGCAATCAGGCCGATCACCACAATCGCCACCGTGCCATAGATGCCGTAAGTGCTGTAATTCATCAGCCCGCCGAGCCATTCCTGCAATTGCGGAAATCGCGTTCCGGCAAAACGCAAGGCAATCGGAATGGCGACGAGAAGAATGCTGATCGCCGCAAACACCACGACGACCACCACGATGTAACCGAGGCTGGCCAGACGGGTGACGTACCAGGCGCGGGTTTCGGCAACCCGGTAGGCACGGTTGAGCGATATGCGCAGCGCCTCGACGCCGTTGGAGGCGAAATAGGCGGCCGCCAGCACGGAAACCGTCAGCAGGCCACCGCGCGGAATTTCCAGCACGCGCTGGATTTCCGCCTGCAACGGATCGGCGATTTCCGCAGGCCAGGCATCGAACAGCAGATGCACGGATGTGGAAGAAAATGTGCTGGCGCCGAGAAAACCGGCAAGCGCCGTCCCGAAGATCAGAAACGGAAACAGCGCCAAAAGCCCGGACAGCGCCACGTGGCTCGCCATCGCCCAGCCATCGTCCTCGTGGAAATGGTTATAGGCATCCGACAGAACCGTGTAGACGAGGTTGTACCAGGCGGTTTTGCGCATTCTTTCCGGCCAGGCTTTCCAGCCCCGGCCGCTCCGTTGTCTTCCACCCTGAAATATGGGAAATCCCCGGGCATTGTACAGGACGCATCGTCCTTCATAGCCAAGAAGGTTTGGACAGCATGGCCGAGCGGCGCTCCATCATCGTCACCGGCTGTTCGTCCGGTATCGGCGCTCATTGTGTCCGCGCATTGAAGGCCGAGGGCTGGCGGGTATTCGCCACCGTGCGCAAACAGGAAGACCTTGCAGCGCTGGAAGCTGACGGCATCGAAGCCCTGCTGATGGATTACACCAAGCCGGACACGATCGCCGCACTGGTGGAAACGGTAACTGCCCGCACCGGCGGCCGCATCGACGCGCTGTTCAACAATGGCGCCTATGGCCAGCCGGGTGCCGTGGAAGATCTGACGACCGATGTGCTGCGCCTGCAGTTCGAAACCAACGTGTTCGGCTGGCACGAACTCACAAGGCGGGTGATCCCGTTCATGCGCGCGCAGGGCCATGGCCGCATCGTCAACTGCTCCTCCATTCTCGGCCTCATCCCCTATCGTTATCGCGGCGCCTACAACGCATCCAAATTTGCGCTCGAAGGCCTGACGGTCACCATGCGCATGGAACTCGATGGCTCCGGCATTCATGTGAGCCTGATCGAGCCGGGACCGATTGCCTCGCGCTTTACCGCCAATGCTCTGGCGGCCGTGCATGATCATATCGATCTGGAAAATTCCGCCCACGCGCAGGAATACAAACGTCAGCTGGCGCGGCTCGATGGATCCGGCCCCGTCAACCGCCACAAGCTCGGCCCCGAAGCCGTGCACAAGGTGCTGCGGCATGCCTTGACCGCGCCACGGCCAAAACCCCATTATCTCGTCACCAAACCGGCCAAGCAGGGCATGTTCCTGAAATGGTTTTTGCCCGCGGATTTGTTCTATCGGCTGATGCGAAAATTTGACTGACGAATAACGACAAGAAAATCAGGGAGGCGTCAAAAATGTCCAGTTTCACCACCGTCTTGACGGTGATCGTCATGGGCCTTGTGGCGCTCGTGCTGATCCGCGGCCTGTTCAACATGGTCAAGGGGCAGGATGCCAACCGCTCCAACAAGCTGATGCAGTTGCGCGTGCTGCTGCAGGCCGTCGCCATCGGCCTGATCATGCTCACACTCTGGCTTTCGGGAGGTGGTCGCTGATGGTCAAGCTCAACAAGATCTACACCCGCACCGGCGATAACGGCACGACCGGCCTCGTGGATGGCCCGCGCCGCTTCAAGCACGATCTGCGCGTCGAGGCCTATGGCACCGTGGACGAGACCAATTCCCTGCTCGGCATGGCCCGGCTGCATACCGGCGCGATGTCCACGCTCGATCCGATGCTGTTTCGCATCCAGAACGATCTTTTCGATCTCGGAGCGGATCTCGCCACGCCCGACACCGGCGAAGCCCCGAAATACGAACCGCTTCGCATCGTCCAGTCGCAGGTGGATCGGCTGGAAGCCGAAATCGACCGGCTGAACGAAAGCCTCGATCCGCTCACCTCCTTCGTCCTTCCCGGCGGCAGCCCCGCCGCCGCCAATCTGCATGTCGCGCGTGCGACATCGCGCAGGGCCGAACGCATCATGGTGGCGCTCTCACAGCAAGCGGATGAGGTCGTCAGCGAACCGGCACTCAAATACATCAACCGGCTGTCGGACTTCCTGTTCGTTGCCGCGCGTTATGCCAATGGCTGCGGCAAGGCCGATATTCTGTGGGTGCCGGGGCAAAATCGCTGAGCATTCCTGCCGCCGGGGTTCGAACCGGAAGCCGGGAATGGCGCTATGACAAATCGACACGCATCAAGGCCGACAAGCACGTTGTGTTCGCGTGAAAAAATGCTTACCCATGTCGCCCATTGACAACTGAACGCGTGGGAGACGTCGCATCTTGCGGCGGCGTGAAGTCCAAAGGAAGGAAGCCATGAAGATCCTTGTTCCGGTAAAGCGTGTGGTCGATTACAACGTCAAAATCCGGGTAAAACCGGACAATACGGGCGTCGAACTGACCAACGTGAAGATGTCGATGAACCCGTTCGACGAAATCTCCGTCGAGGAAGCGCTGCGTCTGAAGGAAGCCGGCAAGGCGGAAGAGATCGTCATCGTTTCGATCGGTCCGGCCAAGGCCGAAGAAACCATCCGCACCGCACTCGCCATGGGCGCCGACCGCGGCATCCTGATCGAGACCGACGAAACCGTCGAACCGCTCGCCGTCGCAAAACTGCTGAAGGGCGTGGTCGAAGCGGAAAACCCGGGCCTCGTCATCCTCGGCAAGCAGGCCATCGATGACGATTCGAACCAGACCGGCCAGATGCTGGCAGCCCTCCTCAACTGGGGTCAGGCAACGTTCGCCTCCAAGATCGATCTCGGTGCCGACAAGGCGACCGTGACCCGCGAAGTCGATGGCGGCCTGCAGACGATCGACGTCAAGCTGCCGGCCATCGTCACCACCGATCTTCGTTTGAACGAGCCGCGTTACGCATCGCTGCCGAACATCATGAAGGCCAAGAAGAAGCCGCTCGACAAAAAGGCTCCGGCCGATTTCGGCGTCGACGTCGCTCCGCGTCTCAAGGTCTTGAAGACGGAAGAGCCGGGTGGCCGCAAGGCCGGCATCAAGGTCAAGTCGGTTGAAGAGCTGGTGTCCAGCCTCAAGACCGCTGGCGTGATCTAACGGACAGGAAGGAACAACACATGACCATTCTTCTTCTCGCCGAACACGACAATGCCAGCCTCAATGACCAGACCGCCAAGGCGCTGACCGCCGCCAGCCAGATCGGTGGCGACGTGCATATCCTCGTCGCCGGTTCCGGTGCCAAGGCTGCCGCTGACGCCGCCGCAAAACTTTCGGGCGTTGCCAAAGTCCTGCTCGCTGACGATGCAGCTTACGCCAACAATCTGGCCGAACCGCTGGCAGACCTGATCGTCTCGCTCGCTCCCGCCTATGACGTCATCCTCGGACCTGCTTCCGTTTCGGTAAAGAACGTGCTGCCGCGCGTCGCAGCATTGCTCGATATCGCCCAGATCTCGGAAATCATCGAGGTCGTGTCTGCCGACACGTTCAAACGGCCGATCTACGCCGGCAATGCCATCCAGACGGTCCAGTCGGGCGATGCCAAGAAGGTCATCACCGTGCGCACCGCCTCCTTTGCAGCAACCGCTGAAGGCGGTTCAGCCTCGGTCGAAAACGCGACCGCTGCCGGCAATTCCGGCCTGTCGAGCTTTGTCTCCGACGCGCTCGCAGAATCGGAGCGTCCGGAACTGACGTCCGCCAAGGTGATCATTTCCGGTGGTCGCGCGCTTGGTTCCTCGGAAAAGTTCCAGGAAGTCATCCTGCCGGTCGCCGACAAGCTCGGTGCCGCCGTCGGTGCCTCGCGCGCTGCGGTCGATGCCGGTTATGCGCCGAACGACTGGCAAGTCGGCCAGACCGGCAAGGTGGTCGCACCGCAGCTTTACATCGCGGTCGGCATTTCCGGTGCCATCCAGCACCTTGCCGGCATGAAGGATTCGAAGGTCATCGTCGCCATCAACAAGGACGAGGAAGCCCCGATCTTCCAGGTCGCCGATTACGGTCTGGTCGGCGATCTTTTCGAAATCCTGCCGCAGCTGGAAAAGGCGCTTTAACCGAGAGCGTCGAAAGGGGCTGGAAAAATACAGCCCGCATGAATAACAATCTGCCGGACCCCGAAAATGGGTTCGGCATTTTTCATTCAACCGGCCCTTTTCTTTCACCAAAGAAGTCCGGCAGAAACGCAGGAGCGAACATGTCCACGGCCATTCAGAACATCGGCATCATCGGCGCGGGCCAGATGGGCTGCGGCATCGCGCATGTTTCCTCCATCGCAGGCTACAAGGTCCAGATCTACGATCTGGCGCAGGACCGTATCGAGGCAGCGCTTGCCACCATCAACGGCACGCTCGCCCGCCAGGTCGGCGCCGGCAAGCTGAGCGAAGAGGAACGCAAGGCAGCCCTTTCGCGCATCAGCGGCTCGACCGATGTCAACGACCTTGCTTCGATGGATCTCGTCGTCGAGGCCGCGACAGAAGACGAAGCGATCAAGCGCAAGATTTTTGCGACCGTTTGTCCCGTCCTTCGCCCGGAAGCCATTCTCGCGACCAACACCTCTTCGCTGTCGATCACCCGTCTCGCATCCGCGACCGATCGCCCGGAACGGTTCATGGGCATCCACTTCATGAACCCGGTGCCGGTGATGAAACTGGTGGAACTGGTGCGCGGCATCGCGACGGAAGAAAAGACCTTCAACGCCGCCAAGGAATATGTCACCACCCTCGACAAGACCTTTACCGTCGCCGAGGATTTCCCGGCCTTCATCGTCAACCGCATCCTGCTGCCGATGATCAACGAAGCGATCTACACGCTTTATGAAGGCGTCGGCTCGGTCGAAGCCATCGACACCGCCATGAAACTCGGCGCCAACCATCCGATGGGCCCGCTGCAGCTTGCCGATTTCATCGGCCTCGACACCTGCCTGTCGATCATGCAGGTCCTGCATGATGGCCTCGCCGACAGCAAATACCGCCCCTGCCCGCTTCTGGTCAAATATGTCGAGGCCGGCTGGCTCGGCCGCAAATCCGGCCGCGGTTTCTACGATTATCGCGGCGAAGTGCCGGTGCCGACGCGGTAGTTGAAGCGCGCACCGTGTTGCACAGAATGCCGTTAAGGGGTATATTTTGGAGTGAGAGGCGAGCTTACGCCCGCCTCTCTGGTCTATTTTAGGAATTCAACCCGCACGCTTGCCTGCCAGCTCGTGCGGGTTTTCCGTAAGATAAACGTGATTCTAAATGGCATAGGCCACATAGATCACCCTCCGGTTGGATGACGAGGCCTTCGCCTAGGTCGGAGTGGCCACCCTCCCCGAGACGCTTGGCAGAGCGCATCTGCTTCCGTCAACGCAACCATAACAAGAATAACAAAAAGACTTTGGCCGTAAAGTCTCTGGGCGCAAGCCGACGAGGATCACCCACCTTTCACTCCCGTGATAAGTTTCTTCGCGTCCTCGCTCGCCCATTCGGCCGGCCCGTTCATCGAACCGATCAGGCAACCCTTGTCATCGAACAGCAGCGACACCGGCAGGCCAAACGCGAGGCCTTCCTTCTTCAGCGCGTTGAAAACGCCCATCGAACTGTCGCGGTAAAAACCGAGCGCATCGACGCCGGTATCGGTGAGAAAGTTCTTCGGCTTTTCGTCGCTGCCTGTATCGATATTGATGGCAACGACCTCGAAATCCTTAGCCCCCAGTTCGTGCTGCAGCGTGTTGAGCGCCGGCATTTCCTCGCGACATGGCACACACCATGTGGCCCAGAGATTGAGCAGCACCGTCTTGCCGGCAAAATCGGCCATGGTCAGATCCGGCGCGCCCTCGCCTTTCGCGGCATCCTTGAACACGAGATTGCTGATCGGGCGCGGGCGGTCGACGCCGCTCATCGCCGCAACTTCGCCCTTCGACAATTCCTTGACCGTCGAAACCCGCTTGACCGCGCCCTCGCAGGCACCGCCGGCAACCTCCCCGGCATTGCCAGACCCCATGTTCGTCACGTATACCGCCACGGCTCCCGCCAGGATCCCCGCGGTGGCAGCAATGGCAATCAATCTGGCAGACGGAAGGCGTAAAGGTCGTTTCTCTGTCATAACTACTCCAGGACGGGCATCATGGCTGACGGCACGAAGGACGCACTCTCCTCCAACCAGATGTGGGGCGGTCGTTTTGCTTCCGGGCCGGATGCCATCATGGAGGAGATAAATGCCTCCATCGGTTTCGACAAGAAGCTCTATGCCCAGGATATCCGCGGCTCAATCGCGCATGCGACCATGCTCGCCGAAAAAGGCATCATTTCGAGCGAAGATAAAGACAAGATCATCACCGGCCTGAACACGATCATGTCAGAGATCGAGCAAGGCAGCTTCCAGTTCTCGCGCAAGCTCGAGGACATTCACATGAATATCGAGGCGAAGCTGGCCGACCTGATCGGTCCCGCTGCCGGCCGCCTGCACACCGCCCGCTCGCGCAACGACCAGGTGGCGCTCGATTTCCGCCTCTGGGTGAAGGAAGAGCTGGCGAAGACCGAGAAAATGCTGAGCGACCTGATCGCCGCTTTCCTCGACCGCGCTGAAGAACACGCCGACACCGTCATGCCCGGCTTCACCCATCTGCAGACCGCCCAGCCGGTCACCTTTGGCCACCACTGCATGGCCTATGTCGAAATGTTCGGCCGTGACCGCGCCCGCGTGCGCCACGCCATCGATCACCTCGACGAAAGCCCGATCGGCGCCGCAGCGCTGGCCGGCACGCCCTACCCAATCGACCGCCACATGACCGCAAAAGCGCTCGGCTTCCGCGAACCGACCCGCAATTCCATCGACACAGTGTCGGACCGTGATTTCGCGCTGGAATTCCTGTCGGTCGCCGCCATCTGCGCCATGCACCTGTCGCGTCTGGCCGAAGAAATCGTCATCTGGTCGACGCCGCAATTCGGTTTCGTACGCCTGTCCGACGCTTTCTCCACCGGCTCGTCGATCATGCCGCAGAAAAAGAACCCGGATGCCGCCGAACTGGTGCGCGCCAAGACCGGCCGTATCAACGGCTCGCTGGTGGCGCTTCTGACCGTCATGAAGGGCCTGCCGCTCGCCTATTCCAAGGATATGCAGGAAGACAAGGAACAGGTGTTTGACGCCGCCGAAAACCTGGAACTGGCGATTGCCGCCATGACCGGCATGATGCGCGATATGACCATCCGCACCGACCGCATGCGCCAGGCCGCCGGCGCCGGTTATTCGACTGCCACCGATCTCGCCGACTGGCTGGTGCGCGAAGTCAACCTGCCCTTCCGCGAGGCCCATCATGTGACCGGCCGCGCCGTGGCGCTGGCCGAAAGCAAGAGCTGCGATCTCTCGGAACTGTCGCTGGCTGAATTGCAGGACATCAACCCGGCGATCACGGACAGCGTCTTTAACGTTCTGTCGGTCGATGCCTCGGTTGCCAGCCGCACCAGTTTTGGCGGCACGGCACCTGCAGAAGTGCGCAAGCAGATCGCCTGGTGGCGCGCGCGCAACTGATTAAAAACAACAGCCGGGCAAGCCGCCCGACTTCCAAAATGTGACTGCACAAGGACGACGAAACCCTCTATGACATCGTCGTCCGCCAAGCTGATTTAAGGGAACCGGAATGTCGAAATCGCTGCTGAATTTGGGGCACCATGCTGGCCGTATCACGGTCATCGCTGCCGTTGCCGGCCTTGTTCTTGCCGGCTGTGGCCGCAAGGGCGATCTCGACAAGCCGAGCACGCCGATCGAAATGCAGAACAAGCGCAAGGACACCAATGCGCCGAAGGAACAGGCTCCTGAAAAGCCGTTCATTCTCGACAAGCTGCTCTAATCCGGGCTGATCCGTGAACCATTTTCAATATATCGACGGCGTGCTGCACGCCGAAAACGTGCCCGTTCCCGAGATCGCCAAGGCGGTCGGCACCCCCTTCTACATCTATTCGACGGCGACGCTGGAGCGGCACTACAAGGTGTTCTCCAAGGCGTTCGATGGCCTCGACGCCATGGTGTGTTACGCCATGAAGGCGAATTCCAACCAAGCCGTCCTGAAGACGCTCGCCCGCCTCGGCGCCGGTGCCGATGTGGTTTCGGGCGGCGAACTGCGTCGCGCGCTGGCGGCCGGCATCCCGCCTGAACGCATCGTGTTTTCCGGCGTCGGCAAGACGGTCGCGGAAATGGATTTCGCGCTTGAGGCCGGCATCTACTGTTTTAACGTCGAATCCGAGCCGGAACTGGAAGTGCTGAACCTGCGCGCCGTCAAGGCCGGCAAAAAGGCGCATGTCTCCTTCCGCATCAATCCGGATGTCGACGCCCGCACGCATGCCAAGATTTCGACGGGCAAGAAGGAAAACAAGTTCGGCATTTCCTACAAGCGCGCCCGTGAGGTTTACGCGCATGCCGCAACACTGCCGGGCATCGAAGTCGCCGGCATCGACATGCACATCGGTAGCCAGATCACCGAATTGCAACCGTTTGCCGATGCCTTCAAGCTGATGCGCGAACTGGTCGAAACGCTGCGCGGCGATGGCCACACCATCACCCACGTGGACGTCGGCGGTGGCCTCGGCATTCCCTATCACGACGACAACAACCCGCCGCCGGAACCGACGGCTTACGCGGAAATCGTCACCGAAGGGCTGAAGAGCCTCAACTGCCGCATCGTCACAGAACCCGGCCGCCTGATCGTCGGCAATGCCGGCATTCTGGTCACCGAAGTGCTTTACGTGAAGGATGCCGGCGAAAAGACTTTTGTCATCGTCGATGGCGCCATGAACGACCTTATCCGCCCGACGCTCTATGAGGCCCATCACGGCCTTCGTCCCGTCGTTCTGCCGGAAAAGGATGCGGCCCATATCAAGGCCGACGTCGTTGGCCCGGTCTGCGAAACCGGCGACTATCTGGCGCTCGACCGCGACATGGCGGTGCCCAAGCCCGGCGACCTGTTCGCCATCGCCTCCGCCGGTGCCTACGGTGCCGTGCAAGCCGGTACCTACAATACCCGCCTTCTCGTTCCCGAAGTGCTGGTCAAGGGCGATACGTTCCACGTCATCCGCCCGCGCGGCACCTATGAGGAACTGATCGCGCTCGATTCGATCCCCGACTGGCTGGCATAAAAGCCGTTCACGATTGAGCGATATCCGGCAAAATGCAGGGGCATATGCCCCTGCCCCCTCGTCTTCGCCACAAAGATTGCTATCCTTGCCCTTTGATGGATTGCGCTGTCAGCGCAAGATTTCGCCGCCACGACGACGGAGACCGGCCGCATGACAGTCGAAAACACCGGCGACAAGACAGGCCACGGCGCTGCCAGGGGTGCATTTGCGCTGAAGCCCGATCTCGCACGTCGTGTGTCCGTAAAACGCGGTGTCGCGCGTGTCGTCCTTTTCCTCGAACGCCTGTTGCCGCTGGCCCTCGCGCCACTCTGCGTCGTCGCCCTTTTCCTGTCCGTTTCGTGGTTCGGCCTCCTGCGCATCTCGCCGGACTGGCTGCGCTGGGCCCTGAATTTCCTTTTCACCTTCGCTTTCCTCGCCTCTCTTTTACCGCTGGCCCGTCTGCGTGTTCCAAATTCAGCCGAGGCCGACCGCCTGCTGGAAGACCGCAACAATCTGCCCCACCAGCCGGTCAGTGTGCAGGATGACGAACCCGCCTTCGAGACCCCGTTTTCGCGCGCTTTGTGGCGCGAACACCAGACGCGCATGGCCGAGCGCATCGCCGCCCTCGATGCCGGCTTGCCCCGCCCCGGCATCGCCAATTACGACCGTTTTGGCCTGCGCGCATTTCCGGCGCTGATGCTCGTCGCTGCCTTCGGTTATTCCTTCTCCAACGGCGGCGGCTCTCCGGCCGATGCCTTGATGCCCTCCGCACCGACAGCCCGCATCAACCCCGACCTGCGCATCGATGCCTGGCTGACGCCGCCGGGTTACACCGGCAAGGCCCCGGTCTTCCTCACTGGCCGCCAGTCGACCGGTGCACAGGCCGTGGAAATTCCGGAAAATTCGGAACTGACCGTTCGCGTCACCGGTGGCGAAGGTGAAGAAACTGTTCGCTTCTCCCCGCTTGAAGGTGGCGAGGCCCGCGTGCTGGCTGCCAATGCACCAAAACCGCAGGACCCTGCCGCGCCGGGCACACCGCCTACCGCAGTACCGGCATCGACGACCGCCGCTGATGACGGCGGTAAGCCGTTAGCCCCGCGCACCTATGCCATGAAGGTCGGCGAAAGCGGTGACTTGAGCGTCAACGGCCAGCAATGGATGTTCGACGTCATCCCCGACAAGGCACCGGAAATCGCCTTCGAAAACCAGCCCCGCCACGCCGTCAACGGCGCCTTGGAAATCGGTTTTCGCGCCAAGGATGATTACGGGATCACCAAGGCATCGGCCCTGATCGAGCCGGTGGAGAAAGCCGACGACAAGGCAAAACCGCTTTATCCGCTGCCGGATTACAAGCTCGATATCCCGCGTCAAAACAATCGCGAGGCCAAGGGGCTTTCCAGCCGCAACCTCACCGAACATCCGCTGGCCGGCAAACGCGTGCGCATCACGCTGGTCGCCACCGACGGCGCTGGTCAGGAAGGCCGCAGCCCGTCGCTGGAAATGGTGCTGCCTTCGCGCAATTTCACCGAACCGCTGGCAGCAGCCGTGGCCGAAGAACGCCAGGTGTTTGCGCTTGATACCCGCCAGATGCCCAAGGCGATCGCGCTCAACGAAGCACTGACGATCCGACCCGATGAGACCATTCCGAACCTCAGCCACTTTCTGCTGATCCAGTCCGCTCACACGCGCATGGAACTGGCGCGCGGTGAGGAACAGCTGAAACAGACCGCCGAATATCTCTGGGAAATCGCTCTCGGCATCGAGGACGGCGATTTGTCCGCTGCCGAAAAACGCCTGCGCGATGCGCAGCAGAACCTGTCCGACGCCATCGAAAAAGGCGCGTCCGACGAGGAAATCGCCAAGCTGACGCAGGAACTGCGCGAAGCCATGCAGCAGTTCATGAACGAACTGGCGCAGCGCATGCAGAACGCGCCGCAGGGCCAGCAGAATATGCAGGCGCAAAACATGATCCGCCAGCGCGATCTGCAGAACATGATGGACCAGATCGAAAATCTGGCCCGTTCCGGCAATCGCGATGCCGCCCAGCAGATGCTGCAGCAATTGCAGCGCATGATGAACAACCTGCAGGCCGGACGTCCGCAGCGCGGCCAGCAGGGTCAGCAAGGCCAGCAGCAGAACAGCCAGATGCGCCAGCAGATCGACAAGCTCGGCGAAATCATGCAGCAGCAGCAGAAACTGATGGACGAGACCTTCAAGCTCGATCAGGCCCTGCGTGATCGCCTGCAGCGCGGCGACCCGGAGCAGCAGGGCGAAAGCCCTTACGAGCAGGGCCAGAATCAACAAGGCCAGAATCAACAAGGACAAAACCAGCAGGGCCAAAATCAGCAAGGTCAGCAAGGCCAGAACCAGCAAGGTGGCCAGCAGCCCGGCCAACAGGGTCAACAAGGGCAGCAGGGCCAGCAATCGACGGACCAGATGACTGCCGAGCAGTTGCGCGAGGCGCTGAAGAACCTGCGCGCCCAGCAGGAAGGTCTTGGAAAGCAGCTCGGTGAATTGCAGAAGGGCCTGAAGGAACTCGGCATGGATCCCGGCCCCGGCTTCGGGCAGGCGGAACGCGAGATGGGCAATGCCGGTCAGGCGCTGGGTCAGGGCCAGGGTGAACAGGCCGTCGAAGGTCAGGGCAATGCGCTCAACGCCCTGCGTCAGGGTGCCCAGAGCATGATGCAGCAGATGATGCAGGCCATGCAGGGCCAGCAGCCCGGCCAGGGTCAGGGCGAAGGGGAAGGCATGGCCAATCAGGGAGGCCAGAACGGCCGCGATCCCCTCGGCCGCCTGCGCTCCAGTTCCGGCCCGGAATTCGGCGATCAGGTCAAGGTGCCGGACGAAATCGACGTGCAGCGCGCCCGCGAAATCCTCGACGCCATCCGCGAAAAGCTGGGCGGTGCACTGTCGGGTGAAGCCGAGCGGCGCTATCTCGAACGCCTGCTGGAAATGCGCTGATCGGGCGGGTGGGGACATAGCGAGGGAACGGTGGTTCGTCTCTCGTAGCGGCTCCTGCGTCGTTCCTGCCGCCTCTTTATTCATCCTCCGCCATCTTGGCCAACCTCCACCGTCATTCTCGGCCTTGTGCCGAGGACCCAACCACGCCCAAACGATGCTCAGCAGATCCTCGGGACAGGCCCGGGGATGACGGTCGAGAGGTTTTCGCAACGTGGAATGAGACGTCCAATGCGAGCTTTGACGAAGATGGAAATTGCTTTCTCCCCTCAAGCTGAGAGACAAAGGCCGCAGCATCTTTTCCTCTCCCCTTGCGGGAGAGGATAGCAAGTCCGCGAGAGGCGCAGCCTATCGCTGGACGCGCTTGGTGAGGGGTAAGCTCAAACCCTCACTCTTCCCCCACTCGCGCATTGCCATGTCGCAAACAGGAC
>UCHV01000041.1 GCA_900472395.1 Hyphomicrobiales bacterium
GCGGGTGTTTTTTGAAAGTCTGAAGATCGCCAAGGGAGAACTTTGCCCGGCAGAATCACGGCGCGGCTCAGGCCCGGAAACCCATAGCCGCCGTCATTTCTTCGGCTTCGTCGCGGTGGAGCCCAACAATCCGCCGGCAGATTTCCAGACTGAAGCCCTGCCGCGCCATCGATGACAGTTCCTTGGTCACTCGCTTCTCATCCGCTTCACCACGCCGGTAAGGCCCGAAGCCGCGTTTTCGCGCATAGGCCAGTGCTGCCTGAACGTCGTCGGCATCTTCGAGTGCGATCGACGCAGTCTCCGAATCGACGCCCTTTTCCTGCAGCTTGCGCTGGATCAGGCGTTTCGAGCGGCCGCTCCGCACTCCGGAACGAACTTTGGTTTCTGCATAGTTCTGATCATCGAGTGCGCCGAGCGTGCGTCCGAATTCGAGCGCCGAATTCGCCAGCACCTGCAGGTCATCGTCGGAAATATCCTCGAATTTCTGCTTGGCCTTGCGCTTGATGGCGTCGCTGAGTTCGCGCTCCGACATCATCCGCCGCGACAGACGATAGATCGTGGAGTTTTTCGACCAGGCCAGCATGCGCGGCGTCACACCGCTAGGCCTTTCCTCTCCGTCGTCCTCGTCCGTCACGCCTGAAACCCTCAGAGCTTGTCGATATCGCCCTTTGCCCAGGCCTCCTGCGTCTCCGCATAGAAGTCCTCAAAGCGGCCTTCTGCGATGGACTGGCGGATGCCTTTCATCAGGTCCTGATAGTAGTGAAGATTGTTCCAGGAGAGCAGCATGCCGCCAAGAGCCTCATCCGAGCGGACGAGGTGGTGCAGATAGGCGCGCGAATAATCGCGGGCGGCCGGGCAGCTCGATTCCTCGTCGAGCGGACGCATGTCCTCCGCGTGGCGGGCATTGCGGATGTTGACGCGGCCGCGGCGGGTAAACGCAAGACCATGGCGGCCGGAACGGGTCGGCATGACGCAGTCGAACATGTCGATGCCGCGCGCGACGGATTTGAGAATATCGTCCGGTGTGCCGACGCCCATCAGGTAACGCGGTTTTTCGGTCGGCAGAACCGGCAGCGTGGTTTCCAGCATGGAAAGCATCACATCCTGCGGCTCGCCAACGGCAAGGCCGCCGACGGCATAACCCTTGAGGTCCAGTTGCTTGAGGCCTTCGGCGGAACGGATACGCAGAGCCGGGATGTCGCCACCCTGCACGATGCCGAACATGGCCTTGCCGGCCTGCTCACCGAATGCCACACGGCAGCGCTCGGCCCAGCGCAGCGACATTTCCATCGCCCGCTCGATTTCTCGTGGTTCTGCCGGCAGTGCCACGCATTCGTCGAGCTGCATCTGGATATCCGAACCCAGCAGGCCCTGGATTTCGATCGAGCGCTCCGGCGACATGTGGTGCAGTGAGCCGTCGACATGGCTCTTGAAGGTCACGCCCTGCTCATCCAGCTTGCGAAGGCCGGATAGCGACATGACCTGAAACCCGCCCGAATCGGTGAGGATCGGACCGTCCCAGCGGATCAGCTTGTGCAGGCCGCCGAGGCGCGCGACGCGTTCCGCACCCGGCCGCAGCATCAGGTGATAGGTGTTGCCGAGAATGATATCGGCGCCGGTATCCTTCACCTGATCGAGATACATCGCCTTGACGGTGCCGACCGTGCCGACCGGCATGAAGGCCGGGGTGCGGATCGTTCCGCGCGGCATGGAAACTTCGCCGAGACGGGCGCCGCCGCTGGTGGCCTTGAGGGTGAACTGAAAGTTTTCGGTCATCGGGGCATCCGGTGCAGCAGGCTGGAATCGCCATAGGAATAGAAACGGTAGCCGGTATCGATCGCATGGGCGTAGGCGCGCTGCATGGTCTCAAGACCCGCAAAGGCGGAGACCAGCATCATCAGCGTCGATTTCGGCAGGTGGAAATTGGTCATCAGCAGATCGACCGCCTTGAAGCGGTAACCTGGCGTGATGAAGATGCCTGTGGCATCGCTCCAGGCGTTGATACGGCCATCGTCGGAGGCGGCACTTTCGACCAGCCGCAACGAAGTCGTGCCGACGCAGACGATGCGCCCGCCCCTCGCCTTGACGGCATTGAGGGCTTGCGCGGTCTCAGTGCTGACATGGCCGATTTCAAGGTGCATCTTGTGGTCGTCGGTATCATCGGCCTTGACCGGTAAAAACGTGCCGGCGCCGACATGCAGCGTCACGAAGTGGCGTTCGATGCCGGCCGCGTCGAGGCGCGCAAACAGGTCGGGCGTAAAATGCAGGCCGGCGGTGGGTGCTGCAACGGCACCTTCCTCGCGGGCGTAGATGGTCTGGTAGTCCTTAGCGTCCTGCTCGTCTTCCGGTCGCTTGGCGGCGATGTAGGGCGGCAGCGGAATATGGCCGGAACCCATGATCGCCTCGTCCAGCGCCGGGCCGGAAAGATCGAAACGTAGCGTGACTTCACCGCCCTCACCCTTGTCCTCGACCGTCGCCATCAGCGAACCGAGAAGGCAGGTATTGGCGTCCGATTGGCCGAATTCGATGCGGTCGCCGATCTTGATGCGTTTTCCGGGCTTTGCAAAAGCTTTCCACACGTCCGGTTCCGTGCGCATGTGCAGCGTGGCCGAAACCTGCTGGCCACCCGCACCTTCGCGGTGCCGGATGCCCTCCAGCTGGGCCGGAATGACCTTGGTGTCATTGAAGACCAGCGCATCGCCGGGCTTCAAAAAGTCCACGAGATCGCGCACGACATGATCGGCAAGCTCCGGGTCTTCACCCGGTTTGACGACGAGCAGCCGCGCGCTGTCACGCGGATTTGCAGGCCGCAATGCGATATTGTCATCGGGAAGATCGAAATCGAACAGGTCTACGCGCACCGTCCGGGCCTTTCAGAAAAAGCGAAACGCCCCGATCCGTTGCCGGGGCGTTTCTGATAGAGCGAATGTCCTGAAAAATCAGGCGGCAGCGTCGGCAGCAACGCGGACGGAAACGATCGAATCCGGATCCTGAACGGGCTCGCCCTTCTTGATCTGGTCGATGAAGTCCATGCCTTCGATGACCTGACCCCAGACGGAATACTGCTTGTTCAGCCACGGAGCGTCGGTGAAGCAGATGAAGAACTGCGAGTTGGCGGAGTTCGGGTTCTGCGAACGGGCCATCGAGCAGGTACCGCGAACGTGCGGAACAGCCGAGAACTCAGCCTTTAGGTCCGGCTTGTCCGAGCCGCCCATGCCGGCGCGCGACGGGTTGAAGCTTTCGCCGCCCTTCTTGCCGAACTTGACGTCGCCGGTCTGGGCCATGAAGTCGGGAATGACGCGGTGGAAAACAACGCCGTCATAGGCCTTTTCGCGCGCCAGTTCCTTGATGCGTGCCACGTGCTCAGGTGCGAGATCCGGCAGAAGCTGGATGACGACCTTGCCCTTGGTGGTTTCCATGATGATGGTGTTTTCCGGATCTTTGATCTCGGCCATGTCTTTTCTCCTTCTTTGGGGTTTTCACCCGGTATGTATCTTTTAAAGGCGGGCGTTATTTGCCCACGGTGACCTTCAGCATGCGGTCCGGATCGGTGACTTCGCCATTGCCGCCGGCACCCTTCTTGATCTTGTCGACATTTTCCATGCCGGACACGACCTTGCCGACGACCGTGTACTGGCCGTCCAGGCTCGGGTATTTGGTGAACATGATGAAAAATTGCGAGTTGGCGGAATTCGGGCTCTGCGAACGGGCCATGCCGACCACGCCGCGCTCGAAGGGTGTGCGCGAAAATTCGGCCGGAATATCCGGCATGTCCGAACCACCCATGCCGGCACGGGCCGGGGCAAAGCTCTTTCCGCCCTGCTTGCCGTACTGAACGTCGCCGGTCTGGGCCATGAAGCCATCGATGACGCGGTGGAAGACGACATTGTCGTATTCGCCCTTGGCAGCCAGTTCCTTGATCTGCTTGACGTGTTTCGGTGCAAGGTCCGGCAGGAGCTGAACGACGACCGGGCCATCCTTCAGCTGGATGGTCATGGTATTGGCATCGCTCGCGGCGAAAGCCGGTGCAGTGAAGGAAGCGGCCATCATGGCGCCAGCAAGGGCAAGGTGAAGCAGTTTCATCCGGGGCTCCGTTTGATAAACGATCAGCGTTTCAGCTTGGTATTCAGGGCTTCATGAACGGCTGCCGGCACAAAGGTGCTGACGTCGCCGCCCATGGAGGCGATCTGTCGGACCAATGTGGCGGTTATCGGTCGCGATGCAATGCCCGCCGGCAGGAAAACTGTCTGCACGTCAGGTGCCATTTGCGCGTTCATGCCGGCCATCTGCATTTCATAATCGAGATCGGTGCCATCACGAAGGCCACGGATCAGCACGCTTGCGCCATGCTCGCGTGCCGCATGAATGACGAGGCCGTCGAAGCTGACGACAGAAACGCCGTCCGCCTTTGCCGGCATCGCCGCCTTGAGTGCGCGACGGATCAGCACCGCCCTCTCCTCGAAGCTGAACAGCGGCACTTTGCCGGGATGTACGCCAATGCCCACGATAACGGTGCCGGCGACTTTCATCGCCTGCAAAAGCACATCGAGGTGCCCGTTTGTCATCGGATCGAAAGATCCCGGATAAAAAGCAATAGTCATGACAGCCAGCCATTGAATTCCTGTGCCTTTTGTCACGGACGCACGCGGATCGCAAGGTGGTGCACCTTTGCGTTCTAAAAGCATGCGGGCGGTTTCTGCGCGTGAATGCAGGATGAATGCGCCGTTCAAGCGGGTTTCAGGCGGGGCGTGTTTTTATCGATCCTGCAGAGACGGGGAACGGTCCCGGTCGATGCAGCCAGGAGTAAAAACATGCTTGTCGCTTTCGTCGTCACCACAATCGGTATTTCGCTCATGGCCGAACTTGTCCTGACGGTAGACGACGTCGACGGGCTTGAAACCTGAACGCCAGATGAACGGCCTCTTCAGGGAGGCTTCAGAGGGGGAGTGTTAAAAATCCCTCAACAATGCGGAACCAGCATGCCTAAGGCACGTTGGGAGAACAGAAGGAAATGCGGAGATGTTTGCGAAGAGAAATTCGGCCATGCCGGACAAGATCACCATGATCAGCATCGTATGGACCGCTATGATCGCAGTCATGATGACTGCAACTGTCACTCTCTACAATGACAAGTCCGATACGGCTTCGAGAAATTACACGGAGATGACCGGCACTTACCAGGGCGTCTCCTACTACTGAGGCTTTTAAGCCCGGAAAGGTATGAGATGTTCTTGACCATGACAGTTCTTGCCGGGCTGATCAGCACAATGTTTGTCGCCACAGTCGTGTCTTCGATCGCAGAACTCCGCAAGGAGCGTCACGATCTTGAGGATTTTGCCCGCCGCCACAGGGCATTTTGAGGCTTCGAATTATGAACAAAAAAGCCGGGTGATAAATTTCACCCGGCTTTTTTGCTGTCTGCAATATGAACGAAGATGAACGTGAAAGTCTTTTTCGTTCATTCGTCAAAAGAAAAGGCCGGGATCTCTCCCGGCCTTTGTCGCTTTATTCTTCGCTCGGTGCATCGCCTTCGGGGGCTCCGCTTTCCGGCGTCTCGGTGATGGCGCCGGCTTCGGTGGTGATTTCACCCGGCACGTCGCCCTCTTCCTCTTCACCTTCCGGCTCGCTGATCCGCTCGACCGACACGACCTTCTCACCCTTGCCGGTGGAGAAGATGGTGACGCCCTTGGTGGCGCGGCTGGCGATGCGGATACCATCGACCGGAACACGGATCAGAACCCCGCCGTCGGTGACGAGCATGATCTGGTCCTTGTCCTCGATCGGGAACAGAGCAACCTGTTCGCCGATTTCCGAAGTCTTCGAGGTGTCGGTGGCACGGATGCCCTTGCCGCCACGGCCTGAAGTACGGAAGTCGTAGGACGACGAACGCTTGCCAAAGCCCTTTTCGGAGACGGTCAAGACGAACTGCTCACGGCCCTTGAGGTATTCGTAGCGCTCGTCGGACAGCTGTCCTTCTTCCACCACTTCCTCGCCGACCAGCGCGATATCGTCTTCATCGACACCGGCAGCACGGCGCTCGATGGCCGAACGTTTCAGGTAAGCGGCACGCTCCCACGGCTCTGCATCGACATGGTTGACGATGGTCATCGAAATGATGCGGTCGCCATCGGCCAGATTAATGCCGCGCACGCCGATCGAGTTACGGCCGGCAAACACGCGGACCTCATCGACCGGGAAACGGGTTGCCTGACCGAGCGCGGTCGTCAGCAACACGTCATCGCCCGGAATGGCGAGATCCTGATTGGGTGCCGTGCAGGTCTCGACGGAGAGGATTTCGTCGCCCTCTTCCTCAAGCTTCATGGCGATCTTGCCGTTGCGGTTGACCTGAACGAAGTCGCTGAGCTTGTTACGGCGAACCGTACCGCGCGTCGTTGCGAACATCACGTCGAGGTTTTCCCAGGTCGCTTCGTCCTCGGGCAGCGGCATGATCGTGGTGATGCGTTCGCCGGCTTCCAGCGGCAGCATGTTGATCAGGGCCTTGCCGCGAGACTGAGGCGTACCGATCGGCAGACGATAGACCTTTTCCTTGTAGACGATGCCACGCGACGAGAAGAACAACACCGGCGTATGCGTGTTGACCACGAACAGACGCGATACGAAATCCTCGTCACGGGTCGCCATGCCGGAACGGCCCTTGCCGCCACGGCGCTGGGCGCGATAGGTGGTCAGCGGTACGCGCTTGATATAGCCGAGATGCGAAACGGTAACGACCATGTCTTCACGAGCGATGAGGTCTTCATCGTCCATGTCGAGGCCGGCATCCATGATCTGTGTGCGGCGCGGCGTGCCGAATTCGTCGCGCACGGCAGACATCTCATCCTTGACGATAGTCTGGATGCGAACGCGCGACGACAGGATATCGAGATAATCGCTGATCTCGGCGCCGATCTTGTTCAACTCGTCGGCGATTTCGTCGCGGCCGAGTGCGGTCAGGCGGGCCAGACGCAGTTCGAGGATTGCACGCGCCTGCTCTTCCGAGAGGTTGTAGGTGCCGTCCTCGTTGAGTTTGTGACGCGGATCATCGATCAGGCGGATCAGCGGCTCGACGTCGTGCGCCGGCCAGCGGCGCGTCATCAGCTGTTCGCGCGCGGTCGCCGGATCGGGTGCCTTACGGATCAGCGCGATGACTTCATCGATGTTGGCGACCGAAATCGCCAGGCCGACCAAGACGTGAGCGCGTTCACGCGCCTTACGGAGCAAATATTTCGTACGCCGGCTAACGACGTCCTCACGGAAGGAAACGAAGGCGCGCAGCATGTCCATCAGCGCCAACTGCTCCGGCTTGCCACCGTTCAGAGCCACCATGTTGCAGCCGAAAGATGTCTGCAGCGGCGTGTAACGGTAAAGCTGGTTCAGAATGACGTCGGCATTGGCATCGCGCTTCAGTTCGATGACAACGCGATAACCCTGGCGGTCGGACTCGTCGCGCAGGTCGGAAATGCCCTCGATGCGCTTATCCTTGACCAGTTCGGCCATCTTTTCGATCATCGTCGCCTTGTTCACCTGATAGGGAACTTCGGTGATGATGATCTGTTCGCGGTCGCCGCGCATCGGCTCGATTGTGGCGACGCCGCGCATGATAACGGATCCGCGGCCGGTCTCGTAAGCGGAGCGGATGCCGTTCTTGCCGAGAATCATTGCGCCGGTCGGGAAATCCGGGCCGGGAATGATTTCCATCATCTCCGGCAATTCGATAGCCGGGTTATCAATCAGCGCGATACAGCCGTTGATGACCTCACCGAGATTGTGCGGCGGGATGTTGGTGGCCATGCCGACGGCGATGCCGCCTGCTCCATTGACCAGCAGGTTCGGGAACTTTGCCGGGACAACGACAGGCTCCGACAGGGTGCCGTCGTAGTTGTCACGGAAATCGACGGTTTCCTTGTCGAGATCGTCGAGCAGCGAATGCGCAGCCTTTTCAAGTCGGCATTCGGTGTAACGTTCAGCCGCCGGCGGGTCGCCGTCGATCGAGCCAAAATTGCCCTGACCGTCGATGAGCGGCAGGCGCAAAGACCAGTCCTGCGCCATACGGGCGAGCGCGTCATAGATCGCAGTGTTGCCGTGCGGATGGTATTTACCCATCACGTCACCGGTTACACGGGCGCATTTGACGTATTTCTTGTTCCAGTCGATGCCGAGTTCGGACATGCCGTAAAGGATACGCCGATGCACCGGCTTGAGGCCGTCGCGGACGTCAGGAAGAGCGCGGCTGACGATAACGCTCATCGCGTAATCGAGGTAGGAGCGCTGCATCTCCTCCATGATCGAAATGGGCTCGATGCCTGGGGGCAGCTTTCCGCCGCCGGGTGTGCTTTGATCAGTCAAATCGATTAGGATCCTGTTCGGAATCAGTTGACGTTTTATAGCGGAAGCTCGCCTCCAACGCCAATTTCGGAACCTGTTGTGAACAGGCTTTTACGGCTTATCGACGGCATCGGCCGCCCTCGTTTGTGAAGATTACCCGCAAAAGGGGTTTTCTCCACGCTGTGGCTGTCCTAACAAGCTTTCAGTTTAACGGCAAGCATGCGGGAATATTGCTGAAATGGTGACCATAGATACGATCCTGAACGCGCTGACGACGCTGCTGGTCACACTCGATCCGCCAGGCCTAGCGCCGCTGTTCGTCGGCCTCACCGTCGGCATGGATGCCGCACAGCGACGCCATGTCGCTATGCTCGGCACGGTGACCGCTTTTGGCATCCTCGCCGGTTTTGCGTTGGTGGGCGCTCAACTACTCGGTTTCCTCGGCATTTCCATGGGCGCTTTCCGTATTGCCGGCGGCATCCTGTTGTTCTGGATCGCCTTCGAGATGATTTTCGAGCGCCGCAACGACCGCAAGGAAAAAACATCGGAGACGGCAGTTACCGTCGATCACATCCGCAATATCGCAATCTTTCCGTTGGCATTGCCCCTGATTGCCGGTCCCGGCGCGATTTCCGCCACCGTGCTTCTGGCAGGCAGTTTTCATGCGCCACTCGAACGCACCGTTCTGATCGGCGTGCTCGCGGTGGCCATGCTTGCCGTATTCGCGGCGCTGATGATTGCCCCTGCTCTCGATCGCTTCCTGGGTGTCACCGGCCGCGCGCTTCTGACGCGCCTGCTTGGCGTCATTCTGGCGGCACTCTCGGTGCAGTTTGCGGTGGACGGCGTGCGGTCGGCCTTCAATCTCTGAAGAGCCGGAAGCTCTTCATTCCGTAACGTGATGCCGCAAGGGGAATTGCTCGGCGGCATGATCCCCTGATACCGGGCATGAAAAAGGCGCCTCGCGGCGCCTTTTAGCTGAGTTGGTTCGATCAGAACGGGATATCGTCGTCCAGATCGCGGGAGAAGCCACCTCCAGCGCCACCGGAAGACTGGCCACCACCTCGGTTGCCACCGCCACCACCAGACGGACGACCATAATCGTCTCCGCCACCACCGTAACCGCCGCCAAAGTCGCCGCCGCCACCATAATCATTGCCGCCGGCAGAGCTGCCACGACCGCCGCCGCTATAACCGCCGCGATCGCCGCCGCCTTCGCCACGACCATCCAGCATGGTCAGGGTCGAATTAAAGCCCTGAAGAACGACCTCGGTCGAATAGCGGTCAGCACCTTGCTGGTCCTGCCATTTGCGGGTCTGCAGCGCGCCTTCGATATAAAGCTTGGCCCCCTTCTTCACATACTGTTCGACGACCTTGCACAGTCCTTCGTTGAAAACGACGACGCTGTGCCATTCGGTTTTTTCCTTGCGCTCGCCGGAATTGCGATCACGCCAGCTTTCAGACGTCGCGATGCGCAGATTTGCGATCGGACGACCGTCCTGGGTCCGGCGGATTTCGGGATCGGCGCCCACGTTGCCGATCAGGATCACCTTGTTGACGCTACCTGCCATATTTCACCTCGTCGACCGCCATGGCGGCTCAAAAAACTCAATGGGGGCACCATAGACCATAGGGTCGATGCGATGCGACCTTGTGGCCGATAATCCACAAGCAAAAGTCCAACAAACCCGCCTGATACGGCGGCTTGAAAATTGTTCTTTATTTGTTCTATTTTATTCCTATAGTCGAGTCAACGGAATCGGGAACGACCCTCAAGGCATCGTCGTTTCCATCTCGACACCGACGAATCAATCACCATATAGGGAGCCTTCCCTCCCATCAGGCTTTGGTAATGAGCGAACTCAAGACGATCTCCATTCGTGGCGCGCGTGAACACAATCTCAAGGGCATCGACCTCGATCTTCCGCGAAACTCGCTGATCGTGATGACCGGCCTGTCCGGGTCGGGCAAATCGTCGCTTGCCTTCGACACGATCTACGCGGAAGGCCAGCGGCGTTATGTCGAGAGCCTGTCGGCCTATGCCCGCCAGTTCCTCGAAATGATGCAGAAGCCGGATGTCGACCAGATCGACGGTCTGTCACCGGCAATTTCTATCGAGCAGAAGACAACGTCGCGCAACCCGCGCTCGACGGTCGGCACAGTCACCGAGATTTACGACTATATGCGCCTTCTTTTCGCGCGTGTCGGTGTTCCTTATTCTCCGGCAACGGGGCTGCCGATCGAAAGCCAGACTGTCAGCCAGATGGTCGACCGCATTCTCGATTTCGAGGAAGGCAGCCGTCTTTATATTCTGGCGCCGATGATCCGCGGTCGTAAGGGCGAATACAAGAAAGAACTCGCCGAACTGATGAAAAAGGGCTTTCAGCGCGTAAAGGTCGATGGTCAGTTTTATGAAATCGCCGACGTTCCGCCGCTCGACAAGAAATACAAGCACGATATCGATGTGGTCGTGGACCGTCTCGTGGTGCGGTCAGACATTTCCGCACGTCTGGCCGACAGTCTCGAAACCTCGCTGAAACTGGCCGATGGCTTGGCCGTTGCCGAGTTCGCAGACAAGCCGCTGCCCGCCAATGAAACGGCCGCCGGCGGTTCGGCCAACAAGTCGCTCAACGAAACCCACGAACGTGTTCTGTTTTCCGAAAAATTCGCATGTCCTGTATCCGGCTTTACCATTCCGGAAATCGAACCACGCCTGTTTTCGTTCAACAACCCGTTTGGCGCCTGCCCGACCTGTGACGGTCTCGGTTCGCAGCAGAAGGTGGACCAGAACCTCATCGTTCCGGAACCCGGCCGCACATTGAAGGATGGCGCGATTGCGCCGTGGGCAAAATCCTCGTCGCCCTATTACAACCAGACGCTCGAAGGTCTCGGAAAGGTCTTTGGCTTCAAGCTGTCCGATCGCTGGGAAAAACTCTCCAAGGATGCGCAGAACGCGATCCTGAAGGGTACTGAAGAAAAGATCGAATTCAACTACGTCGATGGCGCCCGCTCCTACAAGACAACCAAGACGTTCGAAGGCATCGTGCCTAACCTCGAGCGCCGCTGGAAGGAAACCGACAGCGCTTGGGCGCGCGAGGAAATCGAGCGTTACATGTCGGCAGCACCCTGCCCGGCATGCGCCGGTTATCGCCTCAAGCCGGAAGCCTTGGCCGTCAAAATCAACAAGCTGCATATCGGCCAGACCACCGAAATGTCGATCAAGGTGGCGCGCGACTGGTTTTCGGCTCTGCCGGAACACCTCAATAGCAAACAGAACGAGATCGCCGTCCGCATCCTCAAGGAAATCCGCGAACGCCTGCAGTTTTTGAACGACGTCGGTCTCGATTATTTGAGCCTGTCGCGTAATTCCGGCACGCTTTCGGGCGGTGAAAGCCAGCGTATCCGGCTTGCCTCGCAGATCGGTTCGGGCCTCACCGGCGTTCTTTACGTGCTGGACGAACCGTCGATCGGTCTGCACCAGCGCGACAACGCGCGGCTGCTGGAAACGCTCAAGCACCTGCGCGATATCGGCAATACGGTCATTGTGGTCGAGCACGACGAGGACGCGATCCTGACCGCCGATTACGTCGTCGATATCGGCCCTGCCGCCGGCATCCATGGCGGTGAAGTGGTTGCCGAAGGTACACCGCAGCAGGTCATGGCCAATCCGAAATCGATGACCGGCAAATATCTGTCCGGCGAACTCGGTGTCGCCGTGCCGGCAGAACGTCGCAAGCCCAAGAAGGGCAAGGAAATTAAGGTTGTTGGTGCACGCGGCAATAACCTGAAAAATGTAACGGCTTCGGTGCCGCTCGGCGTCTTCACGGCTGTGACCGGTGTATCGGGTGGTGGCAAATCGACCTTCCTGATCGAGACGCTCTACAAGTCGGCCGCCCGCCGTGTCATGGGTGCCCGCGAAATCCCGGCCGAACATGATCGCATCGATGGTTTCGAACATATCGACAAGGTCATCGATATCGACCAGTCTCCGATCGGTCGTACGCCGCGTTCCAACCCGGCCACCTATACCGGCGCCTTCACGCCGATCCGTGACTGGTTTGCCGGACTGCCGGAAGCCAAGGCGCGCGGTTATGCGCCAGGGCGTTTTTCCTTCAACGTCAAGGGTGGCCGCTGCGAAGCCTGTCAAGGTGACGGCGTCATCAAGATCGAGATGCACTTCCTGCCCGACGTTTACGTCACCTGCGACGTCTGCCACGGCAAGCGCTACAATCGCGAAACGCTCGACGTGCATTTCAAGGGCAAGTCGATTGCCGACGTGCTGGACATGACGGTTGAGGAAGGTGTTGAATTCTTCTCTGCCGTGCCCGCCGTGCGCGACAAGCTTCAGGCTCTGTTCGATGTCGGTCTTGGTTATATCAAGGTCGGCCAACAGGCGAATACGCTTTCGGGCGGTGAAGCGCAGCGCGTCAAACTCGCCAAGGAGTTGTCGAAACGCTCCACCGGCCGTACGCTCTACATCCTCGACGAGCCGACCACTGGCCTGCATTTCCACGACGTCGCAAAACTTCTGGAAATGCTGCAGGAACTGGTCAACCAGGGCAATTCCGTCGTCGTTATCGAGCACAATCTCGAAGTCATCAAGACGGCCGACTGGATCATCGATATCGGTCCCGAAGGCGGCACCGGTGGCGGTGAGATCGTTGCGCAAGGTACGCCGGAACAGGTTGTCAAGGAAAAGCGGTCCTATACAGGTCAGTTCCTCAAGGACCTGCTGGAGCGCCGACCCGTCAAGAAGGTTGAGGCGGCGGAGTAATCCGCCCTCACCAGGATATCGTCAGCTGCTCTCAACGGGAGGCATAGATGAGCAAATCGGGCACGATCCGCACCGGTATCGGCGGTTGGACTTTCGATGCGTGGGAAGGCACGTTCTATCCCGAAAAGCTGGCGAAAAAGCGCCAGCTTGAATATGCTGCGAGCAAGCTTTCGATCATTGAGGTCAACGGCACCTATTACGGTTCGCAGAAACCAGAAACCTTTGCCAAATGGGCGTCGGAAGTTCCTGATGGCTTTATCTTCTCGTTGAAAGCCAGTCGCTTCACGACCAACCGCAAGATTCTTGGCGAGGCCGCTGAATCGATTGATAAATTCCTCAATCAGGGACTGGTCGAATTGGGCGACCGTCTCGGGCCGTTACTCTGGCAGTTCGCACCGACCAAGAAGTTTGAGCCGGACGACTTTGAAGCCTTTCTGAAACTGCTGCCGGAACAGCTGGAAGGCCTACCGCTACGCCATGTGGTCGAAGTGCGCCACGACAGCTTTAAAGTGCCAGAATTCGTCGCCCTTCTCGAAAAATACAATATCGCCCCGGTCTGCGCCGACCATTTCGATTATCCAATGATCGCGGACGTGACTGCCGATTTCGTTTATGCGCGGCTGCAGAAGGGATCAGATGATATCCCGACCTGTTATACACCGAAGGATATGAACGCCTGGGCCAACCGGCTTAAATCCTGGGCCGCGGGCGATGTGCCTGCTGATCTGCCGCTGGTCGATGACAGCCGCAAGACAAAAAAAGAGCCACGCGATGTTTTTGCCTTCTTCATTCACGAAGGCAAGGTCAATGCGCCGCAGGGAGCGATGGCTATGGCGGAATTGTTGGCATAACGACTAGCTCACGACTGCTGGTGTCGTTCTGGGCAAGCAACTCATACGCCGATGCCGGCATGCTCTGCCAAGCTTTCCGCCGTCATGGCGGGGCCAGCCCTGTGGGCCGCCTCACCATGGAAATATACGCCGGCCGCCGCGGCTTCAAAGGCGGGAACGCCTTGAGCCAGAAGCGCGCCGATAATCCCTGCGAGAACGTCGCCGGAACCTGCGGTGGCAAGCCAGGCGGGTGCGTTATCGTTGATGTAGGCACGCCCATCGGGTGAAGCGATGACACTGTCAGCCCCCTTGTAGACGACGACCGCGTGCGAGCGAATTGCGGCTGCAATCGCTTTTTCTACCTTGCCGATGCGGTCATCGGCCGCGATATCCGGGAAAAGGCGAGCAAATTCGCCCTCGTGCGGCGTCAGCACAAGCCGTGTTTCTCCCTGCGAGAAAATATCGAAAAGTGTTTCCGGCTTTTCCCTGAAAGACGTGATGCCATCGGCGTCGAGCAGCAGGGGCTTGTCTTTCAAGGTTTGGACAAAATCGCGGGCGCGTTCACCGACACCAAAGCCCGGGCCGAGCACACAGGCTGCGATTTTTGATGTTTCGAGCCAGTCTTTCAGGTCCATTTGCGTTTCCACCTGTCGCAGCATGACGGCGGTAAGCGCGCCTGCGTTGATAGTCATTGCATTCTGCGGCGCGGCCACCGTGACAAGCCCTGCTCCAGCATTAAGGCCAGCCGTTGCGGAAAGGCGCGCCGCCCCCGTATGCGAAGCGCCGCCTGAAAACACGACGAGGTGGCCCCGCTTGTATTTGTGGGTGTCGACAGAGGATTTCGGCAGGCGAGATGACCAAAGCGCCAGATCATTTCTGCGGATTTTGCCGGCTTGAGCAGCAATTATGCGATGGGGAATGCCGATGTCGAAGACCTCGATCTCACCACACAGTTCGCGACCCGGCAGCAGCAGATGTCCCGGCTTGAGCGCCATGAAGGTGATCGTCCGGGATGCGCGAAAAGCGGCGCCAAGCACTTTTCCGCGCAGCCCGCAGACGCCGGACGGCAGATCAACGGCGACGACCGGGATTTCGGCGCCGTTCACGGCATCGATCAGGCTAATGACCTCCGGCGATACGGCGCGTGAAAGCCCCGCACCGAAAATGGCATCGATGACGACATCGCCCGGTTGCGGCTGATAGCTGGCAAGCGTGGCGCCCTTCACGTTGCAGGTCATGGCCGCGTGTCGTGCGTCACCCGCCAGCATATCGGCATTTGCCATCTGATGGATATTCACCGTCGCTCCGGCCTCGCCCAGCGCCCGCGCGGCGACGTAACCATCGCCGCCGTTGTTTCCGGGGCCGCATAAAACGACGAAACGTTGCGCATCGGGATAGGCGCGCAGCGCCAGTGCAGCGACGGCCTGGCCTGCCCGTTCCATCAGATCGAAAGACGGAATGCCCGACGCCGCTGCCGCTGCATCGACGGCAGACATTTCCGCGGGTGTGAAAAGAAGCGTGCTGTTGCTGGTCATGACCAATGGTGACCCGACTTGGACGCTTATGACAACCTAAAAATTGGCCGCGGAGACGTTGTCAAAACAGGCATTTGCCTGTTTGTTGTGCGCTCGATGGCGCTTTTTTGGCGCTGCCGGCTCTTCTGAAGCACTGCAATGAGGCCGTTGTTCATAGAATGGGCAATTCGCAGCAGGCGATCTCGTCGTGCTTGATGTGGAAAATCCGGCGCGCTTGCTCTACCCATGTCTAAGAGCAGGATATTTAAGGCATGATCGCTCTTGGATTGGCATGATACCTGCTTTATCAAGGGCTGGCGGGGAGTGCCCGCTTTCAGGGAGAAGCGGAGAGATATTTTCTCATGAAAAAGATCGAAGCGATCATCAAGCCCTTCAAGCTCGACGAAGTGAAGGAAGCCCTTCAGGAAGTCGGCCTGCAAGGCATCACCGTGACGGAAGCGAAGGGTTTTGGCCGCCAGAAGGGTCATACCGAGCTTTATCGCGGTGCGGAATACGTGGTGGATTTTCTGCCCAAGGTTAAGGTCGAGGTCGTTCTCGCCGACGAGAATGTCGAGGCCGTCATCGATGCCATCCGCAATGCAGCCCAGACGGGCCGTATCGGCGATGGCAAGATATTCGTCTCGAACGTTGAAGAAGTCGTGCGTATCCGTACCGGCGAAACCGGTGTCGACGCGATCTAATAACGCCCGGTCCGGACAAGGGCTGGCACCTCATCATTCTCACATCCAAGGAAAGATCCCATGACGACCGCAAGCGACATCATGAAACAGATCAAGGAAAACGACGTCAAGTTCGTGGACCTGCGCTTTACCGACCCCAAGGGCAAGCTGCAGCACGTCACCATGGACGTTGTCGCCGTAGACGAAGACATGTTCGCCGATGGCGTCATGTTCGACGGTTCCTCGATCGGTGGCTGGAAGGCCATCAACGAGTCGGACATGGTGCTGATGCCGGACCCGGCGACCGTTCACATGGACCCGTTCTTCGCGCAGTCGACCATGGTCGTCATCTGCGACATTCTCGATCCGGTTTCCGGCGAAGCCTATAACCGCGATCCGCGTGGAACCGCCAAGAAGGCGGAAGCTTACCTGAAGGCTTCCGGCGTTGGCGACACCGTTTTTGTCGGCCCGGAGCCGGAATTCTTTGTTTTCGACGACGTCAAATACAAGGCCGATCCCTACAATACCGGCTTCAAGCTCGATTCGTCCGAGCTTCCGTCCAACGACGACACGGATTACGAGACCGGCAACCTCGGTCACCGTCCGCGCGTCAAGGGCGGTTATTTCCCGGTTCCGCCGATCGACAGCCTTCAGGACATGCGTTCCGAAATGCTGACCGTCCTGACGGAAATGGGCGTGGTCGTTGAAAAGCACCACCACGAAGTCGCGGCCGCCCAGCACGAGCTTGGCGTCAAGTTCGACACGCTGGTGCGCAACGCCGACAAGATCCAGATCTACAAGTATGTCGTCCATCAGGTCGCCAATGCCTATGGCAAGACGGCAACCTTCATGCCGAAGCCGATCTATGGCGATAACGGTTCCGGCATGCACGTTCACCAGTCGATCTGGAAGGATGGCAAGCCGACTTTCGCCGGCGACGAATATGCCGGCCTGTCGGAAAGCTGCCTGCATTACATCGGCGGCATCATCAAGCACGCCAAGGCTATCAACGCCTTTACCAACCCGACCACCAACTCCTACAAGCGTCTGGTCCCGGGTTATGAAGCACCGGTTCTGCTGGCTTACTCGGCCCGCAACCGCTCGGCTTCGTGCCGCATCCCCTTCGGCACAGGTCCGAAGTCGAAGCGCGTCGAAGTCCGTTTCCCTGATCCGCTGGCGAACCCCTACCTCGCCTTCGCCGCCATGCTGATGGCCGGCCTCGACGGCATCAAGAACAAGATCCATCCGGGCAAGGCCATGGACAAGGATCTCTACGATCTGCCGCCGAAGGAACTGAAGAAGATCCCGACTGTCTGCGCCTCGCTGCGTGAAGCGCTCGAAAATCTCGATCGCGACCGCAAGTTCCTGACCGCCGGCGGCGTATTCGACGACGATCAGATCGACGCCTATATCGAGTTGAAGATGGCAGAAGTGATGCGTTACGAAATGACGCCGCACCCTGTCGAATTCGACATGTATTATTCGGCCTGATCTGCCGGATCCGATAATGTATGCGGCTAAAGCTGCATCTGGAAACGGCGGGATGATCTCCCGCCGTTTTCCGTTTAACTGCCGTCAGCCGACCTTCGGCGCTTCAATTCCGGTGCACCATGCCCGATCAGTCAAAGCCCATCGCGGCCCGCCCGCTTGATTGGGTCATCTTTGCACTCGTTCCGTTGTTCTTTTCCACCAACATCATTTTCGGGCGGGGCATTATCGGCGATGTCGCACCGTATACGACGGCCTTCCTGCGCTGGACCGGATCGACCCTCGTCACCCTGCCTTTCATCTATGCTGACCGTCGGGCGGCACTCGCTTTCGTCAAAAGCCATTTCTGGCTTTGGCTGGTGCTGGGCGGGCTCGGCATGGGCATTTGCGGCGGTGTGGTTTACTGGTCGCTGAACTATACGACCGCCGCGAACGGCACCCTTATCTACACCACATCATCGCTTTTCATCATCCTCTTCCAGTGGATGTTCGCCGGTCGCGGCATCGGCGCGCGTGAACTGACAGGCATGGCCATCGCGTTTGCCGGCGTGATCGTCATCGTTCTGCGCGGCGATGTTTCGGCGCTTCTGCACCTCGACTTCAATATCGGTGATTTTGGAATTCTGATCGCGGCGATCTCGTTTGCCATCTACTCCATCCTGCTCAGGCAGCCTGCATTGCAGAAGCTTCAACCGCTCTCGCTGTTTGGGGTTATTGCCCTGTCGGGAGCGCTGGTTTTGTTGCCGCCGACTCTGATCGAGTTTTTCAGCGGCGGTGCTCTTCCTGATGAGCCGATGGACTGGGCGAAGATCGCCGGCATGGTCGCTTTCGCGTCACTTGCGGCCTTCTATTGCTTCCAGCAGACAGTGCGTGTGTTCGGGCCAGCGCAGGCGGGCGTAACGCTTTACCTCATGCCGCCGGTTTCGATCGTGATGGCCATCGTGTTCCTGGGCGAAAGTTTTGCCACCTATCACGCCATCGGTATTCTTCTGGTGCTGGGCGGTGTCATCCTCGCCACCATGCCCAAGAAAGCAACGGCGGCATAACGTCCAAGAATTTCTGCGTCAGCGGGAGCTTTTTCCCCGCTCAAGCATTGGTCTTGTAGCATGAGACGAGAGTGACCACATAATGATGCGAAAGGAAGTTCGCGCCATGAAACAACGCAACGCAAAATTTACCATCGGCGAAGTCGTTCGCCACAAGGTTTTCCCGTTCAGGGGCGTGGTGTTCGATGTGGATGCCGAATTCGCCAATTCCGAGGAATGGTGGAACGCGATACCGGCAGAAATCCGCCCGGACAGAGATCAGCCCTTCTATCACTTGCTGGCCGAAAACGACGAGCAGGAATATGTGGCATACGTCTCCGAGCAGAACCTGATACACGACGACAGCGAGCAGCCGCTTAGAAGCGACAATGTGATGCGCATCTTCGACCGAAGCCCGTCAGGGGAACTACGGCCGAAATCCATACTTGCCCACTGAGGTCGTAAGCTTCTGTATAAGAAAGGGCGCCAAACCGGCGCCCTTGTTTTTATCCCATCACTTCTTCAGGCGCTGGCCGAGAAGATCGAGATATTCCTTGTTCTCTGCGCCACCAGTGGCAGTGCTCGTACAGGATACCTTGTAGTTCGGATCAAGACCCCTGCGTACGCATGTGCCGATCTCCCAGCCCTTCGGAACTTCCGTCAGATTGACGTCTTTCCACTTCGGGTGACCGGTGCGGCGCAACTCGTCGATATTGTCGACGATCAGGCTTGTGAAGTCGGACACGGCCTTACACGCGTTGTTGTAGTAGGCGTTTTTGCCTGTGCCGTATTCATAGGTCATCAGCAGCGTCTTGACGCTGACAGTCTGCACGGCGGTTTTCTGGAACGGATACATGCCGCCTGGAATCGATACCGGCTTGTAGCTGGCGCGCAGAACTTCATCCGTAATCGGCACCAGATGGAAAGAGCTGTCGATGCGGCCATCCGTCAAGAACTGTACCGGCGCACCAGCGACGCGGATCAGGGCGTCGATTTCGCCCTGTCGCAAAAGCTCGACCATTTCATCCGTCGTACCGGTCGCGCGTTCCGCGACCTGAATGCGAAGGATGTCGAACATCAGCTGGCTGGTCAGGAATGCCGTGCTGTCCTTCTCGCCCACGCCAACGCGCTTGCCGCGAAGGTCCTGCAGGCTGTTGATGCCGGGACCGGCGACCACGTGAACCTCAGCATCGAACAGCGGCAGCATGATGCGCATGCCCTGCACGGCTTCGCGTACGTCGCTGTTTTCGCCCTTGTAGCTGTTCAGATAGGTGAGAAGGTCGCTGTCGACGATACCGAACTGGGTGTTGTGACGGTTGCGTACGCCGAAAAAGCTTTCGAGCGCGCCCTTCGATACCCCCACGTTCATGGGAAGGCCGCAGCGATCTCCGAGGTTTGCGATATCCTGGGCGATAAGGCCCTGGGTCGAACCTTTGCCCGCGGCCAGAATATTGCGTTCAGCTTCCTGCGCCGAAGCCAGTTGCGGTGAAAGCGCCGCAAAGAGCGCCAAAGCAATCACATTGAGTACCGCGGATTTCATAGTATTTCCTGATCTACTGGGTGGTCGGGCAATTTCTGTTGGGCTTCTGGTTCGCATCTCGGCGAGCGATCGATATCGCTCGTCACAACGCCGCGTGGAAAAGGTCGCCCTATTTGCCGCGCGACCTTGGTATTGAATGATCTCGGTGAAAATTTACTCCCGCAGACGTTTCTGCAGCAGGTCGAGATATTGCTGGTTTTCAGAACTTTGCTGGGCGCAGCTGACCTCATAGGTGGGCTCGAGACCCTTCCGAACGCAGGCGCCGATCTCCCAACCTTTCGGAATTTCCGTCAGGTTGATGGTTTTCCACTTCGGATGATGGCCGCTGCGGCGCAACTCATCGAGATTTCCAACGATCAGGCTGGTGAAATCCGCCACGGCCTTGCAGGAGTTCTTGTAATAGGCGTTTTTCTCGGACCCATATTCGTAGGTCATAAGAAGCGTCTTGACGGCGACGGTTTCCACCGGCGTGCGCTGAAACGGATACATGCCTGCAGGCATGGTGACGGGTTTGTAGCTTGCGTGAAGAACGTTATCGACCACCGGCACGAGATGGAAACTGTCATCCACCCGACCATCGCTGAACATCGGCATCGGCGCATTTCCGACTTTCAATACCGCGTCGATTTCGCCCTGCCGCAGCAATTCGATCATCTCGTCGGCCGAGCCGGAGACGCGCTCAGTCACCTTGATGCGCAAGATGTCCAGGATGAGCTGTGAGGTCAGATAGGCGGTGCCATCCTTCTGGCCTACGCCGAGACGCTTGCCCTGCAGATCCTGAAGGCTGTTGATCCCCGCGCGCGCAACCACATGGACTTCGGCATCGTAGAGCGGCAGCATGATACGCATGCCCTGCATTGCCTGAAGCACGTCGCTGTTCGTACCGCGATAGGCCGACAAATAATTGAGGATATCGCTATCCACGATGCCGAACTGGGTGTTGTGGCGGTTCCTGACCCCGAAGAAGTTTTCAAGAGAACCATGTGAATCCACGACGTTCAGAGGAAGGCCGCATTTATTGCCCAGCTCTGCTATATCGCGAGCAATCATTGTCTGGCTGCCGCCTTCCATAGACGCCATGATGCTGCGATCATGCTCCTGCGCCAGGGCATAGCCCGGCATGGAGCTGCCAGCCATTGCCAGCGCGAAAAGCCTAACTGCCAAGCCAATCATGATATCCCCACCCCTTAAAACTGCACTACGGATCAGCAATCGCTGTCGAGATCTCGCACCAGGTTTCGCAGCGGCACGACAGGCACCGGATTTCCGAATACTTTTTCCAAGCTGCTGCTGACGCATGCGCCGGAAACCAGATCGGTTTTCAGGCTGCTGCGCTGCGCGGCCGAAAGGCTATCCAGGCCCGTTGCGCTGCCAAGCGCGGTTTCTACTGCGGAGTCCCGTCGCGCGGCTTTCGGGGTCTGAACGCTGGCCGTCTGGGAAGCCACCTCCTCGACCTCATCCCTGCGATCGGAAAGCGCGGCGCTGCGGCTGGCCGTATCTTCGATGATCCGCTGCAGAGCAATGGAGTCGTCGCTCGAGCGCACATTTGCGGTACCGCTCGGGGTGCCGGCTGGCGCGGAGTGAATTTGCTGGCCTATCTCAGCCTTGCCACCGAAGTGTTGCCCCGTCTTCTCAGACGTGTAGGCCAGCGCATCATGAGCTTGCTGGTTGCCGGTGGAGACCGCAACGGCTGTTGCCGGCCGCTCGGCCGCCGCAGCCTCGATTTGTTTCGATCTGTCGAGTTCCTGGGTTTTCTGCGCAACGGCCTGTTCAGCCTGTTTGCGCCGACGCGTCTCATCGCTTACCTGGTCGCGGACGGCCTCAAGCTGCATCTGCAGTTCGGCTGCCTTCGCCGTGGCCTCGCGCGCCTCTTCTTCCCATCTGCTCTTTTCGGATGCCACGCGAGCTTCGGTGGCGGCGCTTGCTGTTCCGCTCGCAACCGGAGCAGGAATGGCAAGCGGCGCCGCTGCCGTGCTCGGCTGACTGATGAAGCTTGTGATCGCGGCGCCCGCAATAAATGCGACAGGCACGGCGAGGCTCCAGGTAACGGCACTGAAACCAAGAAAGCGGCCGGATCCGCTTTCGGCTTCATCTATTTCATCCCAACGAGTACGCAATTACTGAACCCTTTTCCCAATCGGGCCGTCTTCTACAGATATGTTACTTATTCAGCAACTTCAAATTCCCGCAATTACGGCCAAAATACTTATTAAGCGTAAACAAGGTTAGCGTGGCTCTGTTGTTTCAGAGACACTTCAAGTAAAGTCAGTAAAAATACGGAAACTCTTCGCGGAATAGTGAGTTGGACTATGGCGAAACAGCCTGAGGTTGCCGTTAACACTGCGATAACAATTACCAAGTTGACGCTACTACGTTTCTCTTGCCGGTCAAATCGACTTTTCTGTGGCTTCAGCACAAAAGTCCGCAGCCTTAATGAATATTAGAACTTTACCAGTCGCGCGTACCAAAATCGGTCGACGCTTGTTGCGCCCTCCCGGCCGATTTCCGGTGTGTTCTGCGCACAGACGCAAAAAAGGGACGCCCCTGTGGAGCGTCCCTTTCTAATTCAGCGAAAGATACTGTAGCTTACTGGCCCTGCTTGGCGGCGTTCTGCGCGTCCTCAAGCTTCTTGCGGGTTTCTTCGGCCTTCTTCTGCATGCCTTCCTGCAGCGAACGCTGGCTTTCGGCAACCTGCGATTCAGAGATCGCCGGACCATCGTAAACGCCGGTGAAGCCGGAAAGCGTGATCTTGATCGGGTTCGGCGCACGGCGGAAGTTGACCGACGTGAATACGACCTCGGTGCCCTTCTTCAGAGCGGCAAGGTTGGCATCGGTGAGCGGTGCTTCGGCAATGCACTTGTCCGGCAGGCAGACGGTGTAATCCATCTTCTGGCCCTTACCGCCATCGATCTGCATGGTGATACCCGGGGGCAGAAGACGTGCGGTCGGAACCGAAACCTGCATGATCTTGCGGGTTTCCTTGCCCTGAAGCGTCATCAGGCCAACAGCGGTGATAAGCTGGCCGTTCTGGGCAAGCTGTACGTTCTGGACGACGCAAAGGTCGTTTTCGCCCTGCTTAGCGCAGGTCTTGTACCACTGGCCCGGAGCCGGGCCGGCCGGTGCAGCCTGCTGTGCGGAAGCGGCGAAAGGAACCGCAGCCGTACCGACCGTCAGGGCCAGAGCCGACAGGGCTCGCGTAATATTGAGTGCGTTAAGCTTCATAACGAAATCCGTCTCCTGAAATCCGTCCGAGAGCGACGAAGCCGCTCGATATCGGGTTGTCTTCCTGCGTTCACCTGTCGGTCAAATGAGGCATTTGAATGACCCCCAGAGTTGACCAACCTGTTACATCGCGGTTTCAACGATATCCAGTGCCCCACGCAATTTTCTTCATAACAACCTTTATTTCAGCGGCGTTTGATTTGGTTTCGGCCACTTCCTTGGTCTATTTTGCGCAGAATCATGAGAGACTGAAACTTGCAATGAAAGCCGTCCGAATGCGCCGACAGTCAGCCCTTATTATCGCTTTCCTGCTTGCAGGAACTGCCAGCGCGCAACCGCTTCATGGCATAGCCATGCACGGGCAACCCGCCCTGCCCGCTGACTACGCCCATTTTCCTTACGTCAATCCGGACGTCAAAAAGGGCGGTCGCGTTACCTATGGTGTCGTCGGCACTTACGACAGTCTTAACCCTTTCAACCTGAAAAGCATCCGCACCACCGCGCGCGGCATATGGGATCCGTCTTTCGGCAATCTCATCTACGAATCACTGATGACCCGTTCGGCTGACGAGCCCTTCACTCTGTACGGCTTTCTCGCCGAGAGCGTCGAATGGGATGATGACCGCACCTTCGTTCAGTTCAACCTGAACCCGAAGGCGAAATGGTCCGATGGTGAGCCGGTTACCCAGGATGATGTCATCTTCTCTTTCGAGATACTGCGCGACAAGGGCCGTATCCCTTTCTCGCAGCGTTTGAACTCAGTCGAGAAGATGGAGAAGGTTGGTGAGCACGGCGTGCGTTTCACCTTCAACGACAAGGCGACGCGTGAAACGCCTCTCATTCTGGCCACCGGAACTCCGATTTTGCCGAAACACGCGATCGATGTGGAAACGTTCGAGCAATCGACGCTGAAGCCGCCGATCGGTTCCGGCCCTTACCTTATCAAGTCGGTCGCGCCGGGAGAACGTATCGTTTATGAGCGCAACCCGGATTACTGGGGCAAGGATCTGCCCTCCAAGATCGGCTTCGACAACTACGACCAGATCACCGTCGAATATTTCCTGCAGGACAACACGCTGTTCGAAGCCTTCAAGAAAGGCGCAATCGACATCTATCCGGACGGCAGCCCCACCCACTGGACGCGCGCCTACAATTTCCCGGCGGCCAACAATGGCAGCATCGTCAAGGATGCGTTTCAGCCGCAACTGCCGACCGGCATGCTCGGTTTCGTTTTCAACGTTCGCCGCCCCTTGTTTGCCGATGTCCGCGTCCGGGCAGCGCTTTCGCTGGCGTTCGATTTCGAGTGGGCAAACAAGAACCTGTTTGACGGCGCCTATACTCGAACAGAAAGTTTCTGGCAGAATTCACCGCTCTCGGCGCTCGGCAACCCTGCTGACGAAAGGGAGCTGGCTTTGCTTGGCAAGGCCAAGGATCGTATCGAGCCGGACATACTCAACGGCACGTATCGTCTGCCAAAAACGGACGGCACCGGCGGAGACCGCAAGGTGTTGAAAAAGGCCGTCGATCTGTTGGCGGACGCCGGATACACGATCCGTAACCGCCGCATGGTCGACAAGAAAGGCCGCCCCCTTGCCTTTGAGGTGATGACGCAGACACAGGATCAGGAAAAGCTGGCAATTGCGTATCAGCGCAGCCTGCGGCTGATCGGGGTTGCCATGACAATCCGCACCGTAGACGATTCGCAGTATCAGGCGCGTTCGGGTACGTTCGATTACGACATCATCGTCAAATCCTATCCATCGTCCCTGTCTCCGGGTATCGAGCAGGTCGGTCGCTGGGGTTCTGCCGCCGCAAAGGCGCAAGGCAGTTTCAATTTTGCCGGCACGGCGGACGCTGATCTCGACCGGATCATGGATGCGATGCGGCTTGCCCGCAGCAAGGAAGACTTCCAGGCATCGGTGCGTGCTTTCGACCGCTTGCTGCTTTCAGGTCACTATGTCGTGCCACTTTACCATGTGCCGCAACAATGGGTGGCGCGCTGGAAACGCATCGAGCGTCCGCAGGCGCTGCCACTGAACGGCTATCAGTTTTCCACATGGTGGGATGCCCGCGTAAAATAACAGGTTTTGCCGTCTTCCTCCCGACGGCTCATCAAATGAAGGAGTTCCTATGGAACGGCTAACAATCGACCTCGTGTCCGATGTCGTCTGCCCCTGGTGTTATCTCGGCAAGGCGCGTCTCGAACTGGCAATCGCCGAAGTACAGGATGAAGTCGGCATCGACATCAACTGGCGCCCCTACCAGCTGAACCCGGACATTCCGGCCGAAGGCGTCGATCACCACGCATATCTCGCTGAAAAACTGGGTGGCGCCGAAGCCGTCCGGGAAGCGCATGATCGCCTGACCGCGTTCGGCAAGGAAGTCGGCATCAATTTCGATTTCGCCGCCATCAAGATCGGCCCGAACACGCTGGATGCGCACCGCCTGATGCACTGGGCGATGATGGAAGGCCGCGAAATTCAGGACAAGGTGGCAAGCGCGCTGTTCAAGGCCAATTTCGAAGACGGGAGAAATGTCGGCGATCACACCGTCCTGCTCGATATCGCCGAACGCTCCGGTCTTGAGCGGAAGGTGATCGAAAACCTCCTCAAATCCGACGCGGACAAGGACACCGTACAAGCGGAAATTTCTGCGGCCAAGGATATGGGTGTCAGCGGCGTGCCGTTCTTCATCATTGACCAGCAATATGCGGTAAGCGGTGCACAGACGCCGGATGTTCTGGCAAATGCGTTCCGGGAAATTGCCGCCTCGAAAGCCGAAGCGCGTAAAGGCATGAACTAAGACCATGGCCACCGTCTCCAGAGACCATGCACTCAAGGGCGTCCTGATCGCCTTCGTTTCGTTCGCAGCCTTCGCATTCAGCGACGCCAGCGTGAAACTGCTCGAGGGCACGCTCAGCCCTTATCAGGCCTCGTTCCTCGGTGCCATTTTTGGCGCCATGGCCCTGCCCTTCATCATGAAGTCGGGCGACCGCTGGACGGATATTTTCGCCACCACCAATAGGCCGCTCTGGATCCTGCGCTTCGCGGCACAGGCCGGCGGCACGATAGGCAGCGTCACCGCCTTCACGCATCTGTCCATGGCAGAAGCCTTTGCGCTGATCTTCCTTCTGCCGTCCTTCGTCACCATCATGTCGGTATTCTTCCTGAAGGAGAAAGTCGGTTTCCGTCGCTGGGGCGCCGTCATCATTGGTTTCGTTGGCGTAATGATCGTTCTGCGCCCGGGTTTTCGCGAGTTGTCCGTCGGTCATCTCGGGGCCGTGTTCGGGGGCTTGAGCGGCGCAATCTCCATCGTCATCTTCCGCGCCATGGGCCCGTCGGAAAAGAACATCTCGCTTTATGGCGCGGGTGTTCTCGGCACCCTTACCGTCTGTGGCGCGCTCGCCATTCCCGGTTTTCAGGTGCCGACTGCCATGCAGTGGGTCTGGCTTGCCGGTTACGGCGGTTTTGCTGCCATCGCCGCCATTCTTCTGATGTATGCGGCAGCCTATGCGCCGGCGACCCTGATCGGCCCGACACAATACAGCCAGATGTTGTGGGCCGTTTTGTTCGGTTATCTGGTTTTCGGCGATCACATCGATCTGCCGATGATGATCGGAATCCTGCTGATCGTCGGCTCCGGCCTGATGACGCTGGTGCGCGAGCGCGTCCGCGGCACACCGCTGCCGCCTTCGATCGGCACGGATGCGCAAGCCGCCGCGGTGATCGCACCGGAAGAATCTTCTGACAACAGGTAGGCGGATCCAGTCTATCACGGACCAGCAGCAGGGGAGGACACGATGAAAATGGTTTCATGCCCCTGCTGCGGTTTTCAGCTTGCAGCAGAAACACGCTTCTGCTCGCAATGTTTCGTGCCGCAGACCGATGCCCTTGGCCAGGTTCCGCGGCATGATCTAGCATCGATGTTCGATCGTCTGACCACCGGTTTCCAGCCTCAGCTTCAGTGGAGCCGGTACGAACACGCGCAGACGGACGTCAGAGTTTTCCATCATCTCATAGAGATGGATTCCTACCTTGTCCGTTTTGCCCGGCATGGTGAAGATCTGCGAGGGATCTTGGTCGAGGGCCGGCAATATCTGGTCTTCGGTGCCGATGAGACGGGCCTTTTCCTTCTGCACGAGGATGACGGAAGCGTCCATTTTTTAGTGGCGCCGTCCGGCGATCAGCCGCAGGAATTCCATCTGCTCAATTGCAGTCTGCGCAACTTTCTCAGGTGTTATGCCCGTTTTGCCGCATCAATTCTGGAGAAACGCAGCACACAGCAGCTCTTCGCCTTCATCGATTATGTTTCGCTGCATGACCACATCGAAAAACAGGCCGACCTCGCTCGAGAGGGTGACGGGACTGCGGACATGATCATGCGTGGCGGCCGGGATTTTGTCCGTCATATCGAGGGAAGTCCTACGCCCGGTTGGGACCGGTTATGGTTTCTGCTGGATGAGGACGGCATTCGCGCCGGCATGACATCATCCGAGTTTCTCCGAGACGGCCTTATGACCTTAAAAGAAGTGGGGTTTTCGAGACCGGATAACGGCGGATAGCCTGGCCATCCACCGTTATCGTCGTCAGACCTTCGCCAGTTCGGCCATCTGGCCCATCACCTGCGCGGCGGTCACCAGCCGCTTTTCCGGCGTCGGCAGATCGCGGGTCAGGAACACGCTGTGATCCGGCCGGATCTTTGCCATCGTACCCTGTTTGGCGATAAAACCGACGAGGTTGGCCGGGTTCGGGAACTGCTTGTCGCGGAACTGCAGAACGATGCCCTTCGGACCGGCATCCACCTTCTCGACATTAGCCTTGCGGCACAGCGACTTGATGTAGACGACTTTCAACAGGTTCTGCACTTCCTTCGGCATAGGTCCGAAACGGTCCACCATTTCGGCGCCGAAACCATCGATTTCGGCAAGCTCCGTCAGTTCGCCAAGGCGGCGATAGAGGCCCATACGCAGATGCAGGTCGGGCACATAATCTTCCGGGATCATCACGGTAATGCCGACGGAAATCTGCGGCGACCAGCCGGTATCGGTGATCTCGTCTTCGCCCTTCACTTCGGCCACGGCCTCCTCCAGCATCTGCTGGTAAAGCTCGAAACCAACTTCCTTTATATGGCCGGACTGTTCTTCGCCGAGCAGATTGCCGGCGCCGCGGATATCGAGATCGTGGCTGGCCAGCTGAAAACCGGCGCCGAGCGTATCGAGCGACTGCAGCACCTTCAAACGGCGCTCGGCCATAACGGTCAACTGCTTGTTGACCGGCAGCGTGAACAGCGCGAACGCCCTCACCTTCGAGCGACCGACACGGCCACGCAGCTGGTAAAGCTGGGCGAGACCGAACATGTCGGCGCGGTGCACGATCAGCGTGTTGGCGGTCGGCACGTCGAGGCCGGATTCGACGATGGTGGTCGACAAGAGCACATCATATTTGCCGTCATAGAAGGCATTCATGATGTCTTCGAGGTCACCTGCCGCCATCTGGCCATGCGCCACGGCCACCTTCAGTTCCGGCACGTCGGAGCGCAGGAAGGCTTCGACTTCCGGCAGGTCGGCCAGACGCGGGCAAACGTAAAAACTCTGGCCGCCACGATAATGCTCGCGCATCAGGGTTTCGCGGATGACCAGCGCATCGAAAGGCGAGATGAAGGTGCGCACCGCCATGCGGTCCACCGGCGGTGTGGTGATCAGCGACAGTTCGCGTACACCCGTCATCGCCAATTGCAGCGTACGCGGGATCGGTGTTGCCGAGAGCGTCAGCACATGCACGTCGCTTTTCAGCTCCTTCAGGCGCTCCTTGTGTTTGACGCCAAAATGCTGCTCCTCGTCGATGATGAGAAGCGCCAGATTGGCGAACTGGATGCCATTGCCGAGCAGCGCATGCGTGCCGACGACAATATCGACCTTGCCGTCTGCGACATCCTTCTTGGTCTGCGCCAGTTCCTTGGCCGTGACGAGGCGCGAGGCCTGCGCCAGCTTGATCGGCAGGCCGCGGAAACGCTCGGTAAACGTCTTGTAATGCTGGCGGGCGAGCAGCGTGGTGGGCACGACGACCGCCACCTGCGCACCGTTCATGGCTGCGAAGAAGGCGGCGCGAAGCGCCACTTCCGTCTTGCCGAAACCGACGTCGCCGCAGACGAGGCGATCCATCGGCCGCCCGGCGGCCAAATCCTCGCGCACGGATTCGATGGCGGTTTCCTGATCCTCGGTCTCGTCATAGGGGAAACGCGCGGCGAACTCGTCATACAGACCTTCCGGCGTCGCCAGAACCGGCGCACGGCGGGTGATACGGGTCGCGGCAATGCGGATCAGTGCATCGGCCATGTCGAGCAGGCGTTTTTTCAGCTTGGCCTTGCGGGCCTGCCATGCGCCACCGCCCAGCTTGTCGAGATTGGCTTCCGCCGCATCCGAACCGTAGCGCGACAGGATGTCGATGTTTTCGACCGGCAGGAACAGTTTTGCCGAGTCGGCATAATGCAGTTCGAGGCAGGCGCGCGGCGCACCGGCCGCCTCGATGGTGACGAGACCGACGAACTTGCCGATACCGTGTTCTGCGTGCACGACCAGCGAACCTTCGTCGAGACCGGCAACTTCGGTCAGGAAATCGGCTCCACGCTTGCGGCGCTTGCCCCGGCGCACCATGCGGTCGCCCAAAATATCCTGCTCGCCGATGACGATCAGATCGCCTGTCTCGAAACCGGCCTCAAGGCTCATCACGGCCGCAGCCGCCTCGCCTTTTTCCACTTTCTTCAGGTCATCGAGCTTTTCGATCAGGCGGATGCGTTTCAGCCCGCGCTCGTCGAGAACCTGCAACAGGCGGTCCAGCGAACCGGCAGACCAACCGGTGACCAGCACCTTGTCGCCATCGGCGCGCTTGTCGGCGATATGTTTAACGACCAGATCGAAGACATTGACGCGGCTACTCTCGCCGTCGTCGCCGCGTTCCTGGTTTTCCGATTGCGTCTCGGCCTGGCTTTTGGCCCAGCGCGGCCCGGCATGCGCATCGAGCGCGATGACCTTGCGGCCTTCGGCGTCCATCTCGTTGAACGGTGTCAGGCGAATGGCACCGGCCTCATCGAGACCAGAGGAAAAACTTTTGCCGTCGAGATAAAGCTGGCCTGGAGACACAGGCTTGTAGGGCGTCGATTGAACGGCGGTCCCTTTGCCCTTGCCCTGAACACCACTGTCACGGCGCGCTTCAAAATAATCGATCACCAGCTTGGAGCGTTCGACAGCCGCTTCCCGCGCCGTATGATCGGTGACGATGCGAAAACCCTGCAAATAATCGAAGGCGGTTTCCAGCCGTTCGTAAAACAACGGCAGCCAGTGTTCCATGCCGGCATAACGGCGACCTTCGGACACGGCCTGATAGAGCGCGTCATCGCGATTGGCCGCACCGAACAGCGACAGGTAATTTTTGCGGAAACGGCTGATCGTGTCGGGCGTCAGCGTTACTTCGCTCATCGGGTTGAGATCGAGCGAACGCGCCTGTCCCGTCGTGCGCTGGCTGGCCGGATCGAATGAGCGGATCGTCTCCAGCGTATCGCCGAAAAAGTCGAGGCGAACAGGTTCTTCCGTACCCGGGACGAACACATCGAGAATGCCGCCACGCACTGCAAACTCACCGACTTCACGCACTGTCGAGACGCGATCGAAACCGTTGCGCTCCAGCCGCGCGGCAATGTCGTCCATGCGGATCTGGTTGCCGGGTTTTGCGGAAAAGGCGAGGCTTTCGATGACATCCGCCGGCGCGATCTTCTGCATCATCGCATTGACGGTAACGAGCACGATGGCCGGATGCGGTTTCTTGGCGTGGTTGATGAGGCCGGACAAAGCCGCCAGACGGCGCGCGGACGTATCGGCGCTCGGCGAGACGCGGTCATAAGGCAGACAGTCCCAGGCCGGCAGCGTCAGAACCGGAATTTCCGGCGCGACAAACCCCAGCATCTGTTCCAGATCGGCCATGCGCTGGCCATCCGAAATCACATAGGCGACCGACTGCCCAGCGCGCGCCATCTGCGCCAAAACCAGCGGCTCGATGCCGGCCGGCACATTGCCGATGATCAGAGGCTGCGAACTGGCGGCAATCTTCTTAGGCTCAAAACCGGAAATCATCGAAACCCGTCACCCTTCGCATTGAGGCTTTCCCGCGTCACCAGATCGAAATCCGGACGATAGGAGGCAAGATGTTCGAACAGCGGCGTTTGATATCGTTCCGGAACCGGAACGGCCCCGGTAATCCAGCTGTTCAGGTCGGCATCTTCCTCGCCCATGATGATTTCGAATTCATCGAGTTCGGCATCGGAAAGCGTCGAAATCTGCTCCTCGGCGAACTGGCCGAAGACGAGATCCATCTCGCGAATGCCGCGATGCCAGCAGCGATAGAGGATACGCCTGCGGCGCGGGTCGAGATCAGCGCTGGTGCGCGTCAGTCCAGTCATATGGGAAAACCTTCGTGTTGCCGGCGTGATATAGGATGAAATTCCACAGATGTCAGCCTTGCCAAGCCCGCATTTTCCATCGCATTTAACGACTTATGCGTCCCGCCATACTTGATCCGCTGTTTTCACCCGTCTCAACGCTCTCAGGCGTCGGGCCAAAACTCGCCGACATGATCGCCAAGGTCACCGGTCGTGAGGATGCCGACGATTGCCGCGTGGTTGATCTGCTTTTCCACGCGCCGTTTTCGCTGATTGACCGCCGCAACCGGCCGGGTATCGCGCTGGCGCCGCAGGGTTCCATCGTCACCATCGAGGGCCGTGTCGACCGTCATGTGCCGCCCCCGGCGCGCACCAACCAGCCATACCGGGTCTATCTGCACGATGACACCGGCGAACTGGCGCTGACCTTTTTTCGCGCCAAGGGCAACTGGCTGGAAAAGACGCTGCCGATCGATGAGCAGGTGATGGTTAGCGGCAAGGTGGATTGGTTCAACGGCCGCGCCTCGATGATCCACCCGGATTTCATCGTAAAAGTGTCCGAGGCGGAAAACCTGCCGCTTGTCGAGCCGGTCTATCCGCTTACGGCCGGCCTCTCTCCGAAAACGCTGCGCAAGGCGATCGAAGGCGGCGTGGCCCGCCTGCCGGAATTTGCCGATTGGATCGATCTCAGCCTGGCGCAACGCCAGCCTTTTCCGTCCGTTTCGGATGCGTTTCGAGATCTGCACGATCCGCGTGATGCCGCAGACCTTGAACCTCAGGCACCCGCCCGCCGTCGGCTTGCCTATGACGAGTTTCTTGCCGGCCAGGTCTCGCTGGCTCTGGTGCGTCAGAAAATCCGCAAAGTTCCGGGTGTTCCCATCCGCGTGAAAGGCGATGTGGGGGCAAGGATCGTTGCTGCCCTGCCCTTTTCACTCACGGCCAGCCAGAAAGCTGCCGTCGAAGACATATTGAAAGATATGGCCGGCGAGGACCGCATGCTGCGGCTTCTGCAGGGCGATGTCGGTGCCGGCAAGACGCTGGTGGCACTGCTCTCCATGGCAGCCGCCGTCGAAGGCGGCGGACAGGCGGTGCTGATGGCGCCGACCGAAATTCTCGCCCGCCAGCACTTTGCCACGATCGCCAAACTGGCCGATGCCGCCGGCATCACTGTCGATATTCTGACCGGCCGCACCAAGGGCCGCGAGCGCGAAGCGATCAGCGAACGCATCGCGTCCGGCGAGGCGCAGATCATCATCGGCACGCATGCGCTGTTTCAGGATACGATCAGCTACCATAATCTGGCGCTGGCCGTGGTGGACGAGCAGCACCGTTTTGGCGTGCATCAGCGCCTGCGGCTGACCTCCAAGGGCATCTCGCCGCATATGCTGGTGATGACCGCGACCCCCATTCCGCGCACGCTGGTGCTGGCTGCCTTCGGCGACATGGATGTCTCAAAGCTCACGGAAAAGCCGGCCGGACGCAAGCCGATCCAGACCGTTACGGTTCCGACAGAACGGCTTGGCGATATCGTTGGCCGCTTGAGAAGTGCTGTCGCCGAGGGAAAAAAAGCTTACTGGATTTGCCCGCTGGTCGAAGAATCCGACGTGGTGGAACTGATGTCGGCGGAAGAACGGTTTGCCGTTCTCGCCCGCGAACTCGGCGAGAAAAATGTCGGCCTCGTACATGGCCGCATGTCGGGTGCGGAGAAAGATGCCGTCATGGCTGCTTTCAAGGCCGGCGAGATCCGCCTTCTCGTCGCCACCACCGTCGTGGAAGTGGGCGTCGATGTGCCGGATGCGACGATCATGGTCATCGAACATGCCGAACGTTTTGGTCTTGCACAGTTGCACCAGTTACGCGGCCGCGTCGGCCGCGGCGCCGATGCCTCCACCTGCATCCTTCTCTACAAGGGTCCGCTCAGCGAAACCGGCCACGCAAGGCTTTCCATCCTGCGCGACAGCGAGGACGGCTTTCTGATCGCCGAGGAAGACCTGAAGCTGCGCGGCGAAGGCGAGCTTTTGGGCACGCGCCAGTCAGGCACTCCCGGGTTCAAGCTCGCCAGCCTCGAAGCCCATGCTGACCTTCTGGAAATCGCCCGCAAGGACGCGAGCTATCTACTCGAAAGAGACCCGGACCTCACCAGCGAACGTGGCGAAGCCATCCGGGTGCTGCTTTATCTGCACCGCCGCGACGAGGCGATCAGGTTTTTGCGGGCGGGATAGGCGCGGAGAGAACCGGCACTTCGGGCGTCTTCGGCGTCCAGTCGGGCGCGATCAAGCCACCTGAGATCAGCAGGCGCGCCCCCTCTTCCGGCGTCATGTCCAGCATGACGATCTTGCTTTTTGGCACGAACATCAAGAAACCGGCAGTCGGCACGGGTGTCGGCGGCAGGAACACGCCGACCATTTCTTCGCCATCGCTGTTCAGCCGCGCAGCAATCTCGCCCTGCACATCGCCAGAGATAAACACCAGCGCCCAGGTGCCGGGGCTAGGAAACTCGATCAGCCCGCATTTCTTGAACGAGGTCGACTGTTCCTTCAGCACCGTCTCAAAGATCTGCTTGAGGCTTTTGTAGAGCGTACGCACCAGCGGCATGCGGTGCAGCACCGACTCGCCAAAATTGACGATGGAGCGGCCGATCAGGTTTTTGCCGAGAAAACCGATCATGGTGATCAGGATGACGGCGATCAGCAGGCCGGTGCCGGGAATGGTGACGTCGAAATAATATTGCGGATTATAACGCTGCGGGATGTAGGGCGTCACCCAGCTATCGGCCCAATCGATAAACGTGAAGGTGAGCCAGATGGTGATGGCGAGAGGCGCGCAGATAATCAGGCCTGTGAGAAAATTGTTTCTCAGCCGACCGGCCAGCGACAGTTTTTCGAGGGGATCGGTCATAAAAGCCTGATTTTATTCTGAAGCGACGCCAAAGGCGCTATGAAACGAAAGAATGCCGGATGGCACCTGCCCCCGCAAGGGCAACGCCATCAAATATTCAGGAGGCAGGCCGGGGCTGGTCAGGCCTGCGTCGCCCCGAAAACCAAAACGGCGATAATAAGCCGGCTCACCGAGCAGAACGCAGCCGGCCGCATCGAGATTTTTGATCGCTTCGAGACCGTCGCGAATCAGCTGGGCTCCGATGCCCCGCCCCTGATATTCCGGCAGCACCGAAACGGGACCGAGCGCATACCATGCGCCTTCGCCACTTGAAAACGTCACCGGCGAAAACGCGACACGGCCAACAATGAGGCCGTCAATCTCGGCAACCAGAGACACCGCCAGCGCGCGGGAGGACCTCAAACGCTCGATGATGGCAGGCTCACTGCCATCACTATATGGCATGCCGGCAAAAGCCTCCGCGGTGACCGCGGCAATTGCCGCCGTATCACCCGTTTGCTATTGCCGAACGATCACTCGACGGTGACCGATTTAGCCAGGTTGCGCGGCTGGTCCACATCCGTGCCCATAAAGACGGCGGTGTGATAGGCCAGCAACTGGATCGGCAGGGCGTAGATCATCGGCGAGATCACTTCATCGACTTCCGGCAGCACTATCGTTGCCATGGTCGGCAGCTTGGTGGCTGCAGCCCCCTTTTCATCGGTGATGAAGATGATCTTGCCGCCACGCGCTGCCACTTCCTGCATGTTCGACACGGTCTTGTCGAAGAAGCGGTCGTAAGGCGCGATGACGATCACCGGCATATT
>UCHV01000043.1 GCA_900472395.1 Hyphomicrobiales bacterium
GTCCTAAGATAGAAGTCCTGTCCGGCCCAGAGCGCCGCCGTCGCTGGTCGACGGCAGAGAAGCTTGCCATCATCCAGGAGACATATGAGCCGGACGCAACCGTGAGCATCGTTGCTCGACGTTATGGCATTCAGCCCAACCAGTTGTTTACCTGGCGTAAGCTTGCCACCCAAGGAGCTCTGACGGCAACTGCTGCCGAGGAAGATGTCGTTCCAGCATCCGAATATCGTGCCCTTCAGAACCAGGTCAAAGAACTACAGCGGTTGCTCGGCAAAAAGACGATGGAAGGCGAGATTCTCAAAGAGGCGCTTGAGATCGCCACCGGCCCAAAAAAACACCTGTTGCGCTCGCTGTCATTGCCGAAGGGAAGTTCCCGATGACGGCTGTGTGCGAGACTTTTGGTGTTGCCCGGTCAAACATGGCGGAGCGAGTGAGACAGCGTCCTTCCAAAGCCCGTGGTCGGCCGCCCTTCGCGGATGATGATCTCGTCGACGAAATCAAAGCGATCATCTCCGAGATGCCAACCTATGGATACCGCCGGGTTCATGCGCTCTTACGCCGTAAAGCCCGTAACGAAAGCCGCTCATGGCCGAACGTCAAACGCGTNNTTTGCGCTCGACTGCTGTGATCGCGAGGCAATTGCCCATGTCGCCACTGCTGAAGGCATCAAAAGCGAAGATGTTCAGGTTGGGCGGATGGACACCGCCTGCCCAAGGCTCTTCAATCTCGAAGGATTCTATTGCCAAGTTGGGGTAATAGGCAGGAAAAGCCGAGATTGATCAGGGTGTAAAACAGTACCTGATCTGCGCCATTTCTCGACTCTCTCAGTCAACGAACAGAAGCGAGGTGCTCAGCCCTGCCGTGCCTTGCGGTTCGCATAGCGCTTGTCTCGTCCGGCTTTGCGAGCAGCTTCATCTTCGATTACACGAGCAATTCGAGTGTTCTCAGCCGCCGTGCGCGCTCTGGCATCTGCTGTCGCAGCATGCTCAGCTGCAGCCTGCTCTTCAGCCGCCCTAGTCTCATGGAGTACGCGCTCCTCGTGCTTGAAACGGTCTCTCTCGACGCGGCGGGCTACTCGCGCTTCGATAAGCGAAGCTCGCTCGGCTTGCTTCGCCGCCTGCAACGGCGCTGCCACCGTCTTGGCAGCCTGATAGGATTTCAAAAGAGAGGCCTTTGCATCCGCAGCTGCAGATCTGCGGTCAGCAAGTTCGTTCTGTCTAACGTTCTTCAAATTGATTTCCTAATAGTTAAGAGGGGTAATCAGCGCATTGGATTGCGTTTGGCGAGCAAAGCAGATGTGACAGCGGACCGGTCAGCCAGTTCTTTGGCCTGCCGTGCCTCCCGCAAACGTTGCGTCTTGGCATCTCGAGACTGGGTGATTGCTTCCAGTTTGTCCAACGCGTGATTTTTGGCGAAAAAAGGAGCCTGGGGACTGCTGAAGGCGATCTCCGCCGTCTGGCGTGACATGCTATGGCTTTGTGTCATCGCAGATCCTTACAGGTCCACTGCGGGAACCAAATGAAAAAGCCAGGCAGAATGCCTGGCCCAAGGTCGAGAACGTGCTTCCGGCAATGCCAGTACATCCGTGGTCAAAGGGAAGCAGATCCCGATCAGGCTGCCTGTAAGTTGCAGGCGGACATTTTGCCCGACTTTGCGTCACGCTCGAGTTCGAAGCCGATCTTCTGGCCTTCGATGAGTTCGCGCATTCCGGCACGCTCGACAGCGGAGATATGGACGAACGCGTCAGCGCCGCCATTGTCAGGCTCGATGAAACCAAAACCCTTGGTCGAATTGAACCATTTTACAGTGCCTGTGGTCATGATGAACCCTTTCAAAGCAACGTTGATCGATCGCGGAACCGAAGGTAACGCGAGTGGTGAAACCGATGTTCTGAAGAGGGAAGTTCGTTCAAGACGCGGTGCTAGGGCGTAATAAGCAAAGCTCATAAAGCAAAAGATCGATGAGACAGAGATAGGGCCGCCATACCGGAAAGTCAACTTTTAGTTTTTCAAAGCTCGATGCCTAGCGAATACCTTGTGCTTTTTTGCTCCGTATCTCGTGTGCAAACAAGGCTTTCTGATAAAGTTGTCACCCATGATGTTCTGCGCGCAGGATGTAGGTTCAAAACCGCGGTCCAAGGTTTGCCGGACGGGTATCGCCTCCCTTCGAAAGCGAGTTTGCGAACGCGGCGGCCTCGCCTGAGTAGGGGAAATCATCACCGACCTGGTTGCTACCTTCATAAACTTGGAAGGTCGGTCCATCGATCTCAACGATCTTGTAACCGTTGACGTATTCAAATTTCGGTGTTTTCCAACCCATGCGGTATCATTCCTCGTTGAGAGATAGCTCGGCACTTCCGAGTGAACCACGCTTGTATAGCACGCCCCCCTAAGGGCCAGGGGCATTTATTTGTGGGTCCGCCTGCTGTGTTGGAACAGTTTTTTTATTGCATGATCTCACACAGGAGCCAGCAGCCGGCAGGCTCCATTTCGGGACCGATACAGAAAAAGGCCCGCTAAAAAGCGGGCCTTCTGTCTACAAGAGTGCTTCGAGCTTAAGTTTTGTCGACTACGTTTTTGACTGCATCCTTTGCATGCCCTTTGGCCTGCTGCGCATCACCCTTGGCTTCCTGGGCCGCACCTTTTGCTTCCATGCTGTGATTGTCGGTAGCATCCCCGACCGCCTGCTTCGCCTTGCCAGCCAGTTCGTTCGCTTTGCCGGAAACCTTATCGGATGTCGAACCCATAATTTTATTCTCCTGTTAGACGGAATCGTACTGCCTTCAAGTCGCTATCCGGTCGTACGCCGGGGTAGTCCATCTCTGGCCGTTCAACGAACCGCTCGGATATAGAACTCCCTCCATTCATCATGGTTCCGCAGCAATCTTCCAGCGCTTTTGGTGTACCCGGGCATCGCAGTAACGGATGCCCTTAATCACGCCGCCTAATAATGTGTCGGAACTCTTTCGGCTGTTCGAGGACTTCGAACCACGACAGCGTGTTGGTGATGGATGCGAATTGTTCCTGTGGCCCAAGACGAGACCCTCATTCGAGTGACGCTCATAGATGCACTGGAAGATGCGGTTTGTCGGTGATCGAGACCTGCACCGCAGACGAGGTAGTTGACATCATTGCCAATCAGACGATCCGATCGTGGTTCACGGATATCCAGATGCCGGGCAAATTGTCGGGTGTCGATCTCGCATACGCCGTCGCCGATCGATTTCCCAATGCCAGAATTGTTATCGCTTCTCGCAGGCTTACGCCAGCCGACATTGAGCTGCCGTCGTCGGCGGAGTTCGTTGCTAAGCCGCATGATCTCCATGAAGTTCTTATCCGCCTGCGGCAGCTCTAGGGTAACAGTCACTCAAACTGATCAGCATCCGAAACCGCACAGCACCGGCTTTTATTTTGGGCCTAATGAACAGATCGAGCCGAGTTTTCCGGTATTTAATTGGCTGCTACTCCTTTTAATGGGGTCGAAAATCCCACACCGTAGATCATTGACTCTCGTTATTGAAAATGAAAGTCGTTGATCTTCAGATTGTACATGTCGAGATATGGCTGAAATCATATCCCCGTGACGATCGAACGGCAAATCCTACAACGCTTGCCATTGAAGTAGACTTTCGCCAGAACGGCGTCATGATATCAATTTCCGATCTTTCCGCCCGAATCGCCGGTCGCCTCCTCCTCGACAAAGCCAATGTCACGATTCCAAGTGGCACAAAGGCCGGCCTTGTCGGCCGCAACGGCGCCGGAAAATCCACACTGTTCAAGGTAATTACTGGTGATCACGGCCCAGAAAGCGGCGCTGTTTCGATCCCCAGAAATGCCAGGATCGGACAGGTCGCCCAGGAAGCCCCCGGCACCGAAGACAGTCTTATCGAAATCGTAATGGCGGCCGACAAGGAACGTGCGGCATTGATGGCAGAATCGGCAACAGCGACCGACCCCGATCGCATTGCCGATATCCAGATGCGGCTCGTTGATATCGACGCGCATTCGGCAGAAGCGCGCGCATCCAGCATTCTCGCCGGCCTCGGTTTCAACCAGGAAGCCCAACTCCGTCCGGCTTCGTCCTTCTCCGGTGGCTGGCGCATGCGCGTGGCGCTGGCGTCGGTGTTGTTTACCGAGCCGGACCTGCTTCTGCTCGATGAACCGACGAACTATCTCGATCTCGAAGGATCGCTCTGGCTTGAGGATTACATCCGCCGTTATCCGTACACTGTGATCATGATCAGCCACGACCGCGATCTTTTAAGCAATGCCGTCAATGCCATTGTGCATCTCGACCAGAAAAAACTGACCTTCTATCGCGGCGGCTACGACCAGTTCGTGCGCCAGAAGGCCGAAAACGACGAGTTGCAGAACAAGGCCAAGGTAAAGAGCGATGCGGCGCGCAAGCACCTGCAAAGCTTCATAGACCGTTTCAAGGCCAAGGCATCCAAGGCAAAACAGGCGCAATCACGCGTCAAGGCACTTGAACGCATGGGCACCGTCTCTTCGGTCATCGAAGATCACGTGCAGCCCATAAGCTTTCCGACACCGGAAAAGCAGCCTGCCTCACCGATCATCGCCATCGATGGTGGTTCTGTCGGTACGAGCCAGGCACTCCTATTCTCAATAGCCTGGACCTGCGCATAGATGCCGACGACCGCATCGCGCTGCTCGGTTCCAACGGCAATGGCAAATCGACATTCGCGAAATTCATCTCCGGTCGCCTTGCGCCGGAAACCGGTGATCTGCGCATAGCGTCTACGCTGAAGGTCGGCTTTTTCGCTCAACACCAGCTCGATGACCTAGTGCCGGACCAATCCGCGGTGGAACACGTGCGCAAACTGATGCCGCAGGCGCCGGAATCCAAAGTTCGTGCCCGCGTGGCGCAAATGGGTCTTGCCACCGAAAAGATGGCAACCGCTGCCAAGGACCTTTCGGGTGGTGAAAAGGCCCGCCTATTGATGGGGCTTGCTGCATTCCATGCGCCCAACCTGTTGATCCTCGACGAACCGACAAACCATCTCGACATCGACAGCTGTCATGCGCTGATCGAGGCGTTGAACGATTATGATGGTGCCGTGATCCTCATTTCTCATGATCGTCATCTGATCGAAGCGACCGTTGACCGCCTGTGGCTGGTCAACAATGGAACCGTCACCGCATTTGAAGGCGACATGGACGAGTACCGTGATCTCGTCGTTTCGGCCGGAAAAAAGAAAAAGAAAAAATAATGTCATCAACGAATTCGCCCTGAACACACATCGACGCAGCACCACCATAAGTCAGCGTGTCAATGCGCATGTCGTCAATACCGGGCTGAACGTATGGGACCGCTGACGCGATAGCGACTTTGATGGCATCCAGCCCATCAATGCCCGCGGTCATACAGCGGCCTGTGGCCAGGTGAGCCGGCAAGGCAGGGAGGTTCGCATTTGACGAAACTGATACTGATACTCGGTGACCAGCTCTGTCCGCAGATCTCCTCGCTGAATGGCGCCATCAAAGACCGTGACACCGTGCTGATGTGTGAGGTGATGGCAGAAGCCACCTATGTCGGCCACCATAAGAAAAAAATCGCTTTCGTCTTTTCTGCGATGCGCCATTTCGCGGAAGAACTGCGCGACGCGGGATATAAGGTGCGTTACACTCGGATCGACGACGAAAACAACGCTGGCTCGTTCACCGGAGAGCTAAAACGCGCCACCGACGAACTGAAGCCTCGATCCGTCTGCGTGACCGAGCCCGGCGAATGGCGCGTGCTCAAGGAACTGAAACTCTGGTCAGAAGCTGTTGCGAGGCCGGTCGATATCCGGCCTGACGATCGGTTTCTCGCTTCACACGAGGAGTTCAAGTCCTGGGCAGCTGGCCGGAAATCCCTGACGATGGAGTTTTTCTATCGCGATATGCGGCGCATAACCGGCCTGCTGATGCAAGGCGAAGAACCGGTCGGTGGCCGCTGGAATTTCGACGATGAGAATAGAAACCCCACCAAGCCGGACCTGTTTCGGCCGCGGCGTCCGCGCTTTTCACCTGACGAGATAACCCGCGAGGTTCTCGCCATCGTCGAAAAGCTGTTTCCCGACAACTTTGGAAAGCTCGACGGCTTTGGCTTTGCGGTGACGCGCGCCGACGCAAAAAAAGGTTCTTGAGAGTTTCATCGCAGACTTCCTGCCTGCCTTTGGCGAAACCCAGGATGCGATGCTCCAGGATGACCCCTTCCTCAATCATTCCCTTCTCTCTTTCTATATCAATGCCGGTTTGCTCGATGCCCTTGCCGTCTGTCGCGCGGCCGAGCGTGCTTATTTTGATGGTCGCGCGCCAATCAATGCCGTCGAAGGTTTCATCCGTCAGATCATCGGCTGGCGCGAATATATGCGAGGCATCTACTGGCATGCCGGGCCAAATTACGTGGACAGCAATTTCTTCGAGAACGCGCGACCCCTGCCACGGTTCTACTGGTCCGGCAAAACGGACATGAACTGTCTGTCAGCCGTGATCAACGAGACCATCCAGCACGCCTATGCCCATCATATCCAGCGGTTGATGATCACTGGAAACTTTGCACTTCTTGCCGGCATCGATCCGAAAGCAGTGCATCTATGGTATCTCGAGGTTTATGCCGACGCCTATGAATGGGTGGAATTACCGAATGTCGTCGGCATGAGCCAGTTCGCCGATGGCGGTTTTCTCGGAACCAAACCCTACGCGGCAAGTGGAAACTACATCAACCGGATGTCCGACTACTGCGGCACATGCTGCTTCGATCCCAAAAAACGGATCGGCGACGACGCTTGTCCCTTCAACGCGCTTTACTGGGATTTTCTGGCGCGCAATCGCGCCAAGTTGCAGTCGAACCGTAGGCTGGCGCAACCTTATGCTACGTGGGACAGAATGGATGAAGGGGCGCAACGTGATCTGCGCCGGCAGGCGTCACGTTTTCTGGCTGAGCTTAAATGACCAGGCCGTCAACACCAGTCCATATGATCGTATAGGGAACGTTCATGCCGAAGCATGTCAAGAAAGCCGACCTGCCGGCCAAGCCCTGCGTCACATGCGGCTTGCCATTCACGTGGCGCCGCAAATGGGCAAAAAACTGGAACGAGGTGAAATTTTGCTCGGAGCGATGCAGAAACGCAAGGCCAGCACCCAAGCAATGTAAATAAGACTGCGCTTTGAGCGGAAGGAGAAGCGACTGTATTACCCTTCGAGAGATCCAACGGCTTTGATGACTGGAGGATCGCTCTGGATACCATGCTTAAGTGTAGAAAATCGTCGATATGCGGGTATTACGAACTATTAACGACGCCACTTCCCGTCCGAGATGGGCCGAGTTCGACAATGCAGTTCGTATCTTGTGCAGGGCGTTGGTAGACCTCAAAACATACCTCTTTGGCCTAGAAACGGCAATGATCCGGGCACAGAGCGAATATCGAGACCAGAATTCTTTCCAGCTCGCATCTATCGCCAGGCCGACTGACGAAGTCGTGGCAAGGCGAGGATCGAGACGGCTGATTGCCTGTAACCCGCGCTCGACCGTGCGGCGTAGGCATGGCTGGCGCTAGCAGTGCCAGAGCTAGTCTAAGACCAGAGTTGTACTTGTCCCGATCAGTCAAAATGAAACTAACCAAGCAACTGAAACAAAGCATCGGCTTCCTTCGCAAGCGCGTGACTCGCAGCTGTTTGCTCTTCAACCATTGCGGCGATTTGCTGCGTCCCCTGGTGGACACTTTTATAGCTTGGATTTGGAAGTGGCACACTCGGGCTCGATGCGCCAGAACCTGACCAAGCTCTGCCGCACTGGTGATACCTTGGGCAAAAGGCCGTTTGTGCAGGAAGAAGGAAGCCGCCTGGACATAAAGGCACCGCCCCGGCCTCACATCCGCGATCAAAGGCCTGCAGCTCTCACCCACATCAATACCCTTCGGTGCACCGATGGTTGCCACACGGCGTGATCGTCCGCGCTGGCGATAAAAGGCCCTTTGACACTTCCGGAATTAAGTACGTCTCTAAAACCGAGCGTTGCTCGAAGAACTCGTTACAGAAAAGGCTGGTCGCCACTCAGTGAGACCTTTTCCTCGATAGAGAAACGTTTACTCGTCGTCGTACTCGGCTGCAGCAGCGTTTACCGAATCCTCAGCGAGACCCGTGAGACTGACATCTGCAGCTTTTTCCTGGGCCAGAATGTCCTCAATGTGCTGTTTGGCCTCGTCCAAACCCAGAGCGTCTGCGAAGGCGCGCATCGAGCCATAGCGTGTAATCTCGTAATGCTCGATAGCTTGGCAGCTGAAGATGATCGCAGCGTCAGCCGCTACGCTTGAGCCGAAATCTTCAAGCAGGCTCTCGCTCTCCTCCAGGATGCCGTCGATCGCATCGCACTTCTCAGCTTTGGCGCGTTTGCCGAGGAGCTCGAAAATCGCTTCGAGTTTTTCGATTTGGCCAGCAGTTTCCTCACGGTGCGAGGTCAACGCTGCCACAAGATCAGGATGATCCGCGGCTTTGATCATCTTCGGCAAAGACTTGTAGATTTTCTTCTCGGCGTAATAAATGTCCCCGAGGGCGTGCTCAAAGAGGTCCGATAGGCTTTTTTCGTCCTTCGCGAAAGCCCGTACTTCTTTGCGAGCGGCTGATTTTGTCGCAACCGCCTGCGCGCGCTTCTTGCGCGTTTCAGTGTTGGCAGCGGTGCTCTTCGTTCCAGATGCACGCGCGGTTTTTTTGGCCGCGGTCTTTGAAGCTTTGTTATCCCTGGTCGACTTTTCAGCAGTAGCCACGTGTTTTCTCCCGTTTGACGCCGTTGACTTGGCAGGACAGAACGAGGCCGTCCAGTCAAAGGTCCGACGTCGAAATCGATTAGCTCGTCACCGAACAGGAGCACGTGCAGCCCTGCCTGATCCTCGCAAGGGCCCCAGCAGGCCGAGTCGGAACGCTCTGTCTGCTCGCCCGTTAACTGGCGCAAAAATTCTGCTAGCCTCAAGGGGACAACATGACCGGTCGTACGCTCCTGCAATTCTTCCATTGGTACACGCAGGATGGAGGTGGACTTTGGAGGGAAGTGGCGGAAAGGGCTGAAAAGCTCGCGGCCATGGGGATTACGGACGTCTGGCTTCCTCCAGCATACAAAGGTTCTACTGGCGGATTTTCCGTCGGATACGATACCTATGACCTGTTCGACCTCGGCGAGTTCGAGCAGAAGGGAACAGTCGCGACGAAATACGGCGACAAGGCGGCGCTTGGACACGCCTGCCGGGTGCTGAACGAAAACGGCATAGGCGCAATCCATGATGTCGTGCTCAATCATAAGATGGGCGCTGACGAGAAGGAAAGGGTCCATGTCAGGCGGGTCAATGCCGACAACCGCAACAATATTGAGGACGAGGCGCTCGAGGCGCTGGCCTATACCCGCTTCACCTTCCCCGGCCGCGGTGACAAGCATTCCCAATTCGTCTGGGATCAAAAATGCTTCAGCGGCGTCGACGTCATCGAAAATCCAGATGAAAGCGGCGTCTTCCGGCTGGTCAATGAATATGGCGAAGGTGAATGGAATGACGAGGTCGATGACGAGCTCGGCAACTTTGACTACCTGATGGGCGCCGATGTCGAGTTCCGCAATAACGCTGTTTACGAGGAACTGAAATACTGGGGTCGATGGCTGTCAGAGCAGGTTCGCGTCGACGGATTCCGTCTCGACGCCGCCAAGCACATTCCTGCCTGGTTCTTCCGTGATTGGGTCGGTCACATGCGCCAGACCGTCAAGGAGGACTTGTTCGTGGTGGCCGAGTACTGGCATCCGGACATGGGAACGCTGAAGAGCTACCTAGATCTCGTCGATCACCAACTAACTGTGTTCGACGTGGCGCTACACCATCGTTTTCATGAGGCTTCAAAGGCGGGCGGCGACTTCGACATGCGCACGATCTTCGACGGATCGCTCGTCTCTGTGCATCCCGATCACGCCGTGACCATCGTTGACAATCATGACACTCAGCCGCTCCAATCGCTCGAGGCTTCAGTAGATCCGTGGTTCAAGCCGCTGGCCTATGCTCTGATCCTGTTGCGCGAACAGGGCGTGCCATGCGTGTTCTATCCGGACCTTTACGGCGCAACCTATACGGATGACAAGAATGGCGAGCATCGCACAGTCGAGATGCCGGCCATCGGATGTTTGCCGGCACTCATCGACGCCAGAAAACGCTTCGCCAACGGTCCGCAGACGGATCTATTCGACGACGCGCATTGCATCGGCTTCATCCGCCATGGCACCGGAGACGCACCCGGCTGCATTGTTGTGATGTCGAACGGCGAGGGCGGAGAGAAGCTCGCAGAGCTTGGCTCCGATCAGGCTGGCAAAATCTATGTCGACGTTCTCGGCCATCACCAGGCTCAGATCAAGGTCGACGACGATGGCAAGGCGACGTTCCCGACGAACGGCGGCAGCGTCAGTGTCTGGGTCCAGAACGGCGCCCTGTGAAGCACTGATGCCAGTTAAGGGGCAGCGTGCCGACATCGTTCACCTTAACCGCTGCCCCGGAAACGAAAGTCCCGCACGGCCGTTAGGGTGGCGACGAATTGGACAATTGCCATGATGCTGACGAACACCACACCTGATCCATCCTCGACCGGCAGAGATAAGAATGTTGTCGATCGACTGGCCGACATGCATGGCATCGACCCGAAGCGTCCAACGCCGGATGGGAAGACTGTAGAGGTTTCTCACAAGACCAAGACCAAACTTTTGCGTGCCTTGAATGTGGACGTTACCGACGAGGTCACATCAACGCCAGACGCTGAATGCATGCGACCATCAGCATCGAATACGGCGAGCGCATGCTTCGTTCCGGACTTCCTGTCGAGCGAGCGGGTGTGGGGTGTGACTCTCCAGCTCTATGAGCTGCGTTCTGAGCGGAACTGGGGTATCGGCGACTTTGAAGACCTGCGGGCCATGATCGATCTGGTAGCATCGCTTGGCGGTGATTTTATTGGGTTGAACCCTCTACATGCTCCCTTTCTGGCAGATGCTAGCCGTTGCAGTCCCTACGAGCCGTCCAGCCGGCTGTTCCTCAACCCTCTTTACATCGCGGTCGACAAACTGCCGGGCTTTAAGTCATATCCCGATCAGCAGCAGAAGATCGCGGCTCTTCGCGACACCGATCTGGTGGACTATCAGGCAATCGCAAGCACAAAGCTTGCGGCCCTGCGGTCGGTATGGGACCGCTCGGCGTTCCACCATAGCGTCGATGATCTCTCTGAATTTCAGTCCTTTGTCCTTGATGGCGGCGAGGCTCTTCGGCGCCACGCAATTTTCGAAGCGCTGTCAGCACACATGGTCGAGAGAGGGTTCTCGGCCGGTTGGCACACATGGCCGGCGGAGTTTAGGGATCCAGTTTCAGCAGGCTCCGTATCTTTTGCGAGGAAGCAAGATGACGCCGTTCGATTCCATCTCTGGCTACAGTGGGTCACCCATCGACAGCTTCAGGAAGCCGCCAGCCACGCCAGGGTTTCAGGATTGCGGATCGGACTCTATCTCGACCTTGCTGTCGGCGAGGCGCTCGACGGTTCGGCGACATGGAGCGAACGCACCATATACCTCACGGATGCAACCATCGGCAGCCCGCCCGATCCATTTGCGCCGGATGGACAGGACTGGCATCTGGCGGGTTTCTAGCCTTTGCGGATCGCGTCCGGTGAAAATCCGCCGTTTGAGCAGATGGTCAAAACGGCTATGCGGTATGCTGGGGCAATTCGGATCGACCACGCGGCAGCCCTGCGCCGGCTGTTCCTTGTCCCGATCGATTGTGCGCCCTCCGACGGCGCATATGTCAGCTATCCGCAGGAAGATCTGATCAGGATACTCGCTAAATCGTCCGCGGAGTATCGCTGCCTCGTCATCGGCGAGGATCTCGGATTGCTTCCCGATAAACTTCAGGACGATCTGACAGCAGCAAAGATTCTGTCCTACCGTATTTTTTCGTACGAGCGCGATGACAGGGGTTTTAGAGCGGCAGCTGATTATCCTGATTTGGCGCTTGCCTGCATATCGACTCATGACCATCAGACACTGGCCGGCTGGTGGCGTGGTGCGGATATCGCCCTTCGGGCCGAGCACGGCATCATCTCGCCGGACCTGACACGACAGCATGAGGCGGCCCGCGCGAAGGAACGGCATCAATTGGTGCAGGCGATTGGCAATCCAGAAACCGGCGGTCTTACCGCGAACTTTTCAGAACCGGCCCTGGACGACCTGACCGTCCGGGCACATCGTTTTGTCGTCGGAACGCCAAGCATGCTTGTCGCGGTCCGCCTTGCAGACCTAACGGACGAAAAGCGACCAACCAACGTCCCGGGCACCAGCAGCAGTTACCCCAACTGGCAGCCGAAACTATCGGAAGCGATCGAGAAGCTGTCTGAGCTGCCTCTGCTTGTTGCAGTAGCGGACGCGATGAACGAAGGCCGGATGACAAGTTCGCCTGACCGTAGTCTACAAACCGGCATTCGGGACAGCCAGCACGCTCAGGAGGCGCTCGTCGCCGCAAAGCAAATGAACAAGACGGACGCCCAGAAGCTCGATGCGATCGTCGAGAAATATTCCGATAAGATACCGAGACCGCTGGGCCGTTTCATCCGGTGGATGCGCAATCCAAAGTTGCGATGGCTACGTCTGATCGTGGGCACGCTACTCGTCATATTTGGGATTTTAGGGTTTCTACCGATCCTGGGTTTCTGGATGGTCCCGTTGGGTTTGATAATCCTCGCGCAAGACTGCAAGTGGCTGCAGCGCCCGACCCTCAACGCGGTTATGTGGCTAGAGAGCAAGCTAAGCAAGTAGCGAACATTCGCACCTCGTCTGTCCACCTGTCCGAAAACTCGCTAGGAAGGCCAAGTCAATGCACGGGCGTGTCGATCACAGCCAATCTATATGGGACGATTTAAAGACAATTGCTTTTCACCGCTCTCGGGATACGGTTCCGAATCAACAGGACAGGCCTGATATCATCGAAGCGGCGACGTCAAAAAAGAACGATCTCGCCTTTGGCGCGAAGAACACTGGTATCGGGAACGCAAAAACCGACGACTTGAAGAGGTTTCTTGAAAAAATTGTTGCCGATGTCGGGAGCCGCAAAGACCACGACCAGCTTGGCAAGCATGTTATCTTTGCCTTGAGCCTCAACTGGCGCAACATCTCCACGATCGAGAAACCGCTTACTCCACAGCCTGACAGGATTGCGCGCTTGAGATCGCTTTGACCGCTGCAGTGGTCACCAACCGGAAAAGACGATCCGGCGGCCCAGCACTACATATTGAGATATAACGGCCTCACACCGCTATAGATGACAACCGCACCCTGCGTAATCTACTGCTGAAGTACGCCCATTTTTTCTGGTCAAGGTAGCTGTAACTGCAGTTGCCGATAAAATATGTGAGGTCGCGCAGCGGCTGACGCGATGGGTTTTGATGAGCTAGGATTGCTTTGGCAACGGGCTCCCTCTTACCCATGACTTCGTTTCACTAATGTTTGGTATCCGCAGACCAAGCGTAACCGACGCAATCCATCGCCTTGAAGGTGTGCACGCGATCAAGGCGGAACGAAGCCTTGTTGTCGCTCGCGACCATCGCAAGCTCGAGGAGATCGCTGGCGTAAAGTACAGGATCCCTAAGAGCGACTATGAGCCAAACATCGGCTTCGTTTTTCGCAAATAGCGGAGCAAACCATTGTTATGCAGTCTGAGGTTATGCCAACGGTTCTGCTCATCGGTCTGAACCTATCAAACTCCGAGCCTTGCTGCTAAGCTACCGATCTCCTGCTCGCCAATCTGCAGACTTGGTCTTTCTCAGCCGAGCGTAGGGGCCCAAACCGAATTGGACAAGTTCGATTTGGCAGCCGGGGAATATCATGGTTTACTGTAACGCAGTGGGTTGCCAAAGTGCGGCGACATCGGCTCTATTTAAGCTGCCTGGGCAGCTGCACGATAGCCGTTTTGTAAGCCCAGGACCTCGAAGGTGGGCTTAGCAATGAGATATCCTTGAATGAGCTTTACGCCGAGGTCGCGCAAGACTTCAAGTTCCTGGGCCGTCTCGACACCCTCGCACAGAGGGATGATCGCAAGGTCATCCAGCATGTGTAGCGTATGTTTGACGACGGTGCGTTTTATCGGGCAACGGTCGATGCCCCGAATGAGATCCATGTCAAGTTTGACGAGATCAGGTTGAAACTTGGTCAGCAGGCTTAAGCCAGCGTGACCAGCGCCGAAATCGTCGATGGCGGTCATGAACCCGATTTCGCGGTAAGTCTCGAGGATCTTGAGGATATGATCGGTGTCGAGCTCTTCAGTTTCCGTAAATTCGAAGATGATGCGGTCAAGCGAAAGGCCGACGCGCTCGGCTGTGGCCAGCGTCAGCTTGATGCAAGCACGAGGCTCGTAAACCGCGTTCGGCATGAAATTGATCGAGAGTTTTGCGTCATCCTCGGGCTTAAACAATGACGCTGCAAGCTCGATTGCCTTGACCCGGCATTGCTGATCAAACGCGTAACGATTGGCTAGGTCAACTCTTGTGAGCACACTGGCGGCACCCTCGCCGTTAGCGCCGCGCACCAATGCTTCATGCGCGAACACTCTTTCGGCTTTGACATCGACTATTGGCTGAAATGCCATCGAAAATGGAAGTTCGAACGGCTCGCCTCGTCTGCATCCTTCACACCCAGTGCCCAATTACATTCTCCCCTGCTTCACAGATACATGCGAGCTAGCATGCTAATGGAGTGTGAAAGCGGGCAGTAATTTCATAGATGTGTCACTCTCGGTCGGCTACCGTACCCGAACTGGCAGCCCAAACCTCCGGCTGCAGTCAAAACTCTGTCCGAGCTGAACTTCCTCACCGCGATAACGACTGCGGTAGACGAAAGCCAGCGGGTGATTTGCCGTGATCATGGATAGCGTCGTAGGAATTCCGGCACCGCAGGTACAACCATGATCGTGCCGTAATCGTTTAGCGCAGCGAAACGCAGCGTGCCTTGCGACGGGTTTGGAACCAAAGCGGTCGATAGGCATCGTTGTTGAGCGTAATCAACCCATGTCATCACAAAAGAGCGGTGGGGGGTCGGAGATTCGAGGCTGGTCGCCAATAAATCCGAAGCGAAGTCGGCCATGTCGCCATCGTGCCGAGCGGTGAGTCGCTCCAATCGTGCGTCCGAATGCTCGCCGCCGTTTCGCCTCAAAGCGGAGGCCAAGTCTTCCCGATCTCTTCCATGAGATATATCCACCTCCGGCTGGACAGGGATTAAGCCGCCGCTTCGAGTGTTCCGAACTATTGTCACAAGCCAGTATGAACTCCCCAATCCATGAGAAAAGGCAGCGGATATCGATATCGTACTTGATTGGCAGCAGCGCGGAATGAATGCCCTTACTCTCGGCTTCTCATCGGAGGACCGTCCGCAGAAACGTGGCGTTGACCACTTGGGTGATCCCCATGCACTTGCGAAGAATGATGCGTTGGACTTCGGGTGGGCAATCGAATATGCCGACCACACAAGCCGCTGTCGTCAGACGATGTTCTAACAAGGGCTAAAGCCTGGATCGTGAATTGGGGGCGAAAGAAGTTTGACACCGCAGGTGAAATGCCCCTCTCGGTCCAAGACCAGGCAGAAAAACCTTTTGGACCCAATGAAACTATCTCGTCCGCGGCCTGTTCGCAGACATGAGGCATCTGGTCAGCCTCCCGTGCTGGACACATGAAAGGCATTCACTGGGCGCCTCTCCATTGACGAACTCCAAATTGGCCCGCTCCGGCGGGTCTCTTTTTGCCAGCGTGCACCCTCGGCACCGGCGTCGGATCCGCCGGTTTAACCGTGCGCGGAAAGTTTCCGAAGGAATGGACCTTCGACGATACCACGCCATTTTCCGGTGTGGCTCGCGATCGTCTGCCTCAGAATGCGAGCAAGACGCGGTGGCGGCAACAGCGCGCCGCCTCCACTGTAAGAACAGCTAGGTGCAATCTGAATGAAGTAGGTTGCGGCAGCGTTCTTTGATAGCGAAACTTTCACGGTGATCGATGCGATCCCTCTCGATATCGGCGCTTTGGCCAGACCTTTTCGCGGATGAATGTTTGCTTCCGCTTCACGAGCGAACGAAATTGTGTCCAATGAGGGTGTCCATTCACTGGGCAAGCTCGAACGGGTCCGTTCTGAGAGACAGGTGACGTTTTATACCGGACATGGGTGACACTTTTCGTTTTGCGGGAGGTGTTGATGCCGTGGAGAGAGACTTCGGTCATGGAGGAACGTCTACGCTTTGTTGTCCGTCTGCTTGAGGGCGAAGGGATAGCGATGTGTTCCGGGAGTTCGGCATATCGCGTAAAACCGGATACAAGATTCTCAATCGCTACAAGGTTGACGGGCTTGAGGCACTGACGGATCGGTCGCGGCGTCCGGTTCGATATGCCAACCAGTTGCCGGCGCAGGTCGAAGCGCTGATCGTGTCATCAAAGAAGGACAATCCGCATTGGAGCGCACGCAAGATCAGGGAATTGCTGGTCCGCAGGCTCGCCGGCGACATGCGCATCTCCTCAACGAGTACTGTGCATGCCATCCTCGATCGCCACGGGTTGGTTACCCATGCCCGCCGGCGTTGCCGCAGCAAGGCCGATGGCACGGCGCGTTCACATCAGCTTGCGCCGAACGAACTGTGGTGTGTTGACTTCAAGGGCGAGTTCAAGCTCGGCAACGGTCGCTACTGTTACCCATTGACGGTCACCGACCAGGCCTCGCGCTATCTGCTTGCCTGCGAGGCCTTCGAATCGACGAAGGAAGCCGCCGTCTTTGAGGCCTTTCGCCGGCTGTTTACTGAGCATGGCCTGCCGAATGAGATCAGAAGCGATAACGGCGTCCCCCTCGCTATTCCCAACGGTCTCTATAATCTGTCAAAGCTCTCTGTCTGGTGGCTGAGGCTCGGTATTGCCGTCGAACGCATCAGGCCGGGCCACCCGCAACAGAACGGTCGGCACGAACGCATGCACCTATAGCGCGGCAATCAGGAT